>NZ_JNXY01000016.1 GCF_000717135.1 Catenuloplanes japonicus
GAACCTCGGCTGATCCGCGCCGGAGAGCGTGAACGGCCGCCAGCGCGCCCGCATACCCTCCTGATCCTCCGCGAGCCCGGTCCACGTGTGCGTCTGCGAATCCTCCGGCTTCATCTGCCCGGCGGTCAGCAACTCCACGGTGAACTCGGTGTCCAGGTCCGCGATCATCGCGCGCGCGACCTTGCCGGTCCAGTTCGGATCGCTGTCCACACCGGACCGCAGACCACGGCCCATCTCCGACGACGCACCGGTATTCGTGCCGTGCGTCGTGCCGTGGGCCATCGCGCCGGTGACCGACCCGCTGATCGTGCCGTAGGTGCCGGCGACCGCGGTCTCCGCCATCGGCTTCGGCACCAACGTCGTGCCGAGGTTCGCGCTCAGCTCGAACAGGTTCCGCAGCTGCGTCGTACCCCGCTCCTGCAGACGAATCTGCCGGTAGATCTCCAGCGGATTGAACTGACTCTGCGACACGATACGGTTACCGGCGCCCGGCACCGGCTTCGCCCGCAACCGCAGAACGCCGATCTCCTTGCCGTCCGCGTCCCGCAACGGGTTCGACAGCATCCCGTCCCCGCGCAGGCGCGGCAGGTTGGCGTGCGTGTCGCTGAACCCGCTGAGGGTCAGGATCTCCCGCTGCGACTCCGGGCTCAGATTCAGCGCGTCGCTGTTCGGCCGTCCCGCCAGTCGCGGCAGCACACCCAGGATCATCCGGCCGACGCCGCCCGGGTCGTGGAACGAGTCCATCGACATCGGCAGCTTCGCCAGCGTGTCCTCGGTCGGCGGAGTCGCGTCCTCCGGCGGCCTCGGCGCCGCCACATGCTCCGGGAAGTTCACGACCACCGGAGTGGTGACCGTGGTATTCGTGCCCTTCGCCAGCTCGGCGTCGGTCGGCTTCGGCGCCGGCGTCTTGTCCTTGGCGGGCCTGAGCGGATCGGGCAGCGGCGTGCTGGCCGGCTCCACCACCACAGACCATTCCACGGTGTACGGGTGCGCGAAGCCGATCCCGCGGATGCGCTCCGTGGTGCCCTGGCCTGCCCCGATGTCGGTCAGCGTCGTCCGGGTGTACTTGCCGTGCGTGATCCGCGCGGTCCCGGTGATGTTGAAGAGCCGGAACAGACCCTGGCTGAGCGGCTGGAACCGCTGGAAGGTGAGCGGCAGGTCGCGGTAGTTCGACGACTGCTGGATGACCGCGTTCGTGGAATTGCCGACCTTGCGGTTCTCCGCCTGGGTCAGCTCCGCCGTCGGGAGGTCCGGCAACACGTCCGGCGCGTCGTTCCGCGTCATCGTGGCACGCAACCGCACCCGCAGCGCGTGCTCACCGGAGCCGACCACGTGCGTGATACCCGACTTGCCGATCGCCGTCGGCAGATTGCCGGTCAGCGACAGCTGCGTGGTGATCGCGTCGATCTCACCCTTGATCTGATCCCGCTGGGTGTAGTGGATGTGCGGGTCGGCCCGGTCCTGGACCAGCTGCCGGACGTCGTCCGCGTCCGTCTTCGCGATCGTGACCTCGGTGCCGGTGCCCAGATAGCTGTGCGCGCTGCCCGGATCGTCCCGGTCACCGAACCTGGTCAGGTCGACCTGTTTGCTGATCCGCGCCTCGAGATCGTCCAGCTTCGACTGCGCGTCAGCGAGCTGCTGCGTGGCCGTCCGGTCGTCGGACCGGGCCTGCTCCAGGTCCATGCCGAGCCTGGTCAGTTCGAACTCCAACTGCGCGACCGTCGGCGTGCCCTGCTGAGCCACCCGTGCCTCGTCGAGGGCCTGCTCGGCGTCCGTGACTTCCTGCTCCGCGGTCTCGAAGACGCCCTCGCGGGTCTCGTACACCTGGGCGGCGGCCTCTTGCTTGGTCGCGGCCTGCTTCCTGAGCTGCTCGGCCTCGTCCGAGCGCCGCGCGGCATCCTTCGCTTGGGTGTCCAGCTCCGGAATGGCCTCCTGGAGCTCCTCGATCCGCTCCTCGATGTCGAGCACCTGGGAGCCGTCCGGCTCCGGCGTGGTGTCCGGGTTCGCCTCGTGGGCCCGCTGCGCGGCGGCCAGCTCCGCCCGGGCGGTGGGCAGCCGCCCGCCCAGCGCGCCGAGCTCCCGCTGCGCGCCGCCGAGCCTGGTGCCCGCTTCGGTGGCCGCCTTCCGCGCCGCCTTCGCCTTCGCCTCCGCGTCGGCCCGGACGATCGCCGCTCGCGCCGCCGTGTCGAAGGCCTCATGCAGCCGGGTGGTCGCCCGGTCGAAGTCGTCCTGCCGTGCGCGTGCCGTACGCCCCGCGTTCTGCACGTCGTTCTCGGCCCGCTGAGCCGCGACCACCCGGTCGCGGAACGAGGCCAGGGCCGTGTCCGCGTTCCGCGACCGAGTGGTCGCGGCGAGGGCCTGAGGGGTGAGTCTGTCGTTGACGATCCGCCGCGCCTCGAACCCGAGCGACGCGACCCGCGCGGTCGTCATCCCGTCCGTCGCGGTCGGGAACGGCCGCATGGCGTCGATCCGCAGCCGCAGGTGCTCCGCCGCGTTCCTGGCCGCGGCCAGCGCCGTCTTCGCCCGGTTCGAGGCCTTGGCGGCCTCTTTCACCTGCTCCAGCGCGGTTTCCCGGTCGGCGTAGGCATCACTCACGCGCTGGTCGGCACTTTCGCGCGGGCCGTCCAGCGCGTCGCGTGCGGCTTCGGCCGCCCTGACGTCCGCCGCCGCCGTCTCCTGGTTCCCGGTGGACATGATCTCGGCCACCCGCGCGTCGACGCGCGTGGTCCCGACCCGGATGTCCGCCTGGGCGATCTGCCGATCGATGTCACGCAGTGCCGCCTCGGCGTCGGCGATCTTCCGCTCGCTGTGTTCCACGGCGGTCCGGCTGTCGCCCAGGTCCCTGCCGGCCTGCTGCAACTGCGGCACCAACGTGTCGCGGATCGTCGCCCTCGTCTCGGTGAGGGACGACACCAGCTCCGACAACTGCGGCGAGTCGGGCGTGGCATCCGGCTCCGGCGGGACGACGGGCGTCGTCAACCGGCCGGCCTCGTCCGCCACCTCCGTCAGGCGAACGGCCCGGTCGTCCGCGACCGTGTCCGGATCGGCGGTGACCGACGGGCTGCCGGTGGCGACGTCGTCGTCCCCGAAGTCGGTGGACTCGCCGGTCTCCGCGGCGCGCGGAGTCTGCCGCGGCGCCGACTCGATCGGCGCGAGGTCCACCCCGGTGCCCGGCACCGGGACGAACCGCAGTCGCAGCGGGTCGACCGGGATCTTCGCCTGCCGGCCGGACTCCGCGTCGAAGAACGCGACACCGTCCAGCGGGTCGGACGAGACGGTACGCGGGGCCACCCGCACCGCCGTGAAGCTGTGCGCCGGCTCCCCGCGCTTCGCGTTGACCACCACCATGCCGGCGGAGTCGACGTTCTTCAGCGACGCCGCGATCGTGTCCAGGCTGTCGGTGTCCACCATCGGCGTACCGGCCACCTGAGGCAGCACGTTGACGTCGGTGGCCACCGACGGCACAGTCCGGTACTGCCGGCCGCGGTCGAGCAGCTGCCAGACCGACGAGATCGTGGCCAGCACGCAGTTCGTCAGCCAGCCCGCGTCGGCGGACGGGTTCCGGTCCGCGTTCAGGTTGCGCAGCTGCGGCACGCGGTCCAGCAGCAGGTCCACATTGCTCCGCGAGCCGGCCGGACGCCAGCCGGACATGTCCGGGCGGCGGCTCGCCACGTTCTCCTTGACCGTGTCCGACAGCGCGGTGCCGTCGCGGTCGGTCGGCGCATCGATGCCGGTCGCCGGGTCCGGGCTGGAGACCACCTGCGGCGTCGAACGGCCGGCGTCCTGGATCGTCTCCCACATCGACCGCAGCGCGAACGGCGGGATCAGCAGGTCCCCGGGGCCGACGTCGGTGGTCGAGTCGCCGTCGGCCGGGCGGTCCCCGATCGTGAAGTCCGGCAGACCCAGGTGCGGCGCCACATGGATCATCTGGAGCTGCACCGGCGCGTCGACGCCCAGGTCCGAGGCGTTGCCGTGGTTGTCACCCGGCCACACCGTGATCGTGGTGTGCGCGTCCGCCGGACCGTCCGGGGCCTGAATGTTCAGATGCAGTTGGTGGTCGTCGCCGTCCAGGTGATGGCGGCCGTTGATGTCCTGGTTCGCCTGCGAGGCGAGGTTCTGCACCAGGTTCGACACCTGCGACTGACTCACCCGCGGGCCGGGGACCAGCATGTCGCCGATCCGGGCCGTCTGGTCCGGCGTCAGCCGCGCCCCCGGCGTGACCGCCGACCGGGCCGCGTCGACGTCCGCCGGGTGCAGGCCCGCACCGGGCCGCAGTGCGTCGTGGACGGTCGCGACCTGCGAGCGGGTCAGCGGCCCGTCGGTCTGCAACGCGGTCCGCGCCGCGTCCACCTGCGTCTGCGTGACCTGGCCGGGCACGAAGTGCGGCTTCCAGGTGACCTCGGTGACGTTCCGCCCCGGCGACACCTCGACGTGCTTGACGTCGAACCGCACATCCGGCCGCGCCCCGCTGTCGCCACGGCCCCGGTCCGGCTGCACATCCACCCGCTGCGACGGCGTCTTGTCCGCCGCGTCCCGCCAGTCGTCCGGTTGCAGGAACGGCTTGTCCTGCCCGGTATCCGGCGTCGCATCCGACGGCACCGGCGTGGGCGGGTCCACAGGATTCGACGTGTCCGACGTGTCCGACGTATCCGTGGTGTCGGTGAAGTCGGTCGTGTCGGTGATGTCCGTCGTGTCGGTGACGTCCACGGAGGGCTGCGGCGCGCTGTCCACCGGCTGCGGCACGACCGTCGGCGTCACCGAAACCTGCGGCTGGCTCGGCGGCGCCGGTATCGGCGCCGGCGTGCTCGTCGGCGGCAGGTTGATCGGTACCTGCACCTGCGGCTGGCTGACCGGCGTCTGCACCGGGGGTTGCGGCTGGCTGACCGGCGTCTGCACCGGGGGTTGCGGCTGGCTGCTGGTTTGCGGCTGGTTCGCGGCCGGAGCCTGCGTCTGGTTCGACGACGTCTGCGGCTGGTTCGCGGCCGGAGCCTGCGACTGATTCGACGACGGAGCCTGCGACTGACTCGACGACGTCTGCGGCTGGTTCGCGGACGCGCCTTGCGACTGGTTCGACGGCGCCTGCGGCTGCGAGGTCGAAGAGGACTGCGACGGACCCGACGACGTCTGCGGCTGCGAACCCTGCACCTGACCAGGCGCCGAAGACGACGACCCACCCGACGACGTCTGCGATTGGGGCGAGGTGGAGGTCTGCGACTGCGCCGACGACGTTCCAGTGCCCTGCGAGGATGAGGATGTCGCGGTCTGGCCCGGCGAGGTGGAGGTCTGCGACTGGCCGGAGTTCGCCTGACCGGCGGCGGTCTGGGACTGGGTTCCGGACGTCTGTGACTGTCCCGCGGCCTGCGGACCTGAGCTACTGGTCTGCGGCTGCGTCGTCGACTGCCCCGCTGTGGAGGACGACTGGCTGCCAGTCTGGGCGCCGGTATTACCGGTCTGCGATCCGCTGCTCTGGGTTTGCACCTGCCCGTTGGCCTGCGAACCGCTTCCGGACGTGGAACCACCGGTCGACGAGGTCGGCGGCTGAGACGCCGTCTGCGACGAATTTCCTTGCTGGTTCGTCGCGCCAGACTGGTTCGTCGCACCGGACTGATTCGTCGCACCGGACTGGTTCGTCGCACCGGACTGATTCGTCGCGCCAGACTGGTTCGTCGCACCGGACTGATTCGTCGCGCCAGACTGGTTCGTCGCACCGGACTGATTCGTCGCACCGGACTGATTCGTCGCGCCAGACTGATTCGTCGCACCAGACTGATTCGTCGCACCAGACTGATTCGTCGCACCAGACTGATTCGTCGCGCCCTGCTGGTTCGCGGTGCCGGAGGTGGCCTCCTCGTAGGAGGGGGGCGCGTTGGTGTCGGTCTTCGAGTAGACGGGGGGCGCTTCGGAGTCGGTGGGGCCGTTCGAGATGACGGAGGGCTGTTCGGAGCCGGTCTGGCCGGACTGGCCGGTCTGACCTTTGAACTCCGCAAGCTTGCTGTCGCCCTCGGCGGACTTGCCGCCCGTCCCCTGTCCAGGCGATGTCTGGCCCTGTCCGACGTCCGCGGACTTGCCGCCGGTCCCCTGTCCAGGCGATGTCTGGCCCTGACCGACGTCCGCGGACTTGCCGCCGGTCCCCTGTCCAGGCGACGTCTGGCCCTGACCGAACTCGGCGGACTTGCCGCCCGTCCCCTGCGTCGGCGACGTCTGACCCTGGGCGACCTCGGCGGGCATGACGGTCGGGTTGCCGAGGTGGTCGAGGCCCGGCGTGCCGAGGCCCTTTCCACCCAGCAGGCTGGTGAGCGCGTCGTCCAGGGCGGACTTTTCGGCGTCGACGCGGGACTTCTCCTCGGCGAGCGCGGTCTCGAAGTCCGACGCCCCCTTCGTACCCTCGGAGTCGAGGTTGACGTTCTGGAGTTTCTCCTTGGTGGAGCCGTCGCCGCCCTGGACCTCGTCGGAGTCGTAGGCCGGCGGCTGGTCCTCGGGGGATTCGGTGTAGACGGGCGGCTGCTCGGCCTCGGGACCGTCGGTGACCAGGGTCTGCTTGTCCAGGTCGAGGGCGCCGATCTTGCCCTTCAGGTCGCCGATCTTGCCCTTGATGTCGGCGCCCTTGCCGGCGAACGGCGAGTCGTTGCCCTCGCCGACGCCGCCGATGCCGGCGGCGCTGACCGAGCCCCAGTTGAACGGCTCACCGGTGATCTTGGAGGTGATGCCCTCGGCTGCCGCGGCGCCGGCGGCCTGGCCGACCGCGCCGAGAGCGGCGCCGCCGACCTTCAGTTTGATGTCGAGCCCGCTGAACTTCTTCGGCGGGTCGATCGGGACGTTCTTGCCGCCCTTGCCGACCTTACTAGTGATCTTGGACATGATGGCGCCGCCGGCGGACCGGCCCAGACCGGCCGCGACGCCACCGAGCACCGCGCCCCACGCGCTCTGCCCGAGCGACTTCGTGTCCCAGCCGTACTGCTCGCCCTGGAGCTGCTTGATGGCCTGGTGCAGGAAGTCGATGCCGAAGCCGATGAGGAACTCGACCGCGATCTCGCGCAGCAGCGTCCGGAGGATGGCCCAGAGGATGGCGCGGCCGGCGGCGAGCACGCCGGGTACGGCGAACGCGCCGAAGAGCGAGGCGATGAGCGCGACGATGGACGCGAAGAGGATCACCAGCTGGACGATGATCATGATCTTCGTCTTCTGGAGGCTCGCCGACGCGTTCATCGCCGACTTGCCCAGCTCATCGGCCGTGCTGATCAGCGAGTCCAGGATCTCGGGGAGATCCTTCTTCGTCACGTCCTGGTAGAGGCGGGCTGCGGAGCCGTCCATCGAGTTGTCGAGGGTCCGGCTGACCGGCGCCAGATCGTCCTTGGCGTGCTGGGCCGCCTGCTTGAAGGCCATCCACGCGTTGTGGATCTCCTTGAGGTTGCCCTCGCTGCCCTCGGGCCATTCCATGCCGACGGTCACCTTCAGGAAGTTCTGAAGGTGCTGAGGTGGCTGGATCGATCCTCCGGGCATGAGCTACTGGTACCTCTGCCTACTTGTCCTCGAAGATGAGCTTGTCGGCGCCGTACTGGTCGAGCTTGGCGAACTCGGTCGTGATCATGCGGAGGTTCTCCGCCACGGTCGCCAGCGACTCGGGGGTGAGCTTGCCGTTCTCCAGCGCTTCCTGGGCCTTCGGCAGGTACCCCTCGGCGAACTTCTTGCCGGCCTCGTCGTCGCCCCAGCAGCCCTCCACTGCCTCGAGCCGTCGCTTGAGCTGGTGCACGGCCGTCTCGAGCTGGTCGGAGATGACGTCGAGACGCGTGGACGCGCCGTTGACCTCGGGGATCTGGACCCTGGTGATCTCAGACATCACTTGTCACCCATCAGCCGGGACCGGTCCGCCGGGCTGACCGCGTCGTCCGGCAGCGACTTGAGCGCGGTCTCCACGAAATTGCCGACGATCTGGTCGAGCGGCACCGTGCCGTTCGCCAGGCTCTTGAACGAGATGCCGGGCAGCAGGTCCTGGCCGAACATCTCGTCCATCTTGCCCATCGCCTCGCCGCGGGCCGCGCCGATCGCGTCCACGATGGCGGCGCCCAGCTCGGCGGGCGGCATCTGCCGGTACTTGGTGTTGTTGAACGCCAGCTTGGTGAGGTCACCGCGACCGTCGAGCGTCACGGTGAGCATGCGGTCCTTGGTCGTGTGCACCGTGCCGCCCGACGCGATCTGCTCGCTGAGGCCGGCCAGCCGGGCCCGCTCCTCGTCCAGTTGGGCGAGCGCGGCGTCCAGTTCACGTTGCGCGTTGTCGGCTGCATCCGTCATGGCGTCTCCTCTCCGGAAGCTATGTGATCACAACATGAGGTGAAATCAGAAACGGGGCTTACCGCGGCCGGGGATGTCCCAGCCCTCGCGTTCCACGCTCTCCATCCAGGCCTCGACCTCGGCCAGCGGCGGCGTCTTGCCGCCTTCCTTGCGACTCCGCGGCTGGCTCGGGCCGCCGGCGCCGGTCATTCCGCCACCGCCCATGCCTCCCATGCCTCCCATGCCGCCCATGCCTCCCATGCCTCCCATGCCGGCCATACCAGCGCCGGCGCCGGCTGCGGCTCCGGCTCCGGCGGCCATCGGCATCGGCATCGCGCCCATCGGGGAGCCGCCACCGCCACCGCCACCACCGCCAGAGCCGCCGGAAGCGGCGTCCGGATCGTCGGGGGACTGCACCGCCATCAGCGTCACCGAGTCCGAGGCCGGCGGCTCGATCACCGGCGCCGGCGGGAGTTCCCGGGCGGCCAGCCGCTCACCCGTCGCGGTGGTCGCCGGCGGCTCCGGAAGATCCGTGCCGGCCGTCACGAACGCCTGGTCCACGGCGTACATGGTGACCAGGCCCTGCCGGTCGTACGCGGCACGCTCGCTCTCCGGCGCCGCGTCCCGTCCCTGCACCAGTTCACGGATTCTACGCTGGCCGTCGAGCAGAGCGTCCCCGGCCTGACGCAGCGTCGCCGCGAAGTCGGTGGCCTCGAGTTCCTGCAACACCGCGGTGATCCGGGCCGGCCGGGCGCCGGTCACCGAGATCGCGCCCAGCTCGGCCGGGCGCGTCCAGGCCTCGTCCACCCGGCGCATCGCGATGTCGAAGTCCCCGGCCAGGTCGGCGAACGCGCGACGTCGTGCGTCGAACTGCTCGGCGACCTCGTACAGGACGTGCGGGCGCGCATTCAGGAGAATGCGCGCCACGTCGTCCAGCGTGGCCGGCGCCGGGCTCATCGGGACGGCCGTCCCACGGCGCCGGTGGAGACGCCCTCATCGAACTCGTCCCAGGCGCCGTCCTCCGCTTCCATCCAGGTGTTGCGCTCGCGATCCTTCGGCGGCTGGGCGCCGTGCCCGGCGCCGCCCGGCGGCATCGCCTGCATCGGCTGATTGCCGTCGGTACCGCCGCCGGTGAGCGCGGACGCCGCGTTCGACTGCGCCGCGGAGCCGGATCCGGAGCCGTCGCCACCGCCCGCGGGCATCAGGTTGACGCCGTTCTCGATCTGGGCGGGGCCGCCGCCACCACCACCGCCGGTGCCGCCGCCACCGCCGCCGAGGGCATCGTCGAGGCCGCCGAGGTCAGGGGCGCCACCGCCACCGGACCCACCGCCCGAGCCGCCACCCGGGCCACCGCCGAGCAGGTCGTCGAGGCTGGTCTCCTTACCGTCACCGGTGTGGACGCCATCCTCCTCGATGAGGCCGTCGAGCGCATCCTGGGCCGCGGCCTTCGCCTCCTCCAGCCCTTCGATCCGGGCTCGCTCCTCGGGGGTGTCACCGGGCATCGCCTCGGCGTCCGCGATCATCTGGTCGATCGAGTCCGACATCGAGTCGCGGGCCTCGCCGATGGCGTCGTCGCGCCACGCGTCGTTCTGGTCCAGGACGCCGTCACCGCCGCCTTCGCCACCGCCCTCGCCGCTGATGTCCTCGCCGATGCCGAGGCCCTCCTCCAAGTCGCCGATGGCGTCGTTGGCCGCCTCCTGCGCGTCCTGCAACGCCTGCTCCCGGGCGGCCGCGGCCTCGGATGGGCCGTCGCCGGTGCCACCGCCCGTGCCGCCGGTGCTGCCCGCGCCGGAGCCGAGTCCGCTCTCCACCTCGTCCATCGCGTCGTCGACCGCGTCCTGGGCGTTCTCCAGCGCGTCCATCCGGTCGGCCTTCTCCGCGTCGGAGAGGGCCGGGTCCTCGGACGTGCTGTCCATCAGGCCGTCGATCGCGTCCTCCGCGGCCTGGCGCGCGTTCTCCAGCGCCTCCTTCGGCGAGCCGGAGTCGTCGACGCCCTGGAGCGCCTTGTCGACCGCCTTCTGCGCGTCCCGCATGGCGTCCTTCTCGGCCGGGTCGTCGCTGCTCGTCGCGAGGTCGCCGAGCGCGTCCTCGGCCGCCTTCTTCGCGTCGTCGACCGCGTCCTCGCCGGTGCCCGCGCCGGTGCCGCCGCCCTCGCCGCCGAGGCCGGACTCCATCTCGTCGAGCGCGTCGTTGACCGCGTCCTGCGCGTCCTCGAGCGCCTCGGTCCGGCCGGCCTTCTCCTCGTCGCTGAGCGACGGGTCGGACTCGGTCTCCTCCATCAGGTCGTCGATCGCGTCGTTCGCGGCCTGCTGCGCGTCCTCGACCGCCTCGGCGGGCGTGCTGCTGCCGCCTTCGCCCATCAAGCCGTCGATCGCGTCGTTCGCCGCCTTCTGCGCGTCCTCCAGCGCCTTGTCCCGGGCCGCCTCGCCGCCGCCGGTGCCGCCACCCGTTCCACCGCCGGTGCCGCCACCGGTTCCGGTGGGCGAGCCTGCGCCGCCGCCCATCAGGCCGTCGATGGCGTCGTTCGCGGCCTTCTGCGCGTCTTCCAGCGCCTTCTGCCGTTCCGCCTCGCCGCTCTTGGACGGGTCGCCCGACTCGGTCGCGGGTGTTCCGCCTCCGGCGCCCTCACCTTCGCCTTCGCCCTCGCCGGTGAGTCCTTCGATGGCGTCGTTCGCCGCTTTCTTCGCGTCCTCGAGCGCCTTGTCCCGCGCGGCACCGGGTGAACCGGAGCCGCTGGAGCCACCGCCCGGAGCGCCGCCACCGGTGCCCGCGCCGGCCTCTTCGCCGGGGGCTCCGCCGGTCAGCCCTTCGATGGCGTCACTGGCGGCCTTCTTCGCGTCCTCGAGGGCCTTCTCACGTTCCTGACCCGCGGCCGACTCCTCGCCGCCACCCTGGCCCCCACCGGGACCACCGCCGAGTCCGCCGAGCGCCTCGCCCGCTTTCTTCGCGGCCTCGTCGGCCTTCTTCTCCTGCTCCGCGGCCTGCTGCTCGGCCTTCTCCTCGGCGGCGGCCTGCTTGGCCTCCTCCTCGGCTTCCTTCTTGGCGGCCTTCTCCTCCGCCTCCTTCTCCTTGGCCTCGGCCTTCTCCTCGGCGGCGGCCTGCTTGGCCTCCTCCTCGGCCTCCTTCTTGGCGGCCTTCTCCTCCGCCTCCTTCTCCTTGGCGGCGGCCTTCGCCTCGGCCTCCTTCTCCTTCTCCTCCTGTTCCTTCTCCTTCTCCTCCTGTTCCTTCTCCTCCTTCTCTTCCTTCTCCCTCTGCTCCTTCTCCTCCGGGGTCTCCTCCGGCTCCTCCTCCGGCTCCTCCTCGGGCTTCTCGCTCTTCTTGAACTCGGGCGCGAAGTCGCTCATCTCGACCTCGAGCTCGTCCAGCACGCCGCCGCGCTCGTTGTACTTGTCGCGGAGGCTCCGGAGGCGCTCACGCATGTGCGGCATCAGCACCTCGCGGTCGACCTTGCGCTTGGCCGCCTCGCGGATCCGGCTGATCTGGTCCGCCGAGGGGCTGCTGTCGGTCCCCTCGTAGATGCTGTAGAGCGCCTGCTCGAAGATGTCCGCCTGCTGTTCCTTCAGCTTGTCGCCGAGGAGCCGGTTGGCGTCGATGATCTCGCCACCGAAGATCTTGATGTCGTGACCGACGTGGCCGACCGCGCCCGGGTAACCCTCAAGGTTGTCGAACACCTTGACGTTGTGCCGGCGCAGGTCGTCCACTTTGTCCTGAAAACGATCGCCCGCCTTGCCCTCGAACTTGCTGTCCAGGTCACGCAGAACCTCGTTGAGGCCGTCGGTGATGGCCTTGATCTTGTCCATCGCCTTCTGGAAGGCGTCACCGGCGTCGTGCCAGTGCTGGCCGATGGATTCCCGGTCGTCGACCAGATGCTTGACGGCGTTCATGAACTGGGTCGAATCCGCAAAGCTGGCGAACGTCTGGCCAGTCGGCGCAGGCGTGTTGAACGACCCGACGTAGATCTTCTCTTCGGCCACCGCGAGGCTCCTCGAACTCTCTCAGACCTCTAGTAGTTCCAGTCCTTCAGGATTGTCTGCGTGAATTGGTTGGGGTCATTCCGGGCGCCCTTCTTGTTGTCCCAGTCCGGGTCGTCGTCGTGAATGAAGCCACCGTCGTACTTGAAGTCCGTACCGTCGTCGTTCTTGCTGTTCGCATCGTCGAACAGCCCGGCGATGTTGTCCTTGTCGTCGTCCCGGCCGATCGACTTGGGCAGCGTGATGTCGATCGCGCCGTTCGGGCCGTACACCGGAGCGCCCTTGTCGATCTTGTAGGCGTCGCCGTGCGTCGTGTCCTTGGTGTCCTGGCCCTGCCAGACGGTGTCCGTGTATTCGGCGTCGTCGAACGAGATGTCCACCGTGTCGCCGACCCAGGTGTCAATGACCTTGAGCGAACTGTCCTGCAGCGCGTCGGCGTTCGCCTCGTCCGCGTCGCGGAAGTTCTTGGCGATCTTGCGCAGCTTCTCGGCGAGGTCCGTGATCGACGACTTCATCGCATCGCCGTGCGCCTGCACGCCCTTCAGGCGGTCGTCGACGAGCGCCAACAGCCAGTTCGCCGAGTCGAAGTCCTTGTAGCCGGCCTCCAGATCCTCGAACTTCTCGAGGTTCTCGAAGGCCGAGGTGTCGTCGAAGAGACCGTCGAGCTTCTTCGCGGCCGCGTCCAGCGCGTCCGCAGTGACCTTGGTGGTCGGTGCCTCAGCCATTCCTCTACCCTCTCCAGGCTCGGTCGATCAGGCGGCGGGATGCGATCGCCGCGCCGTGAGGGCGGGTCACCCCGGAAAACGATGTGTGTAAAACGGCCTAGCACAGACGGAGGAGCGGTCGACGGATCCGCGCGGGATCACGCCGACCGCCTCCGGGCGGATCAAATGCCGTCGCCGAGCTTCCGGTCGCGCATGCCCATGTCCTGGTAGAAATCGGTCAGCTGCTTGCCGCGTTCCTTCATGATGAGGTTCTCGGCGTGGAGGTCTTCCTTGATGGTGCCGGCGCGGGACTTGTAGCCCTCCATGAGCGCACCCTCGCTGTTCTGGAACATCCTCTCGACGTCGTCCATCAGCCCGTCGACGTCCGACTCGATCTTCTGGCCGATGTGCATCATTTCTTCGAACGCGGCGTCCATCGCCGCGTAGTCATAATTCATCTGGTCATCAGACACGGAAGATCCTTTCTAGAAGGTGAGTTAAGTGACGCGTGAACGCTGGGATCAGCGCAGGTCCTGAGCCTGACCCGTGGTGGCGTTCTCCATCTCGGTGGCGGAGTCCTCGAGGTACGCCGTCATCGCCTCGAGCCTCTTCTGCACCGCCTCCATCGACTCCTTCCACTCCTGGTGGACGACGGCGAGCCGGTCCGTCAGGGCGTTCCTGCTCCGCTGGTGGAGGTCATCGACCGTCCGAGTGAGGTTGTCCTCCGCCTGCGTGAAGGACTCGTTCGTCGACCGGTGCTTGTCAGCCGATTGCCGCATCTCAGTCGGCGTTACCTTGGTATTCAGAGCCATGCCAGCCTCCGCTTGTTCGTACGTACTGTTTCTCTGTCTTCGCGAGCCCGATCGCCGATCCGCGATTCCGCCCGGTTCATGCAATCAAGCCGAGGACGGTTCCGGGCCGCTGACGGCGTGGAGAGCGTATTCGCGGGGGTTTCCCTCGCCGGGTGTGTGTCCGGCTCATCCGCCCCAAGCCTGCCCTTGCAGCGCGGCGTCCCGGCTGAGCACCGGGCCGGTCGGGAGCATGGCCAGCATCTCGGACGGCATGTCTACCGGACCGACGCCGGAGAAGCCCAGCGCGTTGACGGTGTTGTCGTCCGCCAGCGGGAACTTCACCCCGTACTCCGAGATCAGGTACTTGGCTCCGGGCGCGGCGCCGGGCGCGGCCCGGTCCTGCACCAGCATGCCGGAACCGGTGGGCGCCATGATCTCGTCGATGGTGGACGGTGTGTTGGTCCGCGTCGGCACCGCCACCGCGCCCACGAGATCCTGTTCCTTCAGCGACGCGGTGGTCACCGTGGTGCCGCCGCCGGTCAGCGCGTGCCGCACGCACGGCAGGTCCGCGCCGATCGCGTTGACCGGCTGGGGCGGCGACGCGGGGTAGCCGACGAAGTACGCCGCGGAATCGACGACCTCGGCGTCACCCAGGCCGTCCGCGCCGATCTGGATCGCGGCGACCTTCTGGTTCGGGTACGCCTTCGCCGTGTCCGAGTCCGCCAGGATCAACGCGGCCGCGGTCCGGGCCAGCGGTTCCAGCCCTTTCCTGGTCAGCAGGTAGAGCTGCCGGGTGTTCACCACCGGGTTGCTCACCTCGTAGACCTGCCCCACCTTGGCGGGCAGCCCGCTGATCCGCGGGCCGGACTCGCCCCGGCCCGGCAGGTCCGGCGCGGCCAGGTCGCGCCCGGCCGGGATCGAGTTGAGCCAGGCCGGGTTGACCGGCATCGGCGGGATCGAGTCGTAGCCGAGCGCGGTCATCGCGGACGGCTTCGGGATCCGGTACCGCCGCCCCTCCCAGACCAGGTAGAGCGCCTGGTCCGGGGTGGACACCAGCAGTGCACCGGTGCCGGCCGACGCCGCGGCCTCTTTCGCGGTGAACAGCAGCGTGGTACGCGGCGGGCCGTTCGTCTCGACCGGCGGCCGGGCGCAGACGGTCCAGGTGCCGGTGTGCAGCGTCGCCGCGGTCGGCAGGTTGTCCGGCGCGTCGGTGATGCCGATCGGGCCGCCGACCGGCACGCCGACCATTGACTTGCGGGCGACCGAGATGACCGCGTTCTCGTTCGCCAGGATCAGCCGCGCTGAGGTGTAGTTGAGCACCGGGCGGAGCTGGCCGTCGAGCAGCAGGTAGCGGGCGCCGGTCTCCTTGACCATGATGATCGAGCCCTCCTTCTTCCACTGCGTGCTGCCGCCGGGGCGGAGCAGGCCGTAGATGCCGAAGCCCGCCGTGATGAGCACGGCGAAGAGGAGTCCGACCACCACGCCGATGGCGAAGCGGCGGTGCGGCGGGTCGTCGCTGTCCGGCCGCCCCTTCATCAGCCCGCCGACGATGCGCTGGGCCTCGAAGAGGTATGCCTGGACCTGATCTCTACGCGACCGCATGTCAGCCGCCGGCCCAGTGCCGGATGAACGTGTAGACGCCGAGCGCGGCGCCGAGCACCGGCAGCATGGCGACCGCGATCGCCAGTTCCGAGATGTCCGCCGCGCGGGCCCAGTACGGCCGGAGCCGCCGCCCCGGCACGATGGTCGCGGCCACCACGAACGCGAGGCCGATCGCGAGCATGAACGGCGCCACCGCGGCCCGGATCAGCAGTTCCTGATCCTGCAGCCAGCGCATCAGCACGCCGATCGTGATCACGGTGCCGGGCACCAGCACGGCCCACCGCTGGACCGCCGTGGTGAGGTGCCGGGCGCGCAGGAACAGCAGCGCGGCCGACATCGAGGCGAACAGCAGCATCCACGGGCCGCCCGGCGCGACCAGGATCAGGCCGAGCGGCGCCTGGGCCAGGCAGACGCCGATGAGCAGCGCGGACTGGTAGCTCACCGCGGCCTTGCCCCGGTCCACCACCAGCTGGTGCGGCACCGGGTCGATGTCCTCGTTGAGCTGGTCCGCGCGGCCCGGCAGCATCGGCAGCGAGGAGCCGCCGAGCCGGAACGCGATCAGCGGCAGCCCCATCATCACGCCCAGGCTGATCACCAGCGTGATGCCGGCGATGTCCTGCTGCGAGTACCCGGTGTAGGCGGCCACCAGCGACGGCACGCCGACCGCGATGGTGAATGCGATGGCGCCGGTGAAGACGAGCGCGCTGTCCGCGACCGCGGCCAGGCCGACGCAGAGCGCGGTGAGCGCGGCGATCGCGGACGTCGCGACCGGCAGCGCCCACCCGGCGTCGGGCAGCGCGTAAGTGGCGAACGCCCAGCCCGCGACGGCCGCGTAGGCCGCGCCGGCACCGGCGAAGATGGTGCCGACCACCGGGTCGAGCGCGGCCCGGCTGGCCACGCCGGCCGCGGTCAGCAGCACCACGCACAGGCCGATCGAGGCCAGTGCGCGCTCCAGCGGCAGGCCGTTGAGGCCGAGCACCGGCAACGCGAGCAGGATGGACAGCCCGGCGAGGCCGAGCAGCATGCCGCGCAGCCGGCCCGGGGTCCAGTGGTCGCCGTGGTTGGTGACCTGATCGGCGATGCCGGAGATCATGTCGTCGAAGTCGATCGGCGGCAACGCGGCCGCGCGCGGGCGGATGTGCACGGTCTCGCCGTCGAGCAGGTCGAGCTCGGCGGCGGACTTCTCCTCGTCCAGCGGCTTCTGTCCGAAGCGCTGCACGACGTACCCGTCGTGGTCGGTGCCGTGGTCCGCGGCGTCCGGCTGCAACGCGGGTAGGACCGCGGGCAGCACGTCGATCAGCGCGACCTCGGCCGGCACCGCGACATCTGTCACGTTTTGCCCCAGGACAAACCGTAGCCTTACCGGCGCTGCCGTGCGACGCTGTGTGGGCTCTTCCATCCGTGGTTCCGGTTCCCCTTCCAGCCCTGCATCCGGCCGTGAAGCTAACCGGAACGCCGCCTCTGACGCGCGCGCACGCGCGTGACACCGGCGGCCCGGGGGATAACCCTCACGAGGCACCCCCGCAGAGGATTCAGGAGCACACTTTGGGTACGGTCGCGTTCGTCCGCCGGCCACGCCGGGCCGGCCCGGTGGCGCCCGCCGGGGAGATCGAGCTGCACGAGCCGCCCGTCGTCCCGGAGCCCGCCGCCGGCGGCATCGGGCAGATCTGGCTCTACATCCCGATCGCCATGGGTTCACTGGCGATGATGCTGGTCTTCGTGCGTGCGGGTGCCGGCACGCTGGCGTACCTCGGCATGGGTCTGATGGTCGTCTCGGTCGCCGCGGGTGTGATCGTGCCGTTCTTCCGGAACGCCAGCGACCACAAGGAACGCATGCACGCGGAGCGGCGGGACTACCATCGCTACCTGACCCAGACCCGCCGCAAGGTGCGTAAGTCCCTGGTGGACCAGCACCGGGCCGCCCGCTGGCTGCACCCGGACCCGCACTCGCTGTGGTCCGCCGCGCTCAGCCAGCGGCTGTGGGAGCGGCGCACCGCGCACGAGGACTTCGGCGAGGTCCGGATCGGCATCGGCAACCGCCGGTCGACGATGCGGCTCAAGGCGCCCGCGACCAAGCCGGTGGACGAACTGGAGCCGATGGCCGCGCACGCGCTGCGCCGGTTCCTGCGCGCCTACACCAGCCTCGCCGACGCGCCGATCGCGATCTACCTGCGCGGGTACGCCCGGGTCCAGCTGCACGGCACGCCGGAGGCGACCCGCCCGATGGTGCGCGCGCTGCTCGCCCAGGCCGTCTTCGCGCACGCCCCCGGTGACCTGCGCGTGGTCTTCGGCGTCGCCGACCAGTTCCGCGAGGAGTGGGACTGGGTGAAGTGGCTGCCGCACGCGCAGGCGGACGAGACGCCGGACGCGGCGGGCCCGCGGCGGCTGTTCACCACCGACCCGAAGGAGGCCGACAAGCTGCTCGCCGAGGTCGGCCTGCAATCCCGGCCCGCGTTCGAGCCGGACACGCCGGTGACGACGTCCGAGCCGTTCACCATCGTGGTGTTCGACGGGCTCCAGATGCCGCCGGACCACCGGGTCGCCTCCGAGGGCTACCGCAACGCGGTGATCCTGGACCTGGGCGGCGCGATCGCCTGGCAGTCCCGGCCGCAGACGCTGTTCCTGGAGGTCGCCGAGAGCCTCGTCGAGATGGTCTCGTTCGACCACCTCGGCAAGCCCAGCCGGACCGAGCTGTGCCGCCCGGACTCGCTGGGCGTCCCGTCGGTGGACTCGCTGGCCCGCGGCATGTCGAAGTACCGGATCGGCACCGGCGCGGTGGACACCGACGAGCCGCTGGCCACCGACTACGACCTGGCCGGGCTGCTCAACATCCCGGACGTGGACAACCTCGACCTGGCCGCGTACCGCCGGGGTCGTGGCCCGACCGCCCGGCTGCGCGTGCCGATCGGCATCTCCACCGCCGGGCACCCGATCGAGCTGGACATCAAGGAAGCGGCCGAGAACGGCATGGGCCCGCACGGCATGATGGTCGGCGCCACCGGTTCCGGTAAGTCCGAGCTGCTGCGGACGCTGGTGCTGGCGATGGCGGTCCGGCACTCGTCCGAGGAGCTCAACTTCATCCTGGTCGACTTCAAGGGTGGCGCCGCGTTCCTCGGCTTCGACCGGATCCCGCACACCTCCGCGATCATCACGAACCTCGCGGACGAGGCCGAGCTGGTCGACCGCCTGCAGGACGCGATCACCGGTGAGATGACCCGCCGGCAGGAGCACCTGCGCGCGTCCGGCAACTACGCGTCCCGCCGCGACTACGAGATGGCGCGGGCCGGCGGCGCCCCGCTGGAGCCGCTGCCCGCGCTGTTCATCGTGGTCGACGAGTTCAGCGAGCTGCTGACCAGCAAGCCGCAGTTCGTCGAGACGTTCGCGATGATCGGCCGCCTCGGCCGGTCGCTCGCGGTCCACCTGCTGCTCGCCTCCCAGCGCCTCGACGACAGCCGGATCAGCTCGATCGAGTCGCACCTGTCGTACCGGATCGGTCTGCGCACGTTCTCCGCGATGGAGAGCCGCAGCGTGATCGGTGTGCCGGACGCGTACGAGCTGCCGAACGCGCCCGGTAACGGCTACCTGCGCTCGGACATCAACACGCTGACCCGGTTCAAGGGCGCGTACTCGTCCGGGCCGTACCGGGCCTCCAAGGCGCGCGCCACCGTGGGCGGCGGACCGGCGCGGCTGCTCGCCTTCGGCACCGACTACATCGAGCCGCAGGAGCCGGAGGAGGACACCGAGGAGTTCGAGGAGGAGGAGAAGCCGCCGGTGCTGGCGGACGTGATGCTGGAGCGCATGCGCGGCATCGGCCCGGCCGCGCACACGGTGTGGCTGCCCCCGCTGCGCGAGCCCGCCACGCTGGACCGGCTGCTGCCGCCGCTGCTCGACGACGACGAGCGGGGCCTGGTCCCGTCCGGCGGATATCCCCCGCTGGTGGTCCCGGTCGGCCTGCTCGACATGCCCGCCCAGCAGCGCCGTGAGCTGCTGCTGGCGGAGCTGAGCGGCAGCAAGGGCAACGTCGGCATCGTCGGCGGACCGCAGGCAGGCAAGAGCACGCTGCTGCGCACGCTGATCTCCGCGCTCGCGCTCACCCACTCCCCCCGCGACGTGCAGTTCTACATGCTCGACTTCGGCGGTGGAAGCCTCTCCTCGGTGAGCCGGCTGCCGCACGTGGGCAGCGTCGCGAACCGCCTCGACCGGGACCGGGTCAGCCGTACCGTGCAGGAGATGTCGAACCTGCTGGCGTTCCGGGAGAACCTGTTCAGCCAGAACAACATCGACTCGATGGCGAACTACCGGCGGCTGCGCGCGAGCGGCGAGGTCAAGGGCAAGGACCCGTACGGTGACGTGTTCCTGGTCGTCGACGGCTGGTACACGGTCCGGCAGGACTTCGACGAGCTGGAGGGCCGATTCCAGGAGATCGCCGCGCGTGGCCTGAGCTTCGGCATCCACCTGGTCGTGGCCGCGAACCGGTGGGCGGAGATGCGCCCGTGGCTGCGGGACGTGCTCGGCACCCGGTTCGAGCTGCGCCTCGGCGACGCGATCGACTCCGAGATCAACAGCAAGTTCGCCGCCACAGTGCCGGCCATCCCGGGCCGGGGCATCGTGCCGGAACGCCTGCACTTCCTGAGCGCGCTGCCGCGCATCGACGGCGACAGCGACGAGGAGAGCCTCAGCGACGCGACCGCCGACCTGGTGGACATCCTCGCGTCCGGCAGCGCGCCGCGTGCGCCCAAGGTGCGGCTGCTCCCGTCCGAGCTGCCCTCGGACGCGCTCCCGGCGCCGGAGGCGGCCACCCCGACCACCGATCCGAAGATCGCGGTCGGCTTGGACGACGCGCGGCTGGCGCCGATGTGGCACGACTTCGATCTCAGCCCGCACATGCTGATCTTCGGTGACGCGGAGACCGGCAAGACGAACCTGCTGAAGTACCTCGCGCGGTCCATCACGTCGCACTTCACCCCGGAGGACGTGCGGATCGTCTTCGGAGACTTCCGTCGCGAGCTCTACGACGCGGTTCCGCAGGAGTACCAGACCGGCTACTCGGTCGGGGCGGACGCGCTGCAGAGCACGCTCAAGGACATCGCGGCGACGCTCAAGGAGCGGGTCCCCGGCAACGACATCACGCCGGACCGCCTGCCGCGTCGCGACTGGTGGACCGGCCCGCGCTACTTCGTCGTGGTCGACGACTTCGAGCTGGCCGAGGGCGGGCGGGAGACGCCGATCGACGTGCTGCTGCCGCTGCTCCCGCAGGGCGCGGACATCGGCCTGCATCTGATCGTGGCCCGCCGTACCGCCGGCGCGTCCCGGGCCATGATGAACCAGGTGATCCGCCGCTCCTGGGAGCTCGGCGCCCCGGCCATGCTGCTGTCCTGCCCGCGTGAGGAGGGCTCGTTCCTCGGCACCGTCAAGCCGAAGGTGCTGCCCACCGGCCGCGCGCAGTACATCGACCGCCGCCGTACCGTCCGCCTGGTGCAGACCCCGGTCATCTCCGCGAGCTGACCGTCCGGAACCAGAACGTGCGGCGGGTCCTCGGACCCGCCGCACGTTCCGCGTCTCACCCCGGAAGACCACAGCGCACCGAGACGAACCCCGAACCGATGTTCCCGCTCACGCGGTGGTGGCGGCCCGCACGCTCCCGCGGGCCAACCTCGCGTCGGGCTCCGCTGGCGCTCCGCACGTCGCTCGGAGCCGGTTCCGCCGTGGCAAGGGCAAGGGCAGGACCCCGATCGCATGCCGGGAAGGGGGCACCCGGCCGAGCCGGGTGCCCCCTTCCCGGGAGCGGCTGTCCTGAGTGGATCAGTAGGTGCGGGCCGGCGGCTGCTCGTCCTTGGCGATCGCCTCGCGAGCCGGGGCCCAGCGGCGGCGGTGACCGACCGGCCCGAGCACCGCCAGCAGCCCCGCCATCGTGGCGATCACGACCAGCGTGGCCACCGCGAAGGTCAGCATCGGCGCGACCGAGTCGGTGTTCAGCGTCTCCGGCGCGCGGGCCGGCTGCACGCGCGGGACCGCGTTGCCGGCCAGGCCCTCCTCCGGCAGCACGGTGGCGACCGCGGCGAGCGGGTTCACCACGCCCCAGCCGACGCCCGCGTCCGGCAGCGCGGCGGCCGGGAAGTCCGCGGTCGCCTGGAGACGGTGCCGCACCTGGTCGACGGTCAGATTCGGCCGGTACGCACGGACCAGCGCGGCGGTGCCGGCCACGAACGGCGTGGCGTAGCTGGTGCCGCTGCCCTTCCACTGCCCGGGACCGCCCGGCCCGATCGAGACCACGTCCACGCCGGGCGCGACCAGGCTGACCGCCGCGCCCTCCTGGGAGAAGCCGGCCCGCTGGCCGTTCGCGTCGATCGCGCCGACCGCGAGCACGCCGGGCAGCGACGCGGGGTAGTTCTCCACGATGCCCTTGCCGGCGGTGTTGTTCGCGGCGGCGGCGACGATCAGCACGTCCCGCTCGAGCGCGTACCGGACCGCGGCCTCGACGCCCGCGTCCTTGGTGACGGTGCCGGCCGAGATGTTGATGACCCGGGCGCCGCCGTCGACCGCGTTCCGGATGCCCTCCGCCAGCGCCGGGATCGGGCCGTTCTCCGCGGTGTACGTGATCTTGACAGGCAGGATCTTCACGTCCGGCGCCATGCCGGCGAAGCCCGCGCCCTTGACCGCCGCGGCGCCGATGATGCCGGCCACGAACGTACCGTGCCCCAGGCAGTCGCTGTCGCCCCGGCCGCTGGTGCCGGCCGTGTCCCGCCCCCGGTCCACCCGGCCCTCGAGCTGCGGCGACCGTCCGTCCACACCGGAGTCGAGCACGGCCACGGTGATGCCGGCACCCCGAGTCAGTTCCCAGACACGCTCCGGGGCGAGCTGGCGCTGCGCCCACGGGATCTCGCCGTCCGTGCTGACCGGCGGCGGCAGGCAGGCGCCCTTCGACACCTCCGGCTGCGGGTTCGGCGCCGCGAGGGCCGGCGCGGGCAGCGTGACCACGGCCGCGCCGGTGATCCCGGCCGCCAGCAGCAGGCGTACCGCGGCGTTCATCGGGCCGCCCCCGGCGCGTCGAGGTAACCCAGCGGCGGGCCGAGCAGGCGGCCGACCAGCTCCGGATCCTCGATCGGCTCAATGTTGCCGGTGGCACGGCGCCGGGTCAGCGACCGCTCCAGGCGGCTGAGCACGCTTCTGTCCGTGTCGTCCAGGCCGGACCCCGACGCCTCTTCGCCGGGGAGCAGCTCGCGCAACAGCACCGCGTTCGACGGCACCTGTATCTCCTTCTTCTTCTTGGCTTCGCCGGTCTCCCCGCGTACCGCCAGGACCTTGAATCTCGTGCCGGCCAGGAACACGGCCTCGTCGAAGGCGGGGAAATCGCTGAGCGGGCCGATCTGGCGCGCGCTCCGGGACCAGATCAGGTAGTCCACGTCCGCTCCCGGCACGGTGTGCGTCAGCGAGCCGCCCGCGTTGCGGAAGCCGGGCTCCACCAGGATCACGCCCTCCTGGTAGAGCTGGGCCGCCGGCACCGGCAGACGCCCCTGCGCCACCATCGCGCGACGGCACGGGGGCAGCCGGTTCAGACCGGAGACCAGACACTCCACGTATCCGTTCAGCGGCGGCCGCTGCCGGCTGCGCAGCGCCGAGTTCAGCGTCGCCGAGCCGTACTGGGCGTGTGCGAGGTACGTGCGCACCGCCACCAGGTCCGTCTTCGCGGCCGGCGACATGTCCCGGCGCAGCGCGGGCCAGGCCGCCAGCGCCGCGTTCACCGTGGTGATCGAGTCGTTGAAGTTCCGGCCGAGACCGGCCTGGAAGTGCTGCTGGTCCTCCGGCTCGCTGTCCAGGCCGCCGCGCTGCCGGGCCGGGGTCGCCGCGATCTCCGGTGCCACACCCGCCGGTTCCGGTGCCGCGTTCGGCACGGACGGCAGGTCCGGGCCGGAGGAGACCGCGATCTGCGGTCCACTCCGCTCCGGCGACCCGCCGGCCGGGAACGACTCGGCCGGCACGGGTGCCGCCGGCGGCACGGGCGGGGCGGGCGGAGCAGGCGGGGCGGGCGGAGCAGGCGGCACGGGCAGTGGTGGGGGCAGCTGTGCCGCCGGGGCCGCCGGCCGCTGTCCCGGCTGGAGGTACGTCATCCCGGCCGGCGGGCCGGCCTGTGCCTGCGCGGTCGCCTGCGCCACGACCGGCACGCCCTCCGAGGCCGACGCCACAGCCGACGCCACAGCCGGAACCGCAGCCGGAACCGCAGCCGGAACCGGCGTGGCCGGCCACGTGGCCGGCTCGGCGGCCGTCACCGGAGCCGGTGTCGCGGTCGGCTCCGAGGGGACGGACGGCCCGGACATCGTGGCCATCATCGGCGCGGGCCAACTCGGCGACTCGGCCGGCACGGACTGGCCGAACACCGGCGTCTGCTCCTCGTACCGCACGAACGGCTCCTGACCGGACCCGCTCTCCAGCACGTCGTAGCCCGCCCACGGCACCACCGCGGCGAAGACCTGCTCCGGCTCGGCCTCGGCGGTCTCCGGCGCGGCCCCCGCATACGCCTCGCCGCCGACCAGCAGCCCGCCGCGCAGTGCCGCCTCGAACAACCGCTCGCGCAGCACGTGCTCCGCGTCGCCGGCCAGGTCCAGCCGGACCGGGCCGATCGGGTCGGCGGGGGCGGACTCCAGCATCCGGCTCAGCGGTTCCACCAGCGCGGCGGACGCGGTCATGCCGCCCGCGCCGACGGTGAGCGTGCGGGTGCGCGGGTCGAAGATCGCCAGCCCCTCGGAGGTGTACATGCCCTCGGGGCGGATCAGGATGCCAGCCGGGATCACCTCGGCCAGCAGCCGGGGCTCGGTGTGGCTGCGGAACAGTCGCCGCCCGGTCCGCTGCCAGCCCAGCTCCAGCAGCGACGCGGGCCGGAAGATGACCTGACGGGTCCGGCGCGGGCCGTCCGGGTCCGCGACCCGGCCGCCGCCCAGCGCGGCGGTCAGCGCGTCCAGCCAGCCGGCGTCCGGGAGCGGGCCGGTGGCGTGCCGGATCTCGACGCGGACCGGCATGCGCGGCGGCAGCGTGGAGAAGATCTCGACGATCCGGACCGGGTCCGCCGGCGGCGCGCCGAAGTGCCGGATGGCCAGCGTCGGGCCGTCCGGGTCCACCGGCACCCGGAAGATCGGGTCGTCCGGCGTGGTCGGCACGGCCCCGGCGCGCAGTGCCACACCGGCCGGGATCGGGTCGAGCCACATGCCGCCGCCGACCGCGATCGACTGGTCCGGCAGGACCCGCTCCCAGTCCGGCAGCGGGAAGCGGTTGCCGGCCACCGGGCACCGGCCCTCCTCCAGATAGGACCGCCAGCCCCAGGCGCCGGTCGCGCCCGCCACGTAGAGCGTGCCGTCCGGCGTCGACTCGATCGGGCCGTCCGGGGCGAGTAGCTGCACGCCGGTGCCGACCGCGATCTCCTGCAGCCAGCCCGCGTGCACGTGGTCCGGCCGGCCGAGCCCGGAGGCGGCGATCCAGATGCGCGAGCGCCCGCTCTCCTCGGCGGCCCGCAGCGTGGTCGCGCGCAGCACGTCATAGCCGGACGGATGCCGCAGCGCCCGACCGGACGGCATGATCAGAAAATCATCGGAGGGTACGGCCGCGGCCGTGAGCAGCTGCCACAGCCGATAGGGCGAGTCGTTGTCCGCGGAGATGATCACACCGGACCCGAACCACTCGACCTGCACGCCCGGGTCGGCAGCGTGCCCGGTCTGCCGCAGGGACCTCCAGGCAGCCCGCAACGCGTCCATCCGGCCGCCCTCCTCACCTGACGATCGCCCAGTGCTCCGAGCCGGACATTCCCAGCTCGGATGCGCCACCAGGGCGTACCCAACCCTCGAACAGCGAAGTTTGCGGGAAAACCCCCGCGAGTCGTCAGCGCGGGCCGGTGGACGCCGAGTCGCGATCGACCACCGCGACCACGACGAGCGAGCCGTCCTCGGCCGTGACGCTGAACCGGTCGACCCGGTCCAACGGCAGCGGGCTGGTCCGTTCCACCGTCTGCGCGCTCCCGGTGCCGGTCAGCGCCGCGAGCTCCTGGGTGTTCTGGTTGAGGTCGGTGACGGAGAACCGGTAGAACGCGCCGGGGCGCAGTCCGTCGACGGTGGCCTCCATGGTGACCTTCTCACCCTGCTGGGAGAGCGTGACCGTGAGTGAGGCGCCGGTGGTCTGGTCCGCCGCGTTGGTTACCAGCGTGACCGAGTCGCCGGCGCCGAGCCAGCCGGCGACCAGCGGGCGGCCGAGCGCGAAGCCGGCCGCGAAGAGCAGCACGACGCCGAGCCCGGCGCCGGCCAGTGTGAGGCGGGACCGGCGGCTGGACCTCGGGCGCCCGGCGGGGCGATCACCACCGCCGGGTCCGCGGGCCGGGCGGCGCACCGCGACCGACGGCGAGGCGACCGGCGTGACCGGCGTGACCGGGGCGGGCTCCGGGGTCGCCCCCGGGGCCCGCACACCGAACTCGTCCACCAGCTCGCGCCGGTCGTCCTCGGTGAGCAGCGCGAGCATCGCCACGGCCTCGCCCAGCGCCTCCGCGTCGGCGAGGCACTGGGCGCAGTGCGCCAGGTGCAGCTCGACCGCGGTCCGCTCCTCGTCGTGCAGCACACCGGACAGGTACAGGCCGAGCGCGCTACGCAGCTGAGGCTCGGCGCACACGTCGTCTGTCATGTGCTTTCCACCCCCTCAGCCCTCATGGCGTGGCCGCCCCCGCGATCCTCAAGTCCTACTGTGAACGAGACCGCCTGGGCGAAAGTTCACGCCCGATGACGTTGATCCATCACACCGCCGGTGAGGCCGGCGGGCTCCCGTCGCTGAACGTCGTCTGGTCCGGGTCCGAGCCGTCCTTCTCCGCGCGGGCGCGGTTGACGCTGCGCATCACGCGGAAGACCAGCAGCGTGCTGAGCGCCAGCCCGGCGAGGACGGTGAGCACGAACGCGATCCGCACGCCGTCACCGCCGGAGACGTCGCCGACCGCCCGGTTCTGGCTGTTGATCGGCACGGTCTCGTCGGCCAGCGTCTTGGTGACCGACGCCTCCGGGTTGATCATCCCGTAGCCGTACCGGTGGTCCGGCTGGGCCTCGCCCATCTTGTCCGCGGTCACCGCGATCCGGTGGGCCACCTGGGTGACCGACAGGTCCGGGTGCGAGGAGCGGACCAGCGCGGCCTGCCCGGCGACCATCGCCACCGCGTACTGCGTACCGGTGCCGACGAAGGTCTTGGTGCTGCCCGCGCCGAGGCTGGAGATGTTCGCACCGGGTGCGACCACGTCGACCGCGTCCGCCGCGTACTCCTCGACGAGTTTGCCGTCCTGGCCGACGCCGCCGACCGTGATCACGTCGGCGGGCAGCGCGGCCCCGTTGGTACGCGCGCCGGCCACCACGATGATCTGCTTGGACAGCGCGGACTCGATCGCCTTCGTCACGGACGGCAGCGTCGGATCCACATAGCCGCCGAGCGCGATGACGGTGGCGCCCGCGGAGACCGCGACCTGGATCGCGGCCGCCTGGTCCGCCTCCTCCGCGGTCTTGCCGTCGGTGACCACCCGCACCGGCATGATCACCGAGTCCGGGGCGATGCCGCCGAAGGTCTCGCCCTCCTGCTTGGCCGCGATCAGGCCGGCCATGGCGGTACCGGTGCCGAGGCAGTCGGTGTCGCCGCGGCCCTCGCCGGTCACGATGTTCGCCCCGGTGGACATCTTGTTGCTGAGCTGCGCCTTGCTGCCGTCCACACCGGAGTCGACGACCGCGACCATCTCGCCGATGCCACGGCTGGCGGCCCAGGCCTGCTCCGGCGCGAGCCGCACGAACGCCCAGTTGGACGGCGAGCTGGCCACGGTGCCGGTGATGCACTTGCCGGACGGCTCGGCCGGGCCGCGCGGGGAGACCGGCGGGGCCACGGCCGGGCTCGGGCTCCCGCTCGTCCCGGGTGAGGGCGGCACCGGCGTACCCCCGCCGTTGTTGGTGCCGCCGTTGTTGGTGCCGCCCGGGTTGGTGCCGCCGCCGTTCTTCGTCGGCGTGGCGCCCGGCTTCGCGGGCGTGGTGGCCGGGGCCGGGGCGCCGGTGGGCAGGACGCCGTACTGCACGCCGGCGCCGACCGCGTCCCACGGGAGCACGATGTACCAGCCGGGGGTGAGCTTGTTGCCGTCGCTGAGCGCGCCGCCGTCCGGCTGCTTGCGGCCGGAGTTCAGGTTGAACAGCTCGGCGGAGCGGCCCGAGTCGCCCAGGAAACGCTCGGCGATCGTGCCGAGGTTCTCCGGGCTGCCCTGGCCGGACGTGACCGTGTAGTAGAGCACGTACTCGTCGGCGGCGACGCCGGCCGAGGCCGGCCAGGCAGAGCCGAGACCGAGCAGCGCCGCCACCAGCGTGACCACCACCGCGCCGGTCAGCCGGTGCCTGCCGAGGTGCGGGACGCGGCTCATCGGGTCAGCGCCCAGTGCTGGTCGACCGCGTAGTCCTGCAGGTCGTACTGCTGGATGCGCGCGCCGTTGCCGGCACAGCAGTCGTCGCCGCTGATGTCCAGCGCCCGCCCGCTCTTCCGGTTGATGATGAAGTACCGCTCACCGCCGGCGGCGACCAGCTTCCACTGCTGATTGGTGTCGGCGAACGCCGGGTCCAGCATGACCAGCTCGACCTGGTTGTCCACGCCGCCGTTCTGCATGCCCAGCGCCTTGTTGGTGTGCGCGTTGGTGATCACCACGTACGCGGGGTCGGCCGCGTTCGCGATGTGCCAGAACTGGTCCTTCTCCCGCAGGTTGTCCCAGAGCTGCATGTTCGTGCCGCCGGTGGTGATGTTGTCGGTGCCGGGCACCTCGATCACCCGCCCGCTCAGCTCGTTCGTCAACTGCCAGGAGATCGCCGGGTCCCAGACCTTCGCGCTCGGCGCGGCCGGCGACGGGGCGGCCGGGCTCGGGCTCTTCGAGGCGGACGGCGTCGCCGACGGGGTGGCGGACGCGGCCGGCGTGGGCGAGGCCGAAGCGGATGTGGACGGCGACGGAGACGGCTTCGCGGAGAGCCGGGTGTCGGCGGAGTAGACCGGCAGGAACACGTCGACCTGGTCGGCGAGCTGCGGGACGGCCGCCTTGCGCGGCACGCCGCCCTCGGCCCGGACCGTGTTCATCCCCCACTGGTACGCCGCGAGCGCGAGCGTGTAGGCGTCGGCGCTGTCCTTGCCCTGCAGCGCGATGCCGGAGAACTGGTTCGTCAGGTCGCACATCGCGGTGCCGAGCGCCGCGATGGAGTCCTCGGCGTCCCACGGCGACGCGGTCTTCGACGGCGCGTACATCTTCCACATGTCCGTGGTGAACTGCGCGATGCCCTGCCGGTTGTCGCTGTTCAGGTTCGGGTTGAACGAGGAGAGCGCCATCAGCTGCGCGGCGACCCGGGCCGGCGTGACCACGGTGCCGCAGGTCGAGCCGGCCTTGCGGACCGCGTCGACGTACTCCTCCGGGATGCTGGCGCCGGCCGGGGCGGACGCGGACGCGGCGACCGCGGGCTCGGTGTCGCCGCCGAACTGCGGCTGGTCGGCGTACCAGTTCGCGTACCCGACGACCGTGTCGACGTGCTCGGACGCGCTGTCCGGAACGCCCTTCGCCGCGGTGACGGCCTTCAGTCCGACCCGCTCGGCCGCGACCGCGGCCTCCCAGTGGTCACCGGAGACGTCCGCGGCGCGCATCTGGCCGACCAGCTCGCAGGTCTGGTGCGCGAGCGCGATCACGTTGGCCCGGGAGTCGGAGCGCTGAGCCTCGGGCCAGGGCGCCCACTGCTTCCACTCGTCGGAGCTCATGCCGGCCAGGCCCTCGCCGGTGTCGCTCACCGCGCCCGGCTCGAACTCGGACGCGGCCATCAGCTGCGCGGCCAGGCGCGGGCCGGTCAGCGACGGGCAGGACGTGGTGCCGACCACGATCGAGGCGAGCAGGGCGTCCGGCACCGGCTCACCCTCGATCTTCGTCTCGGCGAGCGCCGGACCGACCTGTATGGCCGCCGCGATGATGCAGGCGACCGCGGCCACGAAGGCCACACCCGCCTCGACGCGCTGCCGCGTCGTCCGCAACGACCGCCAGGCCCGCACACAGGCCGAACGAATCGCGATCAGCAGCGATCTGACTCTCACGGTTGGTTTCCCTCTCCACCGAAGCGTGCTCTGTGAACGGTGCGGGGGGCACACCGGTTCACGGCGATGGGTAAATATTCCGGCTGCCGTCAGACGTGGAAGCCGCGAGCGGTGAGATCCTCATGGAGCGCGCGAAGCGCGTAGAACGTGCGGGACTTCACGGTGCCCTCGGGCACCGAGAGATTCTGGGCGGCCTCGGCCACCGAGTGCTCCTGGAAATAGATCTCGATCAGCGCGCTGCGCAACCGCTCCGGCAGCCGGGCGACCGCGCTGCGCACCTCACGCGTGTTGATCATCCGGTCGATGTCGTCCGCGGCGGTGTGCCGCGACTCGGCCCGCTCGTCCAGCTGCTCGGTGGGCTTGCCCTGGGCGGAGCGGATGTGGTCGATGGCGATCCGCCGCGCGACCGTGAACAGCCAGCCGCGGCTCCACTGCCCGTCCTCGGTGCGTGCCTCCGGATGGTTCCAGGCCCGCATCAGCGTCTCCTGGAGGATGTCCTCGGCCATGCCGCGGTTGCCCATGGTCAGGCGCAGCAGGTAGTTGAGCAGGATCGGGCCGTGCGTCTCGTAAGCGAGCCGGAGCGCATCGTCATAGGTCGGGACGCGCGTCGCCTCGCCGGGCAGGGTGTTACCACTGGCCGGATCCATGGGAGTGATAACGAGCGGTTCAGGAGCCGAGTTCATCTTTGGTGGGTGATTTCCCGATGAATCTTGAAACGGGTGGGTGGAGCTCATCGGATACCTGACCTCGCTGGCTACGCTGAACTGCCCAAACCTTGGTTCAGTCCGGGGCGCGGCACTCACTTCGGCGCCCCCTCGCCCGGGCTCGGCGAGCCCATCACCACGTCCGCCGAAATCATGATCGTGCCGTCGACCTTCCGCACGCTGAAAGACCATAGATCGTCCACCGGCAACGCGATCTCACCGGTGTAGGTGCCGCCGCCCGGCGCGCCGGTCAGCCGGCCCAGCAGCAGGTCCTCGCCGTCGCCGGTGACCGCGAACAGCTGGTAGTCGACCGCCGGGTCCAGCCCGCCCGCGGTGAGGTGCACGCCGGCCTGCCCGCCGTCGTCGTAGATGATCGCGTTCATCTGCACGCCGCTGAGATCGTCGCCGCTGTCCGCGACCGCGATGACCGGGCCCAGCCCGTCGGCGGTGTCCCACGGCCGGATCGCGAACACGGTGCCGAGCGCGACGACCAGCGCGCCGGACAGCCCGACCGCGATCCGGAGGCGCTTGCGGCGCGCACGCCGATGCGAGTGCGGGCCCCGGGCCAGCGGGCCGGTGGCCGGTCGTGGCGGCAGGTAGCCCTCGCCCACCGCGACCTTCGGCTGCGGGATCACCGCGACCGGCGCCGGCGCGGGAACGACCGGCTTCGCCGGGGCCGGCACCGTCTTCTCCGGACCCGGCACGCTCCGCGGTGGAGTGGCGACGAGCGCGGGACGCGGCGCGCCGGGCGCGCCGAAGAGCTGGTCACCCGGGGTGGTCACGTGCCCGGGAGCGCCGCCCGGCCCGGTGCCGAACTCGGCGACCAGCTCGCGCACGTCCGCCGGGCTCAACCGGGCCAGGATCGCGACGATCCGCTCGACCTCGTCCCGCTCGACGCGGCAGGCGTCGCAGGCCTCCAGATGCGCGGCCACCGTCTCCCGCTCCGCGTCGGAGACCCGATCCAGAGCCAGGAAGCCCACGAGGGTACGCATGCGGCCGTCCGCACAGGTGGCGACGGTCATCGCGGCGTCACTCCCCTCCGGCGTCCGGTGTACCGCGGCAGCATCCCTCACTCGCCCTCAGCCTGCCAACCGGCCGACGGCAGCTCCGGCGCCGTGACGTTCATCGCATCGTTCAGCACGCTCAGCACGCCGGCCGGGCCGAAGAGCCCGTCCACCGCGATCGTCCACTCGTCGACCGGCCCCAGGTACAGCCGGCCGCCGGTCCACTGCTCACGCGTGGGCGCCAGCTCGTCACGCAGCGCGGCCAGGCGTGCGGTCACGTCCGCCGCCAGCGCGTTCATCGAGGCGGCGACCTCGGCCAGGTCGGCGTCGGGCCGGCCGTCGGTCACCGGCACTCCCCGCCGGTCAGCTCCACATCGGACCGGCGCGGGCCGGCCGGGTGCTGCACGTTACGGGCGATGTCCGCCAGCGCGTCGTCGAGCATGCGGGCGTAGATGTCGTAGCCCGCCATGAGGGACCGCAGCCGGCCCGCGGACATGCCCAGCCGGGCCGGATCCAGACCGGCGAGGTGGCCGCGGAGCAGATCGAGCTGGGCGCCGATGCCGGCCGCGGCCTCGCGACAGGTCTCGGCCACGTTGCTCTCGCCCGGTGAATGCGGTGTAATTCCGCTCATAACCCCTCCAGGATCGGAAGAACATCCTGAGAACGGAGGAGGAAACCCTCCGGTTCACGAATAATCCGGAGTTAACACATCGCTCGATCGAAGTTTCCGGCGCGGCTCGGCTCCGTCACGGACCCGAAACAACGCGACCCCGGCACCGCTGCACCGAACCCGGCGAAGGACGATGGCACGATGAGACGACGACTTGCGGTGCTCGGCATTCTCTCCATGCTGACGGCGCCGGTCGTCCCCGCCCCCGCGCTCGCCGCCCCACCGCCCGCGGCCGTCATCCGGGCCGGCGCCGTGGAGGACACCGGCAAGTACTACGTGGTCGGCCCGCCGGTGAACGGCCAGCAGGAATACCTGTTCGCCATCGCCGCGAAGACGCTCAAGGACGGCAAGCGCCAGGACGAGATCTTCGAGCTCAACGAGGGCCGGTTGCAGCCCGACGGCGAGACCATGACCGACCCGACCACGCTCAAGCCCGGCTGGATCCTGGTGCTGCCCGCGGACGCGTCCGGCACCGGCGTGCGCACCGGCACCCCGCCGGCCGCGGGCGGCGCGCCACCGGCCACCACCCCGCCGGCCGGAACGGAGGAGACCGGCGCGCCCGCCGAGGACGCGAACGCGGGACGGCCGCCGGACGAGAACGCGGACACGCTGAACTTCCTGCAGTCCCCGATGGCGCTGCGGGTGGCACTGATCGTGCTGGCCGTGCTGCTGCTGGTCTGGGCGCAGCTGGCCCTGTCGTCCCGGCGCCGTTCGGCCCGGCCCAGGGCCGCGACCGCGAGCGGTGCAGGACAGGTCGTGCTCTCGCCGCAGGCCAGCGGCGGCAGCGCCCAAACCCAGGTGATCATGACCGGGACGCTGCCGGACGCGCAGAAACGGCGCGAGAACAAGGCCCGGCGCAACGAGGCCCGGACGGCCGCGGTGCTGCAGCCCCTGCCACCGCCCGCACCGCAGGCCGCGCCGCATCCCGGGCAGTGGGCCGCGCCACCGGCCACACCGGATCCGGGCCACTGGGCCGCGCCACAGTCGGTCCCGCTGCCGCGCGAGGCCCTGCTGCCGCCACCGCCGATGCCGAACCTGCCCCCGCCGCCCCCGGTCCCGGCCCTGCCGCCCCAGGTCCCAGCCCTGCCGCCGCCGGCCCCGGTCCCGCCGCCACCGGCCCCGGTCCCGGCCATGCCGGCGCCGGCCCCGGCCGTACCCCCGGAGCCTGCTTTTCCGCAGACGCCCGTGCCGGAGTCGCCCACGTTCGCGCCCCCGGTGCCGGCGGCCCCCGTGGCGCCGCCGGCGCCGGTCACCACGCCCGCACCGGAGCAGGCCACCGAGTCCTTCGAAAGCCCCGCGGAGAAGTCGTTCCTGTCCGCGCTCGCGCTGCCCCGGCCCGGCGGCGCGCTGGCCGAGCTGATGCCGCAGGCCGCGTCGAACCCGCTCACGGCCGTGGTCACGGACCTGATCTGCGGCGGTGTTCCGTCGACCGCGCGGCTGATCGGCGCGCGGCCCGCCCGCTGGGGCACCGCGCACGGCTGGCTGGCCGACGGCGAGAAGCCGCCACCCGCCAGCGCGCCGGTCGTGCTCGGCACCCACCAGGGACGCCGGCTCTGGGTCGACCTGACCGTCGCGCCGGACGTGCTGGTGCTCGGCGGCGACCCGGACGCCTGCCGCGTGCAAGGCCGTGACCTGGCCGGGCAGCTCGCCACGGCCGCCGAGGTCACGGTCGTGGGCGACGTGCTGGGCGACGCGGTCCCGGACGGCTGCCGCCGAGTCGGCTCGATCGCGGAGCTGCACGCGGACCGGGCGGCGACCGGGACACGCGTGGTGATCTGCGACGCCACCGAGGCGGCGGCGCTCTACACCCGGCTGCGCGCGATCCCGGCCAGCCGGGGCCGTACCGTGCCTGTGGTCATCGGCGAAGGGCCGGCCGCACGGTGGTCGGTGCGCCTCGGCAACGCGGTACCGTCCGAGGCCGGCCAGACCACCGTCCAGTCACGCGCGAGCTAGCGAGGAGCGTTGCCACCCATGCGTCAGCAGCAGCCGGAGACCGCACCGGACCCCTTCTCCGCGCTGGACCTGCCGCTGCCCATCGACGGCCTGTGCGACCTGGTGCTGACCCGCACCGCAGACGGCGGATTGGCCCGCCCGGACGCGGCCGGCGCCGCGCTCACCGCGGAGGAGCTGGCCGATCACGCGCACGCGTCCGGCGTCTCCGGTCGTGACCTGCGCGTGCTGGTCGACGACGGCGCCCGCAACGCGGCGCTGCTCGGCCGGGTCGCGGACGCGCTCGGCTGCGACATCCTGGTCGCGCCGGCCGGGGCCACTGTGGAGCGACTGGCCGGGCCGGGCACCGCGCGCGCCGAGGCGGTGCCGGTCGACCGGGCCAGCGGCGAGGTCGTGGACTGGGTGCTGATCCAGCCGGCCGGGCTGGCCACCACGCTGCCCGGCTGGTTCGACCTGGCCGGCGGCCTGGTGCTGCACCGATCCGGGCTGGTCTCGTTGCCGCTGCCGGGCGGGCTGGAGTTCGCGAACCGGGACGACTTCGTGGTCCGGCGGGCTGCGGCCGCCCGGCTCGGGCTCGGGCACCCGGACCTGGTCACGGTCGCGCTGGCCACCCGCAACGGCGGGTTCCGGCTGACCACGTACCGGATGGACCGCACCGGCGACCAGCGCGGACGCGTCTCCGGCCGGGACGTGGCCGCGGCGCTCTCCTCGCTCTACCTCTACGGCGGCGACGTCCGGCTGTGGCTGCGCTGGCCGGACGACGCCGGCGAATGCACCCGCCTGGAGGCGGAGGTGACCGCGCTGGCCGAGGCGACCGGCGCGGTGATCTGGACGCCCGAGCCGGGCGGCCAGGCCGTGCTGCTGCGCGGCTCCCGCGACCTGGCCGCGCGCGACCGCGACGGCACCGTGGTCGGCTGGCGCGCGTACCGGCCGCCGCACGCCCCGGAGCAGGACCGATTCGAGACCGACCCGGACGGCCGGCTGGCCCCGCACGGCGGCCCGAAGGTGGTGGCGATCGGCGGGGTGTCGCTGCTCAATGTGGGCCGCGACGTCGACGACCGGTACGACGAACTGTCCGCCGAACCCGGCATGATGCTGATCGACCTCACCGTCCTCGACGACGGCCGGCTGGCCCTGCGCTACGGCGACGGCAGCAACCTCGCGGTCGGCGCCGCCGGCCTGCGGTCGCTGCTGGAGGGCTCCGGCTGGAAGAGCGAGGACCTGCAACTGCTCACCACCGTCACGCCGGAACGCACGGACGGCCTGCGCGAGCACCTGAGCGTGCTCGAGGCGGAACTCGGCGTCGAGGTCTGGACCCTGTCCCCCGGCGCGGAGGTCGTGGTCGCCGACGGGCTGGCCCGCGCGGTCGACGAGCAGCGCCGCCCGGCCCGCTGGCTGCGCGCCGCCGACCCGGCGACCGTGGACACCGGCCGATGGCGCAACGACGACGGCTGGCTCATCCCCCGCCGCCGCCACACCCCCCGCACCCAGGCCGCGCCGCCGCCCCCGGCCGCCGAGCCCGCAGCCGCCGCACCGCCGCCGGACCGGGTGCTGCCGCCGCCCAGCCCGCGCCCGTCGCTGACCCTGCCGGGCCGGGGCACCCGCCCGCACGGCGTCCGCTGGCTGTCCGACCAGCCCGAGGTCAACGCGGAGCCGGTACGCCTCTGGCTCTCCTCCACCTGGGCGCCGCAGCGGGTGGCCGTCGAGGGCGTACCCTCGCCGAACCTGTTCCTGGTCGCACACCTGGACGGTGAACGCGTCTCCGGCGCCGCCCCCGGCCGCCACCTGCTCTGCCTGCGCGTCGGAGCCGGCGGCGCGGTCCACCTCAGCCGCGCCGAGAACGTGCCGGCCGGCCTGAAACACCTGTCCAGCGGCACCTACCTGCTGCCGGCCGGCTGGCTGGACCAGGCCACGCTGCAGACCGCGTACCTCATCGGCGACGACGGCCGCCCCGGCGAAGAGGTCGAGGTGCAGCCGAACCCGATCGTGCTGCGCAGCACCGGCGCCCGGCACGGCACCGAGGGCATGCCGAACGAGGTCATCACCTGGCCGCGTACCGACCGGCCCGCCGCCGCGTGGGCGCTCATCCCCGAAGCGCCGGCCATGCCCGACGGCGACTTCATCCAGCTGCACACCAAGCGCCCGGCCGTGACCGAGGGCAAACGCCTGGTGCACCTGCAGGTGTCGAAGGGCCGCGCGATCGACGTCACCGCCAGCGCCGCCGGTCTGGTCGCACTCACCTCCATCCGCTCCCGCCTCCCCGAACTGGTCGCGAACGGCGTCACGCTCCTGCTCCCCCGCCGCTCCTACGACCGCACGCCGGTCGACCAGGTGCTGGTGGTGGAGGCCGGTAGGTGGAAGCACCGCGCCAAGGGCATCGACCTGCCGCTCTCCAGCCTGATCTCGCCCGAGCGCTCCTGATCCTCCACGGCGGTCGCGGTCAGCCGATGCGGTAGTCGCCGACCAGCACCGCGGCCGCCAGCTCCACTCTGGAGCGGTAGCCGGTGCGGGTGAAGAGGCGGGACAGGCGGCCCTCGACGCTCTTCTCGCTGCTCTGCGTGGCGGCCGCGAGCTGACGGTTGGAGAGACCCTCGGCGACCAGCGCGGCGAGCAGCTGATCGCCCTCGGCGAGCGTCTCCGCGCGGCCCGGAACGGCCAGACCGTGCTCTCGCATGGCCTGGCGGATCCGGGAGCGGTGCAGCATCGCGCCGAGGTCGCCGAGGATCTCGTAGGCCTCGGACAGCAGCTCGGGACGGTGGCCGGTCCAGCGGACCACCCGCTCCAGCGTGCGGGCCAGCTCGTAGGGCTGACCGAGCGCACGGGCGGCGGCCACCACGTCGTCCGCGGCCTCGGCGGGCTTCGCGGAACCGGGCGCGCGATCCGCGGGCGCCGGGCCGGCGGCGATCAGCTGGGCGACGGCGGCGCGCAGGACGGCCGCGTCGGTCCCGAGTACGCCGGCCACCGCGGTCGCGGACGCGGCAGCCTCGGCGGCGGCGATCTGGTCGCCACGCTCGGCGGCATACTCGGCCGCGGCGGTCCAGAGCTCGTCCGTGCCGATGATCAGGCCGTGGCGGGCGGCGGCGGCCAGCGCGTCCCCGGTGATCCGGACCGCGCCGGCGGCGTCGCCGAGCGCCCACTCCAACTCGGCCTCGATCGGCGCGAGCAGGTGGGGCAGCGGCACGTCCGCGCGGGCGCCGTCGAGCACGGTGCGGGCGCGGGTGGGCCAGCCGGTGGCGAGCAGGATCTCGGCGGCGGCGCGGTGCACGGCCGCGTGACCGGTGTGGCGGGTGGCCGCCAGGTGCGCGGCGAGGCTGAGCATGGCCGCGTCCAGCGATTCCGGCCAGCGACCGCGACGCCAGTCGAACAGGCAGCGCTCGGGGGCGGGCAGACTCGCGGCGGTCAGCCCGGTCGCGGCCAGCCCGCGGTCCGCGGCGGCCAGGTCGCCGGTCACCAGCGCGAGGCCGACCCGCTCCACGGCGGCGGCCGCGCGCCGGCGGGCCGCGCCGGGACCGCCATCGTCCACCATGGTCCTGATGGACCTCGCGGGCCGGCCGGTGACGGCGGCGATCTGGGCGCCGATCAGGTCCGCACCCGGGCCGGCCCGGCCGGTCGCGGCGGCGTGCACCCGCCCGGCCTCCTGCCACCGGTCGAGCAGGCACAGTGCGGCGGCACGCGCGGCATTGCCCGGGACATGGGTGTGCGCGGATTCCGCACGGATGCCGGCGCGCCCGGAGCCCTCGGCGGCATCGGGCCGCGCGGACGCCGCACGGATTTCGGCCGGCCCGAAACCCCCGGACATCTCACTCGCAGCCTCGGCCCGCGCGGACGCCGCACGAATGTCGGCCAACCCGAAACCCCCGGACATCTCACTCGCAGCCTCGGCCCGCACGGATGCCGCACGGACATCAGCACGCCCGAAGACCCCGGACACCTCGCCCGCGGCATCGGCCCGCACGGACTCGGCACGCCCGGCGCCATCGGCCACGTCGCCTGCGGCGTCGGTCCGTACGGGATCACCATGGGCCACCGGAACAGCGCGGCGCTCCGGCGCTCCGGCGGGGGTGGGAACAACGCCCGGCATCGGCTCGCCGGACGCGATCGGCCGGACGGCGTCGAGGCCGCGGGCAGCGCGGGCGGCGGCGACCGACAGCAGCTCCGCCTCCTCGCGGGCCGGGCCGGTCAGCGCGGAGGCGGGGTCGGTGAGCAGGTGCTGGAGCGAGATCTGGGCGCTGGTGTGCCGGCCCGCGCCGATGTCCGCGGCCGCGAGCGCCAGCAGCGCCTCGGCGCGGTCGACCGGGTCGCTGCTGAGTGCGGCCGCGCCGGCCCACCAGCGGGCGGCGGACGTGGGCGCGCGGACCGCGGCGGCGGACGCGTGATCGCGCAGGGTGGTCAGTGCGCGCCGGGCGTCCACCAGCGTGCCGGCCACGGCCAGCTGGTCGGGGAGGAAGCCGGGGTCGGTGCAGCTCGCCTCACCGGACCAGATCGCCTCGGCGGCGACCTGGGCGAGGCGGCGTCGCTCGTACGGCCCGAGTCCACTGCGCAGCGCTATCGCCGTCGCGGGCACGGTGATCCGGTGGTCGTGGGCCAGACCTTCGTCGCGCAGCGTGGCCAGGCCCGTGTCCACCTCGTCCGGCGGGATGCCGCACGCGCGGGCGATCAGCGTGGGCACGGCGTCGCCCAGCGGTTCCAGCGCCGCGAGCGCGCGGGCGATCCGGCCGGTGGCCGGGCCGAGGCGGCGTACCGGTGCGAGCAGGTCGTGGTCGGCCGGGATGTCGGGCATGGCCGTGGCATCGGTCAGGTATGCCCGCCGGTGGGTCACCCGCAGCATCGGGGAACCGCGGTAGCCCTGCACGGACGCGATCAGCGCGCCCGGCCGGCCCCGGCTGAGCCTGCGCAGCCTGGCCCGGAGCGCGTGGTGCGGTGTGGCGTTCAGCAGCCGGTGCACCAGCGCGTCGGCCTCGGCCGGGCTGAGCGGGCGCAGCCTCTCGTCGTGGGCCAGTCCGGCCGCGCGCAGCTCCGCGAAGCCGGCGAGCAGGCCGGCGGGAAGCTTGCCGCCGGTGTAGAACGTGGCCACGCACCGGACCGGCGCGCGCGCCACGTCGTGCAGTGCGGTGGTCAGCGCTCCGGCCGACTCCGGATCGGCCCATTGCAGGTCGTCGACGAGGATGACCAGGCCGGGTCGGCGGTGCAGCGCGCGGACCAGCGCGGCCGCGGGCGGCTCGACGACCGCGCGGGGCCGGCCCGCTCCACCGGCCACCGGGGTGAGCGCGGCCAGGCCGGCGAGCAGGCGCCCGGCCAGGTACCAGGGTTCGTCGCGGTCCTCGGGTGCCAGCCGCAGGTCGAGCACCGGCCGGTCCGCGAGGGTCAGCGCGTCCCGGACCTGCCCGAGCGCGTGCGTACGGCCGATCCCGGCCGGGCCGCTAAGCAGCGTGAGGACCGGGCCGGAGGGCTGGGTGAGCGTGGCGAGGACGGCCTCCGCCGCGCTCACGACGTGGCGCCGAGGATGTCGGTGGTGAGGCTGGCCGCGGCCAGTTCGACACGGGACTTGCAGCCGGTGCGGGCGAACAGGCGGGTCAGGTAGTTCTCGATGGTCTTCTCGCTCATCCGGACCTGTGCGGCGATCTGGCGGTTGGTGCGGCCGCGCCGGATCAGTTCGATGATCTGCATCTCGACCGCGCTGAACGCGGCCTGCGGGGTCCGGGAGCGGGGGCGGCGCACGCCGTGTTCGCGCATCGCGGCCGCGACCGCGGATCTCAGCCACGGTGAGCCGATCGTGTCCGCCACGGTCTGCGCCTCGATCAGCCAGCCGCGCGGCTCGTCCGCGACGTGGGCGAGCGCGAGCGCGGCCTGGGCGAGCGCGGGACGGTGGCCCCGTTCGCGCAGCAGCGTGGCGGCACGATCCGCGGCGTCCGCGTCCCGGCCGGTCAGCGCGCCGGTCAGCAGCGTCGTCTCGGTGCTGGTGACAGCGTCGGCCGCGAAGTCCAGCCCGAACCGGGAGGCGAGCACGGCCGCGCGCACCAGCAGCTGCTCGACGCCGATCCGGCTGCCGTGCGCGACCTGGCGCGCGTGGGCCGCCCGCGCGCCGGCCAGCCGCTCCGCCGCCTCGGTGGCGGAGCGCGGCTCGCCGGCCGGGCCGTTCGCCGCCCACCAGCGGAGCGCCGCATAGGGCGCCTCGTCCGGCACGGAGTCGATCCAGGACACGGCCTCGTCCGCCTTGCCCAGCAGACCGAGTGCCTCGGCGCCCCAGAGCCGGGCCAGGCGGCGCACGGCCGGGGCCGTGCCGGTCAGGTCGGTCTCGCGGGCGGCGGAGAGCACGCCGGGCAGGTCGCCGCGCGCGTAACAGGCGTGCAGGTGGTGGTACGCCGCGAGCGGCCCGTCCGCCGGGATGCCGTAACGCTGCTCGCCCAGCGTCAGCCGGAAGAGTTCCACCAGGTCGCCGTGGGTACCGGCGGTGAGCAGCCGGTCGGTGTCCGCCCCCGCGCCCACCGCTCCGGCCACGACCGCGAACTCCTCGGCCGTGACCAGCGTGGACCTCACGTCCGGGAAGACCGGCGGGAAGACGTCCCGGGTGCCGGTGTGCAGCCCGGCTAGCGCGGCCGCGGCGGCGAGGTCATCGACCCGGCGGGTGAACGCGCCCGCCTGCTGCACGACCTCGGCCAGCTGCCCGAACCGGCCGGTACGCACCAGCAGCCGCAGCAGCCGGGCCAGGATGTCGTCGGCCGCGCGCCCGCCGCCGGTGTGCCAGAGCGCGGCGCGCAGCCAGTCGGCGGCGCGGTCCGGGTCGGTGTCGGTGGCCTCGGCGGCGGTGACGGCGAGGCTGACGCCGGTGCCGCGGCTGGTCGGCATGGCCACGCCGGCGGAGGTGACGTGGTCGGCGAGCGTGGCCCGGTCCGCCGGCCGGCCCGCGCCGGCCCGGCGGAACATCGCGGCCGCGTACGCACGGTGCAGTCGGGCAACCGCGTCCGGGCCGGCGTCGATGCCGAGCCGGGCGACGAGACCGGGACTGCGCGGGCGGAAGCCGCCGTGCGGCGTGGCGATCAGCACGCCGTCTTCGACCAGCGAGTCGAGCATCCAGCCGTGCCCGTCCAGGCTGCCGAGCGTGGCGTCCGCGAACAGCTCCACGTCGCCGAGGCCGAAGCGGGTGACCGCGGCCATGGTGGCGAGCCGGACCGCCACGGTGCCGCGATCGCGGATCGTGACCGACAGCGGATGGGCGGCCGGGAGCGGGATCGGCGCGCGCCGGTCGTTCAGGCAGAGGCGGCCGTCGGCGACGTGCAGCCGCCCGGAGCCGGCCAGCTCGTCGGTGGTCAGCAGCACGGTGGCGGGGTGTCCGGCCAGCGGCCCGAGCGCGATGTGCAGCGCGGTCATCACGCTCTCGTCGAGCGGCGCGCCGTACCGCTGGCCGAGCATGTCGCGGACCGCGTCGACGCCCATCGGCGGCAGCGGCACGACCAGGTCGGCGAGCGCGGCGAGCCGGCCCTCGGCGGCGCGGGCGGTCGCGACCACCAGGCAGCCGTCGCGGACCGCGGCGGCCAGCGCGGCGGTGAGGCCGGGCGCATCGTCCGCGTCGTCGGCCAGGATGACGGTCGGGACCCGACGTCCGATCAGGCCGAACGCGGCGGACGTCTCCTGGGCGAGCGTGGCCAGGTGCGGGCCGGGCCCGAGCGCGCTGAGCGTGCCGATCGTGCTGAGCAGGCCGGCGAGTTGCGGGTCGGCGAGGCGCTCGTACTGCTCTCGGACCACGGCCAGCAGCGCGGCGTAGCCGGCGGAGGAGTCCACACCGTCCGGGTGCGGGACCCGCAGGACGGCGGCACCGGCGGCGGCCCAGGCGTCCGCCGCGGCGTCGAGCAGCGTGCTGCGACCGCTGCCGGCCGCGCCGGTGACCAGCGCGAAACGACCGCCGGACGCGGCGTCCTGACGTGCGGTGTCGAGCAGGCCGAGCTGCTGCTCGCGGCCTGCGGCGGTCCGCCGTCGCTGCATGGTCACCCTCCGTACCGCGTTCGCGTGTCCTCTGCGCCCCGGGGCGTGACTCTGGAAACGAGGCGGAAGTCCGTTCCGTTCACAAAGTTCGGAAAACGTGAGAAGGCCGGCCCGAGGGCCGGCCTTCCCGCGGTGCGAGGGTCAGAAGTCGCCGTTGCTCTGGCAGGCGACGGCCTGGACGACGCAGTTCTTGACACGCTTGTTCATCGCTGCGACGTCCCAGGCGAAGAACCCGTCCGCGTGCATGGACGAGGCCAGGCCGGACGAGAGCTTCATGTCCGTGCCGCCCGCGGTCGGGAAGTAGATCGACAGCGTGACGGCCGGGATCCGGACCGGGTGGCTCGGCGGGCAGGTGTTGTTCGCGCCGTTGGTGACGTGGTCCTTGTGGTTCGGGCTGTCCAGGTTCTTGCCGTCCCAGCAGTCCGCGAACCGCATCGTGAAGTGCACGGTGCCGCCGTCGCCGCAGATCGGGAAGTTGCCGTCCGCGCTGCGGGCCCGGCCGTCCAGCGGGCCGCCGGAGCAGTAGAACTGGTTGACGGCGCCGACCGGCGTGGCGACCTGCTTCTTCGCGTCGCCCTGCAGCATGCGCAGGCCGTTCGGCATCGGCACGGTCTTGGTGGTGTCCGCCATCAGCGAGCCGTAGTAGACGATGAACATGTTCGACTCGACGGCCTTGCCGTCCACGGTGAGCGTCGGCATCCAGTACGCGGAGTGGTCCTCGACCGGGTTGCAGGTCGTGTCCGTCAGCTGGAAGAGGCTGTCCGTGGTGGTGTTCGCGTTCGTGGACCGGTTGCCGAAGAACGAGTGCATGTGCGACGCGCCGGGCATGCCGGGGAAGACGATCGGGTCGTTCTGCCCGGAGTGGCTGTAGGTGCAGGTCGCGTTGAACTCGGGGTTGCGGCCTCTACCGGCTGGCGGCGTCTGCGGGACGGTCGCGTTGAACGCGTCCAGCTGGGCCTGCCACTTCGCCTGGTCGACCGGGATCCAGCCGGTGGCCGGCGCGGGCGCCGCCGACGACGACGAGGTGGACGGCGCGGGCGAGGCCGGCGCCGAGGCGGGTGCCGAGGCCGGCGCCGACGTGGACGGCGACACCGACGGCGACGCACCGGAGGCGCCGGCGATCCCGAACCAGTTGATGTTCACGAAGTCCTGCTGCTGGCCGCTCTTGAGCACCAGGTAGACGTCCCGCCGGCCGCCGGGCGAGGTGCCGGTCGCGGTGCTGGTCTGCCAGCTCTGCCAGCCGCCGGTCGCGGTGACCGGGACGGTCGCGAGGACCGGGCCGGTGATCGAGTCGAGGCGGAGCTCCACGCTGCCGGTGCGGTCCGCGTAGGCGGCCGCGATCCGCACCGAGGCGGTGACCTGCCCGGCCGTGCCCAGGTCGACGCCGTTGTAGCGCAGCCAGTCGCCGCCGGCCAGCCAGCCGACGTTCTTGCCGCCGCCCGCGTCCGCGGTGCCCTCGGTCTGCGCGCCGGACTGCTCGGCGAACGCGGACGCCCGGACCGTGCCGGGCAGCGCGACGTCGCTCTCGGCCGCGTCGGCCAGCGGCACACCGGCGACCGCGGCCACGCCGAGCGCGACGACGGAGACGCCGGCCGCGGTGGCGACCATGGTGCGGTGGCCACGGACCCACCGGCCCAGGCGGCCGAACCGCGACTGCGGCGGCTGCTCCGCCTCACGGAACTTCGTAAAGGTGTACGACACGGGTCACTCCCCAGAAATACCGGCAACCAGACAAACCGACAAGAAGCCTCACGGCCGCCGGTACGGTAAGCGCTCCCCCGCCTCGCCGAGTTAGGCCTAAAGGCCCAGAAGCGGAGAACTTCCCGCCCCGCCCCGAATTCGGTTAGTGTGTGGGCCGCCCACGTGGGCCAATCTTCCGTACCTGGCGAGGGCCGCACGTTGACCGAGATCGCTGAGGGCCGCACCGCAACCGCCGAGGGCCGCGTCGAGCCCGTCGTCGCCGCGGCGCTGGGCCGCGCGGTGCTGCTCGGACGCGCGCTGATCACCTGCGCCACCGCGGCGGCCGGCCTCGCGATCGCCGACGATCACCCGTACCCCCTGGTGATTCTGATCGTGTTGTCGATCGTCACGTCCGTGGCGCAGATCGCGGTGCTGACCCGCTGGCCGCGCGTGGTCGGCCATCCGGTCGCGATCCTGGCGGCCGAGGCGGTGCTGCTGGTCGCGGTGCTGGCGCTCAGCCGGGGCGGGGTGCCCTACTTCGTGCACGCGGGCGGGTCCGCCGCGCTGGCCGGCGTGCTGCTCGGGTTCGCCGCGACGCCGCTGTGGCTGGCCCAGTGCACGCAGGGGCTCGCGGTGTGCGTGACGATCCTGCGGCGCACGGACCCGGAGGCCGCGGTCGCGGTCTACCTGATCGCGGCGCCGGTCGCGGGCGTGCTGGCCGGCGTGGTCGCGGCGCTCGCGACCCGCGCGCTGGTCCGGCAGATGCGGCTCAACGTGCAGCGGGTGGCGATCGCGCAGCGCGACGCGGCCGCGCTGGAACGCGCGCGGCTGGCCCGGGAGCTGCACGACTCGGTGGCGAAGACGCTGCGCGGCATGTCACTGGCCGCGGTCGCGCTGCCGGGCTCGGTACGCCGTCAGCCCGCGCTCGCCGAGCAGCTGGCCGGTGCGATCTCCGAGGGTGCGGCCGCGGCCAGCCTCCAGGCCCGTGAGCTGCTCGAAGGCCTGCGGCTGGACTCGCCGGACGAGGCGCTGGACGTCGTGCTGGACCGGCTCTGCGGCCGCTTCTCCGCGCGGACCGGCATCGACACGCACGCGGAGGTGCACGTGGCCGAGCTGCCGGTCCCGGTGCGCTACGAGCTGACCCGGATCGCGCACGAGGCGCTGACCAACATCGAGCGGCACGCGCACGCGACCCGGGTGACCGTGACGCTGGCGCTGACCCGGCGGGGACGCGCGGTCACGCTCACGGTCCGGGACGACGGCACCGGCTTCACCATGCCGGACGACCTGCTGACGCTGCAGGACGAGGGCCACCACGGGATCGTCGGCATGGCGGAGCGGGCGCGCACGATCGACGGCACGATCGAGGTGGTCACCCGGCCGGGCCGGGGCACCAGCGTGCACGTCCAGGCGCCACTGCAAGGATCAGCGCCATGATCACGGTGCTCGTCGTCGACGACAACCCGACGATCCGCGCCACGCTGCGCCCGCTGCTGGAGGCGGACGGCACGGTCGCGGTGGTCGCCGAGGCCGGGAACGGGCGGGCCGGGCTGCAGGCCGCGATCCGGCACCGGCCGCGCGTCACGCTGCTCGACTACCGCATGCCGGTCGCGGACGGGCTCTCCGTCATCGCGGACATCTCCCAGCACTCCAACGTGCTGGTCCTCACCGGTTCCGCCGAACCGGAGCTGATCGCGCCGATGCTGCGCGGTGGCGCCCGCGGCTACCTGGTCTACGGCCAGTTCGACCCGCCGGACCTGCTGCGCGCCGTGCACGCGGTCGCGGCCGGGCAGGGCTGGCTCACGCCGGCCGCCGCCAACGTGGCCGCCAACGCGATGCGCGAGGCGTTCGCCCGGGAGCAGCAGGCGGCGGCCCGGGTGGAACGGCAGCGCGCGGAGCGGCACAGCTTCGCGCTCACCACGCGGGAGCGGGAGGTGATGACGCTGCTCGCGGGCGGGCTGTCGAACGCCGCGATCGGGCAGCGGATGGCGGTCAGCGAGAAGACCGTGAAGAACCACCTGAACAAGCTGTTCGCGAAGCTCGGCGTGGCGAACCGGACCGAGGCTGTGGCGCGCTGGCAGGGATGGCGGTGACGATGGACGGGCGGAGCTGGTGGGCGATCGGGTCGCTGGCGGTGGCCGTGCTGGCGACGTCGCTGGCCGTACCCTCGCTGCTCCCGGCTCCTGATCTTGATCTTGCCGCCCCGGAGGCGACGGCGTCCCCGGCCGTGGAGGTGACGCCGTCCGCCGACGAGGTGCTCGGGCGCTCTCCCTCCCCGTCGCCGTCACCGTCCGTGACCCCCTCGCCGTCCGTGTCGTCGCCGCCGCCGTCCTCCGCCCCTCCGCCGGCGCCGGCCTTCCAGACGATCAGGATCGCCGCCACGGACCCGGCGAACGAGCGCTTCCGGGTGGAGGCGACCGACTGCCCGACCTGCGCGTCCGGCAGCCGCATCCAGTACCTCGGCGTGGGCCAGGCGCTCACCGTGCACGTGCGCGGCGTGCTGGTCGGCGGGCGGCGGCAGATGACGATCTACTACACGTGCGGCGGCGGGGCGCGGCCACTGGACGTGATCGTCAACAACGGCGACAAGGTCTCGCTGGAGCTGGCCGGCAACGACAGCTGGATCGACCCGGCCACGGTCACCGTCCCGATCGACCTGCCGGTCGGCGACTCCGAGATCCGCTTCTTCCACGCCACCGAGTCGTCCGTCGACCTGGACCAGATCGTCATCCGGTAGGTGGTACATCCTGGCCCCGCCCGGCGGGCGCCGGCGCGCCTAGCGTCGAGGGTATGAACAACCCCGTAGTGAAGCGCCTGGTCAGCGCGTTGAACGACCACGACCTCGACGCGGTGGCGGCCTGTTTCGGCGATGACTTCACGTCCGACTGGCCCGCGCACCCGGCCCGCGACTTCGCCGGCCGGGACCGGGTGCGCCGCAACTGGGAGGTCATCTTCACCCAGTCGCCGGACATCATCGTCGAGATCACCAACGCGGTCGAGGCCGACGACAAGGTCTGGGGCGAGTGGGCCTACACCAACGCCGGTGGTCAGGACCTGCGCGGCGTCATCATCATCACGGTGCGTGACGGTTTCATCCGGCACTCCCGCTTCTACATGGAGGCCGTGGACGCGGCCGACGCCCCGGGCCCGGGTGGCCCGCGCATCGCGCGCTGACACAATGGGCGGGTGGAGTTCGGAACCTCACTGCGCCGCTACCGTGAGCGGCTGACGCCGCAAAAAGCGCAAATACCCACCACCCTGCCGAGGGTACGACGTGTGCCCGGCCTGCGCCGCGACGAGCTCGCCCCGCGGGCCGGCATCTCGGAGGAGCACCTGAAGCGGCTGGAGCAGGGACGCCGGCGACCCTCACCCAGCGTGGTCGACGCGCTGGCCGGCGCACTCCGGCTCGACGCCGCCGAGCACACCCGCCTGCGCATCCTGGCCGGCTTCGCGCCGCCGGCCCTGACCGGCTCGGCTGCCGGTTCTCCGGTAGTGGCAGGCTCCGGAGAAGCGGGGGCCGGAGACAGCGTCGTGCCTCCGTTCGACGGCGCCGTCTCCCGGGAGATCACGCCGGCCGCGCGGCGGATGCTGGACGGGCTGACCGAGGTCGCCGCGTGCGTCTGCGACGCGACCTGGACCGTGCTGGACGGCAACGCGCGGTGGAACGCGATCGAGTGCCCGCCCGCGAACGCGCGCGGCCTGGAGCGGAACATGGCCTGGCGCATCTTCACCGAGGCCGCCACCAACGTCTTCCGCACCCCGGGCCACCTGGCCGCGTTCCGCGCCGCGCTCGTCACCGACCTGCGCGCCGCGGTGATCCGCTACCCGGCCGACCCCGAGTTGCCGGAGCTGATCGCGGCGATCCGCCGCGACTCCGCCGAGTTCGCCCGCCTCTGGCACACCGCGCCGCCCACCGCCCACGACGACGACCGCCTCAGCATCCCCGCGACCGGCGTCGAGCTGGTCAAGGACGTGCTGCTGCTCCCCGGCGGCGACCTGCGCGTGGTCGTACTCACCCGCCGCTGACGGCGTGCGCCGCTTGCACCGAGCCTCCGGCCTCGGCGTCCGGCCCGACGAAGGCACCGGGCGCTCCGCGCCCGAAATTTCGGCACATAGTGCCCCGCCGTGACGTCACCTGGACGCTGACGGGTCAGCGGCGCAGCAGGACGCTGCCGAGCCACAGGAGCAGGCCGCCCGCCAGCGCCAGCCCTCCGGTGGCCGCGAGGTCCCCGCCCCGGACCGGCACGCCGAACGCCAACAGTCCGAACAGGAGCAGCACCAGCGCGAGGCCGCCGGCGGCGCACAGCAGGCCGCCGCACGCCCGGATCAGAATTGTGGTCAGCGTCTTCACGGTGTCCCCCGGTGTCTCGGAAATCGCTGTTCGCCCCGTCGCCGGGCACCACGGCTCGGCACGGGTCGCCGATGTGCGACCCGCGCTGCGGACGGTGGTGGGGTGACGGTGCTGCGGCCCTTCGGCGCGCTGTTCGTGTCTCACACGCCCATCCCGGACCCGCGGTTGCAGCCGAATTCAGACGGATTCCGGCCGGCCGTCCCGATCACCGGACCGGGCCTCCGGCCTGCACAGATCCGGGGTTGAGCATCTGCTCAAAACGTCGTACGCTGCCCCGTATTGAGCAACTGCTCAAACCAGGAACCGGGAGGGGTACGCATGCGCGCCATCTACGTCGAGGCCGTGATCGCGGCCCCGCTCGCGACGGTCTGGGAGGCGAGCCAGGATCCGGTCGCGCACTGCCGCTGGGACGCCCGCTTCGGCCGCATCGAGCCCGTCCCCGGCACCGAGCCCGCCGAGTTCCGGTACGTCACCACGGTCCTGCCCGGCGTCGAGATCGGCGGCCACGGCTTCCACGCCGGGCAGCGCGACCGGTCGGACGGCACCCGCACCTCCGCGCTGCGCTTCGGCTCCGCCGACCGGCGTTCCCCGATCGCGGACGGTCGTGGCTACTGGCGGTACGTGCCCACGCGCGACGGCGTCCGGTTCCTGACCGGCTACACGTACACCAGCCGCTGGGGCCCGGCCGACCTCGTGTTCCGCCCGGTGTTCGGCTGGGCGACCGCCTGGTCGTTCGACCGGCTCCGGATCTGGCTCGAACACGGCGTCCCGCCGGAGCGCGCCCTGCGCAACGCCCTCTTCGACGTCGCGCTGCGGACCGCCGCGGTAGCCGTCGCCGTCGCGCTCGGGCTCGGCGTCACCCTCGCCCTCGGAGTCGTCCTCGCGCTCGCCGCACTCGTCCTGCCGCCCGGCCGGGACACCCCCTCCGCCCGCCGCTGCCTCCGCCGCCCGCCGGACCGCCTCGCGGCCTCCGCCCCCGCCCTCCTGGAGACGCTGTGACCTCGATCTTCGAACGCGCACTCGGCGACGACTTCGCCCGGCTGCACCCGCGGATGCGGGAGCGGTTCGGCGAGCACCGCGGCTGCGTCGGCAACGGCGTGATGGACCGGATCTGGCGCGGCCCCGCGTTCGTGACGCCGTTCCTGCACCTGGGCACGCTGCGGCACGTGCTGTTCCCGGAGACCGGCGCCGCGGTGCCGTTCACCATCGAGAACTACACCTACGACGACTCGTACGGCCGGCCGACGCTCACGTTCGTCCGGACGTTCGAGGTCGCGCCGGGGCGTCGCCGCCGCTTCGACGCCACCATGGTCTGGAGCGAGCGGCGGCAGGTGCTGGTCGACTATCTCGGCACGCACCAGCACATCGCGGTCGACCTGCACCTGTCCGTCGACGAGACCGGCGGCCTGCACCTGCGCAGCGGTGAGCAGCGGTTCCGCGGCGGCGTCCGCTGCCCGCGGATCCTCAGTGGAGAGGCCCGCGTGCACGAGTGGTACGACGACGAGGCCGACCGGTTCCGGATCGAGGTCACCGTGACGAACCGCCGCTTCGGCCCGATCTTCGGCTACTCCGGCGGCTTCACCGCGCAGTACGTGGACCGGGCCGCCCCGGTGCCGGCCGCGGTCCGGCCGCTGCGGGAGAACCCGCGCGACTGAGATGGCACTTTCGTACTACCGCGCGAGCGTCAAGATCCGACGAAGCACCGACGATTCCGGCCCGGATCCCGGCCAGGCTGGAGACATCCCACCGAGCATTGAGGAGATGTCATGCGGAAGGTCGGAATCGTCATCGCGGTCGTGCTCGTCGTCCTGTGCGGCGGCGTCGGGTTCTTCGCCTACCGGGCGTACGACCTGGGCAAGGAGATCGTCGAGGCGGGCATCACGCAGGAGCAGTTCGACGCGCAGCAGCAGGGCGCGAAGGAGGCGGACGTGCGGGCCGCGCTGCCCGAGCCGCTGAAGAACGTGACGGACAAGGACCTGTACGGCGACGACCCGGGCCGGCAGGGCATGCCGGCCGGCGCGTCGTGCGTCTACTACACGGTCAAGCCGCTGGAGAACAGCGGTGAGCAGCCGATGTGGCGCCTGTGCTTCGTGGACGGCGCGCTCGCGGAGAAGAGCCGCCTTACCCTTCCGGAGTGACAATGACGTCGAGGTGGCCGCGCCTCACCTACGAGGCCGGCCTCGCGTTGACGCTCGCCGCCACCGCCACCGCCACCGGACTGCCGAGCTTCGGCGACCGGTGGCCGGTGGCCGTGATCGTGCTGATCGCGTGCGCGGACGTGGCCCTGGTCGCGCTGCGCCGGTCGTACCCCCTGGTGGTCTTGATCGTCGCCGCCGTGCTCACCGCGCTGACCGGGCAGAACGGCTTCTTCCTGATCATCGGGCTGAGCGTCTCCGCCGGGTTCCGGGTGCGGAGCACCGCGTGGCTGACCGGCACGTTCCTCGCCGTGTTCGCGGTGCAACTGGCCGAGACCGTGTGGACGGACGAGGTCGGCGGGCCGGCCACGTTCGCGTTCGTCACCGGCGCGTTCGTGGTCTTCAACGCGCTCCCCGGGATAGCCGGTCGCATGCACGCGCAGCGGCGGGAACTGCTCCGGCTCATGCACGAACGCACCGTGCACCTCGAAGAACAACAACGGACCACCGCCGAGCGGGTACGCGCACGCGAGGCGACCCGCCTGGCCAGGGAGATGCACGACTCGCTCGGGCATCGGCTCACGCTGCTGTCGCTCTACTCCGGCGCGCTGCAGACCGCGCCGGACCGGGCCGCCGAGGTCGCGCCGCTGCTGCACACCACGTCCACCCAGGCGATGGACGAGCTGCGCCAGATCCTCGCGGTGCTGCGCGACAGCCAGCCCGGCGACGACACCGCACCGGCCCGGCTCGACGACGCGGACGCGCTGGTCGAGGGCGCGCGATCGGCCGGCGCGCGCATCACGCTGGCCCGCGAGGGCGAGCCGGTACCGCTGCATCCGCTGATCGACCACGCGGCCTACCGGACGCTGCAGGAGGGCGTGACGAACGCGCTCCGGCACGCGCGCGGCGGCGAGATCCGGCTGGCGCTGCGCTACGAGCCGGACGCGCTCGTCGCCGAGGTCGTCAACACGCCCGGCCTGCCGCACGACGGGCCGAGCAGCGGACAGGGCCTGCGCGGCCTCGCCGAACGCGTCCGGCTGACCGGCGGCGTGCTCTACCACGGCCGGGAGCCGGACGGCGGCTTCCGGATCGCGGCCACGCTGCCGCTGACCCCGCAGGCGCCCACGCCCGGCAGCGCTGCCGACGAGGTGCGCGTGGAGCTGCAACGGGTGGACCGCAGCCGGCGCCGCGCCTGGGCCGTGGTCGCGGCCGGCCTGGTCGCGGTCGTGGCGCTCTGCACCGGCGGCGCCTGGACCGCGATGACCCAGTACATGGTCGCGCCCGCCACCTACCGGGACCTCGCCGTCGGCACGGCCGAGGCCGAGGTCCGCGCGCGGCTGCCCGAGCGCGAGGCCGGCACGGTCGAGTCCTACGCGCCGGGCGGTCCGGACTGCATCGTCTACCCGGCACGGCTCACGTTCCGAGCGCCCGAGGCGGCGGGCCGGTACCGTTTCTGTTTCCGGGACGGTGCGCTGTTCTCCAAGGAGATGCTGGATTCATGAGTCAACGCGTCGTGATCGCCGATGACGACGCGCTGACCCGCGGCGGCATCCGCATGGTGCTCGCCGCGATCCCGGGCGTGGAGGTCGTGGCCGAGGTCGCCGACGGCAAGGAGGCGCGGGCCGCGGTCGAGCGCCTCAAGCCGGACGTGGTGCTGATGGACATCCGGATGCCGGGCGTGGACGGCCTGGCCGCGCTGCGCACGCTCACCGGGCCGACGCGGGTGATCATGCTGACCACGTTCGGCGAGGAGCAGTACATCGACGAGGCGCTGGCGCACGGCGCGGCCGGGTTCGTGCTGAAGAGCTCCGCGGCGGAGGAGCTGGGGCCGGCGCTGCGGGCGGCGGCGGCCGGGGAGATGTTCCTGTCGCCGCCGGTCACGCGGCATGCGGTGACGCGGTTGCGCGGGTTCCACGCGCAGCCGGTGCCGGGGGCGGACCGGTTGGCGGAGCTGAGCGAGCGCGAGATCGAGGTGCTGAAGTTGCTGGCCCGCGGTTTGTCGAACACGGCGATCAGCGAGTCGCTGGTCATCTCGGAGAGCACGGTGAAGACGCACGTCAGCCGGATCCTGCTCAAGCTGGAGTGCGAGAACCGGGTCCAGGCCGCGCTGCTGGCCACCCAGTCCGGCTTACTGCGCTGATCAGGGCGTGTGTGGCGCCACACACGCCCTCGCGATCCTCGCCCCGGCGGCGGTTACCTCGGGCTGACGCGCAGCACCAGCTTGCCGCGCATGTGGCCGGCGGCCATGAACTCGTGCGCCTGCGCCGCTTCGCCGAGGTCGAAGGTGCGGTGGACGACGGGGCGCAGGCTCCCGGCGTCGACGAGCGCGGCGATCTCGGCGAGGCGTGGCCCGTCCGGCTCGAGGATGAAGCCGGCGGCCTGGATGCCCTCCCGTGCGGCCCGCGCGTCGTCCGGGGTGCCGGCGACCGTGATCAGGCGGCCCCCGGGGACGACGGAGGCGTAGGCCGCCTCGAGGGTGGCGCCGCCGATCGTGTCGAGGACGACGTCGGCGAACCGGCCACGGGCCGCGAGAGCGCCGGTGCGGTAGTCGATCACCTCGTCCGCGCCGAGGGATCGTGCGAGCGCGATGCCCGTGCCCGACGCCGTGGCGGCGACGGTCGCGCCCGCGTGCGCGGCCAGTTGGACGGCGACCGTGCCGACGCCTCCGGCGCCGCCGAGGATCAGGACGGTCTGCCCGGCCGTCAGCTCGCCGATCTCGAACAACGCCTTCCATGCGGTCAACGCGGACAGCGGCAGGGCGGCCGCCTCCTCCAGCGGCAGGGATTCCGGGGCCTTGGCGATCTCGGCCGGGTCGACCGCGAGGAGTTCGGCGTAGGTGCCGTCGCGGGTCAGCGCCGGGCGGCCGAACACCCGGTCGCCCACCCGCAGGCCGGTCGTCGCGGATCCGACGCTTTCGACGGTCCCGGCGAAGTCCCACCCGAGGGTCATCGGGAAGGGGTGGTGGGTGAACTCCCACATGCCCTGCCGGACGTCGAGGTCGACCCGGTTGACGGCAGCGGCATGGACCCGCACCAGGACGTCGTCCGGTCCGGGGGACGGGACGGGGACGTCTTCGGCGTACCGCAGCACCTCGGTGCCGCCGAAGTCGTGGATGCGCACCGCGCGCATGGTGTCGGTCATCGGACCTCCTTGGTCGCCACGACCGTAGCAAGCTAACTTTGGAAAACAAAGTCAGATATGATGCCCGTCATGCCGAAGACCTCCCATGCCACCAGCGGATGCGCGATCGCCCGCGGACTCGACCTGCTCGGCGAGCGCTGGACCGGCATGATCGTGCGGGACGCGCTTCGCGGGATCGACCGCTTCGCCGACTTCGTCGCCGAGCTCGGCATCGCTCAGGACGTGCTCACCAAGCGGCTCAACGCGCTCGTGGCGGCCGGCGTGATGGAGCGGATCCCGTACCAGGAGGACGGATCCAGGATGCGGTACCGGTACGCGCTGACCCCCACCGGACGGCAGCTGGCGACAGCGCTGGCCTCGATCGGCGACTGGGCGGCGGCACATCTTCCCGTCGACGGCGGCAGCACCTCGCACTTCGTGGAGGCGGCCACCGGGCAGCGTGTCCGAGCGGCGCTGGTCACGGACGACGGCCGCATCGTGGCGCCGGTCGACGCACAGCTCGTGGTGCCCTCGGCCGGGTCGTGAGCGGCCGGCGCCGCTCACGACACCGGGTCAGGCGGGCACGTCCTCCGGCCCGAGCACGGTCAGCTGCTCGGTGGTGGGTGAGTCCAGCTCCGCGACCCGTTCCGCGTGCTGCTCGGTCATGTGCTGGAACACGCCGCGGGCGAAGCGGCCGTTGCCGAAGCCGTCCGCGCGGGCCACGGACGCGAAGTAGCCGCGCAGCTTCTCCGCCGCGTCCGGCCCGAGGTGGTACTCGTGCTCCTTCGCCTGGGACTGCACGATGCTGACCAGCTCGTCGGCGGTGTAGTCGTCGAAGGTCAGCGTGCGCGAGAACCGGGAGGACAGGCCGGGGTTGGTGCTGACGAACCGGGCCATCTCCTGCGGGTAGCCGGCGACGATGACGACGACCTCCTCGCGGTGATCCTCCATCAGCTTGACCAGCGTGGAGATCGCCTCCTGGCCGAAGTCGGCGCCGTGGCCGTCCGGGGTGAGCGCGTAGGCCTCGTCGATGAACAGCACGCCGTTGAGCGCGCGCTGGAACGCGGCCTGCGTCTTCGGGGCGGTGTGGCCGACGTACTCACCGACCAGCGAGGAACGGTCCACCTCGACCAGGTGGCCGCTGCCGAGCATGCCGAGCGCGCGCAGGATCCGGCCGTACAGCCGGGCGACCGTGGTCTTCCCGGTGCCAGGGTTGCCGGCGAAGACCAGGTGACGGGACATCGGTGGCGGGCTGAGGCCGGCGTCGCGCCGCTTCTGCACCATCTGGACCAGTTTCACCAGCGAGCCGACGTCCTGCTTCACCTTCTCCAGGCCGACCAGCAGGTGCAGCTGTTCCAGCAGCTCGGGAAGGGATTCGCCGGTGGGGGCGGGCGCCGGTGACGGGGCTGCCGCAGGGGTGGCGACGGCGGCGACCGGCATCGTCGAGGACGTCACGGCGGACACCGTGCAGTGGTCGAAGGCCGGGTTCGCACCGTCGATGAGCGTCAGGTCCTCCTCGACGTCGTGCACGTGCACACGTCGCAGCAGAGTGGACGCGGAGGCGCCGATGTAGAGCGCGGCGTAGCCGGTGGCGGAGACGTCCAGGTCCTCGATCGTGCCGCGGGCCTCGGCGCCGAGGTAGAGGCCGTTCTTCTGGCAGTTTTTGATGGTGGTGGCGCGGATGACCGGGTCGGCGCCGCCCCAGACGACCACGCCGGTGCCGCCGATCCGGTCGATGCGCAGGCCGTCGGCGAGCGGGGTCGCGCCCGCGTCGACGAACAGGCCGGCGCCGCCGCAGCCGCTGATCTCGGTGTCCCGCAGGATCGGGCCGGAGCCCTTGGCGGCCTCGATGCCGGTCTGCGCGATTCCGGTGATCGTGCACGCCTCGATCAGCGCGTGGTGCGGCGAGTCGACGCGGATGCCGACCTCGCCGTCCGCGACCGTCAGGCCGCGCAGGTGGACGTCGCCGGTCTCCTCCACGGCCACGCCGGACTGGTGGGCGCGTTCCACCCGGCCGCCGTCGATGCGGGCCATGGCGCGGCCGGTCACCCGGATGCCGCACTCCGGCGTGTCCGTGATCTCGCACTCGGCCAGCGTGGCGATCGCGGTGCCGCCCAGGTGCACGGCCGTGTACCGGGTCTGCTTCACGGCGAGGCCGCGCAGCAGCACGCGCGAGTCACCGGCCAGGAACAGGCCGTTCGCGCTGGAGTCCGCGACGGAGCAGTTCTCGATCCGGGCCTGGGCCTGGCCGAGCAGCGCCACGCCGGTGCTGCGCGGGCGCAGGATGTGCGTGTCCGTCATGACCAGCCGCGCGTCGCCGGTCGCCACCACGCCCGCGCCGTGCACGGTGTCGAACCGGCAGTCGTCCAGGCTCGCGTGCGCACCGCCGGCCAGGTGCACGGCGGTCCCGCCGGTGCGGTCCGCGGTGCAGCGCTCGATCCTGACGCCGCCGGGGTCGCCGTCGCCGAGCGGTGGCGGGTCCAGCTGCGGGCGGGCCGGCAGCGTGCCGGGCCACCACGCGGTGTGGAACGGCGCGCTGCCGGTCGCCCGGAGCACGTCGCCGTCGTTGTCGAAGAACTGGCTGTCCCGCACGGTCAGCGCGGCCTCGTCCTCGACCAGCAGCGCGGCCACGGTCACGTGCGACAGCTCGGCCCGGTCCAGCTCCGCCACGGCCGAGTCGCGCAGGTGCAGGCCGGCCGCGCCGATGTGCCGCAGCGCGGTGCCGGACAGCGTGATCCGGGCGCCGCCGCGGGCCAGCAGCCCGTCGCCCTCCACCTGCTGCACGGCGCCGCCGGTCAGGCGCAGGCGCGCGGAGTCGGCCACGTCCAGCGCGGTGCCGGACGCACCGGTCACCGTGCAGTCGTTGAGCGTCACGGACGCCTGCCCGGCGGCCTCGACCCGGCCGTCCCGGATCTCGCAGCCGTCCAGCGTGACCGTGCCGCCGGCCACGGTCAGCGCGGCACCGGCACGGTCCGCCGCGACCAGGTGCAGGCCGTGCAGTGTCGCGGCCCCGGACCGGACCTCGACGGCCGGGCCCTCGGCGGGCGCGATCTCCACGCCCGCGGACTCGGCGACGATCCGGACGGAACGGTCGACCACCACGCTCTCGCCGTACCGGCCGGCGGCGACGGAGACCGTCCCACCGTCCGCGGCGGCGCGAACCGCCTCGCCGATGGTCCGGTGCCGGCCCCAGCCCTTGGCGCCGACCCGCTCGATCCGGGCCGATGACGAGGCATCAGCTATCCCGGTGCGCATCCGTGCGGCTCCTCCGTCCTGCTTTGTCACATTCACGTCCACCAGCCGGTTTCCGCAGGTGATCGACGTTCGTCGGTGTCCCGGGCGGTTCGTGGGCCCGCCCGGCCCGTGGTGCCGTTGACGGTACCCAGGATGTCGCCGTCGCGCCCGACTGCGTCCTCTCGCCGCATCGGCCGGATCACGCGCGAACGCCCCCTTGACGGGGCATATCGGCACCGTGAACGGGCGTCACCGCGGATGCCATCATGACGACGGAGTGCGATCTCGCGGCCACAACGTGGCGCGGCTCACCCCGGCGGCACCCGGGCGGTCCACCGGCGGCGCGAAAAATCGCTAGCGTGCACCCATCGAGATATCTCCCTTCATGGGTGGAGGACGCATGCTTCGTACCGCCATCGCCGCTCTTCTGGTTGTGACAGCGGTCGCGGCCGGAACCCCGGCGCACGCGGCCGGCGGCCGCACGACCATCGTCGTCAAGGACGGGGCCACGCAGCCGGTGTTCGACTACGCCGCCGCGCTCAACGAGGACGTCTGGGTGGAGGCGCCGCTGGACACCGACCACGACGGCGTCCGGGACCGGGTCCACCTCAACATCACCCGGCCCGGCGAGACCGAGACCGCGGGCCTGAAGGTGGCCTCGCTGATCATGCCCACGCCGTACGGCGGCACAGCACCGGACGTGCCCTATCCGAGCGTCGACGTGGACCACCTGCCGCAGGAGGGCGTGCACAGCGCGTCGAAGGCGGCCCTCGCCGCCGACCGCGCGCTGACCAGCCTCAACACCTCGCCGAAGGCCGCGGTCAGCACCTGGGAGTACTACACCACCCGCGGCTACGCCATGATCGCGATGGACAGCCTCGGCACCTCGACCTCGACCGGCTGCCCGGACGCCGGCGGCCGCGACGAGCAGATCTCCACCCGCGCCGTGGTCGACTGGCTGGACGGTAAGGGCCGGGCGTTCGACGCGGACGGCAACGTCGTCTCCGCGCGCTGGTCGGCCCGGAGCGTCGGCATGTACGGCGTCTCCTACAACGGCACGCTCCCGATCATGGCCGCGATCACCGGCCGCTCCGCGCTCCGGACCATCATCCCGATGTCCGCGGTCACCAGCTGGTACGACTACTACCGCGCGAACGGCCTGGTCGTGGCGCCCGGCGGCTGGCAGGGCGAGGATCTGGACATCATGGCGAAGTACGTGCTGTCCCGGGCGAACCCGGAGGCCTGCGCGCCGAACATGGCCTACCTGGAGCAGGCGCAGGGCCGCGACACCGGCGACTACTCCGCGGTCTGGGCCGCGCGCGACTACACCGCGCAGGCACACAAGATCAAGGCCAGCGTGTTCGTGATCCAGGGCCTCGCGGACTGGAACGTCAAGCCCAAGCAGGGCACGCAGCTCTGGGACGCGCTCGGCGTGGAGAAGAAACTCTGGCTCTACAACCGCGGCCACGGCTCCTCGTGCGCGCCGGAGTTCGCGCCCGCCATGCACCGCTGGGTCGATCACTACCTCTACCGCGTGGACAGCGGCATCGAGGACGAGGCGCCGGTCACGCTGGAGAACTCGGCCTGCACCGTCACGGAGAACACCACGGCCTGGCCGGTGCCGGGCACGCGTCAGGTCACACTGCCGCTGGCCACCGGGAAGCCGCGCACGGACACGTTCACCGACAACGGCCGCACCCAGACCGCGGCCCAGCTGCTGAACGCGCCGGCCAACCGCCTCGCGTACCCGCTGCCGCCGTTGACCCGTGACACCCGGCTCAGCGGCACCGCGTGGATCACCGCGGACGTCAGCGCCGACCGCACCGCCGCGAACCTGACCGCGCTGCTGGTCGACCACGCGCCGGACGGCACCGCGACCATCCTCACCCGCGGCTGGACCGACCCGCAGAACCGCCGATCGCTGTCGCACTCCGAGCCGCTCACGCCGGACCGGACCTACCGCCTCCGCTGGAACTTCGAGCCGGTCGACCGCACCCTCCCCGCCGGCCACCGTCTCGACGTCGTGATCATCTCCACCGACTACGACTACACGCTCCGCCCGCTGCCCGGCACCGAGATCTCGGTCCGCCCGGTCAGCAGCACCATCCAGCTCCCGGTGGTCGGCCGCACCGCACTGTGAACCGGGGTCCGGCCGGCCGTGGCCGCGGCCGGCCGGGACCCGCGCCGGAATACCGGTCACCCGGAAGCGCATTGCCGGTCCGGTGCTACCGGAATAGCGTTCGCGGTATGACCAAGAAGCTGAGCATCAGCGTCCCCGACGATGTCGCGGAGACGCTCGCGACCCAGCCGAACGCGTCCGCGTTCGTCGCGGAGGCGGTCCGCGCCCACCGGGTCCGGCTCGCCACGCACGGTGTGGTCACCAGGGCCGGCTACGCCGTGACCGAGGACGGGGTGGAGCGCATGCGCGCTCGCCTCGACGCGCTCCGCCCCGCCGATCAACGCACCCAGGCGGCGCGCCTGCGGGTCCCGCTGGCGACCTACGAGGCGGCGACGGCCCGTGCCGAGACCGAGAACGTGCTCGATCTGGCCGCTGACTGAACGGTCAGGCAGCGACGCCTTCGGCGTCTCGGGAGCTGCATGTCCCGCTTCCAGCGTGGTCCCGTTCCGCGCGCTCCCGCGGCCTCGGATCCGTGGGTGGCCGGGCAGACCCGGTCGGGCGTTGCGGGCCACGCGGAAGCCGACGTCGTCGAGCGTGAGGCTGGGGTGGGAGCGGCGGCGGACGGAGGCGCGGCAGCTCCAGTGCTCGTCGAACCAGCCGCCGCCGCGCAGCACGCGGTAGCCGCCGTAGACGGTGGCGTCGTAGATGTCCCAGCACCAGTCCCAGGCGTTGCCGAGCATGTCGTGGAAGCCCCAGGCGTTCGGCGCCTTGCGGCCGGCCACCCGCAGCCGCTCGCCGGAGTTGTCGCGGTACCAGGCGACCTCGTCGAGCGGGCCGTAGCGCGGGCCGCTGGTGCCGGCGCGGCACGCGTACTCCCACTCGGCCTCGGACGGCAGCCGGTAGCCGGAGGCGGCACGGTCCCAGGTGACGGCCTGGTCCGCGACGGCGTAGACCGGGTCGAGGCCGTCGCGGGCGGAGAGCGCGTTGCAGAACAGCACCGTGTCCCACCAGGTCACGTCCGTGACCGGCTGGAGGTCGTCGCCGCCGCCGACCGGGCACCGGCCGATGATCTCCTCGTAGAGGCCACGGGTGACCGGCAGCGCGGCGAGCCGGAACGATGCCACCTCGACCGGCCAGCTGGTCCGCGTGCGGCGGTCGGAGAGCGTCACCTGCCCGGCGGGTACGGCGATCAGAGTGTCCACGCCGGAATCCTAGTGCCCGGTTGTTACTACCAGGTCGCTCGCAATTCACCGACCGTTTCACCGGCGCCCAGCACGGGCGACGGCGGCGCGGTCCAGGAGACGCCCAGCGTGCCGAGCGCGGCGGAGAGGACCGCCGGGATCGCGCGGTGGTTCCCGTCGTCGATCTTCAGCGCGATCGCGCCGGCGCCCGGCACCGCGACCGCGGCGAAGCCCTCCGCGCCGCCCTTGGCCAGCAGCCCCGGGACCTGCGTCATGAGCAGCGTGTCCGGCGCGCCCGCGCCCGCGACCATGCCGGGGTGGGCGCGCATCGCGTCCGCCACCTGGCGCTCGAACGAGCCGGGCGCGGCGTGCACCAGCCGCAGGAACGCCTGCGCGACGCCGGTCAGCGAGAACGCGAGCACGGGCGCGCCGCAGCCGTCCACACCGACCGCGGCGACCGGCTCGCCGGTCAGCTCCTCCGCGGTGGCACGCAGCTGGCGTTGCAGCGGATGGGCCGGCTCCCAGTAGCCGTCCGTGGTCCAGCCGGCGGCCTGGCAGGTGAGCAGCATGCCGGTGTGCTTGCCGGAGCAGTTCATCCGGGTACGCGTCGGCGCCTGCCCGGCCCGCAGCGCCTCCTCGCGCGGGGTCGGGCCGAGCGGCAGGTCCGGCGGGCAGTGCAGGTCCGCGCCGCCGAAGCCGTGCGCGTCGAGCAGTTCCTCGACGCGGTTGACGTGCACGTCCTCGCCCCAGTGGCTGGCGCAGACCAGCGCGAGGTCGGCGTCGTCGAGCCGCAGGCCGGAGCGCAGCATGCCGACGCCCTGCAGCGGCTTGTTCGACGAGCGCGGGAAGACCGGGCCCCGGCCGTCGCCGCGGACCGCCACCGGGGCGCCGCCGGCGTCGAGCACGACGACCGATCCACGGTGCACGCTCTCGGCGAAGCCGGACCGTACGACCTCGGCCAGCACGGCCCCGCCCCGATATCCATCCCGCATGATCCACACGCTACCGCCGTTGATCAGCGGGCGCATCGTACCCATGAAGGCATTGATGACCTTGACTTTATTGGGTATGTCGCCCAGGATGGTCCGAAACTCGACGGAAACATGCACGGCCCCATTTTGTGAGCGCTCACATGGAGAGGTTCGCACATGAAACGCCGCACCCTGCTGACAGCCGGAGGCGCCGCAGCCGCCGGCGCCCTGATACAGCCCGGACCGGCCGCCGCGGCCACCTACACCGGGTACGCGATGGCGTACTTCACCGAGTCGCCGAACATGACCGCGGCCAGCTACCACGTGCACCTGGCGGTCAGCGCGGACGGGCTCAACTGGACGCCGCTGAACCAGAACCGGCCGGTGGCCACGCCGACGCTGGGCAGCACCGGGCTGCGCGACCCGTTCATCCTGCGCAAACAGGACGGCACGTTCACGGTGCTGGCGACGGACCTGAAGGGCACGGACTGGGCGTACCAGAGCCAGTACCTGCACGTCTGGGACTCGGCCGACCTGCGCAGCTTCACCGGGTACCGGCTGCTCAAGGTGCACTCGCTGGCCACGCACGCGTGGGCGCCGGAAGCGGTGTGGGACCCGGCGCGCGGGCAGTACGCGATCGTCTACTCCGCGGTGAACTCGTCCGGCCACAACGTACTGATGGTCAGCCACACCACGGACTTCCGCACCGCGACCAGCGGCGTCGTCTTCTACGACCCGGGCTACGACGCGATCGACGGCAACTTCGTGACCGTCAACGGCGTGAACTACATGTACTACAAGAACAACACCAACAGCACGCTGCTCGGCACGCGGTCCAGCAGCTTCAACCCGGGCAGCTTCGGCGTCTACACCGGCGCGATCACGCCGGGCCGGGGCGTGGAGGCGCCGCAGATCGTCAAGTCGAACACGGCGAACACCTGGCACATGTGGGGCGACACCTGGAGCCCGAACGGGCGCTTCTTCGCCTGGCAGACCTCGGACGTGGCGGGCGGCGCGTGGTCGCTGCTCAACGACCGTCTCTACACGCAGCCGCTCAACTCGAAGCACCTGGGCATCACGCCGATCACCGCAGCTGAGATGTCCGGATTAATCGCGACTTATGGTGTTCCGGCGTGGAACCGGATCAAGAGCTACAACTACCCCGACCGGTACGTCCGGCACGCGAACAACGTGGCCCGGATCGACGTGTATCCGTTCGACCCCTATCAGGATCAGCAGTGGACGCTGGTCGCCGGCCTGGCCGACTCCGCGGGCGTGTCGTTCCGGTCGGTCAACTTCCCGTCGATGTATCTGCGGCACTACAACTACGCGCTGGTGCTGGCGACCGACGACGGCACCGGCACGTTCGACGCGGACGCCACGTTCTACCGGGCGGCCGGATTCGCGGACTCGTCGTGGACGTCGTTCCGCTCCTACAACAATCCGGACCGGTACATCCGGCACAGCGGGTACGTGCTGCGGATCGACCCGATCACGTCGAGCTCGTCCACGGCGGACAAACAGGACGCCACGTTCCGCATCGGGTACTAGGCCGGCTACCTCTGCGGAGGGACGCTTCCGCCGGAAGGTTGTCCATAACGTCCGGGCCATGAAGAGAAACCTCTGGATGCCGGCCATCGCCGTGGGCCTGTCCGTCGCGGTGCTGGCCGGCGCGCTCGGCCTCAGGAACGTCGTCGTGCCCTCCGCGGCCTGCCCCCCTGACCTCGCGGGGAAGGTCACCTGCTACACCGGCCACGACGCCGGCGGCTACTACATGATGGCCGTGCCCGAGAACTGGAACCGGTCGCTGGTCGTCTACAGCCACGGCGGCCCGGACGCCGAGCTCGACGAGGAGAGCGTCGCCGAGGACCTGGCCGAGTGGTCGGTCATGGTCGAGCAGGGCTACGCCTGGGCCGGCTCCTCCTACCGGCGCGGCGGCTACGGCGTGCGGATGGCCGCGGAGGACACCGAGTCGGTGCGGAAGCGCTTCACCGACCGGTTCGGCCAGCCGGACCGGACCTACCTGCACGGCCAGTCCTGGGGTGGCAACGTCGCCGCCAAGGCCGCCGAGACCTACCCCGACTCCTTCGACGGCCTGCTGCTGACCAGCGGGAACGTGGCCGGCGGCACGCGCGCCTACAACCACCGGGTGGACCTGCGCGCGGTCTACCAGTACTACTGCAACGCCCTGCCGCGGACCCCGCAGTGGCAGGTCCCGCTCACGCTCGAGGAGCTGAACGCCGGGCTGCAGGCGTGCACCGGCATCGACTCCTCCACCCGCACGCCCGGCCAGCAGCGCAACCTCGACGACATCCTCGCGGTGACCGGGCTCTCCGCGGAGTCGCTGCCCACGCACCTGGCGTACGCCGCGTTCCTCTTCCAGGACATCGTGTGGAACCGGCTGGACGGCCGCAGCCCGTTCAGCAACGAGGGCGTCGAGTACCACGGCTCGCACGACGACGCCGCACTCAACGCCGGGGTGGAGCGGTACACGGCCGACCCGACCGCGGTGCGGGACCTGTCCTACGACAGCGACCTGACCGGGCGGATCGCGATCCCGGTCCTCACGCTGCACGCGATCGGCGACCCGTCGGTCTTCGTGGAGAGCCAGCACGCGTTCAAGGCCACGCTGACCGCGGCCGGGCACGGCGGCAACCTGGTGCAGACGTTCACCACCGAGGAGGAGCACAACGAGCTGAACAGCGCCGGGTACGCGGCGGCGATCGCCGCGCTGGACGGCTGGGTGCGGACCGGGGTCACACCGACGCCGCAGACGGTGGCGGACTCCTGCCCGGAGTGCCCGTTCGACCCGGCGTTCACGCCGGGGCCGCTCGAGTCACGGATCGCGCCCAGGGCCGGGGGAACGGTGTGGCCGGCCATGAGCGCGGCGCAGGAGAGCGAGTGGAGCACGCTCCCGCGCGTGGGCATCGCAGGCTGACCCGCGGGGCGGCGGCCTGCTCGTCAGCGGCCGCCGGACACGTCGATCGTGGTCGCCGTGATGTAGGCGGCGGCCGGCGACAGCAGCCAGGCGATCGCGCGGGCCACGTCCTCCGGCGTGCCCGCGCGCCCCAGCGGCAGACCCGGACCCACGCGTCTCGCCCGGTCCGGGTCGCCGCCGGACGCGTGGATCTCCGTGTCGATGACGCCCGGCCGCACGCCCACCACGCGAATCCCGCGCGGCGCCAGCTCCAGCCCGAGCCCGCGCGTGATCGCGTCGACCGCCGCCTTGCTGGCCGCGTAGTCCACGTACTCCCCCGGTGCGCCCAGCACCGCGGCACGCGACGACAGGTTGACGATCACGCCGCCCTCGCCCATCCGCGCGATCCCGGCCCGGCAGCACTCCGCCAGCCCGATCACGTTGACGCCGAGCACCCGCGCCCACCGCGCCGCGTCGATCCCGGCGAACCCGCCCTGCCGCTCCAGGACCGCCGCGTTGTTCACCAGCCCGGTCAGCTCACCCAGCTCGTCCGCGGCCTCGAACAGCGCCGCCGGCTCCACCACGTCGCAGGCCACCGCGCGCACCGGGCTCTCCGGCCGGTCCAGCTCCGCCACGATCGCCCGCGCCCGCTCATGATCACCCCGATACCCCAGCACCAGCGCGCGCCCCGGCGCCCCCGCCAGCTCCCGCGCCACCGCCGCCCCGATCCCCCGCGTCCCACCGGTGATCACGCATACCTCTGCCACCCCGCGACCGTACGGCCGGAGCTGCGGATTCACGATGCGAAAATCACTGAGTGAGTCAGCCGCAAACCATGATCGGCCGGGTGACCGCGATCCTCGACGCGGTCGCCGCCCACCCGCGCCTCACCCGCCGGGAGCTGGCCGACACCACCGGCCTGCCACAGGCCACCTGCAACCGCATCGTCACCCGGCTGCTCACCGCACGCCTGCTCACCGACGACGACGGCCTGCGGCTCGGGCTGCGCCTCTTCGAGCTCGGCACCCAGGCCGCCCGCCCGCTGCTGGACGCGGCCGCGCCGTACCTGCGCGATCTGCACACCACGTTCGGCTGGACCGCGCAGCTCGCCACGCTCGACGGCGACGACGTCATCTACCTGCTGAAGGTCGACGGTCACGCCCGCCCGCGCCTCGCCACCCGGGTGGCCGGCCGGTTCCCGCCGCACTGCACCGGCGCCGGCAAGGCCCTGCTCGCGTTCACCCCGCCCGAGCTGGCCGACCCGCTGCTCGCCCGCCTGCCCCTGACCTCGCGGACGCCCGCCACGATCACCGCGCCCGCCGCACTGCAGGCCGACCTCCGCGCCACCCGCCGCCGCGGCTACGCCGTCGACCGCGAGGAGTTCCAGCCCGGCATGACCGGCGTCGCCGTCCCCCTGCGCCCCGCCGGCCGCCTCGTCGCCGCCCTGACGCTCGCCGCCCCCACCCCCGCCTTCCACATCCCCCGCGCCGCCCACGCGCTGCGCACCCTCGCCCCGCTCATCGAGTCCCGCCTCGCCCCGCCCCCTCCCCTTCTGTAACCCGTTCGCCCTCGTACCCCTCCCCTTTTGTCAAGGCGCCACCCCTCGGACCCGCGGATCGGGAAGGGCCCTTCCCGCCGGGAAGAGCCCTTCCGTCCTCACTACCGGTAGCGGTACGCGCGGATCACCGTCTGCGTGGTCTCGGCGCCGTTGGCGCCGCCCCCTGCTCGACGGCGGCCCACTCCATGCCCGCGAGGATCACCGAGTCGGGACAGCCCATCTGCGCGCAGACCTTGCCGGACAGCACGGTCGCGCCCGGAGCCACGCCGCGGTACCGCCCGGCCGAGGCCGCGCCGGTGCCGGCGATCGTGGAGGCGACGTGCGTGCCGTGCCCGGCCCGGTCGCCGCCCGGCCCGCCCGTGAAGACGCGCTCGGTGACGCGGCCGGCCAGGTCCGGGTGGGTCGCGTCGACGATCGACGGTCGTACCGCCGAGGAGGTTGTCGTCCTGTCAGGACAAGGTGCGTTGCATGAAGAGCGTGCCGAGCCAGCGGTCGTGCTTGAAGCCGACGTCCGCGAGCCGGCCCGCGTCGGTGAAGCCGTGCCGACGGTGCAGCGCGACCGACGCGTCGCCGCCGGGGTCGGAGATCACGGCGATCACCTGCCGGATCCCGGCCGTGGCGCACGCGTCGAGCAGCCCGCCGAGCAGCAGCGAGCCGAGCCCGCGGCCGGCCGCGGCCGGGTCCAGGTAGATCGTGTCCTCGACCGTGAACCGGTACGCGGACTTGGACCGCCACGGACCCGCATAGGCGTAGCCGGCGACCCGGCCCTCGTCCTCCACCACCAGGAACGGCAGGCCGCGCCCGGTCAGGTCCGCGTGCTTGTCCGCCCAGAAGCCCGCGCCCGGCACGGTCTCCTCGAACGTGGCGACGCTGTCCGTGACGTAGTGCGCGTAGATCGCGGCGATCGCGTCCAGGTCGGCGGCGAGGGCGGGGCGGACGATCGGCATGGCGCGACCCTAACGGATCACGGCCGCCCCGATCGGAAGGACCGGGACGGCCGTGAGCGACGCCTCAAAAAAGGCTCAGTGGTAGAGCTTCGGCACCGGCGGCAGCGAGACCTGCTGCGACGTGCCGGTCTCCAGCGCGCGCACGCAGGCCTGGGCCACGAACGTGGCGGCGAACCCGTCCCACGCACTCGCGGCGTTGCCGGCACCGTCCACCCAGTCCTGCAGCTCCAGCCGGTACGCCTCCGCGAAGCGCGGACGCCAGTCGGACGGCAGCGCCCGCCCGTCGACGCCGGCGCGGCGCAGCACCGTGGGCGGCGGCCCGTCCAGCGTGACGGTGCCGACCTCCCCGACCAGCTCCGCGCGCACGTCGTAGCCGTAGCGGGCGTTGACGAACACCTCGACGTCCGCGACCATGCCGGACGCGGTGCGCAGCAGCAGGATCTGCGGGTCGGGCGTACCCCCGCCGAGGCTGGTGGCGCGCGGCGCGTGCACGGAGACCTCGACGATCTCCTCGTCGAAGAGCCAGCGGGTGATGTCCAGCTCGTGCACGGCGGAGTTGGTGATCACGGCCGGACCGGGCAGACCGGGCACGGCGGCCGGGTTGCGGTGCACGCAGTGCAGGATCAGCGGCGCGCCGATCTCGCCGAGCTGCAGCACGCGCTTCATCTGCGCGTATCCGGGGTCGAAGCGGCGCATGAACCCGACCGAGACCAGCCGGACGCCCGCGGCGGACTCGGCGTCGAGGATGCGCGTGCACGCCTCCACGGTCGGGGCCAGCGGCTTCTCGCAGAGCACCGGCTTGCCGGCCGTGATGGCGGCCTGCACGTACTCCTCGTGCGTGTCGTCCGAGGACGCGACCAGCACGGCGTCGATGTCGTCGTCGACGATCAGCTCGTACGGGTTGCCGAACACGCGCGCGCCGCCGCTGGCCATCGCCACCTCGGCGGCGCGGACCGGGTCGAGGTCGAAGACGCCGGCCACGACCGCACCGGAGACCGAGGTGGTGAGCAGCCGCGCGTGGTCGGCCCCCATGATGCCGGTGCCGATGATGCCGACGCGCTTCACAGCGAGACCCACTTTCCGGTACGAACGGACTCCGACATCGCGTCCAGCGCGTCCGCGGCGGCGACCGCGTCCGCGAGCGTGGGGCCGTGCGGCTTCCCGGTCGCGATGGAGGTGAGGAAACCGGCCGCCTCGATGACCTTCAGGTCGTCGTACCCCATCGGGATGCCGGCGCCGGGCTGGAACGCGCGCAGGTCGCCGTGGCCGCCGGTGGCGTACACCGTGCGGTAGCTCTGGTCCTGGTAGTCCGCGCCGGTGCTGACCCGCAGCTCGCCCATGCGCCGGAGGTCCCAGGACAGCGCGCCGGTGGTGCCGTGGATCTCGACGCCGTAGGTGTTCTGCTCGCCGACCGCGACGCGGCTGGCCTCCAGCACCGCGCGGGCGCCGGAGGAGAACCGCAGCAGCGCGGAGAGGTAGTCCTCGTTCTCCACGTCGCCGGGCGGGCCGTCCGCGCGGGAGAAGTGGCTGCCCGCGCCGGTGACCGTCGGTCGCGCCGGGATGATCACGGAGGTGTCCGCGACCAGCGCCGCAATCGGGCCGAGCAGGTAGCGGCCGAGGTCGACCGCGTGCGAGCCGAGGTCGCCGAGCACGCCGTTGCCGCCGGCCTCGCGGGTGAAGCGCCAGGACAGCCCGCCGTCCGGGTGGGCGGCGTAGTCGCTGAAGAACCGGATGCGCGCGTTCGTCACGGTGCCGATCGCGCCGGACGCGATCAGCTCTCGGGCGTGCGCGACCGCGGGCGCGGCCCGGTAGTTGAAGCCGACCGTGCTCTGCACGCCCGCGGCCTCGGCGGCCTCGAAGACCGCGCGGGTGTCGGCCGCGCCCACGCCGACCGGCTTCTCGATCCACAGGTGCTTGCCGGCCCGGACCACGGCCTCGCCGATCTCCCGGTGCAGGAAGTTCGGCGCGGTGACGCTGATCGCGCCGATCCGCTCGTCCGCGACCAGCTCGCGCCAGTCCTCGGACGAGCCGGCGAAGCCGTACTGCGCGGCGGCGGCCGAGGCCCGGCCCGGTGCCGGGTCGGCGACCGACACGAGCGTGGGGATCAGCGGAAGGTGCGGGTAGTGGTGGCGGACGCGCTGGTAGGAGCGGGCGTGAACCTCGCCCATCCAGCCGAAGCCGACAACACCGACGCCGATCGGGTCGGGCGCGGTCACACGTTCTCCTTCAGATAGCTCACGCTGCGGCGTACGTCACCGACCGGGCCCTCGCCCGGCGGCGGCGCGTCGTGCAGCGCGCAGTCCTGTTCCATGACGTACCAGCCGCGGTACCCGGCGGCCTCCAGGCTCCGGATTATGCCGGGGATGTCGAGGTCACCGTCGCCGAGCGGCCGGTAGAGCCCGGCGCGCACCGCGTCGATGTAGGCCAGGCCCCGGCCCGCGACCGAGGTGTCCACGTCCTTGAGGTGGACGTGCGCGATCCGGTCGCCGGCCAGCGCGATCAGCTCCTCCGGCCGCATGCCGCCGAGCAGCAGGTGGCCGGTGTCCAGACAGATCGGGACGTCGCTGCCGTCGAGCAGCCGCAGCACGGCCTCGCGGCTCTCGATCGCGGTGCCGACGTGCGGGTGCAGCGTCGGCAGGAGGCCACGCTCGCGCGCCAGGTCCTGCAGCGTCGCGAGCGTGGTGAACAGCGTGGCCCACTCGGCCTCCGTGAGGGAGACCGCGTGGTCGTAGCTGCCGTCGGTCGAGCGGGCGGCGAGGACGACCACGGTGGCGCCGGCCGCGGCCAGCGTGTCCATCGCGGCCACGGCCTCGTCCAGGTCGGCGGCGGTGGCGACGTGCATCGGCACCGGCAGGAACCCGCCGATCAGCCGCAGTCCGTTGCGGGACAACAGCTCCCGCACCTCCGTGGGCTCCTTGCCGAGATAGCCGGTCGGCCCGAGCTCGGTGGCCTCCAGGCCGAGGCCGCTCATCTCGCTCAGCACCCGGTCCGCGGGCAGCTCCAGGCCCCAGCCCGGGGCCTCGCACACACCCCAGGAGATCGGCGCTCCACCGATCCGCCCCGCCAAACCGCTCATGACGTTGCCTCCTCCTGCAATTACGGCGTCGCCGTCTTCTCACCGGTGGACGGGTCACGTTCCAGCTCGTGGGCCAGCTCCTCCAGCTCGGCGCCACCGGCCATCAGCCGGGTCAGCTCCGCCAGCGAGATCTCGGACTTCGCCAGGTCGCCCAGGCTCTTTCCGCGGTTCAAGAGCAGAAAACGATCACCGATGGGGTACGCGTGGTGCGGGTTGTGGGTGATGAAGATGACCCCCAGCCCCTTGTCCCGCGCGGCCGCGATGTAGCGCAGCACCACGCCCGCCTGCTTCACGCCGAGCGCCGAGGTGGGCTCGTCCAGGATGAGCAGGCGCGCGCCGAAGTGCACCGCGCGTGCGATGGCCACGGACTGCCGCTCGCCGCCGGAGAGCGTGCCGACCGGCTGGTCCGGGTCGCGGATGTCGATGCCCATGTCGCCCAGCTCGCGCCGGGTGGTCTCGAGCGCGCGCTGCCGGTCGAACCGCCGGAACGGTCCCCACCCCTTCGTCGGCTCGGAGCCGAGGAAGAAGTTCCGCCAGATCGCCATCAGCGGGACCATCGCCAGGTCCTGGTAGACCGTGGCGATGCCGGCGTCCAGCGCCGCGCGCGGGTTGCCGAGCTGCACCGGCTTGCCGTCCATCAGCAGCTCGCCGCCGTCCGGCCGGTGCACGCCCGACAGGATCTTGATGAGCGTGGACTTGCCGGCGCCGTTGTCGCCGAGCACGCAGGTGACCTCGCCGGCCCGGACCGTGGTGGAGACGCCGGACAGCGAGATCACGCTGCCGAACGTCTTGGTCAGCTCGCGAATCTCCAGCAGCGGAGGCTTTTCGGAAGACATGGCTACCTCCTCGACTGTTCCGCGAAGCGGCGGATGTACTGATTCGCCAGCACGGCGAGCAGCAGCATCGCGCCGAGGAAGAACTTGAACCAGTCCGCGTCCCAGCCGGCGTAGACGATGCCCTGCGACGTCATGCCGAAGATCAGCGCGCCGATCGACGCGCCGACCACGGAGCCGAAGCCGCCGGTCAGCAGGCAGCCGCCGATCACGGCCGCCACGATGTAGATCAGCTCCTGGCCGAAGCCGGCCTGCGCCTGGATCGAGGTGAGCCGCACGATCTGCGTGGTGCCGATGAACCAGGCCGCGAACGACGTGGTCATGAACAGCGCGATCGTGGTGCGCTGCACCGGCACGCCGACGTTGCGGGCCGCGGTGAGGTCGCCGCCGACCGCGAAGATCCAGTTGCCGAACCGGGTGCGCAGCAGCACCCACGACCCGAGGACCGTGGCCACGATCCACCAGAGGATGGCGATCTGGAACGACGCACCGGCGATGGTGACCTCGCTCGCGAAGATCGCCTTCAGCACGTCGTACCCGACGATCTGGTTGAAGTTGCTGACCACCACGGTGTTGGTCACCAGCTTCGTCACGCCCAGGTTCAGGCCCTGGAGCATGAGGAACGTGCCGAGCGTGATGATGAAGCTGGGCAGCTTCGTGCGCACCACGAGATATCCGTTGATGAAGCCGATCGCCAGGCAGAGCAGCAGCGACAGCAGCAGCGCGACCCACGTGTTGACGCCGTAGTAGGTGGTCAGCAGCCCGCTGGTGATCGCGGCCGTGCCGGTCTGCACGCCGGCGGACAGGTCGAAGTGCCCGCCGATCATCAGCAGCGCCACCGCGACGGCCATGATGCCGAGCGAGGACGCGGGGTCGAGCCAGTTCGCCACGCCGCGCGCCGACCGGAACACGTCGGAGAGCGCCGCGAAGAACCCGAAGACCAGCACGGCGCCGATCAGCGAGCCCAGCTCCGGCTTGAGGAGCAGTCGCTTGACCAGCCCGACGCGGGCGACACGTTCGTCGCCCGCGCCGGTCAGTGTGGCGCTGGTCATCAGCGGGTTCCGGCGGCCGCGAGCTCGGCGACCTGGGCCGCGTTCTCCTTGGTCACCAGCGCGGGGCCGGTGAGCACCTGCTGGCCGCCGCCGAGCACGTTCAGGTTCGCCTTGTACTGGGTGAGCATGGTGACGGCCATGTAGCCCTGCAGGTACGGCTGCTGGTCCACCGCGAACAGGATCTTGCCGTCCTGCACGCCCTTCGCGACCTCGGCGTTCAGGTCGAACGTGGCCAGCTTCGCGGTCGAGGCGGCCTCGGCGATGCCGGCGGCGGCCACGTTCGCGACCGGGCCGCCGAGCGTGACGACGCCGTCGATCGCGGTGTCCGCCTGCAGCTTCGCCTTGATCGTGGACTGCGAGGACTGCAGGTTGTTGATGTCGACCTGCAGGTTCTGGATCTGGCCGCCGAGCGTGGCGCCGACCGCGGCGCAGCGCTCCTCGAGGCCCACGTTGCCGGCCTCGTGGATCACGCAGACCACGTTCTTGATGCCCTGCTTCTTCAGTTCGGTGCCGACCGCCTCGCCCGCGACCTTCTCGTCCTGGCCGATGTGGGTCAGGGCGCCGAACTCCGCCGAACGGGACGCGCCGGAGTTGATGGTGATGACCGGGATGCCGGCCGCCACCGCCTTCTCCACGGACGCCTTGAGCGCGTCCGGGTTGGCCATCGAGACGACCAGGCCGTCGACCTTCTGGTTCACGGCCGCGTCGATCAGCTGCGCCTGCTTCTGCGGGTCGCCGTCGCTGCTGTACTGGATGGTGTCGCCGAGGTCGGTGCCGGCCTTCTCGACACCGTTCTTGACGATGCTCCAGAACGCGTCGCCGGCCGCGCCGTGCGTGACGACCGCGATCTTCAGACCGTAGGTGCCACCGCCCTTGCCGCCGGAGGTGTCATCGTCATCACGGTTCACCGCGTTCTCGCTGGAACAGGCGGCGGCCGTCACAAGGAGGGCCAGGGCTGCCACGGACGCCCCGACCCGGTAAAGAGCCTTCATTACTCGTAGTCCTTTCAGGAATACAGCGCGCGATACGCGGTGTGCCCTCCGCGTACGCACGGTTACATGTAGTGACGTTGGGCGCGTTTGCCCTCCCGGTACCGTGCGTGCGCGTCGCGCACGGTGTTCAAGGTAGATGAGGCCGCGACCGGCACGTCCCACCACGATCCACTTCCTGGCGAATCCAGGTACGGATCTGCGTCGACATGCACCACGATGACGCCTTCGGCCTTGCGTGCCTCGGCCAGCGCGTCGGTCAGCTCCTCGATCGAGGTGGCGCGGATCACCTCGGCGCCGAGACTGCGCGCGTTCGCTGCCAGGTCGACCGGCAGCGTGTTCCCGGCCAGCCGGCCGTCGCCGTCCCGGAACCGGTAGGCGGTGCCGAACCGCTGCGCGCCCACGGACTCGGACAGCCGGCCGATCGAGGCGTAGCCGTGGTTCTGGACCAGCACCACGATCAGCTTCACGCGCTCCTGCACGGCCGTGACCAGCTCCTGCGCCATCATCAGGTACGACCCGTCGCCGACCAGGACGAAGACCTCCCGGTCCGGCGCGGCCAGCTTCACGCCGAGCCCGCCCGCGATCTCGTAGCCCATGCAGGAGAAGCCGTACTCGACGTGGTAGCCCTTCGGGTCCCGGGTGCGCCACAGTTTGTGCAGGTCACCGGGCATCGAACCGGCGGCGCAGACCACCACGTCGCGCGGCTCGGCCGCGTCGTTGACCGCGCCGATCACCTCGGTCTGCGCGGGCAGCGGTTTGTGGTCCAGGTGGTACGCGCGTTCCACGGTCGCGTCCCACTCGGCCGCCAGCCGGCCCGCCCTCTCCCGGTACGCGTCGTCCGTCCGGTAGTCCGCCAGCGCCGCGGTCAGCTGCTCCAGCGCCACCCGCGCGTCCGCGACCACGGAGACGCCCGCGTGCTTGGCCGCGTCGAACGCGGCCACGTTGATGTTGACGAACCGCACGCCCGGCGCCGCGAACGCGGTCCGGGACGCGGTGGTGAAGTCGCTGTACCGGGTGCCGATGCCGATCACCACGTCCGCCTCGCGGGCGATCTCGTTCGCGGCCGTGGTGCCGGTCGCACCGACCGCGCCCAGGCTGAGCGGGTGATCGTAGGAGAGCGAGCCCTTACCGGCCTGCGTCTCCGCCACCGGGATGCCGGTCGCCTCCGCGAACGCCTTCAGCGCCTCGGTCGCCTCCGAGTAGACGACGCCGCCGCCGGCCACGATCAGCGGCCTCTGCGCGGTTCTGAGGATCTCCAGCGCCCGCGCCAGAGCGGCCGGCTCCGGCACCGGGCGCGGCACGTGCCACACCCGCGGCGCGAACAGCTCGTCCGGCCAGTCCCACGCCTCCGCCTGCACGTCCTGCGGCAGCGCGATCGTGACCGCGCCGGTCTCCACCGGGTCGGCCAGCACGCGCGCGGCCCCGAGCAGCGCGGACGGCAGCTGCTCCGGCCGCCACACCCGGTCGAAGTACCGGCTCACCGGCCGGAACACGTCGTTCACGGACACGTCGCCGGCCCGCGGGTCCTCCAGCTGCTGCAGCACCGGGTCCGCGACCCGGGTGGCGAACACGTCGCCCGGGAACAGCAGCACCGGCAGCCGGTTAACGGTCGCCAGCGCGGCGCCGGTCACCATGTTCGTCGCGCCCGGCCCGATCGAGGACGTGCAGGCCAGCGTGGACATCCGGTTCCGCATGCGGGCGAAGCCGGCCGCGGCGTGCACCATGCCCTGCTCGTTGCGGGCCTGCCGGTACGGCGCCGCGCCCGGATCGGTCAGCTCCGCCTCCAGCAGCGCCTGCCCGAGGCCGGCCACGTTCCCGTGCCCGAAGATGCCGAACCAGCCGTCGATCAGCCGGTGCTCGACGCCGTCCCGCTCGGTGCGCTGCGCGGCCAGGAACCGCACGGTCGCCTGTCCCACGGTCAGCCTCATGACGCGTCTCCCCTGGTGAACGGCAGTCTGGGGTCAATTTTCTGGTCCGCCCACGTGTCCCGGACCCACGCGTGCTCGGGGTCGTCGCGGATCAGCCAGGCGCGGGCGCCCGGCCCGGCCATCACGTTCAGGTAGTAGAGGTCGTAGCCCGGCGCGGCCATCGACGGCCCGTGCCACCCGTGCGGGACCAGCACGATCTCGCCGCTGCGCACCTCGCTCAGCACGTCGATCGGGCGCTCCGGCGTGCCGTAGACCCGCTGGTAGCCGGGCCCGCCGTTCGCCACCTCGAAGTAGTAGACCTCTTCCAGGACGGACTCGCCGTCGCGCTCCTCGTCGTGCTTGTGCGGCGGGTAGGACGACCAGTTCCCGCCGGGCGTCAGCACCTCGCAGGCGATGATCCGGTCCGCGTCGACCACGCCGGGCACGCCGAAGTTGTGCACCTGCCGGGAACAACTGCCCGCGCCGCGCAGCTCGACCGGGACGTCGGCGCGCGGGACGTACCGGAAAGGCTTCTTGATCGTGGCTTTTGCGCTCGTCAGAGCGATCTTTGCGCTTCCGGCCGCGGTGATGGTGAGCGTGGTGCCGAGCGGGACATACGCGACATCGGTCGGACCGTCGAAGACGCTCGCGCGGCCCTGGAGATCAGCCCTGTCACCGTCCGACGTGGACAAAGAACAAGAGCCGTTCAGCGGTACGGCAATCAGCTCCGTATCGGCCGTGTCCACCACGTAGGTGTCGCCGGCGTCCAGCGCGACGATCCGCAGACCGGAATAGGTCCAGCCGGCCGACTCCGGCGTCAGATCGGTGATCACGGTCGCGGTCATGCCACCTCCTCCGCTTCGCTCTCCCCCGGTGTCACGACCTTGTTCGACCGTGCCGGTGTGATGCCCTCGCGACGCTCGGTCATGCGGCCACCCCCGCGCCGCGCACCAGGGACACCGCCGTGTCGACCGCGGCCGCCACGTCCCCGTCCGGCGGGTAGAGCAAAGCGCGCCCGACCACCAGACCGCGCACGCCCGGCACGGACAGTGCCCGGCCCCAGCTCGCGTAGGTCTCCTCCGGGCTGCCGGACGGGTCGCCGCCGAGCAGCAGCGTGGGCAGCGTGGTCGCGGCCATCACGGTCTCCATGTCCGCCACGACCGGCAGTTTCAGCCAGGTGTACGCGCTGGTGCCGCCGAGCCCGGACGCGATCGCCACCGAGCGGGCCACGGCCTCGGTGCTCAGGTCGTTGCCGATCTTGCCGTCCGGCCGGCGGGCGGACAGGAACGGCTCGACCATCGCGATCTTCCGCAGCGCGGCCAGGTCGTCCACGGCGGTGGCGGCGGACTCCAGCGTGCGGACCGTGGCCGGGTCCTTCAGGTCGATGCGGAGCAGCATCTTGCCGCCGTCGAAGCCCATCCGGCCCACGGACGCGGCGTCGTAGCCGGTGAACCGGTCGTCGATCTCGAACGCGGAGCCCTGCAGGCCGCCACGGTTCATCGAGCCGATCGCGACCTTCCCGTCCAGCGCGCCGAGCAGCAGCAGGTCCTCCAGCACGTCCGCGGTGCCGAGCACGCCGTCCACGCCCGGCCGGTCCAGCGCCGTGACCAGGCGGGTGAGCAGCTCGTATCGGTCGGCCATGGCGAGGTGGTCACCACGCACGCCGAGCGCGCCACGCGCCGGATGGTCGGCCGCGATCAGCATCAGGCGGCCGTCGTTGAGCAGCGGGCGGGTGATTCTGGCGGCGGCCGCCTCCGCGACCGCGCCGGGGTTCGTGGCGCGCAGCTCGCGCAGTCTCGCGAAGTCAGGCATGGTTCCGCTCCAGCGCGCTCTCGACCTCGTCGGTGGTGGGCATGGCGGTGGAACACTCCAGTCGTCCGGCCACGATCGCGCCGGCCGCGTTCGCGAAGCGGATCAGCCGCTCCAGGCCCCAGCCGGCCAGCAGCCCGTGGCAGAGCGCGCCGCCGAACCCGTCGCCGGCGCCGAGGCCGTTGACCACGTCGACCGGGGTGGGCGGGACGCGGACCTCCTCTTCCCTGGTCTTCGCGAGCACACCCTCGGGGCCGAGCTTCACGATCGCCAGCTCGACGCCGGTGGCCAGCAGGGCGTCCGCGGCCCGGTCCGGATCGCTCTCGCCGACCGCGACCGTGCACTCGGTGAGGTTGCCGACCGCGACCGTGACCCGCGGCAGCGCTTCCTGGATCTGCTTGCGGGCGTCGTCCGGCGAGTCCCAGAACATGGGGCGGTAGTCGAGGTCGAGGACGGTGTGCGTCCGCCGGTCCCTGGCGCTCCACGCCGCATGATGGGCCGCGCGGCTGGGCTCCTGGGAGAGGCCGGTCACCGTACACCAGAAGAGGTTTGTCGCTTTTATGGTTTCAAGGTCTAGTTCTTCCGGGCGAATCACCAGGTCCGGAGCGATCGGCTGCCGGTAGAAATACAGCGGGAAGTCGTCGGGCGGGAAGATCTCGCAGAACGTGACCGGCGTGGCCAGGCCCTCGACCTCGGTCACGAACCGGTTGTCGACGCCCAGCTCGGTCAGCGTGCGCCGGACATATCTACCGAACGGGTCCGGGCCGACACGCGTGATCACCGCGGTGCTGCGCCCGTGCCGCGCGGCCGCGACCGCCACGTTCGTCGCGCTGCCGCCCAGGAACTTGCCGAACGTCTCGACATCCTCCAGCCCGACCCCGGTCTGCAGCGGATAGATGTCGACGCCGACGCGCCCCATCGTGACGACCTCCATAAGGTGGAGCCTCCCCGGTTTCCGGCGTGTTTCCGTCCCGCGAGCTTCCGCTCACCCGGCGTCGAGGTCAATACTTTGTCCTGACAAACACGCCCGCTTGTCCGGTCTCAGGTTTCTTTGGGGGGCGACCGCATGCCACTGCCGTCCATCACCGTCGACCGCGACCGCTCTCAACCCCTATATTTGCAGGTCAGCAACGCTTTGGAGGGGGCCATCGAGTCAGGCCTGCTCGCCCCCGGCGAACGCCTCCCCGACGAGATCTCGTTCGCCGCCTCACTCGGCGTCTCCCGCCCCACCATGCGCCGCGCGATCGAAGAGCTGGTCGCGGACGGCCTGCTCACCCGCAAACGCGGCGCCGGCACCCGCGTCAACGACATCCAGGTCCGCCGCCGCGTCGCCCTCACCAGCCTGCACGCCGACCTGACCGCCGCCGGCCGCCACCCCGCCACCCGCGTCCTGGCCCTCGACCCCGCCGCCACCGACCGCCACGCCTGCCGCCTGCTCGGCCTCCCCGACGGCGGCCGCCTCGTCCACTGCGAACGCCTCCGCCTCGCCGACGACTCCCCGCTGGCGATCCTCCGCAACTGGCTCCCGCCCCGCTTCGCCTCGCTGACCGCCGCCGACCTGGAGCACCACGGCCTCTACCACCTGCTGGCCACCCGGGGCGCCCGCCCCGCCGTCGCCAAACAACGCATCACCGCCCGCGCCGCCACCGCCACCCAGGCCCGCCTCCTCGACATCAGCCCCGGCGCCCCGCTCATCTCCATGCAACGCACCGCCTTCGACGCCGCCGGCTCCCCCATCGAATACGCCGACCACCTCTACCGCGCCGACCACTACACCATCGACGTCACGGTCTACAGCCGCTAGCGTGCCTGCGCGCCGCTCAGCGCAGAAAGACCGCGCGAAGTGGTTCCGACAGAAGTAACGCCGCCAGATCCGGGTCGTCCTCGAAGATCACAGAGGCGCCCTGCAGAACCGCCTGACGCAGCATCGCCTGACAGCCATCGGCGAATGGCTGACCGCGCACGGTGTCCGCTATCCGGTCCATTCTTGTCCAGTACTCGCGGCTGCGCGCAGACTCCCACTCGCGGAACAGCGACGCCAGGACCCATCGCGCCGATGCTCGGCCGTCCACCAGAACGTCACGATTCAAATCGTAGACATCAATGGCGTGTCGTCCTTTGTCCGTCCGTGCTCGGTACACCCCGGTCGCCAGAGACAGGAAGAGATGTTCGTCCGGATCGTCAGTTGTGGGATCAATCAGCATCGGGCTGCCGGCCGCGTCGACCGGAAACCGGTCTCGCTTCTTGTGACTGTTACAAAGAGAGCAGGCCAGCAGGTGATTGAGCCAGTCGAAGGTGCGCAACGGGCTACGACGCATCGGCTCGAAATGGTCGACATCTGTACCCTGGTTGTCCCCGCAGTACATACAACGCTCATGGCCGGGCGCCATCTCGCAGAGCGCGATCTTGACGGGGCCGTGCACTCCGCTCCGCACCGACCTGTCAAACCATAGCCTCCGGGCCAGCGCATACCGCTCATCTGCGGACACCGCACCGTCTGGCGACCGAGGTCCGCCATGCGAGATGACGTCTCCGCCGAGAGCTCGGTCCTGAACAATCTGATCATTGATCGGCAGGCCTCATCGCCAGGCGAGCCGCCACCTCATCGACGCGGGCCTTGGGTGAACTGGTGAGCAGACCGGAGATGTGCCTGTACCGTTCGATGTCAGGCGGCGAGGCGGATCCGACCACGACCGCGTACTCCAACTCGACCAGCTCACGCCGAAGCCGCTGCGCGGCATCCGAATACGAGGACTCGAGACCGAACAGGCCCGAGAGAGCCGCATCGTCACCGCTCCCGTAGACGACCCGCTCGTAAAGATCCTCACTCACCACCCGAGGCGACTCGTCCTGGTCAGGACCAGGCAGCCGGATGAGGCCACCGGGATCCGCCGACTGGCAGACGTACGGACTGTGGGTCGTGACGATGAACTGCATGTTCGGAAAGTGACTCTTCAGCCACGTGCCGATGCGCTTCTGCCAGGTGACGTGCAGGTGGGCATCAACCTCGTCGATGACCACAACTCCGGGTGCGACGACTCTCACAGAACCCTCGGTCTCGTCGAGGGCGATTTCGCCATAGCAGTCGTGAATCTGTTTGAGAAGATCGACAACCAGGGCAGTCACCGCACGATAGCCGTCGCTCATCTCTCGAAGAGGAAAACGACGGTCGTTGTTGTCGACCCACAGACCGTCCGCGTCGACGCCGCGTACCACATACCCATCGGGGAGCAGCCCGTCCGCCAGCACAGCGAGGGCCGCCTCCTTGAGCTCCGCTGCGCCGGACCGCCGTTCAAACGAACGAAGGTGCTGATCGATGAGCCAGGAGACGCCCTCAGCGAGCGATGCGTCCTCATGGAAGAGGCTGGCAAGCCGCGAAATCACCGCAGGCCCTTGCGTAAGTCGCTGCGCATCGATCGAGCCGCCGGTCAGCCGGCGAAACGGTCCGTATGCCGCACAGAACCAGCCTGCCGCATTCGGCTGCCAAGGACCCCATGCCGAGGGCGAATTCCCGCTCGACAGGAGCGGTTGAGGGTCACGTCCTGTCGCCCTCAGCGGACGAGCGAGTCTCCACGACATGGAGAGACTCAACGGCTCCTCAGAAACATCGCCCTCTCCGGAGAGATCCAGCACCGGGTCGGCAACTAAGTCGAGACCTACCGATCCTGCGTCTCGGCCGACAGTGATCCAGTTCGAAGAATCAGGCATCAGAACACCGGCCGACGAGTGACCACTGATCGCCAATGCGATCGCCCGCAAGAGCGACGTCTTACCGGAGCCGTTCCGACCCGCGATGACAGTCCAACCCGCATACGTGCCGTCCGGGCGCTCGAGGCCGAGATCCACCGAGCGCGCGTCATGGAAGCCCCGAACGTTCTCCACTCGGACCCGTGCGATGTACATGGTCCGACCCTAGTCGCCACGCGCGGCCCGAGGGCCCGCCCGGGACCACGATCCGCGGCCTCAGCCGGCCGGCCGCCGGCGGTCGGCGTGGACGGCGCCGGTCGGGGTGGGATCAGAGTCGCGGGCGGTGCCGTGGAGCCGGAATGTGCAATCACCCGGGAGCGTGGTGAGTGGGGAGATCCTGGGGGTACGTGAGGGGGAATGGCGACGGACAACGGGAGAAGAGCTGTGGACCGGCGGGAGCAGAACGGGGTTTACACGGTGTCGGGGCCGGCCGGGAGTGCGCGGTTCGAGCCGCTGCTGGGGAAGGGGTCGGTGCAGGCCAACGACGGCAATCACCTGTGGGAATACCTTCCCGCGGCGCAGGGGGAACGCGCGGCGGCGGTCCTCGATCAGGGCGAGGCGGGGCTGTGGGCGGTGCTGGAATCCTGGTACGGCGAGCGGCTGGAAATCACGGAGCAGCAGTTGCTCTGAGGACGACAGCGCGGCTCAGTCGCGACATCGTGCCATCCACCGCATCGAATCGGATTGATAGCGACATTCGTCGCTAACGTCACGGGCCATGTCCAGACTTCTCTCGGCCCTGATGCGGCTGCTGCTGAGCCTGATTTTCGCTGTCGTCGGGATCTTCGTGTTCTCGCAGCTCGGCTGGCCCTACCTGATCTCCCTCACCCAGCCGGAGGCCGCGGTCACCATCGACGGGCCGTGCCGGAGCGGCGTCAACGAGTCCGAGCGCCTCTGTGGCGGCTCCTGGACGCTGAGCGGCGCCGAGACCAGCGGCGAGGTCCGCGGCGTCGACCTGCGCACCGGCACCAGCGTCTCCGCCCATGTGGACGGCGACCGGGCGCTCGTCGTCCCGCCGGCCGGCACGCTGGCGCTCTACTGTGTACCGCTGCTCTTCGTCCTCGTCGCCCCGCTCATCCTGTTCACCGGCCGCCTCCGCTTCTCCCGCGGCTCCGACGACGGCTGGGACTTCGGCGACAGTGACGGCGGTGGTGACGGCGGAGGCGGCGGCGACTGACCACACGCGGCGGGACGGCCGGCGCCGGTACCGGGTGCAGGGCCCTGCTCTTGACCGTGTGGCCACGGATCCGGCAGGGAGGAGCGCCAGCGACGACCGGTGCCCGCGGGAGCATGCGGAAGGCGACCACCGCGACAGCGGGAAGATGAATTGGATCTTGATCTGTCAGCGGGAGACGGTCGTGATCCTCACGCGGCGATCCGGTGCCGCCCGATCGGGACGATCATCGGGGTGGCGGAGACCGGGTCCGGCACGACCCGGCAGCGCATGCCGAAGACCTGCTCCACCACGGTCTCGGTCAGCACCGACCCGGGCGGGCCGGCGGTGACGACCGCACCGTCCTTCATGACGACCAGGTGATCGGCGTAGCGGCAGGCGAGGTTGAGCTCGTGCAGCACCATGACCACGGTCGCGCCTTCGGTCTCGTTGAGGTCGGTGAGCAGGTCGAGCACCTCCACCTGGTGGCTCACGTCCAGGTACGTGGTGGGTTCGTCGAGCAGCAGCACGCCGGTGCGCTGCGCGAGCGCCATGGCGATCCACACGCGCTGCCGCTGCCCGCCGGAGAGCTCGTCGACGGCGCGGCCCGCGAGCGCCAGCGTGTCCGTCGCGGTGAGTGCGGCCGTGACGGCGGCGTCGTCCTCGGCGGTCCAGCGACGGAAGTAGCCCTGGTGCGGGTGCCGGCCGCGGCTGACCAGGTCGGTGACGGTGATCCCGTCCGGCGCGATCGGGCCCTGCGGCAGGATGTTGAGCCGCAGCGCGACCTCGCGGCTCGGGATGGAGTGGATGGACTTCCCGTCGAGCAGCACGCTTCCGGAGGAGGGTGGCAGCAGCCGGGCGAGTCCGCGCAGGAACGTGGACTTGCCGCACGCGTTCGGGCCGACGATGACGGTGACCTTGCCGGTCGGCACGGTCAACGTCAGGTCGTCGACGATGCGCCGGTCACCGTAGCCGAGCGACAGGCCCTGGGCCTGCAATGTGGAGGCCTGCACAGCGGTCATTCTCCTCGTCCGGTGCGGTTGGCCGTGGCGAGCAGCCAGAGCAGGTAGGGCGCGCCGATCACGCCGGTGATCACACCGACCGGGAAGATGATGCCGGGGATCGCGTGCGCGCCGATGAAGTCCGCGGCCAGCACCACGGCGGCGCCGACCAGGCCGGCGGGCAGCAGTGCGGGGCGTCCGCCGCGGACCAGGCGGGCCGCGATCGGGCCGGACATGAACGAGACGTAGGCGATCGGGCCGGCGGCCGCGGTCGCGGTCGCGACCAGCAGCACGCCGGTGAGCAGCAGGCCGAGCCGGCCGCGTTCGACGCCGATGCCGAGGCCCTTGGCCATGTCGTCGCCGAGCTGGAGCCCGCCGAGCAGCCGGCCGAGCAGCAGCGCGGCCGGGATCAGCACCAGGCCGGCGAGCGCGAGCGGCCGGACGTCGTCCCAGTCGCGCGCGTTGAGGCTGCCGGTGAGCCAGATCAGCGCGTCCTGGGCGACGCGGATGTCCGTGCGGGTCAGCAGGAACGACATGACGCCGGCCAGCGCGGCGCCGATGCCGATGCCGACCAGCACGAACCGGTAGGTGCCCATGCCGCCGCCGCGCCAGGCCAGCACGTAGATGAGCGCGCCGGTGACGAGCGCGCCGGTCAGCGCGATCACCGTGATCAGGCCGCCGCTCGCGCCGAAGAGCACGATCGCGAGCACGGCGGAGCAGCTCGCGCCCGCGGTGACGCCGATGACGTCCGGGCTGGCCAGCGGGTTGCGGACCAGGTTCTGGAAGATGGCGCCGCCGATGCCGAACGCGAGTCCGGTGAGGACCGCGAGGATCGCGCGGGGCAGCCGCAGCGTCCGGACGATGTAGTCGACCTGTGGCGGCGTCGGCTGCCCCAGCAGCGATCGGACGATGTCGGGCAGCGAGACCTGGAACGATCCGTAGGACAGCGAGAGCGCGAAGAGCACCAGGACCACGAGCCCAAGGGCGATGGCGACGGTACCCGCGCGGCGCGCCTCCCTGCGGCGGGTGGCCGCGACGATGCCGGTCACAGCTCGGCCAGCCGGCGCCGGCGGGCCATGGCCACGAAGAACGGCGCGCCGATGACCGCGGTGACGATGCCGACCTGCACCTCGCCGGTCTCGGTGATGACGCGGCCGAGCACGTCCGCGAGCAGCAGCAGGATCGGCGCGAGGAGCATGGCGTACGGCAGCAGCCAGCGGTGGTCCGGCCCGGTGAGGATCCGGGCCGCGTGCGGCACGATGAGCCCGACGAAGACGATCGGCCCGGCCATGGCGGTGGCGGTGCCGCAGAGCAGCACGACCGCGACCGCGGCGATCAGGCGTGCGCGGCCGACGTGCTGGCCGAGCGAGGAGGCCACGTCGTCGCCGAGCGCGAGCGCGTTGAGCACGCGTGTCGAGGCGAGCGCGATGAGCACGCCGACGGCCATGAACGGCAGCGCTTTCGCGGCGACGTCGGTGGAGCGCGCGGTGAGCGACCCGACCTGCCAGAAGCGGAACTGGTCGTAGGTGGCCGCGTCGGTGACCAGCACCGCGGTGGTGAAGGAGAGGAAGACGGCGGTGAGCGCGGTGCCGGCCAGCGCGAGCTTGACCGGGGTGGCGCCGCCGCGGCCGAACGAGCCGATGGTGTAGACGACCACGGCCGCGACGGCGGCGCCGGCGAAGCCGAACCAGACGTACCCGGTGAGGCTCTTCAGCCCGAACACGCTGATGCCGATGACCACGAAGAACCCGGCGCCGGCGTTGACGCCAAGGATGCCGGGCTCGGCGAGCGGGTTGCGGGTGACGGCCTGGATGATCGCGCCGGACAGGCCGAGCGCGATGCCGGCCAGGATGCCGACCTCGGTACGCGGCAGCCGCGACTCCGTGATGATCAGGTGCTGCTGGAGCGCCGGGTCCGGGTGGAGGAGGGCGTCCAGCACCGTGCCGAGCGGCAGCGGCTGGGCGCCGACCAGCAGGCTGAGCAGCGCCACGCCGACGAGCGCGGCCGCGCCCACCACGAGTCCGGTGGTGAGCGCGGCAGCCCGCCGGACGCGAGTGTCCGGCATCGGTGGTCAGCCCAGCGCGGCGGCGAGCATCGGCGGCACCTTGTCCAGCGCGTAGCCGAGGCCGAGGACGGAGCCGCTGGAGAACGCGGACGAGATGCCGGCGTCCTCCATGTAGACGACGTGGCCGGCCTGCACGGACGGCACGGCCTGGAGCAGCTTGTCCGCCTTGATCTCGGCCGGCTCGACGCCGATCATGAAGATCACGGTGAGGTCCGCGTCGAGCAGGTTGAGCTGCTCGTTCGAGAGCGAGACGAAGAACGACTCGCCCTTCTTCTCCTCGATGGCGGTGGCGTTCTTGAAGCCGAGCTTCTCCATCAGGCCGACGCGGATGTCGCTGCTGACGTAGGCGCCCCAGCCCTGGCTGGTCTTCACGCCGGCGGTGACGGACTTGCCGGCGAACGACGGGTTCGCGGCCGCGGCGGCGGCGAACTTCGCCTCGAGGTCGGTCTTGAGCTTCGCGGCCTCGGCGGTCTTGCCGAGCGCCTTGCTGACCAGGTCGAGCTGCTGGTCCCAGGTGGTCGCGTACGCCGCCGCGCCGGCCGGGACGCCGACGACCGGGACGCCGAGCGCCTTGAGCTGGTCGTAGCGGGCCTGGTCGCCGCTGGACCGGGTGTCCAGGATCAGGTCGGGCCGCAGCGCGGCGATCTTCTCCATGTCCAGCTCGAGCGTGCCGACCTTCTCCGGCGCGGTGGTGTACTTGCCCTGGTTCCACGGGCCCTGGCCGTCGCCGCCGAACGCCATCCAGTCGGCGTCGCCGACCGGCTGCACGCCGAGCGCGAGCGCGACCTCGGCGTCGCTCCAGCCGAGCGTGATCACGCGGGCCGGCTGCTTCGGCACGGTGATGTCGCCGAACGCGGTGGTGACCGTGACCGGGAACGTGTCCGCGCCGGCTCCGGTGGACGTGGAGGGCGCCGCGGTGTCCTCGGTGCCGGTGGTGGTACAGGCGCTCAGGGTGATGGCAGCGGCAACCGCGGCGAACAACAGCCGGCGGCCCCGGTTCGGGACGAAACGCATGCGGGATGACTCCACGTGTCGGGGAAGGGTTGCCTTACCTAACAGTGTGTGAGGGTACGTCATCAAGCAGCTGCGTCACAGGTCACAACGCGGGCACCGGGGCGGCCGCGAGGATCCGGCCGAGCCAGCCGGATCGGGCCGCGAACGCCTGCCGGGCCATCGCGCCGTCCGGGACCAGCGCGTCCCACGCGTGCGTGCCGCCGGGCCAGACGTGCAGCTCGCAGGCGCCGCCGTCGGCCCAGATCCGGCTCGCGTAGGCGACGGACTCGTCCCGGAAGACCTCGGCGGAGCCCACGTCGACGAACGCGGGCGGCAGTCCGGACAGGTCGGTCGCGCGGGCCGGTGCGGCGTAGGCGGACACGTCCGACGTCCCGGCGCGCGCGCCGAGCAACGCGGACCAGCCCGCCCGGTTGTGACCGCCGGTCCAGGTGCCGCTTCGGTCGAACTGACGGGCCGACGCGGTCCGGTCCCGGTCGTCCAGCATCGGGCAGATCAGCATCTGGCCGCGCAGCGCGGGGCCGCCGCGGTCGCGGGCCAGCAGCGCGGTCCCGGCCGCGAGCCCGCCGCCCGAGCTGATGCCGGCCAGGATCAGGCGTCCCGGATCGATGCCCAGGTCACCGGCGTTGCGTGCGGTCCAGATCAAGGACGCATAGGCATCCTCCACGGGGTACGGATCCGGGTGCTCCGGCGCCAGCCGGTAGTCCACCGTGACCACCGAGACGTCGTGCGCGGCCAGCAGCGGCAGGATCAGCGACAGGCCGGTGTGCCGGGTCCCGCCGACCATGCCGCCGCCGTGCAGCACGAACAGTCCCGGGCCGGCGCCGACGTGGCCTGGCCGGCTGTAGACGGACGCGGTCAGCCGCGCGTCGCGGTAGCCGTCGGCCGTGATGTCCCGGCGGACCACGTCGTACCCGCTCAGGTCCTCGGCGTTGCCCGCGCGCAGCCCGGTGATCAGGTCTTCGGCGGCCGGCGCGGGCACGTCGCGGTCCAGGCCCGCGGCGGCGAGCACGGCCTCGACGTCCGCGTCATAGGGAGGTCTTGTCACGCTGCCATTGCACACGGCCGGGGTATACGCGCTGTTGACGTGACAGGGGCGGGTAGCGTGCCCACGGCGATTCCGATCGAGGGGGAGACTATGGGCGGCAGCCCTGAGCCGGCGATTCCGGCGTACGTGGACAGCCCGGTGCGGGAACGTCCGCCGGGCACTCCGCTGGGGCGGTGGCTGCTCAAGGACCGGGTGCAGCCGGTCGGCCCGGAGAGCACGGAGTCGCACGCCGCCCCGCAGGCCTGGTGGAAGGTGATGTGCCTGACCGGCGTGGACTACTTCTCCACGCTCGCCTACCTGCCCGGCATCGCCGCGCTGGCCGCCGGCGTGCTGTCGCCGCTGGCCACGCTGCTGATCGTGGCGCTGACGCTGCTCGGCATGCTGCCGATGTACCGCAGGGTGGCCCGGGAGAGCCCGCGCGGCCAGGGTTCGGTGGCGATGCTGGAGAACCTGCTGCCGTTCTGGTGGGGCAAGCTGTTCGTGCTGATCCTGCTGGGCTTCGTCGCCACGTCGTGGATCGTGACGATCACGCTCTCCGCCGCGGACGCGTCCGTGCACCTGCTGGAGAACCCGTACGTGCCGACCGCGTTCCACGGCCTGGCCGTGCCGATCACCGTGATCATGCTGCTGATCCTGGGCGGCGTGTTCCTGCTCGGCTTCAGCGAGGCGGTCGGCGTCGCGATCCCGCTGGTGGCCGTGTTCCTGGGCCTGAACCTGGTGGTGGTCGGCGCCGGACTGTCCGATGTGTTCGGCACACCGGGCGCGCTGGCCGGCTGGACCGCGGCGCTGACCACGGGGCAGGGCGGGTTCTTCGGCGTGCTGACCACCGCCGTGATCGCGTTCCCGCTGCTGGTGCTGGGGTTGTCCGGCTTCGAGACCGGCGTGAGCATGATGCCGCTGGTCGCGGCGAAGGGCGAGAACGCGGCGCAGCGGCTGGAGAACCGGGTCCGGAACACGCGGCGGCTGCTCACCGCGGCCGCCGTGATCATGAGCTTCTACCTGATCGCGACCAGCTTCGTGACCAGCGTGCTGATTCCGGAGGCCGCGTTCGAGGAGGGCGGTCCGGCGAACGGGCGGGCGCTGGCCTACCTGGCGCACGAGCGGCTCGGCGAGGCGTTCGGCACGGCGTACGACATCAGCACGATCTTGATCTTGTGGTTCGCCGGCGCGTCCGCGATGGCCGGCCTGATCAACATCGTGCCGCGCTACCTGCCGAGTTACGGCATGGCGCCGGAGTGGGCGCGCGCGGTCCGGCCGGTGGTGCTGGTCTACACGCTGATCAGCGTGGTGCTGACCATCGCGTTCGGCGCGGACGTGAACGCGCAGGCCGGCGCGTACGCCACCGGCATCCTCGCGATGATGGTCTCCGGCGCGGTCGCGGTGACCGTGTTCGCGATCCGGCACCGCAAGCGCGGGGCGAGCATCGGCTTCGCCGCGCTGACGCTGGTGCTGCTGTACGCGATGACGGAGAACATCATCGCCAAGCCGGACGGCATCGCGATCTCCGCGCTGTTCATCGCCGGGATCATCGTGGTCTCGCTGGTCTCCCGCGTCACGCGCACCACGGAGCTGCGCGCGGACCGCATCGAGTTCGACGACGCGGCGCGCCGGTTCATCGCGGACTCGATCGCGCACGACGGCGCGCTGAACCTGATCGCGCACCGGCCGCAGACCCGCGACGCGGCCGAGTACGCGGAGAAGGAGGGCGAGCAGCGCGGCATGAACCCGGTCCCGGGCCGCGCCGACGTGCTCTTCCTTGAGGTCGACGTGGCCGACCCGTCCGAGTTCAGCGGCGTGCTGCGGGTACGCGGCGTCGAGGTCGGCCCGCACCGGGTGCTCCTCACCCAGTCCCCGGCCGCGCCGAACGCGATCGCGGCCGTGCTGCTGGCGCTGCGGGATGCCACCGGGGTACGCCCGCACTGCTATTTCGAGTGGGCCGAGGGCAGCCCGGTCGTGCACCTGCTGCGCTACCTGCTGTTCGGCCGCGGCGACACCGCGCCGGTGGTCCGGGAGATCCTCCGCCAGTGCGAGAAGGACGCGTCACAACGCCCCGGCATCCACGTGGGCTGATGCGGGGTCAGGCGGCCGCGAGCTGGTTGCGGCCGCCGCGCTTGGCCAGGTAGAGCCGCGCGTCGGCCCGGTCGTAGAGCTCGCGCGCGGTCTCGCCGGCCACGCACTGCGCCAGGCCCATGCTGAGCGTGACGCGCAGGCCGGCCGCGATCTGGTGCCAGTCGCGGGTGAGGATCACCTGGCGGATACGTTCCGCGACCACCCGGGCCTCGCGCTCGCCGACCGCGAGGAACATGGCGAACTCGTCGCCGCCGAACCGGATCGCCACCTCGTCGTGCCGGCAGTGCGCACGCAGGACGGCCGCGATCTCGCCCAGCACGCGGTCGCCGACGCCGTGCGAGTAACGGTCGTTGATGCCCTTGAACTCGTCCACGTCGATGAGCAGCAGCGAGCCGACGTCCTGCAACGTCTCCATCCGCCGGTCGAACATGCGGCGGTTGCCCAGGCCGGTGAGCGCGTCCGAGCTGGCCGCGTGGTCCGCGCGGGAGCGGGCCGCCTCCAGCTCGACGCGGCGGTGGGCCTGCCGGAGCATGGTGCGGCGGTCCATCCGCAGGCGCCACAGCGACTCGACGTGCCCGCGGAGCGCCGCGAACACGGTCTGGGTGGCCTCGCCCGGCGACTCCTGCAGCGCGAGGCGGGCCAGCTCGTACCGGTAGAGCAGCCGCTGCGAGGCGAGCACGGCCAGTTCCAGGCCGGCCTGGAACTCGCGGCGGGCGCCGCGCAGGTCACCGCGGTCGCGCAGCACGATGCCGTGGGCGAGGTGCAGCAGCCGTGCCTCGTGGCTCTGCCCGGTGTCGCGCATGCGGATCAGGAAGCGGTTGATCGGGCCGAGCGCCTCCTCGTGCAGGCCCTGCTTGGCCGCGCCCAGCGCGAGCAGCGCGAACGCCAGCGGCGAGTCGACGTCCTGGTCGGTCCACTTGCGGACCAGCGCGAGGCTCCGGCCGACCGCGACCGCGGCCTCCTCGGCCCGGTCGACCTGCTCCAGGCGGACCGCCCACTCCAGCAGCAGCTCCGCGTGCTGGAGCTCGGCGGAGGTGCGCCACAGCTCCGGCGCCTCGTAGGCGTCCAGCGCCCGCCGCATGAGGCTGTCGGCCAGCTCGAACAGCTCCGCGTTCTTCGCGGCCTCGCAGAGCGACGCCATGGCGGAGAAGAAGCGGGGGCCGCCGGTCGGCGTGATGTCCAGCAGCGACATCGCGCGCGCGATCCAGTGCAGGCCCTCGTCCACGTGGGCGAGGCTGAGGTGGGCCCGCGCGGTGTCCGCCATGATCTTGGCGTCGGTGGCGCGCGGGCCACCGTAGTAGGCGTCCGCGATCAGCGCCTCGCCGATGGTCAGCGCCTCGTCGTGCCGGCCGAGCGCGGCCAGCGCGTACATCCGGCCGAGCCGGGCCACGCGCCAGGTGCGCTGGTCGCCGAGGAGCAGCAGCACCGCCTCGCCCTCGTCGGCGGCGGCGAGACCCTCGGTGTGGTGACCGCGGATAGTCAGGTCATGAACGCGGAGAGCAAGATCGGGGTACGGACCGTAGGGCGACACGGCCACCGGCAGGCGGTCACTGGTCACCAGCGTGTCCTCCCGATCTGTGGTGGTGCTCGACTTCCGGTCGCCCCTACGGTCGGCGGCAAAACCGCGAAGGTAAGGGGTCCGGCGCAGGATCAAAGACCCTGAGCCGGGACGTTACGGGCGAAATCCGGCGGGCCGACCTTGTCGAAGCGGGTGATCGATCCGCAGAGGCGGATTGTACGCAAGATCTCCCGGTGATCTCTCCGATAGACCCGAGTGCCTCTCTGTCCCAATTAGCCGCAATGCTCGGGTAATGCGAGGGAAACTCTAGCGCGTCAGCGCAGCGGTATACGCAGTGTGAACGTGGCGCCGGAGCCGGGCGGGCTGTCGACGGACACCGATCCGCCGTGCGCCTCCGCGAGCTTCCGGACGATCGACAGCCCCAATCCGCTGCCACCGGTCTGCCGGCTGCGCGACCCGTCCGCCCGCCAGAATCGCTCGAACACGAGGTCGCGCTGCTCGGCCGCGATCCCGGGCCCGGTGTCGGCCACGTCCACGGCCAGCTCCGTGACGTCGGTCCGCGCGGTCACGGTGACCGTGCCACCGGACGGCGTGTGCCGGATCGCGTTCGAGACCAGGTTGCCGACCGCCTGCCGGAGCCGGATCGGGTCCGCACTCACGGTGATCGGCTCCGCGTGCACGCTCAACGTCACGCCGGCCCGCTCCGCGGCCGCGCCGAACGCGTCCGCGACGCCGCGCAGCAGCTCCGCCGCGTCCACCGGCCGCGGGTGCAGGCGCAGCTCACCGGCGTCGGCCGCGGACAGGTCCTGCAGATCCGCGATGACGTGCTGCAGCAGCACCGCCTCCTCCAGCAGCGACGTCACCAGCTCCGCGTCCAGCGGCACGACGCCGTCCTCGACCGCCTCCAGCCAGCCGCGGATGTTCGTCACCGGCGTCCGCATCTCGTGCGCGATGTCGCCGACCATGGCCTTGCGCAGCTCCTCCACCCGCTGTCGTTGTTCCGACATCGCGTTGAAGGCGGCGCCCAGCCGGGCGATCTCGTCGCGGCCGCGGACGCGTACCCGCGTCCCGGCGTCGCCGTCGCGCATCCGCCCGGCCGCCGCGGTGAGCGCGTGCAGCGGCCGGACCAGCCGCAGCCCGGCCAGCACGGTCACGCCGATCGTGACCAGCAGGACCAGCGCGGTGACGCCGATGATCCGGGCCCGGTTCGCCGGCGACAGGTCGAGCCCGACCCGGCCCGGTGCCGGGTCGCCCGGCGTGGTGACGAACAGCAGCACGGCCGGCGCCACGTGCGCGGCCAGCTGCTCCCGGCGCGCGCCGGCCAGGCAGATGCCGGTCGCGGCGTCGTTCTCCCGGGGCTGCCAGGTCCGGTCCGGCGCGAGCCGCACGTGCGGCAGGCCCTGCCGGTCCAGGCAGGCGTTGGTCAGGTCGCCGAGCGTGCTCAGCGCCGCGGTCTCGGACGCGACCGGTGCGGCCAGGTCGGCGCGGTAGGTGCGGCACATCGTGTCCGCGCCGAGGTCACCGCGGACGATCTCCACGACCGGGCGCCCGGTCGGCCCGTCCACGATCCGCGCCTCGATCGGGCCCTGCACCTGCCGTGGCTCCTCCGCCACCGCCGGCATCGGCACCGCCACCGCGTCCTGCGGGTACGGCTCCGCCAGGCACTCCACCACGGTCCGGGCGAGGCTGGTGAGACGCGTGTGCTCCACGTCCGTGATCCGGAACGGGCCGATCGCGCGCGGGTCGATCCGGTCCTCCGGCAGCTCACGGGCCAGGTTCCCGTCCAGCGTGAGCGGGTCCACGGTCGCGGACGCACGCTCCGGAAGCAGCCCGGCCGCGGACTCGGCCAGCGGCACCCGGTCCCGGTCCGTCACGGCGATCCGGTGCCCGGTGCGCTCCGCCAGCTCGCGGACCAGCGGCCCGGCGTCGTTCCAGTCCGGATGGGTGGCCGCGTACCCGGCGAGCGCGTCGTAGATCTCCGCGTCCTCGGTCCGCGCCTGGCCCTGCTCCTGCGCGATCGCGCGCGTGGTGGCGCGCACCGCCAGGTACGCGGTCGCGACGACGGACAGCACGGAGACGCTCACGGTCACGGCCAGCAGCCGGATGAGCAGGCTACGCATCGGCCAGCTTGTAGCCGACGCCGTAGACCGTGAGCAGCCGGACCGGGTGCCGCGGATCCGGCTCGATCTTGCGGCGGAGGTTCATCACGTGCACGTCGACCGTGCGCGCGGTGACGTAGGAGTCGAAGCCGTGCAGGTGCCGCAGCAGCTGGTCGCGCGTGAAGACCCGGCCGGGCTCGCGCGCCATCGTCTCCAGCAGCGCGAACTCGCCCGGCGTGCAGGCGATCAGGGCGTTGTCCGCGCGCACCTCGTGGCGTACCGGATCGACGTGCAGGTTTCCGATCCTCAGCCCCGGATCGGCGCGCCGCTGCGGGGGCCGGGAGCGCCTCAGCAACGTGCGGACCCGGGCCGCCAGCTCCCGCGGGCTGTACGGCTTCGTCATGTAGTCGTCCGCGCCCAGGTCCAGGCCGAGCAGCAGGTCGTCCTCGGTGCTGCGCGCGGTCAGCATCAGCATCGGGACCTCGGACTCGCGGCGCAGGATCCGGCACACGTCCAGGCCGTCGACGCGCGGCATCATCACGTCCAGGACCAGCAGGTCCGGCGGGTTCTGCCGGGCCTGATCCAGCGCGGCCCGGCCGTCACCGACCACCACGACCGCGTGCCCCTCGTGCTCCAGGTAGCGGCGGACCAGCTCGGCCTGCTTCGGGTCGTCCTCCGCCACCAGCACATATGCGCACACGGCGGCGAGTCTAGGCGCGCGGGCGGCCCGCTCACAGGCTCCGGACCGAAGCACTACCGGATGACCACAGGTTCCTGACAATCCGCCGGGAGAGTCCGCGCCATGCGAACGATTCGACTCGGCGTCGTGACCGGCGTGCTGCTGCTGGCGAGCGCCTGCGGCGCGTCCCCCACGGCCGCGCCGCAGGTACCCACGCTCAGCACCGGCACGCCCGCACCGACCACCGTCGCCGGCGCACCGGTGACCGAGGACAAGAGCGTCGAGATCCGGCTCGACTCGACCGAAGCTGAGAAGGAAGCGCTCTGGGAGCGGTACCACGACTGCCTGATCAAGAACGGCGCCGTGCAGCGGCAGAACGACACCGTGGCCGCCCCGGCCGGCGCCGGTTTCGACGAGGAGGACCCGGCCACCAGGGCCGCCTACGACGCCTGCAAGAACCGGCGCCCGTGGGGCCCGAGGGAACTCGACCCGAACTACAACCCGGACTTCGCGGCGCAGTGGGAGGACAACGTGCGCTGCCTGCGGGGCAAGGGCGTGATGGTGCACTCCACCGAGCCGGGCAGCTGGACCTGGGACACCGCGGACACGGTCGTCCCGGAGAACATCGAGGAGCTGGAGAGCGCGTGCATGATCGAGGCGTTCGGTGGCTGAGCGGCTCGCGGTGCTGGCGCTGCTGACCGTGCTGGCCGGCGGCGGCGTCTTCGTGGCGCTGCGGGACCGGCCCCCGGCCGAGGCCCCGCTCGTGATGCCGTCGCTGACCACGGTCGCGGTCGTCCGGACGGACCTGGTCGACAAGCGGCTCTACGCCGGCACCATCGGCTTCGGCACCGCCCGCGTGCTGAAGGGCACCGGCGAGGGCGTGATCACCAAGCTGCCGCAGATCGGCACGGAGGTGGCCCGCGGCACGGAGCTGTACCGGGTCGACGACAAGCCGGTGGTGGTGTTCTACGGCGACACGCCGTTCTTCCGGCCGATCGACAAGCCCGGCATCCAGGGCAGCGACGTGTTCCAGCTGCGTCGCAACCTCGACGCGCTCGGCTACGAGACCTGGGCGGCCGACGAGTCGCTCAGCGACAAACCGCTGATGAACGCGCTGAAACGCTGGCAGCAGAAGCGCGGCCTGGCCGAGCCCGGCACGCTCAAGCCCGGTCAGGTGATCGTGGTCGGCGGCCCCGGCCGGGTCAGCAACCTGGCCGCGGAACCGGGCGCGCCCGCGAGCGGCCCGGTCGTCGAGGTCACCTCCACCACCAAGGTCGTCACGCTCCCGATGAGCGCGGCCGAGGCGGGCAGCGTGAGCCTGAAAGAGGCCGTGACGATCGCGCTCCCGGACGGGCGCGAGGTCAAGGGCACGGTCACCGACATCAGCCGTACGGTGCTGCAGGCCCCGGACTCGACCGAGCCCCCGAAGATCACCGTCACGGTGACGCCGGACGAGCCCCCGCCCTTCGACGCCGCGCCGGTCCAGGTGCGCTTCACCATGGCCGCGCGTGAGCAGGTGCTGGCCGTGCCGGTCGGTGCGCTGGTCGCGCTGCGTGAGGGCGGCTACGCGCTGCAGACGCCGGACGGCACGCTGATCGCGGTCACCACCGGCGTGTTCGCCGGCGGCCTGGTCGAGGTCAGCGGCGCCGGCGTGGACACCGGCACCACGGTGGTGACCACGCCGTGAGGCTCTCCCCCGGCGACGTGGTGCGGCTCGGGCTGCTCGGGCCGCGCATCCGCAAGGCCCGCGCCGCGCTCTCCGCGCTCGGCATCGCCATCGGCATCGCCACCATGCTGGTCGTCACCGGCATCCCCGCGTCCAGCGGGCGCGCGCTCGACGCGGAGCTGGCCGCGCTCGGCACCAACCTGCTGCGCGTCCAGCCGGTGTCCAAGGGCGACAAACCGGTGCCGCTGCCGGCCGAGTCGATGGACATGGTCGCCCGGATCGCGCCGGTCGAGGTGGCCAGCGCGGTCGCGAACGTCCACTCGGTCGCGCGCCGCTCCGACCTGGTCTCCGTCCACGACGGCTGCGGGCTGACCGTGCTGGCCGCACGCACCGACCTGCTGCCCGCGGTCGGGGCCCGGCTGGTCTCCGGCACGTTCCTGACCGAGGTCACGTCCCGGTTCCCGGTCGCGGTGCTCGGCGCGGAGGCCGCGCACCGGCTCGGCGTCGGCCCGATCAGGACCGGCGCGCCACCGCCGCAGATCAGCGTCGGCAACCGCTGGTTCAGCGTCTCCGGCATCCTGGCCCCGGTCCCGCTCGCGGCCGACCTGGACCAGTCCGTGCTGATCGGCTGGGACGCGGCCCGGGACACGCTCGGCTTCGACGGGCACCCGACCGTGCTCTACGTCCGCGCGGACGACGCCGCACTCGAGGACGTGCGCGCGATCCTGCCCGCCACCGCGAACCCGCAGCTGCCCGGCATGGTGATGGTCAGCCGCCCGTCCGACGCGCTGGCCGCCCGGCGGGCCACGCAGAGCGCGTTCGGCTCGCTGGTGCTCGGCCTGGCCGCGGTGTCGCTGCTGGTCGGCGGCGTCGGCGTGGCCAACACCATGGTCATCTCGGTGCTGGAGCGCCGCTCCGAGATCGGCCTGCGCCGCGCGCTCGGCGCCCATCGCGGCCAGATTCGCCTCCAGTTCCTGGCCGAGTCCGTGGTCCTGTCCGGGCTCGGCGGCCTCACCGGGACCGCGCTCGGCGTGCTGGCCGTGCTCGCGTACGCCACCTGGCAGTCCTGGCCCGTGGTCATCCCGGTCTGGGCAGCGGCCGGCGGTCTCGGCGGCGCGGTGCTGGTCGGCGTGGCCGCCGGCGTCTATCCCGCGGTACGCGCCGCGAACCTCCCGCCGACCGAGGCCCTGGCATCCTGAGCGTGCAACCTTCCGGCGATCCGGTCTCGTGATTATCGCCGACAGAACGGAAGGGGGTAGGTATGAGCGAGCTTGCGAGCGAATCAAGGGCTCAGCGCCTGAACTCATGTCGCTGGGAAAGCGAAGCGCGGAGGCGGCATGAGTGATCGCGACGAGGCGTTCACCGAGTACTTCGCCGCCCGGTCGGACGCCATGCGCGGGACGGCGTTCCTGCTCTGCGGCGACTGGCACCGGGCCGAGGACCTGGTGCAGACCGCCTTCACCAAGCTGTACCGGCACTGGCACCGCGTGTCCCGGTACGAGGCGCTGGACCCGTACGTCCGCCAGGTGCTCATCCGCACCTACATCGACGACGGGCGCCGCGGCTGGTGGCGGCGGGAGCGGACCGCACCGGTCCCGTTCGACCGGCCGGACCACACGGCGGCGACGCCCGACGACCGGCTGATGCTGCTCCAGGCCCTGGCGGACGTGCCCCGGCGGCAACGCGCGGTGCTGATCCTCCGCTACTGGGAGGACCTGTCCGTCGAGGAGACCGCGTCGATCCTGCGCTGCTCACCCGGGACCGTGAAGAGCCAGGCCTCCCGCGGCCTGGACACGCTCCGGACCCTGCTCACCCGCCCCGTCACCACCGGATAGGAGATCTTCGTGGACGAGAACACCCTTCGCGACGCTCTGCGCAGCACGATGACGCTCGACGCACCACCGCCCATGGAGTCCTCCACCGCGCTCGCCGCCGGCCGCCGTGCCGTGCGTCAGCGGTTCGCCGTGGCCACGGCCGGGACCGCCGCCGCGCTGGCCGTCACGGTCGGCTGGGGGCTCGGCCCCGGCACCGCGCTGTTCCAAGGCTCCACCCAGGCCGCGGGGCCCGGCACGGACCCGCTCGCGCCAGTCGCCGCCGCACCGAGCAGGCAACCGCAGCCGGGGATCCCCGCAGGCGAGCCCGCACCGGGCAACGGATCGCCGGCCCCGACCGGCACCGAGCCGGTCTGGCCGCTGGACGGCGACGGTAAGCCCCAGACGGACGCCACCTCCCGCTCCGGCCACCGGTTCGAGCAGGGCGTCAAGGTCCGCGACGAACTCCTCGCCGTGATCCCGGACGGCTTCACCGCCGGTGAGCAGTACCACCAGGCCACGGCCGAGGGCCAGGGCAAGGAGGCCGGCTCCACCTGGCAGTACTCCACCAGCATCCCGATCACCAAGGACGGGCGTACCGGACGGATCGAGGCCGAGGTCCACACGCCCGGCAACGGCCTGCCGGACGACCTGTGCACGCTCGCCATCGCCCGGTTCGGCGGCGTCGCCGAGACCTGCCAGGTGACCACGGTGGACGGCAAGCAGGTCGCGGTGGTCACCCCGACCGGCACCGAGACCTTCGCGCAGGAAGCCCGCGCCGATCAGTGGGCCGCCTACCGCCACCCGGACGGCACCGTCGTCATCATCGCCCAGGACCGCACCGCCACCCAGGCCGGCGGCAGCGGCGCCACCCCGCTCACCACGCTCCCGCTCACCGCCGAGGCCCTGGCCACGCTGGCCACGGACGCCCGCTTCCACCTGAGCTGACCTTCGCCCGTGTGGTGACCGGCCCCTGCGCCGGTCACCACACGGGTGCTCAGCGGCTCTCGGCCACGTCCTCGATCCGCTGGACCCAGTCCTGGAGCCCGGTGTCGAGAAGAGCCTGGAAGCCGGGGACGTCGGCCTCGACGACCGCACCCGACCAGGACTCCTCCGTCGTGACGAGCACGCCGCCCCGCACCTTCCGGAAGGTGAACAGGTGCACGCCGTCGATGCCGCCGACCGGCGCGCCCCAGGCCGTGCACCGCCGCTGCTCGACCGTCAGGACCGTGGACGTGACGTGCATGCCCTGCGGATTCCACTCGAAGACGGAGCCACGGCGCAGCGGTCCCGGCGTCTTCGTCACGGCCGGCGTGATCTCGGGGATCCAGGTGTCCCACCGGTCGATGTCCGTGTGCATCCGCCAGACCGTCGGCACCGGCGCGCTGACGAACCTGCTGGCCCGGCCGATCACCGGCGCATCCCGGTCGACGGTCACCCGTCCGCACTTCTGGAAGGCGGGCTCCGAGGCCTGTGCCGGCGCCGGAACAGCGACGAGGACGGCGACTCCGAGCGCGGCGATAACGATCTTCTTCATCCGGTCAGCGTGCCGGGAACCGGTCACCACCGCGTCGGTCCCCGATGCCTAGCCTGGCCGGCGGAAGCGCCTAGGCACCATGCGCCGCCGGAAGATATATATTCCCGCTCATCGCTGCGAAACCAAACGTTCATAGCGTGTGCTCCACGGGCCGCGAGGACCCGATGACCAGGCGTATGACCTGAGGAGCGCATCCATGGCCGACACATTGCACCCACCGCAGGATCTCGTCGAGGCGGCCGGCATGCCGGTCGGCAGCGGCCTCATCAAGCCGGGCTACGACCCCGCGCTGACGAACGAGGATCTCGCGCCCCTGAAGGAACAGAAGTGGGGCGCGTACAACATCTTCGCGTTCTGGATGTCCGACGTGCACAGCGTCGGCGGGTACGTCACCGCGGGCAGCCTGTTCGCGCTGGGCCTGTCGTCCTGGCAGGTGCTGGTGTCGCTGCTGGTCGGCATCACGATCGTCTACTTCTTCTGCAACCTGGTGGCCCGGCCGTCGCAGGTCACCGGCGTGCCGTACCCCGTCATCTGTCGCAGTGTCTTCGGCGTGCTCGGCGCGAACGTGCCGGCGATCATCCGAGGCCTGATCGCGGTCGCCTGGTACGGCATCCAGACCTATCTGGCCAGCGCCGCGCTCGACGTCGTGGTGCTGAAGCTGTGGCCGGGCCTGGCCCCCTACGCGGACGTGAACCAATACGGCTTCCTGGGCCTGCCGCTGCTCGGCTGGTGCACGTACGCGCTGCTCTGGGTGCTGCAGGCCGCGGTGTTCTGGACCGGCATGGAGACGATCCGGCGGTTCATCGACTTCTGCGGTCCGGCCGTCTACGTGGTCATGTTCGCGCTCACCGGCTACCTGATCCACGAGGCCGGCTGGAGCGCGATCAACCTGACGCTCGGCGACGTGGAGTACCACGGCTGGGACGCGCTGCCGATCATGCTCGGCGCGATCGCGCTGGTCGTCTCCTACTTCTCCGGACCGATGCTGAATTTCGGCGATTTCTCGCGGTACGGCAAGTCGTTCCAGGCGGTCAAGACCGGCAACCTGCTCGGCCTGCCGGTCAACTTCCTGGTGTTCTCGCTGCTCACGGTCGTCACGGCGTCGCTGACCATCCCGGTCTTCGGCGAGCTGATCACCGACCCGGTGGCGACCGTGGCCAGAATCGACAGCACCTTCGCGATCGTGCTCGGCGCGCTCACGTTCACGATCGCCACGATCGGCATCAACATCGTCGCGAACTTCATCTCGCCCGCGTTCGACTTCTCCAACGTCAGCCCGCAGCGCATCTCCTGGCGCGCCGGCGGCATGATCGCGGCGGTCGGCTCGGTGCTGATCACGCCGTGGAACCTCTACAACAACCCCGACGTGATCCACTACACGCTCGAGGTGCTGGGCGCGTTCATCGGACCGCTGTTCGGCGTGCTGATCGCGGACTACTACCTGATCCGCAACCGGAAGGTCGACGTGGACGACATGTTCACGCTCTCCCCGGACGGCCGCTACCACTACACCGGCGGCTACAACATCGCCGCGATCCTGGCCACCGCGATCGGCGCGGTCATCGCGGTCATCCCGGTGCTGCTCAAGGCGAGCGACGTCGCCCAGTACTCCTGGTTCATCGGCATGGGCCTCGGCCTCGCCTCCTACCTGCTGCTGGCGCCGGTGTTCCGGGTGCGGCAGCTCAGCGGCGCGGGGGTCTGACCAGCGTGCTCATCCAGGTCATCAACCCCAACACCACGGACGCGATGACCGCCACGATCGAGACGAGTGCCCGAGCCGCCGCCGGCTCGGGCACGCTCATCGAGGCGGTCACCCCGGTCATGGGCCCGGCCTCGATCGAGAGCCATTACGACGAGGCGCTCGCCGTCCCCGGCATCCTGCACGCGATCACGTCCACGCCGCCCGCCGACGCCTACGTGATCGCCTGCTTCGGCGACCCCGGCCTGGACGCCGCGCGCGAGCTGGCCACCGGCCCGGTGATCGGCATCGCCGAGGCCGCCATGCACGCGGCCATGCTGCTCGGACGCGGCTTCAGCGTGGTCACCACGCTGTCCCGCACCCGCGGGCGCGCCTGGGACCTCGCCGCCCGCTACTGCCCGCCCGGCGCCTGCCGCGGCGTGCACGCCACCGACATCCCGGTCCTCGACCTGACCCCCTCATCGTTGAAGGAGGTCGTCGGCCTGGCCCGGCACGCGCTCGACCACGACGGCTCCGACACGATCGTCCTCGGCTGCGCCGGCATGGCCGACCTCTGCGCCGCCGCCACCCGCGAACTCGGCGTCCCCGTCATCGACGGCGTCGCCGCCGCCGTCGCCCTCGCCGAGTCCCTGGCCCGCCTCGGCCTCCGCACCAGCGCACGCGACGAGTACGCGCCTCCGATACCGAAGGCCTACAAAGGACAATTATCGGGCTTCGCCCTTTAAATCACTTTATATACCCACTTCCGGCGTGGTCCCGTTCCGCATGCTCCCGCGGGCCGCCGGATCCGTGGCCGGTCCCGTCCCCGAAGACCCGCCCGGTGGTTCACGCCCCGCCCCGGCACTCCCGGCGCCGGTTCCGGCGCTTCCGGCACTCCCGGGCCCGGTTCCGGTGCGCTCCGGCCTGGAGATGCCCTCCAGACGGAGCCGTCCACTCGCTGTCAAGACCGCGGGCCTACCGTCGGCGCCATGCTCAGCCTCGCCATGCTGCTCGAAGACAGCGCCCGCAACCATCCGGACCACGACGCGCTGGTGCTGGGCACCCGGCGGTGGACCTACGCCGAGGTCGACGCGGAGAGCCGGCGGGTGGCGGATCTACTGGTCGCGCACGGCATCGAGCCGGGCGACCGGGTGGCGCTGTCCTGCCCGAACCTGCCGTGGTTCCCGATCGTCTACTACGGCATCGTCAAGGCCGGCGCGGTCGTCGTACCGCTGAACGTGCTCTCCCGGCAGCGCGAGATCCAGTACTTCCTGGCCGACTCCGGCGCCAAGGCGTTCTTCAGCTTCTCCGCCGACGAGGGCTACGCCGCGTTCACCGACGCCCCGGAGTGCGCGCACTTCTTCCTCATCACGGCGGAGCCCGCGCAGGAATCGCCGATCGACGGCGTGCGGACGCTCGGCGAGGCGCTGGCCGGCCGCTCGGACGACTTCGAGACCGTGCTGCGCCAGGAGACCGACCCGGTGGCGATGCTCTACACCAGCGGGACCACCGGCCAGGCCAAGGGCGCGCTGCTCACCCACTCGAACCTGCTGATGCACACGGCCACGGCCAACCGGATGCTGGCCAGCACGCCGCTCGCCGACACGCACCTGGTGGTGCTGCCGCTGTCGCACGTGTTCGCGGCCACGGTGAACCTGCACGCCGGGTTCGCCGGCGTCTCGACGCTGATCCTGATGCCGCGGTTCGAGCCGCGGGCCGCGCTGCGGGTCATGGAGACCACGCGCATCACCTACTTCGTCGGCGTGCCCACGGTGTACCGGGCGCTGCTCGGCGCGCTGACCGGCGACACCGACATCGCGACGATCGGCGCCAATCTCCGGCGTGCGATCTCGGCCGCGTCGGCGCTGCCGGTGGCGGTCATCGAGGCGTTCGAGAAGCACTTCGGCGTCACGATCCTGGAGGGCTACGGCATGACCGAGAGCTCGCCGACGATCTGCTTCAGCAAGCCGGGCGCGCCGGCCCGGCCCGGTTCGGTCGGCCTGCCGATCTGGGGTGTCGACGTGAAGCTGGTCGACGCGGACGGCGAGACGATCGTCGGCCCGGACCGGGTCGGCGAGATCCTGGTCCGCGGCCACAACGTCATGCGCGGCTACCACAACCGCCCGGCGGAGACCGCCGAGGTGCTGCGCGGCGGCTGGCTGCACACCGGCGATCTGGGCCGCCGCGACGCCGACGGCTGGTACTACGTGGTCGACCGCCTGAAGGACCTGATCATCCGCGGCGGCTACAGCGTCTACCCCCGTGAGGTCGAGGAGGTGCTGGCGAGCCACCCCGACGTGTCCCTGGCCGCGGTCATCGGCGCGCCCGACGAGGCGCTGGGCGAGGAGGTCAAGGCCGTCGTCGTCCTGCGCCCCGGCGCCACGCTCACCCCCGGTGACCTCATCGCCTGGAGCCGCGACCTGCTGGCCTCCTACAAGTACCCCCGGATCGTCGAGTTCACCGACGCGCTGCCACTGAACGCGATGGGAAAGCCACTCAAACGCGAACTGCGCTGATCTCCCGCAACGCCCTGACCTGGCTTCTTGCGCGGCACATACTCGGTATGCATACTCCGTAGGTATGTCCATTCGCCACGGCCTGCTCGCGCTCCTGGAGCGCGGTCCGATGTACGGCTACCAGTTACGCGCCGCGTTCGAGGAGAGCGTGGGCGGCACCTGGTCGCTGAACATCGGGCAGGTCTACACCACGCTGTCCCGGCTCGAACGCGACGAGTTCGTGCTTCCGCTCCCGGAGAACGACGGGGGCCAGCGACCCTACGAGATCACCGGCACCGGGCGGGCCGAGCTGGCCCGCTGGTTCGCCACGCCGATCGAGCGCACCGACCGTCCGCGCGACGAGCTGGCCATCAAGCTCGCGCTCGCGATGACCACGCCCGGCGTGGACGTGGCCGCGGTCGTGCAGAGCCAGCGGACCGCCGGCGTCCGCGCGCTGCAGGAGTACACGCGGCTCAAGACCCGCCAGGACAAACAGGCACAGGACGATCTGTCCTGGCTGCTGGTGCTGGACGCGATGATCTTCCAGTGCGAGGCGGAGATCCGCTGGCTGGACCACTGCGAGGCGACGATCCTCCGCCGCACCCGGACCGCGAGACCCGCAGAGCAAGCCCAGACCCCGGAGCCCCACCCGGTACGTAAAGAGGCGCGCAGATGACGGACGTGCTGGAGCTCCGCGATGTCCACCGCACCCACGGCGACGGCGCGAACGCGGTGCAGGCGCTGCGCGGCGTGACGCTGACCGTGCGTCCGGGCGAGCTGGTCGCGATCATGGGACCGTCCGGGTCCGGCAAGTCGACGCTGCTCAACCTGGCCGGCGGCCTGGACCGTCCCACCGGCGGCGAGGTGCTGGTCGAGGGCGCGTCACTCGGCACGCTGAGCCACCGCCGGCTCTCCGCCGTGCGCCGCCGCACCATCGGGTACGTCTTCCAGGACTTCAACCTGCTCCCCAGCCTCACCGCGGCGGAGAACGTGGCGCTCCCGCTGGAGCTGGACGGCAAGAGCATCCGCGCCGCCCGCCGTGCCGCACTGGCCGCGCTCACCGAGGTGGACCTGGCCGACCTGGCACACCGCTTCCCGGACGAGATGTCCGGCGGGCAGCAGCAGCGCGTCGCGATCGCCCGTGCGCTGGTCGGCGAGCGCCGGCTGGTGCTGGCGGACGAGCCGACCGGCGCGCTGGACTCGCAGACCGGCGAGGCCGTGCTGCGCGTGCTGCGCGAGCGGGTCGACGCGGGCGCGGCCGGGCTGCTGGTCACGCACGAGGCCCGGCACGCGGGCTGGGCGGACCGGGTGATCTTCCTGCGCGACGGCGTCATCATCGACTCGTCCGGCCCGCTCGGTTCCGCCGACGACCTGCTGGAGCGCACGTCATGAGGTCCTGGCTGACCGCGCTGCGGATCTCCCGCCGCGAGATGCGCCGCGCCAAGGGCCGGTCCGCCCTGGTCATCGCCATGATCGCGTTGCCGGTGGTCGCACTCGGGTACGCGGCCGCGTCGTACGACATGTTCACGCTCACGCCGGCCGAGACCGTCACCCGGCAGCTCGGCACCGCCGACGCGTCCATCCGCCCGATCCTGGGCGAGCCGGTCCTCCAGGATGCCGACGGCGTCCGCTGGGAGCCGGCCGCCTTGAAGCCGAGCGAGGAGTTCGCCTGGGCGGAGCCGATGACCGAGGCCGTGGCGCTGTCCGTGGCGCCCGAGGGCAGCCGGGTGGTGCCGGTCCACACCAGCGGCTTGCAGGTCCGGACCGCGACCGAGGGCCTGGCCTACATGTCCGCGTACGAGATGGACCTCGCCGACCCGATCTACCGGGGCCGGGCCGTGCTGCTGGACGGCCGGGCGCCCGCCGCGCCCGGCGAGGTGGCCATGACCGAGGCCGCGCGCGAGCGGGTGGGCGACACCATCCGCACCCGGGACGGCAGCCGGTCGTGGACCGTGGTCGGCACCGTCGAGTTCCCGGCCGAGCTGGGTCAGTCGCTGGTCTTCGCGCCCGGCACGCTGCCCCGCGACGCCACGGCGGAACCGGCCGGCACCGCGGCGGAGTGGCTGGTCGACGCGCCGGCGCCGATCGACTGGGCGGCGGTCCAGGAGATCAACAAGTCCGGCGCCCTGGTGACCTCCCGGGCCGTGCTGCTCGACCCGCCCGACCCGTCCGAGACGCCGATCAGGCTCGACGACGACCAGACGTTCGCCGGCGGCCGCCTGTCGCTGGCGCCGCTGGTGATCGGCCTGGCCATGCTGGAGATCGTGCTGCTGGCCGGCCCCGCGTTCGCGGTCGGCGCGCGACGGCGGCAGCGCTCGCTCGCGCTGATCGCCGCGAACGGCGGCACGCGCGCCCACCTGCGGCGCATCGTGCTCGCGGACGGTCTGGTGCTCGGCCTGGCCGGCGCCGCGATCGGGCTGGTGCTGGCCGTGCCGCTGGCGCTGCTGGCCCGCCCGCTGGCCGAGGAGATGCTGGTCGGCGCGCGGGCCGGTGGCTACCGGTTCAACCCGCCGATGCTGGCCGGCATCGTGCTGCTGGCCGTGGTGACCGGGCTGCTGGCCGCGGCCGTGCCCGCGTTCACGTCCGCGCGGCTGAACGTGGTGGCCGCGCTGACCGGCCGCCGCGGCGTGGTCCGCTCCAAGCGCCGATGGCTGTTCCTGGGCCTGATCCTGGTCGCGGCCGGCGCCACGCTCGCGACGCTGGGCACGATCCGGATCGGGCCCGACGTGATCATGTTCGGCCTGGTGGTCGCGCAGATCGGCCTGGTGCTGTGCACGCCGTCGCTGGTCGGGCTGATCGCGCGGGCCGGCGGCGTACTGCCCCCGGCACCCCGCATCGCGCTGCGCGACACCGCGCGCAACCGGTCCTCGTCCGCGCCCGCGATCTCCGCCGTGATGGCCGCGGTCGCCGGCACGGTCGCGATCGGCGTCTACTTCGCCAGCGTCACCACCCAGCAGCGGGAGAGCTACACCCCCTCGTTGCCGGCCGGGTACGTCAGCATCGGCTACGACCTCGGCGGCGACTCCTACAGCGCGGCGACGCCGGACCGGGCGCGGGCCGCGCTCGCCACCACGTTCCCGGGCGCCACCATGACGGAGATCTCGGAGGCGGTCTGTCCGGACAGGCCCGACCCGGGACGCTGCGGCATCTATCCGCGCCGCCCGCCCGCGCAGCTCTGCCCCGGCACGGACAACCCGCCGACCTCCCGGAAGGAGATCGACGCGCTCCTGGCCGACCCTCGATGCGCCAAGGAACACATCACCCAGGGGTACGCGTACGCGCCGTTCATGTCCGTGGTCGGCAACCGGGACACGCTGGTCGCGCTGACCGGCGCGTCCGGCGACGACCTGGCCCGCGCCGTGGCCGTGCTGGACCGTGGCGGCGTGGTCGTCACCGACCCGTTCCTCATCGACAACGGCGTGGTCACGCTCGACGTCTCCGTCGCCGCCCCGCAGCCGTCCGGGAGCGGCGAGACCACCGGACAGACCGGGAGCACCGGAGAGACCGGGAGCACCGCGAGCGGCGAAAGCACCGGTCCCGGCGAGACCACCGAGCCCGACGTGCGGACGATGACCGCGCCCGGCTACCTGCTGGAGACCGGCCGGTACGCCACCCTCGGCCTGGTCTCCCCCGCGCTGGCCCGGCAGGCCGGGCTGAACATCGCCGCGAGCGGCCTGGTCGTGCACACCCCGGCCACGCCCGAGATCACCACCATCGACCGGCTCTCCGCGAACCTGGCCGAGGCCGGGCTCGGGAACCCGTTCGTGGAGACCGGCCCGGACAGCAGCTACGACGTGGTCCTGTTCATCCTGGCCGCCGCGTCCGCGCTGATCACGCTGGGTGCGGCCGGGATAGCGACCGGCCTGGCCGCGGCCGACGGCCGGGCGGACCTGACCACGCTGGCCGCGATCGGCGCCGCGCCCGGCGTGCGCCGGTGGCTGTCGCTCAGTCAGTCCGGCGTGATCGCCGGGCTCGGGTCACTGCTCGGCGTGGCGGCCGGCATCGGGTCCGCGTTCGCGGCGCTGGCCGCCGTGAACGAGAGCAGGATGGTCGAATGGCCCGTCCCGACCCTGTACCCGCTCGCCGTACCATGGCTGAATCTGATGTTGATCTTGATTGTGCCGCTGGTGGCGATGCTCGGTGCGGGCCTGCTGACCCGCTCACGACTGCCGATCGAGAGACGCCGGCCTACGTGACCGATCGCGCCGCCGCCCCGCACGGGCGGCGGCGTTTTCGGTCAGGATGGACCGCATGACCGTCCCGAAGATGCGCCAGGTGGTGCTCGACACGACCGATCCGCGCGGCCTCGCCGAGTTCTACCGTGAGCTGCTCGCGCTCGACTATCGCGCCGGCGACGCGCCGCCCCCGCCCGGCGCCGACGACCCGCTCGGCCGCGACTGGCTGGTGCTGTGCGAGCCCGGCGGCCCGCCGAAGATCGCGTTCCAGCACGTGCCCGAGCTGGCGCGCCCCACCTGGCCGCGCAGTCACGACGTCCCGCAGCAGCTGCACCTGGACCTGTCCGTCGACAGCACCGAGGAGCTGCACGCCCAGCACGAGCGCGTGCTCGGCCTCGGCGCCACGCTGCTGCTGGAGCGCCTCGACGACCCCGACGAGCCGCTGCGGGTCTATGCGGACCCCGCCGGCCACCCGTTCTGCATTTTTGTGGGGTGAGCCATAGACGTCGAACCCGGCCGGTCGCGCGACGTCTTGAGGGCATCTTCGACGGTTCCGGAGGAACAACTGTGACAACCCTTGGTTTCATCGGCCTCGGCACGATCGGCCAGCCCATGGCGCTCAACCTGGCCCGCGCCGGCGCCGACCTCGTCGTGTGGAACCGGACGGTGTCGCGCACCGCGCCGCTGCGCGAGGCCGGCGCGCGGGTGGCGTCCACGATCGGCGAGGTCTTCGCCGAGGCCGAGGTGATCATCCTGATGCTGGCCCACGCCGCGGCCGCGGACGAGGTGCTCGACGGCGCCGCACTCACCGGCCGCACCGTCGTGCACATGGGCACCATCGCGCCGGAGGACTCACTGCGGCTGGAGGCCGCCGTGCACGCCGGCGGCGGGGCCTACGTGGAGGCGCCGGTCTCCGGCTCCCGCGTCCCCGCGGAGAAGGGCGAGCTCATCGCCATGCTGGCCGGCGACCCGGCCGCGGTCGAGACGGTGCGCCCACTGCTGGCGCCGATGTGCCGCGAGACGTTCGCCTGCGGCCCGGTGCCCGGCGCGCTCACCATGAAGCTGGCCACCAACATCTTCATGCTCAGCAGCGTGACCGGCCTGATCGAGTCGTTCCACTTCGCCGCACGCCACGGCCTCGACCTGGAGACGCTGCGCTCCGTCGTGGACAACAGCCAGATGGCCAGCGGCATCTCCCGGGTGAAGTCCGCGAAGCTGGTCGCACGCGACTTCTCCCTCCAGGCCGGCACCGCAGACGTCCTGAAGAACATCCGCCTGGTCTCCGACGCGGCCCGGACGGCCGGCGCCGGCATCCCGATGACCGACACCATGCACCGCCTCATCGAGGAGACGGTCGTGCTCGGCCACGGCGCGGAGGACTTCACCGCCGCCCTCAAGACCCTGGAGGTCCGCGACGCGTAGGGGGTGGCGCGGATGTCGGTTTATGGGGTTTTGGGGTGCGAGGGCTGGGCTCGTGTCGATGGCTTCGGCGCGGGGGTCCAGGCCCGTGTCGATAGCTGAGGCTTCAGCACGGGGGCCAGGCCCACCCCGATAACCGAGACTTCAGCACGGGGGCCAGGCCGCAGATCCACTTCCTCTACCGCGTGCTCTGCCGCATCGCGCCGTCCCCGATGGCCCGCCCCGATAGCTGAGACTTCAGCCCGGGGATCCGGGCCCGCCCCGATAGCTAAGACCTCAGCCCGGGGATCCGGGCCCACCCCGATAACTGAGACTTCAGCATGGGGGCCAGGCCCACCCCGATAGCTGAGACTTCGATGCGAGGATTCCGCTCGCCTCGGCTACCGAGGCCGGTTCGGGGTCCGGAGCCTTTCGATCGAGCGGGCACGCTGTGCCCGAAATTTTGGGAAACAGTCGCCCAGGCAACTGGGCCAGCCTTGGTCTGACGCCGAAGGCAGTAGCGGGCACTCCGTGCCCGAAATTTCATGAAATAGTTGCCATCGCGATCGCGGCGGCCTCGTCCTTACACCGGAAGCTCGGCAATCCACGGGCGCTGCCGCGCCCGAAATTTCGGTCTATTGGTTGCGTTGGGTGGTCTGGTGCCGGTTCTTGCCTCCGGCGGGAGCGCTCCGGCTTCGGGGCAGGATCGAACACCTTTCAGCTGCGCTGAGCCCCATTCCCGCGGGTGGCTGGGTTTCGTGCGGCCCGGGAAAGGGCCACCAGAGCCGTAAGGATCTTGAGTCCCGGATATTGGACGCGTTCCTCGGGGTGCGGGAGAGGCGCGGTCGGCCATGCCGCGACCAGGTCACCGGCTACGCGCCGGCGAGATCGGCCCGCGCCGAGCACGACGATCAGCGGCTGCCGGTGGCTATTTACCGAAATGTCGGGCGACGAGCGTTCGGCAGACGGGCTGAGGCCGGGAGCCAGGCCGGGGCGCCTACTTCGACTCGTTTCCCGCCCGGCACGTCGCCGGCCGGGCCAAACCGGCGCTGAACGCTCGGCAACGGCGTGGGGCGGCCCCGATCACCGGTGAGGGCCGCGTTTACGGCGTTGGGTGGTGATCGGGGCCGCCGGCGACGCGCGGGCCCGGGTGTGAGGGGTGCTCAGGTTGCGGTGTAGCCGCCGTCGACGGCCAGGACCGAGCCGGTGACGTAGGAGGCGGCGGGAGTGGCCAGGAAGACGTAGGGGGCCGCGATCTCGTCGACGGTGGCACGGCGACCGAGCGGAGTGAAGGTGTTGATCCGCAGGTCGGAGGCGGGGTTGTCGTGGGCGGTGACGCTGTCCATGATGTTGGCGACGTAGCCGGGTGCGACGGCGTTCACCCGGATCCGGTGCGGGGCCCACTCGGCGGCCAGCGTCCGCGCGAGTTGGTTGATGCCGCCCTTGCTGGCCGCGTACGGCGCGAGCGTGGGAATGCCGATGCTCCCCGCGATGGACGAGGTCATGGTGACCGACCCGGCACCGCCCTGCGCGATCCAGTGCCGGGCCGCGGCCTGGGCGGGCAGGAAGGCGCCGCGCAGGTTGACCGCGAGGACCCGGTCCCACTCGTCGGCGGTGTAGTCGACCGCGGGTTTGATGATGTCGATGCCCGCGTTGCAGACCACATGGTCGAGCTGCCCGAACGCGGCGAGCGCGTGTGTGATGAGATCACCGGCGACGTGCTGGTCGGCGATGTCGCCGGGCAGGCGGGCCACCCGGTCGTCCGGGTACCGCTCGCGCAGGGTCTGGAACGTCCGCTCGGTCTCGTCCGCGTCGTATCCGTTGATCAGGACGCGGGCGCCGTGCGAGAGCAGGGCGCGGGCAATGGCGAGGCCGATGCCGCGGCTGGAGCCGGTGACGACGGCGGCCGTCCCGGTCAGGTCGAACAGATCCACGGCCGTCACGCTAGCGGTCCGCGGTTGGCGTACGCATGGAAAGGGCCCGGCAAGCACGCTTGCCGGGCCCTTCGCAGACGGGATCAGGCGCCCGCGGCCGACTTCAGGTCGGCGGCGCGGTCGGTGGACTCCCAGCGCAGGTCCGGCAGCTCGCGGCCGAAGTGGCCGTAGGCGGCGGTCTGCTGGTAGATCGGGCGCTTCAGGTCGAGGTCGCGGACGATCGCGGCCGGGCGGAGGTCGAAGACCTCGTTGATGGCCTTCTCGATGCGCTCGACCGGCACGTTCTCGGTGCCGAACGTCTCGACGAACAGGCTGACCGGGTGCGCCTTGCCGATGGCGTAGGCGACCTGGACCTCGCAGCGCTCGGCCAGGCCCGCGGCGACGACGTTCTTCGCGACCCAGCGGGTGGCGTACGCGGCGGAGCGGTCGACCTTCGACGGGTCCTTGCCGGAGAACGCGCCGCCGCCGTGGCGGGCGTAGCCGCCGTAGGTGTCGACGATGATCTTGCGACCGGTGAGGCCGGCGTCGCCCATCGGGCCGCCGATCTCGAAGCGGCCGGTCGGGTTCACCAGCAGGCGGTAGCCCTCGGTCTCGATGCCGAGGCCCTCGAGCTCCGGCGCGATGACGTGCTCGCGGATGTCCGGCGTGAGCAGCGACTCCAGCGAGATGTCCGCGGCGTGCTGGGTGGAGACCACGACGGTGTCGAGGCGCACCGGGCGCAGGCCGTCGTACTCGATGGTGACCTGGGTCTTGCCGTCGGGACGCAGGTACGGCACGGTGCCGTCCTTGCGGACCTGGGACAGGCGACGGGCCAGGCGGTGGGCCAGCGCGATCGGCAGCGGCATCAGCTCGGGCGTCTCCGAGCAGGCGAAGCCGAACATCATGCCCTGGTCGCCGGCGCCCTGCGAGTCGAGCAGGTGGTCGGACTCGCCCTCGCGGGCCTCGATGGCGGTGTCGACGCCCTGCGCGATGTCCGGGGACTGCGCGCCGATCGAGATGCTGACGCCGCAGGACGCGCCGTCGAAGCCCTTCTTCGAGGAGTCGTAGCCGATGCCGAGGATCGTCTCGCGGACGATCGTGGGGATGTCGGCATACGCCTTCGTGGTCACCTCGCCGGCGACGTGAACCTGGCCGGTGGTGATGAGCGTCTCCACGGCGACCCGGCTGGCCGGGTCCTGCGCGAGCAGCGCGTCCAGAATGCCGTCGCTGATCTGGTCAGCGATCTTGTCTGGGTGGCCCTCCGTGACCGATTCGGAGGTGAACAGACGGCGTGCCACGGTGCTCCTCAAGGTAAGTCGAATGAAAATTCCGAATGCAGCCTAGATGTCTACCGAATCCATGGGGTAGTAAGGAAAACCCTAGGCGGTGGTCGAGCTTAGCTGCCTGAGTACCAGATCGAGCACAGCGTCCGCCAGATCTTCCTTGGGCCGCTCGCCGAACTCTGTCGTGGTGCCGTCAGCTGCTAAAACCGTAGCTGCGTTCGAGTCGGCGCCGAAGACCTTGTCCACGCCGACCTCGTTGACGACGATCAGGTCCGCACGTTTGCGGACGAGTTTGCCGCGTGCGTTCTCGATCGCGTCGTGCGTCTCCGCGGCGAACGCGACCAGCACCTGACCCGGCCTTTTGCGCGCGCCGAGTTCGGCCGCGATGTCCGGATTGGTGCGGAGCTCGATGACGGGTGCCGCCCCGTCGTCCGATTTCTTGATCTTCTGGTCGGCCACGGCGGCGGGCCGGAAGTCGGCGGGCGCGGCGGCCATGACCACCACGTCCGCGCCGTCGGCGGCGTCGACGACGGCCTTGCGCAGCTCTTCGGTGGTGCCCACGCGGATCACGTCGGCGCCGGCCGGGTCGGGCAGCGCCACGTTCGCTGAGACGAGAGTCACCCGTGCACCCCGGGCCGCGGCCGCGGTGGCGAACGCGTAGCCCTGCTTGCCGGACGACCGGTTTCCGAGGAATCGCACCGGATCGAGCGGTTCCCGCGTGCCACCGGCGGTGACGACGACATGACGACCATCAAGATCATTCGTGGGTACGCCGCGCGCGAGCACCCGCCGGGCGAACGCGAAGATCGCGGCCGGATCGGGCAGCCGGCCCTTGCCGGTGTCCGCCCCGGTGAGCCGGCCGGACGCGGGCTCGATGACGAGATTCCCACGGGAGCGCAGCAACGCCACGTTCGCCACCGTGGCCGGGTGCTCCCACATCTCGGTGTGCATGGCCGGGGCGAAGATCACCGGACAGCGTGCGGTGAGCAGCGTGTTCGTCAGCAGATCGTCGGCCAGCCCGTGCGCGGCCCGCGCCAGCAGGTCGGCGGTGGCGGGCGCGACCACGACGAGGTCGGCGGACTTGCCGATCCGCACGTGCGGGACCTCGTGAACGCCGTCCCAGACCTCGTCGGCGACGGGCTGGCCGGAGAGTGCGGCCCAGGTCGGGGCGCCCACGAACCGCAGCGCGGCGGCGGTGGGCACCACCCGGACCCGGTGACCGGACTCGGTGAGCAGCCGCAGGAGCTCACACGCCTTGTAGGCGGCGATTCCGCCCCCGACGCCGAGGACGACCTGCGGGCTCATGGAGAACTACGGCGCGTCGGTCGGCTCGGCCGTGAGCAGGCCGGAGTTGATCTCGCGCATGGCGATGGAGAGCGGCTTCTCCTGCGGCGTGGTCTCGACCAGCGGGCCGACGTATTCCAGCAGGCCCTCGCCGAGCTGGCTGTAGTACGCGTTGACCTGACGGGCACGCTTCGCGGCGAAGATCACGAGCGCGTACTTGGAGGTGGTCTTCTCCAGCAGCTCGTCGATGGGCGGGCTGGTGATGCCTTGCGGGTCAGCGATGATTCCCACGATGCGTTCAAACCCCTACTTCGAGAGACAAACGATCAAGTTTGAGGCTGCGGCTGCGCCGGTGTCAATAACGGCGAACTGAGCAACCCTACCAGCTCGTCAGCGGCACGCTCGACGTAGTCGTTGACGATGGTGTGGTCGAACAGCGACTGCGCGGCCAGCTCCTCGTCCGCGTGCGCCAGACGGCGGCGGATGGTCTCCTCGTCGTCGGTGCCGCGGCCGATCAGGCGGCGTCGCAGCTCCTCGACCGAGGGCGGGGCCAGGAAGACCAGCTGCGCCTCGGGCATCGCGGCCTTGACCTGCCGGGCGCCCTGAAGGTCGATCTTCAGCAGCACGGGCGCCCCCTCGTGCAGCCGGGCCTCGACCGGGCCGCGGGGCGTGCCGTAGAGGTTGCCGGCGAACTCGGCCCACTCCAGCAACTGGTCGCCGGCGCGCAGGCGCTCGAACTCGGACCGGTCGACGAAGAAGTAGTGCTCGCCCTCGACCTCGTAGTCACGCATCCGCCGGGTCGTGGCCGAAACGGACAGCCAGATCCACGGCGAACGCAGGCGGATCAGCTCGATCACGCTGTCCTTGCCGACCCCTGACGGGCCGGAGAGGACGGTGAGCCGTGCTGGCGGGCGGGCGTCGTCACTCATGCTCACAAGCTAATTCCTACACGGTGCCCCGTGCGGGCCTGCAGCGAACCCCGGATTCCCGGAGTCCAGCAGCCCCGCACGGGGCGGTTTTCCGTCCTTGGACCGACCCTCGGGAGGCTCATCACCTCACGAGGGTCAGGGTCGAACCTCTGACGAGGTTCAGTTGGTCGCGAACTCCGCGAGCAGAGCCTTGCGCTGCTGCTCGCCGAGGCCACGAAGGCGACGGCTCTCGGCGATCTTGAGCTTCTCCATGATCTGGGTGGCCCGGATCTTGCCGATGCCCGGCAGCGCCTGGAGGACGGCCGAAACCTTCAGCTTGCCGACGACGTCGTCGCCCTCAGCACGGTCGAGCACAGAGGCGAGGGTCGTCTTACCCTGCTTGAGCTCCTCCTTGAGCTGGGCACGAGCCTTGCGGATCTCAGCGGCCTTCTCCAGCGCGGCTGCACGCTGTTCGGGGCTCAGTGACGGGAGCGGCACCAGTTCTCCTCAGGTCCCTTACGCGCCGGCATCCACTGCCGGCGCTCTGTGAAACGTGGTGTGACCAGGAACCAAAGGGGCATGTGGTTCCCAGCGCCGGGAAAACTAGCGGTCAGAGCGGCTTTCGGCAACGTGGGCACACCATGATCGACTAAGCGTGACTAGGCAATTACTCAGCTTGCGGCGGACAATGCCGCCCTGACGTCGTCCAGCGCGCGGTCCGCGGCGGCCCTCAGCCCGGCAATTTCCGGACCCTTTCCGAGAACTTCACGGGAGTAGGTCGGAAGCACCGAGCCGATCGCGGAGCCGAACACGGTGCGTAGGTCCCGAGCGGTACCACCCTGGGCCCCGAGACCCGGCGCGAGCAGCGGACCGTTCACCCGAGAAAGATCATGTCCGGTGTCACCCACCGTGGCGCCCACGACGAGACCCATGCTTCCGATCGGCGCCACACCCGCGTTGACCTGCGAAATCTCGTCAATCACGGTTTGCGCGACGGTCCGGCCGTCCGCGGCGACCGCGTGCTGAACGGAACGGCCTTCCGGATTCGACGTGAGCGCGAGAACAAAAACGCCGCCGCCATTCTTCGTCGCGAGCTCGAACATCGGAGCCAGCGATCCGACGCCGAGGAACGGGCTGGCGGTGATCGCGTCGACATACAGCGGGCTGGATGGATCGAGGTACGCGGTCGCGTACGCGGCGACGGTCGAGCCGATGTCGCCCCGCTTCACGTCCAGCAGGACAAGCGATCCGGCCTCCCGTAACTGTCGGATAATTGACTCCAGGACGGCCAGTCCCTTAGATCCGAATTGTTCGTAAAAGGCCGATTGCGGCTTGAACACCGCGACCCGGTCCCCGAGGGCCTCCACGACGGTCTCGCTGAACCGCGTCAGACCCTCGATGTCGTTGGTCAGCCCCCATCGCTCCAGCAGAGTCGCGTGCGGATCAATTCCCACGCACAGCGGGCCGCGCGCGGCCGTCATCCGGTTCAGCCGGGCCCCGAAGCTCTCCATCGGGCACGCCCCTCTCTCGGGCCGCCGCGTGGCGGCCACGTCGTGTTCCTACCGCTAAATCAGCTTTTGGTCCGATACCCGACAGGCAACTCTGCCGTCGTACCCCCGATCGGGGGTCTTGACTTTCTGTGAAGCAGACGAGCGTCGACGTCTCGGGGAGGACCGGGCAGGCGCCCGGTCAGCCGGCGGCGGCCGCGGCGGCGATGCCGCGTCCGATGCGGACCAGTTGCGCGTCCGTCGTGATGTACGGCGGCATCGTGTAGATCAGGTCGCGGAACGGGCGCAGCCACACGCCCTCGGACGCCGCCGCGTCCGTCGCCGCGCGCATGTCGACCGGGTGATCCAGCTGCACCACGCCGATCCCGCCCAGCACCCGCACGTCACGAACGCCCGCAAACCCGCTGAGCGGCTCCAGAACCGCCCGAAGGCCCTTTTCCAGCCCCGACACAACCCCTGACCAGTCCTGGCCGCGCAGCAGCGCGATGGAGGCGTTCGCGACCGCGCAGGCCAGCGGGTTGCCCATGAACGTCGGCCCGTGCGCCAGGCCGCCGCCCTCACCGTCCGAGACGACGCGCGCCACCTCGGTCGTGCACAGCGCGGCCGCCAGCGTCAGGTAACCACCGGTCAGCGCCTTGCCCACGCACATCACGTCCGGCGTGACGCCCGCGTGATCGGCCGCGAAGAACTCGCCGGTACGCCCGAACCCGGTGGCGATCTCGTCAAAAATCAGCAGAATTCCGTGCTGTGCCGTGATCTCCCGCAAAATCCGGAGATAGCCGGGGTTGTGGAAGCGCATGCCGCCCGCGCCCTGCACCACCGGCTCGACGATCACGGCGGCCAGCTCATGCGCGTGCGAGGAGACCATCCGCACGAGCGCGTCCGCATAGGAGTCGTCGACCGGCGAGCGGAAATCACCCGGCGGTGGCGGCGCGAACACCTGCCGGGGCAGCGCGCCGGTCCAGAGCGCGTGCATCCCGCCGTCCGGATCGGTCACGCTCATCGGGTTCCACGTGTCGCCGTGGTAGCCGCCGCGCCAGGTCGCGAGCCGCCGCCGCTCCGGCCGTCCGGCGCCGCGCTGGTACTGCAGCGCCATCTTGAACGCGACCTCGACGCTGACCGAACCGGAGTCGCACAGGAACACGTGCTCCAGACCGTCCGGCGTGATCTCCACCAGCGTGCGGGCCAGCGTGACCGCGGGCTCGTGGGTGAGCCCGCCGAACATCACGTGGCTCATCCGGCCGAGCTGGTCGCGGACCGCCTCGTCCAGCGCCGGGTGCCGGTAGCCGTGGATCGCGGACCACCAGCTGGACATGCCGTCGATCAGCTGACGGCCGTCCGCGAGCGTGAGCACCGCGCCGGCCGCCTCCGAGACCACGAAGGGCTCGGAGCGGCCGGGCATCGGGCCGTAGGGGTGCCAGACGTGCGCCCGGTCCAGCCGCAGCAGCTCGTCCGGCGCGGTCATTGAGTGTTTTTCAACCTGTCCCAACCTGGTCACGTCCCAACCCGTCGGCACGGACTTGGCGTAGGAGAGCAGTCAGGTTGAAAAATGCTCATCGCCGGACCGACGCCGCGGCCCGCACCAGCGCGGGCCCGCCGTAGATGAATCCGGAGTAGAGCTGGATCAGCGCGGCGCCCGCGTCGAACATCCGGGTCGCGTCGTCCGGCGTCATGATCCCGCCGACGCCGATGATCGGCAGTTTCCCGCCGGTCTCCCGGTGCACGAACGAGACCACCTCACGCGCCCGCGTCGTGAGCGGACGCCCGGAGAGGCCGCCGGCCTCCCCCGAGAGCGAGAGATCCACCGGTGCCAGGCCGTTGCGGGCCAGCGTGGTGTTGGTCGCGATGATCCCGGCCACACCGGTGTCCGCGCAGACGCCCAGCGCCTCGCCGATCGCGTCGTCCGTCAGGTCCGGCGCGATCTTCACCAGCACCGGCAGCCCGTCCGCCTCCTTGACCAGCGCGCCGAGCAGCTCGTCCAGGTGCTCGCGCCCCTGCAGCTGCCGCAGCCCCGGCGTGTTCGGCGAGGAGACGTTCACGGCGATGTAGTCGGCGAACGGCGAGAGCAGCCGCAGCGAGGTCAGGTAGTCCTCGACCGCGTCCGCCAGCGGCGTGACCTTGGACTTGCCGAGGCTGATGCCGAGCGGGACCGGGAGCTTCGTCCCGAGCCGCGCGGCCAGACCGGCCGCGCCCTCGTTGTTGAAGCCCATCCGGTTGATGATCGCGGCGGACTCGCGCAGCCGGAACACCCGCGGCTTCTCGTTGCCCGGCTGGGGCTTCGCGGTCACGGTGCCGACCTCGACGAACCCGAAGCCGAGCGCGGGCCACGCGGGCAGCGCGATCCCGTTCTTGTCCATCCCGGCCGCGAGCCCCACCGGGTTCGGGAATCGCACCCCGAACACCTCGACCGGGTTGTCGGTGCCGTACTTCGAAGCCAGAGCTGACAACGCCGGGGGTACGGAGGAGAGCTGCGCCAGCCGGTGCAGCGTCCACTCGTGCGCCGTCTCCGCGTCCCCTCCCCCGACCCGGAACAGCGCGGGGCGCGCGAACTGCTCCCAGATCACTGCGCGGCCTTCATCTGGGCGTGCAGGTCCTGGAGCGGGCGGACCTGCATCTGGCCGTTGATCGTGGCCTCGATGCCCATCACCGCGGCGGACGCGCCCGGCACCGTGGTGATGCACGGGATGTCCGCGGTCACGGCCGCGCTGCGGATCTCGTAACCGTCCGACCGCGCGTGCGCGCCGGAGCCCTGCGGCGTGTTGATCACCAGCGAGATCTGGCCGCTCGCGATCAGCTCGACCGCGTTCGTGCCCGGCGACTCGTAGTGCTTCGGCACGATCTCGCACGGGATCCCGTACCGCCGCAGCACCTCGCCGGTCCCGGCCGTGGTGACGATCTCGAAGCCGAGGTCGGCCAGCCGCTTGATCGGGAAGATCATGCCGCGCTTGTCCCGGTTGGCGACGGAGACGAACACCTTGCCGGACGTGGGCAGCGAGCCGTACGCCGCGGCCTGCGACTTCGCGAAGGCCTGGCCGAAGCCGGTGTCGATGCCCATCACCTCGCCGGTGGACTTCATCTCCGGCCCGAGCAGGCTGTCGACGCCCTTGCCGGCCGGCGTGCGGAACCGCTTGAACGGCAGCACCGCCTCCTTGACCGCGATCGGCGCGTTGTCCGGCAGGTGCCCGCCGTCGCCCTCGGCCGGGAGCAGGCCCTCCGTGCGGAGGTCCGCGATGGTGGCGCCGAGCATGATCCGGGCCGCGGCCTTGGCCAGCGGGACCGCGGTCGCCTTGGACACGAACGGGACGGTCCGCGACGCGCGCGGGTTCGCCTCCAGCACGTAGAGCACGTCGTCCTTGAGCGCGTACTGCACGTTGAGCAGGCCGCGGACGCCGACGCCGCGCGCGATCTCCACGGTGTAGCGGCGGACCTGCTCCAGGTGCGGGCCGGCCAGCGTCATCGGTGGCAGCACGCAGGAGGAGTCGCCGGAGTGGATGCCGGCCTCCTCGATGTGCTCCATCACGCCGCCGAGGTAGACCTCGCCGTCGGCGTCGCAGAGCGCGTCCACGTCGATCTCGATCGCGTCGTCCAGGAACCGGTCGACCAGCACCGGGTGGTCCTCGGAGATCTCGGTGGACCGTCCGATGTAGTCGGCCAGCGTGGGCTCGTCGTAGACGATCTCCATGCCGCGGCCGCCGAGCACGTACGACGGGCGCACCAGCACCGGGTAGCCGATCTCGTCCGCGATCTTCTTGGCGTCCTCGAAGCTGACCGCGGTGCCGTGGTCCGGCGCGCGCAGCCCGGCCTTGGCCAGCACCGCGCCGAACGCGCCGCGGTGCTCGGCCAGGTGGATCGACTCGGGCGTGGTGCCGACGATCGGCACGCCCGCGTCCTTCAGGCGCTGGGCCAGGCCGAGCGGCGTCTGGCCGCCGAGCTGCACGACCACGCCGATCACGCCGGGACCGCCCGCGGCCTTGCCGGTGCTGTCCTCGGAGTGCCACACCTCGATGACGTCCTCGAACGTCAGCGGCTCGAAGTAGAGCCGGTCCGCGGTGTCGTAGTCGGTGGAGACCGTCTCCGGGTTGCAGTTGACCATCACGGTCTCGAAGCCGGCGCCGCGCAGCGCCATGACCGCGTGCACGCACGAGTAGTCGAACTCGATGCCCTGGCCGATCCGGTTCGGGCCGGAGCCGAGGATCAGCACCTTCGGCCGGTCCGACGGCTCGACCTCGGTCTCCTCGTCGTAGGTCGAGTAGTGGTACGGCGTCTTCGCGTCGAACTCGGCCGCGCAGGTGTCCACGGTCTTGAAGACCGGGCGCAGGCCGAGGCGGTGGCGCAGCACGCGCACGCCGTCCTCGCCGGCCAGCTCCGGGCGGATCGCGGCGATCTGCCGGTCGGAGAGACCGGCGCGCTTGGCGGCCCGGAGCAGCGTCTCGTCGAGGACCGGTGCCGCCTCGATCTCGGCGCGCAGCTCCAGCAGCGAGACGATCTGGTCCAGGAACCACGGGTCGATGCCGCCGCTGGCCTCGTGCACCTGCGCGATGGTCGCGCCCAGCCGCAGCGCGCGCTCCACCGTGTAGAGACGGCCGTCGTGCGGGATCTTGAGCGCGGCCAGCGTCTCCTCAAGGGAGCCGGCCGGGTCCGGCATCGTCCAGAAGCCGCCGGCCTTCGTCTCCATCGAGCGCATCGCCTTGTTGAGCGCCTCGGTGAAGTTGCGGCCCAGGCTCATCGCCTCGCCGACCGACTTCATCGTGGTGGTCAGCTCCGCGTCCGCGCCGGGGAACTTCTCGAACGCGAAGCGCGGGATCTTCACCACCACGTAGTCGAGCGCGGGCTCGAACGCGGCCGGCGTCTCCTCGGTAATGTCGTTCGGGATCTCGTCCAGCGTGTAGCCGATCGCCAGCTTGGCCGCGATCTTCGCGATCGGGAAGCCGGTCGCCTTGGACGCGAGCGCGGACGACCGGGAGACGCGCGGGTTCATCTCGATGACGACCAGGCGGCCGTCGGCCGGGTTGATCGCGAACTGGATGTTGCAGCCGCCGGTGTCCACGCCGACCTCGCGCAGCACCGCGATGCCGACGTCGCGCAGCTTCTGGTACTCGCGGTCGGTGAGCGTCATGGCGGGCGCGACCGTGACCGAGTCGCCGGTGTGCACGCCCATCGGGTCGATGTTCTCGATCGAGCAGACCACCACCACGTTGTCGTGGCGGTCGCGCATCAGCTCGAGCTCGTACTCCTTCCAGCCGAGCACGCTCTCCTCGATCAGCACCTCGTGCACCGGGGAGTAGGAGAGGCCGGCGCCGGCGATGCGCTCCAGGTCCTCCATGGTGTGCGGCATGCCGGAGCCGAGGCCGCCCATGGTGAACGACGGCCGGACCACGACCGGCAGGCCCAGCTCGGCGACGGTCGCGCGGACCTCGTCCATGGACTTGCAGACACGCGAGCGCGGGGTCTCGGCGCCGGCCTTGGCGACGATCTCCTTGAACAGCTGGCGGTCCTCGCCGCGCTGGATGGCGTCGATGTTCGCGCCGATCAGCTCCACGCCGTACTTCTCCAGCACGCCGTTCTCGTGCAGCGCGACCGCGGTGTTCAGCGCGGTCTGGCCGCCGAGCGTGGGCAGGATCGCGTCCGGCCGCTCCTTCGCGATGACCAGCTCGACGAACTCCGGCGTGATCGGCTCGACGTAGGTGGCGTCCGCGAACTCCGGGTCCGTCATGATCGTGGCCGGGTTCGAGTTGACCAGGCTGACCCGGATCCCCTCGCTGCGCAGCACGCGGCAGGCCTGGGTGCCGGAGTAGTCGAACTCGCAGGCCTGGCCGATGACGATCGGGCCGGAGCCGATGACGAGGATGTGCTTGAGATCGTCCCGCTTAGGCATTGGCCTTACGCCCCTCGACAAGCTCGACACTGCGCTTACTTCTGGTCTCGACAAGCTCGACAAACCGGTCAAAAAGGTAGTCGGCATCGTGCGTGCCGGCCGCCGCCTCGGGGTGGTACTGAACGGTGAACGCGGGCACTTCCAGTGCCCGCAAGCCCTCGACCACATCGTCGTTCAGGCAGACGTGCGAGACCTCGACGCCGCCGAAGTCGGTGTCGATCACGGTGTTGAGCGGCGCCTTCACCGCAAACCCGTGGTTGTGCGAGGTGACCTCGACCTTGCCGGTGGTCTTGTCCAGCACCGGCTGGTTGATGCCGCGGTGGCCGTACCCCAGCTTGTAGGTCTCGAAGCCGAGCGCGCGGCCCAGGATCTGGCTGCCGAAGCAGATGCCGAACAGCGGCACCTTCTTCGCGAGCACCGCGCGGGCCAGCGCCACCGGGTGGTCCGCCGTGGCCGGGTCGCCGGGGCCGGGCGAGAAGAACACCGCGTCCGGCGACACCGCCAGCAGGTCGTCCAGGGACGAGGTCGCCGGCAGGATGTGCGTGCGGACGCCGCGGGCCGCCAGCCGCCGGGCCACGTTCGCCTTGATGCCCAGGTCCAGCGCCGCGACCGTGTAGCGGTGCTCGCCCTCGGGCTCGACCGTGTACGCGGACGACGTCGTGACCTGCGCGGAGAGGTCCGCGCCGAGCATCTCCGGCTGCGCCTGCACCCGGGCCCGCAGCGACGCCGGGTCCAGGTCGACCGTGGAGATGCCGACGCGCATCGCGCCGCGCTCGCGCAGGTGCCGGGTCAGCGCGCGGGTGTCGATGCCGCTGATCCCGACCACGCCCTCGGCGGCCAGGCGCTCGCCCAGGCCGCCGGTCGCGCGCCAGTTGGAGCCGATCCGGGCCGGGTCGCGCACCACGTACCCGGCGACCCAGATCCTGGACGACTCGTCGTCCTCGCCGTTCACACCGGTGTTGCCGATGTGCGGCGCGGTCTGCACCACGACCTGGCGGTGGAAGGACGGGTCGGTCAGCGTCTCCTGGTAGCCGGTCATGCTGGTGGTGAAGACGGCCTCGCCGAACGTCTCCCCCTCGGCGCCGTACGCCTCACCGCGGAAGGACCGGCCGTCCTCCAGGACCAATATCGCTGGCTGCCTCACTTGGTTGCCTTTCCGTCCAGAACCGTCGGCTCGCCGCGCAGGAACGTCGCGACGATCCGTCCGGGCAGGCTCATACCGGCGTAGGGATTGTTCTTGCTGCGGCTCGCCGTCTCCACCGGGTCGACGGTCCGGGTCGCGGCCGGGTCCACCAGCGTGAACGTGGCCGGCGCGCCGGGCAGCGGGTCATGTCCGTGGTCGGTCAGACCGGCGATCCGGGCCGGCGTGCGCGACATCCGCTCCGCCACCAGGTCCCAGTCGATCTCGCCGTCCTTCTCCAAGGAGCCGGTGCTGAGCACCACCGAGAGCGCGGTCTCCAGCCCGACCATGCCGGGGCGGGCATACGCCCACTCGCACTCCTTGTCCTCCACGGCGTGCGGCGCGTGATCGGTGGCCACGATGTCGATGATGCCCTCCGCCAGCGCGGCGCGAAGAGCCTTCACGTCATCGGGGGTACGCAGCGGCGGGTTGACCTTGAAGACCGGGTCGTAGCTCTCCGCCCGCTCGTGCGTGAGCACCAGGTGGTGCGGCGTGACCTCGGCCGTGACCCGCACGCCGCGCGCCTTCGCCTGCCTGACCACCTCGACGCTGCCGGCCGTGGAGAGGTGGCAGACGTGCAGGCGGGAGCCGACGTGCTCGGCCAGCAGCACGTCACGCGCGATGATCGCCTCCTCCGCGACCGCGGGCCAGCCGGTCAGGCCGAGCCGCGTGGCGACCTCGCCCTCGTGCATCTGCGCGCCCTCGGTGAGCCGGGGCTCCTCCGCGTGCTGCGCGATCACGCCGTCGAACGCCTTCACGTACTCCAGCGCGCGCCGCATCAGCCGCGGGTCCGCCACGCAGTGGCCGTCGTCGGAGAAGATCCGCACGGTCGCCGCCGAGTCCGCCATCGCGCCCAGCTCGGCCAGGCGCTCGCCGGCCAGCCCGACCGTGACCGCGCCGATCGGCTGCACGTCGACCAGGCCCGCCTCGCGGCCGAGCCGCCAGACCTGCTCGACCACGCCGGCCGTGTCCGCCACCGGCGACGTGTTCGCCATCGCGCAGACCGCGGTGTATCCGCCGAGCGCCGCGGCCCGGGAGCCGGTCTCCACGGTCTCCGCGTCCTCGCGGCCGGGCTCGCGCAGGTGCGTGTGCAGGTCCACGAGTCCGGGAAGCGCCACCAGACCCGTACCGTCGATGATGTGGTCTGGTTCTTCGCCTTTGTGCTCTGCAATCACGCCGCCGTCGATGTAGAGATCGCGCGGCTCAGCGCCCAGGACGCTGACGTTGGTGATCAGGTACGCCACTGTTACTTGCCTCCGAGCAGCAGATAGAGGACGGCCATCCGGACGCTCACGCCGTTGGCGACCTGTTCGACGATCGTGGACCGCGGCGAGTCCGCCACCTCGGGCGAGATCTCCATGCCGCGGTTCATCGGACCGGGGTGCATGACGATCGCGTGCTCCGGCAGCCGGGCCATGCGGGCGCCGTCCATGCCGTAACGCCTGCTGTACTCGCGGGCGGACGGGAAGTAGGACGCGTTCATCCGCTCGTGCTGCACGCGCAGCATCATCACCACGTCGCTGGTCGGCAGCACCGCGTCGAGGTCGTAGCTGACCTCCGCGCTCGCGATGTCGACCGGGATCAGCGTGGGCGGGCCGACGAGCGTGACCTTCGCGCCCAGCGTGGCCAGCAGCACCACGTTCGACCGGGCGACGCGGCTGTGCAGCACGTCGCCGACGATCGTCACGTTCAGCCCGGCCAGCCGGCCCAGTCGCTCCCGCATGGTGAACGCGTCCAGCAGCGCCTGCGTCGGGTGCTCGTGGGTGCCGTCGCCCGCGTTGACCACGGAGCCGTCCACCCAGTTCGCCAGCCGGTGCGGGGCGCCGGACGCGCCGTGCCGGATCACCACCGCGTCCGCGCCCATGGCCTGCAGCGTCAGCGCGGTGTCCTTCAGGCTCTCGCCCTTGGAGACGCTGGAGCCCTTGGCGGAAAAGTTGATCACATCGGCGGAGAGCCGCTTCGCGGCCGCCTCGAAGCTGATCCGGGTACGCGTGGAGTCCTCGTAGAACAGGTTCACCACGGTGCGTCCGCGCAGCGTGGGCAGCTTCTTCACCTCACGGCCGCCGGTCAGCCGGGCCAGTTCGCGCGCGGTGTCCAGGATCAGCGTGGCGTTCCCGGCGTCCAGGTCGCCGGCGTCGCGCAAGTGCTTGATCACTGGACCTCGCCTCCGTACAGCTTGACCTCGTCCGTGCCGTCGATCTCCGCGAGCGACACGCGCACGCTCTCGCTCAGCGCGGTCGGGATGTTCTTGCCGACGTAGTCGGCGCGGATCGGCAGCTCGCGGTGGCCGCGGTCGACCAGCACGGCGAGCTGCACGGAGGAGGGGCGGCCGAGGTCGCCGAGCGCGTCCAGCGCGGCCCGGACCGTGCGGCCGGAGAAGAGCACGTCGTCGACCAGGATCACCCGCCGGCCGTCGACGCCGCCCGGAGGCACGTCCGTGGGGCCGAGCGCGCGGGCCGCCTTCAGCCGCAGATCGTCCCGATAAAGCGTGACATCGAGCGTGCCGACCGGAACGGCGATACCCTCGAAAGCGTGAATTCGGGCGGAAAGCCGCTTCGCGAGCGGGACGCCGCGGGTGGGGATGCCGAACAGCACGGTCTCCCGCGCACCCTCGGTCTTCTCCAGGATCTGGTGGGCGATCCGGTCCACCACCCGGTGGACGTCGGTCTCGGCGAGAATGACTTTTCCCGTTCTCGCCTGGTCTGGGGCAGCGTTCTGCGACGCCACGTAGGACCTCCTTCCCCGCCTCACTGGACGGGTCGTTAAAGGATGTCTGCGCCGGTCAGCCGACCGGTGGCTGCACGCTACGTTACCAGCGTCCCCACCAGCCACTCCGATGACGTGCGGGTGACGTGGCTGACTACCGACTCAGGAAAGCGAAAAACCGGTCAAGTCCTATGATCTCGCCAACTGGACCGTAATCGCCACTTGACCGCGTGTCGTTCGCGACGTACCGTCACGCAGCGTAGCGATCGCGCGGTGGGTCCAAGCCCACGCCAGCACTGGAGTGTCCTGATGCCCTCTGAGTACGCCAAGTCTTTGGGCGCCCGACTGCGCTCTATCCGCCAGCAGCAGGGCCTTTCCCTGCAGGGTGTGGAGGAGAAGTCGAACGGGCGCTGGAAGGCCGTCGTCGTCGGCTCCTACGAGCGCGGTGACCGCGCGGTGACCGTCTCCCGTCTGGCCGAGCTGGCCGACTTCTACCGGGTGCCGGTCTCCGAGCTGCTGCCCGACGGCAGCGGCATCCGGCACGAGCCGACCAACAAGATCGTCCTCGACCTCGAGAAGCTCTACGACGAGGCCGGCGAGGACCTCGCGTACGTCGCGCGGTACGCACGCGCCATCCAGCAGCAGCGCGGCGACTACAACGGCCGGGTCCTGTCCATAAGGGCAGACGACCTGCGCGCGCTCGCCATCGTCTACGACATCTCCCCCTCCGGTCTGATCGAGCGCCTCACCGAGGCCGGCGTGCTGGTCGCTGACCCGCGCGCCTTCTTCGCGTCCTAAGGCGCTTCAGGGTCGTCCAGGCCCTTTCCGGGCGGTCCGTGCCCCGACCCCGCACGGTCCGCCCGCCGGTTGGAACCGCCACAACCGGTCGGCTCCCTCCGCCGGCCGCATACTCCATCCCCCCTCACGCTTAGGCCCGCCGCGCCGCGCATCGCTACGCAGAGCGCCCCCTCGGCCTCGAGCACAGAACCGCGCAGCCTCCCGCTGCGCGGTTTTCGCATTTCCGGCCGCTTCTCCCGCTCCGTGCGCAGCGCACGGACCCCGGCACAACGCACGGAACCCGAGGCGGCGCGCGGAACCCCGAGACAGCGCGCGGGGCACCGAGACAGCGCGCGGAACCCCGAGGTCCGGCCCGTGGAACGGCACGCAGAACGGCGCAACAGACCGGCGCGGACGGCTCGCGGAACCCGGGGTGGCCGCGCCGCCGCGCCCGACATTTCGGCATATAGCGGCGGCGGAGGACGAGACCCCTGCACCGGGCAGGTCAACATCGGCACAATTCCGCAGTTCCGACATTTCACCCGGAAAACCGCGGATCGACGACCGCCGGCAACCGCGACCCAAGCCCCGGACGACCGTCCGGTCAGCGCTCAGCATTCGATCAAAGCTCAACTAATCCCGAAATATCGGGCACAGAACGCCGGCATGCCACGCGGCATCGGCCGGCGACACCGGCCGAGACGGTGATCGGCACGAATGCACCGCCACGCAGCGCAGTCAAGGCCGGCTTGCCGAATGACCACAAAACGCCCGCGAGCCGCCCAACAGCATCCAAGCTCCCGAATTCCATACCCGGAAAACACGAAGGCCCGCCCGGCCGGAGCCGGGCGGGCCTTCGGAAGCCGGCCGCGTCAGCGAGTGGCGAACTCGGCGATGCGGCCGAGGATGCCGTTGAGGAAGCGCGGGGAATCGTCGGTCGACATCTGGCGGGCCAGCTCGACGGCCTCGGAGATCGCGACCGCGTCGTCTATGTCGTCGGCGTAGAGGAGCTCCCAGACCGCGATGCGGGCCAGGTTCCGGTCGACGACCGGCATGCGGTCGATCGTCCAGCCCTCGGCGTAGCTGGACAGCAGCTCGTCGACCCGGTCGAGGTGGGCGGCGACGCCCTCCACGATCGTGATCGTGTAGCCGATGTGCTCGGGGCGGGGCTGCTCGATGCGCTGCAGATAGTTCGCCAGCACCTCGACCGGGGGCAGGTTACGCAGGTCGGCCTCGTAGAGGACGTCGAGCGCACGCTTACGCGCCTTGCGGCGCGCGGGCATCGACTGTTTCGGGCCCTCAGCCATTACGCGCGGCCGAGGTAACGGCCGTCGCGGGTGTCGACCTTGATCTTCTCGCCGGTGGTGATGAACAGCGGCACCTGCACGGTCGCCTGCGTCTCCACGGTGGCGGGCTTGGTGCCGCCGGTGGAGCGGTCGCCCTGCAGGCCCGGCTCGGTGTAGGTCACCTCGAGCACGACCGAGGTGGCCATCTCCACGTAGAGCGGCACGCCCTCGTGGGTGGCGACCGTGACCTCGGCCTCGGGGAGCAGGTAGTTGGCGTTGTCGCCGACCGTCTCGCCGGACACGTTGATCTGCTCGTACGTGTCCAGGTCCATGAAGACGAAGTCAGTGCCCTCCTTGTAGAGGAACTGCATCGTGCGCTTGTCGACGTTGGCGGTCTCGACCTTCGTGCCGGCGTTGAAGGTCTTGTCGACCACCTTGCCGGAGAGCACGCTCTTCAGCTTCGTGCGCACGAAGGCCGGGCCCTTACCGGGCTTCACGTGCTGGAATTCGACCACCGACCACAGTTCCTTGTCGAGGTTGAGAACCAGGCCGTTCTTGAGGTCGTTGGTGGAAGCCATTTCCTGCCTTGGTGTGAAGCCGTGTGTGTGAAACCGGCACTAGGGTCGCGGACAGTAGTCCAGTCTACCGGCGTACCCGGCGTCCGCGCTTCCCGGGCCGGTCATCGGCCTGTGAGCCCACCGCGGACGCGTGACGATCAATCATTCGTTACCTCTTAGTCGCCGAATCGACACCCGTTGCTGGCAGCGTGCGGACGTGCCGACTGCCTCCAGCCTGCCGAATGTCCGATTCGCCACCCGCCCGACCGTCGTGCGCCTGACCAGGATCGGCGGGTCCCCGCGGTGGCTGGGGGTCACCGGCTCGGTGATGCTCGCGGCCGGCGGGACCACGTCCGGCGCGCTGCCCTATCAACAGTCGGCGCTGCGTGACCTGGCCGGGCTCGGGATGGCGCTCGCGTACGCCGGCCTGACCTTGCTCGTGGTCGCCTGGTGGCGTCTGGGCGCCTCCGGCCCGGCCGCGCGCTCGCTGCAGATCACGCTCGGGCTCTGGGCCGCGCCGCTGCTGATCTGCCCGCCGCTGTTCAGCCGGGACGTCTACAGCTACCTGGCGCAGGGCACGATGTTCGCGGAGGGGCTGGACGTCTACCTCTACGGGCCGTCCAGCCTCGGCGGCCCGCTCGCGGCCGAGGTGCCGGAGATCTGGCAGCACACGCCCGCGCCGTACGGGCCCCTGTTCCTGGCCGTGGCCGCGCTGGTCACGTCCGTCACCGGCACGCACGTGATCGCGGGCGTGCTCGGGCTGCGCCTGGTCGCGGTGGCCGGCGTGGCACTGATGGCGGTCGCGCTGCCGGTGCTGGCCCGCCGCCTCGGCGTCTCCCCCGGTTCCGCGCTCTGGCTCGGCGTGCTGAACCCGCTGGTCCTCACGCACCTGGTCGCGGGCGCGCACAACGACGCGCTGATGCTGGGCCTGCTGACCGCCGGTCTGGCGCTGGTGGTGTCCCGCCGCCTCGGACCGGCCGCGCCCGCGCTGGGCGTGGCGCTGGTGACGATGGCCGCGCTGGTCAAGGCCCCGGCCGCGCTGGCGCTGCCGTTCTGCGCGCTGCTGTGGGCACTGCAGGTCCGGCGCGCGCGGAACCGGGAGACGGACCGCTGGCCGCTGCTGACGTTCCTCTGGACCGCGCCGCTGACGCTGCTGACCGCCGCCGCGGTCGCGATCGTGGTGCACGCGCTGGCCGGGACCGGTTACGGCTGGGTCGGCGCGCTGGACACGCCCGCCGTGGTGCACAACTGGATGTCGATCAGCACGGACGCCGGCGTGGCCACCGAGTTCCTGATGGAGACGATCGGCACCGGCCTGGCCCACCACGCGGTACCGTTCTGGCGCGGTGTGGGAGTCGCGGCCGCGGTCGGTTGCGGCCTGCTCGTCTGGGTGCGCGCCCGCGTGATCGGCCCGGTCTACGCGCTCGGCCTCGGCCTGCTCGCCCTGGTCCTGCTCGGCCCGATCGTCCACCCGTGGTACCTGCTCTGGGGCGTCGTCCTGGTCGCGGCCGGCGCGCCCCGCGAGTCGGACAGCCCGATCCGCGGCTGGGTGGCGATGGGCAGCGCCGCCCTGTCCGTGCTGGTCCTGCCGACCGGCTCCCCGGTCTCGCTCGCACAGGTCCTCCAGGCCGTGCTCGGCGGCGTGCTGACGCTCGCGATCACCGCCGCTGTGGTGCTGTGGTGGCTCCCCCGCCGAGGCCCCGCGGAGGAGCGCATCGAACGCGCCTTCCAGGACCGCGCCATCCCCGCCGAGTCCGCCGCCTGAACCCCCAAACCCACCCAAAAGCCGCCACGGTACGGCCCGAGGTCAGCCATCCCGGCCGGGTCCAGGATCGCCGGGGTGTGCGGTCGGCGGTTAAATGCCGAAATTTCGGGCGCGAGCGCCTGGCGGGATCGAGCCCGGCCACCCGGCGGGATCGAGCGGCGATCCGGGCACCCCGCGCCCGAAATTTCGGCATTTAGCGCCCTGCTGCCGGACGGCGGAGCCGTGCCGGCGGATCGCGCCCACCCCGCCCCGACGTGCGGCGGGATGGGCTCGGAGAGCACGGTGCGGACGGGGCGGGCGTACCGTGGCGGGCTTTAAAGGGTTTTGGGGGTGGCGAGGTAGCGGAGGGCGAGGCGGTAGCTCTCGATGCCGAGGCCGGCGATGACGCCGGTGGCGACGGCGGAGAGCACGGAGTGGTGGCGGAACTCCTCGCGGCGGTGGACGTTGGAGATGTGCACCTCGATGAGCGGCGCGGTGAGCAGCGCGCAGGCGTCGCGGACCGCGAGGTTGTAGTGCGTCCAGGCGCCCGCGTTGAGCACGACGGGAATCGCGCCGTCCGCGGCCTCGTAGAGCCAGGACAGCATCTCGTGCTCCGCGTCCGTCTGGCGGACCAGCACGTCCAGGCCGAGCTCACGCCCGGCCTCCTCGCAGAAGCGGACCAGGTCGGCGTGCGTGGTCTTCCCGTAGATCTCCGGCTGCCGGGTGCCGAGCCTGCCCAGGTTCGGCCCGTTGAGCACGTGGACCGCGGTCATCCGGCCACCTCGGCGTAGGCGGATTCGAGCAGCTCGTCGGCGGGGCCGGCCAGGATCGACGGCGCGCCGAGATCGTCCAGCACGACGAAGCGCAGCTTGCTGCCGCGCGCCTTCTTGTCCACGCGCATGGCCGCGAGCAGCGCGGGCCAGGCGTCGGCCTCGTAGGAGACCGGCAGGCCGAGCGAGGTGAGCACGGCGCGGTGGCGGGCGGCGATCTCCGGCGCGAGGCGGCCGGCGCGGACCGAGAGCGCGGACGCGTAGATCAGCCCGACCGAGACCGCGTGCCCGTGCCGCCAGCGGTAGTGCTCGGCCTTCTCGATCGCGTGGGCCAGCGTGTGGCCGTAGTTGAGGATCTCGCGCAGGCCGGACTCGCGCAGATCGTTCGACACCACGTGGGCCTTGACCCGGATCGCGCGCTCGACCAGCTCCCGGACCTGCGCCGACGCCGGGTCCTGGGCCGCGGCCGGGTCCGCCTCGATCAGGTCGAGGATGGCCGGGTCCGCGATGAAGCCGCACTTGACCACCTCGGCCAGGCCGGCGACCAGGTCCGCGTGCGGGAGCGTGTCCAGCATCGCGAGGTCGCAGAGCACGCCCGCCGGCGGGTGGAACGCGCCGACCAGGTTCTTCCCGGCCGCGGTGTTCACGCCGGTCTTGCCGCCGACAGCGGCGTCGACCATGCCGAGCAGCGAGGTGGAGACCGGCACCCAGCGCACGCCGCGCAGCCAGGCCGAGGCCACGAAGCCGGCCAGGTCGGTGACCGCGCCGCCGCCGAGCCCGATCACGGCGTCGGTGCGGGTGAAGTTGTTCGCGCCGAGCGCGTCCCAGCAGCCGGCGGCGACGCCGATGCTCTTGCCGTCCTCCGCGTCCGGGACCTCGATCGGGAGCGGCCGGATGCCCGCCTCCTCGAGCAGCCCGGCCAGATGCTCGGCGTGGGCCTTGAGCGGCTCGGCGTAGAGCAGCGCGGCCTGTGCGGCGCCGGCGAGCAGGCCGGGCAGCTCGCCGAGCAGTCCACGGCCGACCAGCACCTGGTAGGGGGCGTCGCCGGTCACGTCGATGCGCGTCGGCCCGGTCACAGTCAGCTCAGTCATCGGCGCTGAGCCTAGTACGCGCCGGGTGCCCGGGTCACTCACCATGATCGGGGCGTCTTCCCTGCCGTGGCCACGGCAGGGAAGACGCCCCGATGGGGAGGGACGGACCTACTTGGACCAGAAGACGTAGACCGCCTTGTAGTCCACCGAGGTCTTGGTGCCGTCCACGCACGCCCCGGCCGGCGCGACGCCGCCGGAGGTGGCCAGGCGGCTGATGAACGCGGCGTTGCTCAGCACGCCCTTGCCGGAGGTGCTGTTCACGGTGAGCAGCAGCTCCGCGATGGTGCCGGACTTCGGGCTCTCCGCGGTCTTGGTGGCCGTGACGAGCGAGCCGTCACGCTCCGACTGCCAGCTCGGGCCGCCGAAGTGGTGTACCCGGCCGCCGGTGCCGATCAGCGTGGCCTCCGGCGTCGACGCGGCCGGGTAGACACCGCCGGTGCAGGTGTAGGTCTGGGTGCCGTTCGCGACCACGTACGCGCCGATCGGCTTCGCGCCCTGCGGCGGCTTGATCGCGGAGGGGATCCGCGGGATCGACACCGACTGGGCGCCGGGGCCGACCGCGGCCGGAGCCACCGGCGTCTCGGCCGCGTTCGCCTGGAAGGCGACGGTACCCAGCGTGGCAACGACGCCGGCCATACCGACGACCGCCAGCGCGCGGATCTTCGAGCGGGTCATGCGCATTGGATCTCTTCTTCCGTCTCCTACGGCGTGTAGGTCACACCGTCATCAGGTAGTACGGAGGGGCTATGCCAAAGAGATCGACGAAAAAGAAGGATCTTTGCGGATTGTCCGGATCTCAGCGCTTGAGCAGCGACAGAACCTCGTCGGTGACCTCGTCCGGCTCACGGTCGTCGGTGACCACCACATGCGTCGCGACCTGCTGATAGAGCGGCGCGCGCTCCTTCATCAGGTGCCGCAGCGTGGCCCGCGGGTTGATCGCCAGCAGCGGGCGCCCGGCGCCGAGCCCGACACGTTTCACCGCGTCGGACAGCTCCACGGACAGGAACACCACGGTGTGCCCGGCCAGCGCGGCGCGCGTCTCCTCCGACAGCACCGCGCCACCGCCGAGCGCCAGTACGCCGTCGAAGCCGGCCAGCGCCGCCGCGACCGCCTGCCGTTCCAGCGCCCGGAAGTGGTCCTCACCCTCGTCGATGAAGATCTCCTGGACCGGCTTGCCGGCGACCGCCTCGACGTCGTGATCGGTGTCGCGGAACTCGACGCCGAGGCGCGCGGCCAGCGCGGTCCCGACCGTGGTCTTGCCCGCGCCCATCAGCCCGACCAGCACGCAGGCCGGGCTCATCGAATGATCAGGTGGTCGAGGTAGCCGGTCAGGTTGCGGCGGATCTCGTCGACCGAGTCGCCGCCGAACTTCTCCGTCGCGGCCTCGGCCAGCACCAGCGCGACCATCGACTCCGCCACGATCGCGGCGGCCGGGACCGCGCACACGTCCGACCGCTGATTGATCGCGGTGGCGACCTCACCGGTGGCGACGTCCACCGTGGAGAGCGCGCGGTTGAGCGACGAGATCGGCTTCATCGCCGCCTTCACGCGCAACGGCTCGCCGGTGGTGATGCCGCCCTCCAGGCCGCCGGCCCGGTCGGTGAGCCGCTTGACGCCGGTCGCCGTGGGCGCGATCTCGTCGTGCGCGACCGAGCCACGGGACCGGGCCTGCATCCACGCGTCGCCGATCTCGACACCCTTGATCGCCTGGATGGACATCAGCGCGGTCGCGAGCCGCGCGTCCAGCTTCCGGTCCCACTGCACATGAGAACCAAGGCCAGGGGGTACGTCGTAGGCCAGCACCTCGACGATGCCACCGAGCGTGTCCGCGTCCTTCTTGGCGGCGTCGATCTCCGCGACCATGCGCGCGCTGGCCTCCGGGTCGAGGCAGCGCAGCGGGTCCTCGTCGATGCGCGCGAAGTCCTCCGGGCGGGGCTGCAGGCCGGGCTTGGCCGCGACCGAGCCGAGCTCCACCACGTGCGACAGGATCTGGATGCCGAGCGCCTGGTGCACGATCGCCTTGGCGACGGTGCCGACCGCGACGCGCGCGGCCGTCTCCCGCGCGGAGGCGCGCTCCAGGATCGGGCGGGCGTCCGTGTGCCCGTACTTCTGCATGCCGGCCAGGTCCGCGTGACCGGGGCGGGGACGGGTCAGCGGCGCGTTGCGCGCCTGCTTGGCCAGCTCCTCCGGGTCCACCGGGTCCGCGGCCATCACGGTCTCCCACTTCGGCCACTCGGAGTTGCCGATCCGGATCGCGACCGGGCTGCCGAGCGTGACGCCGTGCCGGATGCCACCGATGATCTCGATCTCGTCCTGCTCGAACGCCATCCGGGCGCCACGGCCGTAGCCGAGACGGCGGCGGGCGAGCTCCCGGCCGATGTCGGAGCTCGTCACCCGCACGCCGGCGGGGACCCCCTCCAGCAGAGCGACGAGAGCGGGGCCATGGGATTCACCTGCGGTCAGCCAGCGCAACACGTCGCCCAGTCTGTCATGACCCGTTCCGGCATCGACGCGGCGTCGCCACCGTCTCACGTGGTGGAGTCCCCGCTTCCGGTGAGGCGCGATCAGCACGGCGTCCGGGCTCTGTGATCTGAGCCGGCGCCGCGCGAACCGGCAGGGAGGAGCGCCGGCGACGACCGGTGCCCGCGGGAGCATGCGGGCCGGACCACCGCGAGAGCGGGAAGATCTGCTTGTGCGGTCTTGATCGTCGCTTTGGGGTCTTGATCGTCGCTTTCCGGGTCGCTTTCCGGGTCCTGGCGGCGCCGTGGCGCCGGCCGGATGTGATCACCGGGGTGTCGTCGCCTCGGGGGCGGAGGCGAGCAGGTCGGCGAGGTGGCGGAGGTCAGGCAGGGCGGCGGTGATCCGGGCGCGGGCGTCGTCGCCGAGGCGGTCGAGCGCGTCCGCGACCAGCGCGCGGCGCTGTGCCTGGTAGCCGTCGATCCGGCGGCGCGCCTCGGCGGTGAGCGTGAGCCGGACCAGGCGGCGGTTCTCCGGGGAGCGCTCGCGCGCGATCAGGCCGGCGTCCGCGAGGCCGCCGACCAGCGTGCTGACCGTGTTCGGCGCGGTGCGCAGCGCCTCGGCCGCCTCCCCGACGCAGATGCCGGGCTGCCGCTCGACCAGCCGCAGCACCTCGATCTGCGCGTCCGGCAGGCGGTCCGCGCCATCGCGGCGCACGGCGGCCCGGCGCAGCACCTGGTGCAGGTGGCCGAGCGTGTCGCTGATCTCGATCGGCGAGGTCATGGCGTACTCCCGCTGTCTTTTGCTCATGGTCTGCAACTAGTCTGCATACAGAGCTATCCGTCCCGTGGAAGGAATTTACCGTGTCGCAGACCACCGTGGATACGGTCGCGCCGCCGCGCGGGAAGGCCGCCGTGGCCCTGGTGGCGCTGCTCGGCACGCTCACCGCGATCGGCCCGCTCTCCATCGACATGTACCTGCCCGCGTTCCCGCAGATCGCGGACGATCTGGGCGCGGCGCCGTCCGAGGTACAGCTGTCGCTCACCACGCTGCTGGTCGGCATGGCCGTCGGACAACTGGTCACCGGCCCGCTCAGCGACCGGATGGGCCGCCGCCGGCCGGTGATCATCGGCATGGTGGCGTACGCGCTGCTCTCCCTGCTCTGCGCGTTCGCGCCGTCGACCGGCGCGCTGGCCGCGATCCGGTTCGCGCAGGGCTTCGCCGGCGGCATGGGCACGGTGGTGGCGCGCGCGGTCGTCGGCGACCTGTTCACCGGGAAGGCCGCCGCGAAATACTTCTCGCAGCTCGCGCTGGTCTTCGGCGTCGCACCGGTGCTGGCCCCCAGCCTGGGCAGCGCCGTGCTCACGTTCACGGACTGGCGCGGCATCTTCATCGCGCTCGCCGTGGTCGCCGCGCTGATCACGATCGCGGTGGTCCGGGTCCTGCCGGAGACGCTCCCGGTCTCCCGCCGCAGCACCCGCGGGCTGGCCGACGTCGCCTCGACCACGCGCGTGCTGGCCGCAGACCGGATCTTCATCGGGTACGCGGTCTCGGGCGGCCTGGCCATGGCCGGCCTCTTCGCGTACCTGTCCGGCTCCTCGTTCGTGCTCCAGGACGTGTTCGGACTGTCCACCGCGGTCTACGGCGTGCTCTTCGGCGTCAACGCGGTCGGCCTGGTCGCGGCCAGCCAGCTCAACGGCCGCCTGCTCGACCGCTTCACACCCCGGCAGCTCCTGGTGACGTCACTGGCCGCGGGCGCGGTGGTCGGCGCCGCACTGCTCGGTGCGGCCGCGCTGTCCAGCATGATCGGCGTGATCGCGCTGCTCTTCTGCTACCTCGCCACGATCGGCATGGTCAACCCGAACAGCGCCGCCCTGGCCCTCGACCGCCACCGCGACCGGGCCGGCACCTCCGCCGCGCTCCTCGGCACCGTCCAGACCCTGATCGGCGCCGCCGCCGCACCCCTGGTCGGCCTCACCGGCGACTCCAGCGCCGTCCCGATGTCCCTGGTCATCTGCATCTGCGCCGCCCTCTCCCTCCTGACCGTCCTGACCCTGGCCCGCTCCCGCACCCCGCTCTCCTCCTGATGGCTTCTCCATCCGGCTCCGGCAGCTCTGCAGCGTCCTCATCGGCGCGCCGGGCAAGCCGCTCCGGCGCCGCGTGCGAAACCCGGCCGCGCGACGGGAAACCCGTGAGGCGGGATCGCAGATTCGCCTCACCGACCGCGAGCGGAGCCAGCACGAGCGAAGCAGCACGCCCGGAGCCAGCACGAGCGAAGCAGCACGAGCGACCGGGCACTTCGTGCGCAAATTTCGGCATAAAGCCGGCCTGCCCGGCGGCATCGGACGAGCCACGCCCGGCTAAACAGCCCGCCGGCGGCGGAAGGATCATTGAGTGTCGAGAAGAGGTCGCCAATCGGTGCCCGCGACGACCTCTTCTCGACACTCAATGATCCTTTGGCTGGGACGACGCTCCACGGCCGTTTGCGATCTCCCTCAGCTCCCGATGGCAGCGCTGCTTTATGCCGAAATTTCGGGCGTGGAGCGCCCGGACCGCGGCGAGCGATCCCGGCGCCGCGGCCGGAAAGTCACGGGATCGGAAATCGCGGGTTCGGGGTGACCAGCGGCGGGACCGGCTCCGATCGGCGGGCCGAAGCGGAGCGCAAGCGGAGTCTTCGGCCCGCCGGAGGTTTGCCCGCGGGAGCATGCGGACCGCCACCACGCCGGAAGCGGGAAATCTGGGTCTGGATCTGGCTTTGTTCTCAGGCAGCTCTTGTACCAGCGGAGAGACACGGTCCTGAGCATTGCGAGCACGGAATCGAGGTCCGGGGGCGGCTCAGGGACGGCTCAGCTTCGAGCGGCCTAGACGACGGCCTTGTCGAGGGCCTCGCGCATGGCGTCGGCGGGGGCAGGGACGCCGGTGAAGTGGAGGAACTGGCCGAGGGCCTGGGCGTGGAGCAGGTCCAGGCCGGAGACGACGGGGCTGCCGCCGCGTGCGGCCCAGGCGGCCAGCGGGGTGGGCCACGGGTGGTAGACCACGTCGAAGAAGACCGTGGTGGCGGGCCAGTGCGGGCCGGTGGCCAGGTGGTCGGCGGCGCCCTTGGGCACGGTGGAGACGACCACGTCGAAGCCGGTGAGGTCCGCGGCCTCGGACCAGGGCGCGACCCGGAACGGGACGCCGAGCGCGTCCGCGACCGGAGCGAGTTCCGCGCCGGCCTCGGGGCGGCGGACGAAGACGGTGACGGGCGCGTGGCCCAGCCGGGCGGCCGCGCCGATCGCGGCGCGCGCCGTGCCACCGCCGCCGAGCAGCGCGATCGCCGGGCCGCCCGCGCGACCCTCACGATCTGCGTGAGTCGCACCGCCCGCGTGAGCAGTGCCGCCCGCGTGAGCAGTGCCGCCCGCGTGAGCAGTGCCGCTCGCGTAAGCAGTGGCGCTCGCGTGAGTCGCACCGCCCGCGTGAGCAGTGGCGCTCGCGTGAGCAGTGGCGCTCGCGTGAGCCGCCTCGTCCGGGGAAGATCCGCGGTGTGCGGCGGCCACGAAGGCCGAGCTGCCTGCGGGAACCGGGACGGCCATCGGAGCTGAGCTGCCCGCGGAAACCGGGCCGTCTGTGGGAGAGGCGGTGATGCCGGCGGCCCGGAGGACCGTGACCATGCCGGTGACGTCGGTGTTGTCGGCGAACCAGGTGCCGTCGGGGCGGCGGACCAGGGTGTTGGCGACGCCGAGGGCGGTGGCTGCCGGGGAGGCCTCGGAGGCGAGCGTGAGCGCGACCTCCTTGAGCGGCATGGTCACGGACAGGCCGCGCCACTCGGGGCCGAGCGTCGCCACCAGGCCGGGCAGCTCGGACTCGGCGCATTCGATCGCGGTGTACGTCCACCCGGTGAGCCCCGCGGCCGTGTAACCGGCGTGGTGCAGCACGGGTGAGAGCGAGTGCGCGATCGGCTTGCCGAGAACGGCTGCCCGGTAGGCGGACGTCACAGAACCCCGGCCTCCCTGGCCTTCTGCTCGTTCTTCTGCTGCTCGGAGTAGGTCTCCGCGAACGCGGAGTTTCCGTCCTTGTCGATGGCGACGAAGAAGTACCACTTACCGTCCGCCGGGCTCATCGCGCCTTCGAGCGCCTGCTTGCCCGGGTTGTTGATCGCGGACGGCGGCAGGCCCTTGTTCTTGTGCGAGTTCCACGGGTTGGAGGCGTCGGCCAGCTCCGCGGCCGTGATGTTCTTCGACTCCTTGGCGTCGCGGCCCTCCAGCTGGTGACCGTAGTTGATGGTCACGTCCAGCCGCAGGCACTCGCAGAAGCCGATCTCCGCGTTCGGCACGAAGAGCGTGTTGTAGATGACGCGGGAGACCTTGGGGAGGTCGGTCGCGATGCCGGCCTCGGCCTGGGAGAGCGAGGCGACCATCAGTGCGTCGTACGGCGTGATGCCGCGGTCGGCCTCGACCTTCTTGACGAAGTCGATCTCGGTGGTGACGTCCAGGAAGTGCCGGACCATCACCTGGAGCGTCTCCTTGGCGTTCAGCCCGGGGTCGAAGTTGTACGTCTCCGGGAACAGGAAGCCCTCGATCGACTTCTCCGTGGTCTTGCCGTCGCTGCGGGTGAACCAGAAGTCCGGCACGCCGAGCGCGACCGGGTCCTTCGCCGCTTCCTTGAAGTCGTCGACGGGTATCTCCGTCGCCTTCGACAGCTCGTCGAAGATCTGGAACGTGGTCAGGCCCTCGTTGATGGTGACCTTGGTCGAGACCCGGTTCTCCAGATTGAGCAGAGCCAGAAGCGCGTCGGACGCCTTCATCTGCTTCTTCACCTTGTAGAATCCGGTCTGGATGTTCTTGCTGTCGGCGTTCTCGTTGGCGGCGTTGATGAACGCCTTCGCCGACTTCACCACGTCCAGCTTGTAGAGCCCGTTGCCGATCGAGGTGGCGGAATCGCCGTTCTTCACCTCGATCATCGTCTCTTCCCCGCCGGGCCCGTCGTAATCGGGCGTGGTGAGGTAGTTGCGCGCCCGGTCAAAGCCGTAGTAGCCCGCCCCGGCGAGACCGCCGAAGATGAGCAGCACCATGACCAGGGCGATGACTGACTTGCCACCGCCGCCGCGCCTTTTCTTGCGTCGATGGAGCGGCCGCCCCTTCTGGGGCTGCTCCTCGTCGAACGCAGCTTCCAAGTCGTCGAGCATCAGTTCCGCCTCCGCTGCGCGTCCAGCCAGCCTTGCAGGATTTCCACGGCGGCCGCCTGATCGACGACCGCTCGCTGACGCCGCCCACGAACGCCCCGCTCGGACAGCCTACGGGTAGCCACCACCGTCGACATACGCTCGTCCGCGAGGACGACAGGGACGGGGGAGATCACCCGTTCCAGCCGCTCCGCGTACGCACGGACCGAGATCGCCGCAGGTCCCTCGCGCCCGTTGAGGGCGACGGGGAGACCCACGACGACGGTCACCGCCTCGTGTTCCGTAGCGAGTCGCGAAACTTCCGCCATATCGCCCGGAACCGCATCATCAGCGGCATTCTGGTCACGGGGGACGGTGGCGACCGGGCTCGCGAGGATGCCGTCGGGATCGCAGATTGCCACCCCGACGCGCACCGCTCCCACGTCTACGCCCAGACGAACACCGCGAGTGAACGTCACGCGATCACCCTGCCAAGCTTGAACACGCGCCTCCTGCCGTCGATCGGGCCACGCTGCGAAGAGTAATGGCCGATCGGGCGTTGACGCCATCAGCCGGCGTCGGAAATTGCCTTCTCCACAGCGGTCAGAAGCTTAACGGTCTCCGTCGCGGGCACGCCGCCGCCCTGCGCAAGCTCTGCGTTTCCGCCACCGCGACCGCCGAGCGCACCCTTCACGAGGTCCGCAGCGGACACGTGGCGATCGCGGGCTGCCGCGTTCGTCGCTACGATGAGTGACGCCTTGCCGTTCGACTTCGCGGCCACCGCGACCACCGCGGGACGGCCCTCGCCGATCTTCCCGCGGATCTCCATCGCCAGCGTGCGGACGTCGTTGCCGGCCGCGCCGTCCGGCGCCTCCGCCCCGACGTACGCGATGCCGTTCAGGTCCCGGGCCGCGTCCGCGATCGCGCCGGCGCCGCCGAGCACCGCCTGGGCACGCAGCTTCTCCAGCTCCTTCTCCGCGTCGCGCAGCGCCGTGACGGTCTGCTCGACCCGGTCCCCCACCTGGTCGGCCGGGATCCGGAAAAGATCCGCGAGCCGGGACACCAGCAGGTGCTCCTTGGCCAGGAAGCCGAACGCGTCGATGCCGACCAGCGCCTCGACGCGGCGCACGCCGGAGCCGATGGACGACTCGGACAGGATCTTCACCAGGCCGAGCTGGCCGGACCGGGCCACGTGCGTGCCACCGCACAGCTCACGCGCGTAGTCGCCGACCTCGACGACCCGCACCTCGTCGCCGTACTTCTCGCCGAACAGCGCCATCGCGCCGAGACGCCGCGCCTCCTCCTGCGAGGTGACGAACGCGTGCACCTCGTGGTCGGCCAGCAGCACCTCGTTGACCTGCTGCTCCACGTCGCGGAGCACGGCCGGCGGGACCGCCTGCGGCGTGTTGAAGTCGAACCGCAGCCGGCCCGGCGCGTTCATCGAACCGGCCTGGGTCGCGGCCTCGCCGAGGAAGTTGCGGATCGTCTGGTGCACCAGGTGCGTGGCCGTGTGCGAGCGGGAGATCGCGCGGCGGCGGTTCGTGTCGATCTCGGCGAACCCGGACTCACCGGGACGCACCTCGCCACGGATCACGCGCGCCTTGTGCACGATCAGGCCCGGCACCGGCTGCTGCACGTCGTAGACCTCGACCTGCCCGCCGCCGACCGTGATCAGGCCGTTGTCCGGCTGCTGGCCACCGCCCTCCGCGTAGAACGGGGTGGTGTCCAGGACCAGCTCGATCGTGTCGCCCTCGCCGGCGCTCTGCAGGCGCTCGCCCTTGCTGAGCAGCGCCCGCACCCGGGACTCACGCGAGGTCTCGGCATAGCCGGTGAACTCGACCGCGCCGCCGTCCTCCAGCACGTTCCGGTACGCCGAGACGTCCGTGTGCCCGGTCTTGCGCGCCCGCGCGTCCTCCTTGGCGCGCGTGCGCTGCTCCGTCATCAGACGGCGGAAGCCCTCGTCGTCGACGGACAGGCCCTGCTCGGCCGCGATCTCCAGCGTCAGGTCGATCGGGAAGCCGTACGTGTCGTGCAGCTGGAACGCCTTGTCACCGGAGAGCTTCGCGCCGCCCGCCGACTTGGTCTCCGCGATCGCGGTGTCCAGGATCGTGGTGCCGGACCGCAGCGTGGCGAGGAACGCGTCCTCCTCCGCGTACGCGTACGTGGAGATGCGGTCGAACTCCTCGGCCAGCTCCGGGTACGACGGCGACATGCAGTCCCGGGCCACCGGCAGCAGCTCCGGCAGCGCCTTGTCCTGCCAGCCGAGCAGCCGGATCGAGCGGATCGCCCGGCGCATGATGCGGCGCAGCACGTAGCCGCGGCCCTCGTTCGACGGCGTGACGCCGTCGCCGATCAGCATCAGCGAGGTACGCACGTGGTCCGCGATCACACGCAGGCGCACGTCGTCCGGGTGCGACTCGGAGGCGGCGTGACCCGACTTCGCCCCGTAGGTCTTGCCGGTCAGCGCCGCGGCCTTGTCCAGCACCGGGCGGATCTCGTCGATCTCGTACATGTTGTCGACGCCCTGGAGGATGGAGGCCATCCGCTCCAGGCCCATGCCGGTGTCGATGTTCTTCGCCGGCAGCTCGCCGACGATGTCGAACTCTTCCTTGCTGCGCACGTTCGTGATCTCGTACTGCATGAAGACGAGATTCCAGAACTCGAGGTAGCGGTCCTCGTCCACCTCGGGGCCGCCGTCCGGGCCGTACGCCGGGCCGCGGTCGTAGTAGAGCTCCGAGCACGGGCCGGCCGGGCCGGGGATGCCCATCGACCAGTAGTTGTCCTTCTTGCCGCGACGCACGATCCGCTCGGCCGGCATGCCGGTCTGCTTCCAGATCTCGATCGCCTCGTCGTCGTCGAGATAGACCGTCGCCCAGATGCGGTCCGCGTCCAGGCCGAAGCCGCCGTCCGCGACCGACTTGGTGATCAGGTCCCAGGCCAGCGGGATCGCGCCCGACTTGAAGTAGTCCCCGAACGAGAAGTTGCCGTTCATCTGGAAGAACGTGCCGTGCCGCGAGGTCTTGCCGACCTCGTCGATATCGGGGGTACGGATGCACTTCTGCACCGACACGGCCCGGGGCCAGGGCTGCTTGCGCTGACCCAGGAAGTACGGCACGAACTGCACCATGCCGGCGTTGACGAACAACAGGTTCGGGTCGTCAATGGCCGGCAGCGGAGCGGACGGCACCACGGCGTGGCCGTTGGCCTCGAAGTGCGCCAGGTATCGTCGCTTGATCTCCGCGGTCTTCATCTGCGGCCTTCCTGAGTGTCGATGCCGTCCAGCGGGTAGCCCCGCTCCTCGGCGAACTGGTCGTCATAGAGCACGCCCTCGGCGAAGGCGGCGTGAATCTCCTCTTCACGCTCGGCCATCGCGATCCGGACGTCGTCGACGAAGCTACGCACGGACTCGACGAGCCCGCCGGCGGATTCCTGGGCGGACGCGGCGAGGCCCTGCGGCGTGTACGCGTGCGCCATCTTCGTCACCTGACGGACCACGAGAACACCGACACCGAGGCCGATCCCGAGCCAGAGCAGACGCTTCATGAGAACATCCTTCCGTGCCGGTTCCTGTTAGCGACGACCGGCCCGGCGACGCGCCTTCAGCACGTCCTTGACCTCGCGCTCCTCCTCGGCGCCACGGCGGGCGGCGGCGGCCTTGCGCACGCCGTACCCGAACGCGGCCACCTTCACCAGCGGGTTCGCGGCGGCGGCCGAGACCACGGTGGTCAGGTTCGCCACGTTGGCGCTGACGTTCTGCACGTGGCCGGTGATCGTGTCCACCTTCGCCAGCTGGATGTTCACCCCGTCCAGCGACGTGTGCACCTGGTCCAGCGTGGTGTTCACACCCTCGATGGTGAGGTTCACGTTCCGCAGCAACGGCTCCGTACGGTCGTTCAGGTCGTTGATCGTGCGGGTCGCCGCGTCGATCGTGTGCCGCAGCCGCAGAATCGGCACGGCCAGCACGAGCACGAGCATCGCGAACGCCCCGGCCCCGATCAGAGCCGCGATCTCTCCACCGTCCACGCGTGTTCCCCTCCGCCTATCCCCTGCATATATGTCTTCGGGCAGGTGACAGTGTCCACTCTGCGCCAACGTGGGAACCCTACCCTCAGTGACACGCCGCCGCGCGCCGGAGCTACTCGGTCGGCGCCACCGGCGGAAGGTCGGTCGGGATGTCCGTCGGGTAGTCGAACGTGGCGTCCGGTGTCTCCCCCAGCGGGTCCGACGGGACGCTCGGCTGCGGCTGCGTACGGGGGTCGTCGATCGCGTTGTTGACCTTTATCGATACCGCCGCACCCGGGCAGTCGCCGGCCGGCGCCGTACCCTCGGGCGGCGCCACCTCGCTCTCGCCCACGGCCGGCGGACGCTGCGCCAGCGCGCCGTCCGCACAGACCGGCGGCCGGACGTACAGGTCCAGCGTCAGCTCGTCCCGCCGCCAGCAGGTGTAGTCACCGACGTCCACCGGCTGATCCGGGCACCCGGCGACCTCCCACCGCTCCCAGCCGGCGTCCGCCAGCGCGGTCAGGTAGACGGCCGTCGTCTCCTCCTGCGTCTTCTCCGACGTGGCCGTCCGCTCCCGCAGCCGGCAGGCGAGGAAGCACCATCGCGAGCCGCTGATCTGGTCGTTCGGCTCCTGCGCCGCCCAGCCGGGCACGCCCAGCTCGTCCAGCGTGTTGAACACCGGATCACGCGTCGCGGCCCGGATGCCGAAATACAGCGGCAACGCACCGAGCAGCAGCAACGTCACCAGGACCAGCGCACCCAGCCGCAGCTGACGCTGTTCCCGCTGACGCTTCTCCAGAGCCTCGTCCGGGGGTACGGAGTCCCGTGGCGCGTCCGCCGTGCGCAGCGCGCCGCTCTCCAGCGGGCCCCCCTGGCCGTTGCCGGCCGGGAGCGCGGCCACGGCCACGCGGCCGGGCAGCGCGTTCATCTCCGCCGGGACCGTGCGGGGGCCGCGGGCCACCGCACGGGCGGCCGCGTCGAGGCTGCCCTCCTCCGGGAGCGGGCCACGCCGGACCATGGCCTGACCGGGCACGATCGCCTGGCCGGGCACGACGGCCTTGCCCGGCACGGCCGGGCCGGGCTTGTCCGCGCCGTCGCCCGGCGCGTCGACGCCGGGCGGGCGGATGGCGGCACGGGCCACGCCGGGCTCGCGAGCGGCGCCGGGGCCGATCTCGCGGGGACCGGCCACGCCGGGGGTGGCTACGCCAGGAGTCGCGTCACGGGGAACGGACGTGTCGGAGCTGCCGGGGCCCAGCTCGCGGAGGCCGGAACCGGCGGGGGTGAGATCACGGCCGCCAGGGCCGCTCGGGCCACCCTCGCGGCCTTGACCAAAATCCCGGTCACCGGATCCTTCCTGATCGCCGTCACGACCTGGCCCATGATCTCGTTCGCCGTAGTCCCGGCCGGGGCCGTAGTCACGGTCGCGATCACCGCGGCCCGGCTCACGGCCGTGCGGGCCACCGGGGCTGTTCGGGCCGCCGGGGCCGTAGCCGGGCTCCTGGTAGGCGGACGGGCCACCGTCGCCGGGCCGCGCGCCACGCCGGCCTTCGCCGCGCATGCCGACCTGGCCGAACTCACCGCTGCCACCACGACGGCCGGGCTCGTCACCGCCGCCGCGCAGGCCCTCGCCGCGCATGCCGACCTGGCCGAACTCGCCGCTGTTGGTACGTCCGGCATCGCGGCCACGACGTCCTACCTGCCGGAACTCGCCGCTGCCGGGCCCACGGCCGTCACCGGGACGACCGTCGGGACCGCCACGGCCGTAAGCACCGTCAGCAGGGCGGCCATCGGGACCACCGCGGCCGTAGCCGTCGTCGCCGGGACCGCCACGGCCGTAAGCACCGTCGGCGGGACGGCCGTCCGGGCCACCACGGCCGTAAGCACCGTCACCGGGACGACCGTCGGGACCGCCACGGCCGTAAGCACCGTCAGCAGGGCGGCCGTCGGGGCCACCACGGCCGTAGGCACCGTCACCGGGACGACCGTCCGGGCCACCACGGCCGTAGGCACCGTCGCCGAAGCGGCCGTCACCGCCACTCGTGTCGAAGTCGTCGCCGGGGCGCCTGGGTGCGCCGGGCATGCCCGCGGCACCTGCCGCGCCCGGGACCGCGTGGCCCGGACCGGCGGGCTGGCCGGGGCCGACGCGGCCGGGGCCGGTCGGCGGGCCGTCCACGGGCTGCTGCGGGGCACGGAAACGGTCCCGGCCGGAGACCACCGCGCCCGTGGGCGCGCCGGAACCGGGTGCACGCGGACCGGCAGGGCTGCCCGGGGCACCGGACACCGGCTCCACACCGGGCGGCAGGCCGGGCGCGGACGCGGGAAGCGAGGGCGGCGGGGTCGCGCCGGGGCGTCCGGGCATGACGGGCGGCATGGGCGCGCTCGCCCGGCCGCCGGCCCGCGCACCCGGACCGTCCGGTCCGGGACGCCCACCCGGGGCGCCGTCGAACCCGGGACGGCCACCCTGGGGACCGTCGAACCCGGGACGACCGCCTGCCGGACCATCAAAACCGGGCCGGCCCTGCGGACCGTCGAAGCCAGGCCGGCCCTGCGGGCCACCGAAACCCGGCCGACCGTCCTGGGGACCGTCAAAACCGGGCCGGCCACCGTCGAAACCGGGGCGCCCGCCCGCCGGACCGTCAAACCCGGGACGTCCGTCCTGCGGACCGTCGAAACCGGGCCGACCCGCCGGGCCATCAAAACCCGGCCGGCCCTGCGGACCGTCGACACCCGGGCGACCGCCCTGCGGACCATCAAAACCGGGCCGATCGCCCTGCGGACCACCGAATCCAGGACGCTCCCCCTGGGGACCGTCGAAGCCAGGCCGTCCACGGCCGCCGTCCGCACCACCGTGCCGACCACCCGCGAGCCCGTCGATGCCGGTCACACCGGAATGCGGCCCACCGTCCGGGCCGGGCCTCCCCGGAACGCCGGGCGCACCAGGACCGCCGAAACCACCGGGACCGGCCGGACCGCCCGCACCGGCCGGGCCGCCGAAGCGGTCACGGACCGCGCCACCGGCACCGCCGGTGCTGTGCGCGCCGCCGCCGTGCTCGGGGCGGCTGCCCACCGGCCCGGACCGTCCGCCGGACACCGGCGCGACCGCGCCCGGCGGCAGGCCGGGCGCGTTGCCGGAGGCCGGAGTCTCGCCGGGCTCGCCGGAGAAGCGCGACCGTGAGCCGGGCGCGCCACCGCGCCGGCTTATCTCGGGGTTCTGCCGGGACGGCGTGAACGCCCACGAGTTCGGGTTTCCGGCGCCCATCTCCTCGTTCGCCGAGGCGAGGGACCGGGGCTCGCCCGGCGGGTTCTCGCCGGGACCGGAGTGCCGTGCCGCGGGCGGGCCCGCCGCGTGGCCCCCCGGGCCGGGACGCCGGTCGGCCGGACCGGCGCCGGGCGGCTCGTCCCCGCGGCGCGGCATCGGGTACCCGCCGCTGCGCTGCTCCGGGGCGCCCGGCTCCGCCGCACGCCGCCGCCCGGTGCGGATCTCACCGCTGGTCGGCTCACCGCCGAACGGCCCCGCCGGATCGCCCGCGGCGCGCCGGCCGCCGGGCTCACCACCGAACGGCCCGGCAGGCTCCGCCGCCACGAGGCTCACCTGCGGCACGACGGCCGCCGCCCTGCTCACCGGCGCCGTAGGGACCGGGGTCTCCACCGAACGGCCCGGCCGGACGACCGCCGGACTCCGCACCGTAGGTACCGTCCGGAGCCGCGGCACGCCGGCCACGGATCTCACCGCTCGTCGGCTCACCACCGAACGGACCGCGGGGCTCACCGGCGGCACGACGGCCGCCGGCCTGGTCATAGGGGGCGCCACCCTGCTCCGGGCCACCGCCGAAGGGCGCGCGCCCGCCGCCCTGCGGACCCATCCCGGCCGCGGCACGCCCGCCACGGATCTCACCGCTGGTCGGCTCGCTCTCGGGGCCGGCCGCACGGCGTCCGCCGGGCTCGCCACCGAAGGGACCGCCACCGTCCGCACGACGGCCGTCCGGACCACCGAAGGGCACGCCGGGGCCCGCGCCGTAGGCCGGGTCACCATCAGGGCCCGCCAGGCGACGCCCGCCGTACCCACCGGGCCCGTCCGCAGCACCGAACGCCGGGTCACCACCGGGACCACCGAACGGCCCGCCGTCGGGACCCGCCGCGCGACGCCCACCGGGCGCGCCGTCCGGACCGCCGAAGGGACCGCTCGGTTCCGCACCGGGCCGCGGTCGCGGCGCAGGCGCCCCGCCGAACCGGCCGGCCGGGTTCTCCCCGGCATCGGGACCACCCGGCCCGTCGCCACCGCCGAACCCCGGGAACCCCGGCCCTCCGTCAGGCACACCCGGACCGGCGCCCGGACCACCCAGACCAGCGCCCGGACCACCCGGACCGCCCAGACCAGCGCCCGGACCGCCCGGACCAGCCCCGGGACCGGTACCCGGACCCGCGCCCGGATCGTCGTCCGGTGCCAGGTCGGGTGCGGTGGGGAAGCCGGTGCCGGCCGGGAGTGCGGGGGCGCCGTCGCTCAGGTCGACGTTCGCCTGCTTGGCCGTGCGGAGGTCGTCGAGCCAGCCGGTCTCCTCACCGGAGATCTCCTCCTCCGCCGGAGGTGGCGTCTGCCCGTCGGGCGTGCCGGAGCGTCCCCGGCCCCACCTGCGGCCGCGCTTCTGGCCGCCGGCCTCCTGGCCGTCGTCCGCTCCGTCCGAACCCCGTGCCCTCACGCAACCACTCTCTCTATCTCCACCGACACGCGGTCAGTTACCGAAGTCCCGTACGTCCCCGCCCGGTCGTGCCCGGACCGGCGGGGTCCTTCACGCGTCCCGTACCGATCGGCCGGTCGCCGCTCGGGCTGACCCTGCGCCGGAACATGGGCGTGACCCACCAAGCTACAAACCGCTCGCCCGCCGCCGGGAATGTCGTGCGGCGGGCGGTTCATGCCCGTGCAGGCCACGCGCCCGTCGCGCTCTCCGGTGGTGAGGGAGGTCACGTTCGCGGGTGGCCGCGCTCCCAGACCCTCTAGCGAGGGTGCGCCACTTCGCCGGTTTTCGCCACCGCCGTACGGACGGTCACGCTCACGGGCAGTGCCGATCTCCGCGGCGCGGCTCATGCGCCCGCCTCCGCCGTCGGCTCCGGCGCACGTCTCCGCGCGCCGCCCTTCCGCCGCCCACCGGCCTTGCGCCCCTGCTCAGCGGTCGCCTCGGACTCGCCGGAAGGCTCGTCGTCCGAGACGGCCTCGCCGGCGGCCTCACCCGGTTCGTCCGCTTCGGCAACCGCAGCCGAGCCGGCCCCCTCCGGCACGGCCACGTCGGACGCGACCACATCGGGCACGGCAATGCCGGGCGCGACCTCCACGGACGCCACCGGGGCCTCCACCGCATCAGCAGGCGCCACATCCGCGGCAACAGAAGCAGAAGAACCAAGATCAACAGCCGCCGAGGGTACGCCCGGAGCCTCCCGGACCGCCGAGGCCACCGCACCCGCCGCCCGCGTCTCCCGCCGTGGCGGCATCGGCGTCCCCCGCACCACGCGCCGCAGCTTCGGCAGCCGTTCCGCCACCTCGCGCTCGTACCCCCGGTCGGTCGGCTGGTAGTACTCCACCGCCGCGAGGTCGTCCGGCGCGTACTGCTGCCGGACCACGCCCCGGCCGTCGTCGTGCGGGTACTGATATCCCGCGCCGTGCCCCAGTCCCTTGGACCCCTGGTAGTGCGCGTCCCGCAGGTGTTTCGGCACCGGCCCGCCCCGCCCCGCGCGCACGTCCGCCATGGCGGCGCCGAGCGCGGTCGTCGCGCTGTTGCTCTTCGGCGCCGTCGCCAGGTGGATCACCGCCTGGGAGAGGTTGAGCCCGGCCTCCGGCAGCCCGATCAGCTGCACCGCCTGCGCCGCCGCGGTCGCGACCTGCAGCGACGTGGGGTCGGCCATCCCGACGTCCTCGGACGCGAAGATCACCAGCCGGCGCGCGATGAACCGGGCGTCCTCGCCGGCGACCAGCATCCGGGCCAGCCAGTGCAGCGCCGCGTCCGGGTCGGAGCCGCGCATGCTCTTGATGAACGCGCTGGTCACGTCGTAGTGCGCGTCGCCGTCGCGGTCGTAGCGGACCGCGGCCACGTCCACGGCCTGTTCCGCGGTGGTCAGGTCGATCTCGGTGGCGCCCCGGGCCAGCGCGGACGACGCGGCCGCCTCGAGCGCGGTCAGCGCCTTGCGCACGTCGCCGGACGCGAGCCGGACCAGGTGTTCCAGCGCCTCGTCGGCCAGCGTCAGCGCGCCGCCGAGCCCGCGCGGGTCGGTCAGCGCGCGCCGGATCAGGCCGCGCACGTCGTCCTCGGTGAGCGGGTGCAGCGTGAGCAGCACGCAGCGGGAGAGCAGCGGCGAGATGACCGAGAAGTACGGGTTCTCCGTGGTGGCGGCCAGCAGCGTGACGGTCCGGTCCTCGACGGCGGCGAGCAGCGAGTCCTGCTGGGTCTTGCTGAAGCGGTGCACCTCGTCGATGAAGAGCACGGTCGGCGGCCCGCCGTAGCGGCGTTCGCGGCGCGCGGTGTCGATCACGGCGCGCACGTCCTTGACGCCGGCGGAGAGCGCGGACATCGCGACGAAGCGGCGGTTGGTGGTGCCGGCGACCAGGTGCGCGATGGTGGTCTTGCCGCTGCCGGGCGGGCCCCACAGGATCACGGACATCGGGGTGGCGTCGCCGACCAGCTGCCGCAGCGGCGCACCGGGCGCGAGCAGGTGCTGCTGCCCGACGAGCTCCTCGATGCCCTGCGGCCGCATGCGGACCGCCAGCGGCGAATCCTCACCTGGCGCGACGAAGCTCGCACCCTGCGCATCGGAGGCGGGCCCGGCTCCGGCCCGGTCCGGCGTCATGCTGACGCTTCCCGTTTCGGTGACGGCAAAAAGCCCTTCGACCTCCACGTGACGAACGATACCGCCCGGGGCGCCGCGCCCTCGCACGCCGGACCCCAACGGGTCCGAAGATCCAGATCAAGGGCGGTCCACGGGGGTACGCGAGCGAGCCCGCCCCTCCGTGCCATCCGGCCGAGCGCGTCGGCCGAGCGGAAGGGCGGGCTCTCGTCGTACCCGCTGATGGTGTTGATCTTTATGAATCAGCCGCGACCCGGGCGACGGCCGAAGTAGCGGCGACCGCCGGTGCCCGTGCCGGTACGCGGTCCGGAGCCGACGCCGCCCAGGTAGAGCGCGAGCAGGAAGAGGCCGATCAGGACCAGCGTGTTCCAGTTGAACAGGTCGGGCGCGCCGAAGTCGGTGTTGAGCAGGTCGAGCAGGAGCGCGAAGCCGAAGACTCCGGCGGCGATGAGAGCCAGCATGTCGATCCTCCGGGAGGGGTGTCTAAGAGGTATTGACCTCCGTGTACCCACCTCCGCGGGAATCCACTCACGGGCAGTCGCGTGCTCCTGCGCAGGTCCGGGCACGGGCGAGCTCGGCGGCGAGCCGGCCGGTGTCCGGAGCGCCCGCGACGCCGCGCACGGCGAGCAGGTTGGTCAGCTGCCAGGGGTCGCGGCGCAGGTCGTAGTACTCGCGGAAGACGCCGCCCGCCTGCTGGTTCTCGATGTACTGGAACTTCCCGGGCGCGTAGGTGGAGGCCCAGGTCGGATAGCTGCCGTTGACGGAGTCGTACCAGTATTCGAGCAGCACCCGGTCCCGGCGCGCGCCGGTGAGCAGGCTGCGGCCGTCGACCTGGTAGCCGGGCGTGAGGCCGGCCAGCTCCAGCAGCGTGGGCGTGACGTCGATGAGCGGCGCGAGGCGGCCGTCCCGGCCGGCCGGCACCCTGCCCGGCCACCAGAGCTGCAGCGGCACCCGGATCGAGCCCTGGTACGGCACGAACTTGGTCGGCAGCCCGTGCTCGCCGAGCGACTTGCCGTTGTCGGAGAGGAACATGACGACCGTGTTGTCCAGCTCGCCGGTCGCAGCCAGCCGGCGCCGGATCGCCTCCATCTGGTCGTCGACGGAGAGCAGCGTGCGCATCTGCGCGATCGAGGTCTGCACCCCCTCCGCGCCGCTGACCTTAAATTTCCGGACATATGCTGGTTTATCGCTGCGGTCCTTCTCGCGGGTCGCGGGGTTGGCGCGCCAGGTCAGCGGCGTCTTCGCGTACTTCGGCTCCGGTGTGTACGGCGAGTGCGGCGCGACGAACCCGGCGTAGATGAACCACGGCCGCCGGTCGTCCTCGCGCTCGAACCGGTCGATGTAGCCGGTCACCTTCTGCCCGGTGAACGTGGTCGAGTACGGCGGATACACGTCCGTGCCGTCCACGTTGAAGTGCGCCTTCACGAACCCGCCGTGCTGCAGCGCCCAGTGGTCGATGTACGGCGGCTGCTTCGCAAGCTCCCAGCCGTTGAACAGCTTCCCGGCCGCGGCCGTGGCGTACCCGGCGCGCTTGAGCTCGTGCTGCAGCGTGCGGTCGTGATCGTAGACGTCGATCTTGGCCTGCTGGGTGACGCCGGTGTTGTGCACGTACCGGCCGCTGAAGATCGACGAGCGGCTCGGGCAGCAGGACGGCGTGGTGGCGACCGCGTGCGTGTAATCACGGCCGGTGGTGCCGAGCCAGGCCTGCGTGCGGGTCATGACGTCGGTCTGACCGAGGCCGGCGTCGTCCAGCACGACCAGCAGGATGTTGGGGCGGCTCACCGGCGTCGGCGCGGCCCCGGCGGGCGCCGTCGTGGTCATCATCAGCCCCGTGAGCAGGGCAGCCGCCAGCGCGCGGCATGTAACCGTCATTGGACCATAGTCAGCCCAATTTCGGGATAAATCAGGCATTTAATTGTTAAATCACCCGGCGGAGAAACGAACGGGACGCCCCTCGGCATGAGGGACGCCCCGGACAACGCAGAGAACCGTCAGGAAGCAGCCGCGACCGGCTTCGCGTCCACGCCGGCCTCCTTGCGCTGCTGCGCCGTGATCGGCGTCGGCGCGCTGGTCAGCGGGTCGAACCCGCCGCGGGTCTTCGGGAACGCGATGACCTCCCGGATCGAGTCCGCACCGGCCAGCAGCATGCAGACCCGGTCCCAGCCGAACGCGATGCCCGCGTGCGGCGGCGGCCCGTACTTGAACGCCTCCAGCAGGAAGCCGAACTTGTCCTGCGCCTCCTCGGTCGAGATGCCGAGCAGGTCGAAGACCCGGCTCTGCACGTCGCCGCGGTGGATACGGACGCTGCCGCCGCCGATCTCGTTGCCGTTGCAGACGATGTCGTACGCGTACGCCAGCGCCCGGTCCGGAGCCGACTCGAAAGTGTCCAGCCACTCCGCGTTCGGCGAGGTGAACGGGTGGTGCACCGCGGTCCAGCCACCGTCGTCCGTCTTCTCGAACATCGGCGCGTCCACGACCCAGCAGAACGCCCAGGCCGACTCGTCGATCAGGTTCGCCCGCCTGGCGATCTCCACGCGCGCGGCGCCGAGCAGCTCCTGCGCCTCGCGCCTCTCGGCCGCGGCGGCGAAGAAGATCGCGTCGCCCGGCTTCGCACCGACCGCGTCGGCCAGGCCGGACAGGTGCGCCTCGTTCAGGTTCTTGGCGACCGGGCCGCGGGGCTCGCCGGTCTCCGCGTCCAGCACCACGTAGGCCAGGCCGCGGGCGCCGCGCGCCTTGGCCCAGTCCTGCCAGCCGTCCAGCTCCTTGCGGGTCTGCGCCGCGCCGCCCGGCATGACCACGGCGCCGACGTAGCCGCCGTCCGCGATCGCGCCCGCGAACACCCGGAACTCGGTGCCGCGCAGGTAGTCGGTCAGCTCGGTCAGCTCGACGCCGTAGCGCAGGTCCGGCTTGTCGGAGCCGTAGCGGGCCATCGCGTCCAGGTACGTGATGTGCGGGATCGGGCCGGCGATCTCGTGCCCGGCCAGCTCCTTCCACAGGTTCCGCACGATGGCCTCGCCCAGGTCGATCACGTCCTCCTGGGTCACGAAGGACATCTCGATGTCGAGCTGGGTGAACTCCGGCTGGCGGTCCGCGCGGAAGTCCTCGTCCCGGTAGCAGCGGGCGATCTGGTAGTACCGCTCCATGCCGCCGACCATCAGCAGCTGCTTGAACAGCTGCGGGGACTGCGGCAGCGCGTACCAGCTGCCGGGCTGCAGGCGGACCGGGACCAGGAAGTCGCGCGCGCCCTCCGGCGTGGACCGGGTCAGCGTCGGCGTCTCGATCTCCAGGAAGTCGCGCTCGTGCAGCACGGTCCGGGCGATCTGCGACGCCTTCGACCGCAGGCGCAGCGCCTTGGCCGGGCCGCCGCGGCGCAGGTCCAGGTAGCGGTAGCGCAGGCGGATGTCGTCGCCCGCGTTCACGTCGTCGTCGACCGGGATCGGCAGCGGCGCGGCCTCGGAGAGCACCTCCAGATCGGACACGATCACCTCGATCGCACCGGTCGGCAGCTCCGGGTTCTCGTTACCGGCCGGGCGGGCGTTGACCTCGCCGACGACCTTCACGCAGTACTCGTTGCGGAGCGCGTGCGCGGCGTCCATGTCCTCGCGGAAGACCACCTGGACCACGCCGGAGCCGTCGCGGAGATCCACGAAGATGACCCCGCCGTGGTCGCGGCGGCGGGCCACCCAGCCGGCCAGCGTCACGGTCGCGCCGGCGTCCGTCGCGCGCAGGCTACCGGCGTCATGAGTACGGATCACGACAGTGAACTCCTCGTCGTTGCTGTCAGGTGTCGTCAGCCTCGCATTCTGTCAGGCGGGCCGGGCGGGCTTTCGCGCGGCGCGCGGGCTTCCGTACCATCCAGAAGGTCGTTTGAGGTTTTCGCTCTCAACACGTTAGGAATCCTTCCGTGTCCGATCGGGGCAAGCTCCTCGACGTGCGCCGCCTCAGCCTGCTGCGCGACTTCGCCGCGTTCGGCACCGTGGCCGCCACCGCCGAGTCCGCCCAGCTCTCCGGTCCCGCCGTCTCCCAGCAACTGGCCGCGCTGGAACGCGAGGCCGGCGTGCCGCTGCTGGAGAAACAGGGCCGCGGCCTGCAACTCACCGAGGCCGGCCGCCGGCTGGTCGGCCACGCCGAGGTGATCCTCGGTGGACTGCTGGCGGCCGAGGCCGACCTCGAGTCGCTGCGCGGCGGCACCACCGGCGTGATCCACGTCGCCGCGTTCCCGTCCGCCGCGCGCGTGCTGCTCCCGTTCGTGTGGCGGCACCTGACCACCGCGTCGGACCGCACGATCGCGCTGCGCATCGCCGACCACGAGCCGGACGCCGCGATCGAGGCGCTCCGCCAGCGGCAGGCCGACCTCGCGATCATCCACTCCTACAACCTGCTCCCCCGCGACCTGCCCACCGCCACCGAACAGCACCACCTGCTGGACGACCCGGTCGTGCTCGCGCTGCACCCCGACCTCGCCGCCGTCCACAAGCTCTCCCGCGGCAGCGCCGCCCACCTGGAACGCTTCGCCGACGAGAACTGGCTGCTCCCCACGCCCGGCACCACCGCGCACGAGCTCACGCTGCGCGCGTGCGGTGCCGCCGGCTTCATCCCCGTCCCGGTCGCGACCGCCACCGACTTCTCCGTGCTCACCGCGCTGGCGGCCGCGGACGCGGGCGTGGCGCTGATCCCGCGGATGGCGCTGCCGGCCGACATCGCGGGCGTCAGCCTGCACCGGCTCAGATCCCCGGTGACGCGCACGGTCTCGGCCCTCGTGCCGGCCGGTGGCAGCCTCCACCCGAACACGCGTCAGGTGCTCGACCTGCTGAAGGAGGCCGCCTCCCGGCCGTGGCGTCCCTAGAGGTCGGCCTCGTGCGGCGCGGACAGGTGCGGGACCTCGTAGAGCTCGCCGCCGTCCGCGTCCGGCCGGTGGGTGTGGAGCGTGAACGTCATCAGCTCCCACGTGCGCGGATCGATGCCCCACGCGGCCGAGTGCACGCCCGGCTCCCCGGTCGCGAGCGCGTCGCGCGTGGCGGCCGCCACCTCGGACGGCTCCCCGGCGACCGGGCCGACCCGGCGCACCGCGTGCGTCACCGTCCCGCCGAACGCGGCGCCGCGCCGGTAGCCGCCGCCGATCCAGGTCTGCACCACCGGCCGCCCGTACTTGCCGATCACGCCGCCGAGCCCGGACCCGTTGTCGTCCCACAGGAAGCGGGCCGCGGCCGCGGGATCGGTCCACAGGTAGAACGGCGCGTACTGCGCCGCGCCGCCGCCCAGGTCGCGCAGCAGGAACGCCTTCACGCCCAGGCCGGGCAGCCGGTCGAAGCGCTTGCCGATCTCCGGGATCCGCGCGCGCAGCGGCGACACGTCGTAGTCGGACGGCAGATTGAGCTGATAGTGCAGGGCGATCATCGGGCATCCTCACGCAACGTGGCCAGAAGGGCGACGGCGCCGGCAACGGCGTCGTCGTAGGGCTCGGTGGACTGGGCGGCCTTGGCCAGCACGTAACCGCCCTGCACGACCGCGACGACCGCGGCCGCGACCTGCCGCGGCACGAACCCGGCCCGCAGCTCGCCGGACGCCTGCCCCTCCGCGAGCAGCTCCGCCAGCCGCTCGCGGTACCAGCCGAGCGTCTCGTCCAGCGGGCGCCGCAGCACCGGGTCCGCCACGATGTCCGGATCTTCCGACATGCGCCCGATGCGGCAGCCCTTGAGCGCCTGCCGGGGGCGGGTGAGATAGGCGACCAGCCGGTCGTACACGCCGGTCTCCGCGTCGAAGACGGCCTCGCCGCTCGCGCGCATCTGGTCCGCATTCCGCTGCAGCGCCGCGGCCGCGAGGTCGGCCTTGCCCGTGAAGTGGTGGTACATGCTGCCCTGCCCGACACCGGCCCTGGCCAGGATGTCGCGCGGGCTGGTGCCCACATATCCGCGGTCCCACAGCAGGTCCCGCGTCGCCTCGATCAGTCGTTCGCGCGTGTCCACGCCCCCACTTTACATACTAGTAGTTACAGAGTCAGCCTGGGTGGGGTGCACCCTGGCTCACCCCGGCCCGAAGGCAGAGATTCAAGAACAGAAAAACGCCGAGGGGGTACGCCGTGAGCGCGCAACTGTTCGTCAACGCCACCGTCTTCACGCCGGACCCGGTCGCCGGCATCGACGTGCTGGTCTCCGGGGCCGTGATCACCGCGATCGGGCCGGGGCTGCGCGCCGTCGGCGCCACGTCCGTCGACTGCACCGGGCGCATGATCGCGCCGCTGTTCGCCGGGCCGGTGGCCGTGGGCGGGCCGGCCACGTTCGCCATCGTGCCCTTCGGGGAGTTGGAGACGATCGTGCTGTGGCCGTCGCGGAACCTGACGCTGGTCTCCGGCGGCACGGTCGTCCCGGCCGTGGACACCGCGCCCGGCCCGTCCACCTCACCGCACCTGGGGACGTGGATCGACGCGACCGGCTTCATCCACCAGCACCTGACCGCGGACGGCCGGTACGACGAGACGCGCGGCGGACGCCGGCACGCCTATCGGGGCGCGTTCCGGATCGACGGCGACCGGATCGTCTACCGCGACGACCTGGGCTTCTGGGCGTACGGCCGGTTCGACGGCGGCGTGCTCCACCACGGCGGCTACACGTTCACCCGAAAGGACTCCTGATCATGTCGATGCTGTTCACCGGCGGCACGGTCGTCACCATGGACCCCGCGCGCGGCGACCTGCCGCGCGGCGACGTGCTGATCTCCGGCACCGAGATCATCGCGGTCGGCCCGGACCTGCGCGCCCACCCGGCCGCCCGGGACGCGACCGTGATCGACACGACCGGCCGGATCGTCGCGCCCGGCTTCGTCGACACGCACCGGCACGCCTGGCAGGCGCAGATGCGCCGTACCGTCCCGGACGTCGGCGACCTGGGCGAATATCTGTCCACCACGCTGGCCGGCGTCGCGCCGCTCTACACGCCGGACGACATGTACGTCGGCACCCGCTTGGCCGCGCTCACCGCGCTGGACGCCGGCATCACCACCATGCTCGACTTCTCGCACAACTCGCGCAGCGCCGCCCACTCCGACGCGGCGCTGCGTGGCCTCGCGTCGACCGGCCTCCGCGGCGTACACGCGTCGATGGGTCCGCATTTCGGTTCCTGGGACCGCCAGTGGCCCGCCGACCTGGCCCGTCTGCGCGCCACGCTCCCCGGCGACGGGCTGATCACGCTGCAGCTGGCCGCGCTCGCCACCGACATCGTCGGCCCGGACCTGGTCTACGGCCCGTCGCTCGCCGCCGTCGCCCGGGACCTGGACCTCGCCGTCAGCATCGACGCCGTCTTCGGCCGGCCGTCCTCCGACGCGATCCTGGCCTGGGAGAAGCAGGGCCTGCTCGGCCCCGGCCTGATGCTGATCCACGCGACCGGCCTGACGCCCGACGCCTGGCGTGCGATCAGCGGCACCGGCACGACGATCTCACTGGCACCCGGCTCCGACACGCAGATCGGCCTGGAGACCGCGATCCCCGCGATCGACGAGGCGCTGGCCGTCGGCGTACGGCCGGGCCTGAGCATCGACGTGGAGGTGGCGCTGGCGAGCGACATGTTCACCCAGATGCGGGTGCTGCTCGCGATCCAGCGCATGCGCAACGTCACCCGCCCGTCCGCCCGCATCACCACCCGCGACGTGCTCGGCTTCGCCACCGTCGACGGCGCCCACGCCATCGGCCTCGGCGCGGTCACCGGCGCCCTGACCCCCGGCCGCCAGGCCGACCTGATCGTGGTCGACGCCGAGGCCATCAACACCATGCCCCTCAACGACCCCATCGGTACCCTCGTCCTCGGCGCCGACCCTCGCAACATCACCACGGTCCTGGTAGCCGGCCGCACCCTCAAGTCCGACGGCCACCTCCTCGACGTCGACCTCGGCCTCCTCCGCCGCGACGTCACCGCCTCCCGCGACACCATCCGCGCCGCGCTCCCCACCCCGTGACCAGGCGGACAGTGCCCGGCCAGGCCTCCGCAGCAAGGTCACCCCCGGGCAGGTGCAGGCACCCGCGGGGAGCGGAGCGGACCGCCACGAAGAAGCGTCATGAGAAGTGATTTTTCGGGATTGTGGCGTGGACGCCTACCGTGCGGTCGACGACCTGGCTGATCTCGAAGTCGGCGGCGGCGGAGAGGTAGGCGTAGGCGACGGCGCGGTCCATGCCCTGGTCGTGTTCGAGGAAGTCGAGGGCGGCGACGACGGCACGGCGCATGGCGATGTCCAGGTCGTTGATCTGGCCGCCGCCCTGCGCGCCGTCCGGGTCGGAGAGTCCGATGGGGATCCAGGCGTGCGGCGTCTCGGCGAACGGCCGCGTGAACGCGACGGACGGCGTCCCGCGCGTGCCCTGCTTGATCACGGTGAGCCGGAACGTGCCGCGCAGCGAGCCTTCGAGCGCGGTCAGCGCGACCTCGCCGTCCCCCATCGCCAGGTGCGGATCACCCGCGTAGAAGAGCGCGCCCGGCGCGAAGACAGGCAGGTAGAACGTGGCGCCGGTGGCGAGCAGGTTGATGTCGATGTTGCCGCCGCCGAGCGTGGGCGGGATCGAGTTGAGCGCCGGGTCGGTGAGCGACGTGGCCCCCGCGAACGCGACCCCCATCATCCCCATGAACGGATTCGTCGGAAACGCCACCGCCCGGTTGCGGGACCGCGGCAGCACGGCCTTCCCGTCCGCCCGCACCGGCGTAAAAATCGAGACATTTCCGTATTTAGTAGGGTCGGGGTTCGGGCGCCCGTCCGTGGCGACCGGCGGCATGATCTCCGCCTCGACGATGCCCGGCGGCACCGCACCCCCGGCCAGGCGCGGCAGCGCCCCCTTGCCGTGCCTGCTGGAGATCACCCCGTAGGGCACCCGCGGCAGCATCGAGAGCATCTCGATCTTGAGCACATCCCCCGGCTCCGCCCCCGCCACGTGCACCGGCCCGGTCACGACGTGCGGCCCGTCCACATCGAAGGTCCGCGGCGTCCGATCGTATTCACGCGCGATGTCGATCGCGTCGTGCAGCACGTCCGCCCGTCCTACCCCGTGCCCGCCGAACCACCGCACCGGGTCCCGCCCCTGATCCTCCAGGATCCCCTCGTGCGACACGGTGTCGATCGTGACCGTCTCCCCCGACCGCATCCTCAGCACCGGCTCCGCCCCGGTCGACGGCACGTACCCCCACCGCACCTGATCCGGCGTGGACCGCAGATAGTGCCGCCCATGAATCGGCCCCTTACCCGGCTGCAGAACCCCCGCGGGCCTGGCCGCCGCACCCGGGGCCGCCGCGGCAGGGCGCACCGCACCGAGCACCCCGGCCGCCGTCGCGGCTCCCAGGAACGCCCTCCGCCCCAGCGCCCCCACCAGAAGCTCCCGCACCCGCCCCACGACGTCGTCCATCGCTCCTCCAGAGGTCCCCACCGGAAAGGCCGAATTCGCCGCAACCTATGCATCAGCCGTATCGAGCGCGGCACCAGAGGCGTTAACCGGCGCAACTTTCCGCCGCGCCCAAGACGGCTTGTCGGCCCTGGCCAGGCCGTCCGGCCGGTAGCGTGGTGATCAACGGCACCAAGGGCTTAACAGGGGCGAAACGTGCCGGTGCCAGCATCGGTCGCCAGAGCCCGGAGCGGACACGCCGGAGCAGACACGGAGGTCGGACTCTTGTTCCTCAGCCGGCACGAGCAGGATCGGCTGCTCATCCACGTCGCCGCGGATGTGGCAGAGAAGCGCCGTGCGCGCGGGCTGCGCCTGAATTATCCGGAGGCGACCGCGATCATCACGGCCTACATCCTGGAGGCGGCGCGGGACGGACGGACCGTGGCGGACCTGATGGAGGCCGGGCGGACCGTGCTGACCAGGGCGGACGTGCAGGACGGCGTGCCCGAGATGCTGGTCGAGGTGCAGGTCGAGGCCACGTTCCCGGACGGCACGAAGCTCGTCACCGTGCACGAGCCGATCCCGTAGAGCGGAGGGGCAGCATGATTCCCGGAGAGATCCTGCCCGGCGACGGGGAGATCGAGATCAACGCCGGCAAGCCGGTGCTGACGCTGCCGGTGGCGAACACCGGTGACCGGCCGATCCAGGTGGGCTCGCACTACCACTTCGCGGAGGCCAACCCGGCGCTGGAGTTCGACCGGCAGGCCGCGTGGGGGCACCGGCTGGCGGTCCCGGCCGGCACGTCGATGCGGTTCGAGCCGGGCGTGCCGCGCGAGGTCGACCTGGTACCGCTCGGCGGTCGCCGCATCGTCCCCGGCCTCCGCGGCGAGTCCGCCGGCCCACTCGACGCGAAGACCGGCCCGGCCGACGCGAGGACCGAGAAGGACACGAGCGCATGAGCATGATCGACCGGCGCCGGTACGCCGCGCTCTACGGCCCCACCACCGGCGACCGCATCCGGCTCGCCGACACGAACCTGCTGATCGAGGTCGAGGAGGACCGGGCCGGCGGCGGTGACGAGGCCGTCTTCGGCGGCGGCAAGGTCATCCGCGAGTCCATGGGCCAGTCCCTCGCCACCCGGGCGGAGAACGCGCTCGACACCGTCATCACCGGTGCGGTCGTGCTCGACCACTGGGGCATCATCAAGGCCGACGTCGGCATCCTGGACGGCCGGATCGTCGCGCTCGGCAAGGCCGGCAACCCGGACACGATGGACGGCGTGCACCCGGACCTGGTCATCGGGCCGGGCACCGAGGTCATCGCGGGCAACGGGAAGATCCTGACCGCGGGCGCGATCGACTCCCACGTACACCTGATCGCGCCGGGCATCCTGGAGGAGGCGATCGCCTCCGGCATCACCACGATCATGGGTGGCGGCACCGGGCCGGCCGAGGGCACGAAGGCCACCACCGTGACCGCGAACGCCTGGTACCTGTCCCGGATGTTCGAGGCGCTGGACGTCTGGCCGGTCAACGTGCTGCTGCTCGGCAAGGGCAACACGGTCTCCGCGGAGTCCATGTGGGAGCAGCTGCGGGCCGGCGCCGGCGGTTTCAAGCTGCACGAGGACTGGGGTACCACGCCCGCCGCGATCGACGCCTGCCTGCGCGTGTGCGACGCGTCCGGCGTGCAGGCCGCGATCCACACGGACACGCTCAACGAGGCCGGCTACGTGCAGAGCACGCTCGCCGCGATCGGCGGGCGGTCGATCCACGCGTACCACACCGAGGGCGCGGGCGGCGGCCACGCGCCGGACATCATCACGGTCGCCTCCGAGCCGAACGTGCTGCCCTCGTCCACGAACCCGACCCGGCCGTACACGCGCAACACGCTCTCCGAGCACATCGACATGCTGATGGTCTGCCACCACCTGAAGCCGTCGATCCCGGAGGACCTGGCGTTCGCGGAGAGCAGGATCCGACCGACCACGATGGCCGCGGAGGACGTGCTGCACGACCTCGGCGCGATCTCGATGATCGGTTCGGACTCGCAGGCGATGGGCCGCATCGGCGAGGTCATCCTGCGCACCTGGCAGACCGCGCACGTGATGAAGGCCCGCCGCGGCGGGCTCGCCGGCGACGGTGGCAAGGACAATCTCAGGGCGCGGCGGTACGTCGCGAAGTACACGATCGCGCCCGCGGTGGCGCACGGCATCGACGGCGAGGTGGGCTCCGTCGAGCCCGGCAAGCTCGCCGACCTGGTGCTGTGGGACCCGGCGTTCTTCGGCGTCCGCCCCAGCCTGGTGATCAAGGGCGGCATGATCGCCTGGGCGCAGATGGGCGACGCGAACGCGTCCATCCCCACGCCGCAGCCGATGCTGCCCCGGCCGATGTTCGGCGCCTACGGCAACGCGCCGGCCGCGACCAGCCTGGCGTTCGTGTCCCAGACCGCGATCGAGGGCGGGCTGGCGAACCGGCTCGACGTCAAGCGCCGTCTGGCCCCGATCGCGAGCACGCGGCACGTGTCCAAGGCGGACCTGCCGCTCAACGACGCCACGCCGCGGATCGAGGTGGAGCCGGACACGTTCACGGTCCGCATCGACGGCGACGTGGTCGAGCCGCAGCCGGTCGACTCGCTGCCGATGACCCAGCGCTACTTCCTCTTCTGATGACCGCCCGATGACCACCGCCGCCGGATCGCTCGCCACGCTGCTCGTCCTCGCGGACGGGCGGCTGCCGGCGGGCGGTCACGCGCACTCGTCCGGCCTGGAGGCACAGGTCAGCGCCGGACGGATTCGCCACCTGGCGGACGTGGACGCGTTCCTGCGCGGACGTCTGGCCACCGGCGGGCTGGTGGCCTCGGCGTTCGCGGGAGCAGGCTGCGCCCGTACCCACGCGATCGAGGATCTTGATTTTGCCTTCGAGGTCCGGACGCCGTCGCCCGCGCTGCGCCACGCCTCGCGCGCGCAGGGAAAAGCGCTGTTCCGGGCCGGTCGTGCCATGTGGCCGGCACCCGCCCTCCACCGGCCGGACGTGCATCAGCCGGTCGCGCTGGGCGTGGTCGCGGCCGCGGCCGGGCTCGCGCCGGAGCAGGCCGCCGTGGCCGCGGCCTGGCACACGATCAGCGGTCCGGCGAGCGCGGCCGTGCGGCTGCTGGGCCTGGACCCCTACGGCGTGCACGCGCTGCTGGCCCGGCTCGCCCCGGACTGCGACACCATCGCCACCAAAGCCATGACCTATCTCGAAAAATCGCTCGATGACCTGCCGGCGGACGGTGCTCCGCTGCTGGACATCGGCGCCGAACACCACGCCACCTGGGAGGTGCGTCTCTTTGCCTCATAAGGACACCGACGGAACGGTCCCGCACGGCCACGGGCCGATGGATCCCGGACCCGACCCGCACGCGCCCCTGACCGAGAACCGCCGCGCGCTCCGGATCGGCATCGGCGGCCCGGTCGGCTCCGGCAAGACCGCGCTGGTCGCCGCGCTCTGCCGCTCCCTGGCCGCGGAGCTGCGACTCGCCGTCGTCACCAACGACATCTACACCACCGAGGACGCCGACTTCCTGCTGCGCAACGGCGTGCTCCCGGCCTCCCACGTGCGTGCCGTGGAGACCGGCTGCTGCCCGCACACCGCGATCCGCGACGACATCTCCGCGAACCTGGACGCGGTCGAGGACCTGGAGGCCCAGCTCGGCCCGCTCGACCTCATCCTGGTCGAGAGCGGCGGCGACAACCTCACCGCCACGTTCAGCAAGGGCCTGATCGACGCGCAGATCTTCGTGGTCGACGTGGCCGGCGGCGACAAGGTCCCGCGCAAGGGCGGCCCCGGCGTCACCACCGCCGACCTGCTGGTCATCAACAAGACGGACCTGGCCCCGCTGGTCGGCGCCGACCTGTCCGTCATGGACCGCGACGCCCGCGCCCGCCGCGGCGACCTCCCCACCATCTTCCAATCCATCGCCGAGGACAAGGGCGCGTCCCAGGTCGCCGCCTGGGTCCGCGCCCAGGTCACCTCCCGCGTCGCAGTCGCTTGACATTCAACGTCCACGGGGGTACGCCGCCGCCCGCACCGAACCCGCACTCCGAGGAGCCGGCCCGGTCGCCGGCCGTGGTGGCGGGAACGCCGCCGGAACGGCGACCGCGCGCCGGGAACGCGTGCCTGATCACGGTCCCGGCGCGCTCGGATGGCGCACCGGCGCACGCGCAGCCAACTCCGAGCTGCGGAAACGCGGTCCTGCGCCGGGAGCCGGCCCGATGACGGCGGTCGTGCGGACACAGGTGTCACGCCGGCCAGGGCGATCGTGCGGATGCGAAAGCCGCGCGGATGAGGGCGGTAGCGCGGATGAGGGCGGTAGCGCGGATGCCAAAACCACCCCGATGACCGCGGCCGCACGGACACGGGAGCCGGCCCGATGAGGGCGGTCGCGCGCATCGTCGCCGCGCCGGACGGCCGCGGCGGCACCAGCCTGCCCACGCTGGCCGGGGAGCCGCCGCTGCTGGTCCGGCGGACCGGGACGCGGCAGCCCGGCGTGCCCGCGGACGTGCACCTGGTCGGCGGTGCGGCCGGCCCGCTCGGCGGCGACCGGCTGCGCATCGAGATCACCGTGGAGTCCGGCGCCGCGCTCGTGGTCCGCACGGTCGCGGCCTCGATCGCGCTGCCCACGCCGCACGCGCACGGCCGCCCGGACACCTCGCTGGTCGAGGTGCACGCCACGGTGGCGCGCGGCGGTCTGCTGCACTGGCTGCCCGAGCCGCTGATCGGCGCCGCCGGCTGCGACCACGACGCGGTCACCCGGGTCGACGTCGCGGACGGCGGCACGCTGGTCTGGCGCGACGAGCTGGTCTGCGGCCGGCACGGCGAGGACTCCGGCGCGGTCCGCCTGCACACCACCGTCCGGTACGCGGACCGCACGCTCTACCGCCACGACCTGACCGTGGGCCCGGCCGCGCCCGGCTGGTCCGGCCCCGCCGTGCTCGGCGGACGCGCCACCGGCACGCTGATCGTGATCGACCCGGCCTGGTCCGACGGCGGCCCTCCCCCGGCCACCCCGCTCGGCGACACCGCCGCCGCCATGCCGCTGCCCGGCCCCGCGATGCTGGCCACCGCGGTCGGCGCGGACCTGCGCGCGGTCCGGGCCCCGCTGGAACGCGCGCGGCAGCTCACCTCCGCGGCCGCCTGACCCCGGCCGGCGTCGCTGTGACCCGGGAGATCGGCGCGGACCTGCGCGCGGACCGGACCCCGCTGCAACGCGCGCGGCAGCTCACCTCCGCGGCCGCCTGACCCCGGCCGGCGTCGCTGTGACCCGGGAGATCGGCGCGGACCTGCGCGCGGTCCGGGCCCCGCTGCAACGCGCGCAGCAGCTCACCTCCGCGGCCGCCTGACCCCGGCCGGCGTCGCTGTGACCCGGGGGATCGGACGGCGCGCCTCGCCTGTCGCGCTCCGGCATCAGGGGCCGGCCGGAGCGCGGCATCGGGCGCTCCGCGCCTTTGGCTTGTCGACCGCGGACATCGGGCGCTCCACGCCCGAAATTTCAGGAAATAGCGGCCCGCGAGTCGGCTGCCGGCCCATCTGAGCCCGACCGGCACCTCACCTCATCGGGCGCCGGAGCCGCGCCAGCGCCTCCGTGTCCGGCGCCGCGAGCGCGCAGACCAGCGGCTCCTCGCCGGTCCAGAGCGTGGCCGCGGCGCCGTCCGCGACCGCCTTCTCGTAGGTCTCCGTCTTGGTGGCGATCGCGTCCAGGCTGACCCGCAGCTCCGCCATCTGCCGCTCGACCCGCCGCCGGTGCGCGCGCATCAGCTCCAGGCGCGCCTCCTCGTTGCCCGGACCGGCCGCGACCAGCTCCGCGTACCGCCGGATGTCCGCCACCGGCATGCCGGACGCCCGCAGGCGCGCGCAGCCGAGCAGCCATTCGACGTCCTGCCGCGTGTACGTGCGCCACCGCCCGCCCGTGCGCCCGACCCGGCCCGGGAACAGGCCCTCGCGCTCGTAGTAGCGCAGCGCGTGCGCGCTCATGCCGGTGATCTCGCTGACCTCGCCGCTGCTGAACGTGTCGCCGCCCATACCGCCGCCTTCCGCACTTGATCTGGACCGGACTCTAGTTCCTACGGTTCTCCCCGGTTCTGTACCGATCGAGGGAGGACTCGACATGACCGACACCGGCTGGCAGGAGATCCGGGAGACGGTGGCGACGCTGTACGGGCAGATCGGCGACGCCATGCCGCCGCGGAAGACGGTGCGGCGTACCCCTGTGCGCTCCGATCTTGTCTGGTTCTCCGCCGACGGGCCGCAGCCCGGCTCCGCCGTCGTCCACGTCCACGGCGGCGGCATGGTCGCGGGCAGCGTGGACCTGTTCGCGCCGTTCGTCGCGGACCACGTGGCCCGGTCCGGCGTGCCGTTCCTGTCCGTGGAGCACCCGCGCGCGCCCGAGGCCCGCGGCACCGCGCCGGCCGAGGCCGTGTTCGCGGCGCTGACCTGGCTGCACGCGCACGCGGCGGAGCTGGGCGTGGACCCGGCGCGGATCGGCCTCTTCGGGCACAGCTCCGGCGCGGGCCTCGCGGCCGGCGCCGCGATCCTGGCCCGGGACCGGGGTGTGCCGGTGGCGCGCCAGATCCTGATCTACCCGATGCTCGACGACCGCACCACCGCGCCGGACCCGCACCTGGCACCGGTCGCGACCTGGACCTACGCGAACAACGCGGTCGGCTGGGAGGCGCTGCTCGGCGGTGACGAGGCCGATCCGGTCGCGGCGCCGGCCCGGCTGGCGGACGCGTCCGGGCTGCCGCCGGCCTACATCGAGGTGGGCGAGCTGGACATCTTCCGGGACAAGGACGTGGCGTACGCGGCGAAGCTCTGGCGGGCCGGCGTCTCCGCCGAGTTGCACGTGCACCCCGGGCTGACGCACGGCTTCGACCACGCGCTGCCGGACGCCGAGGTGACCCGGCGCGTGCTCGCGGACCGGGTGCGCGTGCTGCGGTCACTGTGATCTCTGCGGGAAATCTTCACGACCAGCACAGGCACACCAAGTGGACATCGTTGGGTAGATTGTCGGCATCACCAGGGGTTACGCAACAATTCCGGTGTGTATCGATGGCGTGATGTCGCTGTCGGTGATCAGCCTGCCGGGGGCGGGCGTGACACGCACTTGCATAATCCAGTGATGGCACGGGATTCGGGGAGCGGACAGCCGAGCGGCGAGTCTGACGTTGTAACGGTCGACCTGACCGCCGCGGAAGCGGCCGCAGGCACGACGAAGACCATCGCGCTGCCGTCCGACGGACGGCTCATAGCGATCAACCTGCCGTCAGGCATCGTCGACGGTGCGATCCTCCGGCTTCCACGCAACGACGCCACGTCCACGGACGGGCCGCCGGAGCTCACCATCCACGTGCGGGTCGGGGCGTCCGTCTCCGATGATGCGACGGCGGCGATCCCGCTGCCGCCGCTCCCCCCGCCGCCGCCCGTCCCGGGCGACAACACCACGTCGATCATCCCGCTGCCGACGCCGTACGACGAGACGGCGCCGCTCCCGCCCGCACCCGCGGACTCGGACGCGACGTCCGTCATCCCGTCCGGTCCCGCGCTCCCGTGGACCGACCAGGACCGCACCTCGGTCATCCCGACCGGCTTCACCGGCGGCACCACCGACGAGGACCGGACCACGGTCATCCCGGCCGCCCCCGCCGGCGACGAGACGACCGTGATCCCGGCAGGCGGCACGGCCACCGGTGACGAGACGGTCGCGATCCCGGCCGACGACGACCGGACCTCCGTCATTCCGGCGGGGCTGCCGTCCGCCGCGGACTCGACGACCACGACCGATTCCTCCGACGGGGACCGGACCACGGTGATCCGGGCGGGCGACGACAGCGTTCCGGCCGAGGAGCCGGATGTGGCCGCGCCGCCGAGCGCCGGTGACGAGACCGCCGCGGTGAGCGGGACCGATGAGGTCGCGGCGCCGAGCGTCGCCGACGAGGACCGCGCGGCGGTCATCCCCGCGCCGGACAGCGACGCGGACGAGCGGACCACCGTGTTCGCCGCCGAGGACACGGCGCCCGCGACGACCGCGCCTGCGGAGAACGCGACGCCGGCAGCGGCCGGGCCCGCGGACGACGCGACCCGGGCGGTCGTCGAGCCCGCGGACGACGCGACGCAGCCGGTGACCGGGGCCGCGTTGTCCGACGAGGAGCCGGCGCAGGCCGCGGACGAGAAGACCTCGGCGGATGTCGCACCGGACGCGGAGACCACGCAGCGGGTTCCGGCCGACGACGACCAGGACCGGACGTCGGTCATCTCCGTCGCCCCGGTCACGCCTGCCCCCGACGAGACCCCGGCTCCGCCCGCCGCCTCCACCGACGTGGACGAGACCCCGGCAGCGGCCGACGACGACAAGACGTCGTTCAGCAGCACGGCCGACGCGACCCCCAGCACGGCCGACGACGACGCGGACAAGACCTCCGTCATCAGCACGGCCGCCTTCACCCCCGCCGCGACCAGCACGGACGAGACGCCGACGACGGCCGACGACGGCGACAAGACCTCGGTCTTCACCGCTGCCGACCTCGCCCCGGCCGCGTCCGGGCCGGACGAGAAGTCCGGATCCGCGCCGGCCGAGAACGAGAGCGACAAGACCTCGGTCATCATCCCGGCCGCGTTCGTGGCGGGAACGGCCGGAGCCGCGGCGGCCGCGAACGCGCGGTCCGGCGACGCACCGGAGAAGGCGGACCAGCCGTTCCAGCCGGAGAGCACGCAGCCCGTGCCGGCCGCGGACGCCACGGCCCCGGCCTCCCCCGGTTACACGATGCCGACGAGCACGTCCGACGCCGCCGGTGAGGCGGCCACCCCCGGGATCCCGCCGACCTCGGCCGCGCCTTCGACGGCCTACCCGCCGGTGCCCGGATCGAGCTACCAGCCGGACGCCGGTGCCCAGTCGCCTGCCTACCCGCCGATCCCGGCCGCCCCGGGCACCTACCCGCCGCCGACCGGCGGATATCCGCCGCCCTCCGGTGCTCCGAGCGCCCCCGGCTACCCGCCGATCCCCGGCGCTCCGGCCGCCGGCACGCCGGGCTACCCGCCCGTCTCCGGCGCCCCGGCTCCGGGCACGCCGGGCTACCCGCCGGTCTCCGGTGCTCCGTCCTCCGGCATCCCCGGTTACCCGCCGGCCCCCGGCGCTCCGGGCACGCCCGGATATCCGCCCGTCTCCGGCGCCCCCGCTTCGGGCGCACCGGGCTATCCGCCGGTGTCCGGCCCCGGCCAGCCTGGTTACCCGCCGCCGGTCTCCGGCGCGGGCACCCCCGGCTACCCGCCGGTCTCCGGGCCCGGCCAGCCCGGCTACCCACCGGTCTCCGGGGCAGGCACGCCCGGCTACCCGCCGCCGACCGGCGTTCCCGGCTACCCGCAGGACCCCAACGCCGCCGCCGGCTACCCGCCCGCGCCGGGGACCCCGGGCTACCCCGTCTCCGGGATGCCCGCTTCCGGTGTGCCGGATCCGAACGCGCCCGCGCCCGGTGCGCAGGTCTGGGGTGCGCCGCAGCCCGGTGGCGCGCAGCCGCAGTGGGGGCAGCCGGGGTCGTACCCCCTCGGGGCTCCTGGTGGTTTTGCTTCTCCGCCGCCGAAGCCGAAGCGCAACACCGCGCTGATCGTGATCGGTGCCGTGCTGGCGGTCCTGCTGTGCGCCGGCGCGTGTGCGGTGCCGGTGCTGCTGCTCCGGGGTGGTGATGACCCGGCCGCGGTCGAGGAGACCAACGGCGGCGGTGAGGGCGCGCCGACCGTGACGGAGAGCGTGGCGCCGGAGCCGGTGACGGCGGCCGAGTACAAGACGATCCTGGGGACGCTGGACGGCGCGATCAAGCCGAGCTTCGACGCGATGAACGGCGCGAACAACCCGAAGGACCTGACCGCGGCCGCGGACACGCTCGGCGAGCAGCTCAGCGCGTCCGCGGACGAGCTGGCGCGGGTCACGCCGCCGGCGTCGGTGGCGGCCGAGCACGACCGGCTGGTGGAGGCGCTGACCGGGCTGAGCACGGAGGTGCTGGACGCGAGCCTGTCCGCGGAGAGCTCCGAGGTATGCACCGGTTCCACCGCGAACGCGACGGTCTCCCGGTCGGAGGCGGCGCAGGAGCTGCGGGACGCAGCGGCGGCGCTGTCCGCGAAGGATCCGAGCCTCGCGGTCGGCGCCTGGATGTCGAAGGCGCTGGCGGAGCAGAACCGGCGGCCGGCGAACGGCACGTTCGTCAAGAGCGTGCGCGGCGGGCTGGGCGAGCTGACCGTGGACAACGGCGGTGACCTGGACGCGCTGGTCACGATCGTGAAGGACGGCGAGAACACGCCGCAGATCTCGATCTACATCCACGCGAAGAACAAGTTCACGGTGAACCAGATCTACGACGGCAACTACACGATCTTCGTGACGGACGGCCGGGACTTCGACGGCAAGCGGTTCAACCGGGACTGCTCGTTCAGCAAGTTCGACGACTCGATCAGGTTCACGACGACCTCGACGCAGTACACGACCTGGGACATCAGCCTGGCGGCGTCGGTCGGCGGCAACGCGAGCACGAGCGGCGTCGACCCGGACGCGTTCCCGGAGTGACCTGACCCACGACGGAGAAGGCCCGGCCGATGCGGCCGGGCCTTTTCGTCAACTGAAGATCGCGCGCGGAATGACCGCCGGCGGTACGCCGAACGTGCGCAGCAACGCCTCGGTCAAATGGTCGGCTGCGGTCTTCTCGCTCCAGCCGAGCGTGCCGGTGAGGTCGATCACCACGCGCTCGTCGAAGATCGTCACCCACATCAGCACCGCGAACCGGACGTCCTGCTGCGGCAGCCGCCCGCGGGTCATCGCGGTCTCGACCAGCCGGGCGAGCCGGTCGTAGAGCCCGCCGATGAACGGGTCCTCCACATTGCGCCTGGCCAGCAGCCCACGCGGCGATCTCATGTGGACGGCGGCGGCGCCCCAGCGGGTGGCCTGCGCGACCCATTCGTGGCAGAGCACGCGGATGTCGGAGATCGGGTCGTCGCCGACCGGCAGTCCGTCGAACGCGTCCAGCAGGTCGCCCATCAGGTCGGCGAAGTAGGCGTCGACCGCGCTGCCGGTGTCGGAGAAGTTGCGGTAGGCGGTGGCGGTGGAGATCCCGGCGCGTTCGGCGGCCTCGGCGAGCGGGAACTCGGTCCCGCGCTCGGCGATCAGCTCTCCCACGGCCGTGAGCAGCGCGGACCGGCGTTGCCGCGCATCGCTGCGGCGGGGCCGCTCATCCTCTTCGGCCGCGCCGGACCGGGCTCGTCCAGTTGGCAGCGACATGTCCGGGATTGTACGCGCGCGGTCGCCATGTCCCTGTAATGAGCCCGCAACCAAGATCGTGCACACTGCCTAAGTGAGAAAATCTTCTCACTTGTACGGGAGGCAGGTCCATGTCCACGAGACACACCCGCGTCGCGGTTATCGGTGCCGGAGCGGTCGGCCTGGTGGTCGCGGAGGCGGCACACGATGCCGGCCACGACGTCGTGCTGTGCGCGCGCACCCGGCCCGAGCGGCTGGTCATAGAGCGGTCCGACAGCGTTCGCGAACTCGACATACCGGTGCTGGTCGACCCGGGCGAGGCCCATACCGCCGACTGGGTGCTGCTGGCCACGAAGGCGCAGGACGTCGCCGGTGCCGCCGCCTGGTTCGACGGCCTGATCGGCCCGGAGACCACGGTGGTCGTGCTGCAGAACGGCGTCGACCACGCGGAGCGCGTCGGCCCGCTGCTGCCGGCCGGCGCCACGCTGCTGCCCGCGCTGGTCTACGTCGCCGCCGAGCTGCTGGAGCGCGGCCACGTGCTGCACCGCAAGGGCGCGCGGCTGACCGTGCAGGGCTGCCCGGACACCGCCGGGCCCGAGTCGTTCGCCGCGTTCGACGCGCCGGCCGCCACGCCCGCCGCGTCCACCGCCGGCGACCTGCCCGGCGAGCGCTTCGCGGCGCTGCTGGCCGGCTCCGGGCTCGCGGTCGAGCAGGTGGCGGACTTCCGCACCGCGGCCTGGCGCAAGCTGCTCACCAACGCCGGGGCGAACCCGGTCACCGCGCTCACGCTGCAGCGGATGGCCGTGATCCAGCAGGAGGAGGCGGTCCGCACGCTGACCCGCGCGCTGCTGCACGAGGCCGTGGCCGTGGGCGTGGCCGAGGGAGCGGCGCTGACCGTGGACGACGTGGCGCGCACGTTCGACATGTACGACTCGTTCGGCCCGAACGACGGCACCTCGATGCTCTACGACCGCGCCGGCGGCCGCGCGACCGAGCACGAGCTGATCACGGGCGCGGTCGTGCGCCTGGGCGACCAGCACGGCGTCGACGTGCCGCTGAACCGCGCGATCCTGGCGCTGATGCGAGGCCTGAACCACAAGTAGGACGAGCCGCGCGCCTCGACGGTGCGCGGCTTTTTCTTGCCCTCTTGAATGAGTGAGCACTCACTCATATGCTGGACCGCATGACGCCACCCGGTGAACGGCGGCGCGCACCGGCGATGAGCCCGGAGCAACGTCGCGAAATGATCATCAGAACGACCATGCCGCTGGTCGCGGAGTTCGGCGCGAAGGTGACCACCGCACAGGTGGCCCGCGCGGCCGGGATCGCGGAGGGCACCATCTTCCGCGTCTTCGCCGACAAGGACGATCTGATCCACGCCTGCGTGGCCGAGGCACTGCAGCCGGACTCGGTGCATGCCGACATCGCGGCGATCGACCTGGACCAGCCGCTCGCGGACCGCCTGGTCGAGGCCGCCGAGGCGCTGAGCGCCTACGTGCAGCGCATCGGCACGATCTCCGGCGCGCTGCATGCCACGGGCTTCCGCGCGGGCCGCAGCGGCGATGCGGACTGCCGGCCGCGGCCCCAGGGCGGCCGGGCGCAGGTCATGGCGGAGACGTCCGCCGTGCTGGCCGACCTGTTCGCGCCCGAGGCGGCGGGCGGGACACTGCGCCGCCCGGCCGCGGAGCTGGCGGCCGCGTTCTTCGGCATGCTCACCGTCGTCCAGCGCGGTGACCTGCCCGCGTTCGGCGACGGCCCGCCGTCCGCTGCAGCAATAGTCGACCTCTTTCTCTATGGCGCCATCTCTCGGGAGGAAAAATCATGAAAAAAGCGTTGATAGCAGTGGCGGCGGCCGCGCTCGGGCCCGCGGTGCTCTGGCTGGTGGTCGCCGGGCTCGGCGGTCACTCGCTCACCGCCACATCCCCCGAGGGCGAGACCATCGAGCTGACGCTCGGCTTCATCACGCTCGTCGCGCTGGTCTTCGCGCTGCTCGGCTGGGGCTTCCTGGCGCTGCTGCGCCGCCTGCTCCCCCGCCGTGCCACGCTGATCTGGACGATCGTGGGCACGGCCCTGCTGCTGGTCTCGTTCGTCCCGCTGACCGGCGAGATGTCCACCGCCACCCGGCTGACCCTCGGCGCGATGCACCTGCTGGTCGCGATCCCGCTCTTCGCCCTTGCGCTCCGCCGCACCTCACCCCGCACCGCGGTCGCTCCGGCCCACTGAGCTGCGAGGGCGGCGCAGCCGCCACCGAAGCGTCAGGCTGCGACCGGCCCCGAAGCCATTTTTACCGAAATTTCGGGCGCGGAGCGCCCGCCCGGAAGAAAGGCGGCCCACCACCCGATCGCGACAGGCCGCCCGGCACGAACGCAGCGAGACGTCAGGCCCGCCACATCCAGTTCTGCTGCTCGTACTGCACGTGGAAGCCCGCCGACCGCATGTTGTCCAGCGACGGATTCCGCGACCCCTCCCGCGGGATCCACGTCGACGCGAACACGTGCGTGCACCCGTGCTGCGCCGCCTCGGACAACCGGCGCGCCAGCAGCGCGCTCTGCCCGCCCCGCCCGCGGTACTCCGGCAGCGTCGCCCCGCCGAACATCATGGCCAGCTCCCCGGAGACGGCCAGCACCCCGGTCGACACGATCGCGTCGCCGGACCGCGCGGCCCACGCGTCGAAGTGACTCATCAGCCCGGCTATATCGTCCTCGTCGAAGGTCAGCCCGCGCGCCAGCACGTACATCGCCTCGGCCTTCGACGAGGCCGTGACCGGCGCGATCGTCAGCGCGGTCTCGGCCGGCGGCACCACCGCGGCCGCGCGGGCCAGCTTCACCTTCGGCGCACCCGGCGTCAGCCCGAACCGGGCGCAGATCTCCGCCCAGTCCGGTGGCAGCAGCGGCGGCGCGATCTGCAGCCCGGTCTCGGCGACGCCGTGCGCGCGGAAGAAGGCGATCATCTCGCCGACCAGGTCCGCCGTGACCGGCCCGTCGACGCCGAGCCCGACCGCGCGCGTCCAGAAGCTCTGCTCGGCGCCGGGCGCGCAGATCACGGTCGCGCCGCCGATCGTCGCGGCGGCCAGTCCCAGCCGGGCGGCGGTGGCCGCGGACGCACCGGCGGCCACGTCCCGGTAGGTGTGTGCCTCGGCGGTCTCCGAGGCGATGGCGAGATCCCGTTCCGAACCCATGATCCGGACCGTACCGGCGCGCGAATGACAACCGATAACCATGATCCTCAGTCACCGCCCGTTACGCGGAGCGCGACGGCGCGGGCCTCGTTCGGATGAACGGCGGCCGGGCGACCGAGCGGCGACCGATTCGCGAACGATACTCATGGTTAGATCCGCCCATGGTCCAGCCTCGCGGTCTCCCACCGGCCGCGGTCCTGGCCACCTCGGTGCTGCTCTGCGCCGGCGGCGGCCTCACTCTCGCGTTCGGGCTCTCCGGCGACGCGATGGGCAGCGTGCTCCCATCCTGGGCGCTGGTCCCCTACGGTGTGCTCTACCTCGTGCTGGCCTGGGCCGTTCTCCGTGGTCACGGCTGGGGTCGCGTGCTCCTGCTGATGCTGTGCGCGATCGGCGTGGGCCTGGCCGGCGCACGCATGGTCAACGACGGCGTGCTGGCGGGGATGCCGAGCCTGGGCTGGCCGATCATCTACGCCGCGCTGGTGAGCATGCCGAGCGCGCAGGCCTGGTTCCGCGGCGCGCCGGAGTCGGCCGAGGACGCGTTCTTCGACCCGCTGCGCGGCCCTCGGGAAGAATCTCGAAACCCCACGAACCAGGACGATTCACGGGTACGACGTGAGCACTCCGACGACTCCGAAGAGTGACACCATACGAGGCATGATCGAGATTGCGGTGACCGGCGCGACCGGCCACATCGGCGGCACGGTGGCCCGGCGGCTGTCCGCCCACGGCGTACCCCTGCGGCTTGTCGTCCGTGATCCCGGACGCGCGCCGGCCCTGCCCGGTGCCACCGCGGTCGCGGCCGGATACGGCGACCGGGACGCGTGCGAGCGGGCGCTGCGGGGCGTGCGGACCGTGCTGATGGTCTCCGCCGCGGAGGCGCCGGACCGGCTCGCGCAGCATCGCGCGTTCATCGACGCGGCCGCCGCCGCGGGCGTACACCATCTGGTCTATGTCTCGTTCTTCGGCGCTTCCGCGGACGCGACGTTCACGCTGGCCCGCGACCACCACGCCACCGAGGAGCATCTGCGCGCGTCCGGCCTGGCCTTCACCGCGCTGCGGGACAACCTCTACGCGGACTTCCTGCCGGAGCTCGCCGGTCCGGACGGCGTGATCCGCGGCCCGGCCGGCGACGGACGGGTGGCCGCGGTGGCGCGCGACGACGTGGCCGCGTGCGCCGTGGCCGTGCTGCGCGCGCCCGACCGGCACGAGAACCACGTCTACGGCCTGACCGGTCCGGAGGCGCTCACGCTGACCGAGGTGGCCGCGATCGTCTCGGAGCGGACCGGGCGCACGGTCTCCTACCTGCCCGAGACGGTCGAGGAGGCCTACGCCTCGCGGGCCGGGTACGGCGCGCCGGACTGGCAGCTGGACGCGTGGGTGTCGACCTACACCGCGATCGCGGCCGGCGAACTGGCCGAGGTGACCGGCGACGTGGAACTGCTGACCGGCCGCCCGGCGACGCCGCTACGGGAGCTGCTGTGAGGGCGTGGCCGCCAGCAGGTGACTGATCTCGGGCGGGCCGTCCGCGAGCGCGCGGGCCCGCTCGTCCGCGGCCCGGTCCGCGCCGGTCAGCCGCCCGTCGTGCTGGCGCAGGTGCTCGGCCCAGGACGCGACCAGGTAGACCTCCAGGAACGTGCCGGGCGCGGCGCCGTCCCGGAACAGCCCCCAGCGGTACGCGCCGGTGCGCTGCACGGACCGGCGCACGCCCTGCATCGCCTCGACGAACGCGGCCTCGTTCTCCGGCGCGACCCGGTACCGCGCGGTGACCAGCACCGGGCCGGTGCGCAGGTCCGGCTCCAGCGTCAGGTGCGGCTCCGGCCAGAACACGGCCGGCTGCCGGTCCATGTGCCGCGTGTCGATCAGCGCCCAGAACCGCAGCGAGAGCGCGCCGGCCAGCATCAGCACGGCCGCGGTGGCGAGCGCGACCGGCAGGCCCGCCGCGTCCGCCAGCAGGCCCCAGGCGAGCGCGGGCAGCGCCTGGGCACCGGAGATGACGATCTGGTAGATCGCCATGCCGCGGGCGCGCACCCAGCCGGGCAGGAACAGCTGCATGGACGCGTTGATCGTCGACAGCACCGCGACCCAGGCGAGACCGGCCGGGAGCAACGCGATCATCACCAGCGCCGGGACGCGCACCAGGCCGAGCACGGCCAGCACGCCCGCGTAGAGCACGCCGGCCGCGAACAGCATCTGGTTGTTGGAGACCCGGCCGCGGATCGGGGCCAGCAGGAACGCGCCCGCGACCGCGCCGACACCGAGCACGGCGAGCATCAGGCCGTACCCGCCGGAGCCGAACCCGAGCCGCTGACTCGCGACCAGCGGGAGCAGCGCCCACAGCGCGCTGCCGGGCGCGATGAACAGCACCGAGCGCAGCAGGATGCGGCGGACCACCGGTGAGTGGCGCACGTACCGGCTGCCGGCCCGGACCGCGGACGCGAACGGCTCCGGCGTGGCGGGCGCGCTCGACGTTGCCGGACGCCAGGCCGCGAGCACGGCCGCGAACAGCACGAACGTCAGCGCGTTGATGCCGAACACCACGGCCGCGCCCGCCTGGGCGATCAGCAGGCCGGCCACCGCGGGCCCGACCGCGCGGGCCACGTTGATGCTGATCGAGCCGAGCGCGGACGCGGAGACCAGCTGGTCGCGCGGGACCAGGTCCGGGATGAGCGCCTGCACGGCCGGGAGCGTGAGCGCCTGCCCGGCGCCGAGCGCGAACGTGAATGTCAGCAGCAGCGCCGGGTGGAGGTCGCCGAGCGCGGTGAGCAGCGTGAGCAGGCCGCCGACGACCGCGAGCCCGGTCTGCACGGCCAGCAGCAGCCGCCGCCGGTCCATGCTGTCCGCGAGCGCGCCGGACGGCAGCGCGAGCAGGAAGATCGGGAGCAGGCTGGCGGTCTGCACGAGCGCGACCAGCGTCGACGCGTTCGGCTCGGAGACCAGCAGCCACTGCGCGCCGACCGTCTGCATCCACAGCCCGATGTTGCTGACCAGGACCGCGAGCCAGAGATTGCGGTAGACCGCGATGCGCAGCGGGGCAGTGATCGGCACGCCGCAGTGTATGCCCGGAACATTCCCTCAGCAGTGCGTCAGCACCGCCCCTGATCCCTCAGCAGCGCCGGGTCCGCGCCGAAAGGGCAGCCACTACCCCCGGCACGCCTACCAGGAGCGACGACATGGCCCTTCGCCTGCGGCCCGGCTTGTCGATGATCCCGCTGCTGGTCGTCGCGCTGGCCTGGGTGACGGTGATGACCCGGCACGCGCTCGGCCATCTCACCGAGCCCGGCGTGCTGTTCCGCGTCGGCATGGTGCTCGGCGTGCTGCTGGCCGCCGTGTGCAGCTGGCTCGCGGTCGCCCGCGCCCCGCAGCCGTCCCGCCGCGCCTGGCGGTGGATGGCCGCGGCCTGGACGGTGCTGGCCGTCCCGTCGATCGGGTTCGAGGCGCTGTACGCGGTCGGCGTGGCGCCGTCCTGGGCTCCGGCCGTCGCCCAGATCTGCCGGATGCTGTGGGCGCCGCTGATGCTGGCCGGCGTGCTGTCGTTCCCGATGCGGCCGCTGTCCGGGCGGGAGCGGCTGAAGTTCGCCGCGGACGTCACCACCGTGGTCGGCGGCGGCTTCATGCTGATGTGGTACTTCCTGATCGGCCCGATGCTGGCCACCGGCGGCATCGGCTGGCGCGGCCTGATCGGGATCGGCCTGCCGCTGACCGACCTGGCGCTGCTGTTCGGCGTGTGCACACTGCTCCTGCGCAGCGGCGTCACCGCGCTGTGGCACCCCGCGACCGCGCTGCTGGCCGGCCTGGTCGTGTTCCTCGCCGCGGACCTGTACTGGTGCTACGACGCGGTCAACGACTCGATCCACGTCACCACGAGCGGGTGGCGCGAGGTCCCCACGCTCCTGATGATCACCGGGGTGTTCCTGATGGCGACCGCGGCCGCGGCGCAGGTCGCCCGTGCCACGAACGGCCGCCCGCCCACCGGCGACCGGCTGATGCGCGCCGCCACGCAGCTGCCCTACCTGGCACTCTCCATCGGGTACGCGCTGCTGCTCGCCGCCACGGCCGAGGACGGCCGCCTCTACCCCTGGGGCGGGCTGGTGGCCGGCGTGATCGTGATGACCGGCGCGGTCGCGGCCCGGCAGATCATCGCCATGCGGGAGAACCACGAGCTGGTGGTCAGCGACGCGCTGACCGGCCTGGCGAACCGCGTGCGCCTGCGCAGCAGCCTGGACACGGCCGTGCGCCGGGCCGCCACGCACGGCGAGGTCTCCGCCATGCTGATCATCGACCTGGACGGGTTCAAGCAGATCAACGACGTGCGCGGCCACGAGACCGGCGATGCGCTGCTCTGCGCGTTCTCGGACGTACTGCGGCAGTGCGTGCGGCAGTCGGACACGGCCGGGCGGCTCGGCGGCGACGAGTTCGCGGTGGTGCTGCACAAGGTCGGCGACGCGGATCAGGCGGCCGTGGTCGCGCGCCGCATCCTGGACGCGATCGCCCGGGACCTCATGATCGACGGCGTGCCGGCCCGGCTCGGCGCCAGCATCGGCATCTCGCTGACCACCCCCACCGACCCCGCCAACGTGGTACGACACCGCGCCGACATGGCCATGTACCAGGCAAAACGCCGGGGCGGCCGCCGCTTCGAGCTCTACACCGAGGGCTTCGAGGACCTGGCCGCGGCCGAGAACGCGCTCGCGGAGGAGCTCGGCGGCGCGGTCGGCTCCGGCCAGCTGCGCGTCTTCTACCAGCCGATCGTGGCCCTGGAGACCGGCGAGGTGACCTCGGTCGAGGCGCTGGTCCGCTGGCAGCACCCGGAGCGCGGCCTGGTCTCGCCGGATCGGTTCATCCCGCTGGCCGAGCAGACCGGCGCGATCGAGAAGATCGGCCTCTACGTGCTGGAGGAGGCGTGCCGGCAGGTCGCCGCGTGGCAGCGGCTGCCCGGACGGCAGCACCTGCGCGCCAGCGTCAACGTCTCACCGCGCCAGCTGGCCCAGCCGGACCTGGTGGAGCGCGTCGCCGACGTGCTGGAGCGCACCGGCCTGAGCCCGCGCGACCTGGTGCTGGAGCTGACCGAGAACGCGCTGGTCGACGACAACTCGCGGGTGGCCCGGCTGGAGGCGCTGCGCGGGCTCGGCATCCGGATCGCGCTGGACGACTTCGGCACCGGATACTCGTCGCTGCGCTACCTGACCCGGCTGCCGGTGGACATCCTCAAGCTGGACCGCTGCTTCGTCTCCGAGCTGAACGGCGAGGCCGAGGGCTCCGCGGTCGCGGAGGCCGTGATCCGGCTCAGCCAGATCCTGCACCTGGACACCGTGGCCGAGGGCGTCGAGACGGCCGCGCAGGCCACCGAGCTGACGCTGCTCGGCTGCCGGACCGGCCAGGGCTACCACTACGCGCGCCCGATGCCGGCCGAGGCGCTCGAAGAGCTGATCCACACCACGCCGGTGCTCGGCACGGCCCGCCCGTAGGCCCGGTTGCACCGAAAAAGCACCCGGAAACGACCCAAAACCATAAGGCGACTCTGTCAGCGGTCGATTGCACGGGTGTAGTCGGTTCCGATACGGGAGATGACAGATGAGCACTGAGGCCCCCTCGGCCGCACGGCGCGGCGGCCCGGCACGCTGGTTCACCGACCGGGGCGTGAACGGGAAGATCCTCTCCGCCGTCGCCGTCGCCGCGATCGCCGCCGGGGCGATCGGCGTCACCGGCTTCGTGCAGCTCGACTCCGTCTCGGACAAGGCTCAGACGCTCTACGCGGACAACGTGCAGCCGCTCACCACGCTGTCCACGCTGCAGCGCGACTTCCAGGCCTGGCGCGCCCGCGTCCTGGAGTACGGCGGCGCGAACGCCGAGACCCGGGCGAAGCTGCTGACCGAGATCAGCGACCGGGTCACGAAGATCGGCAACGGCGTGACCGCCTACGAGCCGGCCGCGGTCGACCCGGACGCGATGCCCTCGTTCGAGGCAGACTTCCAGAAGCTCCAGGACATCGCGACCGGCACGCTCATCCCGCTGGCGGACCGCGGCCAGACCGCCCAGTTCTTCACCGAGTACCGGACCCAGCTGCTGCCGTTGATGACCGACGCCAGCGACGCGATCGAGGCGGAGAACCTGGCCGAGGCCGAGCAGGCCAAGTCCCGCGCGCACGACGGCGCCGCCACCGCGGCCACCGGCAAGCGCACGCTGCTCATCGTGGGCATCGTCGGCATCCTGCTCGCGCTGGCGCTCGGCATCTGGGTCGCCCGGCAGATCGTCGGCCCGCTGGCGCGCGTGAAGCGCTCACTGACCCACATGGCCGACGGCGACCTGACCGTCGAGCCCGAGGTCGACGGCCGCGACGAGGTCGGCCAGATGGCCGAGGCGCTCACCCGCGCGCTGCGCCAGACCCGCGAGGTGGTCGCGTCCGTCGGCTCCGCCTCCCACAGCCTGGCCGCCGCCGCCGAGGAGACGTCGGTCATCGCGAACCAGATCGCCAAGAACGCGGAAGAGGCCTCCACCCAGGCCAAGGTCGTCTCCGCCGCCTCCGAGGAGGTCTCCCAGGGCGTGACCACGGTCGCCGCCGGCTCCGAGGAGATGGGCGCCGCCATCGGCGAGATCGCCCAGAGCGCCAACAACGCCGCCGAGGTCGCCGGCCAGGCCGTCGCCGTCGCCGAGACCACGAACCAGACCATCGCCACCCTCGGCGAGTCGTCCCGCCAGATCGGCGACGTCATCAAGGTCATCACCGCGATCGCCGAACAGACCAACCTCCTGGCCCTCAACGCCACCATCGAGGCCGCCCGCGCCGGCGAGGCCGGCAAGGGCTTCGCCGTCGTCGCCACCGAGGTCAAGGATCTGGCCCAGGAGACCGCCCGCGCCACCGAGGACATCTCCCGCCGCGTCGAGGCCATCCAGGCCGACAGCAACCAGGCCGTCACCGCCATCCAGGAGATCGCCGAGGTCATCGGCCGCATCAACGACTACACCACCACCATCGCCTCCGCCGTCGAGGAACAGTCCGCCACGACCGCCGAGATGAACCGCAACGTCGCCGAGGCCGCCAGCGCCACCGGCCAGATCAGCGCCAGCATCGACAACGTCGCCGAGAACGCCCGCATCACCGCCGAGTCCGTCGCCGACGCCCAGCGCTCCGCCGCCGAGCTCTCCCGCATGTCCACCCAGCTCCAGACCACCGTCTCCCGCTTCACCTACTGATCACCTCAGGGCCTCGCCGATCCGGCGGGGCCCCTTCCCCCTTGCCACGCGCCGCCGCGCACCCGGACCTGATCACCCGGCTGGTACTCGCCGAAGCACGATCGGCGGGCCTGGATGAGGGTCCCGGCGCGCGGGCAGGGCCTCGGCCAGATCAAAACCAAGATCCAATTCATCGTCCCGCTCCCGGCGTGGTCCGGCCCGTTTGCTCCCGCGGGCAAACCTCGCGGCGGGCTCCGCCTGCGCTCCGCACGCCGCATCGGAGCCGGTCCCGCCGTGGTCCGGGCGAGCCGCGGCCCCGCGGCCGCCCACGCCCTCACCCGCACCCCGGCCTCCCGCCCCGTCTCCGCCTGCGCCTCCCGCCTGCGCCTCCCGCCCGCGTCTCCCGACAGCGCCTCCCGCCTGCGCCTCGCGACAGCCGGGCGCTTCGCGCCCGAAATTTCACTACATAGACGACCTGGGCTGCTTTACATGAGGCCGGGCGACCTTTCTCAGCCGCTCTCCTATTCCAAAATACGAGAGGGTCATTCCATTTTTCGGGATCCAAGATCCTTGCATACGCCACCGCTGTTATTCGGCCCGAATAACAGCGGTGGCGTATGCAAGGATCTTGACCCACCCTGGCGCCCGCCGAAGATGGCGCCCTTTGTTCTTTATGCGCAAGCACAAGAGCGCCCGACCTGCTACCCAAAACAGCAGGTAGATCACCCAACGCGACTTATAACATGAAATTTCGGGCGCGGCAGCGCCCGATGACCGCATGCCGGGCAGACCGGCTCCTGACATGAGGGCCGCGTGCCAGGCCGACCGATCCGTCGCAAGACGGCCGCGTGCCAGGCCGACCGATCCATCGCGAGACGGCCGTGTGCCAGGCCGACCGATCCATCGCAAGACGGCCGCGTACCGGGCTGGCCAGCCCCTCGACAAGACGGCCACGCGCCGAGCAAGCCCCTGACAACCCGCGCTGTTGGAGTGCCTCGTCAGCGGCGAGACCGTACGAGAGCCGGGCAAGCCAGAACATCGGGCGTGACGGTCCGCCACCGCGCGAGCCGCATCCCGGCACGGACGCACGATGACGACGTCGGTCACACGGAAAGGAGGGCGTGCAGAGACTCATCCTGAAGTCCGGCACGAGGCCCGGCCCGCACCACCTCGCCGGCATCGAGGACGACGAAGCGGTCCGCCAGGCGAAGCGCCGTGTCGAGGTACTGCTCGACGAGCAGAATCGCGAGCCCGGCCTCGCTGTGCAGCCGCGCGATCGCCTCCTCGATCTCCACGATGATCGACGGCTGAATGCCCTCCGTCGGCTCGTCGAGCAGCAGCATCCGAGGCCGGGTCACCAGTGCCCGCGCCATCGCGAGCTGCTGTTGCTGCCCGCCGGAGAGAAACCCGGCCCTCCGCTTGAGCAGCCCTCGCAGCGCGGGGAACAGATCGAGTGCCTCGTCCAGCGCGGCCCGGTCACCACCCGGCGCCGCCTCCAGCGTGACCTGCAGGTTCTCGGCCACGGTCAGCTGCGGGAACGTCTCGTGGCCCTGCGGCACGTAGCCCAGGCCGAGCCGTACCCTCTCGTGGGTCTTGAGGTGGCCGATCTCCGCCCCTTCGAACGTGATCGTGCCGGCGCGCGCGGGCAGCACCCCCATGATGGCCTTGAGCAGCGTGGACTTGCCGACACCGTTGCGGCCCATCACGCAGGTCAGCTCACCGCCCGGGGCCTGAAGGTCAACACCGAAGAGCACCTGCGCGCGGCCGTACGCCACGTCGAGCCCCTCCACCACCAGCGTCATACGACCGGCTCCTTCTTCGAGGAGGAACGCCCCAGGTAGACCTCCTGCACACGCGGGTCGGCCTGCACCTCGCCCACCGTCCCCTCGCACAGCAGCCGGCCCTCGTGCAGCACCGTCACCTGGCTGGCGAACCTGCGCAGGAACTCCATGTCGTGCTCGATCACCACCACCGTGTGGTCCTTCGCGACCGCCTGGAGCAGGTGTCCGGTGCGTTCCCGTTCGCCGCGGCTCATGCCGGCCACCGGCTCGTCGAGCAGCAGCAGGCTCGGCCGCTGGACCAGCAGCATGCCGATCTCCAGCCACTGCCGCTGACCGTGCGAGAGCACGCCGGCCGGCCGGTCCGCCAGCGCGTTCAGGCCGGTCGTGTCCAGCACGGCCGCGACCACGCCGGACACGCCGCGCCGGGCCCGCAGCAACGCCGGGAGGCCGCGCCGGAAGGACGCGGCGAGGTCCAGGTTCTCCAGCACGCTCAGTTCCTCGAAGACGACCGAGGTCTGGAAGGTACGCCCGACGCCGAGCCGCACGATCGCGTGCTCACGGCGGCCGACCAGCTCGGTCCCGTTGAACCGCACGGACCCGGAGGCGGGCTTCGTGCGGCCGGTGACCACGTCGATCAGCGTGGTCTTGCCGGCCCCGTTCGGCCCGATGAGGAACCGCAGCTCCCCGGGCTGGACCGTGAAGTCCAGGTCGGTGATCGCCTGGAACCCGTCGAAGACGACGCGCAGCCCCCGCACCTCCAGTTGCCCGCTCACGCCGGCACCTCCCCGCGAGCCGACGAGGGCGCCGGTCCGGACGCAGGCGCCGGCTCCGACGCGGATGAGGTCGTGGACGAGGTCGCCTGCGCGGGTGCCGATGCAGACGCGGCCTTCGGCTCCGGCAGGGACGCCGGTGTGGATGAAAGCCCGCCCGAGCCCGGGAACCGTCGCTCGCGGAACCCGCCGATCCACGACCACCCCGACGAGAACAGCCCGGCCAGCCCGCGCGGCGCCCACAGCATGACCGCGATGAACATCGCCCCCTGCAGGTACGTCCACCCCGACGGGAACGTCTCGCTCAGCCCGGTGCTGGCGTAGTTGTAGAGCACCGCGCCCCCGATCGCGCCGCCGAGCGAGAACCGCCCGCCGATCGCGACCGCCACCAGCATCTCCAGCGACGGCACCACGCCCAGGTCGGCCGGGCCGAGGATGCCGACGACCGGCACGAACAGCGCGCCCGCGATCCCGGCCGTCGCGGCCGACACCGCGTAGACCACGGTCTTGACCACGGCCGGGTCGTAGCCGAGGAATCGCACCCGGTCCTCGCCGTCCCGGATCGCGACCAGCAGCCGGCCGAGGCGGCTGCGGGACAGCTGCCAGGCGGCCAGGAAGACCAGGCCGAGCGCGCCGACGACCAGGTAGTAGACGATCCGCTTCTGCGCGGGGTCGTAGAGGTCGAGGCCGAAGAAGAACTGCACGTTGGTGAGTCCGTTGGTGCCGCCGGTCAGGCCCTGCTGGCCGACGAGCAGGATCACGAACGCGGCCGCGAGCGCCTGGGAGAGCACCGCGAAGTACGCGCCGCGCACCCGCTGCCGGAACACCAACGTGCCGAGCAGGATCGCGACCACGGTGGGCAGCACGACCACCATGGCCAGCGCGAACGCGGGATTGCGGAACGGTGCCCAGAGCGCGGGCAGCGTCTCCACGCCGCTCCACACCATGAAGTCGGGCAGCTGTCCCGGCCCGGCGTCGGTGAGCTTGAGGTGCATGCCCATGGCGTAGCCGCCGAGGCCGAAGAAGACGCCCTGGCCGAGCGTGAGCATGCCGCCGCGGCCCCAGGCCAGGTGGATGCCGACCGCGACGATCGCGTAGCAGAGCCACTTGGCCAGCAGCTCCAGCCGGAACGCCGGGAGCAGCGCCGGCGCGGCCAGCAGCAGCAACCCGGCCAACAGGAAGAAGCTCGTTGTCGTACCCACGAATGATTTTGAATGTGTCATGTCAGGGCCCGGCTGCGCAGCACGAAGAGGCCCTGTGGCCGGAGTTGCAGGAAGGCGACGATCACGGCGAAGACCACCACCTTGGCGAGGCTGGCGTCGGTCCAGAACTCGACGAAACTGTTGAGCACGCCCAGCACGAACGCGGCGATCACGGCGCCGCGCAGCTGGCCGAGGCCGCCCGCGACCACGATCAGGAACGCGTCCACGATGTAGTAGGTGCCGAGCGACGGCCCGACCGGCCCGATCAGCGTGAGCGCCACGCCGGCCACGCCCGCGAGCCCGGAGCCGATCAGGAACGTGAGCTGGTCGACGCGTTCGGTGGCGACGCCGCTGACGGCCGCGAGCTGCCGGTTCTGCATGACCGCGCGCATCCGGCGGCCCTGCTTCATCCGGGTCAGGTAGAGCGAGATCGCGGCCACACAGGCCAGGGCCAGGACCAGAATGAAGATCCGGCTGTACGGGAAGCCGCCGATCCCGCCGGTGAGCCAGGCCGGCGCGGTGACGCCGACGTTGGGCGCGCCGAAGATGTCGCGGGCCAGCTGCTGCAGGATCAGGCTCACGCCGAACGTGAGCAGCAGCGTGTCCAGCGGCCGGCCGTAGAAGCGGCGGATCAGCAGCCGTTCCAGCACGAGCCCGAGCGCGCCCGCGACGGCGAACGCCACGGGCAGCGCCAGGACCACGTTCTGCAGCAGGTACGCCGTGTACGCGCCCACGAGCAGGAACTCCCCGTGGGCCATGTTGATCACGCCCATCTGGCCGAACGTGAACGTCAGCCCGAGCGCGATCAGCAGCAGCACCGCGCCCATGCTGGCGCCGATGAAGAGCTGGTTCAGGACGGCCATCAGCTCAGCCCCGCGGCCCAGTCGTAGCCCTTCAGGTACGGGTCCGGTTTGATCGGCGCCCCGGAGCTCCACACCTCCTTGATCTGGCCGTCCGGCTGCACCAGGCCGATCCGCGCGGTCTTGAACACGTGCTGGTTCTCGCCGTCGATCGTGACCGTGCCCTCGGGCAGGTCCAGCGCGATGCCCTTGGCCGCGGCCTTGACCGGCTCTACCTCGACCGTGCCGGCCTTCTCTGCCGCGGCCGCCCAGAGCTTGACCGCGTTGTAGCCGGCCTCCATCGGGTCGGAGGTGACCTTGTTCGCGCCGTACGTGGCCTTGAACGCGGCCACGAACGCGTCGTTGGTCGCGCCGGTGGTGGTCTGGTAGTAGTTCCAGGCGACCAGGTGGCCGGCGATGTTGTCCGGGCCGATGCCGGCGACCTCCTCCTCGGCCACGCTCACGCTGACCGTGGGCATGGTCTCCGCGGTGATGCCGGCGCCGCGCAGCGACTTGAAGAACGCCACGTTGGAGTCGCCGTTCAGCGTGTTGAAGACCGCGTCCGGCTTGGCCTGCTGCAGCTTGTTGACCACGGTGGAGTACTCGGTGTGGCCGAGCGGCGTGTACTCCTCGCCGACGATCTCCATGCCGTTCGCGGCCGCATAAGCCTTGATGATCTTGTTCGCGGTACGGGGGAAGACGTAATCGCTGCCGACCAGGAAGACCGACTTCTTGCCCTGTTCCTTGAGATAGTCCAGTCCGGGCACGATCTGCTGGTTCGTGGTGGCGCCGGTGTAGAAGATGTACGGCGAGCTCTCCAGGCCCTCGTACTGCACGGGGTACCAGAGCAGCGCCTTGTTGCGCTCGAAGACCGGGAGCATGGCCTTGCGGCTGGCGGACGTCCACCCGCCGAACACCGTGGCGACCTTGTCCTGACTTATCAGCTTCTGTGCCTTCTCGGCGAACGTGGGCCAGTCGGAGGCGCCGTCCTCGACGACCGGCTCCAGCTTCTTGCCCAGCACGCCGCCCTTGGCGTTGATCTCCTCGATGGCGAGCAGCTCCGCGTCCCGGACCGTGACCTCGCTGATCGCCATGGTGCCGCTGAGCGAGTGGAGCACGCCGACCTTGATCGTGTCCCCGCTCGCACCGGCCTCGGACGGGGCGCTACCGACGCACCCGGTGGTGGTGAGCGCGGCGACCAAGCCGACCGCGACCAACGAACCTCGCAGACCTCGTGACATCCGACTGCCCTCTCTGCCGGGTGTGGGTGCAGAGGAAGCTAGGGGCGCCGGATTTCACAGATCTATGAACCTGGATGTCTAGGCGATTAAGGACACCTCACAAGGGACGATTCCCGGTTGTGAGAAGTTGTGCACGAAGAGTAACGGCGCGGCAGATCTTTCTCTGCCGCGCCGCCGGTGCGCGTTATCAGGCGGTGCCGGAGACGATCGGCCGCAGATCCTCCTGCGGCGGCGCCCAGGTGGCCGCGTCCGCGTCGACCTGCTCGCCGGAACGGATGTCCTTGACCGAGCCGGACTCGCCGGGGAACCAGACGTAGGGGATGCCGCGGCGCTCGGCGTAGCGGATCTGCTTGCCGAACTTCGCCGCGCTCGGCGCCACCTCGGTCGGGATTCCGTTGCGGCGCAGCGCGGCCGCGGCCGCCACACTGCGCGGGCGCTCCTCCTCGCTGTTCACCGCGACCAGCACGCACGTCGGCACGGACCTCGACGCGGTGAGCGCGTCGCGGCCGAACAGGATGGCGAGCAGCCGGGTGACACCGATCGAGATGCCGACGCCGGGGAAGACGTCCTTCCCGGCCGTGGCCAGGTTGTCGTACCGGCCGCCGGAGCTGATCGAGCCGAACCGCTCGTAGCCCTCCAGCAGCGTCTCGTAGACCGTGCCGGTGTAGTAGTCGAGGCCGCGCGCGATCCGCAGGTCCGCGACGATCAGGCCGGGCTTCTCCGCGACCGCGGTGTCGACCACCCGGACCAGCTCCTCCAGCCCTTCGTCGAGCAGCGGGTCGCTGACTCCGAGCTGCTTGACCTGGTCGGCGAAGCTGCTGTCCGCGGCCTTGATCTCGGCGAGCTTGAGCACCTGCGTCGCCTGTGCCTCGGACAGACCCTGATTCTTCAGCAGTTCCACGACCTTGGCCGGGCCGATCTTGTCGAGCTTGTCGACCTGGCGCAGCACGTCCTCGGTGCTGTCGATGCCGAGGCCGCGGTAGAAGCCCTCCAGCACCTTGCGGTTGTTCACCTGCACGGTCACCCGCGGGATCGGCAGCCCGGACAGCGCGTCGCCGATCACCAGCGGGATCTCGGCCTCGTAGTGCGCGGGCAGCGTGTCCCGGTCCACGATGTCGATGTCCGCCTGGTAGAACTCGCGGTAGCGGCCCTCCTGCGGCCGCTCCCCCCGCCACACCTTCTGGATCTGGTAGCGACGGAACGGGAACTGCAGCTTGCCCGCGTTCTCAAGGACAAACCGCGCAAAGGGTACGGTCAGGTCGAAGTGCAGACCGAGGGCCGCGTCGGACGTGTCGTTCTCGTCCGCCTGCAGCCGGCGCAGGACGTAGACCTCCTTCGAGGTCTCCCCCTTGCGCAGCAACTGGTCCAGCGGCTCCACCGCGCGCGTCTCCAGCGGCGCGAAGCCGTAGAGCTCGAACGTGCGCCGGACGCGACCGAGGATCTCCTGCTCGATGAGGCGCTGCTGAGGCAGCCACTCCGGGAACCCGGACAGGGGCGTGGGCTTGCTCAAGAAAGTCAGCTTTCTTCCACATAGGGGCGGGTGGTCGGGGCGGCAGCCGGGCTTACGACTCTGGCCCTTACTACAGACCGCGGGACGGCGCTTCCGAGCCGAGTTCGCGAAGGTAAGGGTTGGTGGCGCGCTCGCGCCCGATGGTGGTGGCAGGGCCGTGGCCGGGCAGGACGACGGTGTCGTCGGCGAGCGGGAGAACCTTCTCCCGCAGGCTGGTCAGCATGGAATCCATGCTGCCGCCCGGCAGGTCGGTGCGTCCGATCGAGCCCGCGAAGAGCACATCCCCGGAGAAGCAGATCTCCTCGTCCTGCGCGCCGGGGAGCCGGAACAGCACCGACCCGCCGGTATGGCCCGGTGCGTGGTCGACCGCGATCTCCAGGCCGATCAGGCTCAGCACGGTGCCGTCCATCATCGGCACGACGTCGTCCGGCTCGGCGTATTCCAGGCGGCCGCCGAACAGCGCCCGGTAGTCCATCGACAGGCCCTTGGCCGGGTCGGCCAGCATCTCGCGGTCGGCCGGGTGCACGTAGGCCGGGATGCCGCGCGCGCCGCAGACCGGCGTCACCGAGAACACGTGATCCAGGTGCCCGTGGGTGAGCAGCACGGCCGCGGGCTGCAGGCGATGCTTGGCCAGCAGTTCCTCCAGCCGGTCGACGACGCCGATGCCCGGGTCCACGACCACGCACTGCTCGCCGGGCGCGGTGGCCACCACGTAGCAGTTGGTCCCGAAGGCCTCGGCCGCAAAGCCGTCGACAAGCACGTAACCCTCCAAGGTCTTTCCGGGTCTTCGAGGTCAGCTTATCGGTGGCCGCAATCGAAAAGGAGCGCGGCGCGGGTCACGTCGATGATCTTTGATGGCGTGTCGGCGCTACCTGGGCGTCACTTTCACAGCGGTTGGCCGTACACTACGCCCTCGTGTGGCGTGCCGCACTGTGAGTGCGACCAGCCCCGGCGGACTGTGACAGGGAGATAGGACTCGTGGCTTCCAGCAAGTCTCGGCAGCGCAAGCTCGCGCGCGCGAAGCTCGATCGGCAGATGGCGCGTCGGGCGGCCAGGGAGCGCCGCAGGCGCCAGGTCGGAGCGGCCACCGCCATCGGCCTCGTGCTGGTGGTCGCCGCGGGCCTGACGATGTGGGGCCTGGGCGTCTTCGACTCCAAGCCGGACACGACCGAGGCGAGCGGCGAGTCCTGCGCCTGGACCAGCCAGTCTGCGGCCGACTCCAGCAAGGACGTGGGCCAGCCGTCGACGGAGAACATCCCGTCCGAGGGCACCCGGCCGGCGACGCTGACGTTCAACGCGCTCGCGCCGGTCACCGCCTCGCTGAACATCACGGACGCGCCCTGCTCCGTGGCCAGCTTCACGTACCTGGCGGGCCGCAACTACTTCGACAACACGAAGTGCACGGAGATCACCGAGGAGGGTGCGCTGCACTGCGGCGACATCACCGGTGACGGGCTGGGCGGGCCGACGTACACGTACTGGGACGAGAACATCCCGGCCGCGACGAACCCCTCGGCGCCGCCGTCGGGCGACGTCCCTCCGGCGTACCCGGCCGGCACGATCGCGCTGACCTCGCCCACCCCGGGCAGCAACGGCAGCCAGTTCCTCATCTTCTTCAAGGACTTCAACCCGGCGACGCCGGCGTACCCGATCATCGGGTCCGTCGCGACCGGCCTGGAGACGGTCCAGGAGATCGGCGCGATGGAGACCGTCGCCAACGACGCCGGCAAGACCGTGGTGCCGAAGTCCGACGTGCTCATCACGTCGCTGACGGTCGGCGAGGTCGGCGCCACCGCCGCACCCGCCGCGCCTGTCTCCTCGGCATCCACAGCTTCCTGACCTACTCTGACCTTTATTCCCGCTGCCAGCACTTTTCACCAGGAGGAAGACCGTGTCGTCCATCAAGGAGCGGCAGCAGCGCGCCGCAGCACGGGCCCGCCTCGAGCGGGACATGGCCGCACGCAGGGAGGCCGCCGCCCGCAAGCGCAAGAACACGTGGATCGCGGTCTCCGCGACCGCGGCGGTCCTGATCGTGGCGGCCGGCGTGGCGATCGCGGTCACCGTCCTGCGTGACGACGACTCGGACACCACCGCGGCCCCGGTCGCCGACACCACGGTCTGCAACTGGACCGCCGCGCCGGACCAGGGGCAGGGCACCACGGTCGACGTGGGCATGCCGCCGGCCAGCGCGTCCAACGTCGGCAAGTCGGTCATGACCGTCACGACGAACTTCGGCGCGGTCGACGTCACGATGGACAAGACGAAGTCGCCGTGTGCGATCGAGTCGTTCACGTTCCTGGCCGGCAAGCAGTTCTTCGACGGCACCAAGTGCCACCGGATGTTCCCGGGCATGCTGCAGTGCGGCGACCCGAGCGCCAAGGGTGACGGCTACCGCGAGACGGACGGCACCGGCGGCCCGGCGTACCGGTACAGCAACGAGTACCTGCCGACGACGGACCTGCCTGCGTACCCGGCGGGCGTGGTGGCGCTGGCCAACAGCGGCCAGGACGGCACGAACGGCAGCCAGTTCTTCTTCATCTACGAGGACGTGGAACTGTCCCCGGACTACACGATCATCGGCAAGGTGACGCCGGCCGGCCTCGAGGTGCTGAAGAAGGCGACCGAGGCGGGCCACGACGGCGCGTTCGACCCGAACCCCGGCGGCGGCCACCCGAAGAACGACATCAACATCCAGACGGTGGCCGTCGCCGCCGCCTGACCCGTCAGTCAACTCCCGGCCCTCGTCGCACTCGCGGCGGGGGCCGGTTGTCACTCATCCCCCGGCTCCCGGCTCCCGGCTCCCGGCTCCCGGCTCCCGGCTCCCGGCTCCCGGCTCCCGGCTCCCGGCTCCCGGCTCCCGGCTCCGAATTATGCGGTATCTCGCCCGAAATTTCGACATATAGCATTCCTTTTTTGACCGGCCATAGCCTCCCTAGATCCAAACTGCCTTGTGTCGGTATCCGCATGCATTCGCCTGTCGCGACGTGGCAAGACCCCGTACCGCACCGATAAAGGATCATTGAGTGCCGCAAAAACCAGGTCAACTAGGCTCAGCGACCTGGTTTTTGCGGCACTCAATGATCCTCTGCGGCCTGAGGACGCGGTGGATCTTGTCGCAATCGAAGACCGCGGTGCCTTTATCAGCAAATTTCACCTTTGAGGGCGACCGACAGCGGAGGTCGCGGCGCCCCCAGCCGCCGCGCAGGTATCGGTCGCCGGTGACGAAACCCATGGCGGCGGTCTTGACCGCCCGCTGCCCCTACGGCGCGGGAGCTTGGCGCCCGAAATTTCGGCTTTTAGTGCCCCGCAGACCCGGCAAGACGCCGGGCAACGGATCTGGCCGGACAGGATTCGACCATCACTGGTCGCCCTTATGCGGAAATTTCGGGCACGAGAAACGAGGCGGTCAGAGGCACCAACGTCACCCGGGCCGTCGCGATCGGAACTGCCGTGACCAAGGCCGCCGCGACCGGAACTACCGTCACCAGGCCGCCGCGACCGGAACTACCGTCACCAGGCCGCCGCGACCGGAACTACCGTCACCAGGCCGCCGCGACCGGAACTACCGTCACCAGGCCGTTCGCGGCCGAGACGACCACCGCGACCAGACCCACCCTGACCGAAACCACCGAGAACCAGGACCGCCACGCACGGCCGCGGCCGGAGCCGCCACCGTGGCGTGTGGGAGTTGCCGTGAGCGGTCAGCCGCCCCGGCGGGAAGGTGACCACCCACGGGCCCGAGGCCCGCGGGAGCACGCGGAAGGTGACCAGGCCGGAAGCGGGAAAATCAAAGGTTTTCTGGTCAGGCACCGGAGGTGACGCGGTAGGCGTCGAAGACGCCGTCGACCTTGCGGACCGCGGCCAGCAGGTGGCCGAGGTGCTTGGGGTCGGCCATCTCGAAGCTGAAGCGGCTGACGGCCACCCGGTCGCGCGTGGTCGTGACGGTCGCGGAGAGGATGTTGACGCGCTCGTCGGAGAGGACGCGGGTGACGTCGGCCAGCAGCTTGTGCCGGTCGAGCGCCTCGACCTGGATGGCGACCAGGAACGTGGACGCGCTGGTCGGCTTCCACGTGACGATGACGATCCGGTCCTCCTGGACCTTCAGGTCTTCCGCGTTGGCGCAGTCGTCGCGGTGGACGCTGACGCCGCCGGAGCGGGTGACGAAGCCGAAGACGGCGTCGCCGGGGACCGGCGTGCAGCAGCGGGCGAGCTTGATCCAGACGTCGGAGACGCCGCGGACCTCGACGCCGGGGTCGTGCGAGGTGGTGCGGGCCCTCGGCGGGCGGGTCGGGACGGCGGTCTCGGCGATGTCCTCGACCGCGCCCTCCTCGCCGCCGTAGCCGGCCACGAGGCGCTGGACCACGGACTGCGCGGAGACCTGATTTTCCCCGACGGCCGCGTAGAGCGCGGAGACGTCGGCCAGGTGCAGGTCGCGGGCGATGGCGAGCAGCGCGTCGGAGGTGAGCAGGCGCTGGAGCGGGAGGCCCTGCTTGCGCATGGCCTTGACCATGGCCTCCTTGCCGGCCTCGATCGCCTCCTCGCGGCGCTCCTTGTTGAAGTACTGCCGGATCTTGGTACGCGCACGCGGCGACTTGACGAAGCCGAGCCAGTCCTGCGACGGGCCGGCGGAGTCGGACTTCGACGTGAAGATCTCGATCACGTCGCCGTTGGAGAGCGTGGACTCCAGCGGCACCAGTTTGCCGTTGACGCGCGCACCGATGCACTTGTGCCCGACCTCGGTGTGCACGGCGTAGGCGAAGTCGACCGGCGTCGAGCCGGTGGGCAGCGGGATGACGTCGCCCTTGGGCGTGAAGACGTAGACCTCCTGGCTGGAGAGGTCGAACCGGAGCGCGTCCAGGAACTCGGACGGGTCGCTCGCCTCGCGCTGCCAGTCGAGCAGCTGCCGGAGCCAGGTCATCTCGTCGATGTGCGCGGGCGGGCCGACGACGGTCGCGCCCTTCTGCTCCTTGTACTTCCAGTGGGCGGCGATGCCGAACTCGGCGGTGCGATGCATCGCGTACGTCCGGATCTGCATCTCGACCGGCTTGCCGGACGGGCCGATCACGGTCGTGTGCAGCGACTGGTACATGTTGAACTTCGGCATGGCGATGTAGTCCTTGAACCGGCCCGGGACGGGCTGCCAGTTCGCGTGGATCACGCCGAGGGCCGCGTAGCAGTCGCGCACGGTGTCCACCAGGATGCGCACGCCGACCAGGTCGTAGATGTCGTTGAAGTCCCGGCCCCGCACGATCATCTTCTGGTAGATCGAGTACAGGTGCTTGGGGCGGCCGGTCGTCTCGGCCTTGATCTTCGCGGACTTGAGGTCCACCTGGACCTTCTGCGTCACCTGTCGCAGCAGCGTGTCGCGCTGCGGCTGGTGCTCGCCGATCAGCCGGTTGATCTCCTCGAACCGCTTGGGGAACAGGAACCCGAACGACAGGTCCTCCAGCTCCCACTTGATCGTGTTCATACCCAGCCGGTGGGCCAGCGGGGCGAGGATCTCCAGCGTCTCCTTCGCCTTCTGCTCCTGCTTCGCGCGCGGGAGGAAGGTGAGCGTGCGCATGTTGTGCAGCCGGTCCGCCAGCTTGATGACCAGGACGCGCGGGTCCTTCGCCATCGCCACGACCATCTTGCGGATCGTCTCCGCCTTGGCCGCGTCGCCGAGCTTGACCTTGTCGAGCTTCGTGACGCCGTCGACCAGCAGCGCGACCTCGCCGCCGAAATCCGCCTTCATGGTCTCGAGGCTGTAGTCGGTGTCCTCGATCGTGTCGTGCAGCAGCGCCGCGACCAGCGTGGTCGTGTCCATCCCCAGGTTCGCCAGGATGGTGGCGACGGCGAGCGGGTGCGTGATGTAGGGGTCGCCGGACTTCCGGTACTGCCCCAGGTGCCACTTGGCGGCCATGTCGAACGCGCGCTGCAGCAGCCGCACATCCGCCTTCGGGTGGGAGGCGCGGTGGATCGAGATCAGCGGCTCCAGCACCTCCGCCACCTGCGGGGTCTGCCAGGGCGCGTTGAACCGGGCCAGGCGGGCGCGCACGCGGCGGCCGGACGCCACACCGGTCAGGAAGGTGGGGTCCTCCTGCTCGTCGCCGGCCGCGAACTGGTCGGCCACGCTGGTGGCGCCGGGGAACGGCAGCACCACGCCCTCGCCGTCATCCGTCGGATGGGTCGCCGGGGGCTCGGGCTGGTCGAGATCGTTCATCGGGGGCTCCGGCACCCGCTCGGCCTCGACGGCCGAGACGATGTCCGGAAGCCGCTCCACCTCGTTCGTCGCCACCGCGCCCTCATCCGAAGCCTCGCCCGGAGGGGCGATGTGACTGGACATAGCCTCTCCCGCCGTTCTACAGGCTCTGACCGTATCCGCCCGGTCCATCCGCGCGCTACCTGGGCGTCACGTCCCGCGCGGGCCCGAACGCCAATCCTACCCGTCCGGCCAGCGGGGACACCCTACGCTCGGCCATCCCGATCCGGGACGCCGCACGCAAGGTGGTGTCAGACCGTCAAAAGCGCATCAACGGTACGACCCGGAAGCCGCTGGCGGCCCTCCAGGAACGACAGCTCCAGCAGCACGGTGAAGCCTGCGACGGTGCCGCCGGCCTTCTCCACCAGGTCCACCGTCGCCTTCGCGGTGCCGCCGGTGGCCAGCACGTCGTCGACGATCAGCACGCGCTGACCGGCCACGAACGCGTCCTCGTGCACCTCCAGCGTGGCCTCGCCGTACTCCAGCGCGTAGGACTCCGCGTGCACCTTGCGGGGCAGCTTGCCGGCCTTGCGGATCGGGACCACGCCGACGCCGGTCGCGTAGGCCAGCGCCGCCGCGATCACGAAGCCGCGCGCCTCCACGCCGACGACCACGTCGAACGAATCCGGCCCGTAGTGGGCCGCGATCGCGTCGATGGTCTCCTTGAAGACCAGGCCGTCCGAGAAGAGCGGCATCAGGTCCTTGAAGAGGATGCCGGGCTTCGGAAAGTCCGGCACGTCGAGCGTGCGGCTCGCGACCAGCGCGGCCACGTCGGCACCGAGATCACCGGTGAGGGGAGGGGTCGAGGTCACCGTGCCATTCTTCGCGACCTCACCCGCACGCACCACACCGGGGGTTCGCTCGGGAATGACGAGGGCCCGTCCGGCTGTCTGCCGGACGGGCCCTCAACCGCGTGTTACCGGGTCAGCGGCGCTTGGTGCCGGCCTGACCGGGGCGGCCGCCGCGGTTGCCCGCGTTCGGCCGCTTGGTGGTGGGCCGGGCGCCGACGCGCGGCGTGGAACCGGCCAGCGCGTGGTCCGAGTCGGAGAACTCCGGCTCGGCACCGCCCGTCTCGGCCGCGCGGTTGGCCAGCGACTGACGGCGGGCCAGCACCCGCTGGTTGTGCACCTTGATCCGCGGCTCGTAGTTCTTCAGCCAGACCAGCACCGGCGTGGCGAAGAACAGCGAGGAGTAGATCGCCAGCGCCATGCCCACGAACAGCACCAGACCCAGGTCCTCCAGCGTGCGCGCGCCGAACACGCCGGCGCCGATGAAGAGCAGGCCGCCGACCGGCAGCAGCGCCACCAGCGAGGTGTTGATCGAGCGCATCAGCGTCTGGTTGATCGCCAGGTTCGACGCCTCGGCGTAGGTCTGGCCGCTGCCCGCGGTGATGCTCCTGGTGTTCTCCTGGACCTTGTCGAAGACCACGACCACGTCGTACAGCGCGTAGCCGAGAATCGTCAGGAAGCCGATGACCGTCGACGGCGAGACCTCGAAGCCGACGATCGAGTAGACGCCCGCGGTCAGGATCAGGTCGAGGATCAGCGAGACGACGGCCGCGACCGCCATCCGCCACTCGAACCGGATCACCAGGTAGAGCGAGACGACCGCGACGAAGACCAGCAGCGCCAGGACCGCGCGGTCCGTGACCGAGCGGCCCCAGGCACCGGACACGTTGCTGCCGGAGATCGTGGCCGGGTCCGCACTGAGCGTCTTCGCGACCGAATCCTTGATCGTGACCGAGTCCGCCGAGGAGACCTCGCCGGTCTTGACCAGGATCGATCCGGTGGCGTCGTCACCGACCTGCTGCGCGGACTCGACCTTGACGTCCGCCGCGTTCACGGCCTCGAGGCCCTTGGCCACCGCGTCCGACACCTGGTCGATCGTGCGGCCCGCGGCCGGCACCGTGAACTCGGTGCCGCCGGTGAACTCGATGCCGAGCGTGAAGCCGCGCAGCGCGAAGCTGCCGAGCGCGATCAGGACGCCGACCAGCGCGACCGTGAACCACATCTTGCGGCGGCCGATGATGTTGAGGCCGGCGTCGCCCCGGTAGAGGCGACTGGCAAGACCTTCCTTGGCCATGTCAGGCCTCCTTCACGCGCGACGAGCGCGGCTTGACGGTGGTGTCGGCGACGGTCGGCTTCTGGGCCACGACCCGGCCCAGACCGCTGACGCGCGGCGACAGGAACGCCCGGGTCCGGGCGAACATGGTCATCACCGGGTGGCGGAACAGGAACACGACCACCAGGTCGAGCACCGTGGCCAGACCCAGCGCGAACGCGAAGCCCTTCACCTGGCCGACCGAGACGATGTAGAGCACCACCGCGGCCATCAGCGAGATCGCGTTGGCCGAGATGATCGTGCGGCGGGCGCGGGTCCAGGCCCGGCCGACCGCGCTGCGCGGGCTGCGGCCCTCGCGGATCTCGTCCTTCAACCGCTCGAAGTAGATGATGAAGGAGTCGGCCGCGACACCGAGCGACACGATGAAGCCCGCGATGCCGGCGAGCGTCAGCGTGAAGCCGATCTGCCGGCCGAGCACGACCAGGGCGCCGTAGGTGAGCAGCGCCGAGAGGATCAGGCTCAGGAAGATCACGGTGCCGAGCAGGCGGTAGTAGAAGAACGCGTAGATCGCGACCAGGAGCATGCCGAGACCGGCCGCGAGCAGACCGGCCCGCAGCTGCTCCGCACCGAGCGTGGCGGACACGTTCTGCGCCTCGTCGGCGACGAAGGTCAGCGGCAGCGCGCCGTAGCGCAGCTTCGACGCCAGCTCGTTCGCGGACGCGCTGGTGAAGCTGCCGGTGATCTGCGAGTCGCCGGTGAGCACGGCCTGGATCTCCGGGGAGGAGATGACCTGGTTGTCCAGCACCACCGCGACGCGGCAGCGGCTGCCGTCGCCGAGCGCGGTCTGGTCACACGCGGAGCCCTCGTTGTTGTAGGCCTCGCGGGTCAGCGCGGTCCACTTCTTCTGGCCCTCGCTGGTGAAGTCCAGGCTGACCACCCAGTCGCCGCGCTGCTGGTCGAGCACGCCGCTGGCGCTGCCGACGTCGGTGCCGAGCACCTTCGCCACGTCCAGCAGGTACTTCCCGCCGGACTCACAGGCCACGGCCTGCTTGCTCTCGTCGACGATCGAGCCGGGCTTGCGCGCGTCCAGCATCGCGCAGGTGATCTGCGGGACGTTGAACTGCATGGCCGGGTCGAGCGCCCAGACCTCTTTCTCCGGGTCCAGCGTGCTGAACGGCTCCAGCGTGGTCGCCAGCGTCGGGTCGGTGGCCAGGTCCGCGACCGTGGTCAGGCCGGTGGCGGCCGCCCAGGCCGCGTCGCCGACCTTCTTCTGGATCTCGGTGCGGATCGCGGCCACGTCCGTGCTGACCGGAGCCGGCGTCGCGGAGGCACCCGCGCTCGGCGTCGCGGTCGCGGACGGCGCGGCGGACGCGGTCGGCGTCGGGGTGGGCGTGGCGGTCGCCTGCGCGCCACCGCCCTGGCCACCGGTGCCGCCACCCGTGCCACCGCTGGGGGTCGGGCTCGACGTCACCGCGGCCCCGCCGGACGGGCTGGCACCCGCGGACGGGCTGGCGCCGGGCGACGCGGACGCGTCCGGCGCGGGCTCGGCGGAGACGCTGGGCTGCGGCGCGACACCGGCGCCGTTCGTGGCCTTCAGCACCTTCCGGAAGCGCAGCTGAGCGGCGTCGCCGACCTGCTTGAGGTCGTCGCGGTTCTCACCGGCCAGCGAGATGACGATGTTCCGGTTACCCTCCACCACCACCTCGGCCTCGGAGACGCCGAGCGCGTTGACCCGGCTCTCGATGATCTGTCGGGCCTCTTCGAGCTGCTCCGCCGGCGGATCCGATCCGTCCATGGTGGTCGCCGTGTACGTGACCCGGGTGCCACCGATCAGGTCCAGGCCCAGCTTGGGCTCCAGACGCTCGGCGAGGCTCGACTTGCCGGGAACACCGACGAAGAAGACCATGAGGAAGAGGACGACGAAGATCAGGCCGAGCACGGCAAGTTGCCGCCCGGGGCGCATCTGTCCCTGAGGTGGTGCCACGGCTGTTGAGTTCCTTTACGGGCCTGGTGGCCGCCGTGTGGGGCGGCTTGGGTGGAGCGCCGACGCGAACCGGCGAGGAGCGTGATGGTGCACGAGACACGCCCGGAAACGGGAGCACCTCGCGCGATTATCCAACAACTTCAATGACCCCTTGGGAAGGGGTCACTCCTTGACAACGTCCTTGCTGTCCAGTGAGGCACGCTTCGTCTCGACGACGGTGTCGTCCACGGTCTCGACGGGCACGGCCGGCTCGTCCGTCTTCGCGACGTCCGCATCCTCGGTCCGGGTGACGACGCGCGCGATCGCCGGGCGCGCGAAGCGCAGGAACACCTCGGGGTGGGCCTCGATGGTGACCGTGTCGTCGTCGTGACCGGCCACGACGCCGTGCAGGCCGCCGATGGTGACGACCTCGTCACCGATGCCGAGCTCGCTCTGCATGCGCTCGGCGTCCTTGCGGCGCTTCTGCTGCGGGCGGATCATCATGAAATACATGAGGCCCATCAGACCGGCCATCATCAGGATCATCGTGAGGCCGCCGCCGGAGCCGCCGCTCGCAGCCTGTGCGTAAGAATTTTCTAACACGCTGAGACCTTCCAGCTGGTCCGCCTGAAAAGCCGCCTAGCGCAGGCGGGGAGGCAGATTAATGTCTATCGGATCGCGGCGAGTGTAGCCCCTGTGACTGAAAACTCGATGCAGGGGCGTGCACTCTGTTGATCCGCAGTTACTGAGCAATTTTCAACCTGGCGAGCAGGTGAGAGCCGGGCTCGAGTCGACGGTCCGGGCGCACACGAGCCGGGGCAGGTTGAAAAAGACTCACTCTCCACCACGAGAAAACAAATCCGGCTGACCGGGGAGTATCGGGCCCGGCGGCGTCTTGCCGAGGTGACGCCAGGCGGCCTCGGTCGCGACCCGGCCGCGCGGCGTGCGGGCCAGCAGACCGGCCCGCACCAGGAACGGCTCACACACCTCCTCGACCGTGTCCGGCTGCTCACCCACGGCCACGGCCAGCGTCGACAGGCCCACCGGGCCGCCGCGGAACGACGTCACGAGCGCATGCACGACCGCCTTGTCCAGCCGGTCCAGGCCGAGGTCGTCGACGTCGTAGACCTTGAGCGCGGCCTTGGCCACGTCGTGGGTGACCACGCCGTCCGCGCGCACCTCCGCGAAGTCGCGCACGCGGCGCAGCAGCCGGTTCGCGATGCGGGGCGTGCCCCGGGAACGACGGGCGATCTCGGCCGCGCCGTCGTCCGTGATCGGGACGCCGAAGATGCCGGCCGAGCGGCGGATCAGCGCCTCCAGGTCGTCGGGATCGTAGAAGTCCAGGTGCGCGACGAAGCCGAATCTGTCCCGCATCGGGCCGGTCAGCAGGCCGGACCGGGTGGTGGCGCCGACCAGCGTGAACGGCTCCACGTCGAGCGGGATCGCGGTCGCGCCCGGCCCCTTGCCGACGATCACGTCGACCCGGAAGTCCTCCATCGCGCTGTAGAGCAGTTCCTCGGCCGGGCGCGCGATGCGGTGGATCTCGTCGATGAACAGGACGTCGCCCTCGGAGAGGCTGGTGAGGATCGCGGCCAGGTCGCCGGACCGCTCGATCACCGGGCCGCTGGTGGTACGGATACCGACGCCCAGTTCGGCCGCGACGATGTTCGCCAGCGTGGTCTTGCCGAGGCCGGGCGGGCCGGAGAGCAGGATGTGGTCCGGCGGGGCGCCGCGGCCGAGCGCGCCCTTGAGCAGCAGGTCGAGCTGGTCGCGCACGCGGTGCTGCGCGATGAACTCCTCCAGCCGCTTCGGCCGGACGCTGATCTCGGCCTCGTGCTCCAGCGGCGAGGCGTAGGCGGAGACGACGCCGTCGTCGCCGTCGTTCATCGGGTCTTACCGAGCAGGCGGATCGCCTGCTTGAGCAGCTGGGGCACGGGCGGGGTGGGGCCGTCGATGCTCTCCGCGACCAGGGCCACGGCCTGGTCGGCCTGGCTCTGCGTCCAGCCGAGGCCGGTCAGCGCCTGCCCGACCTGGCTCTGCCAGGCGCCGGAATGCGGGCCGGTGACGCCGTCCGCGCCGATCGGCAGCGGGCCGATCTTGTCGCGCAGCTCCAGCACCAGGCGCTCCGCGCCCTTCTTGCCGATGCCGGGCACGCGGGTGAGCGTGGCGGTGTCGCCGCCGCCGATCGCCTTGCGCAGCACCTCCGGCGTGTGGACGGCGAGCGCGGCCTGAGCCAGGCGCGGTCCCACGCCGGTCGCGGTCTGCAGCAGCTCGAAGAGGTATTTCTCGTCGTCGTCGGCGAAGCCGAAGAGCGTGAGCGAGTCCTCCCGGACCACCAGCGAGGTGGCGAGCCGGGCCTCCTCGCCGAGGCGCAGGCCACCGAGCGTGTTCGGGCTGCACTGGACGGCCATGCCGACGCCGCCGACCTCGATCACGGCGGTCTGCGGCGCGACGGCCAGCACCTTCCCCCGGACGCTGGCGATCATCGTGGGCCTCCTCGTTGGCGTACCCGTGCGGCTTGCTGAATTTTGCTCTTCTGCACCGCGGCCTCGACCTTCGCCGCGGCGGCGGCCACCCGCGCCTTGGTGCCGCCACGCCAGATGTGGCAGATGGCGAGCGCGAGCGCGTCCGCCGCGTCGGCGGGTTTCGGCGGCGCGTCCAGCCGGAGCAGGCGCTGGACCATGGTGATCATCTGCGCCTTGTCCGCGGTGCCGGAGCCGGTGATGGCGGCCTTGACCTCACTCGGCGTATATGTCTCGACGGTGATGCCGCGGCGCGCGCCGGAGAGCACAGCGACGGCGCTGGCCTGCGCGGTGCCCATCACGGTGCGCACGTTGTGCTGGGCGAAGACGCGCTCGACCGCGACGCTCTCCGGCTCGTATCGCCCGACGAGCGCGTTCAGCTCGGTCTCCAGGCGCAGCAGCCGCTGCGGCAGCGGGTCGTCGGCGTCGGTGCGGACCACGTGGTACGCCACCAGCGTGCACGGGCGGCCGGGCACACCCTCGACGACGCCGACGCCGCATCTGGTCAGCCCCGGGTCGATGCCGAGCACCCGCACGCGCCCACCCCTCCCCGAGTCCGGCCGCACATCTGTTCGACACCTTAGCGGTGCCACGGTCCGGCCTCGCGAGCGACACTCGGGCGCACGACGTCAGGCCCGGATCGACCGCATCACATGATCGACGATCTGTTCGGGGAGGGTCTCGTCGCCGTCGAAGCGGGGGCTCCAGCGCAGCAGCTTCTGCATCAGGATCGGGCCGGTGATCGCGAGCATGGTCAGCTCGATGTCCAGGTCCGCGCGCAGCTCGCCGCGCGCGACGCCGCGGGTCAGCACGTCGCGCATCACCTGGCGGCGGGGCTCGACTATCTGCTGGTACGCCGCGTACTGCTCCGGGCTGCGCATCGCCTCCGGCATCAGGCAGGGCATGATCTTCGCGGCCCGCGGGTCCTTGCTGTGCCCGATCGCACGCGCCAGGACCAGCAGATCCTCCCGCACGTCGCCGGTGTCCGGCAGCGGGGGCGCGGCCTTCAGCCGGGTGAGCGCGTCGCGCAGCAGCGCGTCCTTGCCGGCCCAGCGTCGGTAGATGGTGGCCTTGCCGACGCCGGCCCGGCTCGCGATCGCCTCGATGGCGAGCGCCTCGATGCTGCTGCCCTCGGCCAGCAGGTCGAGCGCGGCCTCGATGATCGCCTCATCCGCGCGGTTGCTCCGTGGACGGCCCGGCGCACGCGGCTCGGGCGATCGCGGGACGTCCGGCGCGGTGAGTGTCATGGGGCCATTCTCCTTGATCTTGTTTTCGTCGGCCAGCGCCAGTCCCTGCGCGGCTCCTTGATACGCGCGACGCCTGGACCGCGGGGTCTCCCCCGTGCGCGGCCCAGGCGTCGTCGTCACCGGCGTTACCGGTCCGCGTCCACCAGCGCCGGGTCTCCCCCGGCCTCGGCGACCTCCTCGCGGGCCCGCTCGACCGCGGTCTCCGGCGCGTGCGTCGGACGGCCGGGCAGCCAGGTCAGCGAGACCAGCGCGCCGATCAGCACGATCACGGCCGCGCCGAGCGCGGACGCGTGCATCGCGTTCACGAACGCGCTGTTCGCGGCCGTGACGAGCGCGCCGCCCTGCGGACCGGCCTGGGCCGCCACCGCGTACGCCCCGGCGATCGACTCGGACGCGGCCTCGCGGGCCGCGTCCGGCAGGCCGGTGAGCGCGTCGCCGACCTGGGAACGGTAGACCGCGGCGAGCACGGAGCCGAGCACCGCGATGCCGAGCGCGGCCGCGACCTGCCGGATCGTGTTGCTGATCGCGGAGCCGACCCCGGCCCGCTCGCGCGGCAGCGTCGACATGATCGCCTCCATGGCCGGCGGCATGATGTTGGCCATGCCGGTGCCCTGGACGAAGAAGAGCGCGGCGACCACCCAGATCGGCGTGTCCACGCCGACCGTCATGAAGCCGATCAGCGAGAGGCCGACCAGCACCAGGCCGGTGACGGAGACGGCCTTGCCGCCGAACCGGTGCACCATCGCGGCGCTGCGCGGGGCGAACGCCAGCTGCGCCACCGCGAACGGCAGGAGCAGCAGACCGGTCTGCAGCGGCGTGTAGCCCCGCACCAGCTGGAGGTAGAACGCCATGAAGAAGAACGTGCCCATGCTGGCGAAGAACGTCAGGCCGATGGACGCGATCGAGGCGGAGAACTGGCCGTTGCGGAACAGCTTCACGTCCAGCGACGGGAACTCGTACTTCCGCTCCCAGGCGATGAAGCCGGCCAGCACGGCCACGCCGGCCACGATGAACGCCCACACGGCGGGCTGGTCGAACCCGTTCTCGCCGCCGTCGATGATGCCGTAGACCAGCGAGGTCAGGCCGACCACGGAGAGCAGCACGCCGAGCAGGTCGATCCTGCCCGGGTGCGGGTTGCGCGACTCCGGGACCAGCACCGCGATCAGCACCATGCCGAGCACCACGATCGGGACGTTGATCAGGAACACCGAGCCCCACCAGAAGTGCTCCAGCAGGAAGCCGCCGAGGATCGGGCCGATCGCGACGGCGAGGCCGACCGAGCCGGACCAGAGGCCGATCGCCTTGGCGCGCTCGCGCGGGTCGAAGACGACCGAGATGATCGAGAGGGTGACCGGCATGATCGCGGCGCCGCCCAGACCCATGAGCGCGCGCATCGCGATCAGCTGCTCCGGGTTCTGCGCGTAGGCGGACGCGAGCGAGCTGAGGCCGAAGATGGCCAGGCCGACCATCAGGAAGCGCTTGCGCCCCCAGCGGTCGCCGAGGATGCCGAAGCTGAACAGCAGCGCGGCGAAGACCAGCGTGTACGAGTTGACGGCCCATTCGAGCTGGGCCTGCGTGGCGCCGAGGCCCTCGTCCGGGTCCGCGAGCACGCGGATCGCCACGTTGAGGATGGTGTTGTCGAGCACCACGACGAGCAGGCTGATCACGAGGACGCCGAGAATGGCCCAGCGCCGCGGGTGACCGGTGTTGGTCTGCGGATCCATCCGCGTCCCCCCAAGGACTGAATAACGATACGGAACGGTCCCGTATCCCATCGGCGAGACTACACCGTTGCGATACGAGACCGTTCCGTATTTTTACGTGTCCCCGATCACGGCTTGTGCTGGTCGTACCCCACCCCGTTGCACTGCCGCCCGCCGTTCACGCAGTGCGTGATGACCTCGGCCTGCCGCGCCGGGTCCCACCCGTTCATGAAGTCGTAGTGGAACGTGTTCGGTGCGCCGGACGCCAGCGACAACCCCTTGGTCACGCCGCCGGCCAGTTTGTACGGCACCTTCATCTCGAACATCGGCAGCGGCACCGGGTGGCTCGCCGGGCAGACGCCCCGCACCGGCCACGCCATGTGCGACTTGTGGTCCGCGGTGTCCAGGTGCTTGCCGTCCCAGCAGCTCGGCGCCTTGTACCGGACGATCAGCGACGACCCGTCCGGGCACGACGCCGGGATCTCCGGGCCGGTGCTGCCGCCACAGCTCCACGTCCCCTGGAACGCCTCGCCGGCCGGCGCCTTCGCGTTGCCCACCAGCAGCCGGAAGCCCGCCGGGAACGGCTGCACCGTGCGGTAGTCGTCCACGCCCGACTTGTAGTAGACCGTCACCGTCTGCGGCGTCAGCGACGTGCCGTTCTGGATCAGCGACGGGAACCAGTAGGACGAGCCGTCCTTCGGGTCCTGGCACGACGTCCTGCCGCCGATCAGCTTCTCCGGCGTGGTCGACGCGTCCGTGATCGGGTTGCCGACGAACGTGTGCTCGTGCGACGCGCCGGGCAGCCCCGGGAAGACGATCGGGTCGTCCGTGCGCCGGTGCGTCATCGTGCAGTTCGCCGCCACCTCGCGGTACTGCGCCTGCGGCGGCTTGTCAGTGAACGTCGGCACGGTCACCGGCGTGGTCACGACGGCCCCCGTCGGTGCAGGGCTGGGCGCGGCCGACGGGGACCCGGACGGTCCCGCGCTGCTCGGCGCCGTCGAGGGGGTGGCACTGCCGGGCGCGCACGGCGGCATCGTCACGCCGGCCTGCGCCACCTGCCCCTCGAACTGCGCGTACTCCGACGGCAGGCAGGTCGGCAGCACCAGCGCGGGCGCGGACGATCCGTCCGCGGTCGGCACGGTGGTCACGGAACAGGCGCTCGCGGCCAGCGCGAGCGCGACCATCGGCACCAGGCGGCTCAGGCGTGGGAGATTCACGGCTTCCTTCCGGCAAACGGGTCATCAGGGTCAAACCCATCAGTGGGTACGCCCGAAAGCACGCTAAATCCGGCCGGGCCCAATGTCCTGAGCCGAAAGTCCCAGTCGGCGCCATGGGCCGTGGCCCTAGCGGCCGGTCCAGCGCAGCACGGCCTCGGTCCGGTTGCGCGCGCCCAGCTTCGCGAAGACCGCGTGCAGGTGGTTCTTCACGGTCTTCTCCGTCAGGCCGAGCCGGCCAGCGATCACCACGTTCGCCAGGCCCTCGGCCACCAGGTCCAGGACCTCCTGCTCGCGGCGGGTCAAACCGTACCGCCGCTGGGTTTCCCTGTGCCGCTCGTCGGCACGTGCCCCGGCCTCGGCCGCCTCCTGCGCGCTCCGCAACGCCTCCGCCGCCACCATCGCGGCGGACGGCGACAGCCAGCTCCGCCCGGACGCCACCACGGTCACGGCGCGGACCAGCTCGGCCGGGTCGAAATCGCCGTGCACCAGGTAGCCACGGGCGCCGCCGCGCAGCATCTCGCGTACCACCGAGTCGCTGTCGTCGCTGGTCAGGGCCAGGACCGAGGTCAGCCGCGCCATCTCGGCCACGATCGACAGCCCGTCCGCGACCGGCATGCGGTAGTCGAGCAGCGTCACGTGCGGTCTCAGGCGTCGCGCGGCGGCCAGCGCGGCCCTACCGTCCCCGGCCTCGCCCACGACCAGCGCGACGCCGGACGCGTCCAGGTGGAGGCGCATCGCGTCCCGGACGGTCGCGTTGTCGTCGACCAGCAGCACCCGGATCATCCGGCGATCCCTGCCCGTGTCATCGCGGCCGTGCCCGGTCTGATGACGACCCGCACCGCCGATGGAATCGCGACCACCCCCGCCGGTGGCACGGCGCCGGACCCGGCCGGCATCACCGGGTGGTCCCCGCGCGGACGCGGAGCAGCGTGCCCTGGCCCGGGACCGAGCGGACCTCGACCTCGCCGCCGACGCCGGTCGCCCGCTCGTAGACGCCGACCAGGCCGAGGTGGCCGGCAGCGCGTAACTCGTCCAGGCCGCCGGCGGTGAAGCCGATGCCGTCGTCGGTCACGGTCAGCTCGACCTCGCCGGGGTGCGCGGTGACCTGCACCCAGACGCGGGACGCGCGGGCGTGGCGCTCCACGTTGGCCAGGCCCTCGCGCAGGATGCGGAGCAGCTCGTAGCGGGTCTCCAAGGGCGGGTCCACGTCGTCGACGCTGAGCCGGACCGGCGTGCCGGTGCGCTGCTCCCAGTCCCGGCAGGCGCGCGCCACGCCGACGCTGAAGTCCTGGCCCGGGTCGTCCGCGCGCAGGCCCTCCATCAGCTCGCGCGCCTCCCGCGCCGCGACCTCGGCGCCGCGGGACACCGTGTCCGCGAGTTGCTCCGCGAGCGCGGGGTGGCGGCGCAGCGACTGCGGCAGCGCGACCGCGGCGAACGAGACGCCGCGCAGCGTCTTCGCCACCGAGTCGTGCAGCTCGCGGGCCAGCCGGGTCCGCTCGGACGCGGCCGCGGAACGCTGCGCGGACGCGACCACGGCCACGGTCAGCTCGACATAGCGGACCAGCGCGGCGGTCGCGATCGTCGCGCCGACGCCGGCCAGCAGGCCGAGCACCGGGAACGCGGCGACGAACGCGGTCACCTCGGGCGACGGGCGGCTCTGCCGGAGCAGCACCGCGGCGGCGGCGAAACCGAGCCCTGCCTGGGCTACCCAGAGCGGCAGCGCGCGCATGCCGAGCAGCGCGCCGGCCAGCGCGGCGGCACCGGCGGAGTAGCAGAAGAACGCCATGCCGCCGCGGCTGAGCGCCAGCACACCGCCGGCCACCAGCAGGTCCGCGAGCACGGCCGGCCACGGGTGCCGGACCAGCGCCTCCGGACGCCGGGTGAGCGCCGCGACCTGTACCGCGGTCGTGGCCACCACCAGCGCGATCACGGCCGGGACCCGCCACCGTTCCTCGACCAGCAGCAGCCCGGCCGCGGCCGCGGTGACGGTCACGACCGCGCGGCCGAGCAGCACGGCTCGCGCGATCGCGGCGGGCGCGACCAGCTGACCGCCGTTGCGCAGAGGCCCGTTCACCGCACGACCACTCCCCGCGGAGCCGCGCCACGCGGCATCGTTCTTCCCGCAGGACTGCGGCTCGCGGGACCAGTCGTCGCGGAGGCGGTGCTCATGGCGTGGTGAACGCGACGTCGTCGATGAAGAAGCGGTAGGCGTTCGGGACCGCCTCGGTGGCGATCTCCAGGTCGATGCGGCGGATCGGGCCGCCGCCGGGGAGCAGGTCCGCGACCGGGACCGTGAACGAGACCCACTCGTCGACCGGCGCGTTCAGCGTGGCCGGGCGATCATGGGAGAACTCCGTGGTCGGGGAGAGCGCGAGCCGGGCGACCGTGCCGTGCAGCCGGCCGCCGTAGATCCGCAGCGTGAGCCGGGCGCCGTCCGGCACGGTGAACGGCTCGGACGCGATCAGCGAGACGGAGGCGGTCTTCTCCTTGGGCTCGACCCGCAGCGCCACGATGTCGGTCCCGGGAACCAGGCCGGCCGGGACGACCTTCACGCCGACGCCTTCGGCGGTCCAGCCGGAGCCGAGCGCGGTGGTGTAGACCGCGCAGGCCGGACGGGGTGAGGCGCCGCCGGTCACGCATGCGGCAGGACCGGGGCTCGGCGACGCGGACGGGCTCGCACTCGGGCTCTGTGCGGCGGCGGGGCTCGGGCTCGGCGTCGGGTCCGCGGACGGCGAGCCCGCCGGAGACTGTGCCGCCGCAACCGGTTGCGTGGGCTCGTCGGACGGTGCGATCAACGGCGGTACGGCGATCGTCACCACGCCGACCGCGACCGCGAGGGCGGCATATCGGCCCCACCGGATCCCGGACGCCGCCTCTGCCTGCACGCCTCTTGCCGCCTCACCGCTCGCGCCACCACCGGCACAGGCCCGCGCCGGGTCAAGCGGGATCTTAGCGGCCACGGCCACGATCTGCCGAGAGAGCCTTTTCCGGCAGGTCAGCAGCCTGCCGACGATCGTCCTCGGGCACCTGCCGGGGGCCACAACCGGCCCGCACGATCGTCCATGCCCTCGCGGGCCGAGGCCACCCGGGTCGTCCCGGGCCGAACGCGGTCCTCCCCGAGCGGCTTCCAGGCCCGAACCATCCCTTCCCCCGCGCAGGCGCGCCGGGGAAGGGATGGGACCGGCTACGCGTCGACCGCGGCCATGACCTCGTCGGAGATGTCGAAGTTGCCGAAGACGTTCTGGACGTCGTCGCAGTCCTCGAGCACGTCGATCAGCTTGAAGATCTTGCGGGCACCCTCCTCGTCGAGCGGCACGTTCACCGATGCGACGAAGCTGGAGTCGGCCGAGTCGTACTCGATCTTGTTGTCCGTGAGCGCGGCGCGCACGCCGGGCATGTCGGTCGGCTCGGAGACGATCTCGAACGCCTCGCCCAGGTCGTTGACCTCTTCGGCGCCGGCGTCGATCACGTACATGAGCAGGTCGTCCTCGGTGAGGCCGTCCGCCTTCGGGACGATCACGACACCCTTGCGGGAGAACATGTACGCCACCGAGCCCGCGTCCGCCATGTTGCCGCCGTTGCGGGTCAGCGCGGTGCGGACCTCGGTCGCGGCCCGGTTCCGGTTGTCGGTCAGGCACTCGATCAGCAGCGCCACGCCGCTCGGGCCGTAGCCCTCGTACATGATCGTCTGCCAGTCCGCGCCGCCGGCTTCCAGACCGGAGCCGCGCTTGACCGCGCGGTCGATGTTGTCGTTCGGCACCGAGCTCTTCTTCGCCTTCTGGATGGCGTCGAAGAGCGTCGGGTTGCCGGACGGGTCGCCGCCACCGGTGCGGGCGGCGACCTCGACGTTCTTGATCAGCTTGGCGAACATCTTGCCACGCTTGGCATCGATGACGGCCTTCTTGTGCTTGGTGGTTGCCCACTTGGAGTGGCCGGACATCACATGCCTCCCGTAGTCGCGTCTGTCTAGCTCACGCCCGCCCGCGCCATCTCGACGCCGTGCGAGCCACTTTGTCTCACAAGCTCGACAAAGTACTCGTGCACCCGGAGATCACCCGTGAGTTCCGGGTGGAAGGCGGTGGCGAGCAGGTGCCCCTGCCGAACCGCAACAATCCTACCGGCGGCCGCGCCGGACGTGACGCGGCCCAGCACCTGTGCTTCCGGACCGACCTCCTCGACCCACGGCGCGCGGATGAAGACCGCGTGGAACGGGGCCCCGTCGATGCCGTCGATGCCGACCGGGGCCTCGAACGAGTCGACCTGCCGGCCGAACGCGTTGCGACGCACGATCATGTCGATCCCGCCGAACGGCGGCCGGTCCTCGCGCCCGTCCAGCACGGTCCCGGCCAGCAGGATCATGCCGGCGCACGACCCGTACACCGGCATGCCGCCGTTGATCCGTTTTTTGATCGGCTCGAAGAGCCCGAACTCGATCGCCAGGTTCGAGATGGTCGTGGACTCGCCACCCGGGATGACCAGGGCGTCGACCGAGTCCAGCTCCGAGGGGCGGCGGACCGGGCGGGCGAGCGCGTCGCACTCGGCCAGCGCGGACAGGTGCTCGCGGACGTCCCCCTGGAGCGCGAGGACGCCGATCGTCAGGTCCCTGTTCACCAGCCCCGCTCCTGCAGGCGGTGCGGCACCGGGATGTCGTCGACGTTGATGCCGACCATGGCCTCGCCGAGACCGCGGGAGACCTTCGCGATCACGTCCGGGTCGTCGTAGAACGTGGTGGCCTTGACGACCGCGGCCGCGCGCTGGGCCGGGTTGCCGGACTTGAAGATGCCGGAACCGACGAACACGCCCTCCGCGCCGAGCTGCATCATCATCGCGGCGTCGGCCGGCGTGGCGATGCCGCCCGCGGTGAACAGCACCACCGGGAGCTTGCCGGTCTCGGCGACCTCCTTGACCAGCTCGTACGGCGCCTGCAGCTCCTTGGCCGCCACGTACAGCTCGTCCTCGGGCAGGCTGGTCAGCCGCTTGATCTCGCCGCGAATCCTCCGCATGTGCGTGGTCGCGTTGGAGACGTCGCCGGTGCCGGCCTCACCCTTGGACCGGATCATGGCGGCGCCCTCGGTGATCCGGCGCAGCGCCTCGCCCAGGTTGGTCGCGCCGCACACGAACGGCACCGTGTACTGCCACTTGTCGATGTGGTTCGCGTAGTCGGCCGGCGTCAGCACCTCGGACTCGTCGATGTAGTCCACGCCCAGCGCCTGCAGCACCTGCGCCTCGACGAAGTGCCCGATCCGGACCTTCGCCATGACCGGGATCGACACGGTCGCGATGATGCTCTCGATCATGTCCGGGTCACTCATCCGCGACACGCCGCCCTGCGCCCGGATGTCGGCCGGCACGCGCTCCAGCGCCATGACCGCCACCGCGCCGGCGTCCTCCGCGATCTTCGCCTGCTCGGCCGTGACCACATCCATGATCACGCCGCCCTTGAGCATCTCGGCCATGCCCCGCTTCACACGGGCACTACCGACAACGGGCTGACCTGGGTTTTCATCGGACACGGGACGCTCCTCGGACGTGGGGCCGGACCAGCCGAATGCTACGCGCGAGCGGTTGCCCCACCGACGTCCAATCCGCCCCCCGGTGGCCTTCACCGCCGACTCCAAATCAAGATCCAGTTCATGTTCCCGCTTCCGGCGTGGTCCGGCAGCGTTGCTCCCGCGGGCAAACCTCGCCGTCCGCCAAGACTCCGCCGGCGCTCCGCTTCGGCGGGAGTGCGCCGGGGCGGGGCGTGCGGGTTTTGGTGGAAGCCGGTGTGGCGCGGGAGCGGAAGGGAGGAGCGCCGGCGACGACCGGTGCCCGCGGGAGCATGCGGACCCCGGCCACCGCGAAGTGGGAAAATGAACTGGATCTTGATCGTTGGTCTGGCCGGGTTACGGCGTCAGCGCCGGTCCGGACGCGATGGACGGGCACTCCGCGCCCGACATTTCGGTATGTAGCGCCCCGGCGAGCAGGTGGAGATCTTGCCGGCGGCTCTCAGGAGATCGCGTGCGGGGTCTGCGTGTCCTGGGGCGTGATCTGGCGCGGGGGCTCGGTCAGCGACGGGGTGAGCGTGGGCTCGTCGATGTCGAAGTAGCGGGGGCGGTCGTGGCCGCGGGCCATGCCGAGCAGGCGGACCAGCGGGCGGTCCCGGTTGATCAGCGCGTCGCGGACTGAGTCGGTGAAGACCTGCCGGGCCAGGGCGACGCGGCGGCTGGCGGCGATCACCGGCCCGGCCTCGGGGAGGCCGGCGGTCTGCGGCAGGCGGCGCAGCTGGCGGGTCAGGTCGTTCTCCGCGGCCTCGCGCTCGCCGGAGTCGGCGCCGAGGCCGAAGTCCGCGTCCGAGGAGAGCGGGTCGCCGTGCTTGACCAGCGAGGAGCCGGCGTCGAGCGCGATGCGGGCGGCCGCGTAGAGCTCGACCACGTCCAGCTGCTCGGCCAGCACGGCGGCGGCCGCGGCGCGGCGGAGCAGGTGGGCGTCGAGCGCGGCGGCGGCGGACTCGGCGCGGGCGTGCAGGCGTTCGACGCGGCGCTCGGTCCAGATGAGATAGAGGACGAAGAGCATGACCGATACGGCTATGCCCGCCCACCACCACATGCTGGGCATCGTAGTCACTCGATCACCGGCGGCGCTTCGAGTACGCGGCCGCCGGTGGCCTCGATCGCGGTCTCGTAGACCTCGAGGACACGGCCGGCGACGGACGGCCAGTCGAACGCGTCGACGGCGCGGCGGGCGAGCGCGGACAGTTCGGCGCGGCGGGAGGGGTCGTCGAGCAGGCCGGCCAGCGCGTGTTCCAGCGCGGTGGCGTCGCCGACCGGGAAGAGCTCGGCGGCGCGGCCGTTGTCGACCACGCGGCGGAACGCGTCGAGGTCGCTGGCGACGATGGCGGCGCCGGCGGCCATCGCCTCGGTGAGGATCATGCCGAACGACTCGCCGCCGGTGTTCGGCGCCACGTAGACGTCGACGCTGCGCAGCATGCGCGGTTTGTCCTGCTCGGACACCAGGCCGAGGAACGTGACGCGGTCACGCATCTCCGGCGGGAACGACGCCAGCAGGTCGTCGCTGTCGCCGGGGCCGGCCACCAGCAGGCGCAGCCCGGGGCGGGTACGGGCCAGCGACACCCACGCCTCGCGCAGGATCGGGAAGCCCTTGCGCGGTTCGGTGAACCGGCCCAGGAAGCCGATGGTGCCGCCGTCGCCGGGCCAGCCGGGCAGCGGTGTGGCGTCGGCGAACTTGGCCACGGCCACGCCGTTCGGGATCTCGACCGCGCCGCCGTCCAGGTGCTCGACCTGCACGCGGCGGGCCAGCGCGCTGACCGCGATCCGGGCGGTGACCTTCTCCAGCACGATCTGCAGCACGTTCTGCACGGCGGCGAGCGCGCGGGAGCGGGTGATCGCGGTGTGGAACGTGGCCACGACCGGGCCGTCCGCGGACAGCACGGCCAGCAGCGACAGGCTCGGGGTGAGCGGCTCGTGCACGTGCAGCACGTCGAAGTGCCCGCGGGACAGCCAGCGGCGGACGCGGGCCGTGGAGACCGGGCCGAACGAGATGCGCGCGACCGACCCGTTGTACGGCAGCGGGACCGCCCGCCCGGCCGCCACCACGTACGGCGGGAGCGGGGAGTCCTCGTCCGCCGGGGCCAGCACACTCACCTCGTGGCCGAGGCTGATCAACGCCTCGGCCAGGTCCATCACGTGGTTCTGCACGCCGCCGGGTACGTCGAAGGAGTACGGGCACACGATGCCGATCCGCACTCGTACCCCCTCAGACCGACGCTTGCGCGGGTTCGTCGACCCAGACGCGTTGCAACATGTGCCAGTCTTCCGGGTGCTCCGCGATGCCGGCGGCCAGCCGGTCGGCGATCTCCTGCGTGAGGTGGCGCACCTTCTCGTCCAGCGTGCCCTCCTCGGGCACCGGGATCGGGCCGACCATCCGGCCGTGGGCGGTGCCGTCCGGGTCGTTCCACATCGGCACCGCGTAGAGCGGGGCGCCGGTGCGGATCGCCAGCAGCGCGGGGCCGCCGGGCATGCGGGCCGTGCCGCCGAAGAACTCGACCTCGACGCCGCGGCGGGACAGGTCGCGGTCGGCGAGCAGCGGCACGATGTAGCCGTCCCGGAGCTTCTCGGCGAGCAGGTCGAGCGGGGAGCGCTCGGCGCCGCTGGTCGGGATGATCTCCATGCCGAGCGCGCGGCGGAAGGCCAGGAACTGCTGGTAGACGCCTTCCGGTTTGAGCCGCTCGGCGACGGTTATCAGCTTCCAGCCGTGGCCGTTGGCGGCCCAGGCACCGGCCGCCTCCCAGTTGCCGCCGTGCGGCAGCGCCAGGATCACGCCCTCGCCGGCCTCGGCACCGCGGGCGAGGATCTCCTCGCCGTCGAAGCGGAACCGGCGCAGGTGGTCCTCGCGGGAGAACGTGTGCAGCCGGAACGTGTCCATCCAGTAGCGCGCGTAGGACCGCATGCCCTGCTTGACCAAGGCATCAAGCTCTTCTTCGGATATGTCGGGTTTGACGCGGCGCAGGTTGGCTCGCAGGCGCTGGACGCCCTTGCCGCGCTTGCGGGTGGCCCGGTCCGCGCCCGCGTGGAAGAGCGCGAGCGCGGCGCGCTCGGGCAGCCACGAGACGACCTTCCACCCGGCCTTGAAGCCGAGTTCCGCGAGATTGCTCATGCCGTCTCCCCCGCCGCACTCCTCCGCCGGCCCGGAACGGCGGGCCGGAGGTCTGGCAGCTCGCTCATGCGACGGTCTCGCCGCGCAGTGCCGCCTGGTCCTGCTTGTAGACGTGGCGGAGGCGCTGGCCGGCCGTGACGATCGACAGGACCGCGAGGATCCAGAGCACCGCCTGCAGGCCCCAGAGCACGCCGAACCCGGTGGTCGCGGCGCCGATGCCGATGCCGATCAGGCGCTCCGACCGCTCCACCAGCCCGACGTTGCAGTCGAAGCCGAGGCCCTCGGCGCGCGCCTTCACGTACGACACCAGCACGCTCGCGACCAGGCAGACCAGCGCCACGGTCGCGGTGATCCAGTCGTCCTCGCGCGCGCCGAACCAGTAGACGAGCGAGCCGAAGATCGCGGCGTCCGCGATGCGGTCCATGCTCGAGTCGAGCAGCGCGCCGAACTTGCCGTTCGGCCCCTCGCGGAGCCGGGCCATCGTCCCGTCGATCATGTCCGTGAGGCAGGCGACGGTGACGAAGATGCCGCCGATGATGAAGTGGCCCCGGGTGCCGAAGAAGACGGAACCGAAGACCACGCCGACCGTGCCCGCGACCGTGACCGCGTTGGGCGTGACGCCCACACGCAGCAGGGCGCGACTGATCGGTTCGATGAGGTGAGCCATCCCGGCACGCGCCGAGACCGAGAGGATCTTTGCCATGGCCGTCCCACCATAGCGACACGTCGCTCTGCGCAACACCGCACGCGCGGATAGCCGACGCATGAACACGGGTTGCCATCGAGCTATCACATCAGGCAACGTGACCCGTATCACCTTGCAAAACGGCAGGCTATAAGCGGCGTGCCGGATGGCTGTTAGGGGATCATCGCCGACGCCTCTACGCGACGGGGCACGAATCGACCCTAGGAGGTGCGCCGCTCATGGCGCAGAAAACACAGGAAAGCACTGCGCCGGTGGTGGACGAACCCGGCAGGGTACGCAACGTGGTGCTCGTCGGCCACTCCGGCGCCGGCAAGACCACGCTGGTCGAGGCGCTGCTGGCGGTCACCGGCACGGTGACCCGCACCGGCAGTGTGACCGACGGCACCACCGTCTGCGATCAGGATCCGGCCGCGATACGGCAGCAGCGTTCCGTCACGCTCGCCTGCGCGCCGCTGGTGCACGACGGCATCAAGGTCAACCTCCTGGACACGCCGGGGTACGCGGACTTCGTCGGTGAGCTGCGCGCCGGGCTGCGCGCCGCCGACGCCGCGCTGTTCGTGGTGTCCGCGGTCGACGGCATGGACGCGGCCACGGCCGCGCTGTGGGCGGAGTGTGCCGCGGTCGGCATGCCCCGCGCGGTCGCGGTCACCCGCCTCGACCACCCGCGCGCGGACCTCGACGAGACCGTGGCGCTCTGCCAGCGCGTCTTCAGTGACAACGTGCTGCCGCTGTACCTGCCGATGCTCGACGACGACGGCGAGAACGTGACCGGCCTGATGGGGCTGATCACCCAGCGGATCTACGACTACACGAACGGGTTCCCGGCCGACGTGCGCGATCCGGACCCGGAGCACTACGGCGCGATCGAGGAGGCCCGCAACGAGCTGATCGAGGGCATCATCGCGGAGTCCGAGGACGAGACGCTGATGGACCGCTACATCGCGGGCGAGAAGATCGGCGTGGACGTGCTGATCGCGGACCTGGAGCGCGCGGTCGCCCGGGGCCACTTCTACCCGGTGGTGCCGGTCTGCGCGCCGGACCAGGTCGGGCTGGACGCGCTGCTGGAGCTGCTCACCAAGGCGTTCCCGTCCCCGCTGGAGCACGACCTGCCCACGGTCACCGGCCTGGACGGCTCCGCCCGCGAGCCGCTGACCTGCGACCCGGACGGCCCGCTGGTCGCCGAGGTGGTCAAGACCACGATCGACCGGCACGTGGGGCGTGTCTCACTGGTCCGGGTCTTCTCCGGCACTCTCACGCCGGAGAAGGTCGTGCACGTCTCCGGTCACGGCCTCGCCTCCCGCGGCCACCCGGACCACGACGCGGACGAGCGGATCGCGCACATCTACTCGCCGCTCGGCACCGCGCTGCGCGAGGTCGGCGCGTGCATCGCCGGCGACATCTGCGCGATCACCAAGTCCGGCAGCGCGGAGACCGGCGACACGATCTCCACGAAGGACCGTCCGCTGCTGGTCGAGCCGTGGGACATGCCGGAGCCGCTGCTGCCGGTCGCGATCGTGGCCAAGTCCCGCTCCGACGAGGACGCGCTGGCCAAGAACCTGGCCCGGCTCGTCGCCGGCGACCCCACGCTGCGGCTGGACCGCAACCCGGACACGCACCAGCTGGTGCTCTGGTGCATGGGCGAGGCCCACGCGGACGTGGTGCTGGACCGGCTGCGGACCGGCGGCGTCGACCTGGACACCGAGCCGGTCCGGGTCGCGCTGCGCGAGACGTTCGCCGCGCCGGCGCAGGGCCACGGGCGGCACGTGAAGCAGTCCGGCGGCCACGGCCAGTACGCGGTCTGCGACATCACGGTGGAGCCGTTGCCCGCGGGCAGCGGTTTCGAGTTCGTGGACAAGGTCGTCGGCGGGTCCGTGCCGCACAACTACATCCCGTCCGTCGAGAAGGGAGTCCGCGCGCAGATGGAGCGCGGCATCGTGGCCGGTTATCCGGTGGTGGACCTGCGCGTCACGCTCACCGACGGCAAGGCGCACAGCGTGGACTCGTCCGACGCCGCGTTCCAGACCGCCGGTGGTCTCGCGCTGCGCGACGCCGCGGAGAAGGCCGCGATCACGCTGCTGGAGCCGGTCGACGAGATCACCGTCCGGGTGCCGGACGCCTACGTCGGCGCCGTGATGAGCGACCTCTCCGGCCGTCGTGGCCGCGTGCTGGGCAGCGAGCCGGACCCGGACGCGGACGGCACGCTCATCCGCGCGGAGGTCCCGGCCACCGAGCTCGTCCGGTACGCGGTGGAGCTGCGCTCGATGACGTCCGGTGCGGGCACGTTCGGCCGTGACTTCGCCCGCTACGACCAGATGCCGTCCCACCTGGCCGACGCGGTGAAGAAGGAGCACGCCACGTCCTGACCGATCAGGCCCCGGGCCAGGCCGCGACGAACAGGTCGCGGGTCTCGGTGAGCAACTGCGGCAGGATCTTGGTACGGCCGACGATCGGCATGAAGTTGGCATCGCCGCCCCACCGTGGCACCACGTGCTGGTGCAGGTGGGCGGCGATGCCCGCGCCCGCGATCGCGCCCTGGTTCATGCCGATGTTGAAGCCGTGCGCGCTGCTGGTCTCCCTGATCACGCGCATCGCGGTCCGGGTGAACGCGGCCAGCTCCGCCGTCTCCTCCACCGTGAGATCGGTGTAGTCCGGGACGTGCCGGTAGGGGCAGATCAGCAGGTGACCGGGGTTGTACGGGTACAGGTTGAGCACCGCGTAGACCAGCGTGCCGCGCGCCACGACCAAGCTGTCCGGCTGCGGGAGGCCCGGTGCCCGGCAGAACGCGCACTCCCCGGACGGCCGCTCCTGCCCGGCGATGTACGTCATCCGGTGCGGGGTCCAGAGCCGGTCGAGGGAGTCGGGCTCCCCGGTCTCGGCGGGGCTTATCGCATCGTCTCCCACACCCGGAATCCTAGGGCCTGCGAGGGTTCCAGCCGTCCGTGCCGCTCAGGAACGTGCCGGGGTCGTAGCCGTGCGGCGTGGCCAGCTGCGGCCGGTTGTCGTTGACCGCGGCGCCGGGGCCGTAGTTGCGCCACTCCGCGTACCGCGCGTCCTCCCACGGCCAGGTCCCGAAGTCCGACCACGGCTCTGCCGCACGGATGTGGGCGCCGAGATACGACTCCCGGATGATCGTCTCGCCGCGCGCGTTCGGGTCGTTGCTGGGGTGCCAGGGGCGGCCGAGGAAGACGCTGCCGGCCGGGGCGTCGCCGGTGAAGTGGCAGCGGGTGAAGAGCTGGCCGTGCGGGTTGGCCGTGTCCGTGCTGGCCGCGGTCACGTAGCCCGTGCTGCGATTCAGTGAGTGCACGCGGCAGCGCTCGAAGACCGCGGTCCCCCGGCCGAAGATGAAGTCGACGTCGCCCTCCACGTAGCAGTCGCGGAAGTACGCGCGGGAGAACGTGGCCACGTCCGGGCTGTTGACGTAGAGCGTGTCCTGATTCGCCAGGAACGCGACGTTGTCGAAGACGAGCCGGTCGCCGCGGGTGAGCACCGCGACCGCCTGGTGCCCGGTGAACTCCGGGTGCGCGGCCTCGTCGAACGCGTTCGCGAACGTGAGGTTGCGCGCGGTCAGATCGCTCGCGGAGATGGTCACGGACGCGCTGCCGGACGTGCCCCAGGTGCCGCCGGTGGCCGGGTTCGGCGTGCCGTTGGCCCGGTCGTCCACGATCACCACATCGGACGGCCGACGGCCGAGGCCGGTCAAGGTCACGAACGGCCTGTCGGCCGGAATGATCACCTGACCGGGGTACGTCCCGGGCCTGATCCGGATCGTGGTGGGCCGGCCCGGGACGACCGCGTCGATCGCGGCCTGCACGCTGTCGCCGGGCGAGACGGTCAGGCAGTCCTGGCGGGCGGCCCCGGAAGGCGCGGGCGCGGCCCCGGAGGGCGTGGCACCGGCGACCGCCGCCAGGGTGCCGAATCCGGTCGCGGCGAAGAGTGTCCGTCGGCGCATGGGCGTGCTCCTCGGGAGTCCCGGACGCCGCGCACGGGGTCCGAAGGGGGCGGATGGGGCGTGGAGCCGGCGGACCACCAAGCGCTCATGGAAAGCGCTTTCCGCAGCGTGGAACGACGCTAGCGCGCGCCCGCACACCGGGTCAACGGCATCGATGTGCAGCTTTGTTGCATGCCCGACACAGCACCGAAAAACGAGGGCCCGAGCCGCCCGCACAGATCGGGGCGTCCCTCATGCCGTCAGAACGACATGAGGGACGCCCCGATCACCCGCAGGAGCTACTGCGCGTGCTTGGCGGCCGCCTGGTTGGCGAGCGCCGTCACCTCCTGCATCGTGCGCTCCTCCAGGTCGGCCGCGCTGGTGTCCGGCGCCGCGGCCTCCGCCACCGGGTTCGCCGACGGCGGCACGTTGGACCGGGACTTGACGATGTCCGACACGTGCCGGACCGCCTCGTCCAGCGGCACGCCGTTGCGCTGCGAACCGTCCCGGTACCGGAAGGACACGGTCTGGCCGGCCACGTCGTCGTCGCCGGCGAGCACCATGAACGGGATCTTCTGCTGCTGCGCGGTGCGGATCTTCTTCTGCATCCGGTCGTCGCCGGAGTCCAGCTCCGCGCGGATGCCCGCGGCCTTGAGCAGGTAGATGAAGCCCTCCAGGTAGGCGGCGTGGTCCTCACGGATCGGGATGCCGACCACCTGCACCGGGGCCAGCCACGCCGGGAACGCGCCCGCGTAGTGCTCCAGCAGCACGCCGAAGAAGCGCTCGATCGAGCCGAACAGCGCGCGGTGGATCATGACGGGCTGCTGGCGGGTGCCGTCGGCCGCGGCGAACTCCAGGCCGAAGCGCTCCGGCAGGTTGAAGTCGACCTGGATGGTGGACATCTGCCAGGTGCGGCCGATCGCGTCCTTCGCCTGGACGGAGATCTTCGGGCCGTAGAACGCGGCGCCGCCCGGGTCCGGGACCAGCTCCAGGCCGGAGTCCTCGGCCGCGATCCGCAGCGCCTCGGTGGCCCGGTCCCAGTTCTCGTCCGTACCCACGGACTTCTCCGGGTTGCGGGTGGACAGCTCCAGGTAGAAGTCGTCCAGGCCGTAGTCGCGCAGCAGGTCCAGCACGAACGTGAGCAGCGACTTCAGCTCGTCGCCCATCTGGTCCGCGGTGCAGTAGATGTGCGCGTCGTCCTGCGTCATGCCGCGGACCCGGGTGAGACCGTGGATGACGCCGGACTTCTCGTAGCGGTAGACGCTGCCGAACTCGAACAGGCGCAGCGGCAGCTCACGGTACGACCGGCCGCGCCCCCGGAAGATCAGGTTGTGGAACGGGCAGTTCATCGGCTTGAGGTAGTAGTTCGCGCCCTCGACCTCCATGGGCGGGAACATGCCGTCCGCATACCACTGCAGGTGGCCGGAGGTCTCGAACAGGCTGCCCTTGGTGATGTGCGGCGTGTTCACGAACGAGTAGCCGGCCGCCTCGTGCCGCTCGCGCGAGTAGTTCTCCATCTCGCGCCGGACGATGCCGCCCTTGGGGTGGAAGACGGCCAGGCCGGAGCCGATCTCGTCCGGGAAGGAGAACAGGTCCAGCTCCGCGCCGAGCTTGCGGTGGTCGCGGCGGGCCGCCTCCTCCAGGAGCTTCTGGTACGCCTTGAGCGCGTCCCGGGTCGGCCAGGACGTCCCGTACACCCGCTGCAGCTGGGGGTTCTTCTCGCTGCCCCGCCAGTAGGCCGCGGCGGAGCGCATCAGCTTGAACGCGCCGATCAGCCGCGTGTTGGGCAGGTGCGGGCCGCGGCAGAGGTCGCCCCAGCAGACCTTCTCGCCGGACGCGTCCAGGTTGTCGTAGATGGTCAGCTCGCCGCCGCCGACCTCCATGATCTCGTCGGCGTCGAAGCCACCGGCACCGGCCTCGCCGACCAGCTCCAGCTTGAACGGCTCGTTGGCCAGCTCGGCGCGCGCCTGCTCGATGGAGGAGAACTCCCGGCGGCGGAACCGCTGGTTGCTCTTGATGATCTCCTGCATCTTCTTCTCGATCTTGCCGAGGTCGTCCGGCGTGAACGGCCGGGCCACGTCGAAGTCGTAGTAGAAGCCGTCCCGGATGTACGGTCCGATGCCGAGCTTGGCCTCGGGGAACAGGTCCTGGACGGCCTGCGCGAGCACGTGCGCGGTCGAGTGGCGCAGCACGTTGAGCCCGTCCGGCGAGTCGAGCGCGACCGGCGTCATCACCGACTCGTGGTCGGCGGACCAGTCCAGGTCGTGCAGCTTGCCGTGCTCGTCGCGAACCACGACGATCGCCTTCGGGCCGGCGAGGGGCAGGCCGATCGCCGCCACCGCGTCGGCCGCCGTCGTCCCGGCCGGGACGACGACTTGGTCCGTCTCAGCGGGCTTCGATGTCGGTGCGGACACGGTGTGATCTCCGATCGGTTGAGGAAACAACCCTCCGATGCTATCGCTGCGGGCGGGGCCGCTGACGGGGGACGCGTCGCTACCGCTTCATCCGGTCGTCGAAGATCATCATGATCATGACCGGGAGCACCGTGCAGCCGAGGAGACCGGTCGGCACCTCCGAGTCCGCCCACGGCCAGAGCAGCACGAGCAGCGCGGACACCATGATCAGCACGGCCTGCGCGACGACGATCCGGGACCACGGGCCGCGCCGCAGCAGCACGAACAGGTGCAGCCGGACGCCGGTACGCAGCCGGCGGTAGCGCAGGAATCCCGCGACACCCCAGATCAGCGCCATGATCAGCAGGCCCCAGAGCCGCGACGTGAACGTGCCGGTCATCGGCGCCGGATCGTCGCCCGACGGCATGCCGGCCGCGAACATCGCCACCACCAGACAGGCCAGAGCGGGCCAGCGGGTACGCCGCAGCAGCAGATACCCCGCATGGTCGAGCTTCGGGCGCAGCCCGTCCAGCCGCGGGTTCACCGCGAGCGCGTCCGCGATCACCCGGGACGCCATCCCCGCCGGCACGCCCTCCGCCTGCGCCAGCGTGAACAGCGTCTGCGCCTCCGCGTGCGCCGGGTCGAGGCGCAACGTCTCGCGCAGCGCGCGCTCGCAGGTGCCGTCGTCGCCGATCACGGCCGCGGCCAGGCACACGGCCAGGTGCGCGGCCGGCAGCTCCGGGTCGCGGTTGACCGCCTCGCAGGCGAGCGCGAACGCCTCCGGTGCCCGCGCGCCACGGATCAGGCGGGACAGCACCACGTAGGTGGGCGCCTCCTCCGGCGCGGCCGCGATCGCGGCCCGCAGCGAGTCCTCGGCCTCCGCGTCCCGGTCCGCGCGGGCCAGCAGGTAGCCGCGCAGGTACAGCACCGCGTACGCGTGCGGGGCGATCCGGACGGCCTCGTCGAGCGCGCCCAGCGCGGCCGGAATGTCGTCCTTGCCCAGATGGACCCGGCCTAGCAGGACCCAGGCGGCCACGTCGTCCGGGTTCTCCGCGACCATCCGGGACAGCATCGTCCCGGCCGCGTCGTACCGCGCGGCCTCGACCAGCAGCTCCGCGCGCTCCAGGCTCACAACTTGCGCCGGGCCTTGAGGTAGGCGAGCAGGTCGTCGTAGGTGCCGCCGTCGTTGGCGAACATCGCCACGTTGCGCGCGGCCGCGAACCAGGGCTCGGTGGACGGGACCGTGGCCTTCGCGGCGGCCAGCAGGTCCGGCATGCCGATCATGCGGACCGTGCCGGTGCGCACGGAGTCGAGCAGCGCGGTCTCGGCCGCGGACTCGCACAGGTGCGCGAGATCGGCGCCGGAGAGCCCGTCGGTGACCTTGACCAGGCGGTCCAGGTCGACGTTCTCGATCGGGCGGTCGCGCAGGTGATATTCGAGGATCGCGGCGCGGGCCGGCGCGTCCGGCGGCAGCACCAGGATGGTCCGGTCCAGACGGCCGGGCCGGCGCAGCGCCACGTCCACCTCCCACGGCACGTTCGTGGCGCCGAGCACGAAGACGCCCTCGTTCGCGGCCGGGTCGACGCCGTCCAGCTCGGTGAGCAGCTGATTCACGGTGGTGCGCATGTGGTTGACGCTGGCCCGGGTGCGCTTGCCGCCGAGCGCGTCCAGCTCGTCCAGGAAGATCACGCAGGGCGCCAGCCGGCGCGCGGTCGCGAACACCTCGTGCATGTTGCGCTCCGAGTTGCCCAGCCACATGTCCAGCACGTCGTTGATCGAGACACTGAGGAACCGTGCGCCGAGCTCGCCCGCGACGGCCCGCGCGATGAACGTCTTGCCGCAGCCGGGCGGCCCGTAGAGCATCAGGCCGCCGCGCAGGCTCTTGCCGAAGAGCCGGCGCAGCTCCGGATTGCGCATCGGGGCCAGGAACGCGGCCTCCAGCCGGTCCTTCACGTCCTGCATGCCGCCCACGTCGGCCAGTGTCAGCCCGCCGGCCGCGTCCGGCTGCCAGAGATCGGTGACCTCGGCCGGCCGCCCGTCCGCGCGCAGCTGCTCGGGGCCGGGCGCCCGGGTGAAGCTCGCGGACCGGTGACCGCGCTCGGGCTCAGCGCCATCGCCGGGCTCGGCCGCGTCCTCGGACCCGGGCTCGCTTCCGGACCTGGTGAATCGGGGCGGAATCGCGTCCCCGACCTCGTCCTCGGCCGCTTTCCAGTCAAAATCCTTCGGGGGTACGCCCGGGGGCGCCATCGCGCGGGTCATCAGCGCCCGCGCGTCGGCATCCCCCGGCGCCCGCTGCAACGTCATCGCGATCTCGGTGACCGCCGCGTCCGCATGCCCCTCGGTGAGCAGCACCTCGGCCAGGTGCAGGCGCAGCGGCACATCGTCCGGCGACGCCGCCACCGCGGCACGCAAGCTCGTGATCAGGCGCGACTCTTCACCCATGCCTCCGGACTGTACCTACAGCGTGCCCCTGCGCGCGTCCTCCCATTCGTCCACCGACGTGGTGTTCGTGGCGAGGATCTTGTCGATCTCGGCCAGCTCGTCGTCCGTGAACGCCGGGTTCGCCAGCGCGCCGATGTTCTGGTCCAGCTGCGTCGTGCTGCTGGCGCCGATCACCAGCGACGTGACCCGCGGGTCGCGCAGCGCCCAGGCCAGCGCGGTCTGCGCCAGCGTCTGCCCGCGGCGCTGCGCGATCTCGTGCAGCGCGGTGAGCTGCGCCGCCCGGTCGTCGTCGATCGTGTACTTCCCCTGGTCCGCCCGGGAGCCGGCCGGGATGCCGTCCACGTACTTGCCGGTCAGCAGTCCCTGGGCGAGCGCGGTGAAGCCGATCACGCCGATGCCCTCGTCCGCGGCCGCGTCCAGCAGCCCCTCGGTCTCGATCCAGCGGTTGAGCATCGAGTACGACGGCTGGTGGATCAGCAGCGGCGTGCCCAGCTCACGCAGCAGCCCCGCCATCGTCCGGGTGTGCTCCGCGTCGTAGGACGAGATGCCGACGTAGAGCGCCCGCCCGGACCGCACCGCCGTGTCCAGTGCGGACGCGGTCTCCTCCAGCGGCGTGTCCGGGTCGTAGCGGTGCGAGTAGAAGATGTCGACATAGTCCAGCCCGAGCCGCTCCAGCGACTGATCGAGGCTGGCCAGCACATACTTCCGCGAGCCCCCGCCCTGCCCGTACGGCCCCGGCCACATGTCCCACCCGGCCTTGGTGGACACGACGATCTCGTCCCGGTAGGGCCGCAGATCCTCCCGGACCAGCCGCCCGAACGTGCGCTCGGCCGCGCCGTACGGCGGCCCGTAGTTGTTGGCCAGGTCAAAATGCGTGATCCCCGCATCGAACGCGTGCCGGACGATGCCGCGCTGCGTCTCGAACGGCACGTCCCCACCGAAGTTGTGCCACAGCCCCAGCGACAGCACCGGCAGCCTCAGCCCCGACCGCCCGGTCCGCCGATACTCCATCGCCCCGTCATACCGCCCCGCACCCGCCTCATACGCCATCCCGCCACCCTATCGACGCCGCGGGCGCCGCGCGGGTCAGCCGTATTCGGGGAGTGTGGTGGTGGCCAGGGAGTTCGTGCCGGTGAGCATCGACCGGCGGATCAGGGGGTTGCGGAGGGCGGTGTTGCGGGACCAGAGGCCGAGGCGGGTGGCCGGGGCCAGGAACGCGCCGGGGCTGGCGCCGCGCTGCCAGACCGCGGCATAGGAGCGCATGCGCTGCTCGTAGGCCTGGAGGGCCTGCGCGGGGCGGGCCTGGGCCAGTTCGCCGGCCAGGACGTGGGCGCCGACCAGGCCGGTGCCGACGCCCATGCCGCCGAGCGTGACCCCCCAGGCGGCGTCGCCGAGGAGGACGACGCGGCCGGTGTGCCAGGACGGGACTCGGACCCGGGAGATCTCGTCGAAGTACAGCTCGGGGGCATCGGCGAGCGAGTCGAGCAGCGCGGGGACGTGCCACCCGAGGTCACGGTAGGTGCCGGTGATCAGGCGGCGCTGGGCGCCGGTGTCCCGCCAGCCGACGCCGGTGGCCGCGCCGGTGCGGAACACCAGCATCGCGGTGGCGTCGCCGACGCTCGCCATCCGGCCCGGGACCGCGTAGTGGCGGGCCTCGCCGGCGGGCACACCCATGGTGCCCGGCAGGTCCCAGCCGGCGATGTGGTGGCCGAGGCCGCGGACGTAGCGGGACTCCGGGCCGAACGCGAGGCGGCGCACGGCGGAGTGCACGCCGTCCGCGCCGACGACCAGGTCGAAGCGGCGACGGCCGCCGGTGGCGAGTGTGACGGTGACGCCGTCCGGGTCCTGGCCGAGCGCGGTGATCGAGTCGCCGAAGCGATATTCGACCCGGTCGCCGGCCTGTGCGACCAGCAGCCGGGACAGTTCCCGGCGCGGGACCTCCAGCTCGCCGCCGGTGAACGAGGCGGGCAGCCGGAAGATCTCGGTGTCGCCGGCGTCGACCGCGACCATGTCGGATCCGCCGGTGCGGACCGTCTCGAGCGCGTCGAGGATGCCGAGCCGGCGCAGCACGGCCATGTGAGTGGGGCCGCGGAAGTCGACCGCGAAGCCGCCGCGCCGTAGCTCGGTGGCTATCTCGACGACCGTGACGTCGGCGCCGCGGTCGGCGGCCGCGCAGGCGAGCGCGGGGCCCGCGACCCCGGCGCCGGAGATCAGGATGCGCATGCCCTTTAAACTGTGTCTCATGGAAACAGATTACACCGGACACAGTTAATGGCAAGAGCGTTAGGCTGACGCACGATGAGGACCGACCTGCTCTGGGACGAGCCCGTGCCGCCGCGCCGGGGACCGCGGCCGGCGTTCACGCTCGCGGACATCGGGCGGGCCGGGATCGTGATCGCGGACGCGGAGGGGCTGCCCGCGCTCACGATGCAGCGCGTCGCGGAGGCGCTCGGCGTCACGAAGATGGCGCTCTACCGGTACGTGCCGGGCAAGGACGAGCTGGTCGCGCTCATGACGGACCTGGCGATGGGCCTGCCGCCCGCGACCGCCGGGACCGAGGACTGGCGCGCGGCGCTGCGGGCGTGGTCGCACGCGCTGTTCACGCTGTTCCAGGCGCACCCGTGGACGATCACGGCCACGGTCGGCGCGCGCGCCACCGGGCCGAACGAGGTGGCCTGGCTGGAGCGGGCGGTGGCGGCGCTCACCGGCACCGGCCTGACCGGGCCGGAGATGCTGGACACGGCGGTGCTGCTCACCGGCCACGTCCGCAGCCTGGCCCAGCAGACGACCCGGCAGCCGAGCCCGCAGGCAGGGCGGCAGGCCGGGGTCTCCGCGACGGAGCAGGATCTCACCGTGGCGCTGTTCGCGCAGGTGAGCGCGCATGCGGACCGCTACCCGGCGCTTGCGGCACTGATGTCCGCCGGGCGCGGCGAGAGCGGCGACGCCGGCCGGAACAACGCGCTGGACTACGGCCTGGACCGCATCCTCGACGGCCTGGCCGTCCTCATCGACACCCGCACGGCGAACGGCACGCGCACCGCGCACCACACAGGCACCGCGCACGCCGGCGACCGCACGAAACCGGCGTGACGCGCGGCCGGGACGCCATCGGACGCCCGGCCGCGCCGCACTCACACCGTGGCCGCGCAGGTCGGCGTCAGTGCCGACGCCGTCCCGGTCGCGATGAACCCGAACGACGTGCTCGCGCCCGCGCCCAACGCCCCGTTGTAGCTGGCATTGGTCGCGGTCACCGCCGAACCGCTGCTGGTCACGGTCGCGTTCCAGGACTGGCTGACCGTCTGGCCGCTGGGCAGCGTCCACTTCACGGTCCACCCCTTGATCGCGGACGAGCCCGCCGTGACCTTGATGTCGCCCTGGTAGCCGCCGGACCACGACGACGCGGTCGTGTAGGTCACCGCGCAGCCCGCGGCACCACCGGTCGGCGACGGCGTCGGGGACGCGGTAGCGGTCGGGGTGGGCGTCGGCGTGGGAGACGAGGTGGCCGTGGCAGTCGGCGACGGCGACGAGGTCCCGCCGAAGTTCACGTCGCTGCACCAGTAGTAGGACTGGTCGAGGTGGCTGGCCTGCCAGATGGTGTAGACCATGTGCCGCCCGGTCCGGCCCGGCGCGCTGACCGGGATGTCCAGGGCCACGCCGCCGGAGACCTGGTTCCACTGCGACGCCGGCGTGTTCCCGATCTCCTTGACCAGTTCCAGGTTCGCCCAGGTCAGCGGCTGCGTCACCGGGTTGAAGCCCTGTTTCGTCACGTAGAGGCGGATGTAGTCCGCACCGTGGCTGGCCTGGTCGAACACGTGCGCGGTGAAGGAGTTGGACACGTTCGTGGCGTGCCAGTTGCCGACCGTGTCGAGCGCGTTGTAGCGGCCGCTGTTGGACCGGCCGGCGCTGCACAGCTGGCCGTCCGGGATCGCGCCCTGGTGGTTGCCGGCGACGCCCTCGCGGAACAGTCCGTTCCAGTTCCACATCGCGTTCGGGTCGGCCTGCCAGGCCTGCCAGCACATCGGGTCCTCGGTGGCCATGGCGGGATTCTGGAACTCCGCGCCCCATCGCTCCCAGCAATAGAAGTTACGTGACGGCGGATTCTGGATGTTTCCGTGTGCCTGGGCGGGAAGCGCCCATCCGACGGTGAGCACGACAATTGCGGCAGCGAGCGCGGCCAGCGTGCGGGGCAGGACTTTCATGAGCGGGCACTCCCAACAAGCGCAGGTGAAACCGGACTGATCAGCGCGGTCCGCGAGCTGCCCAAGCTCTCCGCGCGGCGTGACCCTGCGATGGACTCCCGGACAAAAGATTCACACACATAAATTCAAACCGCAAACCCGAGAAGCCATCAGGGGGTACGCCGAACGGCGGCACAGCCTCGGGAAAGCGGCTGAATTCCGTACCCCCGAAGGGCTTTGATCTGGTCTTTAAAGACCGATATTTCCTAACTCATCCCACAACATCGATGCCCCACAGGCGGCGGCGCTTGCCACGCCAAGTAGGTTCTTCGCATGGCCACGGTGTTGCTCGTCGAGGACGACCACGTCGTGCGAGGTGCGATGTTGCGCAGCCTCGCCGATCGTGGGCATGCCGTCCATGCCGTCGGCACGGCGCTGGAGGCGTTACGCCGGGTCGCGGCGGAGACGCCCGACCTGGTCGTGCTCGATCTCGGGCTGCCCGACCTCGACGGTGCGGACGCGTTGCGCATGCTGCGCGGCATCACCGACGTGCCGATCATCATCGCCACGGCCCGCGACGACGAGCAGTCGATCGTGCGGCTGCTGCGGTCCGGCGCGGACGACTACATGGTCAAGCCGTTCACCGGCGCCCACCTGGACGCGCGCATCACCACCGTGCTGCGCCGCGCCGGGCGCGCCACCCGCACGGCCCAGCCGGCCGTGCACCAGGTCGGCGGCCTGCGGGTCGACGTCGGCGAGCGCTCCGCGCAGCTCGACGGCAGCCCGCTCGCGCTGACCCGCAAGGAATTCGATCTGCTCGCTTACCTCGCCGCCCGTCCGGGCCGCGTGGTGTCCCGCCGGGAGCTGTTGGAGGAGGTATGGCGACAGCCATCGGTCGGCGAGGACCAGACGATCGACGTGCACCTGTACTGGCTTCGCCGCAAGCTGGGCGAGTCCGCAGCGAAGCCCCGCTACCTGCGCACCGTGCGGGGGGTCGGATTCCGGTTGGTGGCACCGGACTGAGGGTGGGGCTGGCGTACGTCAGCGCGGCGATGACCGCGGTGGCCGCGCTGGTCTTCGTGATCCCGCTGGCCATCCAGGTCGCCGAGGACGCGCGAGAACGCGCGCTCACCGAGGCCGGACGGCGCAGCGCGATCGTCGCCGGCGCGCTGGCCGCACAGGCCGACGAGGCCGGTGTCACCCGCGCGATCGAGGCTGCCGGCAGCGGCCCGCTCACCGGCACCCCCGTGGTCCTCGGGCTCTCCAACGAGTCCGCGACCGGCCGCGCCTCCGACGCCGACCTGCGCCGCACGGTCGACGGCGGCCGCCCGGTCACGGTCGACGTGGACGGCGGCGTACTGCGGCTGGAACCGGTCATCGTCGGCGAGAACACCGCGGTCATCGAGGTGTTCGTGCCGGCGGGCGCGCTCAGCGACGGCGTGCCCACGGTCTGGTGGACGCTCGCGATCATCACGCTCGGGCTGGTCGCGGCCAGCGTGTTCGTGGTGGACCGGCTGGCCGCGAAGGCGGTCGGGTCCGCACGGTCGCTGGTCCGGGCCGCGATGGCGGTCGGCGACGGCGACCTCGGCGTGCGCATCGAGCCGACCGGCCCGCGCGAGCTGGCCGAGGCCGGCTACGCGTTCAACCGGATGGCGGACCGCCTGGTCACCTCGCGCACCAACGAGCGTGAGATGGTGGCGGACCTGTCGCACCGGCTGCGGACCCCGCTGACCGTGCTGCGACTGGACGCGGAGGCGCTCGACCCGGACGACACCAGCGTCGGCGACTTCTCCGCGGCCGAGCTGGACCGGCGGCGCACCATCCGGCGCATCCGGCAGGCGATCGTGACGCTGGAGGGCGAGGTCGACGCGCTGATCACCACCACCCGCCGCGCGGTCGCGGACCGGGGCGCGCCCCCGCCGGAGGACGGCGGCTGCGACGCCAGCGAGGTGGTCCGGGAGCGGATGACGTTCTGGTCCGCGCTGGCCGGCGACCAGAACCGGCCGTACCGCGTGGTCGGCGCGCAGACCCGGATCCCGATCCAGGTGCCCCGCTCCGAGCTGGCCGCCGCGCTGGACGCGGTGCTGGGCAACGTGTTCCGCTACACCGCGCAGGGCACCGCGTTCGAGATCGGCGTGTCCCGGCGGGACGGCTGGATCGCGCTCCGGGTCGACGACGCCGGCACCGGCATCGAGGACCCGGAACGGGCGCTGCAACGCGGCGCCTCCGACCGCGGTTCCACCGGGCTCGGGCTGGACATCGCGAAGCGCGCCACGCTCGCCACCGGCGGCTCGGTCAGCATCGCCCGGTCGTCGCTGGGAGGCGCGAGCGTGGTCATGCTGTTCGGCGACGCGGAGGCGAAACCGAAACAGGCCAGCAGGTTCGGGCTGGTCGGCCGCCTGGCCGGCGAACGCGAACGACCCCGGTGGCCACGCCAGCGGGATAACCCGGAGTGACGACCGTGCGACCCACAGAACCGAATCCCAAGCTTTGCTTAGTTTCGCCTTAAGCCCGTTCCATCGCCACCGCCCAGGTGGCAGTCTTCAACTCGATCCCATCCGGTTTCATCGGACCACCGCCCGCATCACGTCCCCACACCCCGGTCCGGTGTGACCCGCGCGCGGCGGGGTGCGGTCCCCCAAACCCTCACCCCGTCGCGCGCCCACCAACGGAGGTATCACACGCGTGTCGTCGCACCGCGAGCTTCCTAAGCGGCGAACGGCCACATCGCGCTCCTTCATCCGGGATCTTCCGGCCTCGTTCAGCACGACCTCGGCGCGGCACCGTCGCGCGGGCGAGCCCGAGCAGCCGGGACCGAAGGGGCTCACGGACCGCCTCGACCTGGCACGACGCTGGGATCGGGCACGGCAGGCCGTGTCCTCGGTGGTGCCCGCGATCACGGCGCTACGGAGCCGGATCGGCACCACGCCGCCGCCTGCCCCCGCTCCCCCCTCCGCGGTGCGGCGTGAGGGCGCGCGACGTCGCGCCCAGGAGCTGCCCGCATGGGCCAGCCGCACGCAGCTGATGCGCGTGCAGGCGATCCGCCGCGGCCGTGGCGGCCGGCCGGCCGCGCCGGTGCCCGAGGCTCCCCTGCCGGTCTCCCGGTTCGCGAAGCGGCACGGCCAGGTCGTCCGCCGCACGTCCGCGGCCCGCGACCTGCCCGGCACCGTGCGCTTCCCCCGCCGGATGAACCTCGCGACCGCGGCCGTGCTGGTCGGCGTGGTGCTGCTGATCCTCCCCGCGCTGTTCACCCGGTGGACGCCCGGCCTCGCCTCGCTGCCCGGCCTCATCCCGATCGCGGCGCTGCCGGCCGGCCAGCCGGAGGACGGCCTGGTCTACGACGGGCTCACCCCGGCCGGCCGCAACTCCGTCTGCCTCGGGGCGTACGAGGTCAACGGCGGCAAGGACGTCTGCTCGTACGGGCCGGACCCGGCACCGCCGTCGTTCAAGGTCACCCACGACGTGGCGCCGATCGCCGAGGGCGTGCCACCGCTGGTCGAGCCCGTGCGCTACACCGGCGGCGTCCCCGCCGACGCGGACGTGGTGCGCGACGAGGGCGCGGTCGTCCCGGCCAGCACCATGCCCGCACTGGTGCCGGACCCGGCCAGCGGCGACGCCGCGTTCACCATCGGCGAGGACGGCGTGGCCTGCGAGGGCGACGGCTACCAGGGCAAACGCGTGCAGGTCATCTACGCGTACCCGACGGACGCGGTCAGCCGCTACAGCCGCTACCTGCCGTCGATCCGCCAGTGGGCCGCCGAGGTCGACGAGATCTTCTCCGCCAGCGCGGCCCGGACCGGCGGCATCCGCCACCTGCGGTACGTGACCACGCCGGACTGCAAGGTCGACGTGACCGAGGTGCAGGTCCCGGCGGACCGGTTCACCAGCTTCGACGTGTCGCTGGAGGCGATGCGGCAGCTCGGCTACGACCGCACCGACCGGAAGTACCTGATCTTCGCGGACACGAACGTGTACTGCGGCATCGCCACGTTCGTCAAGGACGCGCGCGGCGACGGCGGCAACCTCAACAACGGCGGGCCGTCGTACGCGCGGGTCGACGCCGGCTGCTGGTCCGCGCCGATGGCCACCCACCAGCTCGTGCACACGCTCGGCGGCGTCGCGGACGGCGCGCCGAACGCGACCGGCCTGGGCCACTGCCTCGACGACCACGACCTGATGTGCTACTCCGACGAGAGCCGCGAGGACGTGCGGGTCGAGTGCGAGAGCCCGTCCGGCGAGGCGCTGCTCGACTGCGACGGCAACGACTACTTCAACACGAACCCGAGCCCCGGCAGCTACCTCGCGGAGAACTGGAACCTGGCGAACAGCGAGTTCCTGATCCGGGAGGCGGCCACCCCGTCCGCGCCGACCGGCACGGTCCCCTCGACCGCGCCGCGCGGCAACCCGTCGCCCTCGCCCGGCCGGTCCACCGCGCCGCCGAAGAGCCCCTCGCCCACGCCGGCCACCCCCACGCCGACCAGCGGCGAGGACGATCCGGAAGATCCCGAGGACCCGGAGGACACCGGCGACGACGATGACAAGGGCCTGGTCGGCAACCTGCTGGACGGCCTGCTCGGCGGCGGCCGGGGCGGCGGCCGGGGCGGCGGCGCGCCCGTCTCCCCCAGCCCGTCCGTCACGCCGTCCGCGGGCCCGCCGTCCCCGTCGCTCTCGCTGCCGCCCCCGCCGCCGGACGAGGACTCCGGCCTCGCGGTCGAGCCGCCCGTCGGCGCGCCCCCGCCGCCCGGCTTCCTGAAGATCCGGGACATCACCAGCACGTCCACCCGGGTCAGCTGGAACGCGGCGGCGGACGCGGTGCACTACACGGTCGCCGTCAACGGCCAGATCATCGGCGTCACCGCGGCCACCCGGGCCCGGATCATCGGGCTCCGGCCGGACACGCAGTACAGCATCCAGGTGCTGGTCAACGACGGCGAGAAGTTCACGGACGCGCTCGCCGCCAAGACCGCACCGGCCGCCCGGCCGATCATGGAAGGCTGGTTCCAGCTCAACAACGCGCTCACCGGCGGCGCCGCGCACCTCTACGGCGCGCGGACCAACGAGTCCACGCCGATCGTCGTGCAGCGCGCCGAGGGCGTCGCCCAGCAACAGTGGAGCCTGCGCCGCGTCGGCAACAGCTTCCAGCTCGTCTCACGCGCCACCGAGAAGTGCGTGATCCCGCTCGGCGGCGAGATCGCCGCCGGCGTACCCCTGGTCCAGGTCACCTGCAAGGAGACGGCCGTTGAACAACATTGGGTCGTCCAGCCCACCGACCACGGCTTCACGCTCCGCGCCGCCGGCACCGATCTGGTCATCGGCCTCGGCGAGCAGCGGTACGGCGGCACGCGCGTGCTCGCGCTCCAGACTCCGGGAAACCTCCTCCACCAGTCGTGGACCGCGCTTCCCGGGTGACCGGCCGTGAGCCCGCGCCAGGAGAACGGCGTGTTCTGGACGCGGGCCAGGATCATCCGCTGGGTGATCCTGCTGGTCCTGGGCGTGGTCGCGATCGTGATCTGCTGGCACGACCCGGTCTACGCCGGGTCGCGGCCCGCGCTCGTGCCGGTCGCGGACGGGGCCACGGTGATCGGGACCGCGCCGCAGGTCCGGCTGGCCGAGTTCGACCCGCCGGCCCCCGGCCACGCCTCGATCACCGCGCTGCTGATCGGCGCCGGCATCGTGGCCCTGCTCTTCACCGCGATCACGCTGGTGACCTTCCGTCGCCGTTGAACCACGGCCCCGCGCGCTCGTAGTGGTGATCGACCGGGCCACGCAGGGTGCCCGGCGCGGCGGAAGGCCTCGATCGTGAACCGTTTCGGACGCAACCTCGGCATCGGCATCCTCGGCCACGTCGTCCTAGTCGCGCTGCTCGCGCTCGGCCTCTTCGCCGCCGTCCGTCTCGGCGGCGAGGGCGGCGCGATGGCCGCGGCCCTGAGCTTCCTGCCCGTCCTGATCGGCCTGGCCGCGCTCTACCTGCTGATCCTGCTCGTCATCGCCGCCGTCCCCGCGCTGCGCGCCCGCACCGGATCCGCGGGCGGCCTGCTGCTCGGCTGGCTGGTCGGCGCCGGCCTGGTCACCGGCGGTTTCGCGCTCCTCTTCCAGCTGGCCTGATCACGCGCTCGGCCGGCCCGCCCCGACATCCCGGATGATTGCCCTGATCACCGCCTCGTTCGCCCGGTCCCAGCGGTGGAACGCGTCCCGGACCCGGGTAAGCGATGCCGTCCCGGGTGATCGGGCGACGCGCGCATCGAGATAGCGTCCGAGCTGCCCCGCGGCATCGATGCGAGCGAGCTCCTCCGCGGTAGGGACGTCCGGCAGGCCGCTGTCGCCGAGCGCACGCCGGGCGGCCACCCGGAACTCGGGATTGTCACCCCGGAGCGTCCACAACACCTCTGGGCGGCGCGCGATCGACAGCGTGGACAGGGCCTCGCCGCGACCTCGGTCGAGCCGCTGCGGGGTCACCACACCACCGGGACAACGGGCGGCCACCCACACCAGGATCCGCCGGAGCTGGTCCACCGGGAACCGATCGTGAGGGCTGTCGTTGTTCACCGGCACGGATGCCGCATAGTCCACCAACCGCTTGTCCCACTGCCGCCACAGCCCGATGTCCGCCGGCTGCTGCAGCAGGAGCAGGTAGAAGTAGCGGTTCAGCACCTCGCTCCGGGAGGCAGCTCCCACCGGCGGACCGTCGTCCTCCGGCATCCTTCCCATCGGCTCCCGGTCGGCGGAGGCGAGCGCGGCCACCACGGGATATCGGTCCAGCGTCGGACGGCCGCCGAGTTCATCCAGCCTCGTCCAATAGTCGTCCCATCGACCCAGATCGCAGTAGGCCTGAGCGAGCCACTTCGGCTCCGCGCCCGCGGCCCTGGCGTCGAGCAGCGACAACGCGCCGGCCGCATCGTCGTCGTCGACGAGCATGCGGCCCCGCTCCGCCGCCCACTGTGTCCACAGGCTGTCCCGGAGAAGCAGCGCCTCCCGCAGCGGCGGCAGCTCGCCGCGCAGCACGCGCGCTTCCGCGGCTGCCGTCGGCGGCAGGTCCGCCACCGCGTCGCCCAGCGTGGTCAGCCACCGCACCGCGTCCACCGCGGTACCCGCCGGGCCGAGCGGCAGGCCGTCCGGGCTCGGCATCAACCGGTGATAGAACGCCTCCACCGCCGCGGCCTCGCCGCTCAGGTCGCGTTCGTCGAGGTACCACCGCTCGGCCTCGCGATGGATCGCCGCCAGCGTGGCCGCGTGGTCCGGGTCCGAGGTCATCAGGTGGAGCATGGCGCGGCGGACGTCCGGAAGATGGCGGACCTCGTCACCGTCCCGCTTCACGAGCCAGACCTCGTCGGCGAGACGTTCCAGCAGCTCCGCGGCGTCGGCGTCGGTCAGCGGGCCGAGGCCGCAGTGCGGGGCCAGCACGTGACGGATCAGCGCGGGCGTGACGCGGCGGAGGACCAGGCCGGGGTGGGCCAGACGGCGGACCCGCGGATCGGGGATGTGGCCGAGGAAGCGCTGGTAGAGCAGCTCACGGCGCAGGTCGCCGTCGAAGTCGCGCACCGAGCCGGCGTTCCCGGCGATGAACGTCGCGCGCTCGTCGTCGGACAGATGGGTGAAGAACCGGGCCGCGACGCGCAGGGTGAGCGGGCTGCCGCCGACCAGGTCCGCGAGTGCGGGCGCCTGGTCCTCCGGCACGCCCTGCGCGACCAGCAGGCCGGCGGCCGCGTCCGGGGCGAGGTCGGCGAGCCAGACCGCCTCGGCCACCTCGATGCGGTCGGCGACCTCGGTGGGGTCGATGGCGACGTCGGCGCGGCCGGAGAGGATGACGCGCAGGCCGCGCAGGTCCATGGTGTCACGGAGGCGGGCGATCCAGCGCAGGATCCGCGCCTCCGGGTCGTTGCCGCCGGTACGCGGGCGGCCCGGGTCCGGGCGGTCGCGTTGCCACTCCTCGAACGTGTCCAGGATGAGGAGTACGGCGCGATTGTCCAGCTCGTGCATGCGGACGAGCAGCGACGCGTCGCGGGCGAACGCGGGGGCGTCGCCCGCGCCCTCGCCGGCCGCGAGCGCGCCGGAGTAGCGGGCCGCGACCGAGCCGGCGCGTTCCTCGCGGGCCTGGTAGCGGAGGGCGGAGAAGTCCGCGGCCGCGACCGGGTGGGCGTTGCCGAGCTGGCGGGTGACCTCGAAGGAGAGTTCCAGCTCGGCGTCGATGCGGAACTGGACGCGGTCGAAGTCGATCACTATGACGACCGGGCCGGTGGCGTCGGGGCGGCGGAGTTCGCGCAGGTAGGGCGCGATGAACGCGGCCAGCGCGGTGGACTTCCCGGCGCCGCCGAGTCCGACGACCGGGAGCAGCGGGACCGGGCGGTCGTCGGGCGGGACCGGGACGGTGGCGAAGTCCCGCAGCCGGGCCAGTTCGTCGTCACGGCCGAAGAAGCCGTTCCCGAGCAGCGCGCCGTAGCTGGCGGCGACCGCTTCGACGCGCACCCGGCGGCGCGCCTCCGCGAGGTCGCCGGCGAAGCCGCCGAGCGGTTCCGCCCAGGCGAGGGCCTGGAGGACCAGGCGCGCGGGCAGTGCGGACGGGTCGACCGCGGAGAGCCGGGCCAGGTCGCCGGGGAGCAGTCCCGGCGTCGCCGCAGTGCGCTCCTGGCGCGGTGGCGCCTGGTAGCGGGGCACGTCGGACGCGCGTCTCGCGGCCGGATCCGTCTCGCGGCCCCGGCGCATCGACCGGGCCCGCTGCGGCGCCACGACGGACCCCGGGTCCGGGGTGGGTTGCGTGATCCCCGAGGAGCCGGAAGGCGGCACCGCAGGCCCGGACGGCGCCATCACAGGTCCGGACCGGGGCCATGCCGGAAACGCCGCAGCGCCGCCCGACGGCATCACCAGCCCCGGCAATGGCTCCGCAGGCGACAACAGCGCCGACGCCGCCCCCGGCAGCGATCGCGCCGCCAGCCCGCGCAGATACAGCCCCGCCTCGTCCGTCGGCAGCCCCCGCACCTCCGCCAGCGCCGCCGCCAGCCGCTCCGGTGACCCGGCCAGCCCCTGCAGCACCGCCCGCCGAGGCCCGCTGCGCAGCGTCCACCGCCACTGACCGTCCACAAAAGACCGGTCGAACTCCGGCGACAGCGCCTCCAGCACCGGCGCCTCGCCCAGCGCGCCCGGGTCGACCGCGCCGGACAGCGCCGCTCTCACCCGTACCCCCGTGATCTGGTCTTCCGACACGCCCGGAACGGGCGACGGCGGCGTCAGCGCGGACGTGAACGCGGCCCGCTCCCCCTCGGACCGGTCCTGCCACATCGCGCGGATCGCCGCGAGCGCCGCGTCCGCGGCCGGTGACGTCACGCGGTCACCCCCGCCGACAGCATGCGCAGCACGGCCAGCGCGGCCGGATAGCCGCTCAGTCCCTGTGCCTGCTGCAGCGCCAGCAGCGACGGCACGGCCGCGACCAGCGCGTCCGCCGGCTGCCCGCCGGGCGGCGTGAAGTGGGCCGCGACGTCCCAGGCGGTCGGGAACGTCAGCTCCTCGATCGCGGCCTCGAAGCCCTCCGGTGGTGGCTCGTCCCAGCCGACCAGGATCAGGCGCTGGGACGGGTTGTCGCGGAGGCGGCCCATCAGGTTGACGACCACGTCCTTCACGCCGGGCGGTACGTCCAGCGCGGCGCCGCCGAAGCCTTCGAGCACGAGCCAGACCGCGCGGTCGCCGCCGATCTCCTCGACGCGGCGGGTGAGCGCGGGCAGCACGCCCTCGCGGATGTCACGCGGCGCGGTCGTCACGGGTTCGCGCGCGGCGGCCGGCGTCGCGGCGGGGGCGGAGAGCGCGCCGGTGACCCAGCGGGCGAAGCCGTCCGCGTCGTAGGCGAGCGCGTTCGCCAGGTCGAGCGTGACCACCACGCCGTCGCTGTGCGCCTCCACGAACGAGCGGACCAGGCGTTTCGTGAAGCGTTTGCCGGTGCCGGGCGCGCCGCGGAGCACGAAGAGCCGGTCGGGGGCGGTCGCGTCCGGGCGGAGCGCGCGCCACAGTCGCTGCTGGGTGGCGCGGCGGCCGATCACCGGTGCGCCGTCGAAGCGCGGGAGCGTGCGCAGGTACGGCACGTCGTCCGGCAGCGGCCGGTCCAGCGCGGTCGTCCAGTCGCGGACCGGGACGGCCCGGTTGCCGGCCCCGGCGACGCCGCCCTGGTGCAGCGCGACGATCCGCCACCGCTGGTCGAAGACGGGCGCGCCGGAGGAGCCGCCGAGCGTGTTGACGTCGTGCAGGTAGCGCACGGGCGGCGCGCCCAGTTGTTCGCCGAGGCTGCCGCCGGAGAGCAGCAGCGGTTCGCCGTCCGGGTCGGGGCCGTGCGGGTGGTGCAGCAGGCTGATCTCGAACGGGCCGGACGGCGGGCTGCCGAGCAGCTCCGGCAGTTGTGCGCCCTTGGGTGGCGTGGCGAGCCGGAGCAGCGCGAGGTCCCAGGGCCCGGCCGGGGACGCGATGCCGGCGATGTCGCGCACGTCCAGCGCGGACCGTTCCGCGTCCGTGGGCGGGCTGCCGTGCAGCAGCCAGTCCGGGTGGAGCGTGGCGGTCTCGCCGCCGGCGCGGGCCGCGGACCGGTCCACGTAGTCACGGAACCTGATCTCCAGGCGGCGGAGGCCGCCGTCGGACGCGGTGAGCGTGCCGTCCGCCGCGACCGTGAGCAGCGGCCAGATCACGTGGGCCATGGTGGCGACGACCGTGGGCCGGACCAGCACGCCGGTGCCGGCCTGGGTGCCGTCGACGTCGATGCGGCAGACGTACTCGCAGGCGCGCAGCAGCCCGTCCGCGTACTGCAGCGGGTTGACCGCCTGGCGGCGCCCGTTCTGGAACGCCTGGAGCCGGAATCCGCCCGCGTCCGCGTCGACCGCGCGCAGCCGGGTGACCAGCTCCGGCCCGGCCAGGCCCTCCTTGATCAGCGCGAACGCGAACACGTCCAGGAAGCCGCCGGCCTGCGCCGCGGTGAACGCGCCGGTCAGCAGCTCGTGCAGGTTCGCGCTGGTCTGCGGCGGCTGGTGCACGCCGTGGGACCGGCTGACCCGTTCCCACACGCGCTCGACCACTATCCAGTCCGTCGGCGCCGCGGTCACGGTCTCGGCGAGGCTGCCGGCGAGCGGCGCGGCGATGGCCGTGGTCATAGGACGGACGCCAGTTCGGTGGTGATCCTCTCCGTCGCGTGGGCCCAGTTCTGCCGCTCGGGCTGGCCGGCGAAGTGCAGGCCGAGCACGGAACGGCCGTCCGCGTCCAGGTCGACGACGGCGGACCCGGAGTTGCCGCCGAGCGTGGAGACGTCGTGCGCGAGGATCCAGCCACGCGGATCGTCCGTGAGGTCGCCCGCGGCCACGGTGATCCGGCCGGGCGCGAGCCGCTTGTAGCTCTTCACGCCCGCGAAGATGCCGGTGAACAGCTCGCGCGTGGTCGACCGCTCGTTGCCGGGGTAACCGACCAGGTAGACGCCACGCCCGGCCGTGGCGAGGCCGCCGCGGGTGACCGGGTCGTCGCCGCGGGCCACCGGCAGCGGCGGCGGGAACGGCCGGCCCGGGACCGGCTCCAGCTCCAGGATCGCCAGGTCGAGCCCGTCGAAGTTAAGGCCGCCGAGCGTCGGGTGCACCCGCTCGGGCGCGCCCTCCCGGCCGACCGAGACGACGCGCCGGATCGGGAACCGCCGTTCCGGCCACGGCCGGCCGACCTCGTGCCCGAAGTGGACCGCGACGCCGGGGTTGAGCCGGCCGGTGAACTGCCCGTCCGCACGCGTGCCGCGTGGCGCGATGGCCTGCAGCACGTGGAAGTTCGTGGCGACCAGTCCTTCGCCGACGACCCAGGCGGTGCCCTGGTAGCCGAGCGGCGCGGCGGCCGGGTCGTCGACGCGCCCGACGGACCGGCAGACGCCGCGGATCTCCTCGGAGAGCCGCGAGATCGGGGCCGCGTAGTCGCCGATGCCGGGCGCGAGCAGGTCGACGAAGTCGTCCTCGACGAACAGCACCGGGCGGCTGCCGTCCGTGACCACGACCGCTTCCAGCCCGGACACCTCGGCCTCGGTGAGCGTGGCCGACTCCCCCTCGCCGAGCAGCTTGTCGAGCGCGGTGCCGGCCTGTGCGAACAGCTCCTTCACCAGCGCGGGGTCCGCCGTCACGCCGGTCTTCGACTCCACGTAGGCCACCTCGGCCTCGAGGCGCTCGATCAGCTCGGTCCTCGCGGCCGGCGCGGCGTTCCCCGCGGTGGTGGCGGCGGACTCGGCCAGCGTGTGCTGCCCGCCGCCGGTGGAGATCAGATCCAGGTAGCGGTTCACGGCACACGCCCCTCGGACAGGCCCCTGAGAACATCCAGGAGCCTCTGCCGGTACGGGTCCCCGTCCCCCGCCGACTCGGAGCCCCCGGACAGGGCCGTCAGCGCGGTCTCCGCCCGCGCGGCCAGCTCCTTGTCGTGGGGCGGGTACAGCATCTGCAGCCCGCGGATGTCGCCGGCCGAGAGGTCGATCCCGTTCCCGGTCGGCGCGCACGGCGACGGCGCCGTCCTGTAGAAGAACGGCTCGAACTGGTAGAGCATCACCGAGTCCGCGTCGAACGGGCCGGCGAGCGTGTCGTCGGACTCCGTGGTGCGCAGGTTCGCGTCCACGCGCGTGCGTGACCACCGGTTCGGCGGGCCGCCCAGGTAGGTGTAGACGCCCGGCCGCCGTCCCGCCTCGTCCGCGATGAACACGCCGCGGTCGTTGCGGGTCGGCGCGTAGCCCTCGTCGTCCTCCCAGCGGAACTCGGCCTCGCACGGGCCGCGCATGTTCTGGTGGGTGTGCTTGAACGCGAGCGCGTGCAGGAATTCGTGCCGCACCGTGCCGGCCCAGTCGTCCGGCAGGATGCCGCCGAAGCCGGCCAGGTTGAGGCTGCGCTGGTGCGGGGCGCCGCCGAGCGGTGAGTCCGCGCCGACGAGCGTGGGGTCGGTGCTGTCCGTGCCGACCAGCGACCAGTAGCCGCCCTGGTCGAAGCTGACCCGGATCTCCGCCGCATGGGTGGTGTCGTCCGTGGTCCACCGCCGGTACGCCCCGGTCGCCGGGTCCAGCCCGAAGTCGAGCGTGACGCCGCAGACGTCGGTGATCTGCCGGGTGGCGTCCGCGATCCGCGCGTGGGCCTCGGTCTCCCCGTTCAGGAACGCGACCCGGAGCACCGTGCCGGGCGCCCACCGGGACAGATCCTGCGCCAGGAACTCGAGCCCGGCCGTGGCCTGCCGCCGCCAGGCGTCACGCGCCTCGACCGCGGCCTCGACGTGTTCCGGCAGCGACTCCAGCAATCGCTCCATGATCCGCACCCCCCAACGTGGACGGTTTGAGCTTTCGCCCACGCCGGGGTGCTGTCAACGACAGGTTCCCGATACTCAGCCTGCCGCGTAGGCGGTGATTTCGTTGATGATCGTGGCCTTGTCACCCTCCGGCATGAACGAGTGCGTGACCCCGGCCTTGGCCAGGTCCGCGATCCCGGCCTTGCCGAGGCCGAGCAGCTCGGCCGCGACCAGGTACTCGTCGTTCAGCGTGGTGCCGAACATCGGCGGGTCGTCCGAGTTGATCGTGACGGGCACGCCGGCCGCGACCAGCGTGGGCAGCGGGTGCTCGGCCAGCGACGGCACGGCCCGGGTCCGCACGTTCGACGTCGGGCACACCTCCAGCGCGATGTCGTGCTCCACCAGGTACCGCATCAGCTCCGGGTCCCGGGCCGCGGCGATGCCGTGCCCGATCCGCTCGGCGCCGAGCTCGCGGATCGCGTCCCAGATGGTCTCCGGCCCGGTGGTCTCGCCCGCGTGCGGCACGGAGCGCAGGCCGGCCGCGCGGGCCGCGTCGAAGTACGGCTTCCACTGCGGGCGCGGCACCTCCGGACCGCCGAGGCCGAAGCTGATCAGCCCGTCCGGCCGCTGGTCCAGCGCGATGCGCAGCGTGTCCTCGCCGGACTTCGTGCCGGCCTCGCCCGGGATGTCGAAGCACCAGCGGAGCGCGATGTTCAGCTCCTTCTCCGCGCGCAGCCGGGCGTCCTCGATCGCCTCGCAGAACGCCTCCGCGGGCATGCCCCGGTTGACGGTGGAGTACGGCGTGATGGTCACCTCCGCGTACCGCACCTGCTGGCGGGCCAGCTCACGCGCGATCTCGTAGGTCAGGATCCGCACGTCCTCCGGCTCGCGGATCAGGTCGACGACGCTCAGGTACACCTCGATGAAGTGCGCGAAGTCGCGGAACTCGAAGTACTTGGCGAGCGCCTCGGGGTCGGCCGGCACCGGCGTGGTGCCCTCGTGGCGCGCGGCCAGCTCGGCCACGATCCGCGGGGAGGCCGAGCCCACGTGGTGCACGTGCAGCTCGGCCTTGGGGAGTCCGGCGATGAAGTCGGTCAGGTCGCTCACGGTCGCGCGTCCTCCTGTGGCGTGCGGGCCACCACAAAGTTGCGGTGGAAAGGAAAAAGAACAAGGCCATTCTCCACCGGGTACGCCTCCGCGAGCCGCTCCCCCAGCGATGTGCGGAACACCGGCCAGTCCGCCGCCGGCAGTGCCGCCTTGACCGGTCGCAACGCGGTCCCGTCCATCCAGCGCAGCACCGGGTGCTCGGCCCCGTGCGCCGGCAGCGGGTGGAGGTAGGTGGTCGCCCACGCGTCGACCGTGCAGCCGGCCCCGGTGAAGATCCGGGCATAGGCTTCGAAGTCCGGCACCCGGCGGATCAGCCCGACGCCGCCGAGCGCGTCCCGCCAGCGCGGCTCCGAGGCCAGTGCGTGCAGGGCCCGGTGCGACGGCGCGTCGAAGTTGCCCGGCACCTGGATCGCGATGGTCGCGCCCGGCGCCGCACCCCGCACCCAGGCCGGCAGCAGCTCCTCGTGGCCCGGCACCCACTGCAGCACCGCGTTGCTGACCAGCACGTCGGTGTCCGGCGCGGGCTCCCAGGTGCGCACGTCGCCCACGGCGAACGTGACCGGGCCGCCGGCGCCCGCCTTCGCGATCATCTCGGGGGACGAGTCGAGACCCTCGACGCGCGCGTCCGGCCACCGGGACGCGAGCGTGGTGGTCAGGTCACCGGGCCCGCAGCCGAGGTCCACCACGCGGCGCGGCGTCGCGGCCGTGATCCGCGCGGTCAGGTCGAAGAACGGCCGCGAGCGCTCGTCGCCGTACCGCTGATAGGTCTCCGGATCCCACATGCCGTCCTCCGATCGAACCAAACCGTACGTCCGTCTTGCTAGACCTTATCCGACGTCGCGGCCGACTGGAGATAGGCTCGCGCCGTGGACAAGAGAAGCTTCCCCAAGCTCGGCGGCCGGTCCGTCGGCGTCATCGGCCTCGGCACCTGGCAGCTCGGCGCGGACTGGGGCGAGGTCGACGAGGACGACGCGCTCGCCACCATCGACGCGGCCGTCACCTCCGGCGTCACGTTCCTCGACACCGCGGACGTCTACGGCGACGGGCGCAGCGAGCAGGTCATCGGCCGATACCTGCGCGAGCACCCGGGGCACGGGCTGACCGTCGCCACCAAGATGGGCCGGCGCCTGCCGCAGGAGCCCGGCAACTACACGCTGGACAACTTCCGGGCCTGGACCGACCGCTCGCGGGCGAACCTGGGCGTGGACACGCTCGACCTGGTGCAGCTGCACTGCCCGCCCACCGAGGTCTTCTCCACCCAGGCCGTCTACGACGCGCTCGACACGCTGGTCGAGGAGAAGCGCATCGCGGCGTACGGCGTGAGCGTCGAGACCTGCGCCGAGGCCCTGGAGGCGATCTCCCGCCCCGGCACCGCGAGCGTGCAGATCATCCTCAACGCGTTCCGCCTCAAGCCGCTGGAGCAGGTGCTCCCCGCCGCGCTCGCGGCCGGCGTCGGCATCATCGCGCGCGTCCCGCTCGCCAGCGGCCTGCTCTCCGGCCGCTACGACGCGAGCACCACGTTCCCGGCGAACGACCACCGCACCTTCAACCGCCACGGTGAGAGCTTCGACGTCGGCGAGACGTTCTCCGGCGTCGACTACGAGACCGGCCTGGAAGCGGTGAGCCGGCTCTCCGGGCTGATCCCGGGCAGCATCACCACCGCGCAGTTCGCGCTCCGCTGGATCCTGGACGCGCCGGCCGTGACCGTGGTCATCCCGGGCGCGCGCAACGCGGCCCAGGCCCAGGGCAACGCGGCCGCGGCCCTGCTGCCGCCGCTCTCCGAGGAGACGCACGCGGCCGTGGCCGAGGTCTACGACGAGCTGATCCGGCCGCTGGTGCACGCGCGATGGTGACCAGGGTGTGGGGGACGCTGACGCTGGGACTGCTCGGCTTCGTGCTCGGCGCCCTGTGGATCTTCGAGGGCCTGGAGATGATCCCGGGCAGCTCGATCACCAAGGGCCCGGTCTGGTCGATCGCGGGCGCGATCCTGCTGGTCGCGGGCCTGGCCGGGATGGTCGCAGGCGTGCGGATCCGGTCCCGGCTGCGCCCGCCGACGCCGGCCCCGACCGCGCCGGAGCTGCTGCCGATCACGGAGCAGCCGACCGCGGTGGGCCTCCCCCCGATACGCGACGACGCCCCGCTGCCGAACTGGGACAACGCCACCCGCGTCCCCAACCGCCGCTGACCCGCCGCGCGCCGGCATCCCGGGCCACCTCATAGGTGGCCCGCGCACTCACACCACGTCAGTGATGGTGGTGGGCCGGCGCGGCGGGAGGGGCGGCGCGACGCCGGGCCGGGGAACGCGACGGCGGGTGTGACCGTGAGGCCACACCCGCCGCGTGATCGGCTCGGAGTGCACGCGTCCCGCGCTCGGGGCGTACCCTCGGAAAAGGTTTTAATCGGGCCAATGGCCCGTGACCCGCCGGACGCCGACTGCGCCCCCTCGGTCCACGGCCGCCTTGACCACCGCGAAGATCGCGCCCTGCAACGCGGCGGCGATCAGGATCTCGGTCCAGCCGCGGTCCTCGTCCGTCGCGTTCGGCGCGTCGTCGTCCCCACCGGCGAGTTTCCAGGCCTGCTTGAACACCGCGCCCGCGATGGCACCCGCGGCCACACCCGCGAGGATGCCGACCGGCTTGTAGGCCAGCGCGTTGATCTTCTTACCCACCGGACTCTTCCCTTCTCGGGTTCTAGCGGCGACGGCGGATGAGCCAGAGCGTGAGCAGGACCGCCGCGGCCGCGCCCGCCATGATCGCGGCGGCCGGCACGGGGTTGCGCCGCACCGCGTCACCGGCGTCGTGGGCACGGATCTTTGCCTCCTGCGCACGCACCGACACGACGTCCGCCGCCTCGTGCGCGCGGGTGGCCACCGCGTCCCTGGCGTCGTGCACGCGCACGGCCATCGCGGCCTTGGCCTGCTCGACCTGGTCCTTGGCGCGCGCCTTCACGTCCGCCTTCGCGGCCAGGGCCTGGACGGTGTCGCCCAGCTCGGCCCGGGTGCGCTGTATCTCCGCCCGCAGCTCGTCGAGATCCTGCGGCGCACCATTCTTACGCACGTCTTCCATGGTCATACCGCCGCCTCCGCTGCGCTCCGGCGACGGCATGACACGGTCGTCGCTGTACTTGCCGATTTGCTCGCAAGCTCGCTCATGAGCGCCCCCGCTTCACGGCTTCGGTGACCGCCTCGACGTCCGCCTTCACGCCGTCCGTGGCGGCCTGCGGCATCGGAGGCACGGCCTGGGAGACCTGCTTCTTGCCGAGCAGCGCGAGGATGCCCGCGCCGATGAAGAGCACCACCGTGACGATCAGCGCGGCCGCCCACGCGGGCATGACCAGCGCCAACGCCAGAATGATGGTGGCGATGCCGGCGCCGACGCCGTAGAGCGCGAGCGCGCCGCCGCCACCGAAGAGCCCCACGCCGACGCCGGCGTGTTTGCCCTTCTCCGTGAGTTCGGCCTTCGCCAGCGCGAACTCGTCCCTGATGAGTCGTGTGATCTGTTCGCTGGCGCGCTGCACCAGCTCGGACGTGGAAGGCTCGCCGACCCGGGTCACCACCCGGCCGTTGCCCGCCGGAGCGGTATTTCGGTTCAGGACATCAGCCATGTCTTCTGTCTTCCCCGGTTGGCCTGCGTTTATGCAGTTCTGACGTGCTCTTCGGGGCCGACGAACGTGTGGGAGCGCTCTTCGCCGTCGTCGCTGCCGCCGAACAGCCGCGCGTCGTCGACCGGCTCGGACGGGCGCACCTCCGGCGACGGGCGGCGGCGCTTCTCGCCCCACTGCCAGTCCAGGTCGCCACGGGAGTCGCCGACCTCGGCGCGCCAGCGCGGCATCGCGGCCGGCCGGCGGTCGCGCACCCAGGCGACCAGGTGCTCGCGGACCAGGCAGCGCAGGTCCCACAGCGTGCCCGCGTCCTGCGCGCTGACCAGTGCGCGGAGCCGGATCATGCCGCCGGTCGCGTCCGTCACCTGAAGCACGCAGACGCGGCCGTCCCACAGCTGGGTGCCCTCCAGCAGCGTGCGCATCTCCTCGCGCATCTCCTGCACCGGCACGGACCAGTCGACGTCGAACTCCGCGGTGCCGAGCACGGCCGAGGCGGTACGCGTCCAGTTCTGGAACGGTTTGCTGGTGAAGTACGACGTGGGGAGGATCAGGCGCCGGTCGTCCCAGATCTGGACCACCACGTAGCTGAGCGTCAGCTCCTCGATCTTGCCCCACTCCCCCTCGACCACCACCACGTCGTCGAGGCGCACCGCGTCACTGAACGCCAGCTGCAGCCCGGCGAAGAAGTTGGAGAGCAGCGTCTGCGCGGCCAGCGCCGCGACCACGGACACCAGGCCGGCGGACGCGAGCAGGCCGCCGCCGACCGCGCGCACGTCCGGGAACGTCATCAGCATCACGCCGAGCGTGACCACGACGATCACCGCGATCGTGACCCGGCGCAGCATCACCACCTGGGTGTGCAGCTGGCGGGCACGGCGGTTGTCCGGCACGTCGGTGCGCCAGCGGGCCAGCGTCACGTCCTCGAACGCGACCAGGAACGCGCCGATCAGCCACGCGGTCGCGCCCATCACGCAGAGCACCAGGCCGTGCAGCAGGTGGCGCCGCCACTCCGCGCCGGCCGAGTCGGTGGTGGTGAACCGGACCGCGAGCTGGATCGCCATCAGCGTGATCGCGAACTGGACCGGCCGGTGCGTGTGCTCGGCCAGCTCGGACGCGAGCTGGGAGTGCCTGGCCAGCTTCTTGATGATCACATGGGTGACCGCCACGAACACGAGCGCGAGCGCGGCGGCCCCCAGGGTCACTCCGACCGTGATCAGAATGTCCTCCACGGAAACGTGTCTCCTTCCGTGCGGGGGTCGTCTTTCGTAAAGCTGGGTGTTTTGCCCGGTTGCCGGGCGAGGAAACCTCGCGACCCATGCTAGGCACACCACACGGACGGGCCGGGTCGCGTAACGCGACCCGGCCCGTTTTTTGTTCTCTTGTCAAACCTTGCGGTACCGCGACTGCACGAAGCAGTAGACGCCGTAGCAGGCGATGCCGAGCGCGACCAGGCCCAGCAGGATCGGGCCGTAGGACTGCTCGACCAGCGTGCGCAGCGCCGCGTCCAGGCCACGGGCCTTCTCCGCGTCGTACGTCACGGCCGCGGACACCACCAGGAAGCCCACGATGCCGTACGCCACGCCCTTGGAGATGTAGCCGGCCATGCCGAGACGGCGGGCGACCTTGCGCAGCGCCGGGCTCATCTCGCCGGTGTTCAGGTGCTCCTCGAACTTCTTCTTCCAGCCGTGGTAGATCAGGCCGGCACCGATCGCCAGGATCGCGATCCCGATCAGGCCGACCAGGAAGCGGCCGCCGGTCGCGGACATCAGCTTCTCGGTGAGCTTCTGCGAGCTGTCCGCGTTCGACGAGTTGGCGCCGGAGATCACCTTGTACGCGGTGAACGCGAAGTACAGGTAGATCAGCGCGCGGCCGACGGAGACGACGCGCTCGAACACGCGCTCCCTGCCGTCCTCGGCCTGGTGGCCTATCGCGGCCTCCAGCGCCTGCCAGATGGCCATCGCGACCAGGCCGACGCCGATCGCGCCGACCAGGAACGCGCCGAACGGTTTGGCCGCCAGCTCCTCCAGTGCGCCGGACTGCGAGTTCTCCCCGCTGGAGTTTCCGAACGCGACCTGGAGGGCCAGCCATGCCAGCAGGAGGTGCAGCACGCCGTACCCGATGAATCCGGCTCGGGCGAGCACCTCAAGCGCCTTGCTGTTGGCAGCACGGGATGCCGTGCCTCGAGCGTCATGGGTGAGCGACATGAATCGTCAATCACCGAATTCGAAGATTTCCAAACGTGCTGGTAGCGCGTTCCTAGGCGACTGAGATCTGGATCGCGGCCTGGGTCTCGGTGAGCGATTCGAGCGAAACCAGGAAATTCCCGACCTCGGTCGCGGCCTGGCCGACCGTGAGCCCGATCTGCTCACCGGCCACCTCGAACGTGGCGGTCTGTCCCTGCACCTCGATCAGCTTCGCCTCGATGCCGAGGACGCTGGCGCTGGCCGTGGCGCCCCGGTCGAACGTCACGGTGCATTGGTCGAGGCCGCAATTCGTCTCGTACCCGTCCCCGCTGCACGCGGCGAGGGAGAGTGCGAGCACGACTCCGAGAAGGGCGGCGGGCACGGCGCGGGTGATGCGTCGGTTCGTCGTCACGCGTTCAAGCGTACGGGGCCGGGACCACCAACGTGATCATCGCCGGTTAGGGTGCGCCGCATGCCGTTTGACGTCGACGCGATCCGGTCCCGCTACCCCGCGCTCACCGAGGGCTACATCCACTTCGACAACGCGGGCGGCAGCCAGGTCGCCGCCCCGGTCGCGGACGCGGTCGCCGCCACCATGCGCGCGGCCGTCTCCAACCGCAGCAGCGCGTTCGAGCCCGGCCGCCGCTCCGGCGAGATCGTGGCCGGCGCCCGGCACGCGCTCGCGGACCTGCTCGGCGCCGCGCCGCAGGGCATCGTGATCGGGCCGAGCGCGACCGCGCTCACCTACCGCACGGCCCGCGCGCTCGCGGACACCTGGCGCCCCGGGGACGAGATCGTCGTCTCCCGCCTCGACCACGACTCCAACGTGCGCCCGTGGGTGCAGCTCGCGGCGCGGACCGGCGTCACGGTCCGCTGGGCCGAGTGCGACCGCGCCACCGGCGGGCTGCCGGTCGCGCAGTACCGCGACCTGGTCGGCGAACGCACCCGGCTCGTGGCGCTGACCGCGGGCAGCAACGCGAACGGCGCCGCGCCGGACGTGGCCGCGATCACCGCGATCGCCCGTGCGGCCGGTGCGCTGACCTATGTGGACGGCGTGCACAGCGCGCCGCACCACCACACGGACGTGGCCGCGCTCGGTGCGGACTTCTACGTGACCAGCGCGTACAAGTGGTCCGGCCCGCACATCGCGGCCGTCGCCGCGGACCCGGCCGTCTGGGAGCGGCTGCGGCCGATGAAGCTGGCGCCGTCGCCGGAGTCCGTGCCGGACCGGTTCGAGCTCGGCACCGCCAGCTTCGAGCAGCTGGCCGGCGTGACCGCCGCGGTCGACCACCTGGCCTCGCTCGTCCCGTCGGCCTCCACCATGCGCCGCGACCGGCTCGCCGCGTCTTTCGAAGCGGTCGCGCAGCACGAATCATCGCTCCTCACCCGCTTGACCGACGGTCTGGCCGCGCTGCCCGGCATCACGGTCCTCCCCGGCGGCGAGGTCGGCCGCCGCTGCCCGACCGTCTCGTTCCGGCTCGCGGACCAGCCGCCCGCCCGGACCGCCGCGCTGCTCGGCGAGCGCCGCATCTGCGTCTCGGCAGGCGACTACTACGCCTACGAGTACTTCGAGCGGCTCGGCCTCCGCGACAGCGGCGGCGCGGTCCGCGCGTCGATCTACCACTACACCACCGAGGCCGAGGTGGACCTGCTGCTCGGCGCGATCTCCGACCTCGCCCCGCGCTAGGCTTCCGGCATGGCTGTCGAGGTGCGGGACAACACGGACCGGTTCGAGATCGTGGTGGACGACAAGGTCGCCGGCTTCGCGGCGTACCGGGTGCGCGACGACGCGATCGTCTTCACCCACACCGAGGTCGACCCCGCGTTCGAGGGCCAGGGCCTCGGCTCGAAACTGGCCGCCGGCGCGCTCGACGCGGTGCGCGCCCGTGGTGGCGCCGTCGTCCCGCGCTGCGCGTTCATCAAGTCCTACATCGACCGCCACCCGGAATATCAGGACCTCCTGGCCTAGTCGGGCCTAGTCGTCCTCGCGCGGCGCCAGCATGACGTGCATCGGTTCGCCCGTCTTCGCCTCCGGGCAGCGCAACCGCAGGTCCAGGTGGCCGAACGGGCTGCCGACCAGCCAGCAGTGATGCGGCTGCCCGCTGCCCGGGTAGGCGTACGACTCGAAGAACCGGCAGGTCACGCACATCTTCGTGACCGGGATCTGGTCGGCCTGCTGCAACGTGCGGATCTTCGTGGTGACCGCGTCCAGCAGGTGCTGGCGGCGCAGCGCATCCAGCTCGTGCAGGCCGGTGAGCAGGTCCGCGGCCCAGGTCATCGGCTCGACCGGCTCGGCCCGCCCGGCCTCGGTCAGCGACAGCCGCATCTCACCGGGCGAGAACGACGGCGCCGGCCCCATCTCGACCAGCCCGTCCGCGACCAGCGACTCCACGGCCGCGAACAGCGCCTTCGAGGTCATGCCCAGGTCGCGGGACAGCTCGGACAGCGGGCAGCTCGCCTCCCGCCGGCCCAGCATGAGCAGCACCTGCTGCTGGGCCAGCGTGCGTGTGCCGTCGTTCCCCGCCGCCTCCGCGACCGCCACCCGGGCCAGCCCGGCGGCGAGGTGGTGCTGTGACAGTTCGAGATCCACAATTCCACCCCAGGTCGGTTACTCTCCGTTTCCGCGCAGCACGTCACGGTACCCGGAGTGCACATTCCTGAGCATGACGGCCGAACGGCTAACGTTTACCGCCGCCGAACATCGACTTGATGGCCACGACCAGGAACAACGCGCCCGCAATGGCGCCGATGACCTGCACCGCGGGGATGTCGAACCAGCTTCGTTCCTCGACCGCGAGCGCGGACATCACCCGGACGGGTGTCAGTATCGATTCCACCCTGAAAACCTTAAGACCCGTCCGCGGGTACGGCGAGGGTCCAGGGTGTCCGGGCACCTCCGGACCCGTTGTCTAGGGTGTCCGGGTGCCTCCGTCCCGCCGCCGCGCCACCGCCGCCGTCTTCGCCGACCCCAAGCCGCCCAAGCCACCGTCCGGCGTGGACATCGCGAAAGCCGACCCCGAGCCGGAGGGCTCCTACCAGCGGCTCGCCTACTACGACGTCGACCTCTCCGGCCGCGAGACCGAGTCCGTCCGCTTCACCCAGTGCCGGTTCCGCGCCGCCGACCTGTCCGGCGCCCGCCTCGACCAGGTCTCCCTCACCGACTGCCTGGTCCAGAACTCCAACTGGGCCAACCTGACCAGCGACGGCGGCACACTCACCCGCGTCGAACTCCGCGACTCCAGGATGACCGGCCTCACCATCGCCGACGGCGTCCTGCGCGACGTCCGCGCCGAGGAATGCCGCCTCGACCTGTCCGCCTGGCGCTTCACCCGCTTCGAGGCCGTCCACTTCATCGGCTGCAACTTCACCGGCGCCGACTTCACCGGCGCGGACCTGCGCGGCGCCCGCTTCACCCGCTGCGACCTCAGCGGCGTCCAACTCCACCAGGCCGACCTCACCGGCACCCGCTTCCGCTCCTCCACCCTCGCCGGCATCGGCAGCCCCGCCCAGCTCCGCGGCGCCGTCTTCCCCGAATCCGACCTCCCCGCCCTCTCCTTCGTCCTCGCCGCCGCCATGGGCATCACCATCGCCGACACGTGAGCCCGCCCGGGGACGACCCCAGACCCCGATCCCGCTGACGCGATGGCCCGACCCGCGCCTCGCCGCCGGTTTTCGTGCCGGCCGGGAGACGAGACCAGATCAAGATCCCGCTTTCCCGCTTCCGGCGTGGTCCGGCAGCGTTGCTCCCGCGGGCAAACCTCGCGCCGGGCTCCGCTGGCGCTCCGCACGACGCGAGGAGCCGGTCGCGCCGTGGTCCGGCACACCCGTGCGGGCGGCAGCGGTCGGCTACCTCCAAGCGCTCTGCGCCGCAAGGGTGCGGGCGGCTTCGGTCCGGCCGTCCAGAGCCTCCTCGACCAGCTCGCGTGGATCGTCTGTGATCCGCAATGACCGGGCGCTCCGCACCCGAAATTTCGTCATTTAACGGACGGTAGGGTCTTCCCGGACCACGGCGTGACCGGCAGGGAGGAGCGCCAGCGACGACCGGTGCCCGCGGGAGCAACGCTGCCGGACCACGCCGGAAGCGGGAATACGAACTGGATCTTGATCTTGGATTTCGGGTTCCGGCGAGCGCGGAGGATCACGAGGGCGGCCGACGGAGTCACCGGGTTCCGCGTGCGGCCGGACGCGGGCGGCGTGTGGGCAGGATATTTGCGCACGCTGGGTATGGGCTTGCGCCTGTTAGGCTGGCGGGCATGGGAATCGCGGACGACGCGGTGCAGGTCCGGGCGCAAGGGTGGCGGACGCTCGCCGCGCTGCACGGGCTGATCGACGCCGCGCTGGAGCGGGCGCTGGCGACGGGTCACGGACTGTCCGTGGTCGAGTTCACGGTGCTCGACGCGTTGTCCCGGCAGGACGGCTTCCACATGCGGATGTCGCAGCTGGCGCGCGCGGCCGCGCTGTCGTCGAGTGCGGCGACCCGGCTGGTCAACCGGCTGGAGGATCGCGGGCTGCTCGCGCGGTACCTGTGTCAGGACGACCGGCGCGGCATCTACTCGGAGCTGACCGAGGCGGGGCGGGAGCTGCTGGTCAAGGCGCGGCCGACGCATGACGAGGTGCTGGCGGCCGCGCTGGACGAGGCCGGCGCGATGCCGGAGCTGGCGCCGCTGGTCCGGGCGTTGAACCAGCTGCCGTCCCCGGCGTAAGTCCGCTATTCTCACGCGCCGTGGCGCGAACGAAGATCATGATTCCGGGCGTGGCCGGGCCGGTCGAGGCGTGGGTGCATCTGGTCACCGGGCGGGTACGGCTCAGCGTCGACGGCCGTGAGCTGCGCAATCAGGGAAACAACGTGTTCACGCTGCCCGGCCTCGGCGGCACCGTGGTCACCGCCTGGGCCACGGTCGGCCGCCTCGACGCGCACCCGGTGGTCCGGGTCGGCGACGTGAGTTACCCGACCGGCGAGCCGACGTCGCCGCTGCTGCGGGCGCTGGCCTTCCTACCGGCGCTGCTGGGCGTGTTCCAGGTGATCGGCGTCATGATCGCGGCCCCGTTCCTGCTCGGGACGCTGGCGATCGTCCGCAGCCAGCTGGGCCTGCGCACGAAGACCACGCTGTGCACCGTAATCGGCCTGATCCCGGTCGTCGCCATCATCACGATGATCACGGTCAACGCGATCCGCCGCTATTCGTCGTGAGAGAGGCAGAGGGAGGCCCTGTCCCCTCGTGTCAATTGCTCCTGCGCCGACGAACCCGAACGGCGATAGTTCGGAGACTTGTAAGCGCACCTCCGGCGTCCCGATACCAGATTGTCCGCGTCACCTTTACCCGTCACGCCTCAGGGAGACATTTCAGGATTCAATGTCCGAGCATCCGACGGGGTCCGCCCCTACCGGATGGCCGCTACGTCCCGATTTGAATCGGAGCCTCCTTCGAAAGAATGAAGGCACTGTCAATGCCGATGAGTAGAACACTTTAACCGGGTACGATCCACCCTCTCGCAGATGCGCATCATTCGAGCATCAGAAGATTCATGAGCCGCCCTCGCCTCCGTAGCTGTAGGTCGTTGTCGCGTCCTTGGCAGCGTTGCCGTCCACGCCTTCGTCAGCTGGCCGCGCGCGTCATACGTAAAGCACGGACGCCACCGCGTCGGCGACGTCATCCTGGCCGACTGGCGCCAGTTCAAGCCCTTCGCCTGGGGATCGAGGATCGAGGCTCACGGGCCTTGCCTCGGTCGAGCCCGCGTGTGTGGCCGGATTACCTGCCCGGCCACACAGAGTCATGCAGAACCGGCAAACGACCGAAAGTCTCGGGCTGTCCCTGGAGGAGGACCGCGCGCCCGTCCACGTTCAGGATGTGGCCGGGGCCGAGCGGCGCGATCGGGGAGTCCCAGTGCACGTGGCCGCAGACGGTCAGCGGTGGTGGGTTGCGGGAGAGCAGGTCACGCAGCGCGGGATTGCCGCGCTGCGTGGGGCCGCCGCTCGGGCCCTCGTGCAGCACGAGCACGTCGCAAGGGCCCGCACCACGCCACGAACGAGCAAAGTCATCGATGGTACGCCGAGGGCCGAGCACACCGCCGACTCCGGCGATCCGGACGCCGCCGACCGTAACCACCTCACCGTCCAGGACGCACGACGGATCGATCACGTCGTGGTTGCCCGCCACGCCGGCCACGAACGCGCACCCGGCCGCCGCGAACGCGTCCCACACCGCCGACACGTCCCCGGACGCGCCCCGCACGTCCGCGCCCGGCGCCGAGTAGAGATCTCCCGCCAGCAGCACCCCCAGCGACCCCACCGGCGGAATCAGTTCCTGCTCCGCCCACACGCCCAGGTAGTCCGCCAGCGCGATCCCGAGCAGCACGGGATCACCGCCGAACGGCGACGCCGCCGTCCCCTGCAGGTCGCCCGTGACCAGCACCGCCGCGCACCCGTCGGGCAGTCCGTCCGCCGTGAGCCGCTGCACGGGCAGCACCGCGGTCTCGGTGCCGCCGCCGGCGCGGGCCTGCCGGTACACGATCGAGGTCAGCGTCGAAGGACGCTCGCTGTGCAGTCGCATGGCATGCAGGAAAGCACCCGCGGGGCGTACCCCCGAATGGTTTTCAGGACACACCGATGACGCGGAGCAGGTCGAGCTGGCTGATCGCCTCGCTGTTGGGGCGCGGGGTGAAGACCAGGAGCCGCTGGTCGTGGCGGGCCGTGGCCAGCACCTCGCAGTCGATGTCGATGACGCCGACGGACGGGTGGACGATGCGCTTGCGGTCGCTGCGCCGGACCGCCACGTCGTGGCTGTCCCACAGCGCGGCGAACTCGTCGTTCAGCGCGTGCAGCGTGCGCACCAGCTTCGCCGCGAACGGGTCCCGGGGCCGCATCGCCACCGCGGCGCGCAGGTCCGCGACCTGGACCCGGGTCTGATGCTCATGGTCGTCGGCCGGGTAGAGCGCGCGGGCCGCCGGGTCCATGAACCACCGGTACGTGAAGCTGCGCTCCAGCCCGGTGAACACGGTCTGCTCGCCGAGCAGCGCCACCGCCATCGGGTTCTGCACCAGGATCTCGCCGAGGTCGGAGACGATCTGGGCCGGCAGCGCGGTCAGCGCGTCCAGCAGCCGCAGCAGCCCGGGGCTGATGTGGTCGTCCGCGCCGAACGACGCCGGCGCCGGATGCCCGGCCAGGTGGAACAGGTGGTTGCGCTCGTCGATGGTGAGCCGCAGCGCGCGGGCCAGCGCGGTGAGCATCTGCGGCGACGGCTGCGGCCCGCGTGCCTGCTCGATCCGGATGTAGTAGTCCGGCGACATGCCCGCGAGTTGCGCGACCTCGTGGCGGCGCAGCCCCGGCGTGCGCCGGCGGGCACCGGCCGGCAGCCCCACGTCCGTGGGCTGCAATTGCTCGCGGCGGCTGCGGAGGAACCCGGCCAGGTCCGTGGAGTCCATGCGCCCAGCATGAATCACGGCCGTCCGCCGCAGGGAGGGACCCGCGATACCAGTGTCGACGGGTCTCTCCCGTGCCGCTCCCGGCCGGCGCACGGTAGGACCCATGAAGATCCTCATCACCGGCGCGACCGGAAACGTCGGCGGCCACGTCGCCCGTCTGCTCGCCGCCACCGATCACGAGCTCGTCGCGCTGGTCCGCGACCCGGACACGGCGAACCTCCCCGCGAACGTCACCACGATCAAGGGCGACCTGACAGACCCCGAGGGGGTACGCGACGCGCTCCACGGCGTCGACCGCGTCTTCCTGAACATGGCCGACGACAACGGCGCCGCCTTCGCCCGCGTCGTGGCCGGCACCGGCGTGAACCACGTGGTGCTGCTGTCCTCGTTCACCGCGACGACCGCGCTCCCGTCCGGCGACGCCAACATCATCACCGCCCGTCACCAGGCCGGTGAGCGGGCACTGACCGAGTCCGGCGTGCCGTCGACGTTCCTGCGCGCGGCCGGTTTCATGCTCAACGTGCGGGGCTGGCTACCGGAGTCCGGGGACGGCGAGGTCCTGGCGCCGAACGTCGACGTCCGGCTGCCGGTCGTCGACCCCGCCGACATCGCCGCCGCCGCGGTCGCCGTGCTCACCGCCGCCGATCCGGCCCCGGCCGCCTACTCGATCACCGGCCCCGCCCCGCTGTCCGTCCGCGACCAGATCGCCGTGATCAACGAGACCTTGGGCCGCGACCACACCGTCCGCGAGATCACCGAAGCCGGGGCTGTCGCCGCGGTCTTCCCGCCCGGCACCCCCGATTTCGTCTCCCGCTCGATCCTGGAGACCCAGGGCCCGGCCGCCTCGGTCCTCCCCCCGAGCGGCGACGTGGAGACCCTGACCGGCCGCCCCGCACACACGTTCACCGAGTGGGTCACCGCCAACCTGGCCTGACCGCTTAATGGCCGGGCGCCGACCGCGCCCGGCCATTCACCACTCGATCGGGGTGACCCGAAAGGTGATCACGTCGTCGCTGCCGGAGAGGCAGGCCTTCCACTCGTCCGACTCACAGACGAGATTCCCGTCGTGGCGGATCCAGAGGTTGCCGTGGCTGTCCTCGCACACGTCACGCCCGGATCGGACGATGCGCTGCAACTCGGCGAGGTAGTGGGCCGCATGCATGTCACGCTCCCGTCCCGTCCAAGAAGGGATATGTCCGCACACATCAAACCCCGGGCCGCCGCCCCGTCTCGTCCGCCGACCGGTCGTCCTTCCAGGTCTTTATCCGCCCCGCGCACCCTGCCGGCCACGGGATTGCCGCCGAACGACATCCCCGTTCCGGGCAGCATCCGATGTAGAGCCGGCATCCGGGGCGGGCGAGTGACCGCCACGCCCGGCCCCGGAGGCTCAGGCGGCAAAGACCTCGGCGGCCGGCAGCACCACGCCGCAGTGATCGGCGATGCGGGCCAGGGCGGCGTCGTGGTCGGCGCGGCTGAAGTCCGCGACCGCGTCGGCGACGACGAACGCCTGGATGTCGCGCATGAACGCGTCCGCGGCCGTCGCCGCGATGCCGATGTGGGCGTAGACGCCGCAGATGACCAGCTGGTCGCGGGTGCCCATCAGGGAGGCCAGCGACGTGCGGTGGAACGCGTTGTAGCGCCACTTCGGCATCAGTGTCTCGCCCGGCTGCAGCTCGACGACGACGTCCGAGGGTGCGCCCGCGCCCACGCCGTCGCCCCACATCTCCTGCTGGAGGCCGCGTTGTGCCGGGGTCTGCCCGCCGGGCTGGGCCGAGAAGATCACCGGCACGCCGAGGTCCGCGGCGCGGGACCGCAGTTCGTCGATCGCCTTCAGCACCGGATCCAGCGGCGACGTGCCGGGTGTGTAGTAGCGCAGGAAGTGCCGCTGCATGTCGTGCACGAGCAGCACGGCGCGCGCCGGGTCGACCCGCCAGGACACCCGCCCGCGGGGCAGGTCGCCGGGATCGGGCAACGGGTACGGATCAACGACCGGAATGCTCACGAAAGCCCTTCCCGAAGACGTGCCTTGCTGACCTTGCCGACCGCGGTCTGCGGGAACGCGGCGACGAACTCGACCTTGTCCGGGATCTTGTAGGCGGCCAGCCCGCGCGACCGCACGAACGCCCGCACCTCGCCCACGGTCAGCGTGGCCGAGTCGCGGAGGATCACGTACGCGCAGGTCCGCTCGCCGAGCACCGGGTCCGGCACCGCGACCAGCGACGCGTCCAGCACGGACGGGTGGGCGAGCAGGTGGTTCTCCACCTCCTCCGCCGCGATCTTCTCGCCGCCGCGGTTGATCTGGTCCTTCGCGCGCCCCTCCACCACCAGGTGCCCGCTCGGCAGCTGCCGCACCAGATCGCCGGTCCGGTAGAACCCGTCCGTCGTGAACGCGGCCCGGTTGTGCGCGTCAGCCCGGTAGTAGCCGCGGATCGTGTAGGGACCCCGGGTCAGCAGATGCCCGACTTCTCCCTCCGGAACCGCCGCGTCAGCGTCGGAGACGATCCGGATCTCGTCGTCCGGCGAGATCGGCCGGCCCTGCGTCCCCACCACCAGCGACGGCGGATCGTCGTGCCGCGTGTAGTTGACCAGCCCCTCCGCCATGCCGAACACCTGCTGCAGCGCGCACCCGAGCACCGGCGCGACCCGTGCCGCCGCCTCGTCGGACAGCCGCGCGCCGCCGACCTGCAGCAGCTCCAGCGACGACAGGTCCGCGGGCGAGGACGGTGCCGCGTCCAGCCAGAGCATCGCCAGCGGTGGCACCAGGGCGGTCATCGTCACGCGCTCCGCCTCGATCAGCGGGAACGCGACGGACGGCGCCGGCGACGGCGACATCACCACGCGCCCGCCCGCGTGCAGCACGCCCAGCACGCCGGGCGAGCTCATCGTGAAGTTGTGCGCCACCGGCAGCGCCACCAGGTAGACCGTCTCCGTCGTCAGCCGGCAGATCTCCGCGGACGCGCGCACGCTGTAGAGGTAGTCGTCGTGCGTGCGCGGGATCAGCTTCGGCAGCCCGGTGCTGCCGCCGGACAGCTGCAGGAACGCGACGTCTCCGGCGCTCCCGCCCGTACCCTCGAAGGCCTTTGATCCTGAAAGGCCCTGCGAGACGTCGACCACGTGCCGCAACGACGGCGCGACCTCCCGCACGGACGCCGCCAGCCCGTGGTAGTCGAAGCGCTCCCACACGCCGGGGATCACATAGGCGACCGCGTCGGTCGCGGCCGCGATGTGCCCGATCTCGGCGCGCCGGTGCGACGGCAGCGTGAACACCGGCAGCGCGCCCAGCCGGAACAGCCCCAGCACGACCGGCAGGTAGTCGCCGACGTTCGGCAGCTGCACCACCACCCGGTCGCCGGGTTCAACCCCCAGATCCGCAAACCATCCGGCGGTACGGGAGGCCGCCTCGGAAAGCTCCGCATAGCTCCAGCGCCGGTCGCCGTCGACGACCGCGACCCGGTCCGCGAAGCGCGCCGCGAGCCCGTGCAGCCAGTCGGAGAACGTCTCCCCGCGCCAGTACCCGGCCTCCCGATATCGCGCGGCGAAGGACGGCGGCCACGGCGTGAGGTCACTCATCGTCGAGCCCCATCGCGCGCAGCATGGTCCGGAACTTCGCGGTCGTCTCGGCCAGCTCGGCCTCGGGCGACGAGCCGGGCACGATGCCGGCGCCGGCGTAGAGCCGCATCGAGCGGTCGTCCACCTCGGCGCACCGGATGGTGACCACCCACTCGCCGTCGCCGGACGCGTCGACCCAGCCGACCATGCCGGTGTAGAAGCCGCGGTCGAACGGCTCGATCGCGGCGATCGCGTCCCGGGCCGCGCCGACCGGCACGCCGCAGATCGCGGGCGTCGGGTGCAACGCGTGCGCCAGCTCCAGCGCGGACGTGGCGTCGTCGGCCAGCTCGGCCGCGATCCGGGTGGACAGGTGCCACATCGCGGCGGTCGGCACCACGGCCGGGCGGGCCGGGACCTCGATCTCCTTGCAGTACGGCCGCAGCGCCTCGACCACGGACTCGACCACGACCGCGTGCTCGCGCAGATCCTTCTCCGAGTCGCGGAGCGTGGCGGCACGGCGCACGTCCTCGTACCGATCGGTGCTGCGCGCGGCGGACCCGGCCATCGGGTTCGCCACCACGCGTGTGCCGAACCGGGAGACCAGCAGCTCCGGGCTCGCGCCGACCAGTGTGCGGCCGTGCGGCAGGTCGGCCGCGAACGTGTAGCCGCGCGCGTCCCGGTGCGCCAGCCGCCGGACCAGGTCGCGCAGGTCGATCACCTCGTCCGCGGTGACGTGCAGCGACCGCGCCAGGACCACCTTGGCCAGCTCGCCACCGTCCATCATGGCCAGTGCGCGGGCGACGCCCTCGGTGTAGCGCGCGGGCTCCGGCACCGGCTGGACGTGGTACCCGGCGGGCGCGTCCGGCCGGGGCAGCACCCGGTTGACCGGCGGCGCGGACCAACGCGCGGACATCGGCACCACCAGCTGGGCCGCGGCCGTGTCCGCGAACGGGATCGCACCGGTCGCGATCGGCCGGACGTCACCCGCCTCGCGGAGCGCGCCGAGCATGCCGGCCACGTACGACGGCAGGTCCGCGGCACGGCCGGGCACCACCGCCGCGATCCCCTCGGCCAGCAGCGTGTGCCGTGGGGACGCGAAGAAGAACGACGACCCGGGACGGTAGTCGTCGATCAGCTCGGTGGCGGCTTGGGTCCTCAGGTCGGTCATCGGGTGAAACCTCCGCTCAGGCGCGCAGGGTGGCGCCGCCGTCGACGTACAGGTCGTGCATGGTGATGTGCCGCGCCGCCGGGGAGGCGAGGAACAGCACCGCGTCCGCGACGTCCTCCGGCGTGGCGATCCGGCCGAGCGGGATGCCGACGCGGTACGACTCCGGGTCGCCGCGCAGCACCGCCGCCGGCCCGGTCCCCTCGGTCCACATCGCACGCTGCATGGGCGTGTCCGTGGAGCCGGGGCAGACGATGTTGCACCGGATGCCGTGCCGGGCGACCTCCAGCCCGAGGCTCTTGGTGAACATGACGGCCGCGGCCTTGGACGCGGCGTACGCGGCCATCCCGGCCCGCGGCACGCCGGCGGCGTTGGACGCGACCGTGATGATCACGCCGTCCCGCCGGGCGATCATGCCGGGCACGACCGCGCGGCTGAGATGGAAGACGCCGGTGGCGTTGACCGCGAACGTGTCCGCCCAGTCCTGATCCGTCAGCGCCGCGACCGCACCGAGGCGGAGGATGCCGGCCACGTTGACGAGCAGCCCGACCGGGCCGGCCTCGTCGGTGATCCTCGTGACCGCACCCGAATCCGTGACATCGAGCTGCTTGCATGTGATGCCGGGGTGCTTCCCCAGGGCCGCGAGCGCTTCCTCGTTACGGTCGGTAGCGATCACCCGGGCACCCCGGCAGGCCAGCGCGCGGGCGACCGCCGCGCCGATTCCCTGTGCCGCGCCGGTGACCAGCGCCGTCGTACCGGCGAAGATCTGCTCCATGTCTTCTCCTCCCGGATCTGGGCACAGTGGACCCGCAACACATAGAGCAATCGAAGATCGCCGCGTTAGGTTAGCCTAACCTGTCGAAGGCATCCATGGGAGTGGCGTTTGTCGCCTCTCGAATCCGGGAAAATCACCCGCCACACGCCCCCGCTGCATCGACGTGGGCCGACCGGACGGGGACAATGGCCGCCTCATGATCACTCTCTCCCTGCTCTCCACACGCATAAAGCGCGCCGCCCGGAAACACTTCGGCTGGCGGACGCTGCGACCCGGTCAGCTCGCGCCGATGAAGACCGTGATGAAGCGGCGCGACGCGCTGGTCGTCATGCCCACCGGCGGCGGCAAGTCCGCGCTCTACCAGGTCCCGGCCACGCTGCTGCCCGGCCCGACCGTGGTGATCTCCCCGCTGCTCGCGCTGCAGCAGGACCAGATCGCCGCGCTCAACGACCGCGGCGTCCCGGCGCTGCGCGCGGTGCGGATCAGCTCCGCCGAGACGCCGAACCAGAAGGCGGAGGCGCTGGCCGCGATCCGGTCCGGCGAGGCGCGGTTCCTGTTCACCACGCCGGAACAGCTGGCCTCGGAGCCGATGCAGGTGGAGATCCGGTCGCTGCGCCCCGCGCTGGTCGCGGTCGACGAGGCGCACTGCATCTCCTCGTGGGGCCCGGACTTCCGCCCCGACTTCCTCGCGCTCGGCCACCTGATCCGCGCGATCGGCCGCCCGCCGATCCTGGCGCTGACCGCGACCGCGTCCCCGCCGGTCCGCGAGGACATCATCAAGCGGCTCGGCCTGCGCGACGTCACACCGATGATCTCCGAGCTGGACCGGTCGAACCTGTTCCTCGAGGTCGCCTACTGCCCCGACGAGAACTACCGCTGGCGGCGCCTGACCGCGCTGCTCGACGAGGACGAGGGCCTGGGCATCGTCTACGTCGCCACCCGCCGCGCCGCCGAGGAACTGGCCGAGCGCCTGACCGAGGCCGGCTACGCCGCCGGTTTCTACCACGGCGGCATGAACGGCGGCGCCCGCGAGGAGCGTCACGAGGAGTTCCTCGCCGACAAGATCCAGGTCATGGTCGCGACCAGCGCGTTCGGCATGGGCATCGACAAGGCGAACATCCGCTGGGTCGCCCACGTCGCGCTCCCCGACTCCCCCGACAGCTACTTTCAGGAGATCGGCCGGGCCGGCCGCGACGGCGCCCCCGCCCGCGCGCTGCTGCTCTGGCGCGCCGAGGACGAGAACATCCAGCGCTACTTCACCGGCGGCGCCGTCGACGAGAAGGAGCTGCGCGACCTCGCCGCCGTGCTCCGGACCGGCGCGCACACCAAGGCCGAACTACGCGAGAAGACCGGCCTCGGCACCCGCAAGCTCGGCCAGCTGCTCGCACTGCTCGAACAGGTCGACTCCGTCGCCACCATCGGCACCACCAAGGTCCTGGCCCCGAACTACGCGCCACCCGCCGCCAAGGCCGCGAAACTGGCCGCCGCCGAGTCCGAACGCCAGCAGACCGTGCAGCGCTCCCGGATCGACATGATGCGCGCGTTCGCCCAGACCCGCTCCTGCCGCGGCCAGATCCTCCTCGCCTACTTCGGCGAACACCTCCCCGACCCCTGCGGCCACTGCGACAACTGCCTCAATCCCCCCGCCGACGCCCCCGTCTCCCCCGCCCCCTCCTCGACCCCGGCGTCGGCGTCGGTTTCGGAGATCCCGATCGCCGAGGAACTCTTCCCCGTCCACAGCACCGTCCGTCACCAGGAGTGGGGCCCCGGCCTCGTCCTCGGCTACGAAAACGACAAAATGACCGTACTGTTCGATTCCGTCGGCTACAAAACCCTCTCCGTCAAGGTCGTCAGCAAACAGAAACTCCTGGTCCCCGAAGAGGTCTGACCCCCTCACCACAGACCAGATCAAGATCCAATTCATGTTCCCGCTTCCAGCGTGGTTGCGGTCCGCATGCTCCCGCGGGCACCGGTCGTCGCTGGCGCTCCTCCCTGCCGGTGCCGCCGCTGGTCACCGAAAACCCGCCCGCCCGTTCAGCTGCCCGCAGCACGCGCTGCGGGCCGCCGGGGCGAAGAGGCGTTCCAAGCGCCGGCTGCGGCAACCGTGTGGGACCCGAGCACTCACCGCATAGCACCCGGTCGATCTGTCAGGGTTTGCGGGCGGTGGCCGAACTTGATTGGCGTAACGCTGAGCCACACCGGCACAGCAGCGCCGACCGAGAGGCCGACACATCTTGCGTAACCTGGTTCGTTCCGCCGCCCTGACCGTCGTTGCCGCCGCTGTCGTGATCGGTGGCACCGCCACCGCCACATGGCGAAGTTCGACTACTTCTCCCACACCGGCCGTAACGGCTCCACGTTCACCCAGCGGGTGAAGTCCGCCGGTTACGCCCCGGCCGTGGGCGAGAACATCGCCTGGGGTTACGCCGACAGCAAGGGCGTCATGACCGGCTGGATGAACAGCCCGGGACACCGCAAGAACATCCTGAACTGCAAGGCCGTCAAGATCGGCGTCGGCGTCGCCCGCGACACCAAGGGCACCATCTACTGGACCCAGGAATTCGGCGGCTGACCCACACACCTCCCTCACCCCCCGTTGATCAAGGGATCGGCATCCGAAAGGACGCCGATCCCTTGATCTGTTTCCGCGCGCGCCAGTCCTCTGACCGTCCGGTCAGCCCGTACGACGATCGGCCCGGCACGTTCGTTGGATGTCGTGAGCGCGACAGGTGCTCTACGACAGATCCAGGGAGCGACCGGCCGAGGGAGCGCGCGATGTCGACGGAACGACAGCTGGAGCAGCGGTACTTCGATACCGCCGCCGCCGAACGCGAGCGTATGCGCGTCGCGCTCACCATGGCGCCGGCCGCTGCGGCGCACAGCGGGGCCGCGGTACGAATCCGGCGCGAGGTGCAGGGGCTGATCGAGCAGATCGGCACGCCCGACGACCCGGTGGCGTTCGGGCGGATGGACACCGAGGCCGGTGAGGTTCTGTACGTCGGCCACCACGGCATCCGGGACGATCAGCGCAACGTTCTCGTGGTGGGCTGGAAGGCCCCTGCCGCCGCGGCGTTCTACGAGGCGAATCACGCGGACCCGCGCGGCCTCCGGCTCAAGCGGACCTTCACCTGCGAGCGCAACACGATCGTCGACCTCAGCGACCTCATCTTCGCGGAGCTCGCCTCCTCGGTCGCGAAGCTGACGGCCGGCGACGCGCTCGACGACGCGTTGCTCACCGATCTGGAACGCGACCGCACCGGCGAGATGCAGGACATCGTCCGGACCATTCAGGCCGCGCAGTTCGATCTGATCCGGGCCCCGCTCGAGCAGCTGATGGTCATCCAGGGCGGTCCCGGTACCGGCAAGACCGCAGTCGCGCTGCACCGGGTCTCCTGGCTGCTCTACAACAGCCGGGACCGGCTGGAAGCGGCTGATGTCCTGATCGTCGGGCCGACGGCGGCCTTCACCCGGTATACCCGGACGGTTCTTCCGTCGCTGGGCGACATCAGCGTCGCGCAGCGGGCGATCGGGCACCTGCATCCTCCGGTCAAGCAGGGTCGCGAGGAGGCGCCGGAGACCACGAGGCTGAAGGGGGACGCGCGGATGGCGGGACTGCTGCGCCGCGCGCTCTACGCACGCGTCGGACCGCCGTCCTCCGACCGCCCGCTGCAGGTCAGGATCGCCGGCCAGGTACTGGTCCTCACGGACGCGGATCTGCGTCGGGTGATCGCGGCCGCCCGGTCGAGCATGGGCACGTTCGCCGAACACCGGAAGATCTTCCGCGATCTGCTGGCCGACCACGCGGCCGACCTGCTGCTGCTCTCGCAGAAGCAGGCCCGCCCGGCGACCGACCCGATGGTCGAGCGCATCTGGCCGACGTTCACGCCGATGGCCCTCTTGCGCGATCTCTTCGGATCCCGTGAGCGCCTGATGGCGGCCGCGGGCGACGAGTTCACCGCACGGGAGATCGGCGCGTTGCACCGCCGGTCGGCGGAACGGATCTCGGACGAGTCGTGGAGCGACGCAGACCTGCCGCTGCTCGACGAGCTGGAATTTCTGATCAACGGCATCGACGACCAATTCGCCCACGTGGTCGTGGACGAGGCCCAGGATCTCTCCCCCATGCAGCTGCGCTCCGTGGCGCACCGATCCGCCACCGGCTCCATGACGGTCGTCGGCGACATCGCCCAGTCCACCGGCGCGTGGGCTCGTGACGACTGGGACGACGTGCTCACGCACCTGCCGTCGGACCTGCCGCAGGAGGTGTACGAGCTCCGGTACGGCTACCGCGTGCCGAAACAGATCTTCGATCTCGCGGCCCGTCTGCTGGCGCTGGCGGCACCGGGGGTCACGGCCCCGGAGATCGTGCGCAATGGACCGTCGGAACCCGTCCTGCTCTCCGTCGACGCGGTGCAGCGGGCCGGGTCTGCGGTGCAGGCCGCCACCGTGCACGCGGGCAAGGGCCGTTCCGTAGGGATCGTCTGCCCGGCCCGGTGCCGCGAGGATCTCGAGGACGAGCTGCGACGGCAGGAGGTGCAGTGGCACTCTGCGGCGCGGGGAGACCTCGGACGCGGCATCAATGTCGTCACGCCGCACGAGGCCAAGGGGCTGGAGTTCGACACGGTCGTGGTCATCGAACCGGAGGAGATCATCAAGGAGGACGAGCGCGGTCACCGGCTGCTGTACGTCGCGCTCACCCGATCCACCCGGTACCTGCACATCATCGCGACGGGACCGCACCTGCCGCTGCCCGGCGAGGTCGCTCCGGAGCGCCCGGCCGCCGCTCCGGAGGGCCTGACCGCCGCTTCGGAACGCCCGCCCGCCGCCGCCCTGCTTCCGGCGCAGACGCGCGGTGCTGTGCACGAGCCGGTCGGCACCCGCCCCTCGGTGCGGAGACCCGCCACGCAGACGATCATCGACAGCCTCGCGGGTGACCTGGCGGAGGAGATGCGGTCGCATCTCGCCCCAGCGCTCTGGCCCGCCGTCCTGGACCGGATGCGGGAGCTGCTGGAACTCGAACGGTCCTGAGGATGGAAAGCGTTGATCCATTACGGTTGTCCGCGTGGTTGCCGCGATCGAGTTGTACCTGGATGTGGACGCGACCCGGCGGATCAGGACGCTGTGGCGGTCGCTGGAGGCGGAAGGGGTGCCGACGATGGCGGGGCTGCTGGGCAACCGGCATCGGCCACACGTGTCGCTGGCGGCCGCACCGCGGCTCGATCCGGAGGCGGTGGCGGCGGCACTGGACGGCCTCGAGGTCGGCGTGGGCCTAACGATCAGCATGGACTTCTCCGGGCAGTTCGTCGGGCGGGTGCTCTGGCTGGGAGTCACCCCGACGGCGGAGCTGATGGCGGTACACCGGGCCGTGCACGAGCGGCTGGCCGCGGCCGGTGTCGAGGTGTGGGAGCACTACCGGCCGGATCGCTGGGTGCCGCACTGCACGGTGTCGATGCGCGTGCCGAACGCGCAGATGGCGCACGCCGTACGCCGCTGCATCGAGGTTCTTCCGCTGAAGGCGGTGATCACGGGCGCGGCGGTCACGGACCACGCGAACGACATCAACCACCGGCTGGGCTGAGGAACCCGGTGGCGCCCATGTTCTCCTCCAGGTGCCGTAGGGACGACGTGCCGGGGATCGGCAGCACTACCGGCGAGCGGGTCAGCAGCCAGGCCAGTGCGGCCTGGGCGGGCGTGGCGCCGGGGACCGTCACCGTGGGCGGTCGACGGACCGCGGGCGCGATCGGCAGCCAGGGCAGGAACGCAATGCCGTGGCGCGCGCAGTGGTCCAGCACGGGGTCGGCGGCGCGATCGGCGGCGTTGTAGCGGTTCTGCACGGCCGCGATCGGCGCGATGCCGCGTGCCTCGGTCAACTGTGCGACGGTCACCTCGGAGAGGCCGATGTGCCGGATCTTGCCCTGCTCGCGGAGCAGCAGCAGCGCGCCGATCTGGTCGGCCAGCGGGACCAGCGGGTCGATCCGGTGCAGCTGGTAGAGGTCGAGGTGGTCACGGCGCAGTCGCCGCAGGCTCAGCTCGGCCTGCTGGCGCAGGTATTCCGGCCGGCCCAGCGGGATCCAGGCCGCGCCGAGGTTCACCTGACCGCCCTTGGTGGCGATGACCAGCTCGGGAGGGTACGGATAGAGGGCCGCCGCCAGCAGCTCCTCGTTCGCCCCGAGGTCGTAGGAGTCGGCGGTGTCGATCAGCGTCACGCCCAGCTCGACGGCCCGCCGCGCGATCGCGATCGCCTCGTCGTGGCCGAGCCGGTCGCGGTTGCCGGTCAGCCGCATCGCGCCGAAGCCGAGCCGGTGAACCGGCAGGTCGCCGCCGATGGCGAAGGTGAGGTCCATGCGGTCCAGCCTGGTTCCATCGAGAGTTAAGGACAAGTGACTCTTGGTCCACCTGACCGCGTAGCATCGCTACGATGTTGAACCTGGAACGTCTCCGGGTGCTCCGCGCGGTCGCGACCACCGGCTCGGTCGTGGGCGCGGCCCGCACACTGCACGTCACCACGTCCGCGGTCTCCCAGCAGCTCGGCCGTCTGGAGCGCGAGGCCGGGATCACGCTGGTCGAACGGCACGGACGCGGCATCCGGCTGACCCCGGCCGGAGCCGCGCTGGCCGCGTCCGCGGCGGAGTTGCTGGCCCACGCGGAGCGGGTGGAGGCGGGGCTGGCCGCGCAGCGTGGCACCGTGTCCGGGCCGCTGACGATCGCCGCGTTCGCCACCGCCGCGCGCGGCCTGCTCCCGGGCGCGCTGCGGACGCTCGCGGACGCGCACCCGGAGCTGACCGCGTCGCTGACCGAGTTGGAGCCGCACGAGGCGATCCCGGCGCTGCGCCGCGGCGACGCCGATCTCGCGGTGGTCCAGGACTGGGCGACGGACCCGCTGACCGTGCCGGACGACCTGTCGCGCGCGGCGCTGTGCGACGACGTGTTCGACCTGGCGCTGCCGGTCGGTCATCCGCGCGCCGGGGACGCGGGCCCGATCCCGGCGGCCGCGCTGGCGGACGAGGACTGGATCGGCTGGTCGAGCGGCCAGATCTGCCACGACTGGCTGGTCCGGACGCTCGGCCGCCCGGTCCGGCACACCGCGTCGGAGCACTCCACGCAGCTCGCGCTGGTCGAGGCCGGCCTCGGCGTGGCGCTGGTGCCGCGACTCGGTCGCGGCCCGGTCCCGGACGGTGTGCGCCTGGTGCCGGTCTCTCCCGCGCCGGCCCGCCGGGTGTTCGTGCTGTGGCGGACCACGACGTCGCAGCGCCCGGCGGTCTGGGCGGCCCTGGACGCGCTCACCGAGAGCGTGCCGCCGGACCGGGCCGCCTGAGCAGCGAGACCTCAGTCAGGCTGGTCCGGCAGCTCCCGGATGCCCGGGATCGGCGAGAAGATCACGAAGAGGGCGCCCAGCACCGCGCCCACCGTGGCGATCCACAGCGTCGGGCGGACGCCGATCGTCTCCCCCAGCAGGCCGCCGAGCAGCGCCCCGATCGGCCGCACCCCGTAGTTGACCGTCCGCCGCGCGCCGCTGACCAGGGAGAGCCGCCGCTGTGACGTGGCCGCGGTCTGCAGTGACCCGACCGCGATGTCCAGCAGCATCACGCCGAAGCCGCTCAGGAACTCGGCCACGAACACCAGCGTCACGATCACCGGCTGTCCACCGGACGCGAGCGGGATCAGCACCAGCGGCAACGGGAACAGCACGTATCCGGCGACCGCGACCGGCCCGACGCCGAACCGCCGGGTGAGCCACCCGGTGACGGCCGCGCCGAGCAGGCCGCCGGTGGAGGCGAGGCCGATCAGCAGGCCGAGCCCGCCCGGCGAGAGGCCGAGCGCGGTCGTCGCGTACAGGATGAACAGCGCGTGGAACACGTAGTTGAACAGGTTAAGCACGGTGACGCCGAGCAGGATCGGCCGCAGGATCGCGGACCGTGCGATGTAGACCAGCCCGCTCGCCACCCCGGTCCGTTCCTCGGCATGAGGCACCGCTGCACCCTCGTCAGGCCGGATGCGGGACAGCAGCAGCGCGGACGTCAGGTACGACACCGCGTCCGCGATCAGCGCGAACGGCGCGGTGAGCACCTGCACCAGCAGGCCGCCGGCGCTCGGCCCGGCCACGAACGCCATCGCGCGGGCGCCGTTGACCAGCGAGTTCGCCGCGATGTAGTCCTCGCGGCGGACCACGGACGCGAACAGGCTGCTGTTCGCGACGTCGAAGAAGACGGTGAGCGTGCCGGCCGCGAACGCGATCACGTAGAGGTGCCACAGCTCCAGCGCGCCGGCGATCGCCAGCACCGGCACCGCCGCCAGCAGCGTGGCCCGGCCCAGATCGGCGACGATCATGATGTGCCGCTTGATCGCCCGCCGGTCCACCCACGCGCCCGCGAACAGCGAGAACAGTAGGTGCGGGATGAGCGAGGCCGCGGTCAGGTAGCCCATCTCGGCCGGCCCGGCGCCGACCGTGAGCACGGCCAGCAGCGGCAGCGCGATGAGCGTGATCTCCTCGCCGACCAGCGACACCGCGTGCGCGGACCAGTAGTGGCGGAACATCCGTGCGCGCAGCAGCGACCACGCGGACGGGGCAGCAACGGTGGTGGTCACGGCGCACCCGTCTCGGGCGTCGGGATGGACAGCTGCACCACGGTCACGGCGCGGGAGCCCTCGGCGCGGGCGGCCCTGTCCGCGTACGGCGCGAACAGTTCCTCGATGCGCTCCTCCAGCGAGATCAGCTCGTCCGCGGTCACGTAGATCATCCGGTCGCCGAAGCCGGCCGCGCGCCGCCATTCCTGTGTCTCCTCGGCGCGGACCGCGAGGTAGGCCTCGGCCCGCCGCACGTACTGCGCCAGGATCGCGGCGTTGAGCGCGTCGGTGGCGGCGCGCACCTCCGGGTCGTCGGAGTCGTCGCCCCAGGACGTGTCGGTCGCGGTGGCGCGCCAGGGGCGCTCCCGCCCGTCCGCGCCGGGAACCCGCTCGGCCAGCCCGTACTTGGCGAGCTGCCGCAGGTGGAACGAGCAGTTCGGCACGTTCTCGCTGAGCACGGCCGCGCACTGGGTGGCGGTCATCGGGCCGTTGCGGCGCAGCATCCCGATCAGGCTGAGCCGCAGCGGGTGCGCGTAGGCCCGCAGCGCCTGCGGATCGTCGAGCCGGACCGTCTTCCTCTTCTCCTCTGCCATACCCTAGAGGATGCTTTAGAAAGACATCTTTAGCAACATGTCTTTAGGATTGGAAAACGGCTCGCGCCGACGACGCCGGAGCGCCAGGCTGACCGGATGGAGCTGCACGAGTACGCGAGCCACGACGCCACCGGCCTCCGCGCGCTGATCGCGTCCGGGCAGGTCAAGGCCCAGGAGGTCGAGGACGTGGCCCGTCGCGCGCTGACCGCGGCACACGCGGACCTGCACGCGCTCACCGGCCCGCTCTACGAGCCCGCGCTCGTGCACGACCCGGACGGCCCGTTCGGCGGCGTGCCGTTCCTGATCAAGGACAGCGGCCCGTTCGCCCGCGGTACCGCGTTCCACCTGGGCAGCCGCGCGATCCGGGGCGTGATCGCGGAGACCGACCACGAGCTGATGGCCCGGTTCCGCGCCGCCGGCCTGGTCACGCTCGGGCAGACCACCGCGCCGGAGTTCGGGCTGAGCTTCTCCACCGAGCCGGTGCTGCACGGCCCGACCCGCAACCCGTGGGCGCCGGACCGGGGCGTGGGCGGTTCCAGCGGTGGCGCGGCCGCACTGGTGGCGGCCGGCGCGGTGCCGATGGCGCACGCGAACGACGGCGCGGGATCGATCCGGGTGCCGGCCTCCGCCTGCGGGCTGGTCGGCCTGAAGCCCAGCCGCGGGCGCACGCCCTGCGGACCGGCGACCGGCGAGGTGGCGTTCGGGCAGACCTACGAGTTCGCGCTGACCCGCACCGTCCGTGACGCCGCGGCGCTGCTCGACGCCGTCAGCGCACCCCACCACGGCGAGAAACACCAAGCCCCTCCGCCGGTACGACCGTTCGCGCACGAGACCCGGGCCACCCCCGGGAGGCTGCGCGTGGCGCTGTCCGTCGCGCCCTGGTCCGGCGTACCCGTGGACCCCGAAGTGGCCTCTGCCACCGAAACCGTCGGCGCGCTGCTCGAATGGCTCGGGCACGCGGTCGAGACCGCCCGTCCGGAGATCGATCCGGAGGACGTGGTCGAGTCGATGATGCTGTCCGGCATCGCCTCCGGCCTGGCAGTGCTGCGCGGCGGCCGCGGGCGGCGCCCGGACCCGTCGCTGCTGGAGGCGGTCTCGCGCGCGTTCCTCCGGGAGGCCGAGGCCGCGAGCGCGATGGACGTGCTGACCATGATGGACGCCCAGCACCGCGTCGCGCGGCCGATCGGGCTCTTCTTCGCCCACCGGTACGACGTGCTGGTCACGCCCACGCTCGGGCAGCTGCCGGCGCCGCACGGCACGCTCGACTACGACAACCCGGCGCACGACGCGCGCGGCTGGCTGCGGACGCTCTTCGCCTACGGCCCGTTCACCGCGCCGTTCAACGCGTCCGGCACGCCGGCGATCAGCCTGCCCCTCGGCCAGAGCCGCGCCGGACTGCCGATCGGGGTGCAGCTCGCCGCCGGCTACGGCCGTGAGGACCTGCTGCTGCGCCTGGCCGCCCAGCTGGAGGAGGCGGCCCCGTGGAAGGACCGCCGGCCGTCACTGTTCATCGGGTAGCGCTCACTCCTTGGTGCGCGTCTCCCAGGACCGCTCCGGCACGCCGTCCCCGTCCTCGTCGTACGTCACCACGTCGAAGATCCCGTCGCCGTCCAGATCCGCGGCCGTGATGATGCTGCCGTCCGCGGCCCGCTCCGCCACCACGTAGTCGTCCTTGCCGTCGCCGTCCACGTCCGCCGTGAACTCGTGGATCTCGCTCATTCGGTACCGCTCCCGTCTCGCCGTGCCGCTGTCGACGCCAACCTATCGTGACAGCCAGCCGGACCGCCCGAGGCCACTGTGGACGGCCAGGCCCGTGCGGTCGGCCACCTGCCGTCTCGGCTACCGTCGGCGGACGGTACTACGTTCAGGGGTCTCATGCGCTCACTTCTCCGGCCGGGCGGTCGTGTCCGCGGCATCGTCGCGGTGCTGGTCGCCCTCACGTTCGCGGCCGCGGGCGCCGCCGCCGGGTCGTGGCTGGGCTGGCGGCTCGCCGGACCGCTGCCGGGCGAGACCCAGGCGGAGGTGCTGGCCTTCGACGCCGCGCCGCACCTGCGGGTGATCGGCTCCGAGCGGGTCAACCACGTTTTCGGGTACGGCGCCGAGGACGGCACGCCGGCCCGCCTGCTGCTCGGCGGCCAGGACTACGACGCCGGCTACACCCGGCTCGACCTGGAGACCAACGACAGCTATCGGAGCGCGTTCGACCAGGTACGACGCCGGCTGGAGACGACCGGCTGGGAGTGCCGGGTCACGGACGGTGAGCTGCACGCGGTCCGGAACGACGTCGTGCTCTCGCTCTCCCCGGTGCGCGACGGTGCGCTCCTCGCCGCGCCGGACCCGGCGGCCGATCTCGCACTGACCCTGCGCCGCAGCGAACCGCTGCCGGCCACCGTCTTCGTCGTGCTGGGCGCGCTGACCGGCCTGCTGATCGGCTGGATCACCGGCATCCGGTGGTCGTCCCGGCCGGCCGGCACGGCGCTGGCCGTGCTCGGCACGACGCTGGCCCTGCCTGCGACCCTGCTGACGGTGGCGAGCCAGGTGCTGCGCCGGATACCGCCGGAGGCCGGCTGGTGGCCCTACATGACCATCGGTGCCCGGCCGCTGGCGCTGCTCGGCGCGGTGCTGCTGATCGCGGCGGGGTTCCGCCGTACCGGCCCGGGGTAAGGCTGGCATGATCCTCCAAGACTTTCCCACCATGAGATAACGAGAGGTGTCACGTGACGGAGCAGCCGGTATTCAGCCAGCTCGGGTTCTCCGACCAGGAGTGGGGCCTCCTCGTGGGCCTTCCGCACGCGGTGCTGACCGCGGCGTCGGCCGCCGAATCGGACGGCGCCAAGCGCACGCTGCAGGAGAACGCGGCCGGGCTGGAGGCGATCTCGGCCGGGCGCGAGTCCGGCAACTGGCTCGTCACCGAGGTCGCGAAGGAACTGGTCGTGCGCGTCGGTGACGCGGACGCGGGCGACGAGCTGCCCGCGCTCACGCCGAGCGACCCCGAGGTCTACATCGCGGACGTGCTGTCCCGCGCGCGGGAGGCGCACACGCTGCTGCGCGACAAGGTCGACGAGGGGCAGGCCGGGGCGTACACCCATTGGCTCGTCACGATCGCGGAGCAGGTCGTCACGGCCGCGCCGTCCGGCGGGATCCTGGGCATCGGCGGCGACGTGGTGACCGAGGACGAGCGCAAGTTCCGCGACGAACTGGCCGCGATCTTCAACGACTGATATTCGGTCGCCGCGGACCGGCCGGACGGTGGATCATCGGGCGGTGTCCGACACCGTCCCCGCCCGGCAGGTCCGCGCGGCCTTCACCGACGAGACCATCACGGTCTATCAGGCCTACTCGCCGGAGATCGCGCTGCCCGCGCTGGCTGCCGGTCGTTTCGTGCCGCCGTTCCGCCCCGGCCGGATGACGTGGATCAAGCCGTCGTTCCGCTGGATGATGTACCGGTCCGGCTGGGCGGGCAAGCCCGGCCAGGAGTTCGTGCTCGCGATCGACGTGCGCCGGGACGCGTTCGAGGACGCGCTGCGCACGGCCGTGCTGAGCCACTACGGCCCGGGACGGTTCGCCAGCCGCGCCGACTGGTCCCGGGCGGTGAAGCGCAGCAGCGTGCGCGTGCAGTGGGACCCGGAGCGGACGCTGAGCCTGCACCCGCTTCCGTACCGGTCGCTGCAGGTCGGGCTCTCCGGCGCCGCCTCCGCGCACTACACGGACCGGTGGATCACCGCCATCGCCGATGTCACGGCACAGGCCAACCCCGCCGGCGCGGCGGAACGGGTGGCGCGCGAACGCCCGTACCCGCTGCCCGAGGACGTGGCCGCCGCGATCGACGCCTCATAACCGGCAAATCCCAGAAATCAGACCTAGCCGCCACGAACCGCCCCATACGATGGGGCGAAGTCCGAGACGGAGGGGTCCACCGTGAGCGAGGTCATGGAGCTCGGCGCCTTCCGGCACGACGACGCGGGAGAGATTGCCCGGCTCGTCGTCGCGTACGCCGCCGAACGCGGCGTCGACGCGGCCGTCGTGCCCCCGGGCGGCGGCAAGATCGCCGACCAGGCGGACGTCTACGAGCCGCTGGACGGCTGGACCGTCGTCATGTGGCCCGGCACCAGCGCCGAGGCCGCGGTCGAGATGGCCCAGTCCGTCAGCCGCAGCCTCGGCACGGTCGCCAGCTGCGTCTCCGCCTACGACGGCGACTTCTGGAGCCACCTCGCGTTCGACGCCGGACAGGAACGTGACCGCTTCACCTCCCGCCCCGACTACTTCGAGGAGGAGTCCGGCACCGACCACCGCTGGCACTCCGACCCGGCCACGGTCGCCGCGCTCTTCCGCGTCGACCGGTCCGACATCTCGGACTATCTGACCCCGCTGGCCGCGGAAGACCTCGACGACGACGCACGCCGCGCGCACCCGGACGACGAATACGCGCTCACCGACTCCTGGGTCTTCGTCGACCTCTGGCGCCGCCTCGGCATCACCTACCCCGACGCGGACGTGCCCCCGCTCCAATACGGTGTCAGCTTCACCCCGGGCTGGGAAAAGATCATCACGGCCCCGGCCTGAAATTCAAGATCCAATTCAGGTTCCCGCTTCCAGCCTGGTTGCGGTCCGCATGCTCCCGCGGGCAAACCTCGCTTCGGGCAAAGACTCCGCCGGCGCTCCGCTTTCCCCTTCGCGTCGGAGCCGGTTCCGCCGCTGGTCACGAAAGAGCACGCGGCTCCCGTCGCCGCTCGCGTTCCCGCCGCGACGACCGGCGCCGACGGGGCTGCATGACGCCCGGATCGCCGTCAGCGGTCATGGCCGCGACGCTCAGGACAGCGCGTCCGCCTCCACCGGGACGGTCCGGCCGCAGGCCTCCAGGCACGCCGCCACCGTGCGGTCCGCGATGCGCTGCCACGGGTAGACCTGCCGGGCCCGGTCCAGCGCCGCGGTCGCGGCCGTGAAGCGGCGCACGTCGTCCGCGAGCAGCCCGCGGATCGAGATGCCGAGCGCGCGCGGGTCCCGGGCCGGCACCAGCTCGCCGGTCAGCCCGTCGATCACGGCGTCCCGGACCAGGCCGGTCGCGGTGCCCACCACCGGCACACCGCACGCCATCGCCTCGATCGGCGCGCGGCCGGACGGGTCCCGCCAGGGCGCGCAGACCGCCACGTCCGCGGACCGGTACCAGGCGGGCAGCGCGTCGCGCGGGACGGCCGGGTGCAGCACGATCCGGTCCGCGACGCGGCAGCGTTCCGCCAGCGCGGCCAGCGCGGGCGGGCCGCCGAGGATCACGCACTCCGCGTCCGGGACCATCCGCATGGCCCGGACCAGGTCGGCCAGCCACGGTTCGTCGCCGGTCGCGAGCACGCGCGGCCGGACCCGGGGCTGCGGCTCTCCCACCGGGGTGAACAGCTCGCAGTCGACGCCGGGCGGGATGACGGTGATCCGGGCGCGCGGGACGCCGAGGCGCAGCAGCTCGCCGGCCTCGTCGGTCGAGCCGGCCACGATCCGGTGCGCGATCCGGCAGATCAGCCGCTCGTAGGCACGGCGGTCGTCCGGCTTGCCGACCGCGCCGATGCCGTGGAACGCCTGCACCAGCGGCGCCGTCCCGGCCGCGAGCGAGGCCACGCCCGCGGACCAGCCGTGCGCGTAGACGACCTCGGGCGCCCAGTCGCCGTCCGCCCAGTCCGTGGCGAGCCGCTCGCCGGCCCGTTTGCCGGCGGCGTCGTACTCGCGCACGTCGTGCCCGAGCCCGGTGAGCGCGCCCGCCAGCTCCCCGGTGTCCCATCCGGCTGACACCACCCCGATCCTCATATTCCGGATTATTCCGTTTTAGACCCGAACGAGTGGCGGCTTGCCGGAGAAGAACGGCCGGGCCCTGGCCCTTCGCGCCGCACGACGGCTCGCCGGCGTCGCGATCCGCCAGAAATCCCCCGTGGCGCGGAAAACCCATCGATAACGAGCGGAACCTGCGTGCCGGTCCGTTCGTCATACAGGTCATGCCGACACTCACCCGTCCCGCGCGGGCCCTCCTCGGGACCGCCGCGGCCGCCACCCTCCTCCTCACCTCCGCCTGTGCTGACGCGGACAGTGCTGCCCAGGGCGCCGCCGGCTCCGCCTCCGCGACCGCCGGGACCGTCGAGCCGACCGGCGACATCCCCGAGATCACCGGTAGCACGCTGGTGCTGCGCGTCGAGTACACCGGCGGGTTCGTCACGCCGGCCATGGTCGCCACCCGCCTGCCGATGATCAGCGTCTACGCGAACGGCGCCGTGATCACCGAAGGCCCCACCACGAAGCAGTACCCCGGCCCCGCGCTGCCGAACCTGCAGCTCCACTCCGTCGAGGCGCGCGACGTCGACCAGCTGGTCGAGCGCGCCCGCTCCGCCGGTGTGCAGAACGGCGTGGACCTCGGGCAGCCCGGCGTCGCGGACGCGCAGACCACCCGCTTCACGCTCCTGACCGAGCAGGGCCTGCAGGTCGTCGAGGCGTACGCGCTGGTCGAGGCCGAGGGCAGCCAGAACGGCCTCACCGCCGACCAGGTCCGCGACCGCCGGCTGCTCAGCGAGCTGGTCACCGCGCTGCAGGATCTGGAGAAGACGCTCGGCGCGGGCCGGGTCAAGGAGGCGGTCGACTACGTGCCGTTCGAGATCGCCGGCGTGGCCATGCCGTGGCAGCAGTCCGAGGGCGACCCGGCGCAGACCGACAAGGCGTGGCCCGGCCCGGCGCTGCCCGGCACGCCGCTCGGCACCGGCGAGATGGGCTGTGTGTCCGCGAACGCGCTGGTCGCGACCGACATCTACAACGCCGCGAAGGACGCCACGATCATCACGCCCTGGACCTCCGGCGGCAAGAAGTACACGGTCCAGATCCGCCCGCTCCTCCCCGACGAGCACGACTGCGCGGACCTGATGAAGAAGAGCTAGAACCACAGAACAACGACGAGGGTACGGCGCGCGCACGCCGTACCCTCGTCGCGTTTTGATGGGGTTGACCTTGACCTTGGGGAAGGCCCGAGGGTCGACGTATGCCGGCCGGATCGGCCGGCTACGAGGAGGGGTGGCGATGCTGACGATCGGGGCGTTCGCGCGACTGGCCCGGCTGTCGCCGAAGGCGCTGCGGCTCTACGACGATCTCGGTCTGCTGCCGCCCGCGGCCGTGGACCCGTCGTCCGGCTACCGGTTCTACGACCCGGCGCAGCTGGAGCGTGCGCGCCTGGTGGCCTGGCTGCGGCGGCTCGGCATGCCGCTGGCCCGCATCCGCGAGGTCTGCGCGCTGCCGGCCGGGGAGGCGGCCCGCGAGGTCGCCGCCTACCGGGACCGGATCGCCGCCGAGGCGCTCGCCCGCGAGCGGCTCGCCACCTTCCTCGTCGACTACCTCTCGGGAAGGGGTTCCCCCATGTCAGACGCACGCGCCGAGCTCGGCATCCGCTACGCCGCCCGCACCGACACCGGCCGGGGCCGGGACACGAACGAGGACGCGGCCTACGCCGGCGCGCGGCTGCTGGCCGTGGCGGACGGGATGCGCGGTCCCGTCGGCGGCCGGGCCAGCACGGCCGCGATCGAGGCGCTGAAACCGCTGGAGACCGCGGGCCTGGCCGCCGGTGACCTGCTCAACGCGCTGTCCGAGGCGATCGGCACGGCGGACGAGACGATCCGCGCGGCCGAGGACGACACGTCGGCCACCACGCTCACCGCGATGCTCTGGTCCGGCTCGGAGCTGGCGCTGGTCCACATCGGGGACTCGCGTGCCTACCTGCTGCGCGACGGCGCGCTGCTGCGGATCACCACGGACCACACGATGGTGCAGGGCCTGGTCGACGAGGGCCGGCTCAGCGCGGACGAGGCCCGGTCGCATCCGCAGCGGGCGCTGCTGGTGCGCGCGCTCGGGGCCGGCGAGACCGGTCCGGACCTGTCGCTGCACACCGCGCGGGCCGGCGACCGCTACCTGCTCTGCTCGGACGGCCTGTCCGCGGTCGTGGCGCCGGACGCGCTCGAGCGGGCGCTGCGCGAGGCGGGCGAGCCGGACGCGACCGTGGACCGGCTGATCGCGCTGGCCTACGCGGGCGGCGCGCCGGACAACATCGCGTGCGTGGTCGCGGACGTGGTCGAGGTCTGACCGAAACGGAAGCGGCGGCTCCCCGAACGGGGAACCGCCGCTCCGGTGAGAACGCGTGTCAGCGCGAGGCGCCCGCACGGCGCTTGGCCCACACGTCGAGCGCGACGGCCAGCAGCAGCACCGCACCCTTGGCCAGCATGACCTGGTCCGGGGACGCGCCGAGCAGCGACATGCCGTTGTTGATCACGGCCATGATCAGACCGCCGGTGATGGCGCCGACGATCCGGCCGACACCGCCCTGCACCGCGGCACCGCCGATGAACGCGGCCGCGATGGCGTCCAGTTCGAACTGCTGGCCGGCGCCCGGAAGCGCCACGTTGAGGCGGCCGGACAGGATGATGCCGGCGACCGCGGCGAGCACGCCCATGTTGACGAACAGCCAGAACGTGACCCGCTTGACCTTGACGCCGGACAGCGACGCGGCCTGCAGGTTGCCGCCGATCGCGTAGACGTGGCGGCCGAAGACGGTCCGGTTCGCCACCAGCGTGTAGCCGATGACCAGCACGGCCAGCAGGACCAGCACCCAGGGCAGGTTCTTGAACCGGGCCAGCTGCACCACGATCGTCATGATGACCACGATCGCGAGCACGTTGCGGACCACGAACATCGCGAACGGCTCGACCGACTGCTTGTAGCCGATGCGCGCCTGGCGGGTGCGGAGCTGCATGACGACCATGCCGGCGCAGGCCAGGATGCCGACCAGCAGCGTGATGATGTCCGCGCCGCCGAGCGGGCCGAGCGCCACGTTGCCGAGCGTGCCGGGCGTGAAGCCGTTGGCGAGCGTGCGGATCTGGTCCGGGAACGGGCCGACGCCCTGGTTGCCCAGCACCTGCATGGCGACCGCGCGGAACAGCAGCATGCCGGCGAGCGTGACGATGAACGCGGGGATGCCGAAGTAGGCGACCCAATAGCCCTGCCAGGCGCCGATCACACCGCCGGCCACGAGCGTGATCAGGATGGCCAGCGGCCACGGGATGTCCAGATTGACCATCAGCACCGCGGCCAGGCCGCCGGTGGCCGCGACCACGGATCCGACCGAGAGGTCGATGTGGCCGGCGATGATGATCAGGATCATGCCGATCGCCAGAACCAGGATGTACGAGTTCTGGATGATGATGTTGCTGATGTTCTGGAAGCCCAGCAGCTTGCCGTCGGTCGCGATAGCGAAGCCGAGGACGATCACCGCGAACGCGATGTAGATACCACTCTGGCGCAGGTTGATCGTGAACCTGCCGTTGGCGACCTTCGGGCCGCCACCACCGGGCACCTTGGCCGTGTTGGTGGTGATGCCGCCGGTCGCCGGCGCGACGCTACTCATCGCAGCCTTACTCCTTAACCTTGGTCATGAACTGCATGAGTCGCTCCGGGGTGGCCTCCGCGCGGGGCACCTCGCCGGTGACCCGTCCGGCGGAGAGCGCGTAGATCCGGTCGCAGATGCCGAGCAGCTCGGGAAGCTCGGAGGAGATCACGAGGATCGCCTTGCCCTGGTCCGCGAGGGCGTTGATGATGGTGTAGATCTCGTACTTGGCACCGACGTCGATGCCCCGGGTCGGCTCGTCGAGGATGAGCACGTCCGGGTCCGAGTAGATCCACTTGGCCAGCACGACCTTCTGCTGGTTCCCGCCGGAGAGCGTGCCGGTGACCGACGCGACGCTGGGGGCCTTGACGTTCAGGTCCTTGCGGTACCGCTCGGCGACCTCGAACTCCTTGTTCTCGTTCACCCAGCCGCCGCTGGCCAGCTTCTCCAGGCTCGCGCCGGAGACGTTGCGCTGGATGTCCTCGATGAGGTTCAGCCCGTACCGCTTGCGGTCCTCGGTCGCGTAGGCGAGACCGTGGCGGATCGCGTCCCCGACGTTCCGGAGACGGATCTCCTTGCCGTTCTTGAAGATCCGGCCGGAGATGTCCACGCCGTAGGCGCGGCCGAACACGCTCATCGCCAGCTCGGTGCGCCCGGCGCCCATCAGGCCTGCCAGCCCGACGATCTCACCGCGGCGCAGCGTGAGGTTCGCGTTGTCGATGATCTTGCGACCCTGCTGGGTCGGGCTGTGCACGGTCCAGTTCTCGATGCGCAGCACCTCCGCACCGACCGTCGACTCGTGCGGCGGGTACCGGTGCTCGAGGTCGCGGCCCACCATGCCGGAGATGATCCGGTCCTCGGTGACGTTGTCCGCCTTCATGTCGAGCGTCTCGATCGTCCGGCCGTCACGGATGATGGTCAGCGAGTCCGCGATCGCCTCGATCTCGTTCAGCTTGTGCGAGATGATCACGCTGGTGATGCCCTGCTCGCGCAGACCGCGCAGCAGGTTCAGCAGGTGGGCGGAGTCCTCGTCGTTCAGCGCCGCGGTCGGCTCGTCCAGGATCAGCAGCCGGACCTCCTTGGAGAGCGCCTTGGCGATCTCCACGAGCTGCTGCTTGCCGACGCCGATCTCCATCGCCGGGGTGGTGGGGTTCTCCACCAGTCCGACGCGCCGCATCAGCTCGGCGGCCTGCGCGTTCGTCTTGTTCCAGTCGATCAGACCGCGGTGCACGACCTCGTTGCCGAGGAAGATGTTCTCCGCGATCGACAGGTACGGGCTGAGCGCCAGCTCCTGGTGGATGATGACGATGCCACGCTTCTCGCTGTCACGGATGTCGGAGAAGTGGCATTCCTGCCCGTCGAAAACGATCTCACCGGTGTACGTCCCGTGCGGGTACACACCGGAGAGCACCTTCATCAGGGTCGACTTGCCGGCCCCGTTCTCCCCGCAGATGGCGTGGATCTCGCCGCGTTTGACGGTGAGGTTCACGTCGGAGAGCGCCTTGACGCCGGGGAAGGTCTTGGTGATTCCCCGCATCTGCAGTAGCGCGTCGGCCACGGCGGTTGCTCCTCGTTGCTAAAAGGGTGACCGGCGGCGGGCCGAAGCCCGCCGCCGGGATGAAACAGGGTCTTACTTGAGCGCGTCCTCGGTGTAGTAACCCGAGTCGATCAGCGTCGCCTTGTAGTTGTCCTTGTAGACGATGACCGGCTCCAGCAGGTACGACGGGACGACCTTCTTGCCGTTGTCGTAGTCCGTGGTGTTGTTGACCTCGGGCTTGCCGCCCTTGAGCACCGCGTCCGCCATCTTCACGGTCACGTCGGCGAGCTGCCGGGTGTCCTTGTAGATCGTGGCGTACTGCTCGTTGTTGATGATCGACTTGACCGAGGCGACCTCGGCGTCCTGGCCGGTGACGATCGGCCACGGCTGCGTCGGGGTGCCGTATCCGTTGCTCTTCAGCGCGGACAGGATGCCGATCGAGATGCCGTCGTACGGCGAGAGCACACCGGCGATCTTGTTGCTGCCGGTGTAGGTCGTGGTGATGATGTTCTCCATGCGGGCCTGGGCCGTGGCCGGGTCCCAGCGCAGCGTGGCGACGGTGTTGAAGTCCTTCTGACCGCTCTTGACGACCAGCTTGCCGCTGTCGATGAACGGCTGCAGCGTCTTCATGGCGCCGTTGAAGAAGAACGTGGCGTTGTTGTCGTCCGGCGAGCCGGCGAAGAGCTCGATGTTGAACGGGCCCGTCTTGTCGCCGTCGGTGCCGTCCGCCTTCTTGAGGCCGAGGCCGACCAGGAGCGAGGTGGCCTGCTGCACGCCGACCTTCTCGTTGTCGAACGTGGCGTAGTAGTCCACGTTCGGCGACTCACGGATGAGCCGGTCGTACGAGATGACCGGGATGTTGTTGGCCTTCGCGTTCTCCAGCTGGCTGGTGAGCGCCTTGCCGTCGATGGACGCGATGATCAGCAGCTTCGCGCCCTGGGTGATCTGGTTGTCGATCTGGTTCGCCTGGGTCGGGATGTCGTTCTCCGCATACTGCAGATCGACCTTGTAACCCAGCTTCTCCAGCGCGGCCTTGACGTTGTTGCCGTCGGCGACCCAGCGCTCGGAGACCTTGGTCGGCATGGTCACGCCGACCAGCGCGCCCTCCGCGGAACCGCCACCGGCCGTGTCGGACGCCTTCTCGGCCGAGCCGCAGGCAGATGCGGCCATGACGACGCTCATACCTATTGCGGCGGCAGCGAGCCTCGCGAGTTTCATGCTCTCTCCCTTGATCCTGGAAAGCCCCATGGCGGTGCCCATACAGCTGGTCACGAGCCGGGCGAAGGTGCCTCGCACCGCCGTCGTGACCAGATGTCGTCGGAGTTACTCCGGTGTTTCGCCCTGGTGGTTGAGGTGAAGTGTTAGCGCTAACAACAGGCCAGTCAAGGCCTGTATCGAAATGAAATCTAACCGCGCCCGAGTGGTGCGCGCCACCCCCCGAGACCGCTCTTCAGGGCAGAAAATCCCCATAAATACCCAAATATCAGGCAGGGTACGGGCAACTGTGTTGATGTTGTGACCTCGGGTGCTCGCCGCTGACCTGCGGAGATCGAATCAATGCCGGTAGGTGGCGATTCGATCACAAAGCGTCGCCCGGTTCACCGCACCGGACCGTCCGCGTAGACGGCGCGGTGGGCGGCCTTGATCGCGGCCGCATACAGGCCGCCGCCGACCGCGTGGTCCCGGGCCAGCGCGGCCCGTGCCGCGTTCGCACCGGGGGCGCCGTGCACGCCGGCGCCGGGATGCGCGGACGAGCCCGCCAGGAACAGCCGGTCCACCGGCGTGTCCGCGCGCCCCAGACCGGGGATCGGGCGGAAGAACAGCTGCTGGTACGCGGCCGCGGAGCCACCCCCGACCGCGCCGCCGACCAGGCTCGGGTTCTCCCGCTCCAGGTCACCGGGCCCGGCCACGTGCCGCGCCACGACCAACCGACCGAAGCCCGGCGCGTTGCGCTCCATGACCTCCTCCACGCGCGCGACCTGCCGGGCCACCAGCGCGGGGTCCCAGTCCGTGCGGAACGGCAGGTGCGTGTAGGCCCAGAGCGACTCCGTCCCGGCCGGTGACCGCGTCGGGTCGGCCGTGGTCATCTGGCCGGCCAGCAGGAACGGGTCGGACGGCAGCTCGCCGCAGGCCAGCTCCGCGGCGTACCGGGTGAGGCCGTCGAGGTCCGCACCGAGGTGCACCACGCCGGCACGGGACGCGGCCGGGTTCTTCCACGGCACCGGACCGGACAGCGCCCAGTCGACCTTGACGGTGGAGCCGTCCCAGCGGAAATGCTCCAGGTCCGCGGCCAGCCGGGACGGCAGGTGCCGTGCGCCGACCAGATCCAGGTAGAGCGCGGGCGCGGGCACGTCGGCCAGCACCGCGCGCCGGGCCCGCCAGTCCACGCCGCCGCCGCTGCGCACGCCCATCGCCCGGCCGCGTGCGACCAGCACCCGCTCCGCGCGCACGCCGTAGACGATCCGGCCGCCCCGCGCGCGCAACCGTGCCACCAGCGCGGACGTGAGCTGGTGCGCGCCGCCGACCGGCACGGGCCAGCCGTTCTCCTGCGCCAGCATGGCCAGCAGCCAGCCGTACGTACCGCCGCCCGCCTCCTCCGGCGACAGGTCGGTGTGCAGCGTGTTGCCGGCCAGCAGCAGGCGCGCGCCCTCGCCGCGGAACAGTTCCGCGCTCAGCTCGCGCGCGGAGAGCAGCAGCCGCCGGCCGAACCGCAGACCGCCCGCGACCCGCAGCTTCGCGGCCAGGCTCAGCCCGGCGCGGACCGGTGGGAACGGCGAGGTGACCGCGCTCAGCACGGCTGCGGACGTGTCGCTCCACTCCCGGTACGCCGACAGCCAGCGGTCGCCGTCGCCGGTGGCGAACTCGGCCACGGACGCGGCCGTGACCGCGGGGTCCCGGTTGATCGAGGCGGCGCGGCCGTCCGGCAGCAGGTGGCAGAGCGCGTCCGGCGCGTGCGTCCAGCGCAGGCCGTGCTCGCCGAGCCCGAGCCCGGTGAGCACCGGGGACGCGTACCCCATCGGGTAGACCGCGCTGAACAGGTCGGACAGGTAGCCGGGCGCGGTCACGTGCCCGGAGCGGACCGCGCCACCCGGGTGTGGCGTCGCCTCCAGCACCAGCACGTCCCACCCGGCGTCGGCCAGCAGGTTCGCCGCCACGAGCCCGTTGTGCCCGGCTCCGATGACGATCGCGTCCGCGGTGTCCATCTCTGCCCCCATCATGTGCCAGTCGGGACCAGCCTAGGTTCGTTTGGCCGGTGAGCGCCCCGGGTATCGACCGCACACCCCTTGAGCAGCGGAGGCGCGGCATGGCGTCGACCATCGTTCCCGACGAGACACCCGCTGCGATCCGATTGCCGGACCGGCTGCGGCAACTGCGGTGGCGCACCTGGCGCGGCATATTGTGGCGCGCCGGCAAGGGCTTCGTGGACCACAACTGCTCGGACTGGGCCGCCAGCCTCACCTACTACTCCGTGCTCTCGCTCTTCCCGTCCGCCATCGTGATCGTGGCGCTGGTCGGGCTGGTCTCCGAGGGGCAGGCCGCGGTCGACACGATCCTCGGCATCCTCTACGACGTGGGCGCACGGTCCGTCCTGGACAACGACTCGTTCCGGACGTTCATCGAGAAGACCGTGCTCGGCCAGACCTCGGCCGGCACGCTGCTCAGCTTCGGTGTGATCGGCGCGCTCTGGTCCGCGTCCGGCTACGTCGGCGGTTTCACGCGCGCCTCCAACGCCATCTACGGCGTCCAGGAGGGACGGCCGTTCTGGAAACTGCGGCCGGCCCAAATCCTGCTCACCGCCGTGGCGCTGGTGCTGCTCTCGGTCGGCGCGGCGCTGCTGGCGATCAGCGGGCCGCTGGCGGACGCGGTCGGCAACGCGCTGCACCTGGGCCACACGCCGCGCGCGATCTGGGGCATCGCGAAGTGGCCGGTGCTGGTGCTGATCGGCATGCTGCTGCTGGCGCTGCTGTTCTGGATCGCGCCGAACGTGAAGCAGCCCCGGTTCCGGTGGCTGACCGTCGGCGGGTTCCTCACGCTGGTGGTGTCCGCGCTGGTCAGCTTCGGGTTCGGGCTCTACGTGGCGAACTTCGCGTCCTACGACCGGACGTACGGCAGCCTCGGCGCGGTGATCGCGTTCCTGGTCTGGCTCTACCTGATCAACTCGGCCGTGATGCTGGGCGTGGAGGTCAACGCTCAGGTGGCGCGCGGCCGGGCCCTCCAGGGCGGCGTCGAGGACCCGGAGCCGCCGCTGCCGCCGAAAGACCCCGCGGGCTGATCCGTTTACGGCCGGGCACACCGGGTAGCCAAAAGACGTAACGGGGTGACAAGCAAGGCAAGGAGGAATGTCATGGGTACCGTGACCGAGCACATCGATGTGGCCGTGCCGATCAGCACCGCGTACAACCAGTGGACCCAGTTCGAGGAGTTCCCCCGGTTCATGGAGGGGGTCACCGAGATCCAGCAGATCTCGCCGACCGACACCCACTGGAAGACCGAGATCGCCGGCGTCAAGCGTGAGTTCGACGCGCGGATCACCGAACAGCTCCCGGACGAGCGCGTCGCCTGGACGACGACCGGTGGCCTCAAGCAGGCCGGTGTGATCACGTTCCACCGGCTGGACGAGACCCACACGCGGGTGACCGCGCAGATGGACTTCGAGCCCGAGGGCATCGCGGAGCAGGCCGGCGACAAGCTGGGCATCGTGGACCGCCGGGTCAAGGGCGACATGAAGCGCTTCAAGGAGTTCATCGAGTCCGACCGCCACGGCAGCGAGACCGGTGCCTGGCGCGGCTCGGTGGACCGCCCGCAGCCGTAACGATCCACTGACGACAGAGCCGTCGGACTCCCCACCCTTGGGTCCGGCGGCTTCGTCGTACCCCCGTAAAGGTTTCCCGCTCTTCGGCTCTGGGGTATGGGGTCGGGCAATCGAGTTTCCGAGGGAGGGACCGAATGGCAGACGCGATCACCGACATGTGGCGGTCCGTGCTGCTCTTCGTGCCGAAGGCCGTCGCGTTCATCGTGATTCTGGTCGTCGGATATATCGTGGCGAAGGGCGTACGTAAAGTCGTCGACAAGATCCTGGAGCGTGTCGGTTTCGACCGCGCCGTGGAACGCGGCGGCATCGGCCGCGCACTGGAACGCACCCGGTACGACGCGAGCGACATCCTCGCGAAGATCGTCTACTACGCGGTGCTGCTGCTCACGCTGCAGCTCGCGTTCGGCGTCTGGGGTCCCAACCCGGTCAGTGATCTGATCTCCGGCGTGGTCGCCTGGCTGCCGCGCGCGTTCATCGCGATCGTGATCGTGGTCGTCGCCGCGGCCATCGCGGGCGCGGTCCGCGACCTGATCAGCGCCGCGCTCGGCGGCCTCACCTACGGCCGGTTCGTGGCCGGATTCGCCTGGGTGTTCATCATCGGGCTCGGCGTCATCGCCGCGCTCAACCAGGCCGGCATCGCCACCACCGTGACCACGCCCGTGCTGATCGCGGTGCTGGCCACGATCGCCGGCATCCTCATCGTCGGCGTCGGCGGCGGCCTGGTCCGCCCGATGCAGTCCCGCTGGGACGGCTGGCTCACCCGCGCCGCGACCGAGACCGAGGTCATCCGGGAGCGTGCCCGCGAGTACGCCGCCGAGGTCGAGGCGCGTGCCGAGGCCGAGCGCCAGGCCCGCGCCGAGGCGGAGCGCCTCGCGGCCGAGACCGAACGCCTGGAGGCCGAGCGCAAGGCCCGCCTGGAGGCGGAGGAGAACGAGCGCCGCGAGGCGGAGCGGATCGAGGCCGAGCGCCTGGAGGGCGAGCGGATCGCCGCCCAGCAGGCCGAGGCGGAGGCACGAGCCCGTGCCGAGGCCGAGGCGCGCGAGCGCGAGGCCGAGGAGGCCCGCGAGCGCGAGGAGGCCGAGGCCCGGGAGCGCGAGGAGGCGGAGGCGCGCGACCTGGCCGCCGCCGAGGCGCGCGAGCGTGAGGAGACGCGTCGGCGTGAGGAGGCGGAGGCCCGGGAGCGGGCCACCACCGAGGCCCTCGCGCAGCAGGCCCGCGAGCAGACCGAGGCCGCGGAGCGGGAGCGCACTGCCGCCGCCAAGGCCGGCCGCGTCGACGCGGACCGGGAACTGGCCGACAAGACCGAGGTCATCCCGCGTCAGGACGACAACACCGCCGTGATCCCGCGACAGGGAGACGGCCCGAGCGATGTGGAGTCAACTCAGGTGATCGACAGTGGACGTGGCCTCTACCAGTCCGGCAGTGTGGCGCCCTCCGGCAAGCTGGCCCCGATGAAGCCGACCAGCCCGGCCGAGCCGGCGACCTTCACCCCGGGCCGCTCCGCCGGCGACACCGACGCCGACGAGACCCAGGTCGTCCCGCGCCCGAACGCCGGCGACAAGGAGTGACCTGAACGCGGGGCGCGTCCGATTGCGGGACGCGCCCCGTTGTCATGTCCGGGCGGGCAGCCCCTCGGCCAGGGCGCAGACCGCGAGCATGCGGGTCAGGACCCAGTCGGCCGCGGTGAAGTCGACGTGGCCCTCGGGCATGCGCCAGCCGTGCTCGCGGGCGGCGTCGCGGATGCCCTCGACGTAGCCGGCCAGCGCGATTACGGACAGCGGGCGCAGGTCGGCGTCGAGGCTGTCGCGGACGGCGGCCGCGTGCTGGTCGATCGCGGCGAGGAGCGCCGGCGCGGTGGAGGCGGCGGCGAGGCCGAGCGCGCCGACCGAGGACATCAGCCCGGAAAGTGCGGAGCGTGCTCGCTGCGTCGCGGTGTGCTGATCGGCGGAGCCCTGGGACCCGAAAGTCATGTGGAGTGACGCTAGCCGCCCCCGCGGGCGCGCCGCCTCAGCCGGACGGCCGACATGAAGGGCGATTCACCCAAAATGTCGGGCTTTACGGCGTACTCCCGGATGATTGTTGGTATGTGTGGCGCCGTGGAGATCGACGACGTCACCACCCCGGACTACGCGGTGACGACCCGCGGCCGCGACGCCAGCAGGTACAGCACGACCAGCAGCACGGACAACACCAGCAGCACCGGTCCCAGCAGCCCGAACCCGGCCCGGTTCAGCAGCACGCCGACCAGCGCCGGCACCAGCGCCCCGCCCACGCCGGACGCCCCCACCTGGATCCCGATCGCCCGGTCCGCGTGCGCCGCGCCGACCCGGTCCGCGGTGGTGAGCGTGAGCAGCGGGAACACCGGCGCGGCGAAGAAGCCGAGCACCACCAGGCCCAGGGACGCGAGCCAGGCCGGACCGGGCAGCGCGATCAGCGCGGACCCGGCGGCCATCCCGAGCAGCGCGCCGAGCAGCACGCGCCGGCTGCTGATCCGCTCGGACACCCAGCCGAAGACGACCCGGCCGACGAAGAGCGCGCCCCAGTACGCGGACACGATCAGACCGGCGCTGCGCGGCGACATGTCCCGGCCCTGGGTGAGCACCGTGTACGCCCACAGCCCGGCCACCACCTCGATCGCCACATAGCAGACGAACGTGCCCACGCCCAGCCAGACCGCGGGCAGCCGCAGCGTGTGCCCGGCCCGCACCGGCTCGGGCTTGTCGATCACCGGCGCGTTCCGCCTCCACAGCCGCACGGTCAGCGCGAACGCGGTCGCGAGGCAGGCCTGGAAGATCGCCACGACGCCGTAGCCCCACCGCCAGGACAGGCCCGCCTCCAGCACAGTCGTCATGATCAACGGGCCGATCGCGACGCCGAGACCGAAGAACGCGTGCAGCCAGTTCATGTGGCGCGGGCCGAACGCGGCCGCGGCGTACGCGTTCAACCCCGAGTCGATCGCGCCGGACCCGAGCGACAGCACCAGCCCGCAGGCAACCGCCAGCGCCATCACCGGCGAGCTCAGGTAGCCGGTCAGCGCCAGCGACGCCAGCGCGGTACTGCCCGCCAGCAGCCAGCCGACGCCCAGCCGGCCGAGCATGAAACCGGTGGCCACACTGGACGTGAAGTAGCCGATCATGCCGGCGACGGTCAGGAAGCCGAGCGCGTCCAGCGGCACGCCGAAGTCGCGTGCCATCGAGGGCCAGGCCACGCCGAGCAGACCGTCCGGCAGGCCGAGACTGATGAAACCGAAGTACGCGAGCACGAGGAGAGGCACGCCTCGATCTTGCCTGGTGCTCAGCGGCGGTCGAGCGTGAACCCCGATACGCCGGCGAACGCCCGAATGTCGTACCGGCCGGCCGCCGCGCCCCGGCCCTCCGGCCCGAACACGGTGCCGCCCGCGATCCCGGCGCGCGTCGTACCGCCCACCCGCGCGCTGCCGGCGCCGCCGGTCAGGCTCACCCGCACCGGCACGCCGCTCGGCGCCGGCACGCCGAACTCGCGCGCCGCCGCTCATGCGTACCGTGGCCAGGCCGTTGATCGTGGGCAGTGCCACCGTGATCCGGTCCGCCCCACCGCGCAGATCGAGGTCGCCGATCGGCGCCGCCGCAAGATCGATCAGCTGTTCGCGCGCGCCACCCATGATCCGCACGGACCAGCGCACGTCGTCGCCGAGAAGCACCTCGGCACCGGCCTGCCCGCTCAACGACGCGCTCACGATGCCGTCACTTTCCGTCACCACCGGATGGGCCCGGCGCCTCGCGCGGCGTGGAGATCCGATAGTCGCCGCCGTCCAGGTCCCGGCTCCGCACCACGACCGTCTCCGCGCCACTGACCAGCTCGAACACGCCTTCGGTGACGTCACCCAGGTCCCCGGTCACCACGTGGCCGGCCCGGGTCGGGTCACACCCCGCGCCGGCCGTCATCAGCGCCGTCGTCACTGTCCGCATACCACCCGGCTTACCCGCGGGGGCCAAGATCGACACAATGCCATATCGACCGGACGGACGTATAGAGATCAGCCGAAAAGGTGAGTGTGACCCGGCGATCAGCGGGCAGACTGTTTCGGATGCAGCGCGTCACCGGATTCCTGACCCCGCGCCAGCGGCGCATCGCCTGGATCGGCTTCGTCATCGCCGCCCTCCACGCCCCGGTCTCGGCCAGCCTCTCCACCGACGCCTCCTGGCTCTTCGCCGTGGTCGTCGCCATGCTCGTCGCCGTCGTGATCATCGCCGACGACACCGAACGCCGCAGGCCCCAAGAACAAGAATAAAAAAAACCCCGCCACGGTACGGAAGGAACTCCCCCTTCCCCTCCGGCGGCTCCGCCGGCCCGGTCCGCCGAACGTCCAGGTGGCCCACCCGCCGCCGGATCCCGCGGCCCCGTTCCACCCCCGGCCGCTCCGCCGCCTCTTCATCACCCGGCACGTTCCGCGCGACGGCCGCGGCCGGGCAGAGGCGGCGCACTCCGCGCACGACGCCTGCCGCCGTGCGGAGGCGGGTCATTCCTCGCGGCGAACGCGATCGGGCGACGTCAGCATGCTTCGCGCCATGCCCATCGCCGGACGGAGACGGCGCTCCTCGCGGCGAACGCGGCCGGGCGAAAGCGACACACCCCGCGCGATGCCCGCAGCCGGACACAGGCGGGGCGCACTCCACGCGACGGCCACGGCCGGAAACGGCACACTCCGCGCGCGATGCCCGCAGCCGGGCGGAGGCGGCACACTCCGCGTGCGATGCCCGCAGCCGGGCGGGAGGTCGCGGCGGCATCCCTGCAAGCCCGCGCGGCGGCATGGGCAGCAGCGGCTCATCGCGGGTATCCGCGCCGCCGACCAGCCGCAATCGATGGCTCGGGCGCTCCGCGCCCGAAATTTCGTGATATCGCGGGCAGCCCACGCGTGTGGATCATTGACTGTCGCAGAAACCAGGTTGGAGAGCTGCGCCAGACCTGGCTTTCGCGACAGTCAATGAACCTTTAGGCGGGGCTGTGTGGAACCGTGCGGGGATTCAAGGCGGCAGCCTTGTGCATGATCAGCCGTTCGACGTCGCGTGGGCGCGCGAGGCCGGCTGGATGTTCGGTCGGCTCCTCCGCGCCAGGAGCGTCCGTCGCAGAGCCGAGGCCCGTATCAGCCGTTCGACGTTGCGTCGGCATGCGAAGCCGGCTGGATGTTCGTCGACTCCTCCGCGCCAGGAGCATCTGTCGCAGAGCCGAGGCCCGTCACTACCGATGCGGTGTCGTCTGCGTCGGCGGCCGCCGGCGTGCCGGTCGCGCCTGACGCGGTCGATGCATCCGTCACGCCTGACGTGCCGGTCGAGACTGATGCACCCGTCACGCCCGGCAAGCCTGACGTCCCGGTCGTGGCCGACGCGCCTGACATGCCCGACGCGCCCGACATGCCCGACGCGCCTGATGCGCTGGTCGCGGCTGACGGGTTGGAGGCGGGCGTCGTGTCAGGCGTGCCGCCGGCGGACTGGGTTGCGGCCGGTGGCAGGACGACGCTGTCGCCCGAGTCCGAGGTGCTCAGCATGGCGACGGCCAGGTAGGCGACGGCCACGATCACCACCGCGGCGACGGCCACGATCAGCAGCGCCACCCAGGCATCGCTGCGCCGGAGAACCGCCTGCTTGGCGGAGATCTCCGCGGCGGCAGAACCTACGAAGCGCCGCGGCGGGCCGGTCACGCGTGCGGCGCCCACCGCGCGGTCCTCATCCGTGATCACGGGGTAGGCGCCGGAGGCCCTGTTCAGCGCGGCGTAGGCGGCCGCGTTCCCGTTGAGCGACAGGTAGGCGCCGGTACCGCCGGTCAGCGCGGAGTTGATCACGGGATAGCCGCCGGTAGGCGCCTTGAGCACCGGAAACTCCCCGGTCGGCCGCTGCACCACCGGGTAGGAGCCGGTCGCGGTGGTCAGCACCGGATACGCGCCGGAAGCTACGGTCAGCGCGCCGCTGCCGGCCGGGCCGGTCTCCGGCTCGGCCGGCCCGTCGGCCTCCGGCCGGTCGCCGCCCGGTCCGGTCTCGGGCTGGACGGCCCGCAGCACGATCTCCCCCGTGGTCTCGGACTCGTCCTCCGGCACGAGAAGGACGATCTCCCCGGTCCGCTCCGACTCGTCCTCCTCGAGGGCGGGCTCGTCGTGCGCCACGATCACCGTGCCGACCGCTACCTCCGGATCCCCCGCATCGGCCTCGGCCTCTCCCGGCGCGTCGGCCCGCCCATCGCCATCTGCCTGCGCATCACTGCCGACCTGCACGTCGCCTTGGCTCGTGGGAGCCGCCGGGTTCAGACCGCCGGGCAACTCCGTCTCCGCGACGCCATCGGCGGGATCGACGGGCTCCGACTCTTCCGCGAGGTCATCGGCTGACGCGCCGGTCTCTTCCTGCGCGTCACTGCCGGCCTGCACGTCGCCTTGGCTCGTGGGAGCCGCCGGGCCCGGACCGCCGGGCGGCTCCGTCTCCGCGATCCCGTCGGTGGGATCGGCAGGCTCTGACTCTTCCGCGAGGTCATCGGCTGACGCGCCGCTCTCGGACTCCGCGACGCCGTCGGTCACGGCGGCCGGGCCGGACTTGGAATGGCCGGTTCCGCCGTCGTCCGGCGTGGTGACGGACTCGGCACTCGCGTCGGCTCCGGGCGCGGCGTCGGTGACGGAGGTCGCGGCGTCGGCCGGGCGGATTCCGGGCTTCGCCACGGGGTCTGTCCCGGGCTCCGCGGCGTCGCCGTCGTCGGAGGTCACGTCGGCTGCTTCAACGATCACCTCGGCGTCATCAGCAGCGGATCCCACGCGAGCCTCGTCGGCTTTCGTCTCGGACTCCGCGGCGCCGCCATCGTCAAGGGTGACGGCGGCTGCTTCAGCGGTCACCTCGGCGTCATCAGCCGCAGAGCCCACGCGAGCCTCGTCGGCCGCGGACTTCACGTCAGCGGCGCTCACGCTCACACCAGCGTCCTCGGCATCGGACTTCGCGTCAGTATCGTGCTCAGCTGCGGACCTCGCGCCAGCAGCCACAGACTTCGCCTCAGCGGCGGGCTTTGCGCCAGCAGCGTCCTCGACGGCGGCGCCCGCCACATCCGCCGGCTCGGGCGCAGCACCCACCTCCGCCCCCTCGGCCGCGGAGATCGCGCCGCCGGCGCTCGCGGCAGCATCGTCGGTCGCGGGCTCTGCCTCGGTGCCCGGGATCGGCGTGGCGGGATCGGTGGGATCGGTTGTGGTCTCGCGTGAGTTGTCTGGATCGTTGGCAAGCACCTCTGCGCCCCCTTCAGCGAACATTGCGCGTTGTCCGCCGCCGGTCCCCGGCGCCGTGCCTGTGACCGCGTGGCCGGCAGAATCTGCCGCCGCGGCCGGTGGTGCCACAGTCGTCCGCGCGACCGCTGTCTCGTATCGATCCGCCGGCTCCGCCGACGGCCTGTTCACTGACACTCCCTGCGGAGCAGATACTCCCTGCGGAGCCGACACGCCCCGAGGAGCCGGCACTGCCTGCGGAGCCGACAAGCCCCGAGGACCTGACGCTCCTTGAGGAGCCGACACGCCCTGAGAAACCGACGCACCCTGAGAAACCGACACACCCTGAGAAACCGGCCGTGCAGCCCGGAAGACCGGAAGCCGGCCCACCTCCGCCGCGCCGGCCCGCAATCCCGGCCCCGGAGCGGCCGCCCCGTCCACCTGCCCCGGCAGGATCGCCGTTGCTTTCCCGCCGTCCGCCGGCAACCGCACGTTCCCGCCGCCCGCCGATTCCACACCATGGGAAGCCGCCGTTGCCCCACCGGCTACGCCGAGTGATGCTCTACCGGTCGATTTACCGACATCGCCCGCCCTGGGCAACAGCGGCATTTCGCCCGCCGGCCCGTCCATGACAATCGGGCTACCGGCCGGCTCCATCATCGGCGGAGAAGGCAGCGTCGCATTACGATCCGCCACCCGATAAACGACGTCCCCGACCACGGACGCATCGAACTGCTGCAGCGCCGCGACGAATTCGAGCACACCACCGGGCCTGCGCGGCTCTGGGCGCGCGAGAACCCGGTCAGGCCCAAGATCGGTCACGGGCCGACTATAGGCACCGCATGCGACGTACCCACAAGCCTTAAGACGAACCTAAGACAGTGCCATTCGTAAACGCTCAGTCAGATGAATGACGCTCACCTTTGAGCCGCGCACAGAGTCACGATCAGTCACCCTGCGCTACCCACTCGTCCAAACAGACCGGGACCCGATCGCCCGATCGGATGACCCCGGATACGCTCATGGCATGGCAGGCGCAGTCGTCCGGACAGTCTCCGCCTCCCCTTCGGCGCACGTCGGGGGCCAGGCGGAGGAGACGCACGTGCCCCTGACGGCCGCGGATCTGCTGGCGAGCCACCCGTGGCAGGCCTCACCGCTCGGCCCGCCCGAGGCGTGGGACCCGGCGTTGCGCGCGACCGTGGACCTGATCGTCGGGTCGCCGGTCGCGATGTCGCTGGCGTTCGGCGACGCGTACACGCTGATCTACAACGACGCGTTCGCGGTGATCCTCGGGCGCGAGCACCCTGGTTCGTTCGGGCGTCCGGCCGCGGAGGTCTTCGGCGAGTCCTGGGCCATGCCCGGCGTCGGCGACGTGATCGACCACGTCTACCGGACCGGTGAGCCGTTCCGCGAGGCGGAGACGTCGGTCGGGCTGGTGCTCCGGTCCACCGCGGGCGAGCCGGACCAGGCCGTGTTCACCCGCGGCTGCTCCGCGGTGAAGAGCAGTGACGGCCGGACGATCGGCGTGCTCACGGTCGCGACCGAGACGACCGAGGCCACCAGCCGGCTGCAGAGCCTCAGCGAGCTGACCGGCGCGCTGGCCAGCGCGCTCACGCTGGACGACGTGGCCCGGGTCGCGTTGCGGTACGGGTTGAGCGCGTTCGACGTGGACCACGTGACGATCGGCGTGGACGACGCGAGCGCGTGGCGCGTGGTCCGCCGGGTGCGCGGCGAACTGCTGGACGAGGCGGACGAGCGCCTGCCCCCGCTCTGGCGCCGGCTGCCGCTCGACTCTCCCAGCCCGCTGGCGCAGGCGGCCGTGTCCGGTCAGGCCGCGTTCACCGAGGACGGCCAGCCACTGCGCGACGTCGCGGCGGACCGGCACGACCAGCGGCAGCGGGCCATGGCGGCCATTCCGTTGCGTACCCACTCGTTGCGCGGAGCGCTGACCTTCGGCCGCCGGCATGCGCACCAGTGGCTGCCGGCCGAGCGCGCGCAGCTGGACGCGGCCGCGGAGCTGATCGGCCAGGCCGCCGAGCGCGCACGCCGCTTCGAGACCCAGCACGGCACCGCGCAGCTGCTGCAGCGCAGCATGCTCCCCGAACATCTGCCGAACCTGGACCGGTTCCGCGTCGCCGCCCGCTACGACCCGGGCATCGACGGCAGCGCGGCGGGCGGCGACTTCTATGACGCGTTCGTGCTGCCGGACGGCCGGCTCGCGATCGTGCTCGGCGACGTGGCCGGCCACGACATGCACGCGGCCGCGCTGATGGGTCAGGTCCGCGCCGCGCTCCGGGCGCTCGCGCTGGCCAATCCGGACCCGGTGGTGGTGCTGGACGGGCTGGACAAGCTGGTCGGCATGCTCGGCACCGGCACGCGGTCGCACGAGCTGTTCGTCACGGTCGCCTACGGCCTGCTCGACCAGCGCGACGGCCGGCTCACGCTGGCGTCCGCCGGGCATCCCGCGCCGCTGATCCGGCACGCCAGCGCGGAGGGCCAGCACGCGACCGTCGGCTACCTGGACGTGCCCACCGGCACGCCGCTCGGCCTGGGCGGCGCGCACCGCACGATGACGACCGCGCTGATGCCCGGCGACACGATCCTGCTGTTCAGCGACGGCGTGATCGAGCGCCGCCGCCGCGAGCTGGACGACGGCCTGTCCGCGCTGGCCAAGTCCGTCTCGGAGGCGACCAGCGGCGATCCCCGCAACCTGTGCGCGCTGGCCACGTCCGCGGTCGCCGGCGCCACCGAGGACGACGTGGCCGTGCTCGCCGTGGAGTACGCGGTCAGTCCCAGCCGCGCCGCGACCATGAACGTGCCGCCGGAGCCGACCATGCCCGGCCGCGTCCGCCACTGGATGACCGCGCAGCTCACCGCGTGGGACGTGCCCGAGGCCGTGATCGGCGCCGCCGTGCTCTGCACCAGCGAGCTGACGACGAACGCGCTGCTCCACGCCGGCACCGCCGCCCGCGTGCACATCGACCTCACGCCGGAGCGCCTGCTCGTCTCCGTCCAGGACAGCGGCACCCGCGGCACCGTCACCCGCGCGCACACGGACACGCTCAGCAGCCGCGGCCGCGGCCTCGGCCTGATCGAGGAGCTCAGCGACGCCTGGGGCACCGACCCGACGGTCCGTGGCTCCACCGTCTGGTTCGAGATCCTCATCTCCGAGGACCACCCCGAATAACACATTTTCCCGCTTACGCCGGGGTACAGCCCGCATGCTCCCGCGGGCTCGCTGTTCGCGTCACACGGTCAGAACCTCGTGCCCGTGAGCCGCTCCGAAATCTCCCAGATGCGGGCCGCGTCCTCGGGGCTGCGCAGCGGCGGGTACATGCGCTGTTCGGTGGGCGGTCCGCCGAGGTTGCCGGGGCCGCTGGGCGAGTAGAGCGCGCCGGGCTTGGCGGCCGGGTCGGTCGCGGCCATCAGGGCGGGCAGCTTCGCGGTCTCGACGGTGCCGAGCAGAATGCCGCGGGCGGACAGCGCCCGGATCATCCGGACCGCCGGCGTGTCCCCGGTGCGCCCGAGCTCGGGCCGGGCCGCCAGCAGGCTGGTGGGTGCCACGCCCGGGTGGGAGAGGTTGCTGGTGATGCCCCACCCGCCGGCGATGCTGCGCCGGTTCAGCTCCAGCCCGAACAGCCCGAACGCGATCTTGGACTGCCCGTAGGCGCGCATCACGTGGTACGAGCGCTCCCAGTTCAGGTCGTCCCAGTTGATCTCGCCGCTGCGGGCCGCGACGCTGACCTGCGACGTCACCCGGGCCCGCCCGGCCCGTAGCAGCGGCAGCAGGTGGCCGACCAGCGCGAAGTGGCCCAGGTGGTTGGTGCCGAACTGGATCTCGAACCCGTCCGCCGTGGTCAGGCGCTTCGGCGGCCGCATCACGCCGGCGTTGTTGATCAGGAGGTGGATCGGGCGGCCCTCCTCGCGCATCGTCTCGCCGAGCGCCGCGACCGAGGCCAGCGAGGACAGGTCCAGGCTGCGCAGCGAGATCTTCGCGGCCGGGTGCCGCTGCCGGATCTCCGCGATCGCGGCCTCGCCCTTCGCCCGGTTGCGGACCGGGACGACCACCTCGGCGCCGGCCGCGGCCAGCCGGGCGGCCATGCCCAGTCCCATCCCGTCGCTGGCGCCGGTGACCAGCGCGCGCCTGCCGGCGAGGCCGGGAATCGTGATGTCGATCTGCCTGCGTGTCATGTCCTCGATCCTCAGCGAGCGGCCCGGACCTATCCAGGACCTGCCGATCCGAGGCGAACCGGGCCGCCCGTCGGCATGGCGTGGAGTGAGAGCAGGGACAACGGGGGTACAAGGCTTCTCATGGGCGATAGGCGTGGGGTCTTGTTCGACGTGGACGGGACGTTGGTCGACACGACGTACCTGCACACGGTGTGCTGGTGGTCGGCGTTGCGGGAGTGCGGCCACGACGTGCCGATGGCGGTGATCCACCGGGCGGTCGGCATGGGTGCGGATCGGATTCCCGGCCATCTGCTGGGCGAGGACCGGGACGTACGCCAGGACGATGTGCTCCGCGAGGCGCACCGGGTGTGCTACTCCGGCTACCGCGATCAGCTGAGACCGCTGCCCGGCGCACGGGAGCTGCTCTACGCGTGCGCCGAGCGCGGCCTGGCCGTGGTGCTGGCGTCGTCCGCGGACGCGGAGGAGCTGGAGGCGCTGCGCAAGACGCTGGACGCGGACGAGGCGATCACCGCGGCCACGTCGGCGGCGGACGCGCACGCGAGCAAGCCGGCGCCGGACCTCCTGGAGGCCGCGCTGACCCAGTCCGGCGTCGACCCGGCGCGGGCCGTGTTCGTGGGCGACTCCGTGTGGGACGTGGCCGCCGCGATGCGCCTGGACATCCCGTGCACCGGCCTGACCTGCGGCGGGACCAGCAAGGGTGAGCTGGCCGGCGCCGGCGCGGTCGCGGTCTACGACGACCCGGCCGGACTGCTCGCCTCGCTGGAGGAATCTCCGCTCGGCCTGTTGCGGTAACCCGGATGGAGACCGCCGATATCGCGTTCGCACTGTTCGGGGCCGCCGCGCTGCTGGCCGGCGTGCTGCCGCGCCTGGTGGAGCGCCGCCCGTTCTCGATGCCGATAGCGTTCCTGGGCCTGGGCATGGTGGTGTTCGCGGTGCCGTCGCCGCTGCCGGACCTGGACCCGCTCGCACATCCGGAGCTGACCAAGCACCTGACCGAGGTCGGCGTGATCGTGGCGCTGATGGGTGCGGGCCTGAAGATCGACCGCCCGCTCGGCCGGCGGCGCTGGTCCGCGGCGTGGCGGCTGCTGGTGGTGGCGATGCCGCTCACGATCGCGGCCGTGGCGTTCCTGGGCTGGGCGTGGGCCGGTCTGGTGCCGGCCGCGGCGCTGCTGCTCGGCGCCGCGCTCGCGCCGACCGATCCGGTGCTGGCCGCGGAGGTGCAGGTCGGCGAGCCGACGGACGAGGAGGACTCGGAGGACGAGGTCCGGTTCTCGCTGACCGCGGAGGCCGGGCTGAACGACGGCCTGGCGTTCCCGTTCGTGGCGCTGGCGCTGGTCGCGTTGTCCGGCCTGACCTGGGCGTCCGTCGGCGAGTGGGCGCTGGTCGAGGTCGGCTGGCGGGTCTTCGCCGGGGTCGCGGGCGGCGCCGGGATCGGCTGGGTGCTGGGGAGGCTGTTCTTCCGGGCCCTGCCGGAGCGGGTACGCCCGGCCACGCACGCGGAGGGCCTGATGGCGCTGGCCGCGACGTTCCTGGCGTACGGCGCGGTGGAGCTGATCGGCGGCTACGGCTTTCTCGCCGTCTTCGTGGCCGCGCACACGATCCGGAACGCGGAGCACGGCCACGAGTACCACCAGGTGCTGCACGACTTCTCCGAGCAGGTGGAGCGGCTGCTGACCGTGCTGCTGTTGCTGCTGCTGGGTGGTGCCGTGGTCGACGGCCTGCTGGAGCCGCTGACCTGGGGCGCGGTGGCCGTGGGGCTGGCGCTGGTGTTCGTGATCCGTCCGCTGGCCGGTCGGTTGTCGCTGATCGGCGCGCCGGGCCGGCGGGCGGAGCACTGGGTGGTGGGCCTGTTCGGCATCCGCGGCGTGGGGACGTTCTACTACCTCGCGTATGCCATGGGCCACGCGGAGATCCCCGGCGCGTCGTCGCTCTGGGCAACCGCCGGTCTGGTCGTCATCATCTCCGTAGTGCTACACGGTGTAGCGGCCACACCGACGATGGCAAAGCTCGATCAAATGCACGAGCGCTCGCACGTGCAGCCGGAACGTGCAGGTGACGCGTGCGATCACGAAAGTACTCGATGCACCCTACACGTAACTCCAAGTGAGCCTTAAGGCGCTTTCTCGTGTGAGGTGACCGATTTCAGACCCAACTTCTGTAGCTCTGCGTGTAGGTAGCACGTAAGGTAGACATCAACCGGAGCCGTTGACACGACGACGTGACCACTGTGCGCAATCCGTCACTGTGGACATTGAGTGCCTCGGACCGACCGATGACTTCACAAGATTCATGCACAAAAGATTACGCAGAGTAACGCAAGAAGGAGGTTGGCGGTGCGAGTCAGAGGCTACCCAGAGGGCACCCCGTGCTGGGCGGAACTCATCGGAGAGGAACCCGCCGACGCTACAGCGTTCTACGGCGAGCTCTTCGGCTGGAAGACGGACGACCGCACGTTCCGCCTGCGCGACCTGGCCGCCGCCGGGCTGTCCGACGTGGACAGCACCCCCGGCGTGACCGGAAGCACGTGGGCGACGTACGTGGCGGTCGAGGACATCGAGGCCACGGCGGTTCTGGTGGCGGACGCGGGCGGCACCGTGCTCCGCCCCGCCCACGAGATGCCGAACGGCGGCCTGGGCGCGCTCTTCACCGACCCGGACGGCGCGGTCTTCGGCGCGTTCGAGAAGAAGAGCACGTTCGGCGGCGCGCAGATCAACGAGGAGCCCGGCGCGTCCTGCTGGTTCGAGCTCAGCTCGCCCAATCCAGAGACGATCTCCTCCTTCTACGGCAAGATCTTCCACTGGGCCGAGCAGAACATGGAGTACACGCCCGGCGTGCAGTACTCCGAGTTCGTCACCAGCAGCGCGCGCACCGTCGCGGGCATGCGCACCACCGAGGGCGCAGCCCGCTGGCTGACCTGCTTCGAGGCGGAGGACGTGGCCACGACCGCGGGCCGCTGCGTGGCGCTCGGCGGTTCCGTGGTGGCCGGCATGCGGGCGGCGACCATGGGCGCCTACGCGATCCTGGCGGACCCGTCCGGCGCCGAGTTCGGCGTCATCAGCTTCCTGCCGGAACTGCACGCCTGACCCCCACTCCACCATCAGTCCGCCCACCCCCGCGCTGCACCGCCGGGGCGGGCGGACTTTTCGCGTACCTCTGGCATTGATGCACTTTGATATGTACGGTCATGGGAGCGCTCCCGTCGATCTCGACTCCCACCGCCTTCGAGGAGCATCCATGCGCCCCAGATCCGTGCTGGCCGTGGTCGCGGTCACGGCAGCCGTCGCGGCCACGATCGCGCTGCAGACGTCGTCCGCGTCCGCCGCCGAATCGCCCTACTACGTCGACCCGGCCACCAACGCCGCGACATGGGCCGCCGCCAACCCGAACGACTCCCGCGCCGCCGTCATCCGCGACCGGATCGCGAGCGTGCCGCAGGGCCGCTGGTTCACGCAGAACAACCCCGGCACGGTCGCCGGCCAGGTCGACGCGTTCGTGGGCGCGGCCGCGGCCGCCGGGAAGATCCCGATCCTGGTCGTCTACAACATCCCGAACCGGGACTGCAGCGGCGCCAGCTCCGGCGGCCTGCCGAACCACACCGCCTACCGCGCGTGGGTGGACCAGGTCGCGGCCGGCCTGCGGGGCCGCGCCGCCGCGATCGTCCTGGAGCCGGACGTGCTGGCGCAGATGACCAGCTGCCAGACCGCGGCACAGCAGGCCGAGGTCTACGCGTCGATGGCGTACGCCGGGAAGGCCTTCAAGACCGCGTCCGCGCAGGCCAAGGTCTACTTCGACGCCGCGCACTCGGCCTGGCTGGCCCCCTCGGAGATGGCCGCCCGCCTGGTCCGCGCGGACATCGCCAACAGCGCCGACGGCATTTCCGTCAATGTCTCGAATTATCGGACAAATGCGGAGTCCATTCCGTACATCAAGTCCGTGATCGCGGCGACCGGCGACTCCTCGCTCAAGGGCGTCATCGACACCAGCCGCAACGGCAACGGCCCCGCGGGCAGCGAGTGGTGCGACCCGGCCGGCCGCGCGATCGGCATCCCGTCCACGAACGCGGTCGAGGACCCGATCCTGGACGCCTACCTGTGGGTCAAGCTGCCCGGCGAGGCGGACGGCTGCATCGCGTCCGCCGGCCAGTTCGTCCCCCAGCGCGCCTACGACCTGGCGATCGCGGCCGGCCCGGTGGTCACGCCGACCGGCTCCCCCACGCCGGGTCCCACCACGCCCGGCCCCAGCACCTGCACGATCACGTACACGCTCAACCAGTGGTCGACCGGCTTCACCACCGACCTGCGGATCACCAACAACGGCCCCGCGGTCAGCTCCTGGCGCGTGGCCTTCACGGTCGGCGGCTCGGTCACGCTCTCCAACGGCTGGAACGGCACCTGGACGCAGAGCGGCACCACGCTGACCGCGGCCAACGTGTCCTGGAACGGCGCGATCCCGTCCGGCGGCACGGTCAGCACCGGCTTCCAGGCGACCTACACCGGCACCAACCCCGCACCGGCCGCGTTCACGCTCAACGGCACGGCCTGCACGTCGTCCCCCGCGTAGAACCCGGTGTGGATACCGGGCGCCGGCCGGGAATCGCCCCTCGGCCGGCGCCCGACGAAAACCACGATCAAAAGCCGCATCCGGTACGCCCCGACAGCACCGGATCCGGCCACAGCACCCATCGCCGGGGCGGGGCGTCAGTCGCGGAGCACCGCGCCACTCAGTCGCGGAGCACCGCGCCACTCAGTCGCGGAGCGACGCGCCACTCAGTCGCGGAGCGACGCGCCACTCAGTCGCGGAGCGACGCGATCAACTCCGGCGTCAGCTCGGCCAGCGACTCCAGCACCCGGTCCGCCAGCGCCAGCGCGTCCTCCGCCGGCGGATATGCCGGCTGCGGGATCGCCACCACCGCCAGCCCGGCCGTCGACGCGCTGCGCAGCCCGTTCGACGAGTCCTCCACCGCCGCGCACACCGCCACCGGCAGTCCGAGCCGCCCGGCCGCGGTCTCGTACGCGTCCGGTGCCGGTTTCCCGCGCGGCACCTCCTCCGTCGAGACCGTGGCCTCGAACAGCGATGTGATCTCCGCCGCGGCCAGCACGTGGTCGATCAGCACCCGCGCGGACGAACTGGCCACCGCCAGCCGGTACTCCGCGCCGATCCGCCGCACCGCCTCCACCGCGCCCGGGATCAGCGGCAGCGCGGTCTCGTAGCGGGACGCCATCCGCCGCAGCACCTCGGCCGCTACCTCCTCCGGCGTACCGCCCACGCCCAGATCCTCGGCCAGGTAACGCGACCACTCGCCGGTGCTCATGCCCATCAGGCGCTGCTGCGCGTCCGGTGCCCAGGTGCCGCCGGACTCCGCGACCAGGCCGCGGCGCACCTCCTCCCACACCGGTTCGGTGTCGATCAGCACGCCGTCGAGGTCGAAAACCACCGCTTGGATCATCAATACAGACTGCCAGAGCGCGGACGCGAAGAAGGCTTGGCACACTAGGCGACGTGCATACGACCCTGGCGATCGACTGCGGTGGCGGTGGTATCAAGGCTTCGGTGCTGGACGAGTCCGGCACGATGCGGGCTCAACCGCTCCGCGTCCCCACCCCGTACCCCCTGCCGCCTGATCTTTTTGTGAAGACGCTGGTGGAGCTGAGCCACCAGCTCCCGCCCGCGGACCGGGTGACGGTGGGGATGCCCGGCATGATCCGGCACGGCGTGGTCGTCGCGACCCCGCACTACATCACCAGGGCCGGGCCGCGCACCCGCATCGACCCCGAGCTGGCCAGGGCCTGGGCGAACTTCGACGCCCGCTCCGCGCTCGGCGCCGCCTTCGACGCCCCCACGCTGGTCCTGAACGACGCCGAGGTGCACGGCGCCGGCGTCGTGGCCGGCACCGGTCTGGAACTGGTCCTCACGCTCGGCACCGGCCTCGGCTGCGCCCTCTTCGACGGCGGCCGCCTGGCCCCGCACCTGGAGTTCTCCCAGGCCCCCGTGCGCTGGGGCATGTCCTACGACACCTACATCGGCGAGCACGAGCGCCGCCGCCTGGGCGATTCGTTCTGGTCGCGGCGGGTCGCGCGCGTGGTCGAGGGCCTGCGCCCCGTCTTCCTGTGGGACCGCCTCTACATCGGCGGCGGCAACTCCCGCAGAATCATCCCCGAGCAGCTCCTGCGGATGGGCGACGACGTCGTCATCGTCCCGAACACCGCCGGCATCGTCGGCGGCGTCCGCGCCTGGTCCCTGCGAGTCCACTAAATCAAGATCATCCAGGGGTACGGCGAGCATGTACCATGCGCCGGTGGCTGCTCATGTGCTCTCCGTGAACCTCGCCGTACCCCGACGTGACGGTGCCATGCTCCGCAAGACCGGCATCGACAAACGCCCCACCGACGCCCCGGTCCAGGTCCGCGCCCCCGGCGACCGCGCCACCGGCCTCGGCAGCGGCGTCACCGGCGACGAGATCTTCGACCGCCGCCACCACGGCGGCGACGACCAGGCCGTCTACGCCTACGCCCGCGAGGACCTGGACCACTGGTCCGCCGAACTGTCCCGCGACCTCCCCCACGGCACCTTCGGCGAAAATCTCACCACCCGCGGCATCGACGTCACCGGCGCCCTGATCGGCGAACGCTGGCGCATCGGCCCCGACCTCCTCCTGGAGGTCTCCGTCCCCCGCATCCCCTGCGCCACCTTCGCCCGCTGGATGGACCTCCCCAGCTGGGTAAAGACCTTCACCCAGGCCGCCCTCCCCGGCGCCTACCTCCGCGTCCTCACCCCCGGCACCATCCGCGCCGGCGACGAGATCACCATCACCCACCGCCCCACCCACGACATCACCATCGCCCTGGCCTTCCGCGCCATGACCCTCGAACGCGCCCTCCTCCCCCGCCTGCTGGACGCCCCCGCACTTCCGGAGAAGACGCTCGCCGACGCCCGCGCGTACGCCTCCCGCACCCCCGCCTGACCCCGCCCTCCGCATCCCGAGAGAACCCTTCCAATATCCGGGATCCAAGATCGATGCATACGCCACCGCTGTTATTCCGGCCGAGTAGCAGCGGTGGCGTATGCAAGGATCTTGAGCCACCTCACCGCTCCGCCGAAGGCGGGGCTTTTGTTCTTTATGCGCAGGCCCCACAAAGGTGACCGCCCGAAACCCAGCCACGGATCAGAGTGCGGCGCAGCTGAAAGGTCTTGGATCCCGCCCCGGAGCCGGAGCGCTCCCGCCGGAGGCAAAACAGCAACCAGACCGCCCAACGCGACCGATAACATGAAATTTCGGGCGCGGCAGCGCTCGATGACCGCACCTTGGCCGCGTCCGGACAGAACCCGGAAAGCCGGAAACTGGCCGGAGATAGGCCCCCACCGCGAACCAACACCGAAGAATTGTCGCGCCCGCGAGGCGTCGCCCGGAGGTGCCAGGTACTCAGTGAACCCGCCCCGCCCTCAACCCCCCGAAGGAATCGTCGCCGGCCGGCCAGGCTGGCGCAGGGCGAGCGTCAGCGCAGCCGTGCACAGCCCGACCACCCCTGCCGCCGCCGTGACCAGCGCCGTATGCGGTTCCGCATGCAGCAGCACCGCCGCCGGCACCACTCCCGCCACCCCGCCGAACGCCTTCCCCGCATAGGCGATCCCATACGTCGGAATGAGCGCATCACCGCCGAAGAAGTCGCGCACCAGGGTGACCAGCAGCGAGTAGCCGGTACCGACCCCCGCCCCCGCCAGCGCGCCACACAGCACCGCCCCCGGCGTCGAACCGGCGTGCACGGCCGCAAGCAGCCCGAACTGGGCCACCCCGCCGAGCGCGAGCGCTACCCCGAGCGTGCGCCGACGGCCGAGCCGGTCCGAGAGCGTCCCGGTGAACGCACGCCCGAGCCCTGCCGCCGCGGCGAGCGCCGCGATCGGGAGCGCGGCTCCGTACCCACCGAGGTAGGCCAGGTCGAAGAGCGCCAGGCCCGACGTCAGCACCACCACCAGACAGATCGCCGGCAGCGCCGCGCTGCGGGCGGCCGCACCCGTCGTCCAGGACCGCACAGCCGGGATGTTCCGCGGAATGCTCGGATTCAGCACGCGATCGACCGCCCACCGGTGCGGGTCGAGCGCCGCCGGCCACCAGTGCCGCGGCGGTTTGCGCAGCAGCACGGCGGCCCCGGCCAGCACGCCAGGGACCACCACTGCCGCAACCGTGAACAGCACGGCCCGGTCGACGAACGCGATCAGCAGGGCGACCGGAACCGAGCCGAGCGCGAACGCGGCGCTGACCAGCCCGGTCCGGGCGGCGGTGCGTTCCGGGTACCACTCCGCCACCACCGCCACACAGGTGAGATAGGTCAGCCCGGCACCGAGTCCGCCCAGCACCCCGTACCCCATGACGAGGATCTGGATCTGTGATGCGAACGCGAGGGTGAGCAGTGCGAGCCCGCAGAGCACCGCGGCACTGAACAGCGGAAACGCGAGTGAGCTGGGCAGCCTGCGGTAGAGCCAGGCCGCGAGCGGCGCCGCACCGGCCTGGCAGGCGACCCAGACCGCGAGTGCCGGCAGCGCCCCGGTGTGCGGAAACGTGGTGTCGAGCGAGGACAGCGCGGCGGCGAAACCGTACTGCAGCACGCCGGCTGCGGCCATGGCCGCGCAGGCTGCGGCGAGCAGCACGGAACGAGGGCGGCCGAGCAGTTCCACGTCGGTTTCGCCGACGCGGTAGTGGCGGCCGTAGAGGTCTCGGATCTCGCGGGTGGTCATGGACCCTCCCGATGCAGAGGCGGCAGACTGCATACAGTATGCGGTACGCCGCCCGGATCAGGCCAGGACGTTGATGGGCTCGACCACGCCCACGCCCTCCGCGAAGTGCCGCAGCCGAATCGCGGTCGACTCGGTGAGCACCTCGCCGGAGCGGACCAGCGTCATGCCGGTCCGGGTCACCACGTCCTGGTTCATCATCATGCCGACGACCAGTTCCTTGCCCTTGACCTGGCGCGGGCGGCGCAGGTCGTCGGACATGTACGCCCGGACCGCCGCGTCCAGCATCGTGGCCGGGTAGCGCGGGTTCTTCGCCAGCTCCACCACGGCGCGACCGGGCGTCAGGCCGGACTCGACCGCCACCACGAACGCGGTCACGGTCTCGTAGATCTGCTTCGCGGCGCCGCCGGACTCCTCGGTCGCGGCCGGCGTCGGTGCCTGCGCCTCCGCGAGCGTGACCGGTTGGGACGCGACCCAGGCCGCGACGCGCTCCAGCCGGGGGATGCGGCCGATCAGCTCGCGGGACAGCGCCGGGTGCCCGCGGTACATGGCGAGCGCCTCCGGGTCGACGTCCTCGGTGTGCGTGCCGACCACGTTCGCGATCACCTCGGCCGGGACCGCCATCAGGCCGACCTGGCCGAGCATGGCCGCGATCCGCAGCTCCCAGGTGTCCTTCGGGTGCAGCACGGAGATGGCCGCGTCGGTGAGCGCCTTCACGGTCCCGGTGCGCGCGGCCGCGACCGGGTGGGCCGCGGCCATCAGCTCGGTGAGCACCTTCACGGCGCCGTCGAGCGTGCGTTCCAGCAGCTCACGCTCGCTCATGACCAGGCGATGCTGCTCCAGCGCGGCGTCCAGCGCGCGGGCCAGCTCGGCCGGCTCGCACGGCTTGGTGAGGAAGCGGAACAGGTTGCCGTCGTTGACCGCCCGGATCGCGTCGGCCAGGTCGGCCTGGCCGCTGAGGATGATCTGCACGGTGTCGGCCGAGACCGCGCGCAGACCGGCCAGGAACTCCGCGCCGCTCATGCCGGGCATGCGCATGTCGGAGACGACCACGGCGTACGGGCGGGCGGTGGTGCGGGCCTTGGCCAGGGCCTCCGCCCCGGAGTTCGCGGTGTCCAGCTCGTACCGGCCGTGCAGACTGCGGCGGAACGCTTCCAGGATGCGCTGCTCGTCATCGACCATGAGAATCCGCTGGTTCACCTTCTAACTATAAATCCGGATAAATCGGGTGAGTGGGAAACCGCTCAGGTCGCGCGGGCGGACGCCGATGGGCAGGTGTTGGCGTACTACGGCATGGGAAGAGCGACATGTCCGACTCCCGGCCCTCCTACGAGGACCTGCTGCGCACCGTCGACCAGCAGCGGGCCACGATCCGATCGCTGACCCGCACCGCGGAGGACCGCGAGGCCGACCGCACGCTGCTGACCGCGATCGAGCGCTCCGAGGCGCTGGCCCAGGAGCTCAGCACGGAGAAGGCGCTGCTGGACGGCGTGATCTCGTCGATCCCGCAGCTCACGTACTGGAAGGACTTCGCCGGCTGCTACCACGGGCACAACGCGGCGTTCCTGGCCATGCGCGGCATCCCGCACGGCGTCGACGTGCTCGGGCGTACCGAGGCGGAGCTGCCGGTCGCGGACGAGCTGTCCCGCGTGCTGCCCGAGGTCGAGGCGCAGGTCATCGCGACCGGCCGCCCGGTCGTCGACCAGCAGGTGACCATCGCGCCCGCGGACGGTCCGTCCCGCAGCCTGCTGCTCAGCGTGCTGCCCCAGCTCGGCGCCGCCGGCGAGATCGAGGGCCTGATCGGCGTCGGCGCGGACGTCACCCGGGTCAGCGAGCTGGAACGGCAGCTCAACCAGGCGAACCGGCTGGAGGCGATCGGGCAGCTCGCGGCCGGCATCGCGCACGAGATCAACACGCCGATCCAGTTCGTCTCGGACAACACGCGGTTCGTCGCGGAGTCGTTCGCCAGCATCCTCGCGCTGGTCAAACGCGTCAGCGACGTGTGCGAGGCGGACAACCCGGACCCGGCCGAGGCGATGGCCGGGCTGCGGGACGCGCTCGGCACCATCGACCTCGACTTCCTGATCGACGAGATCCCCGGCGCGGTCTCCGAGTCCCTCGAAGGGCTGGAGCGCGTCGCGCAGATCGTCCGCGCCATGAAGGACTTCTCCCACCCCGGGCAGGGCCGCCGCGACACCGACATCAACCGCGCGGTGGAGAGCACGGTACAGGTCGCCCGCAATGAGTGGAAATATCATGCCTTACTGCACCTTGATCTCCACCCCGACGTCGGCCAGGTCCCGTGTTACGAGGGTGAGCTCAAGCAGGTCGTGCTGAACCTCATCGTCAACGCGGCGCACGCGATCGAGTCCCGGCGCCAGCAGGCCTCGGACGCGCCGCTCGGAAAGATCCAGATCAGCACCCGGCGGTACGACGACCGCGTGGAGATCTCCGTGGCCGACGACGGCATCGGCATGTCCGACGCGGTCCAGGCCCGGATCTTCGACCCGTTCTTCACGACCAAGGGCGTCGGCAAGGGCACCGGCCAGGGCCTGAGCATGGTCTACAGCAGCGTCGTCCAGAAGCACGGCGGCGCGATCCGCGTCGAGTCCGCGCCGGACGAGGGCGCGCGGTTCATCATCGCGCTGCCGGTCGGTGTGGCGGTCCCGGCGTGAAGCCGAGGGTGCTGCTCGTGGACGACGACGCGAAGATCCTCTCCGGGCTCCGCCGCCAGCTGCACAGCCGGTACGAGGTGACGGTCGCGGACGGCGGCGAGCGCGGCCTGGCCACGATCACCGAGCAGGGGCCGTTCGCGGTGGTGATCAGTGACATGCGGATGCCGGGCATGGACGGCGCCACGTTCCTCTCCCGCGTCCGGACGTCCGCGCCGCTCACCACGCGTGTGCTGCTGACCGGCCAGACCGAGCCGTCCGCCGCGATCCGGGCCATCAACGACGGGCAGATCTTCCGGTTCCTCAACAAGCCCTGCCCGCCGGAGGTGCTGGACCGCTGCCTGCAGGAGGCGGTGGTCCGCTACCAGGCGGCCCGGGACGAGGAGTCCGCGCTGGCCGCGGTGCTGACCGACCGGCGCGTGCTCGACTCCGCGCTCGACCCGACCGTGCCGGCCGGCGACGCGCTGGCCGCCGAGCTGGTGGACGCGCTGCGCAACGGCGAGTTCCACCTGCGCTACCAGCCGATCGTGGACCTGGCCAGCGAGCGCGTGATCGGCGTCGAGGCGCTGGTCCGGTGGACGCCGGCGCACGCGGGGCTGGTGCCGGCCTCCCGGTTCATCCACGCGGCCGAGTCCAGCGGGCTGATCCGGCCGCTCGGGCGGTGGGTGATGTCCGCGGCCTGCCAGGAGGTCGCGTCCTGGCCCGCGCTGGCCGCGACCGAGTCGCTGCGCGTGCACATCAACCTGTCCGAGTCCCAGCTGCGCGACCCGCAGCTCGCCGACGACCTGCAGCAGGCGCTGACGCTGAGCGGCTTCGACGCGTCGCGGGTGACGCTGGAGATCGACCACGGGGCCGCGCTGTCCGAGAAGCTGCCGCAGGCCTCGCTCCGGCGGCTGTGCGACCGCGGGATGCGGCTGGCGCTGTGCGGGTTCACCGACGCGGCGCTGCTGCGGGACGCGGCGGAACGGCTGCCGCTGGCCGTGGCGAAGATCCGCCGGCACCTGACCGCGCTGCTGCCGACGGACGAGCAGCACAGCGGCGTGCTGTTCTCGCAGATCGTGGCCACCGCGCACGACCTGGGGATCCGCGCGGTGGCCGAGGGCATCGAGACGGACCAGCAGCGGGATCTCTGCCGGGAACGCGGATGCGACCTGGGGCAGGGATACCGGTACGGGAGCCCGGTCGAGGCCGGGGAACTGCTCTCCCTGCTGGTCGGCGCCTAAGGCCGGGCCGCGGAAACACAGGGCCGGAGGCCGCGGAAACACAGAGCCGGAGGCCGCCGAAACACAGAGCCGGATGGCCGTGGAAGGCCGGGCGCGGGCACGGCACAATGGCGGGGCGTCCGGCCCGCGGTTTGGGGGCGGGCCGGCCGCGCCCTTGTCATGATCGGCCCGTCTCTCATGTCCTTCTGACGACATGAGAGACGGGCCCGATCACGGATGGGACCTGCGCGCGGCGAGCGTGGTGCGCCCGCGGGATCAGCGGTGGTCGGCCGGGAATGCCTTGAACGCGGCGAGCGCCGCCGCCGGGTCCGGGTCCGTCGTGGCCCAGCCGATGTAACCGTCCGGCCGGATCACCGCGTAGGCCAGATCCTCCAATGTGGACTCCGAGTCGTAGGCGCCGTCCACCGGCGGTGCGGACGGGTAGCGCACCAGCACCGGCCGGCCGTCCACGAACAGCGGGAACGCGGCCGCGTCACCGAAGCGCCGCCCGGTCAGCGGGTGCGCGGCCGGGTCCGGCGACGGGTAGGCGACATCCAGCCCGGAGACCGAGAACGCCAGGTCCGCCGCGACCGCCGGGTGCCTGTCGATCAGGCCGGACAGGTGCGCGCGCAACGCCTGCATCTCCGGCGTGAAGCCGTTGACCAGCGCGCTCTGCGCCCGCGTGTTCGCCAGCACCGCGTCCCCGACCGGCGCGCGCTCGTCGTGGTAGGTGTCCAGCAGCGACTCCGGCGCGCGGCCGGTCGCCACGGCCGCGAGCTTCCAGCCGAGGTTGTGCGCGTCCTGCAGGCCGACGTTGAGGCCGACGCCGCCGGTCGGCGGGTGCATGTGCGCGGCGTCGCCGGCCACGAAGACCCGCCCGGACCGGTACTCGGCGGCCCGCCGCGTCGCGTTGCCGAACTGGGAGATCCAGATCGGGTCGGTGATGCCCAGGTCACGGCCGGCGGCGCGGTTCGCGGACGCGCTCACCCGCGCAAGCGTCATCTCCTGCTCCGGGTGCTGGTCGTGCGGGTCGAACCCGCTCACCCGGAACCCGCCGCTGGGCAGCGGCGCGGTGATCAGCGCGCCGACCTGCGAGGCGATCGCGGGCGGGGGCGGCGGGCCGGTCAGTGTCACGTCCGCCACGTAGCCGTAGTAGGTCGTGTCCGTCCCCGGGAACGCGATGCCGGCCGCCTTGCGCACGGTGCTGCCCGCGCCGTCCGCGCCGACCACCCACGACGCGGTGAGCTCGGTGCCGTCGGCGAGCCGCACCCGTACCCCCTCGGGGTTCTGGGTCAGACCGGTGACGGTGGTGCCGCGCAGAATCGTCGCGCCCAGTTCCACGGCCCGCGCGTCCAGGAGCTCTTCGAGCGCATTCTGCGGGTACGCCACGACGAACTGATACGGAGAGTCGAGCGTGCTGTAGTCGGCGAGGCTGGGGAGCATGCCGAAGTGCCAGCGCGGGACCTTGCGGCCCTTCGCCAGCGGCACGTCCGCCAGCCCGCGCATGGCCAGCACCTCCAGCGTGCGGGCGTGAGTGCCGACCCCGCGCGTGTTCGGCCGCGGACCCGACGTCCGCTCGATCAGCGTCACCTCGACGCCGGCCAGCCTCAGCTCGCACGCCAGCCACAGTCCGGTCGGGCCCGCACCTACGACGATCACGTTATCCATGAGGAACACACTATTCATTAGAGAGCACTACGGTCAACCGAGCGGAGTTATGCTGCACGAATGACCGCGCCAGCCAGCAGATACCGCTCGCCACGCCGGGAGGACGCCGCCGCCGCCACCCGCGCCGCCATCCTGGACGCCGCCCGGGAGCTGTTCATGACGCACGGGTACGCCGCGGTCACGGTTCCGGAGATCGCCAAGGCCGCACGGGTGGCGACGCAGACCGTCTACGCCAGCGCCGGCGGGAAGGCGGGCGTGCTGGCCGCGCTGCTGCAACCGCTGATGGACGACACCAAGGCCGCGGAGGCGAACGTGGAGGCGCGCGCCTCCACCGACCCGCGCCACGTGCTCGCGCTGACCGCGACCGGCTCGCGCCGCGTCCACGAGGACCACTACGACATCCTGCACGGCCTGGTCCACCAGGCGCCCGGCGAGCCCGCGGCCCAGCTCGCGGTGGACGACGCGGTGGCCAAGTGCCTGCGCGGTTTCGCCGCCATCACGGACCATCTGCGGCACCTCGACGGCGTGCGCCCGGACCTGACCGGCGACCGGCTGACCGACTCGCTCTACTTCTTCTTCGGCCCGGACGCCTGGTACGGCCTGGTCACCAGCCGCGGCTGGACCTTCGACCAGGCCGAGACCTGGCTGCACGACGCGGCCTGCCGCACGCTCCTGACCCCGTGATCCAGGCGTGACCGACGCCTGGATCACGGGCGGGCGGATCAGGAAGCGAGGAGGTCGCGCATGAGCTGCGCGGTCTCGGTGGGGGTGGTACCGACCGCCACGCCGGCCGCCTCCAGCGCGGACTTCTTCGCGGCCGCGGTGCCGGACGAGCCGGAGACGATCGCGCCCGCGTGGCCCATGGTGCGGCCGGGCGGCGCGGTGAAGCCGGCCACGTAGCCGACCACCGGCTTGGTCACGTGGTCCCGGACGAACGCGGCCGCGCGCTCCTCCGCGTCGCCGCCGATCTCGCCGATCAGCACGATCGCGTCCGTCTCCGGGTCGGCCTCGAACGCGGCCAGGCAGTCGATGTGCGAGGTGCCCGCGACCGGGTCGCCACCGATGCCGACACAGCTGGTGAAGCCGAAGTCGCGCAGCTCGTGCATGAGCTGGTAGGTGAGCGTGCCGCTCTTGCTGACCAGCCCGATCCGGCCCCGTTTGGCGATGTCGGCCGGGATGATGCCGGCGTTGGACTGGCCGGGTGAGATCAGCCCGGGACAGTTCGGCCCGATGATCCGGACGCCGGCCGCACGGGCCCGCGCCACGAACTCGACCGAATCATGTACCGGGATGCCCTCGGTGACCACCACGGTCAGCGGCACGCTCGCGTCCACCGCCTCCAGCACCGCGGCCTTGGCGAAGCGCGGCGGCACGAAGACCACGGACACGTCCGCGCCGGTCGCGGCCACGGCGGAGGCCACGTCACCGAAGATCGGGATGTCGTCGAGGCGCTGGCCGTCGCGGTTCGGGACCACACCCGCGACCACGGTGCTGCCGGCCGCGACCATGCGCCGGGTGTGGCGCGCGCCCTCCGTACCCGTGATGCCCTGGACCAGGATTCTGCTGTGTTCGGTGAGGAAGATCGCCATCTCAGGGGGCCTCCTGCCGGGCCATGGCGGCGGCGAGCGTCGCCGCGCCGTCCATCGTCTCCGCGGTGAGCACGCCGGGCAGCGCGGCGGCGACGAGCATCCGGCGGCCCTTCTCCGCGTTGTTGCCGTCCATCCGCACGATCAGTGGCGCGCGCAGCGGTCCCCCGCCGTCGGTGAGCTGCCAGTACGCCTGGAGGATGCCGTCCGCGACCGCGTCGCAGGCGGTGATGCCGCCGAACACGTTGACCAGCACCGCGGTGACGTCCGGGTCGGCGAGCACGATCTCCAGGCTGTCCGCCATCACGCGGGCGGACGCGCCGCCGCCGATGTCCAGGAAGTTCGCCGGGGTGACGCCGCCGTGCGCCTCGCCGGCGGCCGCGACCACGTCGAGCGTGCTCATCACCAGGCCGGCGCCGTTGCCGATCACGCCGACGCTGCCGTCCAGCTTCACGTAGTTGAGGTGCTTGCGGGCCGCGGCCGCCTCGCGCGGATCCGCGGGCGCGGCGGCGGCCAGCCCGGCGTGCTGCGGGTGCCGGAACGAGGCGTTGTCGTCCAGCGTGATCTTGCCGTCCAGCGCGCGGATCGTGCCGTCGGCCAGCAGCGCGAGCGGGTTGATCTCCACCAGCGTGGCGTCCTCCGCGCGCAGCAGCCGCCAGAGCGCGGTCAGCACCGGCGCGACCTCCGAAGGCAGGCCCGCATCGGCGCACAGGGACAGCGCGAGCCCATCGGTGAGCCCGCCGTCGATGTCGAGCGGCGCACGCACCAGAAGCTCCGGCGGTGCCGACTCGATGTCCATGCCGCCGGCGCCGGAGAGCAGCGCCAGGAAGCCGCCGGCCGCGCGGTCCAGCAGCAGCGCCACGTAGTACTCGGCGACGATCTCGCTCGCGTCCGTGACCAGGACGGAGTGGACGGTGTGGCCGTGGATGTCCATGCCGAGGATCCGCTCGGCCGCGTGCGCGGCCTCGTCGGGCGAGCTCGCGAGTCGTACCCCGCCTGCTTTGCCTCTGCCTCCGGTTTTGACCTGGGCTTTTATCACCACCTTCCCGCCGATCGCGGCGGCGGCCGCGGCGGCCTCCGCCGGGGTGAGCGCCACGCGGCGGCGGCCGGTCGGGATGTCGTGCAGTGCGAACAGATCGTGTGCCTGGTGTTCGAACAGGTCCATGCGCCGACCCTCCCTGGGATCGATCTACATCTACGAAAACGTCCTGCAACCCTCTGGACACATCACGTGATGAGGAGCACGATATTGCCTACCCCATACGGTATGCAATCCTCGGTTCCGCCCCGGCGGAGCGGTCGCCACAGGAGGTCCTCCCATGGAGAAGGCGCTCGAGGGCATCCGGGTCCTCGACATGACACATGTGCAGTCCGGACCCTCGTCCACACAGATCCTGGCCTGGCTCGGCGCTGACGTGATCAAGCTGGAGGCGCCCGGCACCGGCGACATCACGCGCAGCCAGCTGCGCGATGTGCCCGGTGTGGACAGCCTCTACTTCACGATGTTGAACGGCAACAAGCGCAGCATCACGCTCAACATGAAGAGCGACCAGGGAAAGGAGGTGTTCACCCGCCTGGTCGAAAAGGTCGACGTGCTGGTGGAGAACTTCGGTCCCGGCGTGGTCGACCGCTTCGGCTTCTCCTGGGAGCGGCTCCAGGAGATCAACCCCGGCCTGGTGTACGCGTCGATCAAGGGTTTCGGCCCGGGGCGCTACGCGAACTTCAAGGCGTACGAGGTGATCGCGCAGGCCATGGCCGGCTCGATGGCCACCACCGGTTTCGCGGACGGCCCGCCCACCGCGACCGGCGCCCAGATCGGCGACTCCGGCACCGGCATCCACCTGGTCGCCGGCATCCTCGCCGCGCTGCTCCAGCGCGGGCGCAGCGGCAAGGGCCAGCGCGTCCAGGTCGCCATGCAGGACGCGGTGCTCAACCTGTGCCGGGTGAAACTGCGCGACCAGCAGCGACTCGCGCACGGGCCGCTCGGGGAGTACCCGCACCAGCCCTCCGGCGCGGAGGTGCCGCGCTCCGGGAACGCGTCCGGCGGCGGCCAGCCCGGCTGGGCCGTGCGCTGCTCCCCCGGCGGGCCGAACGACTACATCTACGTGATCATCCAGCCGGTCGGCTGGGTGCCGATCGCGGAGCTGATCGGGCACCCCGAGCTGGCCGCGGATCCGGAGTGGGCCACGCCCGAGGCCCGGCTGAACAAGCTGGACAAGGCGTTCGCGCTGATCGAGGAGTGGACCGAGCGGCACACCAAGTGGGAGGTGATGGAGCTGCTCAACGCGCGGAACGTGCCGTGCGGCCCGATCCTCTCCACCCGCGAGCTGATCGAGGACGCCACGCTGGCCGACCTCGGCGCGGTGGTGCAGGTCGAGCACCCGGAGCGCGGGCCGTACAAGACGGTCGGCTGCCCGATCAAGCTGTCCGACTCGCCCGTGGAGATCACCCGTTCGCCGCTGCTCGGCGAGCACACGGCCGAGGTGCTGGGCGAGCTCGGTTACGACCAGGCCGGTGTCGACGAACTGCGCGCGGCGCGCGCGATCTGAGGGGACGCTTCACATGGGCTACGACAAGGACACCGTGCGCCGGCTGCTGGACACCGCGCTGGCCGAGGGGCGGGATTCGCTCACCGCGCCGGAGGGCCGGCAGATCGCGGCCGCCTACGGCATCGCGACCCCCGGTGAGGGGCTGGCGACCAGCGCGGACGAGGCCGCCTCGCTGGGCGAGGAGATCGGCTTCCCGGTGGTGCTGAAGATCGTGTCGCCGGACATCCTGCACAAGACCGAGGCCGGTGGCGTGCTGGTCGGCGTGGCCACCCCCGAGGAGGCGGCACAGGGGTTCGCGCGGATCGTGAGCGCGGCGCTGGACTACAAGGCGGACGCGCGGATCCTCGGCGTGCAGGTGCAGCAGCAGCTGTCCGGCGGCCACGAGGTGATCGTGGGCGCGGTGACGGACCCGACGTTCGGGAAGATCGTGGCGTTCGGGCTGGGCGGCGTGCTGGTCGAGGTGCTCAAGGACGTGACGTTCCGGCTGGCGCCGGTGACCCCCGCGACCGCACGGTCAATGGTGGACGGCATCGCGGCCGCGGAGATCCTGCGCGGCGTCCGGGGCGCGGAAGGCGCGGACCTGGACCTGCTGACCGACCTGCTGGTCAAGGTCGGTGACCTGGTCACGGACTTCCCGGAGCTGGCCGAGGTGGATCTCAACCCGGTGCTGGCCTCTTCGGAGCGGGCGGTCGCGCTGGACGTGCGCATGCTGATCTCGGCCGACGCCGCGAAGCGCCCCGAGCGCATCCCGCCGGAGCAGATCATCGCGTCGATGAACCGGATCATGCGGCCCGCGTCCGTGGCCGTGATCGGCGCGTCCGCCGAGGCCGGGAAGATCGGCAACTCGGTGATGAAGAACCTGGTCAACGGCGGCTACCAGGGTGAGATCTACCCGGTCAACCCGAAGGCGAGCGAGATCCTGGAGCGCAAGGCGTTCCGCAGCATCGCGGACGTGCCCGGCGACGTGGACGTGGCCATCTTCGCGATCCCGGCGCAGTTCGTGCCGAAGGCGCTGGAGGAGGCCGGGGCCAAGGGCGTGGCCGGGGCGATCCTCATCCCGTCCGGGTTCGGCGAGACCGGGAACATCGCGTTGCAGGACGAGGTGGTGGCGATCGCGCGCCGGCACGGCGTGCGCATCCTCGGGCCGAACATCTACGGCTACTACTACACGCCGCAGCGGCTGTCGGCGACGTTCTGCACGCCGTACGACGTGCGGGGCGGCGTGGCGCTGTCGTCCCAGTCCGGCGGCATCGGCATGGCGATCCTGGGGTTCAGCAGGTCCAGCGGCATGGGCGTGTCCGCGATCGTCGGCGTCGGCAACAAGGCGGACATCGACGAGGACGACCTGCTCACGTTCTTCGCGCAGGACGACGCGACGAACCTGATCGCGATGCACCTGGAGGATCTGAAGGACGGGCGCGCGTTCGCGGAGGTGGCGTCGCGCGTGTCCAAGGAGAAGCCGATCGTGGTGCTCAAGGCCGGCCGCACCGCGCAGGGTGCGAAGGCGGCCAGCTCGCACACGGGCGCGCTGGCCGGCAACGACCGCGTGTACGACGACATCCTGCGGTCCAACGGCGTCATCCGGGCGCCGGGGCTCAACGACATGCTGGAGTACGCGCGCGGCATCCCGCTGCTGCCCACGCCGCAGGGCGAGAACGTCGTGATCATCACGGGCGCGGGCGGGTCCGGCGTGCTGCTGTCCGACGCGTGCGAGGAGAACGGGCTGTCGCTGATGACCATCCCGGACGACCTGGACAAGGCGTTCCGCGCCTTCATCCCGCCGTTCGGCGCGGCCGGGAACCCGGTGGACATCACCGGGGGCGAGCCGCCGCAGACCTATCGGAACACCATCGCGCTGGGCCTGTCCGACCCACGCGTGCACGCGCTGATCCTGGGCTACTGGCACACGATCGTCACGCCGCCGATGGTCTTCGCGCGGCTGGTCGTGGAGGTCGTGGAGGAGTTCCGGGCCAAGGGCGTGCACAAGCCGATCGTGGCGTCGCTGTCCGGCGACGTCGAGGTGGAGGAGGCCAGCGAGCACCTCTACCGCAACGGGATCGTGGCGTATCCGTACACCACCGAGAAGCCGGTCGCCGTGCTCGGCGCGAAGTACCGCTGGGCGCGGGCCGCCGGTCGTCTCTGAGATCCCACGGGTGGGCCGGCCACGCGTCCCCGCGGCCGGCCCGCGCACCACCGGCCCGGCCGACGTCCCTCCCCCGGGCCGTGACTCAACGCGGAGTACCTGTTCAGGAGGCCCATCGTGGACTCACAACAAGAGACCCCCACCCCCACCATCACGGGTACGGAGAACGAGCGCGTCTGGAAGGCCGGACGCCTGGATCCGATGCCGATCCGCGAACTCCCCGACCCACCGCCCTCCATCCACCTGCTCGGGCCCACCGTCTTCCTGGTCGCGCTGGGCGTCGGCATGGGCGAGTCGTACATGTGGCCGCGGCTCGTCCTGGTCTTCGGCCCGGAGATCCGCTGGCTGTTCCTGATCGGCGTCACGCTCCAGGCGTTCGTGATGCTGGAGATGGCCCGCTACGCGATGGCGACCGGGGAGAGCATCTTCTTCGGCGCCGCCCGCGTGTTCAAGCCGCTCATGTGGTTCTTCTTCACCGTGGCGATCCTGGTCTACATCTGGCCCGGTCACCTGTCCGCCGGTGCGGCCGCGTTCGAGTCGATATCCGGCATTCCCTGGACCGTCACCGCCTGCGTGGTGCTGGTGCTGGTCGGCATCCTGTTCAGCCTCGCCAAGGTGATCTACAACGTGCTGGAGAACCTGCTCGGCCTGCTGATCGGCGTGCTGGTGGCCGGCACCGCGGTGGTCGCGTCGATGGTCGGCAACCTGGCCGACCTGGGCTCCACGCTGGCCGGCATGTTCGCGTTCGGCTACCTGCCGGAGAGCGCGATGTCCGAGACGTGGTTCCCGATCCTGGTCGGGTCGATCGCGTTCGCCGGCCCGTCCGGCATGCAGCAGATGTGGTACACGCTGCACCTGCGCGACTCCGGCGCCGGCATGGGCGCGCACCTGCCCCAGGTCCGCGGTCTGCGCGGCTCCGGCGGTGAGGAGAAGATGCCGTCCCGCGGCTTCATGTTCGACACCGAGAACCCGGCCGAGATGAAGAAGTGGAAGGGCTGGCGGCGCTGGGTGACGTTCGACGCGGTGCTGCTCTTCTGGGGCATCACCATGCTGGTCACCATCTCGTTCACGGTGCTGGCCCAGGCCGCGGCGCGGCAGAACCCGAACGTCGGCGCGCTGATCGAGAGCGGCGAGCGGGAGGCGTCGCTCAACGCGATGGCGGACAGCTTCGCCTCGGCCGGCGCGCCGGTGCTGCACAACGTGTTCCTCGGCTTCATCGCGCTGATCGGGATCAACGCCACGCTCGGTCTGTTCGACTCGTTCTCGCGGGGACAGGCGGACATGACGTACCACTTCATCCCGGGCGCGAAGCGCTTCCGGATGTCGCACCTCTACGCCGGCTTCCTCTGGGGCGTCATCACGTTCGGCATCCTGATTTTGCTGTTCGGGCCCGCGGACGGGCCGGGCGCGATCCTGGACCTGCTCGCGTTCCTGTCCACGTTCGCGATGGGCGCCTACTGCGTGGTGCTGCTGCTGGTCAACAACCTGATGCTGCCCAAGCGGATCAGGCCGTCGATCGTCCAGAACCTGGTGATCGGCTTCGGGGCGGTCTTCTACCTCGGCATGCTGATCTTCAGCCTGGTCCGCTTCGGCGTGGTCGTGGGCTGACCATGACGACCACCGTGAATAAGACGCGCTCACCGCTCCTGACCGACGCGGTGGTGATCGGCACACTGATCGGCGCCGGCTCCGGACTGATCGCGGGCGGGCTGGTCGGGCTGCTCGGCATGTCCGCCCTGCACGCCCTGCTCGGCGGGCTCGCGCTCGCCGTGCCGCTGGGGCTGGCCGGCGCGGGATTCGAGCTACTGGCGGCGGCCGGAGTGCTCCGCACCTCCGTGTTCGCGGCGGTCGCGCTCTACTGGCTGTTCGCGTTCCCGCTGGCCCGGCTGCTGCACGAGGTGCTGTTCGGCCTGCTGGTCTCCGGCCGGCCCACACCGCCGGACGACGTGCTCGCGTTCCTCGCGTTTCAAGGCCTGGTGAGCATGGGGTACGCGATCGGCTTCCTCTGGTTGCGGGAGCGCCTCGCGCTCTACCGGATGCGGCGGCGCTCATGAACGTACCCCCGTGGGTCTGGGTCCTGACGGTTCTGGGTTTTGCGGTCATGATCGGGCTGGACTTCGTGCTGGTGCATCGCAACCCGCGCGAGCCCTCGTTCCGGGAGTGCGTCGCGTGGGTGACGTTCTACGTGCTGGCCGCGATCGGGTTCGGCATCGGCGTGGCGGTGGTGACCGGCGGCGGCCCGTCCGGCGAGTTCTTCGCCGGGTGGCTCACGGAATATTCGCTGAGCGTGGACAACCTGTTCGTGTTTCTGATCATCATGAGCGGGTTCGCGGTGCCGACGCGCTATCGCCAGCAGGTGCTGCTGGTCGGGATCGTGCTGGCGCTGCTGCTGCGCGGCGCGTTCATCGCGGTCGGCGCGTCCGCGGTGCAGCGGTTCGACTGGCTGTTCTACCTGTTCGGCGCGTTCCTGGTCTACACCGCGATCAAGCTGGTCGGGCCGCAGGAGGAGGACGAGTTCTCGGAGAACGTGGCGTTGCGGTTCGCCCGGCGGATCCTGCCGACCACCCGTTCCTACGTCGGCGGCGCGGTGCTGACCAGGGTGGACGGGCGGCGGATGGTGACGCCGATGCTGATCGTGATCATCGCGATCGGCACCACGGACCTGCTGTTCGCGCTGGACTCGATCCCGGCGATCTTCGGCCTGACCCAGGAGCCGTACCTGGTCTTCGCGGCGAACACGTTCGCGCTGATGGGGTTGCGGCAGCTCTACTTCCTGATCGGCGCGCTGCTCGACCGGCTCGTCTACCTCAGCAAGGGCCTGGCCGTGATCCTGGCGTTCATCGGCGTGAAGCTGGTGCTGGAGGCGCTGCACCACGACGGCGTCTCCTGGGCCCCGGAGATCCCGATCCTGGTGTCGCTGGGGGTCATCGTCGGCACGCTGGCGATCACCACGGCCGCCAGCCTGTGGAAGTCGGCGCGGGACGGGCGGCGGGCGTCGGAAGCGCCCGCCGCCCTGGTCGACGCTAACGACTGAACAGCTGCTGGTCCGACGGTCGTTCGGCGTACTCGGCAACGGGTGGCTGATCGTCGCGCTGTGTGCGCAGCGCGGCGGTCAGCCCGGCGCCGATCGGCCGGCCGTCCGCGTTGAACCCCATCGGCTGTTTCAGTCCGGCCAGGAACCGCCGGAACGCGGAATCGCGGGACATGAGGCCATCACCTCCAGGAATCAGATGTACCCGGGCCGCTGGTTGATCCACCATGGCCACTCCCGAGAATACAGGCTTTTGTATGCAGTAGATGATCAAGTGGTTGATGCCACTCGATGCTCTGGACAGCTGCGCGTCGATGAGCAACGATGTTGTGTACGCCATACGGTATGCAATGTTCCAACCGTGATAGAGAGGTTGAGGACCATGGTTCAGGCAACGCAGTCCTCCGACGCCGCCGCCACCGACGCGATCCTGAAGGAGCCCAGCCGGGACGGGGAGAGCATCTCCGGCGGGCACCTGGTGGCGAAGGCGCTCAAGGCCGAGGGCGTCGACGTGATCTTCACGCTCTGCGGCGGCCACATCATCGACATCTACGACGGGTGCGTGGACGAGGGAATCGCGGTCGTCGACGTACGCCACGAGCAGGTCGCCGCGCACGCCGCCGACGGATACGCGCGGATCACCGGCAAGCCCGGCTGCGCGGTCGTCACGGCCGGCCCCGGCACCACGGACGCGGTCACCGGCGTGGCCAACGCGTTCCGCGCGGAGAGCCCGATGCTGCTGATCGGCGGCCAGGGCGCGCTCACCCAGCACCGGATGGGGTCGCTGCAGGACCTCCCGCACGTCGACATGATGTCCCCGATCACGAAGTTCGCCGCGACCGTGCCGCACACCGCACGCGTGGCGGACATGGTGTCGATGGCGTTCCGCGAGTGCTACGCGGGCGCGCCCGGCCCGTCGTTCCTGGAGATCCCGCGCGACGTGCTGGACAACGAGGTGCCGCTCTCGTCCGCGGTCATCCCGTCGTCGTACCGGACGACCACGAAGAGCATCGGCGACCCGGCGTCGGTCGACAAGCTGGCCGGCCTGCTGGCCCGCTCCGCGAAGCCCTGCGTGCTGCTCGGCTCCCAGGTGTGGACCGGGCGCGGATCGCAGGCCGCGATCGACTTCGCGCGCACGCTGAACGTGCCGGTGTTCATGAACGGGTCGGCCCGGGGCACGCTCCCGCCCGGCGACCCGCACCACTTCAGCCTGTCCCGGCGCTACGCGTTCTCCAACGCCGACCTGATCCTGATCGTGGGCACACCCTTCGACTTCCGGATGGGGTACGGCCGGCGCCTGCCCGCAAGCGCCACGGTCGTGCAGATCGACATGGACTACCGGACGGTCGGCAAGAACCGCGACGTCGACCTCGGGCTGGTCGGCGACCCCGGATCCATCCTGGCCGCGGTCACGGCCGCCGGGTCCCATGTGGAGCGGCGGGCGTGGTTCGCGGAGCTGCGCGCGCAGGAGACCGCGGCGTACGAGAAGCGCCTCCCCCGCCAGCTCTCCGCCGCCTCCCCGATCCACCCGCTGCGGCTGGCCCACGAGATCAACGAGTTCCTGACCGAGGACTCCATCTACATCGGCGACGGCGGCGACATCGTCACGTTCTCCGGCGGCGTGGTGCAGCCCAAGTCACCCGGCCACTGGATGGACCCGGGCCCGCTCGGCACGCTCGGCGTCGGCATCCCGTTCGTGATGGCCGCGAAGTACGCCCGGCCGGACAAGGAGGTCGTCGCGCTCTTCGGCGACGGCGCGTTCAGCCTGACCGGGTGGGACTTCGAGACGCTGGTCCGCTTCAACCTGCCGTTCGTCGGCGTGGTCGGCAACAACTCCTCGATGAACCAGATCCGGTACGGGCAGATGCGCAAGTACGGCGACGCCCGCGGCCGGGTCGGCAACACGCTGGGCGACGTGCGCTACGACGAGTTCGCCCGCATGCTCGGCGGCTACGGCGAGGAGGTCCGCAACCCGGAGGACATCGCGCCGGCGCTGCGGCGGGCGCGCGAGTCCGGGCTGCCGTCGCTGATCAACGTGTGGGTCGACCCGGACGCGTACGCACCGGGCACGATGAACCAGACGATGTATAAGTAGGTCCGGCGGCGCGGGCCCCGGTCCGGGGCCCGCGCGCCGTGGAAGCCCCGGCGCTGCCGGGGTCGCGGCAGGAACCGCGGTGGCCACGGACTCGCGTGCTCTTCCCCGGCCACGACGGCACCGGCTCCGACGCCGGGAGGCAAGCGGAGCGCCGGCGAAGTCTTGGCGGACGGCGAGGTTTGCCCGCGGGAGCAACGCTGCCGCACCACGCCGGAAGCGGGAAAAGAATGTGGTCTTGATCTTGATCTTCGCTGAGCAGGCTGCGGACCACCCGCCGCACGAGCGTCAGGTCCGGGGTGCTCAGGGAGGCTCGAGCGCCCGCGGGAGCGAACGGGCCGGGCCGGAAGCGGGAGATGATCTAGCTCTTGATCCTCGCAATGAAGGTGGCGACGTTCGTGGCGACGCGGGCGGACTTCTCCTCCGCCGACAGCGACTCGTGCATGCGGCCGGCCGCGCCCGCGTCCTTGCGGCCACGGACGTAGAGCGAGCAGGCCAGGTCGCCGCAGATGTAGGTGCCGACCGAGTCGCCCTGGCGACCCGCCTTGCCGGCCTTCGGCGCGACCATCAGCGGCACGCCGCCGTCGTGCACGGTCAGGCAGAACGCGCACATCCCACGACGCGCGGTACGGGCCGCGGACGGCGCGGGAACGCGCAGCGTGATCGCGACCACGCCGTCCGCGGACTCGGTGACCAGGTAGGCGCGGTCCGGCGCCTTGGGGTCGCGCCAACCGAGGAAGTCGAGGTCGTCCCAGGGCTGTTCGGGCAGGTCACGGGGGACGGAGAGGCGGGTGGCCTCGCCCTTGGAGCAGTTCACGAACGCGGCGCGGATCTCTCGCTCGGTCAGCGGTCTCATACGATCGAGGCTAGGTTGCCTAAAACCTTTAGGCAAATACATAATGAGATATGGCTCGTGCGGGACTGACCACGGAGCTCGTCGCCCAGGTCGGCGCCGAGCTCGCCGACGAGGCCGGCTTCGACCAGGTGACACCGTCCGCGCTGGCCCGGCGGTGCGGCGTCAAGGTCGCCAGCCTCTACTCACACGTCGCCGGCGGGCACGACCTGCGGGTGCGCATCGCGGTGCTGGCGCTGGACGAGCTGGCCGACCGCGCCGCCGAAGCGCTGGCCGGGCGCGCCGGCCGGGACGCGCTGATCGCGTTCGCGAACGTGTACCGCGACTATGCGCTCGCGCACCCCGGCCGATGGGCGGCCGCACAGATGCGGCTCGACCGGGACACCGCGGCGAAAAGCGGCGCGATCCGGCTGTCGCAGATGACGCGCGCCCTGCTGCGCGGCTACGACCTGCCCGAGGCGGAGCAGGCGCACGCGGTCCGGCTGCTGGGCAGCGTGTTCAACGGCTGGGTGAGCCTGGAGGCGGGCGGCGGCTTCAGCCACAGCGATCCGGAGCCGGCGGAGAGCTGGACCCGCGCCCTCGACGGCCTCGACACACTGCTGCGCAACTGGCCTTCGCGATAGCCGCATGCGACCGCGGTTCCACATCGTCGTTCCCGGCGCTGAGGCGCTGCGGCTCTCGGCGAGCATCTGGGGGCCCATGGTCAGCGGGCAGTCCGGGCGAGGCGATGACTGCGGGCGGCAGCGACGGTGCGGGCGGTCCCGGCCGGGGTGCGGAAGATGTCATCGGCGGTGAAGCGCAGAACCAGCCAGCCGGCCTGTTCGAGGCGGCGCTTGCGGACGATGTCCTGCCGGAAGGTGTCCCGGTCGCGGTGATGATCGCCCTCGTACTCGATCGCGATGCACAACTCCGGGTAGGCGAGATCGACCCTGGCCAGCCAGAGCCCGGCCTTCGACGTGACATCGTGCTGGGCGATCGGCCGCGGCAGTCCGGCATGGATGATCAGCAGCCGCAACAGCGTCTCCATCGGCGACTCGGTCAGCGGCTCGGTCTCCGCCAGGCGCGCGGTGAACAGCGCGACGCCCGGCCGGCCTTCCCGGCCTCCTGCGAAATCGGCCAGCCGCCCCTGCTTGACCAGCTTCCGGTGCAGCATCGCGTCCAGCGCGATGATCGCCTGCCGCCGATCGGGCTGCCGGCCGAGATCGAACGCGGTGCGCGCCGGGCTGGTCACCGGCAGTCCGGCGAACGAGGTCACATCCTCCGGCGGCAGTCGTTGGTGCCTCACCACCAGCCGGTCCTGTGCACGCATCCGCTGCGGCGCCGGGACGGTGACGGTCACCGGCGCACCACGGCCCGGCGAACCGGCACCCCACAGGAACGCCGCACTCGCACCACTGATCGCAGCACCGGCCGGAAGCGACAACGCCGCCGCGTCACACCACATGCGGTGATCATCAGCATCGAACTCTGCGGCCGCGACATACACATCTCGATAGAGGCGGCGCCACGCCGGCGATCGCAGTCGCGACCTGGTCACCACACCGCGCGCGACCGCCTCACCACCTCGAAAGGGCAGGAATCGGAGACTCTGGGGAACCGCCGCCACTCTGGACACCCGCGCATCATCCCGCCCACCCCCGACACTTCATTCTCAGTCGAAAGATCAACCGTCGCATGTACGTGAGAGGCGTTATCCGGCCGGATAACGCCTCTCACGTACATACCGCCTTGATCCAGTCCGGGCAGGACCGCAATCAAGGGTCGCTCGCCGGCTGCAGCGGCCGGACCTTCGGCTGCAATACCGTGATAAGCCGAAATTTCGGGCACAGAGTGCCCGGCACTCGGCAGGCGCGGCGAACGTCACCGGCGGACCGTGGGTCCGGGGCTCGGCCCCGGATGGCACAGCGGGGCGGGCTCAGCGTTCGTGGTAGGTCTCGCGGGTGCGTTCGGTGTGGCGGCGCATCATGTCGGAGGCCTTCTTGCCGTTGCGGGAGGCGATGACCTCGATGAGGGCGCGGTGCTCGTCCCACGCCTCGGCGCCGCGGGAACGGGCGATCGGGCGGTAGTACCAGCGGACGCGGCGGTCGACCTGGGCGATGAGGTCGGCGAGGACCCTGTTGCCGGACATCGCGGCGACGTGGGCGTGGAGTGCGGCGTTCGCCTTGACCAGGGCCTCCTGGTCGTCGGCGGCCAGCGCCTTCTCGCCGGTGCGCTGGAGCTCCCACAGGTGGGTGATCTGGTCGGGGGTGGCGTTCTTGGCGGCGAGGCGGGCGGACTCGGCTTCGAGGAGGGTACGCGTGGCGAGCAGCTGGTCGGCCTCGTCCTCGGTGGGGACGTGGACGAACGCGCCGAGGGCCGGGCGGAGGTCGACCCAGCCCTCGGTGTGCAGGCGTTGCAGTGCCTCGCGGACCGGCTGGCGGGAGACGCCGAGCTGGGCGGCGAGATCCTTCTCGACCAGGTGTTCGCCGGGCTGCAGCTCGCCGTTGATGATCATTTCGGCGATCACGTCGTAGGCGGCCTGGCGGAGCGGGACCGGGCGTTCGAGAGGCTGGCGCACGCTGCGCGCCTCGCGGGCCGTGGACGCGACGTCCATGTGAGTCCTCTCGAGGGGCACGTGAAGAGAGCATTCAGCATACAGTCGTCACTCCACCACGGCGTCGATGGACGTGCCGTGCGCGGTGCCCGCCAGCCGATCGATCATGACCTCGACCAGCACCGGGCGGGACGTGCGGCGTGACTCCTTGTCCGCCCAGTCGAGCGCGTCCGCGATGTCGCCGGGCTCGGTCACCCGGCGGCCCTGGCAGCCGTAGGCGCGCATGATCGCCACGTTGTCGGACCCGAACGAGTCGTAGTGGATGTCGACCTCGTAGTTCATGTCGTAGCCGGCCTCGGCCTGGCGGATCAGTCCCAGGTACTCGTTGTTCAGCATGACCAGCACGAACGGGATGTCGTACTGCGCGGCGACGGCCAGTTCCTCGACCAGGAACTGGAACGAGTAGTCGCCGACCACGGCGACCACCTCCGCGTCCGGGCGGGCGGATTTGACGCCGATCGCGGCGGGGATCTCCCAGCCGAGCGGCCCGGCCTGGCCGCACACCTGGTAGTGGCGCGGGCGGAACGTCTGCTGGAACTGGCCGGACCAGATCTGGTAGAGCCCGATCGCGGTGACGAAGTAGGTGTCCGGGCCGTAGTGCGCGTTGATCTCCCGGAAGACGCGCGGCGCCTGGATCGGGACGGTGTCGTGGTCGTCGCGCCGGTTCAAAGTTGACCGCAGCTCGCCGACCCGGGACACCCACGGGCCCGGCGCGGTGGCGACTCCCCGGCGGCGGGCCGCCTCCAGCAGGGCGACCAGGAACAACCGCGCGTCCGAGACCACCCCGAGGTCCGGCCCGAAGACGCGGCCGATCTGCAGTGGCGACACGTCTACGTGGATGAATCGCCTGTCACCACGATAAATCGTCAGATCTCCGGTGTGACGGTCGCCGAACCGGGCGCCGACGGCCAGCACCAGGTCGGACTCCAGGAAGGACGCGTTCCCGTACCGTGTGGTGGTCTGGATGCCCGTCATGCCGGCGAAGAGCGCGTGGTCCTCCGGCAGCGCCCCCTTGCCCATCAGCGTCACCTGGACCGGGACCTGCAGGAACTCGGCCAGCTCACGCAGGGCCTCGGAAGCAGAGGAGAGGATGACGCCGCCGCCGGCCAGCAGCAACGGGCGGGACGCGGACAGCAGCATGTCCAGCGCGGCCTCCACCGAGGGCCCGTGCGGCGCGGCCGGGATCACCGGCAGACGCGCGGACAGGGACGGCTCCCAGACGATGGACTGGCGCTGCACGTCGAGCGGCAGGTCGACCAGCACCGGGCCGGGCCGTCCGCTGCGGGCGACACGGAACGCCTCCCGAAGGATCCACGGTGCCTGGGCGGCCTCGCGCACCTGCACGGCCCACTTCGTGACCGGCCGGGCGATCTCCACGATGTCGACCGCCTGGAACGCCTCCTGATGCAGCTTCGTGGTGGGCGCCTGGCCGGTCAGGCAGACCATCGGGATCGAGTCCGCGATCGCGGTGTAGAGGCCGGTGATCATGTTGGTGCCGGCCGGTCCGGACGTGCCGATCGCGACGCCGACCTGCCCGTTCGTGCGGGCCCAGCCGTCGGCCATGTGCGTGGCGCCCTCCTCGTGACGCACGATGAGGTGGCGGATTCCGGACGTGCGCAGCGCGGCGTAGAGCGGCAGGATCGCGGCGCCAGGGCAGCCGAACACCACGTCCACGCCCTCGTCCGCGAGCACGCCGACGACCGCTTCCATGCAGGGCATCGTGGGCATCAGACGGCCTCTCCAGAACCGGGATCAACAGCAGCGGGGGTACGGGTCGAGAGCTGCTCGACCAGCAGGAGCAGCGCGGAGTGGTCGAGGTCGCCGTGGCCCTGGGCCCGCAACGCGCCGATCAGCTGCGCGACCATCGCCCCCAGCGGGATCGCCACGCCCGCGTCCCGGGCCGCCGCGGTCAGGTTGCCGAGATCCTTGTGGTGCAGGTCGACACGGAAGCCGGGCACGAAGGAGCGGGCGAGCATCCCGGCCGCCTTCCGGTCCAGGATCCGGTTTCCGGCCAGGCCGCCGGCGAGCACGCGCACGGCCGCGTCCGTGTCCACGCCGTACGCCTCCAGGAACACGATCGCCTCCGCCACCAGCTCGATCACGCCGGCCACGATCAGCTGGTTCGCGAGCTTGACGGTCTGCCCGGCACCGGACGGCCCCACGTGCACCACCGTGCCGCCGACCACGTCCAGCAGCGGTTTCGCTCTTGCGAAGGCCGTCGTCGGCCCACCGGCCATGATGGACAGTGTGCCGTCGACCGCGCCCTGCTCACCGCCGCTGACCGGCGCGTCGACCGCGGGCATCGGCACGGCCGCGGCTGCGTCGCGCGCGGTGGCCGGCGCGATGCTGCTGGTGTCGATCCACAGTTGACCGGCGTGCCCGTGGGCGGCGATGCCGGTCGCGACCGAGGCCACGTCCGGCGAGTCCGGCAGCATGGTGATCACCACGTCCACGCTGGTGACGGCGTCCTTCAGGGACGACGCCGGTCGGCCACCCGCATGTGAGAGCTGGTCCAGGCGGGCGGCGCTCCGGTCGTACCCGATGATCTCGTGTCCGGCTTTGAGCAGGTTGGCGGCCATCGGGCTGCCCATGATCCCGAGGCCGATGAAGCCGATGCGGGCCATTCACAACACCCCTTTCAGCGGGTACGACGTGCGCCTGCGCTCCCGTGGCAGCCACCCGAAGCTGTTCTCGCTCGGCCCGAGCGGCCGGTACTCCAGCCCGACGTGCCCGCGGTAGCCCGCGCGGTCGAGGCGGCGCAGCAGATCCTCGACGTCCAGCCCGCCGGTGCCGGGCTGGTGGCGGCCGGGCACGTCCGCGATCTGCACGTGGCCGATCCGCCCGGCGTAGGAGTCGATCGCGCCCGCCACGTCCTCTCCGCCGGACAGCAGGTGGTAGACGTCGAGCAGCAGCTTGACGTTGGTGCGGGCGGAGACCGCGCGCACCCGGTCACAGACCGCGATCGCCTGCGCGGCCGTGCGGATCGGGTAGTCCGGGTTCTCCCGCGCGTTCAGCGGCTCGATCACCACGGTCGCGCCGGCCAGTGCGCGGGCGGCCGTGGCCAGGTTCCGGATCGCGAGGTCGTCCTGGACGGCCGGTTCCACGCCGGCCAGCCGGTTGCCGTAGAGCGCGTTGAACACGCGGCAGCCGGTCGCACGCCCGATCTCGGCGGCCACCTCCGCGCTGTCCAGGAACGCGCGGCCGGGGTGGGAGAGCACGCCGCGCTCGCCGCCGGCCATGTCGCCGGCGTAGAAGTTGAGCGCGGTGAGGCGTACCCCGGCGAAGGAGAGCGCGCCGATGAACGCGTCCACGTCGCGGCGGGCCGGGCGCGGCGAGTCGAACGGCCACCAGAACTCGACCGCGTCGAATCCGGCGTCCGCGGCCGCGACCGGGCGTTCCAGCAGCGGCAGCTCCGTGAAGAGCAACGAGAGGTTGACGTCGAACGGCATGGCGGGGCTCACCTCGCGGGGTGGTAGTTACCGTCGAGCCGTTCGCCCGGCGGACCTTGGGTGACGGCCTGGACCAGCAGCGATCCGCCGACGAACGCGCCGCGCCAGGACGCGCCGATGCCGCCGAACACCTCGTCGCGGTCGCCGCGGGAGCGCGGCCGGTTGATGCCGACCTTGAACGCGCGCAGCTCCGCGCCGAGCTTGCGGCCGGTCTCCTCGTCGTCGCAGGCGAGCGACGCGACCAGCGCGCCGTTGCTGGCGTTCATCGCGGCCAGCAGCTCGGCCTCCGTGTCGACCAGCACGATCGTGTCGACCGGCCCGAACGGCTCCGCGTGGAACAGCGGGGACGACGGCGGCGGTGCCAGGATCGCGGCGGGCGCGAGGTAGGCGCCGGTGTCCTGGCCGTCGAGGAAGTGCCCGGTGTCCAGCGTGCCGCGGTGGATCGGGATGCCGCCGCGGTCGACCGCGTCCTCGATCGTGCGCGCCAGCTCCGCGGCCTTGGCCGGCGTGATCAGCGGGCCGTAGTCGAGGTCCGGCAGGTCGTCGCCGGGCCGCTCCACTGCGAGCGGGTGCCCGAACCGGACGGATCGGACCGCGGGCAGGTACGTGGCCAGGAAGTCCGGGAAGAGCGCGCGCTGCACCACGTAGCGGGGGTAGGCGGTGCAGCGCTGCTTGCCGTACTCGAAGGACTTCCGCACCAGTCCCTGCAGGAGATCCCACCGGGAGAACTGCCAGACGCCCCAGCAGTTCAGGCCCTCCTGCTCCAGGATGTGCCGTGTGCCGGAGTCGACCAGCCCGGCCGCGACCCGGCCCCCGGCGGTGCGCCCGCCGACGAACGAGACGCAGCCGATCTCCGGCGCGGTGACCAGCGCCTCGGACAGGTCCGCGCCGCCGCCGGAGAGCAGCGTGATCGGCAGGCCGTGCCGGGCCGCGAGCGCGGTGGCGAGCGTGAGGCAGGCGACGCCGCCGTCCGTGGGCGCCTTCGCGATGACCGCGTTCCCGGCCAGCGCCTGGACCAGGAGCGCGTGCATGATCACGCTCATCGGGTAGTTCCAGCTGGCGATGTTGCTGACCGGGCCGGGCAGCGGGGTGCGGCCGTGGAGCATGGCGGGGATCTCGTCCGCGTACCAGGCGACGCCGTCGATGCAGCGGTCCACGTCCGCGCAGGCCAGCCGCCACGGTTTGCCGATCTCCCAGACCAGCAGCAGCGCGAGCAGGTCGCGGTGGGCGCGGAACTCGTCGAGGGCGGCCCTGACCTTCCGTACGCGTTGTTCCAGGGAGACCCTGCCCCACGCGGTGTGCGCCTCGGTGGCGGCCCGGACCGCGGCGGCCGCGGTGGCGCGGTCCACCCGAGGCGGGGCGGCGATCGGTGTGCCGTCGACCGGTGAGCGGGCGGTCCCGGCGATGCCGTCGCGTCGCCAGACGTTGTCCCAGCGGTTGAGCGGGCGGTCGTCGTGAAACGCCTCGGGCGCGGCTTGCAGGCAGCGGGAATAGGCGTCGTCCCAGGTGGTGCCGGGCTTGAGGATCATGGGGTCCTCCCGGTGGCGGTGCTGGGTCTCGGGGCGGCGGTGCCGGTCTTCGAGGTGCCGGCCACGGCCAGCAGGTCGGTGAGCGCGTGCACGGCGCGGAGCGTGGGGGCGGGTGCGCCGGTGAGGTCGGCCAGCTCGACCACGGCCGCGACGATCGCCTCCAGTTCGAGCGGGCGGCCGGTCTCCAGGTCCTGGAGCATCGACGTGCGGTGGTGGCCGACCTTGCGGGCGCCGTCGATGCGGCGCTCGATGGAGATCTCCGGGCGCGCGCCGACCCGGGCCGCGATGTCCAGCGTCTCCGCCATCAGTCCGGCGATCACGCTGCGCACCCCCGTGTGCTCGCACATCTGGGCGAGCGTGCCGCGGGTGAGCGCGCTGATCGGGTTGAGCGCCACGTTGCCCATCAGCTTGATCCAGATGTCGTCGCGCAGCCTCGGCTCGACCGGGCAGCGCAGGCCGCCCGCGACCATGGCGGCGCTGAAGTCGAGGCAGCGGCGGGAGACCGTGCCGTCCGGCTCGCCGATCGCGAACCGGGTCCCCTCCAGGTGCCGGATCACGCCGGGCCGCTCGATCACGGCGGCCGGGTAGGCGACACAGCCGATCGCACGCTCCGGTGCGAGCACGGCCGAGGTGCCGCCGCCCGGGTCGACCGCCTCGATCCGGTGGTCCTCGTAGGGGCCTTCGAGGCGATGGAAGTACCACCACGGGATGCCGTTCTGCGCCGCGATCAGCGCGGTGTGCGGGCCGAGCAGCGGCGCGACCAGCGGGCCGGAGGCCGCGTAGGCGTGCGCCTTGAGGCCGATGAACACGTAGTCGGCCGGGCCCACCTCGGCGGGGTCGTCGGTGGCCGGCGGGTGCGCCTCGAACGAGCCGCGCGGGCTGATCACCCGGACGCCGTCCGCGCGCAGCGCGGCCAGGTGCGGGCCGCGTGCGATGAGGTGCACGTCGACACCGGCCTTGCAGAGTGAGGCGCCCACATACGCCCCGATGGCTCCCGCGCCCAGAACTGCGACCTTCATTCGGCGACTCCCTTGGCGTCGAATCTTTCGCTGGCAGACCTTTTGGCAAGATTGCAGACTGTATACGTTATGGAGAGGACAGTATGTGATGAGTCGGTTACCGAAGACAAGGCGGTGCCACCATGTTTCTGCGTCAGCTCGAATACCTGACCGCACTCGCCCGCGAGGAACATTTCGGGCGGGCGGCCGCGGCCTGCTGGGTCAGCCAGCCCACGCTCTCCGACGGCATCCGCAAGCTGGAGGCCGAGTTCGGCGTGGCCGTGGTCCGCCGCGGCCACCGGTTCGAGGGCTTCACGCCGGAGGGCGAGCGCCTGCTGGCCTGGGGGCGACGGCTGCTGGCGGACCGGTCGTCGATGATGGCCGAGTTCACCCGCGGCGGGTTCGCGGGCCGGCTGCGGATCGGCGCGGTGCCCGCGGCGCTCCCGCCGGTCGCGCTGCTCACCGGGCCGTTCTGCGCGGCGCATCCGCGTACCAGCCTGACCGTACTGTCGCTGACCTCGGCCGAGATCCAGCGTGGACTCACCGACGGCGAGCTGGACGCCGGGCTGACGTACCTGACCAGCGCGGTGCCGGCCGGGTTCCGCACGCACCGGCTCTACGAGGAGCGGTACCTGCTGCTGACCGCGGACGACCACCCGCTGGCCGCGCGCGACGAGGTGGGCTGGGCCGAGGCGGCCGCGCTGCCACTGTGCCTGCTCACCACGGACATGCAGTACAGGCGGATCGTCGACGGCCTGTTCCGCCGCGCGGGCGCGGTGGTGTCCCCGCGGATGGAGACGAACTCGATCTCCACGCTCTGCGCGCACGTGCGGGCCGGCACGTTCTCCAGCGTGATCCCGCAGGCCTGGCTGTGCCTGATGGGCGTGCCGCCGGGCACCGGCGTGGTGCCGCTGACCGGGCCGGTCGCCACCAGCCGGGTCGGGCTGCTGACGCTGGACCGCAAGACGCCGTCGCTCACGGTCGGGGCCCTGCTGGACGTGGCGTCCGGGCTGAAGATGCAGCAGGAGATCGATCAGCTGTATCGATAGGCGTCACCGATCGAGCCTTCGGCGATTGCTCATTGTGGCCGGTCAGGCCGGGCCGGAGGCTGGGGGCACATCCCAACGAAGGGCGGCGTCATGGCCAAGGTTCTCTGCGTCCTCTACCCCGACCCGGTCAACGGATATCCCACCGAGTTCGCCCGGGACGGCCTGCCCTACATCGACCACTATCCGGGCGGGCAGACCGTACCCAACCCGGAGAAGGTCGACTTCGCACCCGGCCAGCTGCTCGGCTCCGTCACCGGCGAGCTGGGCCTGCGGTCGTACCTGGAGTCGCTCGGGCACGAGCTGGTGGTCACCTCGGACAAGGAGGGGCCGGACTCGGTGTTCGAGCGCGAACTGCCGGAGGCGGAGATCGTCATCTCCCAGCCGTTCTGGCCCGCCTACCTCACGCCGGAGCGACTGGCGAAGGCCCCGAACCTCAAGCTCGCGATCACTGCCGGCATCGGCAGCGACCACGTGGACCTGTCCGGCGCGATCGCGCAGCGTGTGACCGTGGCGGAGGTGACGTACTCGAACAGCATCAGCGTGTCCGAGCACGTGGTCATGATGATCCTGTCGCTGGTCCGCAACTACCTGCCGTCGCACCAGTGGGTACTGGACGGCGGCTGGAACATCGCGGACTGCGCGGCCCGCTCCTACGACCTGGAGGCGATGGAGGTCGGCACGGTCGCGGCGGGCCGGATCGGGCTCGCGGTGCTGCGCCGGCTCAAGCCGTTCGACGTGAACCTGCACTACTTCGACCGGCACCGGCTGCCGGCCGAGGTGGAGGAGGAGCTGAACCTGACCTGGCACGACAGCGTCGAGTCGATGGTCCGGGTCTGTGACGTGGTGACGATCAACTGCCCGCTGCACCCGGAGACCGAGGGCATGTTCAACGAGGAGCTCATCGCGAAGATGAAGCGCGGGGCGTACATCGTGAACACCGCGCGCGGCAAGATCTGCGACCGGGACGCGATCGTGCGCGCGCTCGAGTCCGGCCACCTCGCCGGTTACGCGGGCGACGTCTGGTTCCCGCAGCCCGCGCCGGCCGACCACCCGTGGCGCACGATGCCGCACCACGGCATGACGCCGCACATCTCCGGCACCTCGCTGACCGCGCAGGCCCGCTACGCGGCCGGGACCAGGGAGATCCTGGAGTGCTACTTCCAGGGCCGGCCGATCCGCGACGAGTACCTGATCGTGGACGGTGGCGCGCTGGCCGGCACCGGGCAGCACTCGTACAGCGCGCGCTAGATCCCCACCTCACCTACGACGATCGTCGGCAAGCCCAGGCGCACCCTCGGTCAACAGGAGCGCGCACGGGACTTCGGCGGATCGCGCCGCACCGGCGCTGATCGCCGCCGCGCCCACCGCGTGCGGCGGCGACCAGCCCGGTGGCGACGACCCGCCGCGCATCGGCACGGATTCGTGGCGAGCGGTCAGCCGGCCCGGCGGGCGTCGGTGTTGTGGACCGCGCGCAGTTCGATGTAGTTGATCCACGGAGGACCGCCGCCGGGGACGTGGCCGTTGCCCAGCACGGTCACCGTGAAGTAGCCCTTCATCGCGATGTTGCCGCCGAAGTTGCGCAGCTGGGCCTCCATCGAGGGGTGGATGAGGACGCCGACCCAGTAGGCGTCCCGGCAATCGGCGAGCGCCCGGATCCGGCAGGACGCGTCCTCGGTCAGCATCAGGATCGTGTAGGCGCTGCCGTCCTGGGCGACCGACGCGGCCAGCGCCTCCTCGATCGACTCACCCTCGGTGGCACCCTCGTGCGCACAGGCGGTCTCCTCCGAGTCGCCGGGCTCGCACCGGATGTCCAGGTGGATCACCTGTCCGTCGTGATCACGCAGGAACGCGCGCAGGTCCCGGCTGGCCGCCACCGCGGTGACGTCCCCCTCGAAGCCGGGCGGCTCGTCGTCCGACACGAACTGATAGATCGCGATGACACCGGTCACGATGCCGATCAGGGCCGCGACCGCGGCGATCGCGGCGCCGACGGCCGCGCCGCGCGACGGGCCGCTCGCGGTGCTGTTGACGTCACCCACAGGTCCGCCCTCCTCAGGGAGCCACGCCGGCGCTCACTGACAGCCAGCGTCCCAGCGGCGGGCCTGGATGCCCACGACGACGTCCGTGATCCGACCGGCCCACCCCCGTGACACGGCGGCACCTGCGCCGCGTCGTGGATCTCGTCACCCGCGGGCTCGCGGCTCTGTGGTGACCAGCGGCGGAACCGGCTCCGACGCGAAGGGCAAAGCGGAGCGCCAGCGGAGTCTTTGCCCGCAGCGAGGTTTGCCCGCGGGAGCATGCGGACCGCAACCAGGCTGGAAGCGGGAAGATCGGGATCGTGGGGTCTGGGGCTCGGCCCCAGGTGAGCAGAGCGCCCGCGGGAGCATGCGGACCGCAACCACGCTGGAAGCGGGAAGATCGGGATCGTGGGGTCTGGGGCTCGGCCCCAGGTGAGCAGAGCGCCCACGGGAGCATGCGGACCGCAACCACGCTGGAAGCGGAAAGATCGGGATCGTGGGGTCTGGGGCTCGGCCCAGGTCAGCAGAGCGCCCGCGGGAGCATGCGGACCGCAACCACGCCGGAAGCGGGAAGATCTGGTTCTCGATCTGTCCTTGAGCCGGACCACCGCGAAAGCGGGAAGCGGCGGGGTCGGGATGTTGACAGCAACCTAACGGCGGAATATGACGTTGGCGAGGTCGCCGAGGGCGATGACGGCCAGCGCGACGAAGATCCAGCCGAAGGCGTGGGAGCCGGTGGCGAAGAGGATCGGGGCGAAGATCAGGGAGCTGATCAGGCCGAAGGCGGAGAGGAACAGGCGGATGCCGGGCGCGGGCGCGGGGGTGTCGCGGTGGCCGGGGTCCGGGGTGCCGATGCGCATGACTCTCCGTTACCCACGGTGTCGGTTTCGAACCGGACTGCACTTCAACCGTTTGCTTGGTTGACACCCAGGAAGCTCCCACGTTGTATGAAGCCCGAACGGCGCTACCAAGGGCGAAATACCGATTTTTCGGGACGTGGGACGGAGTGTTGCGCGCGCGATGATCAGGTGGACGACCGACCCTCGGCGCCTCGCGCTGATCGCCACAGTGGTGCTGCTGGCGGTGATCGGCGGCCTGATGGTCGTGGCCCGTGTCACCGCGAGTGAGCAACGGGCGAACGCCGCCCCCTACAAGGCACCGCCGCGCGTCGTGCAGGAGCAGGCCGCGCTCGCGGAGACCCCGCCGCAGGCGCCCCGGCCGGCGATGCGCGCGGACCCGGTCAACCGCCAGCGCGAGTTCGGCGGGCCGGACGGCACGCAGCGGCACACCGGCACCACCGAGCTCAGCCTGACGTTCGACGACGGGCCCTCGCAGTTCACGGACAAGGTCCTGGACATGCTGAAGGAGAGCGGCGTCAAGGCCACGTTCTGCGTGATCGGCAGCCAGGTGCGCGAGCACGCGGCACAGATGCGCCGGATCGTCGCCGAGGGCCACACGCTGTGCAACCACACGTGGAACCACGACTTCCAGCTGAGCGAGCGCAAGCCGGAGGAGATCGTCAAGGATCTGGTCCGGACGAACGACGCGGTCCACACCGTCGTGCCGAATGCGCCGGTCCGCTACTTCCGCAACCCGGGCGGGAACTTCAGCCACCGTACGGTCTCGGTCGCGCAGGGCCTGGGCATGGTGCCGCTCTACTGGAGCATCGACTCCCGCGACTGGGAGAGCAAGGACTCCAAGAAGATCTGCGACGCGGTCGACGGCGCGGCGCACCCGGGCGCGATCGTGCTGCTCCACGACGGCGGCGGCGATCGCAAGGAGACGCTGAAGGCGTTGAAGACGATCCTGCCGTTCCTCAAGCAGCGCTACACGATCGTCGCCCTGCCGTAGAAAACGGCCGCCCTCTCCAGGGCGGCCGTTCCGGGTGAGGGGATCAGACCAGCTTGGCGTCGACCGTGATCGGCACCGCGGAGAGCGCGGCCGAGACCGGGCAGCCCGCCTTGGCGGTCTCCACGTGACCGGCGAACGCGTCCGCCTCGATGTTCGGCACCGAGGCCTCCACGGTCAGCGCGATCCCGGTGATGGCCGGGCCGGCGCCGAGCGTGACCGCGGCGGACGTGCGCACCGAGTCGGCCGTGAAACCGGCACCGGCCAGCACGTTCGCCAGGAACATGGAGAAACAGCCGGCGTGCGCGGCCGCGATGAGCTCCTCCGGGTTGGTCCCGGAGCCGTCCTCGAAGCGGGAGACGAACGTGTACGGGCCCTCGAAGGCGCCGGAGCCGAGCGCCACGGTGCCGGCACCGCCCTTGAGGTCGCCGGACCAGACAGCGGAAGAGGTACGAATTGGCATACCCGCGATTCTGCCCGCCCGGCCCGCTCAAAGCCCAGTCCACACGCTGTTCGTCTGAATTGACGCCGCGGCTGCGGGAGGATATGGGGTAAAGACCCGAGGAGGCAGATCATGACCGGGATCGTTGTCGGCGTCGATGGTTCACCCGGGGCGGAGACGGCCGTGCGCTGGGCCGCGGCCAGGTCCGGGGCCAACGGCGCGCCGTTGCGCCTCGTCCACGCGTACTCGTTGCCCGTCCCCTACCCCGGCTCCCCGTTCGTGCCGCCCGGCGACCCGCGGGAGGACGCGGAGACGTACGGCAAGGCCGCCCAGGCCCTGCTGGACGCGGCCGCACGCGTCGCGGTCGAGGCCGGTGCCGCCGAGGTGAGCACGCAGGCCGTGACCGGTGGCGCGGCCGCCGCGCTGATCGAGGCCTCGGACGGCGCCGGACTGGTCGTGGTCGGCTCGCGCGGCCACGGCGGCTTCGCCGGACTGCTGCTCGGCTCCGTCGGCATCCAGGTCTCCGGCCACGCGCGCTGCCCGGCCGTGGTGGTCCGCGAGCCCGCCACGCCCGGCGGCCCGGTCGTGGTCGGTGTGGACGGTTCCGCGCCGTCGCACGCGGCCGTGCTGTTCGCGTTCGCCGAGGCGGAACGGCTGCGTGCGGACCTGATCGCGGTGCACGCCTGGGGCCTGCCCGCGCCGGTCGACCCGGCGCTGATGGCGTTCCCGACCGCGCACGACCGGGAGGACTACGCGGTCGCGGCCGCGCGCGTGCTGCACGACGCGCTGGCCGAGGGCCGGTCCCGGCACCCGTCCGTCGCGGTGCGCGAGGCGTCCGTCGAGTCCGCGGTGTCCGCCGGCCTGCTGGAGGTCGCGGAGCACCCGGCGCTGATCGTGGTCGGCTCGCGCGGGCACGGCGGCTTCGCCGGGCTGCTGCTCGGCTCGACCAGCCAGTACGTGCTGCACCACGCGCACAGCCCGGTCGCGGTCCTGCGCGCGGACGTGGATCCGGAGCTTGCCTCGTAACAACGATGTTCAAACATCTCGATACGTTGGTCTCCGGGGGCCCGAGAGCCGGGCCGCCGGAAGGGATCAACCGTGCTTCGCAGAACCGTGACCACGGCGGCGGCCGTCCTCGCCGTCGTCCTCGGCGTGCAGACCGGCGCGCAGGCAGCTCCCGCGCCGGGCGCGCCGGGGGTGGGCGACAGTTACTACCCCGAGTACGGCAACGGCGGTTACGACGTCGGCCACTACGACATCCGCCTGCGCTACTACCCGGAGACGGACCGGCTGACCGGCACCACCACGATCCTGGCCACCGCCACGCAGGATCTGTCCACGTTCAACCTCGACTTCGTGCTGCGCACCGGCGCGGTCCGGGTCAACAACCGGCCCGCCACCGCGGTCCGGCGGGGTGACCACGAGCTGGTCGTCACGCCGGCCCGCCCGGTGCTGAAGGGGCAGACGCTGACCGTCGTCGTGGAGTACGACGACGTGCCCTCCTCCGTCGTCGCCGCCGGCTTCACGTCGTGGAACCGCACCGAGGACGGCGCGCTCGCCGTCAACGAGCCGGAGATCGCCTGGTGGTGGTACCCGAGCAGCGACCACCCGACGGACAAGGCAGGCTACGACGTCTCCGTCCTGGTGCCGGACGGCGTGGAGGCGATCTCCAACGGCGTGCCGACGCGCTGGGCCGAGCCCGCGTTCGCCGGGTGGAGCCGCTGGGCGTGGCGGCAGGAGAAGCCGCAGGCGCCGTACCTGGCGTTCCTCGCGATCGGCGACTTCGAGACGTACCGGGACACGGCCGCGGACGGCAGCCCGATCGTCACCGCCTACAACACCCGCCTGGACGAGGCGACCGCCGCGGCCGCGAAGTCCAGCGTGGAGCGCACCAGCGAGATCCTCGACTGGGAGGCCGGGCTGTTCGGGCCGTACCCGTTCACCGCCCGGGGCGGTGTCGTCACCGGCGCCGGCGACCAGGGCTTTGCGCTGGAGAACCAGACCCGCCCGGTCTACGACGGCCGCTCGTTCATCCGCGGCTCCAACAACTCGCTGATCGTGCACGAGCTGGCCCACCAGTGGTTCGGCGACAGCGTCTCGGTCGGCGACTGGAAGGAGATCTGGCTCAACGAGGGCTTCGCGTCGTACGCGCAGTGGCTCTGGTCCGAGGACCAGGGCGAGGGCACCGCCGACGAGATCGCCGACTACGTCTACTCCGTGGTCTACCCCGCGGACGACCCGTTCTGGCAGGTGCTCCCGGGCGACCCCGGCAGCACGCGCCTGTTCGACGACGCGGTCTACGACCGTGGCGCGCTCACGTTGCACGCGCTCCGTTCGGCCGTCGGCGACGAGACGTTCTTCGCGATCCTGAAGGCGTGGGCCACCTCCCACCGCTACGGCAACGGCCGGACGCCGGCGTTCATCGCGCTCGCCGAACAGCTCTCCGGCCAGGACCTCGACGCCCTGTTCCAGACCTGGCTCTACACCCCGGGCCGTCCCGCCGCCGGCGTGTCCGCGCTGAGCATCCCGTCCGAGCCCGCCTCCTGGTCCACGATCGAAGCCTCCCACGAGGACGCCCACCGGCACTGACCCCTGAGGCCGCGGCCGGTCCCGCCACGCGACGACCGGCCGCGCAGGGTCACCAAATTCAAGATCCAGTTCATTTTCCCGCTTCCGGCGTGGTTGCGGCCCGCACGCTCCCGCGGGCACCGGTCGTCGCTGGCGCTCCTCCCTGCCGGTCCCGCCGCTGGTCCGGCAACAACCCCCACGACCGTGCAGACCCCGATCACCATGAAAACGGGAGCCGCAGCCGGCCACGGAAGCGCCGCCCTGCCCGTGAGGCGAACCGTGATTGCCGGGACTGGGCTCGGAGGCCGGGTCAGCAGGGCGGGAAGCCGGGGCGGGCGGTGGTGGTGAAGCGGCAGCCGAAGGTGGGGGCGGCGACGGCGGGTGGGGTGAGGAGAGGGTCGCCGGGGGCTTTGCGGCCGGTGGCGATCCAGGTGGTGAGGTCGTCGAAGCCGCGCTGGAGTTCGGCCTGGGTGAAGTCGCAGTGGCCGGTGGCGCGGATGGCGCGGGAGACGAACCGGCCGGTGGCGGCGGAGCGTTGTGCGTAGATCTGCTCCATGGAGTACGGGACGAAGAGGTCGCCGAGGCCGTGCAGGGAGAGGACCGGTACGCGCGGGCGGCCGTCGACGCGCGGGATGCTGCCCAGGCCGGGGCTCGGGCGCGCGGACGGGGTGACGCGGAGGACGTCGGCGTTGAGGCGGCGTTCGGCCGGGTTGAGGCGCGGGGCGTCGGTGAGGCGGTAGACGGTGTGGCGGTTGCCGGCGACGTTGTCCGCGCTGCCGGAGAGGCCGGGGTAGAGGCCGAAGAGGAACGGCAGGTCGGCGTAGGGGGCCAGCGAGGTGGCGGTGTTCCAGTAGGCGAAGGACGCGTCGAAGCCGGGACGGTCACCGCCGGTGCGGCGTTCGACCACGTCGGACCAGGCGCGGCCGGCGGGGGTGAGCGCGGGCGGGGCGCCGGCGGCGAGGCCGAGCGCGGGCATGATCGCGCCGACCTGGGCGCGCCACTGTTCCGGCGTCGTGTCGAAGGTGATGTCCACGCTGGCCAGCGCGGCGGCGGTCACGTTCGCGTCCAGGAAGTAGTCGTAGAGCGTGGCGTCGCCGAGGACGCCGCAGACCGGCATGGCGCCGGAGAACGACCGGGGGAATTTCTCGATCGCGACGGCGGTGATGTGGCCGCCCATGGACTCGCCGGTCATCAGCACGGAGCGTGCGGGGCGGCCGGTGACGCGGCGGAACAGCGAGATCAGCGCGTGCGAGTCGCGCACGCCCTGGCCGACCTCGTAGCCGTTGATCTGGTAGCTGGACGCGGCCCAGGCGTAGCCGCGGTCGAGGTAGTGGGCGCGCAGCGACGGGCTGCTGACGTGCACGACCGGGCCGGTGCCGCGGTAGCCGTGCGCGAAGACGACCAGGCGGCCGTTCCAGTGGCGCGGGACCTCGATCCGGTACGCCGCCCCCTGCTCCACTCCGGTGTGGACGGCCGAGCCCGCGATCGGGGCGAACGGCGTGCCGTCCAGGTCACAGTCCGGGTCCGCGACCAGGTATCCGGGCTGGGTGGCGCTGGGCGCGGGCGCGTCGCAGGCCACCGCCGGGGCAACGGACGGCGGGAGCATCGTGGCGGCGAGCAGCGCGGCGAGGAGTGCGGATCCGGCGGCCATGGGGCCCATCCAACGTGCCCATATAGACGCCTGTCAAGCGATCCCGGCGGCCCGGGGCGGAGCCCCCTTCACACTCCCGGGCCACCGGGACGCTCAGCGGGCGCGAAGCAGACCCGTCAGCTCCTGGGCGACGCGCATCGCCATGGCGCGTCCCCCGCTCAGCACCACCAGGTCTTCGACAGCGCAGGCCGGCGGCGCGTGGTGCAGCGCCGCGGCCAGCTCCGGGTGGTCGGCGGCCCACGCCAGCAGTGCCGCCCGCACCTCCCTGCCCGCCTCGTCCGGTCCGGGCGTCTCCGCCTCGAACCGGCGTACCAGCTCCTCCCGGTACTCCCAGAAGGACCACACCTTGGTCTCGTCGATCAGCTGCGCGACCGCGTCCACCCGCCGGTAGACCAGCGCCAGCTGGATGGAGTCGAGGCTTCCCTCGCGGGCCAGGTCACGCACCATCGGGTGACGCGCGTGGTCGCCGGCCACCTCGTAGAACGTGGTGCGGCTGCCCTGTGGCCGGACCGCGTCGACCACGGCCCGCCAGCCGGGCGGGCGTCCCGTGTCGGCACGCACGAGCTCGGCGGTGGCGCGGTAGTACGCGGTCTTGGTGCGCCAGTGGCTGCGCTCCCGGTTGCGGTCCCGGGCCAGCCGGCGCCGCCAGTCGGCGATGACGGTGCCGGTGAGCATCGTCGAGCAGCAGTCGGTGATCGCGATGGCAGTCACGGTCACTCCGTCCTCTCGGTCATCAGCGGGATCGACCGAGTCTCACCGGCGAACGGATCACGGGACATCACGTGTTCACGGGACCTGCCGGTGACGAGGTCCAGCACCGCGGTCCAGTCCTCGTCCGGCGGCGGTGCGTCACCCCGCCAGGCGACCAGGTGGTCCGGGCGGACCAGCACGTACCGCCGGTCCCAGGCCGCGCCGACCGCGGGTCCGGACGCGACCAGGTGCGTCATCGGCATGCCCCGGCGCCGGGCGCGCTCCGCCAGCACGCGCCCGGCACCCCCGGCCCCGAGGTCGACCAGGGTCAGCTCGGGGCCGAGACGGTCGAACAGCGGCGCACCGTCCGCGAGCGGCACGGCGGGCGCACGACTGCCCGGCCAGGTCGAGGGCGTGATCCTGTCCCACGGCAGGTCTCCGGGGCCGCCGGCCTCGTGCCAGACGACCGGCGAGCCGGCCAGGCGGCGGCCGAACGCGATGCCGGCGTCGCCGAGCTGGTGCGACTCCTGCGCGACGAACCCGGCCAGCAGCTCGTGGGACGCGCCGGCCACGGCCAGCCGGCCGAACCGCAACCGCGTCTGTACGGCCAGGTCGTGCAGCTCGCGGTCGATCAGCGCGGCGTGCCGGCGTTCGGCCTGGTAGCTGTCGGCCAGCCCGGGGCCGCCCCAGCCCTGGACGGCGGCGGCGAGCTTCCAGCCGAGGTCGACCGCGTCCGCGACGTCGGTGCCGATGCGCGCGCCGACCGCGGTCCGCAGCCGGTGCGCGGCGGCCCCGGCCAGGTAGGCGCGGCCCTGCACGTACGCGGAGGCGACGGCCGGGGACTCGTCCCATTCGGACACGGCGAGCACGTCGTACGTCCCGTCGAGCCCGAGCCGGTCGCGCAGCACCTCGGCCGGGTCGACCGCGGCCGGTGGCCCCTCGTCCAGCGGCACCGTGCCCACCCAGGCGTCGCCGTCGCCCTGCCAGGTGAGCGTGGCCTCGCCGGCGACGATCTCGGCGGCGGCCTCGGCGTGCGCGGCCAGCACCGCGTCCGAGCTGCGGAACAGCACGGCGCAGCGGCGCGCGGGCGGCCCGGTCCGGTCGAGCCGGAGGCCGAGGCAGCGGCGGACCGTGCTGCGCGCGCCGTCGCAGCCGGCCAGGTGGGCCGCTTCGAGCGCGTGCCGTACGCCGGTGCCCTGCTCCAGCACGGTGGCGAGCACGCGGTCGCCCTCCAGCCGCAGGTCGGTGAAGGTCCAGCCCTCGCGCAGGTCGATCAGCGGGTTCCGGTGGAGTGCGGCGCGCAGCGCGGCGGTGAGCTCGGCGCCGCGGACCCACAGGCCCCGTTCGAGCGCGGCGGTGCCGTCCACCGCGTCGGTCGGCGGCTCGGGCGGCGACGGCCACACCCCGGCCGGCGGCTGGTCCAGCCCCCTCGTCCAGACCACGCCGCCGGCCGGGCCGTCGATCCGGCAGGTGTCGCGCAGGCGGGAGGCGAGCCCGAGCCGGCGCAGCAGCTCCATGCTCCGGCCGTCGAGGAAGACGACGCCGGGGTGGCGGGGCGGTTCGGGTGACCGCTCCACCACCGTGCACGGCACGCTGTGATGCGCCAGCTCGAGCGCGAGGATCGCGCCGGTCGGGCCTGCTCCGACGATGAGCACCGGAATGCTGCCTGCCACGCGATCCGCCCCGTTCCCCCTCGGCGACCTCACCACCGCAGGTCATCTTTCGCGGGCGGGGGGCGGGGCACATCACGCGTTCACGTGATGGAGTCCTGGTTGGCGTACCACGTGGCGAGCGCGGCGCGGTTGTTGATGCTCAGTTTCGCGTAGATGTGCCGCAGGTGGGCGTCGACGGTGTGCGGGGACAGGAACAGCTTCGCCGCGATCTCCCGCTGTTTGAGGCCGGTCGCGACGTGCGCGGCCACCTTGAACTCCGCGGGGGTGAGCACGCCGCGC
>NZ_JNXY01000017.1 GCF_000717135.1 Catenuloplanes japonicus
CCGCGGCGGCACCGTCCTGCTCTCCTCGCACCTGCTCCGCGAGGTCGAAGCGGTCGCGGACCGGCTCGTCGTCATCGGCGGCGGACGCATCGTCGCCCAAGGCGACAAGACCGAGCTGCTCGCCGGCGGCGGGACCCTGGTGCGCGCGGTCGACCCGGCCGGGCTCGCCGCCGCGCTGGACCGGGCCGGGCTCAAGCACACCCGCACCCAGGACGGCGCCCTGCTGGTCAGCGCGGAACCCGCCGCGATCGGGCACGCCGCGGCCGCGAACAACGCCGTCCTGCTCGAACTCCGGCCGGCCGACGGTGCCGGGCTGGAGCAGATGTTCCTCACCCTGACCGCCACCGGCGGAGCCGCTGCCAAGGAAGGCGCACGATGACCACGACGACACTGCAGACGGAGCGGCCGGGCACGGTGCCGGACGGCGCGGAGCGTACCCCCAAGAGGGTGTCGATGTTGACGTTGACCGGCGTGGAGTTGCGCAAGCTGGTCGACACGAGGGCCGGGCTGTGGCTGCTGATCATCATCGCGGCCGGGGTGGTGGCGGCCACCGCGATCCTGCTGTTCGTGGGCGGGACCGTGGGCGGGCGCACGTTCGCCGCGTTCATGGGCTTCGCGCAACTGCCGGTCAGCATCCTGCTCCCGGTGCTGGGCATCCTGGCGATGACCGGCGAGTTCACCCAGCGGACCGCGATCACCACGTTCACGCTGGTGCCGGCGCGCGGCCGGGTCATCACCGCGAAGCTGCTGGCCGCCGCGACCATCGCGGTGATCACCACGGCGCTCACGGCCGGCACGTCCGCGATCGCGAACCTGATCGCGATCGCACGCGACGAGGACGGGTCGTGGGCGATGCCGATGGCCACGCTCGCCGGATATGTGCTGGTGTCGCTCGTCTACGTGCTGATGGGCTCCGCGTTCGGCGCGCTGCTGCTCAACTCGCCGCTCGCGATCGTGCTCTACTTCGTACTCCCGATGATCCTGACCACGCTCGGCGCGATGCTCTCCTGGCTGCGCGACGCCACGGCCTGGCTGGACATGGCCACCACCTCGCAGCCGCTGACCATGCAGACCACGGTCACGGGTGATCAGTGGGCGCAGTTCGGCGTGTCCGCGCTGGTCTGGGTGGCGGTGCCGTTGGTCCTCGGCATCGTGCGGATCCTGCGGCGCGAGGTGAACTGAGCACGAAGGATTCTGACGCCACCGTCGGACATTTCGGATGATTTGTCCAAAATCTGTCCTTTCAGCCGCCAAGATGGTCCTCGCCGCTGATATGACGAGGACGGAGAATCGTGTCGGACCACAGGACAAGTGCATCGACCCGGATGGTGGTCATCGGGCTGGGCTACGTCGGGCTTCCGCTGGCCCGGCAGGCCTGCACCGCCGGGCTCGCGGTCACCGGGATCGACACCGCGCCACGGGTGGTCGCCACGCTCGGCGACGGGCAGTCGCCGGTGGGCGACGTGACCGACGCCGAGGTAGAGGCCATGATCGCCGCCGGGTTCCGCGCCACCGCGGACCCGGCCGCGGTCGGCGAGGCGGACGTGGTGGTCATCTGCGTGCCGACCGGGCTCACCCCGGACGGCGCACCGGACCTGGGCGCGGTCCGGGCAGCGACCGCCACGGCCGGCACGCACCTGCGGCCGGGGACGCTGGTCGTGCTGGAGTCGACGAGCTTCCCCGGCACCACCGAGGACGTGGTCCGGCCGCTGCTGGAACAGGCCAGCGGGCTGGTGGCGGGCGCGGACTTCTACCTCGGCTACTCGCCGGAACGGATCGACCCGGGCAACACCGAGTTCACCTTCGCGCGTACGCCCAAGGTGGTCAGCGGGTTGACGTCGCTGTGCGCGAAGCGGTGTGCCGCGTTCTACGAGACGTTGGTGGACACCGTGATCGTCGCGCCCGGCACCCGGGAGGCGGAGCTGGCGAAGCTGCTGGAGAACACGTACCGGCTGGTGAACATCGCGCTGGTCAACGAGCTGTCGATGATCTGCGACCGGACCGGCGTCGACGTGTGGAGCGTGGTGGAGCTGGCCGGCACGAAGCCGTTCGGATTCGCGTCGTTCCGCCCGGGGCCGGGCGTCGGCGGGCACTGCATCCCGGTGGATCCGCACTACCTGGCCCATTGGGTACGCCGCAGCGGCCTGGACGCGGAGCTGATCGGCACCGCGCACCGGATCAACACCCGCATGCCGGTGCACGTGGCGCGGCAGGCCGTGGCGATGCTGGACCAGGACGGCGTGCCGGTCGCGGGCGCGCGCGTGCTGCTGCTCGGCGTGACCTACAAGCCGGACGTGCCGGACCTGCGCGAGACCCCGGCCGTGTCGGTGGCCCGGGAACTGCGCGCGGCCGGCTGCCAGGTCCGGTTCCACGATCCGCTGGTCGCGGCGTTCATCGTGGACGGCGAGCCGGTGCCGCCGTCGGCGGACCTGGCCGGCTGCGACGTGGCCGTGCTGCTGCAGGACCACCGGTGCTTCGACGTGCGGCGCATCGCACGGCTCGTACCCCGGCTGCTGGACACGCGCGGGCGACTGCCGCGCCAGCACTGAGCCTCCGCGCCGCGCGGCCCTGATCGGCGGGTCAGGGCCGCCCGGCCGGCGGGCCGTCCACGAACCGTGATCGGGTCGCCACCCACCTGGTGCGAACAGCACGGTGGACGCCCCGATCACCGCAGATGCCGGGTCAGGTCCAGCGGCCGGTACCGACCGGCGCGGTCAGCCCGCCGATCCGGGCGCGCAACTCCATCCGGCGGACCTTGCCGGTCCCGGTCCGGGGCACGTCGGCCGCCGCGACCACGACCGGCGCGGCCAACCGGGGCAGGTCGGCCACCGCGGCCGCCCAGGCGTGCGCGTCGACCGTGCCGTCCGTGGTCACCAGCACCGGCACCGGCGGCGCGTCCGGCGAGGTGAGCAGCACGCACTCCTGCACCGCGGGCAGCCGCTCGTCGACCAGATCCTCGATCTCCATGCAGCTCAGGCCCGGGGCGGCGTCGACCTCCCGGTCCAGCAGCCGGAGGCCGCCGAGCCGGTCGCGCACGCCGATGTCGCCGGTGTGGAACCAGGCACCGTCGGTCTTCGCGGCCCACCGGTGCTCCTCGCCCAGGTAGCCGAGGCAGCGTGCGCCGGTCCGCGCCTGGATCAGGCCGGGGCGCCCGCGGCGTACCGGCGAGAGGGTCTTCGGGTCGACCACGCGCAGGCGGGTCTGGAACGGCACCGGCCAGCCCAGATGCCGGGTGGTCGGGTGGCGGCGCGACGGCCGGGCCAGCGCGCGCCGCGTCATCAGCCGCAGCGTCAAGGGCCCGGTCTCGGTCTGCCCCCAGCCCTGCAGCCACACCGGGAACCGGCGTGCGCTGTCGCGGAGGTAGCCGCGGACCGTGCTCGGGTGGATCGCGTCGAACGTGCTGATGAACAGGCGCGTGTTCCGGAACGCGGTGGTCTCCTCCCGCTGCCAGCGCACGTAGGTGGACGGCAGTGCCTCCACCATGGACGGACGGTGGCGCTCCAGCATCGGCAGCGCGCGGGCCGGATCCGGGTCCGTGACGATCAGCACCTCGCGCGGCTGGTGCCGGAACGCGCTGGCGGTCCAGGTGATCGCACGACCGTGCACGAACGAGATCGCGCTGGCCACCACGTCGCCGCGGTGCGCGGTCAGCACCGGCATCGGCAGCGCCTCGAAGTCCGCGATCCGCCGGATGAGCGTGGTGGTGGAGTGCACGACCAGCTTCGGCACGCCGGTCGTGCCGGACGTGTGGTTGATCGCCAGCGGCGCGTCGTCGTGCCGCCGGTGCGGTGGCGGCGCGTCGTGGCCGCGCAGGTCGTCCGCCACGATCGCGCCCGGCGTGGTCCCGGTCAGGTCGATCGCGCGCAGCGCGCTCAGGTCGCCGAGCGCGCGCAGCTGGTCGGGCATGCCGACGACCAGCGCGGGCTCCAGCCGGTGCACCAGCGTGCGCATCGTCTCCGGCGGGAGCGCGCCGGAGAGCAGCGCCGGGACCGCGCCGATCCGGGTCGCGGCGCAGGCCAGCAACGCGCCGTCCCAGTGGTTCTCCTTCACGATCGCCACCCGGTCGCCGGGCGTGGCGCCGGCGGCCGCGAGCATGCCGGCCAACTCGCGCACGAGCGCGGCCAGGCTCGCGATCGGGTGGCGCAGCCCGCCGTCCGGGTCCGCGTCGAACGGGCGGTCGAGGTGCACGACCGTGCGGGAGCCGCGCTCCTCCAGCATGTCGAAGAGCGTTCCGAAGTCCATCACGGTACGGCGACCTCCTGATTCGTCCGGCGGGCGTCCGCCAGAATGCGTTCCGCTGCCAGTTCGCCGGAGCGCGCCGCGCCCTCGCTGCTGGGCCGCAGCGCGACCCAGTCACCGGCGTAGTCGATCGGGCCCGGCGGACGGGCCAGGAACGCGGCCCGGAGCGCGAGCGCGTCCGGTCCGGGCTCGGGCAGGCCGTGGCGGAACCCGGTGACGACCGTGTGCCGTACCGCCGCGGTCAGGCCCGGGAGCACCTGCTCGGCCGCGGCCAGCAGCAGCGCGGTCACCTCCGCGTCCGGCGCGGCCAGCAGCTCAGGGACCAGCCGCGGCGCGGCCAGCACGGAGACCAGCCCGCGGCCGGCCGGCGCGCGGCCGGGGTGGCGCACGTGGTCGAACGTGAGGCCGGCGATGGTGGCGCTCTCCGTCTCCGCGACCGCCACCATGTGCGGCGGGCGCCGGGACCTGGCCGTGAGCGGCGTGTCCAGCAGGCAGCTGAGGCGCAGCACGGACGAGTAGCGGCAGGCCTCGGCGTACGCGCGCGCGTCGTCCGGCATCCCGGGGTGCAGCGTGAGCGCGATCGGCGCGGGCACCGCGAGCAGCACCGTGCGCGCGGTCAGCGTCTCGCCGTCCAGCTCCAGCCGCGCGTGCCCGGACGACAGCGCGGTGACCTGCCGGACCCGGGTGTCACGACGGACGTCGACCGTGGCGGCGATCCGGCGGGCCAGCGTGTCCATGCCGTCCGTGTAGGTGCGCCAGGCACTGGGCGGGCCGACCGCGGCCACGTTCGCCAGGAACGGCCCGGCCGACGCGCGTTCCGGCAGCCAGCCGCACATGCCGGTGGCCAACGGTTGCAGCAGCCGGTCGACCAGCTCCGAGCCGTAGACGTCGGCCAGGCCGGCCACGGTGACGTCGCCGAACGGGAACTCGGCGCGGGACCGGGACAGGTCGGCGAGCAGGCGCAGCAGCGCGATCCGGCCGCGCGGGGACAGCCCGCCCGCGGCCGGGTGGAACGGGTCGCCCAGGCCGGCGCGGATCCGGCCGTCGTGCCACGCGGCCACGCCGGCCCGGATCGACGGCACCTCGGTCGCCGGGTCGAGGCCGTGCCGCCGGATCAGCCGCCAGGTGGCCGGGTAGCCCTTCGACGAGATCATCTCGGCGCCCTCGTCGAGCAGGTAGCCGTCGACGCGCCGGGTCGCCATCCGGCCGCCGACGTGTGCCCGGGTCTCGAAGACCTGCACGGTACGGCCGGAGCGGCGCAGCACGTCCGCGGCGGCGAGCCCGGCCAGGCCCGCCCCGACGACCGCCACGTCCAGGTCGGTGTTCATCACAGTCCTCCCACGATCAGTCCGAAGGTGGTCAGCAGCACGGCCGTGAGCCGGTGCGCGTGGATGCCGGTCCGGCGCGCCGCGAGGATGTCGCCGCGCCCCCAGCCGGAGAACAGCTGCCGGGCGCGGACGATCAGCACGGGCGCGAGCAGCAGCGGGAACCAGGCCGGGCACGGGCCGGTGAACGCCGCGCCGAGGATCAGCGCGGGCTCGGCCACGGTCGCGCCGAGCACGACGCGCCGGTTCGCGGCCGGGCTGAGCAGCGCCGCCGCGGTACGACGCCCGACCGACGCGTCCCCGGCCACGTCGTTGGTGTTGGAGTAGAGCCCGAACAGCAGCGGCCCGAGCCCGAACAGGACCGCGCAGACCACCACGTGCGCGTCCGCGTGCCCGGTGACGAACACGTAGGGCGCGAGGACGACGCCGATGCCGTACCCGATGAGGGTCAGCTCCTGACCGCCGCGGTAGCTGAGCTTGAGCCCGTAGGAATATTGCGTGGAGATGACCAGGCAGAACGCGGCGATCAGCAGCGACCAGGCGGGCGCGGCCGGCGCGACCAGCCAGGCGGACAGCCAGCAGGCGGCGCCGCAGACGCCGGACCACACGCCGAACCGGCGGGCCTGCCCGACCGTCAGCTCGCCGGTGAGCAGCGGTTTGCGGGCCAGCCTGCGGGCCGGCGCGTCCGGGCCGTAGTTGCGCGCGTCGCTGCCGTCGAGATAGCCGGTGACGTCGTCGAGCGCGACACCGGAGGCGAGCACCGCGACCGTGCCGAGCCCGAAGAGCACGAGCGTGGCCAGCGCGGCCGGGTCTGTCCGGTACGCCGGGGCCAGCAGCGCCCAGACAACCGGCAGCGCGAGGTAGTAGTCGAAGACGTCGAGCTTGGCCAGCCGTGCGTAGACGCCGATCATGCCGCCATCACCGCGTCCGCGATCTTCTCCACCTGTGCGTCGGTCAGGTGCGGGTAGATCGGCAGCGCCAGGCAGCGGCGGGCCGCGTCCTCCGCGACCGGCCAGCCGGTGCGCGGCGCGGCCCACGGCGCGAACGCGGGCTGGTGCGGCAGCGCGGCCGGGTAGTAGGCGTGCGTGCCGACGCCGTGCGCGGCGAGGTGGTCGCGCAGCCGGTCCCGGTCGCCGGCCAGCAGGTTGTAGACGTAGTAGCAGCGCCCGTCCTCGGTCGCGGGCGGCGTCTCCACGGCCGGCGACGTCAGCCGCGACGTGTAGTAGCGGCCGATCGCGGCGCGCCGGTCCAGCCGCTCGTCCAGCGTGGGCAGCCGGTGCAGCAGATATCCGGCCATCAGCTCGTCGAAGCGGCTGTTGTGCCCGATCCGGTGGTGCAGGAAGCGGGTGACGCCGTCCTGGCCGTGGTTGCGCAGCATCCGCACGGCCGCGCCGATCGCCGGGTCGGTGGTGACCACGACCGCGCCCTCGCCGATCCCGCCGAACGTCTTGACCTGGACGAACGAGAACAGACCGGCGTCACCCCAGAGCCCGGCGGGCCGGCCGTGCAGCGTCGCGCCCTGTGCCACCGCGGAGTCCTCGATCAGCCGCAGGCCGTGCGCGTCCGCGATCTCCCGGAATGCCGGCATGTCCGCCATGACGGAGAACATGTGCGCCGGCATCAGCGCCCTGGTCCGCGGCGTGATCAGCGCGGCGGCCGCCTGCGGGTCCATGGTGAGGCTGCCCGGCGTGACGTCCGCGAAGACCGGGACGGCGCCGGCCGCGATGACGGCGCTCGCGAGCGGCGCGCAGCCGAACGCGGGCACGATCACCTCGTCGCCCTGGCCGATCCCGGCCGCGCGCAGGATCAGCTCCAGCGCGACCGTGCCGCTGCCGCAGGCGACCACGTCCGCGCCGTCCAGCCGGGCGGAGAGCGCGCGCTCCAGGCGCGTGACCCGCTCCCCCAGGATGAACCGCTGCCCGGGGTCGGTGCCGACCTCGTGCAGCAGCGTGTGCAGCAGGTCCCGGTCCGTGGTGAACAGGTCCGGCGGGAAGAACGGGATCATCGGTTGCCGCCCCGGTAGAAGTCGTCGATGGCGTCGCAGACCACGCCGACGTCGCCGTCCGCGAGGTCCGGGTAGAGCGGGAGCGCGAGCGTGCGGGCGCAGGCGGCCTCCGCGTGCGGGAAGTCGCCGGCCCGGTGGCCCAGGTCCGCGAAGCACGGCTGCAGGTGCAGCGGGCGCGGGTAGTAGACCTCGGTGCCGATGCCGCGCGCGGCCAGGTGCGCGGCCAGGCCGTCCCGGTCGTCCGCCTCGATCAGGTAGACGTAGAAGACCGAGCCCGTGGGCACCTTACGGATGCCGGGCGCGCCGGTCAGCCGCGCGGTGTACGCCTCGGCCAGCGCCGCGCGCCGCGCGATGTCCGCGTCGAGCCGGCCGAGCTTCGCGCGCAGCACCTCGGCCTGCAGGTCGTCCATCTTGGAGTTCGTCCCGGGCAGCGCGCTGGCGGTCGCGATCGCCGGGAAGTTGTGCAGGCTCGGGCCGGGGCGGCCGTGGTGGCGCAGCGCCGCGACCGTCTCCGCGATGTACGGGTCGTCGGTGAGCACCGCGCCCGCGTCGCCGATCGCGCCGAGCGTCTTGCTGGGGAAGAACGAGAGCACTCCTCCGGCGCCGAGCAGGCCGGCGTGCGTGCCGCGGTGGCGCATGCCGATCGCCTCCGCGCTGTCCTCGACGATGCGCAGGTCGTGCGCGCCCGCGACCGCGCCGAGCGCGTCCATGTCCGCCATCCGGCTGAACAGGTGCACCGGCATCAGCATCCGGGTGCGGCCGGTGACCGCGGCGGACGCGGCGGCCGGGTCGAGCGCGTACGTCTCCGGGTCGATGTCGGCGAAGCGCGGGCGGCCGCCGGCCAGCACGACCGCGCTGGCGGACGCCACGAAGCTGAACGCGGGCACCACCACCTCGTCGCCGGGTCGCAGGCCGGCCGCGCGCAGCAGCAGCACGAGCGCGTCGGTGCCGGAGTTGACGCCGATGACGTGCCGGGCGCCGGTCCAGGCCGCGAGGTCTGCTTCGAGCGCGGCGACGGCCCGGCCGTGGGAGAACTTCCCGCCGTCGAGCACCTCGTCCAGCCCGTCGGCGATGCGCGGCCACAGCGCCTCGAACGTGGCGCGCTGGGAGAAGAACGGGACGGGCGCCCGAGTGGACTGGATCTTCATATGGCGAAAATTCCCATACCCGCCGAATGCCGACAAGTCGACGCGCCCGCCGTTGATCAAATTTAGCTACCTAGCGCGTTCATTGTGTCACTCTGTGTATGCCGTCAGGCCGGGGTGGTGCACAGCCATCACGGCACTGCGCCGTGCCCACGCACCGGTCCGCGACGGCACGCACATCCAGCCATCAGAGAGGCAGAAACCATGTCTGCGACCGCAACCCAGAAGCAGCGCCTCGAGCAGCGCTTCCAGCTGTGGGACGCCAACGGCGACGGCGCCATCGACCGCTCGGACTACGAGGCCGAGGCGCACCGCATCCTCAAGTCGTTCCAGGAGTCGCCGACCTCGCCCAAGGGCGCGGCCGTCGTCTCGGCGTACCAGAACCTGTGGAAGATCTCCGCCGAGCAGGGCGGCATCGGGCAGGACGGCTCGCTCGACCCGGAGGCGTTCCAGAAGGCCAGCGAGGCCGCCATGCTCGACAAGGGCGACGCCGGCTTCGACCGGGCGCTGGCGCCGACGATCCAGGCCGTCGCCGACCTCTGCGACGAGGACGGCGACGGTCAGGTCGACCGCGGCGAGTTCGCCCGCTGGATCAACGCCATCGGCGTCGAGGCGGACCCGATCCAGCTCTTCAACCAGCTCGACACGAACGGCAGCGGGACCCTGACCACGGACGAGCTCGTCCAGGCGGTCAAGGACTACCACGCCGGCAACATCGACGTGCCGCTGCTCGGCCGCTGACGTAGCCGGATCCGGGAGACCCGTGCGGGTCTCCCGGATTCTCAACAGGCCCGGAACGTCACCGGCTGTTCCGGCGACAGGCCCAGGTCCGCGCCGGTCACCGGCGTCTCCGCGGCGATCACCACGTTGTAGTGGTTCGGGAAGTGGCAGGCGTCGAAACCGAGCACGGTACCGACGCGCGTCCCTCCGATGTGGACCTCGTCACCGCGGTCCAGCACGCCGCCGCACTCGATCTCCACGAAGCCCAGGAAGCCGACGCGGTCCACCGGATCCGTGCTGTTCGTGTGCCGGTGGTCCGTGGTCAGCAGCTCGTGCACCTCGCCCCGGCGCACGCACCGGCTGGCGAACGGCTCCAGCCGCATGCCGCGCTCGTCGCGCCGATGCACCAGCACCTTCACCAGCGTGCCCTCGACCGTCCTCTTCGGACCGTCCTCGATCATGTCATCACGCAACCCTCCATGCGGTACACCTCGTCGACCAGATCCAGCGCGGCCGGGCCGCCGTCCGGGGCGGGGCCGGTACGGACACGCGCGGCGAACGCGGCCACCAGTGCCTCGTACTCGTGCCACAGCGACGCCTTGAAACCGGCGTGACCGGCGAGCATGTCGGCCCGGCGGCGGGTGCCGTCGGCCAGCGTCACCTCGACGTCCTTGACCTCACCGGGGTAGGACCAGTCCAGCTCGACGCGGGCGTCGAGCGTGCCCGCCCGCAGCGTCACGGTCGCCTGCCGGTCGCAGCCGTCCGCGTCCCGGCGCACGTCCACGCCGGTCACCCGGGTGCCGGCCGGATCGCCGGCGAAAAGCCTGACCAGGTCGAACGCGTTGGGACCGTTGTCCGCCACACAACCACCGCCGCAGCGGGCCGCATCGAGGTACCAGGCGTCGCCGCCGATGTGCTCCTCGATGCGCTCCCAGTAGCGGACCGTCAGCTCACGGATCGGCACGCCCGCGGGCAGACCGGCGCGCAGCGCCAGAACCGCGTCGTTGTACCGGCGATGGAAGGCGGTGAAGAGCACGACGCCGCGCTGTTCCGCGCGGCGGGCGAGCGCGTCACCCTCGGCGGGGCGCAACGCCAGCGGCTTCTCGACGCAGACGGGCAGTCCGGCGTCGAGGAGGTCGGCGCAGATGGCCGCGTGCGTGTCGTTGGGCGTGGTGACGACGACCGCGTCCACCCCGCCGGCGAGCGCGAGCGCGGTGTGGCTGTCAAAACCACGAACATCAGGCCACGAGGGTACGGCCGGGAGCCGCGGAATCCCGGCCGTGCGGGAGGATCCGGCGACGCCGGCGGCGCTGCCCGCGCGCAGCCGGGCCGGATCCGTGTCACAGACCGCGGCGAGCCGCACGCCGGGCACGGTCTCCAGCGCGGCCAGGTAGTAGCGGCTGATCGCGCCGAGGCCGACCACCCCGACGCGCAGCGTGCTCAACCCGCCACCCCCACGGCCCCCGGCATCGCCAGGTTCTCCGCCGCCGCCAGCTGTTTCAGCTCCTCGTACAGCTGCGGGCTCAGTGGCACGCCCTCCGCCCGGCAGCGGGCCGCCCGCTCCGCCTCGTGCCAGCCCGGATAGCGCACGGCCAGGTCCCCGGACGGCGGGCAGTCCAGCAGGCTGCCGAAGAGCGCGCCCGCGTCCGCGTGCACGTCCTCCGGCGCGCGCAGGACCCCGGGCGCGATCGCCAGCACGATCATGCCGATGTCGTCGTCGCGGCCGCTCGGACCGCCGTCGCCGTCCAGCGCCTCCGGGTCCGGCCCGCGCCCGGAGCCGGAGACCAGCGCGGACAGCACCTCCACCGCGAGCGCGAGCCCGAACCCCTTGTAGGCGCCGGTCTCCGGCCGCCCGCCGAGCCACTGCAGGTGCGCCTCGCCGCGGTCGAACGCGCCCGGGTCCGTCACCGGCGTCCCGCAGTCCGTGGCCAGCCACCCGGCCGGCACCGGGTCACCGGCGCGCGCGGCGGCCCGCACCCGGCCGGTCGGCACCACGGTGGTGCTCATGTCCAGCACGAACGGCGGATGGTCGCCGGCCGGCGCGGCCACGCTGAGCGGGTTCGTGCCCAGCATCGCGACCCGCCCGCCCGGCGGACGCGCGATCCGCTGCCGCCCGCAGTTCGTGGCGATCAGCCCGACCATGCCGCGTTCCGCGATCCGCAGCGTGTGCGCGCCCGCGCAGCCGATGTGCGTCATCCCGCGCACCGAGACCATGCCGATCCCGTAGGCGGCGGCGCGCGCGACGGCCAGGTCCGCGGCGGCCCCGGCCGACCACAGCCCGAGCGTGCGCGCGGCGTCCAGGTGCACGATCGCGCCCGCGTCGGTCAGCGTGCGCGGGTCCGCCGCCGGGTCCGCACGGCCGGAGTCGAGCAGCGGCAGGTAGAGGCGGGTCAGGTTCGCCAGCCCGTGCGACGACATGCCGGTCAGGTCGCCGTGCAGCAGCGCCGCCGCGGCCGCGGACGCCCGTTCCGGCGGCACGCCCCGCCGGGTGAACACCGCGGTCACGAACCCCAGCAGCTCGGGAAGTCCGATCGTGGTCACAGCTCCTCCTCGCGCGTGCGCCGGGCGAACGCGACCAGCAGCCGCGCCACCGCCCGCGCGTGCTCGTCCAGGTCGCGCAGCTCGGCGAACTCGCCGTCCGCGTGGGCGCGGTTGCCGGCCAGGTCCCCCGGGCCGAACACCGCCGTGTACGCACCGGGCACGCCGGCCGTCCAGATCGCGTCGCAGGTGAACGCGGGCTCGTCGGGCGGCCACCAGTCCACACCGGCGTCCGCGGCCAGCGTGCGTGCCCACGGACTGTCCACGGCGGACAGCGCGGGCAGCCCGCGTTTGACCCATTCCAGCCGGGCGATCCGGGCCGCGTCCCGCGCCGTGCGCCGCATCGCCGGCACGTCCCGGAACGCGGCCGTGAACGCGCCGAGCCCGTCGGCGAACGCGCGCTCGGTCAGCTCCTCCAGCCGGCGCCCGGCCGCCGCGTCCGGGTAGGTGAGGTTCAGCAGCAGCCGCCCGGTGCCGTACACCCGGTTGTGCAGATGTCCGGTGTGCAGCCCGGCCACGCAGACCGCGCCGTCGCCCGGGTGCGCGATCGTCCCGGCCAGGTGCGCGGCCAGGTGCCCGAGCAGCACGGTCGCGTTGTGGCCGCGCTCCGGGCGGTCGTCCACGCTGTCCTCGCCGTCCGTGCGGATCAGCGCGGTCGCGGACGCGGTCGCGCGCGGCAGCAGCCGCAGGCCGGTCGGCTCGCAGAACAGGTTGAGCCGCCCGACGTGCCCGTCGCGGACCAGCAGCCGGGTGCCGAGCGTGCCCAGCGCGCCGCCCTCCTCGCCGGAGACGGCCTGGATCAGCACGCCGACCGTGCGCCCGATCGCCGGCTCGGCCGCGGCCGCGGCCCGCACGCCGGCCAGCAGCGACACTGCCGGCCCTTTCGCGTCGATCGCGCCTCGTCCGTACACCCGGCCGCCGTTGATCTTGATTTTGGGCAGCCCGGCGACCGTGTCCAGGTGCACGTTGCACATCACGGTGACGGCCCGCGGCAACGCCGGCCCCAGGCGCAGCACCATGCTCGGCTGGCCGCGCAGGAACTCCGGATCGGCTTCGGCGGCCCGCCGCGCCACCTCAGGAACCAGATCATCCACATCAGCGGGTACGGGCGAGGCGTGCCTGATCACGGCGAAGCCGATCTCCGCGGCCGCGTCCGCATAGGCACGCTGCGCCTCCCACAGGCGCGGCGGCGCGTCGCCCGGCCGCGCCTCCAGCGGGCTGACCGTCGGCAACGTGAGCAGCCGCATCAGCAGGTCACGGTCCTCGTCCCGCAGTCCGGGCGGGACAACGGGATGCTGATCGATCAAGGTCATGCGACGGACTCCTCGGGCAGCCGGGCCGCCGGCGCTTCCCGTGTGCCGGACGATGGCGGTTCCGGCGGGCCTGCCGTCCGGGGCTGCGATTCGGTGGCCGGCTGCGGCTCGCGGGCAGACGGCGGGCCGGATTCGCGGGCCGGAACCGGCTGCGGCAGGCGGGACAGCAGTGCCTCGAGCGCGCGGCCCGCGGCGAGGAAACCGGCCGTGAGCTCCGCGTCCGGCGCGGTCTCGCCGGTGTGCGGGCGCAGGCCGATGTGCGGCTCGATGGAGAGCACGCCGTCGTAGCCGGACCCGGCGAGCAGCCGCAGGCACTCGGCGACGCCGGCCTCGCCGTCGCCGGGCGGCACGTAGCGCACACCGCCCGGTGCGGATACCGCGTCCTTGACGTGTACGTGGGCCACGAACGGGACCACCTCACGCAGCAGCGCGGGCGCGTCGTAGCCGTAGGGAACGCCGTTGCCGAGGTCGAAGAGCAGGCGCAGGCCGGGGACCCGGTCCAGCAGCTCGCGCATCCGGGACGGGTCACGGGCGGCCCAGCCGGTGCAGTTCTCGTGGACGAGCGTCAGGCCGTGGGCGGCGGCGCGGCGGGCGAGCGTGGCCAGGCGGTCGATCGCGGCGCTCCCCCACCGTGCGTCCGGCAGGCCGCCGTCGGCGAACGACATCACCCGGATCAGCCGGGTGCCGAGCCGGGCACAGCGGGCCGCGAGCGTCTCCAGTTCGTCCAGGTCGAGCGCGGGGTCGCCGGTGACCGGGCGCGCGTAGTCGCCGATCCGGGAGGCGACGCACGGGACGGTCACGCCGTGCGCGTCGAGCGTGTCGGCGAGCCGGGCGACGTCGCCGGGCGGCAGGTCGGCGAGCGCGACGCCGCCGACCGTGCGCAGCTCCAGGCGCCGCCAGCCGAGCGCGGTGATCGCGGCGAGCTGGGTGGTCAGGTCGCGGCCGGCCTCGTCGCCGATGCCGCACAGCGCGGCGGTCACGACGTCGTCCCGGCGAGCCGCTTGGCGTCGGCGAGCATGCGCACGACCGCCGTGTTGATCACCAGCGCGTCGCTCGCCGGGTCGTCGCCGCCCGGCGGGTCTGCCGCGAAGCGGTCGTAGGCCTCGCGGATCGCGGTGGTCAGGCTGTCGTCCTCGAACGTGCTGTCCTGACGGTGGGGGCCGTCGCGGGTGGTGAGGCGGGCGTAGGAGTCGGCCTCGCTGCACGGGTAGAAGCCGGTGAGCGTGGTGCGGCGCAGGCCGATCTCGATGCGGCGTTCGCGGAGCGGCGCGCTCAGGCAGGACTCGATGCGGGTGCGTACGCCGGTGTCGTGCCGGACCGTCATCCAGGCGCGGCCGAGGCGCGGGCGGACCGCGGTGTCCGTGCGCAGGTCGCTCCAGCCCGCGTGGTGGACGTGGCCGGGGCCGGCCAGCGCCAGCGCGACGCCGAGCGCGTGCGGGACCTCCACGTCGAAGGCGGTGGCGTGGCCGCTGTCGGTCAGCGAGCGGGCGAACCGGGGTTTGCGCTGCACCAGGCGGATCTCGCGTAGCGCGCCCGGCCCGTCCGCGGCGATCCGGGTCGCGATCCGGCGGGTGAGCGCGCTGGACAGCCACTGGCTGACCGGCTCGATCCGCAGCCGGAGGCGCTCGGCCGTGTGCAGGAGCGCGTCCAGGCCGGCGGCGTCGTCCGCGAGCGGCTTCTCCACCAGGAAGCGGGTGAAGCCGTGCGGTGCCAGGTCCCGCAGCACGCGGGCGCGGACGCCGGGCGGTGTGCAGACGTGCACCACGGTGCGGGCCGGGTCGGTGCGCGCGGCCGCGTCGGCCGGATCGGCGCAGACGGTCACGCCGGGCAGGTGCCGGGGTGCGCGCGGGTCGAGGCCGAGCACGGGCTCGTCGTACCCCGGATGGATCTTGTGAATCGCCGGTAGGTGCAGACCGGTCCCGGACCGGCCGAGACCCACGATCACCGTGCGCAGCATGTCATCGCCCTCTTCGCAGTCATGATCACCATACTGTCCGTATAGTCCGCTTTAACGCGATTTAGGAGGATTTGAGGGAAATGTCGGTGCTGGACGTAAGGACAGCGAGCCCGGAGGCCTACGGCGCGATGGCGGCGCTCTCCGAGGTGGCGCAACGAGGACTGGACCCGGAGCTCGCGGCGCTGGTCAAGCTGCGGGTGTCGCAGGTCAACGGCTGCGGCTTCTGCGTGGACATGCACGCGGCCGAGGCGCGCGCGGCCGGCGTGCACGCGCGCAAGCTGGACGGGCTGGCGGCGTGGCGGCGCACGCCGTTCTTCGACGAGGCGGAGCGGCACGCGCTGGCGCTCGCGGAGGAGGTCACCACCGCGACGCACCACGCCGGCCCGGAGCGGGCGCTGCGCGCGGCGTCCGGCCACTTCGACGCCGCCACGCTCGCGAGTCTGCTGTGGACGATCTCCGCGGTCAACGCGTGGAACCGCATCGCGACCGCCACCGAGACCGTGCCCGCGCCGCTCGCGCCCGTGCCCGCCTAGTCCGTTCGATGGATCATCACCAGAAGTGATGATCCATCTTAATCACTGCACGGCCGGCGATCCGACTGATCAGGAGCGGGACCGGCCTGCACCGATCCGCAGCGTGGGCGATCACGCCGCGCGGCGGAACGTCTCGCGGTACGCGGCCGGCGTGGTGCCCAGCGCGGCCCGGAACCGGCGGCGCAGATTCACCGCGGACGACAGGCCGACCCGCGCCGCGATCGCGCCGACCGGCAGATCGGTCTCCTCCAGCAGCGCCCGGGTGGTCGCGATCCGGCGGTCGAGCAGCCAGCGGCCGGGCGAGACGCCCAGCTGGTCGGTGAAGTGCCGGGAGAGCGTGCGCGGTGACAGGCCCGCGCGGGCGGCCATCTCCTCGATGGTCAGTGGCAGGCACAGCCGCGCGGTGATCCAGTCGAGCAGCGGCGCGAGCGAGTCGGGCACCGGCCCGGTCGTCGGCAGCCGCGGGAACTGGCGCTGGCTGCCCTCCCGTTGTGGCGGCGCGGACAGCTGCCGGCCGATCCGCATCGCCAGCGCCGCGCCGTGCTCGCGCCGCACCTGGTGCAGGCACAGGTCGACGGTGGTCGCCGACGCGCCGGCCGTGGCCACGTCCCCGTGATCGACGAAGAGCACCGACGCGTCCGCCCGGACCAGGGGGTACCGGACGGCCAGCTCGGCGGTCATCTCCCAGTGCACGGCCGCGGCCCGCCCGTCCAGCAGACCCAGAGCCGCCGGAACGTACACGCCGGAGCAGATCGCCACGATCCGCGCGCCCCGGCGGTGCGCGTCCAGGACCGCGGCGCCGACGTCGCCGGGGACGTCCGGCCCGGCGCACCAACCGGTGATCAGCACGGTGTCCGCCGCGACCAGTGCTTCCAGCCCGCGGTCGACGATCACGTCAACCCCCATGGTGGTACGGACCGGGCCCGGCCGCGCCGCGCAGAGCGCGAAGTCGTAGTGCGCCGGGATGTCCGGCCCGTGATCGCCGAAGACGGCGGCGGCGCTGGTCACCCGGTACAGCTCCAGCGGCGGATCGACCAGCGCGACGACACGGTGCCCCATGGCGTGAATGTACCCACCCACGTCCGGCTGGGCGCCTGTGGCCGGGCCGCCGCATGCCCAGAATGGATCACCATGCACACCGCACCACTCGCGGCCGGCCCGGACCGGCTGTGGACCCGCAACTTCACGCTCTACTTCGGCGCCCGCGCCGTCTCCCTGCTCGGCGACGCGATGCTGCCGGTCGTCACCGCGCTCGCGGTCGGCGCGATCCACGGCGTGTCCGGTGTCGGCTCCGTGCTGGCCGTCTGGACCGCGCCGTTCGTGCTCTTCGTGCTCTTCGGCGGCGTCTTCGCCGACCGGATCGGCGCCCGGACGATGATGATCGGCGCGGACGCGGTCCGGCTCGCCACCCAGACCGTCGTCGCGGTGGCCTTCCTCACCGGCACGCCGCCGCTGTGGCTGCTGATGGCCACGTCGTTCCTGGCCGGCGTCGCCGCCGCAATGTTCCAGCCCGGCGTGAACGGCCTGGTCCCGCTGGTCGCCGCGGACCCGCAGCGCGCCAACGGCACCCTCAAGATCGCCGACGCCGCCACCCAGGTCGGCGGCCCTGTCCTGGCCGGGCTGCTGATGGTGCTGGCCGGCGCCGGCACCGTCTACGCCGTGGACGCGGCCACGTTCCTGATCAGCGGACTCTGCCTGCTGTTGTTGCGCCTCCCCGGGCGTACCCCCGTGGTGGGTCGTTTGTCGGTGGTGAGTGATCTGCGTCGTGGATGGTCGGAATTCCGGAGCCGGGCCTGGATGTGGTCGGTGATCCTGATCTGGGTCTTCTTCGGCATGCTGGTCTTCGGCCCGTACGTGCCGCTCGGCTCCCGCCTGGTCGGTGAGCGGCTCGGCGACGTCGCGTTCGCCTGGGTGATGGCCGGCCTCGGTGCCGGCACCGTGCTCGGCGGCCTGATCGCGATCCGGCTCCGGCCGTCACGCCCGCTTGCCGCAGGCGGCATCGCGATGTCCGGGTTCGCGTGCATCCCGCTGTCGGTGGCGCTGGAACTGCCGCTGCCGCTGCTGATGGCCGGCCACCTGATCGGCGGCGTGGCCTGGGCATTCTGGTCGGTGATGTGGTCGACCAGCGTGCAGACCCAGGTGGCGCCGGACGTGCTCAACCGCGTCACGGCGTACGAGGTGGCCGGCTCGGTCTCCGGGGTGGCGATCGGCCAGGCCTTGGCCGGCCCGGTCGCCGGCGTCGTCGACCCGCGCGACCTGCTGCTCCTCTCCGGCGCCGTGAGCGTCGCGGTCTGCGCCGCCCTGCTGCTCACTCCGGCGATCCGCGGCCTGCGGCGGGCCGGGCCGCCGGCCGCGGCCCCGAGCCTGCCGCTGCCCGGCGCGCCGAGGCGTCCCCCAGGTCGCCGGCGACGATGAGGGACGCCTCGATCTCTACGGGGCGGGCCGCCGGGCGCTGGCGGAGATCATCACCTGGGAAAGCCAGGAGTTCGCCGGGTCGTCGAGCTCGGCCAGCGCGGCGTCCAGCTCGTGCGCCTCCAGGTCGCCGGCGCCCAGCATGGCCGGGGCGAGGTGTCGCAGCCACAGCGCGTACCAGCGGGATTGCGGGGTTCCGCCGGTCACCACGTGCGCGCGGGCCTCGGTGCGCACGTCCACCAGCCCGGCGCCGGTCAGCAGCGCGGCGTCACGCAGGCCGCAGCGCGGGTCGTAACCGGCCACGGCCATGGTCCGGTAGGCGGCGCGCTTGGCCCGGCCCAGGAAGCCCTCCCGGTCCGGGTGACTGAACAGCGACGCGGTGTCCGTGTCCTCCAGCACCAGCACGCCGCCGGGGCGCAGCGCGGCGGCCAGCCGGGCCGTCACCTCCGCACGCGCGGGCAGGTGCTGCATGACCAGGCGCGCGTGCACCAGGTCGAAGCCACCGGCCGGCGGCGCGTCGCTCAGCAGGTCGTGCGCCAGCACCGTGACACCGCGGCCGGTCAGGTGCCGCAGCCGGTCGGCGCGCAGGTCCGTGGCGACCACCTGCGCGCCGCGGTCGGCCAGCCACGCCGCGATCGAGCCGCGGCCGGCGCCGGCCTCCAGACAGGACCAGCCGGGGCCGACGCCGAGCGCGCCGAGCCGGTCGGCGGTGCCGGGGTCCCAGAGCAGCTCGCCCAGGCGCAGCCGCTCCTCCTCATCGGAAAACCCGGTATCAAACACGTAGCAGGCTTCTGCGGTGCTATAACCCATTGCATCCGTATACAGCCATTTGGAGAGCTATGTCCAGATATCGGTGGGCGCTCAGCCACCCGGGGATCAGCCGCATCCGTCACGAGATCGCGCCCGTGCGCGCGCAGGTCACCGCGCACCCGCTCTACCGCAGGCTGGACGACGCGGACGCGATCGCGCGCTTCACCACCCATCACGTGTACGCGGTCTGGGACTTCATGTCCCTGCTCAAGAGCCTGCAGAGCGAGCTGACCTGCGTCAGCGTGCCGTGGCGGCCGACCGGCTCACCCACCGCGCGCCGCCTGATCAACGACATCGTGCTCGCGGAGGAGAGCGACGAGATCGACGGCGAGTTCATCAGCCACTTCGAGCTGTACCGGCGCGGCATGACCGGCCTCGGCGCGGACACCGCACCGCTGGACGACTTCCTGCACCGGATCGAGGCCGGCGCCCACCCGGTCGCCGCGCTCACCGCGGCCGGCGCGCCGGCGACCGCGGCCGAGTTCGTCGGCGAGACGTTCGACATGATCGCCACGCTGCCGGTGCACGCGCGGGCCGCCGTGTTCGCGTTCGGCCGCGAGGATCTGATCCCGCCGATGTTCGCCGAGGTGCTGGCCGCGGAGGCGGACCCGCGCAGCGCCGTGTTCCGCACCTACCTCGCCCGGCACATCCAGGTGGACGAGGAGGAGCACGCGCCGATGGCCATGCAGATGATCGCCGACCTGTGCGGCGATCACGACACCGCCTGGCGGGAGTGCGCGACCGCGGCCCGGCGCGCGCTGCAGGCCCGGCTCCGCTTCTGGGACGGCGTGCTGGCCGCGCTGCCCGAGACCGCGCTGGTCTGAGACCGTGCCGGGCGCCGCCACGGTGTGACGGCGCCCGGCCGGCTCAGTACTGCGCGCTGATCACGACGCGGCGGTTGCGCTTCTGGTTCTTCTCGTCGACCGGGTCGACCGGGCCCTTGCCGACGGTGATGATTTTGACGTTGACGCCGAGCGAGCGCAGGTACTTGCGGACCGCGTTCGCCCGCTGCCTGGCCAGGGCCCGGTTCGCCCGGTTGGCGGCCTTCGACGTCAGGTCGGTCTGCGTGTAGCCGGTGATCGTGATGACCTTCGCGGTCTTCAACGAGCTCGCCAGGTTCCGCAGCACGGTCTTCGCATTCGGGCGCAGCTTCGCCGAGTTGTACGGGAAGATGAACGACCGCAGCGTGACCGTGTTGCCGACCGGCTTGGTGGTGGTGATGCTGGTCGCGGTGCAGGTGTCGTTCAGCGTGATCCAGTTGGTGTCGCTGACCGTGGAGCCGTTCGGTGCGGTGCCGGTCAGGATCAGCTGGTGCAGGCCGCTGGACACGCACGCCTTGCCCGGCATCGTGATGATCGCGGTGAAGTCGCCGTTCCCGTCGGTCTTGCCGGCCGCGATCGTGATCGGGTCGGACCGCATCTGCAGCACGTAGTCCGAGGCCGGTTGCAGGCCACCGCCGGTCAGCTGCGCCTTCGCGCCGACCAGTTTCGTGTCCACGTCGAGCTTCAGGTCCAGGTTGAGCCGGACCGGCTCGCCCGGCACGGTGCTGGTCGGCACCGGCACCGGCACGACCGTGGGCGCCGGGCTCGTGGTCGGGAGCGGGCTGCCGGACGGCGTCGGCGTGCCGATCGGGCTCGGCGTGGCGGAGGCCGTGGCGGTGGGCGTGACGGACGGCGTGGCGACCGGGGTCTCCACCGGCGGGAGCGGCGACGGGCTCACGGTCGTCGGCGTCGGGCTCGGGCTCGGGGTGACCGGGTCGACCGGCGTCGGCGGCTCCGGCGTCACCACGACCGGCTCCGGGACGTAGCTGAACGTGGCGGCCGCCTCCGCGGTGCCGGCGACCAGCGTGATCGGCACGGTGTAGGCGACGTTGGACGGCGGCGCGGTGAACGTCAGCTTCGTGCCGTCCTCGTTGACCACGAAGTCGGGCGCGCGCAGCGTCCGGTCACCGAACCGGACCGCGGTGACGTTGCCGAGCAGCGTGCCGGTGATGGTGACCGCGGCGCCCTGCGGGATGTAGGTGTAGTTCGGCGACAGGTCGGTGATGGTCGGCGGCACCGGCGTGATCAGCAGCGTGCCGCCGACGTAGACGAAGCTGCCCGGGTTGCTGTAGGAGGCGTCGACCGCCTCGTCGTTCAGCGTGCCCGCGACCGGCACGATCCGGTACCGGCCCGGGTCGGTCGGCGGCGAGAGCAGCAACTCCTCGTCCAGGTAGTACTGGTAGTCGATGCCGGAGACGCTGTCGCCCTCGAACAGGCCGGCGACCTGCGCGGACGGCGACAGCGGGTCACCCTGCGCGACGGTCAGGTCGTCCGCGATGACGGAGATGGCCTGCGGTGCCGCGAAGACCGGGAACTCGATGGTCTCGGTGGTGCCGGCCGGGTCCGTGGCCGCGACCGCGGCGGTGTAGTTGACCGAGGCCGCCTGGGTGCCGTGGATGATGCAGGCGCCGCCGGTCAGGCCGGTGACCTGGGTGCCGGAGATCGTGCAGACCGACGGCGTGGCCGAGGTGAGCACGACCTGCGCCAGGCCGGCGCCGTCGACCGGCGCGCCGCCGCGGGTGTCCGTGACGGTGGCGGTGATCGTGGCGTGCGGGTTCTGGCTGATCAGCACGGACGGCGGGCTGACCGACAGCGTCAGCATCGCGCCGGCCTTGGTGATGGTGCCCTTGAACGTGGGCCGCGGGTTGGTCAGCGTGTAGTTGCGGGCCGTGCCGCCGGTCAGCGTCAGGTCGCTCGCGAGCGAGACCGTGCGGTTCGTGCCTGGTGCCGCGTCCGGGTAGGTCGCGCCGCCGCTGCCGGAGTCGATGCCGACGTCGTCACCGGGGACCGCGCCGGAGAAGACCGGCTCGCCCGGGTGCGCCACGTCGTTGCCGTCGTAGACCTTGTCCGCGCGGGCCGCGGTGACGGTCAGGTTCTTCGGGTTGATGGTGATCCGGACCGCCGGGCGGGTGGCCGCGTAGTAGACGGCACGGTCGGTGCCGCTCGTCTTCATCTCGAACGACTTGACCCGGACGTCCCAGGCCGCCTTGACCGCGTTGTCCGCCCCGCACTCGCCCCAGGCCACGTTCTTCGGCAGGCCGGTCTCCCAGCCCCATTCGCCCTGCTCGGAGCAGGTGGAGTTGCGGTACTCCCAGGTCACGGCCGTGATCGGGTCGGTGGTGCTGCTCGGCGTGTACGTGAAGTCGGACGGTTGCAGCTGCCCCTTGTACGTGAAGGTGGCGCTACCGACGATCTTCGGGGTGACCGTGATCGGCGTGCCGGTGATCGTGATGTGCACCGGCGCCGGGTTCTGCGTCCAGAGGTAGCGGTCGCCGGCGTAGGTGGCCGCGCCACGGTTCACCCGCACGTACCAGTCACCGGCCGCGACCGGGATGCCGCTGCGCACGGAGCTGTTGAAACCCGCGTCCGAGGAGTACTCGTAGCCGCCCGGCGAGGTGGCCGTGAACGGGTTCGCGCCGTAGAAGCCGGCCGTGGTGTAGCCCGGCGTGTACGTCGTCCCGGCCGGCACGGTCAGCGGGTTCGTGCTGTTGTTGACCGTGGTGGTGACCGTGGGCGTGACCGCGCAGAGGAAGCCGATCAGCCGGTCCGCCAGCCCGTCGTCGGCCGGATCCACCTTGATCATCTTGGAGCCCCACGCGTTGGACAGCGGGGTCGCCAGGCTGCTCATGCTGAAGACGATCTCGCCGGGGTTCCAGCTGATCGGCGTGACCGCGACCCCGTCCACCGTGACCGTGCCGGTCGTCTCGCCGAACGCGTTGCCGCTGTTGGAGAGCGTGACCGAGGCCGGGTTCAGGGTGACGTTGCCGGAGGCGGGCGCGGAGGTCTTCATGCAGAACCCGTGGTACGGGGACGCCGCGACCGTCAGGCCCTCGTCGAGGTACTCCAGGCCCTGTTCCCGCGCGACCGAACCGACCGGCGTGATCACCTCGACCCGTTTCCAGCCGGGATCGGTGAGCGAGCGCGGCGCGGCGAACGTCAGCGACGTGGCGGTGACCGAGCCCGGCGTCACCGTGACCGGCTCGTCCTCCGCGCTGGTGCCCGGGTAGACGCGCACGGCCGTGGCGCCGGTCAGGTTCCGCCCGCTCAGCGTGAACGTGTTCGTCGGGTCGCTGCCGGGCAGGAACTGGTTCGGTGCCGGGTGCGACAGCGCGGGGTCGGCCACGATCCGGGTGATCGCGGGCCGGGCCAGCGCGCCGATGTACTGCAGCGCGACGTCCCGCGTCGCGGTCAGCGTCGCCCCGGCCGGGGTGATCACGGCCGACACCGGTCCGGCGCCGACCATCGGCGGTGCGGCGAACGTGATCAGCGTGTCCGACCAGCTCGTCGGCGTCACGTTCGCGCCGCCGACCGTGAGGCTGCCGGAGCCGCCGAAGCCGCTGCCCTGCACCCGGACCCGGGTGCCGCCCGCGATCGGCACGGTCAGCACGCCGCCGGAGTCCTCGATGTTCTCGTCCGCGTTGACGTAGATGGCCTCCAGCGGGTCCGAACCGAAGTAGCTGATCGTCGGCCCGGTGATCCGCACCGTGCTCTTGAACGAGGTCGGCGACCCGCCCGGCGTGACCGTCACCGTGATCGGGCCGGCAACGGAGGTCGGCACCGCGACGCCGCTGATCATCGTGCCGCCGTTGGTGCTGGTGTACGTGACCGTGTTGCCGGTACCGACCTTGACCGTGCCACTGGCACCGAAGCCGCCGCCGGTGATGGTGACCGTGGCCGCGCCGCCGGTGGCGTACGACGGGATCGTGCCCGGCGAGACCGAGGCGATCCCGTTGTCCGGCAGCACGGTCAGCGCACCCACGGAGGTCCGCAGGCCGGTGACCGCGCCGACGGTCACGTCCTTCGGCCCGGGGCCGTCCACCGCGGGAATCTCCGCGACGATCGCCGTGGACGTGGAGGACAGCACCCGCGCCCAGACGCCGCCGATGCTGACGCCGACGGTGCCGGCCGCGCCGAAGTTCGTACCGTTGATGGTGATCTCGTCGCCGGAGGCGCCGGACGACGGACTGAGACCGGAGATGACCGGCAGCGTGCCCGCCGCGACCAGCGTCAGGCTCGACGGCGCGGAGATGCCGCCACCCAGCGCGGACGAGACCTGCACGTCGACCTGCCCCGGGCCGGTCAGCGTGAGCGGCACGACCGCGGTGAGTTTGGTGTCGCTGATCCGCGTCACGTACGGCGACTTGACGCCGCCGATGATCACGGTCGGCTTGCCGGACAGCCCGAAACCGCTGCCGGTCAGCGTGAGCACCGATCCCCCGCCGGCAGCCACCGAGGCCGGCGCGATCGAGGCGACGGCGGGCTTCGCGGCGTACGTGAACGGCGTGGCGACCTTGGACGTGCCCATCGGCGTCGTGACCGTCACCGTCGCCGGGCCGGGCGTGCCGCTCGCCGGCACGGTGTAGTCGATCACGTCGAGGCCGTTGAAGTACACGTTCACGTCGTCGGAGTCGTAGTGGTTCGCGTCGACGATGGTCGAGACCTGCGCGGAGACGCCGCCGATCTTCACGTCGGGCGCGCACTCGCCGCACATCAGGTAACGACCGCGGACCCGCAGCGTCGTGCCGCCGGTGAGCGGGCCGCCCAGCGGCGAGATGCTCACGTTCGCCGGGACCGGCGCCTTCCAGGTGATCTGCTTGGTCGCCAGCTGCTCACAGCCCTCGTACTCGCTGCCGCCGCTCAGCGCCGCCGCGTCGTCGTGGAGTTCGCAGCGGGCCACGTGCACGGTACGCGGGCCGTCACCGTCCCACGGCTCGGTCCGCCAGATCGGGAAGTCCGGGTAGACCGTGACCGTGCCCTCGCCGGTGTAGCCCCACCAGTCCAGCTCCAGCTCGCGGCCCTTGGCGTCGCTGATCCAGTAGGCCAGCGACGCACCGGCCACCACGCCCGGTCCCTTGACCGTGATCGGCGAGCCGACCGTGACCGTGGACGGGGCGTCGATGCTGGTCACGCTGTACGCGTTGGTGTAGGTGATCGCGTCCTTGCTGGTGCCCCAGCCGGTCAGCGTCGTCCAGAACTCACTGCATCGCGTGCGGATCCTCAGGTCCGCGGTGCCGGGCTTGAAGTCGGTCGCGGGAGGCAGGTCCACCAGCAGCCGGTCCACGCCGGTGTCCGGATCGGTCGTGACGGTCAGCAGCTCGGCGCGGTTCTCCCCGACGTACACGCGCGGGTTGCTGCACTCCTCGATCTTGGTCGCGTTGCGCACCGTGATCGTCGAACGGCCGCCGCCGAGCACCGTGGTCGTGGTACGGCCGATGTCGATGATCTGCGGGCTCGGGGCCGCGTCCCGCCACAGCGTCACGTGGTAGACGCGGGTGGTCGTGGTGTCCGCCGCGGTCACGGTGAGGACCAGGTCGTTCTGGCCGCGGACCGGCTCCAGCTCGCCGTCGCCGTCGGTGAGCGAGACCGGCACGCCGTTCAGCGTCGCCGCGGTCGTCGCGCCCGGCGTGCGGGGGTTCGTCTCCAGCGTGACCGTGCTCTGCGCGGTCACCACGTGGTAGTGGTAGCGGTCCGGGTCGAACGCCGGGGCCAGCGACGTCGTCTCGCCGTGGTGGAGGTAGATCTGGTCCAGCGCGGCGTCGGCCGACGGCATGGTGAGCGCGGACGCGCCGCCCGGCTCTGCCTCGACGGTGGTGGCGTCGTCGCCGGACCCGGGCTTGGTGGCGCCCCAGATGGAACCGGCCGGGCGGGGCTCGCCGCCGGGCCAGCCGACCGGGCGCTTCCGGGCCGGCGCGTCATCGTCGTCGTCATCCGGCACCGCGGCCTGCACGACCGGTCCGGCGGCCGGTGGCGCGGCCTGCGCTCCGGGCGGCGGCACCACCAGCAGGCCCGCCACCAGCACACCCAGCGCGGAACAGACCGCGCCCCTCGACAATGTGATCATCCCCGTGCCCCCGCCCGCGAGATCCGCAACAATCGCATCCTGCCGGATCGCCGCTTTTTATACGTCTTTTTCGGGGAAATGCCGGGTGGCTGTATCGGCATTCGGCGAAGCGGAGACCGGAGTGGCGGGCCGGACCGGCCCGCCACCGTCCGATCAGGACATGTGCGCGGCGAACCAGGCCAACATCGGCTCCGGGCGGCGCTGAAACTCGAGGTAGCCGTCCCAGCGCGCGGTCGTACCCTCGATCCATTGCAGTTGTTTGTCCGCGACCGGCAGGTTGTCGAACATGGTCCGCACGTCGGACGGGTCGGTCAGCACGTCGTCGCGGACCTGGTAGAGCAGGGTGGGGACGTGCACGTTGCGGGCCCACTGCCGAGGGCTGCGGGGTCCGAAACCGATGCCGGTACGGATGCGGATGCGCTCCTCCAGGTCGGCCAGCCGGTCGCCGAGGCCGATCGCGGCGAGACGCCGGCCCATGATCACACTCGCGGTCACCGGCTGCGGGCCGACCAGGCAGCGCACGCCCTCGAACGCGTCCGGGAACAGCGTCATCGCGGCGAACGTGGAGCTGCAGCCGAGGCAGCGGCTGAACAGGCCGATCGCCATGTCGCGGGTGTCCGGGCGGCTGCGGGCGTAGGCGACCGAGCCGGCCACGTCGCGGGCCTCGAGGATGCCGCTGGAGCTGATCCCGCCGTTGGCCGCGCTGGACGTGCCGTGGTTGCGCAGGTCGTAGGCGAGCACGTTGTAGCCGGCGTCGTGCAGGATGCGGTAGTCGGGGATGAGGTCGACCTCGAAGCCGTTGCCGCTGGCGGCCCAGATGGAGTGCCACGGTTCGAGATGGGTGGGCAGGCCGGAGCGGGTGAAGCCCATCGGGTGATTCGCGATGATCAGCCTGTCCGAGCCGGGGGCGGGAATGAACCAGCCCTCCAGCGGTACGCCGTCGCGCGACGGGAACGTGACGTCCTCGAACTCGAGTCCGCGCTCGTCCGGGGTGTGCAGGACGGGTGACCGGGCCTGGAAGCTGAACGCGTCCGCGATCTGGTCCAGGGTGGCCTCCGGGTCCGGCGGTGGCGGTGCGGGGCGCGGGCCGATCAGCGGGACCGCGGCGGCGGCCGAGCCGGCGGCCATCAGGGCGGTGCGACGTGAGATGTGCATGGTGATCTCCTCATCGATTCTCGACGTGGTCGAGTGCCATCGGTTCCAGGAGGTGCGCGCGAGCCGTCAGCTCTCGAAGTGCTCGCGTGCCGCAGCGAGCGCCGCGGCCATGGCCCCGGCCGGGCGCCCGAACGCGGTCGTCGGCGCCGCCGCCGGCCCGGTCCGGACCGAGATCGCGTGCGGATACGCGAACTCCCGCAGCCCCTCGTCCCCGTGCTTGCGCCCGTATCCGCTGTCCCCGCGCCCGCCGAACGGCAGCCCGGGGATCTGCGAGAACGCGAGCGCGTCGTTGACGCTGGTCATCCCGGCCCGCAGCCGCCGGGCGATCCGCTCGCCGTGGTCGCGGCTGAAGACGGCACTGCCCAGCCCGTACCGCCCCGCGTTGATCCGGTCGATCGCCTCGTCCGCGTCGCGGACCCGCACGATCGACAGCACCGGCCCGAACGTCTCCTCCACCGCGGCCAGCGCGTCCGGCGGCACCTCGGTCAGGACGGTCGGCTGCACGTAGCGGCTGCCGTCGCCGGCCGGGCCGCCGACCACCGCGGTCGCGCCGCGGGCCAGCGCGTCCTCGATGTGCCGCTGGATCGCCGGGATCTGGGCGGGCAGCGGGACCGGCCCGATCAGATCGTCCTCGCCGCTGCCCGCGCGCACGGTGGCGGCCAGCGCCGCGATCTTCGCCACGAGCGCGTCGTGGACGGGATCCGCCACGTACGCCACCTCGAGGCTGATGCAGCCCAGGCCGGAGTTCTGCAGCGCGCCCCAGGTGATGTGCGCGGCCGCGAGGTCCAGGTCGGCGTCCTCGGCCACGATCACGCCGTCGTTGCCACCCAACTCCAGCAGCACCGGCGTGAGGCCGGTGGCGCAGGCCGCGGCGACGGCCCGGCCGGAGGCCACGCTGCCGGTGAACGCGACCTTGTCCACCCGGGCCGCGATCAGCGCCTGGCCGGTCGCGGCGAAACCGTGGAGCGTCCGCAGTGCTCCGGGCTGGTCCGGGACCGCGCGGGACCAGGAGCGGGCCAGCCAGTCGCCGACGCCCGGGGTGAGCTGGCTCGGCTTGAGGATCACGGCGTTGCCGGCGGCCAGCGCGTGGATGACGATCGCGCCGGGCGTGGCCAGCGGGAAGTTCCACGGGCCGATGACGGCGACCGCACCGTACGGCAGGTGCTCGACCCAGGCCTCCTGGTTCGCCATGGCCGGTGGGGGCTGGACGGCGCGACGGCCGAGCACGCGCTCCGCATGGTCGATGACGAACGTGAGGTGCGCCAGCGTGGCGAGCACCTCGGCACGGCCGTCCTCGACGGACTTGCCGTTCTCCGCGTGGATCAGCGCGGCCAGTTCCTCGCCGCCGCGGGCGATCTCGCGCCGCCAGGCCCGCAGCCGGTCGGCGCGGCCGTCGAAGCCGAGCGCGTGCCAGGGGCCGGCCGCCGTGCGCGCGGTCTCGACGGCGCGGGTGACGTCGTCCTGGCCGGCCACCGGGTAGCGGGCGAACTCGGCGCCGGTGGCCTGGTCTCTGGTGACGATCTCGGCGCCGGCCGCGGCCGGATCGCCGTCTCGCGTGACGCGCCCGACGCCGGCCGCCGTCAGGTCGGGGCCACGCGTGTGGGGTGTAGCTGTGCTCATCGTTTCCTTCGATCGCTTGCCCGATCCACGCTATCAGCTTCTTGATGAGTATCAAGACCTTGATACGCAATCGAAGGAGTTCCCGGGTGTAAGTTGACCTACCGTGACGCGGGAACCGATCGAGCCGGCCGGCGACGCCGCCATCCTCGGGCGCGTCGCCGCCGGGCTCCGCCGTGCGGACCTGGCCGTGCTGGCGATCAAGGAGCCGCCGCTGCGGCGGATCGGCAACTCCGGGTCGCTCTACTCGATCCTGGCGAACCTGAAGGTCAAGCCGGGCCAGACCGCGGCCGAGCTGGCCCGGGTGGTCGGCGTGACACCGCAGGCGATTCAGCCGCTGGTCGGCAAGCTGGCCGAGCGGGGGTGGCTGGAGCGGCGCACGCACGCGCGGCACGCCACCATCCACGAGCTGCACCTGACCGACGCCGGTCTCGCGGAGGCGGCCAGGGCGGACCGCATCGTCGCCCACCTTGACGACCATCTGCGCACCGAACTCGGCGACGACGACTACGAGCGCCTGGTCGGCCTGCTCGGCCGGGTCGTCGCCGCACTGCCCGGCTGGACCGCGCCGGACGAGGCCTGACCCGCCTCAGCGGTCCCGGCCACGGAGCGGATCATCGCGCCCCGTGGCCGTACCATCAAATGATCTTGATCTGTGGTGTTCTCCGGCCGGGCGTCGCGCCGCCTATCGGCGGCGGAAGATCAACACCGGATCAACCCCGCAGCGGTACGGCCCGGCCGTGCTCCGCACCGGCCGGCATCACCGGACTGCCGTCGGGGTCGCCGCGGCGGCGGAGGTGGCCGCGGCCACCGGATCGGCGCCGGCCAGGATGAGGTAGACCGAGGCGGTCCAGGTCATGCTGAGGTCGCGCAGGCCGGCACCGGTGAGCGCGTCGAAGTTCTCCGCCATGCCCGCGGTGGCGCAGGTGGCCAGGAAACGACGGGTGATGTCGTCGGCCAGGTCCGCGTGCCCGCCGCGGTGCAGACCGTCGATGATCAGCATGGTGGTGGGCGCCCAGACCGGGCCCCGCCAGTAGCCGTCGGAGACGTAGAACGGGCTGTGCGGCGGCTCGGTCGCCAGCCCGTGCGCGGTGACGTAGCCGCCGTCGACCAGCCGTCGCACGCACGCCTCGAACTGCGGCCGGGGCAGCAGCTCGCCCAGGACCAGCGGCATCAGCGTGATCAGGCTGTCGGACACGATCGGCGCGCCGGACACGGTGTGCCGGGCGGTGAAGCGGTCGCCGGTCCAGAAGTGCGCGGACATGATGCGCACGGTCGCGGACGCGCGCTCGCGCCAGCGTGCGGCCTCCGCGGTGCGGCCGAGCCGGTCGGCGATGCGCGCGAGCGTGTGCATCTGCAGTGCCAGGAACGCGAGCAGGTCCGGGCTCTGCACCGGCACGCCGGTGGCGAAGACGGTGGCGTTGTCCCAGCCGGAGTCGTTGCCGTGGTTGTAGGACGGGATGCCGTCTCCGCCGTAGACGCGGTGCGCGAACCACCAGTCGGTCCACCGGGCGAGCGGCGTGTAGAGCGCGTCGATCACGTGTCCGGGCAGTCCGTCGCGGTCCATCAGCCAGCCGATCGTCCAGCCGTGGATCGGGGGTTTGACAAAGTTGCGTTCCAGGCCGGCGTCGTTGACGTAGTCGGGCAGGCAGCCGTGCTCGTCCTGGTGGTCGAAGAGCGTGAGCAGCTGGTCCGCGGCCGCGGCCGGGTCGTGCCACAGCGCCATCGCGTTGAAGCAGTGGTCCCAGCTCCACACGTTCGTCATCCGGTTCTTGGACATCAGCATCGACTCGCGCTGGAGGAACCCGCCGGCCGGGACCATGGCGGCCCAGGTGACGAACGCGGCGATGCCGTCGTCCTGCGAGGAACCGTGCCGGTGCAGCCAGAGCGCGAAATCGGCCGCGGCCTCGGACGCGACGGTGTCGATCGAGTCACCGAGGCCATCAGGGGGTACGGAGCTGCCGTACTCGTCGATGACCAGCAGCGCCGGGCCGGTGACCGATATTCGCGCGCGCGTGTTCCGCACGCCGTCCCAGGCGGAGTCGAGGACGGCGGTGCCCTCGGTGAGCCGGAGCCGGTAGTTGCGGTTGGCGCCGCTGTCGACGTACCGCCAGGCCTCGGTGCTCTCCGGGACCAGCACGTCGTACTGGTCGCGGATCTGGAAGTCGAGCGCGAGCGTGCCGGCGGTGACCCGGACGTAGGCCCTGCCGGTGCCGGCCAGCGCCACGTCGACGCCGGTGGCCGCGCGGGTGAGCCGCAGCAGTCCCGGTCGGACGTCGGCCGTGGGCGTGCCGCCGAGGTCGAGGCGCAGGATCTCCCGGTGGCGGGCGTCGCCGCGGACCGTGCGCAGGTGAAGCCCGTCCACATCGGAGATCGCGAAGTACGAGCCGCGCCGGGAGAACGGGGTGGCGGCGAGGTCGATCGCGAGGGGGGTGGTCATCGGTTCAGCTCTCGATGGTGACGGTCAGGTGGGCGCCGGCGGCGATCCGGACCGGCGTGGCGGGCAGCGTGGTCGCGTGCGGGTAGAGCGCGGCGAGGTCGAGGTCGAAGGTTCTCTCGGAGCCGCTGAGGTTGCGCAGCGTGAAGCTGTCCGGCCGGAAGTCGTAGGAGAGCTGGTAGGCGGCCTGGCCGAGCGTGACCGTGCCGTGCGCGGTCAGCCGGGGCGCGATGCGCAGGTCCGCGTCCAGCGACGGCCGCACGCCCAGGTATTCGCAGATCAGCACCCACGCGTAGACGCACGGGTACTCGTAGTAGTGCGCAGCGCCGTGCCACGGGGATCCGTCCACGTAGTACACGTGGTCCATGTCGTAGCGCTCGCCCATGACGTAGTCGTCGGCCGCGCCCTGCCGGGCGACCGTGCCGAGCTGGTCGGCCAGCATGCCGCCGTTGCCGCGCCAGGACCAGAACGCGGCGTCCCAGCACCAGTAGCGGCCGGCCGCGCACAGGTCGTACGGCCCGCCGTCGCCGATCTCGCTGTCCGTGTAGTCGGCGATCCGCGCGGCCAGGAACGTCGGGAAGCGCTGGAACTCGTCGAGTTCGCGTTCGACCAGCGCGAGCACGGCTGCGGACTGCTTCTCGTCGGCCGCGCCGAACATCACCGGGAGGATGTTGGCCAGCAGGTGGATGTGGTCGTGGACGCGCCCGGACCGGTCGACCCAGTCGGTGAAGCGCGCGTTGCCGGCATCCCAGTATCCGGTGGGCAGCGGCTGGACCAGCGCGCCGAACAGCTGCTTCGCCCGTGCGGTGTAGTGCGCGGCGCGCGCGTCCCGGCCGATCGTCGTCGACAGCGCCGCGAGCAGCTCGAACGAGCGGGCCGCGAGCGCGGAGGCCAGCGTCTCCCGGCCGTCCTTGATCACCTGGTCCTCGTAGTAGACGTCGGACCAGAGCCGGCCCTGCGGGTCGATACAGTCCTCCACACAGGACGCCGCGCCCTCGATGTCCTCGATGTGGGTACGCAGCCAGTCCAGATCCTTGGTGCGGGCGATGTAGAGCCAGATCGACTCCAGCACCTCGACGTTGCCGGTGACCAGGAACATGTTGGCGTTCTCGGTGCCGTCCATGCTGTTGCGGCGCACGTGGTACTCGCGGTCGCCGTCCGGCTGGACCGCGCACGGGTCGCGCCAGAGCTGGGCCGGGTCCTCGCGCATCAGCTTCAGCTGGAGCTCGATCATGCGGCGGACCACGTCCAGGTCCAGCGCGCTGCCCCAGGCGATGCGGCCCTTGATCTGGAACTCGTGGTCGACGTCGGGGTAGGTGCCGACGTACTTGTCCGCGAGCGTGCTGATCACGTAGCCGTCAGAGATCGGGTAGCCGGCCGCACGGGTGCGCTCGACCACGGACGGCAGCATGGTGCCCCAGTAGAAGCCGGCGAACGCCTCCGCGAGCGGCTCCGCGCCCGGGAAGTCGAGCGTGAACTCGGCGCCGTCGACGTCGGCGTGCGGGCGGGTGCGGTGAGCGGTGAGCGTGGCGGTCGTGGCGTGCACCGTGACCAGCACGTCGTCGTCGACGGTCACGGTGATCTTTTCGCCGGGCGCGGTGATCGACCACGACGGGCCCTCGCCGGAGGACAGCACCCAGCACCGGCCGCGTCCGTCTGCCTTCTCCGGCATGGGCAGGACATATCGCCCGTTGTCCGACTCGTCCAGCAGGAACACCGGGCCGGCCGGGAAGCGCAGCACGATGGGCGCGCCGGCGACGGTCCAGGTGCGGTCGTCGTGGCGGCCGAGCGTGCCGGCGACCGGCGTGGGTGGGGCGAGTGTCATCGGTGGATTCCTCTACTGAGCTGCTGACGGGTCTTGCGGGCGTCACACTGGCTCTGTATGTTGCGGGTCTGTAACGCAATCTTGCAATAACTTCTTGCAAGAAAGAAAGTAACACCTCGGCAAGGGCGGCCGGCACCGTCGCCCAATCGGGAGGATAGAGACAATGCACCCAAATCGCATACGGTACGTGGCAGCCGCGCTTGCAGGAGCCACCGTCATCACGCTCAGCGCCTGTGGCGGCGGTAGTGGCGGTGGCGAGGGCCAGGATCTGTCCGCGCAGCAGACGATCACGGTCTGGACCTGGGACCAGCCCGGCAAGGGCCTCGAGGCGGCCGTTCCCGCGTTCGAGAAGCAGTACCCGAACATCGACGTCAAGATCGAGAACGTGGGCAACCCGGCGATCTACGACAAGACCACCACCGGCATGGCCGCGGGCGGCGTCGGGCTGGCCGACGTGATCAACCTCGGCATCGACTACATGGGCAACTACACCGAGACGTTCCCGGACGGCCTGGCCGACCTGAACGCGCTCGGCGCGGACACGATCGCCAAGGACTTCCCGCCCGGCATCTGGGCCAGCGGCTCCGGCGCCGACGGCAAGGTCTACGGCGTGCCGTACGAGGTGAACAGCGCCGCCGTCTACTACCGCAAGGACCTGTTCGCCGAGGTCGGCGTGGACGTCGCGACGCTCGCCACCTGGGACGACCTGCTCGAGGCCGGCAAGAAGCTGAAGGCGAAGAACGGCACGTTCCTGTTCGCCATGGACAAGGCCGCGTCCGAGTCCTCCTCCGCGGACTTCTTCCAGACGCTGTCCCGGCTGCAGGGCACGTTCTTCTTCAACAAGGACGGCAAGATCACGCTCAACGACGCGGGCAGCGTGGCCGCGCTCGACTTCCTCAAGCGCGCCAACGACGCCGGCCTCGTCGCGGACGTCCCCGGCGGCTGGGACAACTTCATGTCGCAGATCAAGGGCCAGGCGAACGTGGCGATCGTGCCCGGCGCGTCCTGGGTCGCCGGCGTCTTCGCGGAGAACGCACCGGACCTGGCCGGCAAGTGGGCCATCCGCGGCCCGCTGGCGATGAAGCCGGGCGGGCAGACCGCGGCGCTCAGCGGCGCGACCTACCTGGCCGTCGCCGGCGCCAGCGAGCACAAGAAGGCGGCCTTCGAGTTCGTCAAGTTCGCGCTGGCCGGCACGGACGGCGCGAAGCTGGTCTACCAGGGCTCCGGGCTGTTCCCGGGCTACATGCCGATGTGGGAGACCGAGGAGTTCAAGGCGCCGAGCACGTACTTCGAGGGCCTCAACGTCAACGAGTTCTTCGTCGGCGAGCTGAAGAAGGAGACCAGCCCCAGCTACTACACGAAGGACTACGCACGCGCGCTCAAGGCGTACACCGACGCGCAGAGCCAGGTGCTGCTCAAGGGCGCCGACCCGAAGACCGCGCTCGACGAGGCCGCCAAGGTGCTCGCCGGGCAGACCAAGCGCGACATCGCCTAGATCCACCGTGACGCGGGCGCCGGCAACGGCGCCCGCACTCCCCCGAGACGAGCACCGATGTCCTACTCACTGCGGACCCGGGCGACGCCGTACCTGTTCCTCGCGCCGGTCCTGATCCTCTTCCTCGCATTCAAGGCGTACCCGGTCGGGTACGCGTTCTACCTCAGCCTCACCACCCGGCAGGGCGGCGCCGACACGTTCACCGGGCTGGACAACTTCTCCCGCGTGCTGTCCGACCCGCTGTTCTGGACGGCGTTCCGCAACACCGCGGAGATCCTGGCCGTGCAGGTCCCGGTCATGCTGGTGCTGGCGATCCTGCTGGCCGTCGCGTTCGACTCGAAGGTGCTCAAGGCCCGCGCGTTCTTCCGGGTCTCCTACTTCGTGCCGATCGTGATGGGCCTGATCGCGTACGGCATCGTCTTCTCCGCGCTGCTCAACTACCAGAACGGCTTCCTCAACTGGGTGCTGACCTCGATCGGGCTGCCCCGGATCTCCTGGCTCGGCGACCCGTTCTGGGCCCGCATGTCCATCGTCATGGCGCTGACCTGGCATTACCTCGGCTACAACGCGGTCATCTACCTCGCGCAGCTGCAGTCGATCCCGCAGGAGCTCTACGAGGCCGCGTCCGTCGACGGCGCGAACCGGTGGCACCAGTTCCGGCACGTCACGCTGCCCGGCCTGCGCCCGGCGATCGTGCTGACCGTGGTGCTCTCCACCATCGGCACGCTGCAACTGTTCGAGGAGCCGTACGTGCTCACCAACGGCGGCCCGGACAACGCCACGCTGACCATCGGCATGTACCTCTACGAGAACGCGTTCAAGTACTTCGACTTCGGCTACGCGTCCGCGATCGGCTACGTGCTGACCGGCATCGTCGTGCTGCTCGCGCTCGCCCAGATGCTCATCCTCCGGAGGCGCGCGTCATGACCAGGCTCTCCGTCTTCCTGACCACGTTCATCGCGCTCGGCGCCGTGATCATGGTGGCGCCGTTCGTCTGGCTGGTCATCGCGACCACGCACACCACCGGCGAGATCTTCTCCACGCCGCCGCACCTGCTGCCCGGCACCGCGTTCTGGGACAACCTGTCCGGGCTGTTCACCGAGAACCGGTTCGGCGACGCGATCCGCAACTCCGTCGTGGTGTCCGCCACGTCCACGGTGCTCGGCGTGTTCATCTGCAGCGCGGCCGGGTACGCGTTCGCGAAGTTCGACTTTCCCGGGCGTACCCTCATCTTCGGGGTGATCCTGGCCTCGATGACGCTGCCGTCGCAGGTCACGCTGGTCCCGCTGTTCCAGATCATGGTGTCCGCCGGCTGGCTGAACTCCTACCCCGCGCTGATCCTGCCCAACCTCGCGGTCCCGTTCGGGATCTTCCTGATGCGGCAGGCCATGCAGGGCGTGCCGGACGAGCTGCTGCAGGCCGCGCGGATCGACGGCGCCGGCGAGGCCCGGGTGTTCTTCCAGGTCGTGCTGCCGGTGATGCGCCCGGCCCTGTCCGCGCTGGCGATCTTCCTGTTCCTCGGCCAGTGGAACGACTTCGTCTACCCGCTGACCGTGCTGCGCACCGCGGACGCCTACACCGTGCCGGTCGCGCTCGCCTCACTGCAGGGGGTCAGCTCCACCGACTACGGTCAGTTGCTGACCGGCACGTTCCTCTCGGTCGTACCGGTGCTTATCCTCTTCCTGTTCCTGCAGCGGCAGTTCGTCGCAGGACTCCTCGCCGGCTCAGTGAAGCAGTGACCACACCTCGGAGGAACGACATGGCGGCAGCCGGCGACGCGGCGCAACCCAAGAAGCGCCGGGCGGCCGGGAGCATCAGCCTCGCCGCCGTCGCCGAACTGGCCGACGTCAGCGAGGCCACGGTCAGCCGCGTGCTCAACCGCAAGTACGGCGTGTCCGCCGCCACCCGCCAGTCGGTCGAGGAGGCGCTGCGCAAGGTCGGCTACGAGCGCCCGCTCGACAGCGAGCTGGTGCTGGTGCTCACGCCGAGCCTGCGCAACCCGATCTTCGCCCAGCAGGCCGAGCGGATCGAGAGCGAGCTGAGCCCCTACGGCCTCAAGACCATCATCTGCCCTGTTTATCCGGGTACGCCGCAGGAGCGCGACTACGTCGAGGCGCTGATCGACTCCGGCGTGGCCGCGATCATCTTCCTGTCGTCCAGCAACACGCTGCGCAACGCCGACCACCGGGTCACCACGCTGATCAGCGCGCGCGGCATCCCCTACGTCAGCATCAACGGCGGCTTCCCCGAGTCCGAGGCCCCGATCGTGTCGACCGACGACGCGCGCGCGGCCGAGCTCGCGGTCTCCCACCTGCACGAGTTCGGCCACCGGCGGATCGGCCTGCTGGCCGGCCCGGTCGGCAACATCCCGGCCGACCGGCGCGTGGACGGCTTCGTCCTGGCCATGGAACGGCTCGGTCTGGAGCGCCCGGAGGACTTCGTGGTCCGCCGGCACTTCAACTTCGAGGGCGGGCAGCAGGCCGCGGCCACGCTGATCGCGCAGGACGTGACCGGACTGGTCGCGTCGAGCGACGAGATGGCGCTGGGCGCCTATCGCGCGGCGGAACGGGCCGGGCTCAGCGTCCCCGCGGACGTGTCGATCATCGGCTACGACGACTCGCCGCTGCTCGACTACACGAACCCGCCGCTGACCACGGTCCGCCAGCCCACCGAGCGCATCGCGGAGAACGTCGCCCGCCTCATCACGTCCCTCATCGCCAACCGCCCGGTCAGCAACGACGAGATCCTCATCGAGCCGGACATCCGCCTGCGCGGCTCGACCTCCCGGGCGCGTACCACGTGACGCATTTCGCCCACAGGGGACTCCATGGCACTTTCCCGGGATATCGCGCGAGAGTGGGCGGCCATAGATTTCTGGTGGCGCCAGGGTGGCGCCGGACAATCCAGAATGGACAGTGCGATGAGTGACAACATCCTCCGCTTCCCGATCGCGCCGGCCGACGAGACCGTCGTGACCGGGACGGACACGGACGGCGACCGCAACGACGACGTGACGGTGGCCGACCACGACCGCAACGGCATCCCCGACGGCAGCGTCCGCCCGTTCCTCCGGGCCGCGGCCTGACCCGGAGGAACGGCAACGGGGTCAGCGCTGCAACGTGAGCAGGCCCGGCCGGTACGGCAGCAGCCCGTAGTCGCCGCCGGAGCTCGGTGAGCGGCCCTGGTAGAGCAGCTGCAGGTTGCAGGCGTCCACGGTCATGGTCTGATCCGCGCTGGTCCGCAGCAGCTCGCCGTGGCTGATGTCGTTGGTCCAGGTGGCGCCGCTGTTGGCCTTGCCGGCGAACGGGTTGCTCTCGCTCGCGGCCTGCGGCGTCCAGGAGCCGCCCAGGCTGGACGCGGTGAACGAGCGGAAGTAACGCCCGTTCGCGCCGATCGCCTCGACGATCATCAGGTACTGGTTCTGGCCCGCGACGCGGTAGACCTGCACGGCCTCGAACAGGTTGTTCGTCGAGTCGCTCATCACCACGGTCGAGCTGCTGCCGAAGCTTCCCGGGAAGTTCCCGATCGGCATGCTCGCCCGGTAGATCTTGCCGTTGTCACCGGCGAAGAACAGGTACATGTTCGTGCCGTCACCGATCACCGCCTGGTCGATCGGCCCGGTGCCCGACCCGGTGATCGTGCCGGAGAACAGCGTCTGCGGCGCCGACCAGCCGTTCGGGTTCGCCGGGTCGCTCGACGTGCGGTAGGAGAACGCCGGCCCGCCCCACTGGTAGGCCAGCACCCACACGCTCTGCGGCGCGAAGTAGAACAGCGACGGCGCGACCGTGCCGGACGACATGGCGTTCTGCGAGGCCGAGGCCATCTCGGACCAGTTCGTGAACAGGCTGAAGTTCATCGAGCCCCAGGTCGTACCGGTGTCGTGGGTGGTGGCGTAGACCAGCTGCCGGCCGTTGTACGGCGCGACCGTGAAGTCCTTCAGCGACACCCACCCCGAGCGCGGGTTCGCCAGCACGCCGGTCGAGCTCCACCGGTACGTCGACGGCAGCGTGCAGGACCCGCCCGGCGGCGGCGTCGTGGGCGTGCCGGACCCGACCCGGACCAGCTGCCACTGCTGGTTCGTCCCGTTCCAGTCCGCGTACTGCACGATGTTGCCGCCGTCCGCGGTGGAGGCGCCCTGCACCTCGATCGCCTTGCCGCTGTTCTGGTTGATCAGCTGGATGTAACCGTCGACGTCCTGCACGGTGAACTGCTGATTGGCCGCGTTGTTGTCGGCCCACTGCACGATCGCGCCGCCGTCTGCCGTCGACCAGTTGTAGACGTCGAGCACCTTGCCGGACAGCCGGGATTTCAGCCGATATCGCCCGTTGCCCGAGTCGGCGAACTGCCACTGCTGCTGCGTGCCGTCGTTGCGGGCCCACTGCGTGATCCTGGCACCGTCCGTCGTGGCCAGGTTGTAGACGTCGAGCGCCTTGCCGCTGTTGCGGTTGACCAGCACATACCACGCACTGGTGTCGATGGTGGCCGCGCTCGCCGCGGTCGCGGTCACCACCGCGGAGGCACCGGCGAGCAACACGGCCGTGACCAGCACGGCCAGGGAGAACAGGGTGCGTCTCATGAAAGCGCCTTTCGGGAGCAGATGAGCGCAAACATAGTCTCTCGTAAATGCCAATTCAAGACCGAAAATCGCTTTGATGATACGACTCGGGTCCACCAAACCGTCACAACAAACAAAAAAACGAATCGATGCCAGAATAAGTGTTATGCGGAACCGTCCGCGCGAGTCGCCCCTGGCCGGGCGCCCGATGCCTTGACGAGAAAGGTACCGGCATCTATGTTTTCGACAGCGTCATTCCGATAAGGAGGCAGCAATGCGGCACCACGCCCGTCCCGGAATCGTCACCACCGGCTGACGACGGAGGCGCGGATGGTCCGCACGGACGACACGGCGCTGGTCTCCGCCGCCCAGACCGGCGACCGGCACGCGCTGGACACGCTGGTCACCGCACACCTGCCGGCCGTCTACACGATGGTCCACCAGGCACTCGGCGGCACACCGGACGTCGACGACGTGGTCCAGGACGTCATGGTCCGCGCACTGCACCGGCTCCACTCGCTGCACTCCCCCGACAGCTTCCGCCCCTGGCTCGCCGCCATCACGGTCCGCCAGATCAGCACCTACCTGCACCGCCCCGACCGGCACCCGGCCCCGGCCGACACCGCGAACGCGGCCGGTTCCCGGGGCACGGCAGCTTCCCGGGGCGCGGCCGGTTCCCGGGGCGCGGCCGGTTCCCGGGGTGCGGCCGGTTCCCGGGGTGCGGCGGCTTCCCGGGGCGCGGCGGAGACCGGAAATGCGGTGGAGGCCGGGGACGTGGTGGCAGCCGGTCTCGACGGGCCCGACGACGATCCGGCGGACGCCGGATTCGAGGGCGAGACGCTGCTGCGCGTGGAACTGTCCGCGCAACGCCGCCGGTTGCAGCGGGCGAGCCGCTGGCTCGACCCGGACGACCGCGCACTGCTGTCCCTGTGGTGGCTGGAGACCACCGGCCGCCTGTCCCGCCCGGAGCTGGCCACGGCACTGGGCATAAGCGTGGCGCACGCGGGCGTGCGTCTGCAGCGCATGCACGGGCAGCTGGAGACGAGCCGATCGCTGGTGGCCGCGCTGGACGCCGGTTGCGCCGCGCTGCGCGCCGGGACCGCCGGATGGGACGGCGTACCGAGCCCGCTGTGGCGCAAACGCCTGTCCCGGCACGTCCGCGCGTGCGACGCCTGCACCGCCGCCTCGGACGGCCTGGTGGCACCCGACCGCCTGCTGCCCGCGTTCGCGCTGCTGACCGTGCCCGCGACGGTGACGGCGGCGGTCCTCGGAAAGTCGATCACCGCCGGCGCCTCCGCTACCGCGGCCGGGTCGGTGGCCGGCGCCGGATCGGTTGCCACCACCTCCGCAGCCGCCACCGGCTCCGCTGCTGGCGCCGGCTCTGCGGTCGGTGCCGGTACCAGCTCCGCGGTCGGCGCTGGATCCGCGGCAAGCGCCGGGTCAGCGGCCGGCGTCAGCACTGCGGCCGGTGCGGTGAAGGCGGGTGTCCTGGCCCAGTTCGTGCAGCTCGCGGCCGTGCATCCGATCATCGCTACCGTCACCGCCGCCACGCTCGCGGCCGGTACCGTCGTCGCCACCGCCCAGCTGACCTCCCCCGCACCGCCCGGGACCGCGGCCGGCACGACGGCGAGCAGCACCCCGGCCGCCACGATCACCGGCCCGGCGAACACGCCACCCTCCGGCACCGTCGCACCGGACACCGGTCGGGGGCTCGCGCCGGGCCCGGTGTCGCTGGAAGCGGCGAACGCGCCCGGCCGGTATGCGGCCACCAGCGGCTTCCTCGGCGTGCTGGCCCCGGTCGCCCCGGACAGCGACCCGGCCCTGCGGCGACTGGCCACGCTGGACGCGGTGCCGGGCAACGCCGACCCCGCGTGCTTCTCGTTCCGCATCGCGGACGGCCGCTACCTGCGGCACTCCGACTGGCGGATCCGGCTGAGCCTGGACAACGGCACCGCGCTGTTCCGTGGCGACTCCACGTTCTGTCCGCGTCCCGGGTCCGCCGCCGGCACGATCGCGCTGGAGTCGTCGAACTATCCGGGCTGGTTCCTGCGGCACCGCGGCGACGAGCTGTGGGTGGACCGGTCCGACGGCGGCGCCGCGTTCCTCGCCGACGCCTCGTTCACGGTCCGCGCACCGCTGGCCTGACGTCGCGGATCCGCGACGGCCAGGCACGGCTTCGGTTGCGGGCTCCTCCGGCGTACCGTCGCGGGCTGGGGATCTTGATCTTTTGATCTGTGGTGAGCGCTCGGCATCTGAGCAGGGGCGCCGCGGTCGTCAGGCCGCTATTTCACGAAATTTCGGGCACGGAGTGCCCGTGGATCGAAGCGGCCCAGACTTCGATGCCGAGCGCTCAAGGGTGCGACGCCGGACGCGCAGCGACGCGATGCCGAACACGCAGCGACGCGATGCCGAACGCTCAATGCCCCGACACCGAACGCGAAGCGGCACGACACCGAACGCTCAATGCCCCGACACCGAACGCGAAGCGGCACGACACCGAACGCTCAATGCCCCGACACCGAACGCGAAGCGACGCGGCACCGGACGCGCAGCGACGCGATGCGGAACGCTCAATGCCCCGACGCCGGACGCTCAATGGTGCGGTGCCGGGCGCTCAACTGCCGGTGCGCACGCTCTGCGGCACGGGTGACGGCGGCAGCGCCGGGATGAGAGGCGGCGACGCCCAGGAACCGTAGCCGGGGGCGCGGGCGCCGGGCGGGTTCGCGCCGATGGCGTACCAGAGAAGGCCCTGGGTGTAGGCCTGCGGGGAGGCGTTGAACGTGCCCTCCCGCCCGGGTGCGCCGAACCGGCCGGTCCAGTCGTCGGGCAGGGCGAACCAGGTGCCGCTGTACCAGAGCTTGATGATGTTGCGCGCGATCGGGCCGAGGCGGTCGTCGCCGAGGACGGCCCCGGTCAGCTGCCCGGCGCGCGCCTGCTCGTCGCCGGTGTCGGTGACCCGCGCGCGGTAGGCGTCGAGCAGGTCGGCCAGCGTCCGCTCGCCCACCACCTCGGTCACCGTGCGCAGGTAGGACTCGGCCTGGCCGGTGCCGATCAGGTCGAACTCGGTGAAGCCGGTGACCTCCGACGAGAACGCGACGAAGTCGTCCAGGATCATGACCGCTCCTCGGGTGCGCGGGTGAAGACCGGGGACGCGTGGACGCCGGGCCGGCCGGGGAACGGGTTGCGGATCAGGTGCTCGATGTCGTCGCGCAGCCGGAACATCCACGGCACCGCCTCGAGCAGCTTCCGCGGCTCCCCGTCGTAGGCCGCGGTGAGGTGCGCGAGGAAGTCACCGTAGGTCCCGTTGAAGCGCTGCGCCGCCTCCCGCACCGGCGAGCCGGCCGGATAGTCGGCCAGCGCGGCGTCGATCGCGACCGGGTAGACCGCGGTGAAGTCCACGTCCAGCGGCGGCCCGCTCGGGCGGCCGGGCACGTCGCCCTGCTGGTAGTAGTGGCCCAGCTGGAGCTGCTGGAACCGGTAGTAGTGGGACAGCTCGCCCTCGCCGTCGTAGATGCCGCCGCCCAGGCCCTCGCCCTGTTCGGTGATCAGCTCCAGCGCCTTCAGCGCGGACGCGAGGTCGTGGACGACCACGATCTCGCCGCCGCCGGAGTAGAAGTACTCCGCGGTGACCTGGCGGGCGACGTCGCCGGTGAACAGTTCCCGGCCTTCCGCGCGGTAGAGGTGGTCGAGGTGGCGCAGGCCGCGGTCGATCTCCTCGTAGAACTCGCCGATGCTGTAGAAGCGCCGGCTCGGGTCGATCGGGCTGGCCGCCAGCACGGTGCCGGCGCCGAGGTCCGGGCGGGGCAGCAGGCGGCTGCTCTCGTTCGGCGCCTTGGCCGGGCGTTCGATGTTGAGGAACGTGGTCACCGCGGCCTGGGAGAACGGCTGCACGCTCACCAGGAAGTCGATCTCGCCGCTGGGCAGGTGCGCCGGGTAGCGCGGGACGAAGTCGTCCGCGGTGAGGTCCACGCGCAGGCCGACCGCGTTCATCACGTTGGCGACCAGCGTCAGGTGCAGCATCTCCTCGACCGCGACGACCCGGATGAGGTGCCGGGCGTCCGAGTTCGCGCCGGGGTGCAGCGAGTACAGCGCGGTCAGGTACGGCGGGATCGTGGCGTGTTCCAGGCGCAGCGCGGCGTTGAGGTACGCCTCCAGCTCGGCCATGGTGTCGATCTCGGCCGGCAGCCGGCGTTCGGCGAGCAGCGTGTGCGGGGTCATCGGGCGCCAATCGTCGCGAGGGTCACCGGCCGGTCCTGCCGCCGCAGCTCCTGGATCAGGTGCTTGGCGGTGCGCAGGCAGAGCGCGGTGGAGGTGAGCGTGGTGTTCGCCGTGCCGATCGTGGGCATGCTGCCGCCGCCGACCAGGTAGAGGTTCTCGTGCTCCCAGCTGCGCTGGTGGTCGTCGACCACGGAGGTGGCGGGGCTGGTGCCCATGACGTGCGTGCCGGCCAGGTGGTTGCCGCCGAGGATGCGGTAGCCGTCGCCGCCGAACTCGACGTAGCCGTACTCGGCAGGGTCGTAGCCGGTGTGGTCCTCCGCGCCGAGCTTGCCGAACAGCTGCCGGGACAGGTCGCGGGCGAACGCGGCGCCGCGCATCGTGTAGTCCGGGACCTTGAACGAGATCACCGGGCGCATGTTGCCCAGCTCGTCGCGGTAGCGCGGGTCGACGGTGACCCGGTTGTCCCGGTCCGGCAGCACCTCGATCATGTGGGCCAGCAGCAGCTGCGTGCTGACCTGGTCGACAAGCGAGCGCCGCAGCCCGAACCCGTACTGGTGGTCCTGGTCGACGATCCGGAGCAGGTCGGTGACCGGCGCGCCGGTCGCCCAGCCCCAGCCGTCGTTGTGGATGTCGATGCTGAAGCTGGCCCGGTCCCGGCGGAACCGGCCGCCGCGCAGGTCGGTGATGCCGGACGTGCAGTTCGTGCCGCGCATGGTGCCGGCGACCTCGGGCAGCCGGGCCCAGGTGAGCAGGTAGGCGTGGTCCATCAGGTTGCGGCCGATCAGGTCGGCGCGGTCCTGCAGCCCGGAGGCGAGCATCAGCCGCGCGTTCTCGATCGCGTTGGTGGCGAGCACGTAGGTACGGCCCTGGGCGAACCCGGTCTCGTACGCGGTGGACTGCGGATCCTGGTAGCGCCGGTACTCGATGCGGGTGACGCGGCCGTTCTCCGGGTCGGTGTGCACCTTGTACGCCACGGCCTGGGCCAGCAGGTCGACGTCGCGGTGCAGCGTGCGGGCCAGCGTCTTGCCGGCGTGGTACTTGGCCTGGACCGGGCAGATCGGCACGCAGTTGTTGTTGCCCTGGCAGCGCCCGCCCTCCTCGACCTGGTGGGTGCTGACCGCGCCGACCGGTGTGAATCCGCGTCCGGCGTCGTAGGCCGGGTTCGGGATGCCGTTGCGGCCCTGCGGGAACGGGCGGACCCGGATCGGGATCTCCTCGTCGTCGCCCACCCGGATCGAGGTGCCGTCGATTCCCTTGGCCACGGTCTGATCCAGGAACGACGCGGGCAGGCCGCGCATCGGGTAGACGTAGTCCGGCGGGTAGTGCAGGCCGAGGTACCGCTGGTCCTCGATGTCGGCGGACACGCCGATCTCGCGTTCGGCCTCGCGGTAGAGCGGTTCCAGCTCGTCGTAGCCGAGCGGCCAGGGCAGCCCCTGCCCGTACCGGCGGCTGAGCTCGAAGTCCTCCGGCAGCATCCGGAGGATCTTCGCCTCCCAGTGCAGGGTGGTGCCGCCGAGCACCCGGGTGTAGGTGGTGTCGGTGGAGTGCGGGCCGTCCTGGACGAGATATCCGCCGGTGTTCGGCCCGCCGCCGGGCGGGAGCGGGCGGGCGTCGGTGCTGCGCGGCATCGGGACCGGTGGGAGCACCGGGTACGGCGCCTGGTTGTCCTTCATCGCGGTGCCGTAGAACCGGTTGAGGTACGTCTCGTACCCGCTGATGGTCAGGTCGTCGGCGGGTGCCGCCTCGAGCAGCAGGACCGAGCGGCCCTCGCGGCTGAGGCGGTCCGCGATGATCGCGCCGGAGATGCCGGCGCCGACGATGACGACGTCGTAGACGCGGCCGGCGACGTCGGTCGTGTCGGTGCGGGCCGCGGCCCCTTCGGGAAAGATCACGACATGCTCCTTCCGGGCGTTCAGCCCTGGACGCCGATACCGGTCTTGGCCCGGACCGCGGAGAGGTAGGCGGCGTAGCTCCAGGTCAGGTTGCTCACGCTGCGGCAGAAGCCGGTGGTGCCGTCGAACTGCTCGCTGAGTTCGAGGTTGTCGCTGTGGTAGATGACCGCCTGGAGCATCTGGTCGCCGGCCTGTTCCAGCGCGGCGGCCGCGTCCTGCGGCGACGTGCTCGCGGTGACGCCGATCTGGGTGAAGAACGGCGCGGAGAGGTCGTCGTGCGGCAGCGCGGTCCCGCCACGGATCAGGCCGGCCAGCCGGTAGTACAGCTCCGCGAAGTTGCACGTGGTCAGCGCCCAGGGGTGGCCGCCCGGGACCGGGTCGGCGACGTCGCCGTCGTAGGTGTCGCCCGGGTACCGCCCGACCAGCGGGCCGACGCCGAGCTGCCGGTCGGCCAGGTTGACCGGGTAGACCGTGGCCGCGGAGGGGTCGGCCCACTGGGCGCGCAGCTGGGCGGCGGTGGCCAGCAGCCGGGTGTCGGTGACCGGCACGGCGCCGTAGATCGCGGCCATCACGATGTCGATGTTCGGGTCGTAGCCGTAGGGCGGCTGCCCGTCGCCGATCAGGCTCAGGTAGCGGCTGCCGTCCCAGTGCGAGGCCAGCGCGTTCTGCAGCCAGCTGATCGCGGCCTGACAGCCGGCGGGCACGGTGATGCCGATCGTGTTCGCCGCGATCGCCTGAAAGCAGCGCAGCTGTGCGGACCGGGCGAAGAACGAGTAGCCGGAGTGTTCCTCCCACAGGTTCGTCGTCTGCTGCTGGTACACCTCGATGAGGAAGTCGAGGTTGCGGCCGATGACCTGCCGGGCGAGCGTCTGGGTGGGCTCGTCCAGCTGGGAGAACGCCTGGAGCAGCGCGAGGGTCTGCAGTGCCGGGCCGTCGTTCTGCTCGGTCCACGGCCGGGAGACGCCCTCGATGGTGAAGCAGGCGTGGGCCAGCGTCGGGATGGCGTTGCCCTGGCAGATCGCGGCGAACCGGACGTAGTCCTCCAGCGGTGCCACGCCGGAGGCGGTCCGGGTCGGGATGTCGGCGGCGGCCAGCTCCATCGCGGTGATCGCGGCGTCGCGCGTCCAGTTGAACACGTAGTCCTGGTCGACGCCGGGCGAGTTCGCCGGGTACGACGGCGCCGCGATCACGCAGCCCGGGGCGGAGAACCGTCCCGGCTCGACCGGGTCCTCGAAGAGGAAGCCGTCCGAGGCCACGTTGCGCATCATCAGGCTGAACATGTGCTGCGCGATCACCCGGAAGTCGGTGCGCCGCACGCCCGCCTGCACGTTCTGGGACTGCTGCCCGGCGTACTCCGATCCGGTTCTGGCCCGGGTGTGGGTGTCTGGTTCCAGGATTGTTGCGGTCATGCCGGCTCCTCGCCTAGTTCGTCTTCCATTTCGCGTTATCGGGAATCGACCGGCCGTCCACCACGACCTCGACGATGGACGGGCTGCCCGTGTTCGCCAGCGCGCCCGTGACGGCCTCCTTGAGCTCCACATAGGTGCTCGCGCGCCAGCCCTGGCAGCCGAAGACGTCCGCCAGCTTGCTGTAGTTCCACGGGTGCAGGACGCAGGACTTGAAGAACGGCTCGCCGCTGGCGAAGACGGACGCGTCGGCCAGCCACTGCTCGACGCCGTAGATGCCGTTGTTGAGCACGAAGATGATCGGGTCGAGGCCGAACCGGGTCTGCACGGACAGGCACTGCGCGGTCATCTGGAACCCGCCGTCGCCGGAGAAGACCAGCACCCGCTGGCGGTCCTTCTTGGCCAGGCACATACCGGTCGCGGCCGGCGCGCTGTAGCCGATCGCGGAGTACGACGACTGCGCGACGAACCCGCCGGCCGTGGGCACCTTCAGCAGCAGGCTGCCGAAGTAGTTCATGCTCGCGTCCGCGCCGATGACGGTGTTCTCGTCGACGTACTGCGCGATCGTGTCGTAGAACCCCTGGTAGGTGAGCTGGTCGCCCTGCGGTTCGGTGTGGGCGGCCGCCCGGGGCCGGGCCGCCGGTGCGGCGCAGGCGGGCGGGTCGGCCAGCAGGCCGTCGATCAGGTGCTCCAGCGCGACCTGCGGGCTGAAGAACGTGCCGTCCTTGACCGTGTCCAGCGACACGAACGCGGTCCGGCCGAAGTCGACGTTCCAGCCGAGCGAGTTGATGTCGGTCAGCCAGACGCCCAGCGCCAGCACGAGGTCGGAGTCCTGGATCAGGTCCTTGACCTCGGCCGAGGACGCCTGCCCGTCGAACACGCCGGCGAACAGCGTGTCGTCCTCGGAGAGCACGGCCTTGCTCAGCAGCTCGGTGACGTACGGGATCTTGAGCTGGTGGAGCAGGCTGAGCACCTTCTCGTGCAGGCCGAACCGGTCGACCTCCACGCCGACCCAGACCACCGGCTTCGCGGCCGCGGCCAGCCGCTCGCGGATCCGGGTGATCGACTCCTGAAGGTTCGCCGGGTCGGACATGACGCGGGCCGGCGACAGGGTCCCGATCGGGCGCGGGCAGCTCAGGTCGATCATGTCCTGGAGCAGCTCGATGTAGACCGGGCGGCGGTCGGTGATGCACGTGGACAGCGCGTAGTCGATCAGCATGGGCGCGAGGTCGGGGTTGTCGACGCGTACCGCCGCGGCCGTGAGGTGTTCGAAGGACTGCAGGTCCGTCTCTCGGCCGGTGATGAAGTGGTGCGAGCTCACGCCGGTCTGCTCGAACGCGAGCGTCCGCTTGATGCTGGGAGTGCCGTTGATCAGCACCACCGGCACCTTCTCCACGTAGGCGCCGGCGATCGCGTTCACCGTGCACAACGCGCCGGCGGAGTAGGTGACGGCGAGCGCGCCGATGCCCTTCAGCCGGGCGTAGCCGTCGGCCGCGTAGCCGGCGTTGAGCTCGTTCACCTCCTCGATGACCTCGATGGTGCTCGGCGCGACGTAGCCGTTCACCCAGCCGATCGAGTAGTCGCCGGCGATGGAGAAGAGGTGGCCCAGGCCCAGCTGCGTCAGCCGGTCGACCAGGTACTGCCCTACCGTGTAGTCCGGTTTCATGATCGCCGTCCTAGTAGTCCCGTGAGTCGCCGAACAGCCGCGGCAGGTAGATGTCGAAGATGCCGGGGCATCGGCGCTCGGGGTACCGCCGCAGCAGGAACTCCTTGAACGCGTCGCCGGTGAGCCCGTCGCTGATCGCCTGCCGGGCCGCGGCGAGATATTCGATGTTCCGGGCGACCTCGTTCTTGTCCGCGGGCAGGCCGTGGCCCGGCAGGAACAGGTCGTAGTCCGAGACGAGCAGCTCCTCCAGCACCCTGGTCCAGTGCTCCAGGTGCTGGGTCAGGTAGAGGTGCGTGCCGCTGTAGAGCAGATCCTGGGCGAAGCAGACGCCCAGCTCGGGGAGCTTGACCGTGAGGTGGAAGTCCACCTCGGTCTCGGTCACCCGGTCGAGGAGGTACGTGACGCCGTCCACCACCTGCTCGCCCGGCGCGGCGATCTCCTTCGGCACCACGATGCGCGACGGCAGCAGGTCGCCCAGCTTCCAGTGGTCGGCCAGGGAGTCCTCGCCGTGGTCGCGGATGAAGTCCGCGGTCTCGGCCAGCGCGTGCACGGGCACGTCGTCGAACGCGGTCCCCAGCCCGAACCAGTGGTCGGGGTGCCGGTGCGAGAGGTAGAGCCGATCGATGGGTTTGCCGAGGCCGTCCGCGTACGCCCGGAACGCGGTCGCGTACGGCGCGAGGAACTGGCCGTCGACCAGCACGAGACAGTTGCGGCTCTCGACGATGTGCGTGGCGTTCGCGATGTTGGTGCCGGTGAACGACGAGACGAACGTGTGGAGGCGCACGTCGCCGGCCGTCCGCACGACCATCCTCACCGGGTCCGATACCTGAGTCAGCATGGTGATCAGGCCCCCGCGCCGGCCATCAGCGACGGCACCGAGCGGGACAGCGCGGACGCGGCGATCCGCTCGCGCAGCTCGGTCAGCCCGGCCGCGGCCACGTCGTAGGCGCTGGGCCGGCCCGGTTCCGGCGTGTCCTCGCCCGGTCGCCAGAAGCGGCGGCGTGCCATCCGCATCGAGGCGTCGAACGGCGGGATCGCGTTGAACACCTCGACCAGGTACGGCCCGCGGTACACCGGCGCGATCTCGTTCAGCATCAGCTCCCACGGGATCCAGCTGTCGTGCACCGCGCCCCGGTCCGGCGCGGAGATGTGCACGTAGAGCAGCCGGTTCTGCCGGGCGGCGCGGGCGATGTTGTCCCGGAAGACCGCGGGCCCCTGGCTCTCCATGACGACCTGCGCGGTGTCGACCGTGACGCCGGCGCCGAAGACGTCGCCGTCGTCGAGGAAGTCCAGGGCCTCGGAAACCATGTTCGGCGGCGGGGATTCCCAGCTCTTGATGGGTTCGAGCGCGAGTTTCACGCCCTTGCCGTCGGCGTACGCGGCCAGCTCGCGGAAGAGGGAGTGGGCGGCCGGGTAGCGCGGGCGCATCCAGTCCTGCAGCGCGTCGCTCCAGATCTGCGCGCCGTCGTCCGTGGTGGGGAAGGCGCCGTAGGGGTAGAGGAACGGGCCCGACATGATCGATTCGCCGCCGAGGACGTGGGTGATGTCGACGCGGGACTTCAGGTAGGTCAGCGCCGCGTCGCGCTGTTCCGCATACGGCGAGGTGGGGTCGAACGTCCGGGTCGTACCCACGTTGGTGGTGAAGGCGACGTCGTGGAGGCCGGCCGCGTCGAACGCCTTCTTCAGCCGCACGTAGCCGTCGACGTCCTGCCGCGGGTCGGCGCCCGGAGCGCCCGGCGCTATGTGCAGGTCGAACCCGTCATAGCCCATTTCCCTGACGGCTCGGAGGTGGCTGACCAGCGTCTTCGTGTACGTCGTGTCGTCCGGCCGCAGATCGGCCGTGAACATAAAAAAACTGAAATAAACGGATATATCGCTCATATTGTGCTGCTCGCTGTTCTACGTGATTGACGGTGAGCCGGCTACCACCCCAGGACGTCGGCCAGATAGGCGCGCGCCCGCTTGGCGTACTCCAGCGGATTTGCCTTGTTCGGATCCTGTTCCGCCTCGACGACCAGCCATCCGCGGTAGTCCGCGTCCGCCAGCACCTCGAGGATCGGCCGGAAGTCGATCGCGCCGTCGCCGGGCACGGTGAACACGCCGGCCTCGACCGCGTCCTGGAAGGACAGGCCCTCCTCGCGCACCCGGCTCACCACCTCGGGACGGATGCTCTTCAGGTGCACGTGCCCGATCCGGCCGGCGTGGGCGCGCGCCATGTCCAGCGGGTCGTCGCCGGCGAACGCGATGTGCGCGGTGTCCAGCAGCAGCGACACCAGGTCCGGGTCGGTCGAGGCCATCAGCCGGTCGACGTCCGCGCGCGTCATCACGCCGGTGCCCATGTGGTGGTGGTAGCTGAGCCGCATCCCGGCCGAGTGGGCGATCTTGCCCAGCTCCTCCAGGCCCGAGGCCAGCGCGTCCCACTGCGCGTCCGTGAAGACCGGGCGGTTGGCGAACACGTCGATCGGCAGCAGGTGGGACGACGCGCCGAACTCGGCCACGACCAGTTCGTTCCCGCCGAGCGCCTTGATCCGGGAGAGCGTGTCCTCGAAGCTGTCGATCGTCTTCTGCCGCATCTTCGCGATCGTGAAGTACGTGCTGGTCCACGGCTCGGAGACCTGCAGCCCGCGCAGGTCCAGCGCGGCCTTGAGCTCCGCGAGGTCGGTGGGGTATTTGTGGCCGGTGCTGCAGCCCTGGAAGCCGGCCAGCGCCATCTCGCTCACGGCCTGGCCGAACGGGATGCCGGCGTCGATGGTGGGAAAGTCGTCGTTCCACCACAGCGTGCAGCAGACGCCCAGCTTGACCTTGTCCGGGCCCAGACGGCCCGCTAGTGCTGACATGTCGGTGCCTCTCTCAGCCATGTGGTGACGGCGCGAGTGTCCACTTGCGGATCTGCCGCGCAGGCCTTGTCCGCAGCCATCCTCCCAGTTCAGAGGGCACTTTTTCACGCTTTGCCCACACCGCCCGTTAGCATAACTACCGCTCTTGCGTTGCCAGCGATAACACCATGCGCTAGCGTGGATTCGTTATCACTGATACCACTGTGGAGGCGCCGTGTTCAGCACCAGCAGGAGAACGGTCCTGAAGACCGCCGCGGCCGCGCCGATCCCGGCACTGCTGCCCGGCGCACCGGCTTCGTCCGGCGTCACGCTGACGGTCAACGGCGACACCGTCACGCGGCAGCTCGAACCGCGGGTCACGCTGCTCGACGCGCTCCGCGAGGACCTCGGCCTCACCGGCACGAAGAAGGGCTGCGACCGCGGCGAATGCGGCGCCTGCACCGTGCTCGTCGACGGCCGCCGCACCAAGTCCTGCCTCACGCTCGCGGTCATGCAGCAGGGCCGCGAGATCACCACGATCGAGGGCCTGGCCGACGGCGACCGCCTGCACCCGGTACAGGCCGCGTTCATCCGGCACGACGGATTCCAATGTGGATTCTGCACATCCGGCCAGATCATGTCCGCCGTCGCCTGCATCCGGGAGGGACACGCCGGCTCCGACGACGAGGTCCGCGAATGGATGAGCGGCAACCTGTGCCGCTGCGGCTGTTACCCGAACATCGTCGCGGCCGTCCGGGCCGCGGCCGACGAGGAGCAGTGATGCAGAACTTCGCCTACCGCGCGCCCGCCAGCACCACCGACGCGCTCCGGCTCGGCACCGGCACCGGCGCCCGCTACATCGCCGGCGGCACCGACCTGCTCAACCTGATGAAGGACGGCGTGCAGCGACACGACCTGATCATCGACCTGAACCGGCTCCCGCTCCACGACATCACACCCACCACCACGGGGGTACGCCTCGGCGCGCTCGCCCGGATGGCCGACGTCGCCGCGCACCCGCAGGTCCGCCGCCGGCTCCCGCTGCTGGCCGAGACGCTGCTGGCCGGCGCGTCCCCGCAGGTGCGCAACGCGGCCACGATCGGCGGGAACCTGCTCCAGCGCACCCGCTGCTGGTACTTCCGCGACGCGTCCATGCCGTGCAACAAACGTGAGCCCGGCAGCGGATGCGCCGCACAGCACGGCCAGAACCGGTGGCACGCCATCATCGGCGGCAGCGCGCACTGCATCGCGGTCCACCCGTCCGACCTCGCGGTCGCGCTGACCGCGCTGGACGCCACCGTCCACACGCTCGGGTCCGGCGGCGCGCGCACGATCGGCATCCGCGACTTCTACCGGCTGCCCGGCGACACCCCGCAGGTGGAGACCGCGCTGCGGTCCGGCGAGCTGATCACCGCGGTCGACGTGCCGTCCACCGGCCTGACCGGGCGGTATCTGAAGGTGCGCGACCGGGCCACGTTCGAGTTCGCGGTGGTCTCGGTCGCCGCGCTCATCCGTACCGGCGGCGGGGGTGTGGTCCGTGAGGCACGCCTGGCCTTCGGCGGGATCGCGCCCGTCCCCTGGCGATCCGCCGAGGCCGAACGGCAGTTGATCGGCCGGCGGCTCGACGACGCCGCGATCGAGGCGGCCGGGCGCGCGCTGACGCTGCCCGCCGCGCCCCGCGAGCACAACGCGTTCAAGGTGCCGCTGGTCCGGCGCGCGCTCGCCACCGCACTGGGCGGCCTGCGATGAGCCCGTCCGTGGTCGGCCGCCCGATCGCCCGCACGGACGGCGTCGCCAAGGTCACCGGCGCGGCCCGGTACGCCGCGGACGCGGACGTCACCGGCGTCGTGCACGCAGTGCTGGTGACCAGCGACGTCGCCCGCGGCCGGATCACCGCCATCGACACCGCCGTGGCCTCCTCCGGCGCCGGCGTGCTCGCCGTGCTGACCCACGACACGCTGCCCGCGCTGACGCTGCCCGCGGTCACGTCGTTCTACCTCAAACGGTTCGTGCCGGTCCAGGACGACCGGATCCGGCACGCGGGCCAGCCGGTCGCGATCGCGGTCGCGGACACGCTCGCCCGCGCCCAGGACGCGGCCGCCCGCGTCGTGGTCCGCTACGAGTCCGCACCGCCGCAGGTGGTGCTGGCCGACGCGCTCGGCGAGGCCTACGTGCCGCCGCCCGGCTCCGACGGCCCGAACGACTACACGCGCGGCGACGTCGCCGCCGGGATGGCCGCGGCCGACGTCACGGTGGAGGCCACGTACACGACGCCGCTGCAGCACCACAACCCGCTCGAACCGTCCGCGACCGTGGCGAGCTGGGACGGCGACGCGCTCACCGTCCACGAGTCCGCGCAGGGCATCTCCATCACGCAGAACGTGCTGGCGCAGGCATTCGGGCTCACCCCCGGGCAGGTCCGGGTGATCACCCCCTACGTCGGCGGCGGCTTCGGCGCCAAGGGGCCGGCCTGGCCGCACACGCTGCTCGCCGCCGCGGCCGCCCGGCACGTCGGCCGGCCGGTCAAACTGGTGCTCAGCCGCGCGCAGACGTACACCTCGCACGGCCACCGCGCCGAGACCCACCAGGTGATGCGCGTCGGCGCCACCCGCGAGGGCAGGCTCACCGCGATCGACCACGTGGTCACCCAGCAGGTCTCGCGCACCGAGGAGCTGCTGTTCAACAGCTCCGAGCCGACCCGCATGCTCTACGACTGCGCGAACGTGCGCTCCACCCAGCGCGCGGTCCGCCTCGACCTGCCCACCGGCAGCTTCGTCCGCTCCCCGGAGGCGGCCACCGGGCACGTCCTGGAGTCCACACTGGACGAACTGGCCGTCACGCTGGGCCTCGACCCGGTCGAGCTGCGGCTGCGCAACTGGTCCGCGATCAACCAGGAGACCGGCGCACCGCACGGCAGCAACCACCTGCGCGAGTGCTACACCCGCGGCGCGCAGCAGTTCGGCTGGTCCCGGCGCGATCCACGGCCGGGGTCGATGCGCGACCGGGACGGCATCATCGGCTGGGGCATGGCCACGGCCGCGCACACCGCGGGCGGGCGGCCGGGCTCCGGCGCCACCGTCACCGTCGGGCGCGACGGGACGGCCCGGATCGAGTGCGGCACGCAGGAGATCGGGACCGGGACGTACACGGTGATGCAGCAGGTCGGCGCGCAGACGCTCGGGCTGGCCGTGCACCAGGTCACGTTCCTGCTCGGCGACACGCGCTATCCGGCCGCGTTCGCCTCCGCCGCGTCCGCGACCGTGCCGAGCGCCGGCGCGGCCGTGGTGCGGGCCGCGACCGCCGCGCGGGACCTGGTCGTCGCGGCCGCGCTCGCCGACGCCGCGTCCCCGCTGCACGGGGTCGCCGCGGACAGGATCGGGGCCGAGGACGGGTTCCTGTTCGTGACCGGGCAGCCGTGGCGGCGGGTCGCGTACCGGGACGTCATGGCCCGGCACGGCGCGCCGATCAGCGCCACGTCCACGCCGGTACCCACGCCGCTCGGCTACTCCACCGGCGCCGTCTTCGCGGAGGTCCACGTCGACCCGGCGATCGGCCGCGTCCGGGTCCGCCGCATCGTCGGCGTCTTCGACCCCGGCCGCATCCTGAACCGGCAGACCGCCCGCAGCCAGGCCATCGGCGGTGCAGTCTGGGCCGTAGGCTTCACACTGACCGAACACACGCTGGTAGACCCGCATCTGGGCCGGGTCGTCACCCCGAACCTCTCCGGCTATCTGATACCAACAAATCTGGATATTCCGGATATAGATGTTGATTTCATTGACCGTCCTGATCCGGACAGTCCCGCGCTCGGCGCCCGCGGCTTCGGCGAAACCCCGATGACCGGCACCACCGCCGCCATCGCCAACGCCCTCCACCACGCCACCGGCCACCGCTTCCGCGACCTCCCGATCACCCAGGACAAGATCCTGGCCGCCCTCTCATGACGCTTGAGCCCACCCTGAAACAACCGCTGGTCACGCACACCGCAGGCGCTCCCCACCGCCCGGCAGGCAGAAAGGCACCATCCATGCTGACCGAGGTCTGGCCCTTCGTCCGCGCATCGATCTCACCGGTCGTCCTCGCCCGCCTCGTCGGCCGCGACGGTCCCGGCGCCCGCCCGCTCGGCGCCACCATGGCGGTCGCCGCCGACGGCACCTGGCGCGGCTCCCTCTCCGGCGGTTGCATCGAGGCCATCGTCCTCGACCACGCCCGGACCGTGCTGGCCGGCGGCGAGCCCCGGCTCATCCAGGTCAGCCCCGGCGATCATTTGATGCCCTGGGAGGAGTCCCCCGCCTGCAACGGGGTGTTGCAGGTGCTGCTCACCCCCGCGCCTCCCGAGCCGATCGCCACCGCAATCGACGAGGCCCTCTCCACCCACCGCCCGATCACCGTGGGCGTACACCTCACCCCACCCTGGACCTGGCACATCACCCCCTCAGGCTCCTCCCTGCCGCCCGGCGCCACCTTCACCTCCCCACCGGCCGACACCACATCCACCTCCGCCGCTCCGCCGGCGGACGCCAGTTTCACCTCCGACGCCCCGCCGACCGGCACAGGACTCAACGCCGCCTCACCGGGCAACTCGTCGCCGACCATCCCCACCTCCGCCGGCGCCTCACGTCAGACCGCCACAACGCTTATCGACAAACCGCTGTCAGCCGGCCCGACGCTCAACGGCGGCTCGACGCTTGACGGGGCCACGCTCGCCGACGGCACAGTGCCGGACGGGGCCATGTCCGCCGACGGCACAGTGCCAGACGGGGCCATGCTCGCCGAGGGGACGGTGCCGGATGGAGTGATGTCCGGTGGCGGCACGGTGCCGGATGGGGTGATGTTTGTCGAGGAGTTGCGGCCGGGGGCGCGCCTGATCATTGCGGGGGCCACCGATCTCGCGGCGGGACTGGCGGCGCTCGGTCACCTTGCCGGACGCCGGGTGGAGATCATCGACCCGAGGCCGGGACACGTGCAGAGCGGCGCGTTCCCGGGAGCATCGCTGGTGGAACGCGCCTGGCCGGACACCTGGCTCGCAGCACACCCTCCGGCGCCCGGCGACGCGGTGCTCGCGATCACCCACGACCCGCGCATCGACGATCGCACGCTCCGGGCCGCGCTACCCGGTCCTGCCCGCTACGTCGGTGCGCTCGGCAGCCGGGCAACCCACGCGCGGCGGCTCGCCCGCCTGTCCGGTGTGCCCGGCCTCGACCGGCTGTCCGCACCCGCCGGGCTCGACCTCGGCGGCGCCACCACCGCCGAGACCGCCCTGTCGATCCTCGCCGAAGTCGTCGCCGCCGCCCACGGCCGTACCGGCAGCCCTCTCTCCGCCGTCTCCACCCCGATCCGCGCCACCAGCGCCATGTCGCGCCCGCCCACCCCGCCACTCCCCACCGGCAACGAGATCCCCGCGGCCTGCGCACTCGACATACCGGAGCTCCCTCACCCGGCACGAGCCGCACACCAGCCGGCGCACTCAGGACACCGGGCTCCCCGCCCGGCACGAACTGTCTGACAACCAGCGCACCCGACACACCGGATCCCCAGCCGACACGAGCCGCCCAACAACCAGGACGCCCGACACACCGGACCCCCAGCCGACACGAGCCGCACAACAACCAGCGCACCCGGAACGCCGGATCTCCCCCACCCGGCGCAAGCCGCATAACAGGCGAGACCTCTACAGCCCACTCACTCCGCGCACCGCAGCCCTCCTCCGCGAACACCAGCCTCAGGCAAACCCCCTGCGGCCTGGCACCCGAACACCGCAGCCCTCATGCGCGAACGCGAGCCGCGGTGAGGACCCCTGCGGCCGGGCGCCCGAAATTTCCCGACATCGCGGACCGCCCGCCCAGGAGACAGAGCCCGCGCCGAACCGGGATCCCAGAGGCGCCTCGCCAGGGCGGCCGGCAGGCGCCGGGCTCTCGCCGGAAAGATCATTGGGTGCCGCAAAAACCAGGTCAACTCGCGCTGTCCAGCTGGTTTTCGCGGCACCCAATGATCCTTTCCGAGTCCTCCTGGGCGCCTGCGACTGAACCGGGAGCTACCCGCGGGGTGACCGAGTTGCCCGTGCGCGGCACGAGGGTCACGAGCCGGGCATCCCGCTGCGTTCCCTCAGGCGTACCATATCCGATATTTCGCATTTGTTGCAGCCCGCCGGGGTGTGGCAGATGTCTGCCCGGTCCGGCGCGAGCACCGCATCGCCCGTGGATCATCGACTGTCGCAGAAACCAGGTCACCACGCCCTCGCCGACCTGGTTTCGTGACAGCCAATGGATCGGCACGCCGAGCGCCGCCCGCGATATCATGAAATTTCGGGCGCAGCGCGCCCGTTCCCCCGGACGGTCGCGGCCTGACCAGCACGGCAACAGAGCCCGGAGCATGCGAGCCGGGCCACGCGGGAAGCAGGAAGCGTCGGCTTCAGGACGTATGGGTCAGCGTTCGATCATTTCCATCTGGGCGTCGGTGTGGTGGCCGCCGTGGGCGGGGGTGAGCGCGTCCAGCGCGGCCAGCTGGGACGGCGTGAGCGTGACGCCGTCGGCGGCGGTGTTCTCCTCGACGCGAGGAACGCGCTTGGTACCGGGAATGGGAACGACGTCGGGCCCCTTGGCGAGCAGCCAGGCCAGCGCGACCTGGGCGGGAGTGGCACCGGCGGCGTCGGCGATCGACTGGACCTCGTCGGCGATCCGGACGTTCCGGGTGAAGTTGTCGCCGAGGAAGCGCGGGCTGGTCTTCCGGAAGTCCGAGTCGTCGAGCGCCGCGATGTCGGCCGGCGTCCGCAGCGCGCCGGTCAGGAACCCCTTGCCGAGCGGGGAGTACGCGACCAGGCCGATGCCGAGCTCGCGCAGGAGCGGCAGGATCTCGTCCTGGTCACGGGTCCACAGCGAGTACTCCGACTGCACCGCCGCGACCGGGTGCACCGCATGCGCACGGCGGATGGTGCCGGCCCAGACCTCGGACAGCCCGACGTGACCGATTTTCCCCTCCTGGACCAGCGCGGCGAGCGCGCCCATGGTCTCCTCGATCGGCGTACCGGGGTCGGCACGGTGCTGGTAGTAGAGGTCGATGTGGTCGGTGCCGAGGCGCCGCAGCGAGCCCTCGACCGCGATGCGAATGTTGGCGGGGCTGCCGTCGCGGGTCCACGGGCCGCGGCCGTCGTGCGCGATCAGGCCGAACTTGGTGGCCAGCACCACCCGCTCGCGGCGTCCTCGTAAGGCGCGGCCGACGAGTTCCTCGTTGATGTACGGGCCGTAGATCTCCGCGGTGTCGATGAGCGTGACGCCGAGGTCGAGCGCGCGGTGGATGGTGCGGATCGACTCCGCGTCGTCGCTGCCGGCGCCGGTGTAGCCGTGCGACATTCCCATCGCGCCGAGCCCGATCCGGGCGACCTCGAGTGTGCCGAGCTGCGCGGTACGCATGGTGTCTCCTCCGATGGACGAATGCTTTCAGCGAACGCCGCCGGCCCGGCGCGAGGGAGTTCCTGACAGGGACCCCCTCACCTCGGGCGGCGTCCCTAACCTGGGGATATGGGAATCGACAACCGGGACGAGATCCGCGCGTTCCTCACCTCGCGCCGGGCGAAGATCAGCCCGGAACAGGCCGGGATCCCGGGGTACGGCAGCCGGCGCGTGGCCGGGCTGCGCCGGGGCGAGGTGGCCGCGCTGGCCGGCGTGAGCGTCGAGTACTACACGCGGCTGGAGCGCGGGAACCTCGCCGGGGCCTCGGACAGCGTGCTGGACGCGCTCGCCGGCGCGCTGCAGCTGGACGACCTCGAGACCGCGCACCTGCACCGGCTGGCACGCGCGGCCGGGCCGCAGACCGTGCGGGCACGGACGCACCCGCGCACCACGCCGGAGATCCGGCCCGCGATCCGCCGGCTGCTGGACTCGCTGGACGGCGTGCCCGCGTTCGTACGGAACCACCGGTTCGACACCCTGGCCACGAACGCGCTGGGCCGCGCGCTGTACGCACCGATGTTCGACGCGCAATCGGTTCAGCCGGTCAACTCGATGCGTTTCACGTTCCTGGACCCGCACGCGCAGGCGTTCTACCCCGACTGGGCGAAGACCGCCCGGTCCGCCGTCGGCGCGCTGCGCATCGCGGCGGCCGCGCACCCGCACGACCGGCAGCTGATGAACCTGATCGGCGAGCTGTCCATGCGCAGCGACGCGTTCCGCGGCTGGTGGGCGGCGCAGGACGTGTTCGTGCACCGGCACGGCGTCAAGCGCTTCCACCATCCGGCCGTGGGTGAGCTGGAGCTCGCCTACGAGGGCCTGGAGCTGCCGGGCGACGAGGTGCTGACCGTCGTCACCTACTCGGCCGAGCCGGGCACGCCGTCCGGGGACGGGCTGCGACTGCTGGCAGCCTGGGCCGCGACGCAGGACAGGGCCGGCCTGAACAGCGGTCAGTAGATGTGCCCGATCGCGGTCTTCGACGCGCGGGGCCGGCTGGCGGCATGCTGACCGGTGCCGTGGCGTCGACGTCCTGATCGGTCTTCGGTGACCAGCGACGGCACCGGCTCCTCGCGTCGTGCGGAGCGCCAGCGGAGCCCGACGCGAGGTTTGCCCGCGGGAGCAACGCTGCCGCACCACGCCGGAAGCGGGAAATGCATTAGATCTTGATCTGGGGTTGCCTCCTCCCGGGCCGGCGCGAAGACCGGCGGCGAAGCACGGGCTGGACCATCGCGCCGGCGAGCTCGGGGTCTGGGGCGCCCCCAGACAAACTCAAGCGACCGCGGGCGGGAACCGGAAACGGGAACCGGAAACGGGAACCGGAAACGGGAACCGGAAACGGGAACCGGAACTAGATCTGGGACGGGCCGGAGACGAAGTCGCCGTCGGGGGTGAAGGGCCAGACGTTGGGTTCGCAGCCGTCGAGGGCGATGGACTGCTGCATCATGACCGGGGCGAGGCTGCCGGGCGTGGCGCAGCCCTGGTGGCCGAAGCCGAGGAAGTGGCCCATCTCGTGGTTGATCACGCCGGCGTGGTAGTCGCTGATCGACGGCGAGATCGGGGAGCCCTCCAGCCAGCGCCGCAGGTTGATCATGATGGTGTCGCCGAAGCGGCAGGAGTATTTTCCCTCGGTGTCCAGGCCGGTCGCGGCGCAGTGGGCGTCGACCGTGTCCGGGGTCGCCAGCCGGATGCGCACGTCGCGGTCGGGGCCGGAGACGCGCTGGAAGCGCCACGACGCGGCGAACAGGTCGTGTTCCGGGGCGGTGATCGGGTGGGCGGCCGAGCCGGTCCAGCTGCGCGGGTCCGACCAGATGCCGGTGATCTCGTCGGCGAACGCGTCCGGCGTCACCCGCGGCACGTCGCCCCAGTCGACGCCGGTCTCGACCTCGACCAGGTAGGTGATCAGTTTCTCGCCGTCGCCGATCACGTCCGGTGAACCGTCCGCGGTGGCGAACTCGCCGCTGCCGGACTCCGGCACCGTGGAGGAGCCGCACGCGGTCAGCGCGAGACACAGCGCGAGCAGGCCGGCGATTCGTGCTGTCTGCATGGGATCGGACCGTACGGACGCGGCCGTAAGGCTCCGATAAACAAAAGATGCGCCGTGAAGCAACCTTTATCCGGGGCGCGCCTTCGATGGGGGTGAGGGCGTCCACGGACGGAGTGAGATGCAAGCGGAGTTGGAACGGAAGTACGTGGAGTTCGTGGAGGGACGGCTGACCGGGTTGCGCCGGTCGGCGTTTCTGCTGTGCGGTGACTGGCACCGCGCCGACGACATCGTGCAGGCCACGCTCACGTCGGTGTACCTGAACTGGAAACGGGCGGTCCGGGCCGACAACATCGACGCGTACGTGCACCGCGCGCTCGTCCGCCGCTACCTGAGCGAACGGCGGCTGCGCTGGTCACGGGTGCGGCTCGGCGACGTGCCGGAGCGGGCGGCGACCGCGGTGGCGGCGGATCACCGGCTGGGCGAGCGCGACGAGCTGACGGCCGCGCTGCAGACGTTACCGAAGGGCCGGCGGGCCGCGATCGTGCTGCGTTACATCGAGGGACTGTCCGTCGAGGAGACCGCGGACATGCTCGGCTGCTCGACCGGCAACGTCAAAAGTCAATGCTCGCGCGGCCTGTCGGCGCTGCGTGAGCTGCTGCACGAGTGGGACACGATCGGATCGGGGGGCCGTTGATGAACTGGGAGGAGCAGCTGAGGGTACGGGCGGAGGAGTTGCCGGCGCCGCCGTCGGCACTGACCGCGGCGGGCCTGGTGCGGGCCGGGCGCCGCGCGCGGCAACGGCGGACCGTGCGGGCCGCGGCGCTGGTCGGGGTGCTGGCCGCGGTGCCGTCGCTGCTGTTCGGGCCGGGGCTGCCGCGGTCGGCGCCACCGGCCGCGTCGCCGTCGTCGTCGGCCGCGCCGTCGTGCACGGTCACGCCGCTGCCGGCACCGGACGGCCTGACGAACGTGGTGCCGCAGGCGGTGGACCCGGAGGGGCGGTACGTCGCGGGGAACCACATCACCGGTGACGAGACCGGCGTGATGCCGGACTCCGCGCCGGTGCTGTGGACGGACGGCGTCCCGGCGGTGCTGCCGACGTACGGCCGCGCGACGTGGCTGACCGGCGTGAACGCGGCCGGGACCGCGGTCGGTGTCGCCGGTGACCAGACGTGGACGACGGTGCTGCGGTACGACGGCGGCGTGCCCACCGTGCTCGCCGTGCCGGACGGGACCTGGACGTTCCAGCCGATGCCGCGCATCAACGCGCGCGGCGACATCGTGGCGACGGCGGAGCAGGGCACGCTGTTGTGGAAGGCGGGCGCGGTGACGCCGGTCCGGCTGCCGATGCCGGACCGGTTCTCGATGCACGCGTTCACGGACGACGGCACGGTCTTCGGCATCGTCTACGCGGCGGATCTGTCGACCGCGGACGCGCTGTCCTGGAGCGCGGCCGACGGGGTGCGGACCGTGGTGGCGCCGGACGGACAGGCGGTCGAGTCGCTGTTCGCGGCGCGTGGTGACTGGGTGGCGGGGCGGTTGTCGCCGTCCGGGATCGGTGCACTGTGGAACCGGCGGACCGGGGAGGTCTCCGATCTGGCGCTGCCGTTCCCGGCGAACGCGGTGAACGGGCGCGGCTGGGTGATCTCGCAGAACGTGGTGAGCCGGGACGGGGTGGTGGAGGAGCTGCCGTACAGGGACCTGTGGACCGGCACGCCGACGGACGTCTCGGACAACGGGCTGATCGTCGGCTACACGCATTACTACCTGGGCGTTCCGGACAAGAAGGAGCCGATCGCCTGGGCGTGCGCGGGCTGATCCGGGTGCCGCGGCCGGCGTGACCGATTGCGCCGGCCGCGAGCTACTTTCATTGACATCGATATCACGAGATTCATAGTCTTCTCTGGCCGAGGCTCGCCGAGCCGTGGTTCACAGGGGAGGCGCCGTGCGTCCGAGGTCGTTCGCCGTGCACGCGATGGTCGTGGTGCTCTTCGCCGGCCTCGGCGTGATCCCGGAGGCGTTGCCGGCCGCGGCCGTCACACCGGTGATCACCGCGCCGGTCGACCCGGCCGGCGGGCCGAAGAGCGCCGACGACGTCTACGCCTACCTCGACGACCCCGGGCGGATCGGCGAGGGGCAGCAGGCGCCGCACGTGGACCTGCGCCCCTACGGCGACGCCACCACGGCCGCGACCGACGTCAGCGAGCGGGCCGCGACGTCCCCGTTCGTCACGCCGCTCAACGGTGAGTGGCGGATGCGGCTGTTCGACAAGCCCGGCGACGTGCCCGCCGCGTTCCGCACCGCGGGTTACGACGCGCGCGGCTGGCCCGCGGTCAGCGTGCCGCACACTCTGCAGTCGGACTTCATCGACCACCCGATGTTCCGGAACATCCCGGAGGAGATCTGGCCGGACGACCCGCCGCGTGTGCCGCGGGACGTGAACCCGACCGCCGCCTACCTGCGCACCGTCGACCTGCCGGCGACCTGGGACGGCGGGCGCGTCTTCCTCCGGTTCGAGGGCGTGACCAGCGGCTGGTTCCTGTGGGTCAACGGCGGCTACGCGGGCTATGACCAGGGCGGCTACACGCCGGCCGAGTTCGACGTGACGGCGCTGCTGCGGCCGGGGCGGAACACGATCGCGGTGCAGGTGCACCGGTGGGGCGCCGGGTCCTACCTGGAGGACTACGACCAGTGGCGGTTCAGCGGCATCTTCCGCGACGTGTGGATGTACCGCACCGAGACCTCCCGGCTGCGCGACGCGCACATCACCACGGATCTGGACGCTTCATACAAAAACGCGGTCCTGAAAGCGCACGTCGAGGTGGACGGCACGGCCTCGCGGGTGCGGGCCACGCTCAAGGACGATCGGGGCCGGACCAGGGGCGTCGCCGAAGGCACCGACATCAGTATGCCGGTCACCGCTCCCGATCTGTGGAGTGCCGACGATCCGCACCTGTATGCACTGGTCCTGGAGTTGCTCGACGCTGCCGGGCGACGACTGCACGTGACGTCGCAGCCGGTGGGCTTCCGGGAGGTCGAGGTCCGTGACCGGCAGCTATTGGTCAACGGCCACAGAATCCTCATCAAGGGTACGAACCGGGCCGAGACCGATCCGGACACCGGCCGCTACAACACGCGCCAGCGGCAGCGCGACGACGTGTTCCTGATGAAGAGCCTGCACCTGAACGCGGTCCGGACCTCGCACTACCCGTCGGACCCGTACCTGTACGGGCTCGCGGACCGCTACGGCCTGTGGGTCGACGACGAGATGGAGGCGGAGACGCACGCGCACGAGTCGTGCCCGTCCGACTGCCTCGCCGACCGGCCGGAGTGGCAGGCCGCGTTCGCGGACCGCTTCCAGGCGATGGTCGCCCGCGACCGCAACCACCCCAGCGTGATCATGTGGGACACCGGCAACGAGGCCGGCCTGGGCGCGGCACACCAGGCGATGGCGGACTGGGCCACGGCCAACGACCCGACGCGCGTGCTCTACCACCAGTCGAACAGCCCGGACGGTGACGCACCGTACGCGGACGTGGCCGGCCCGCGCTACCCGACGCCGGCCCGGCTGGAGCAGCGGGCCGCGAGCACGGACAAGCCGATCGTGATGGGCGAGTACGCGCACGCGATGGGCAACGGCCTGGGCAACTTCGCCGACTTCTGGGCGCTGGCCCGGCGGGTGCCGAACATCCAGGGCGGCTTCATCTGGGACTGGGCCGAGCAGAACCTGCGCCAGCCGCTGCTCACCACGCCGTCGCCGACCGGGATCCAGGCGTTCGCGGTCGGGAAGCCCGGTCTGGCACCCGGGCATCGCGGCCAGGCGCTGGTTCTGTCCGGTCTGGACGACTTCGTGGACGTGTTCCGGGACCGGCGGCTGGACCTGACCGGGCCGCTGACGCTGGACGCGTGGGTCAAGCCGGGCGAGTGGGCGGGCAGCCTGCCGATCGTCACCAAGGGCAACGGGTACGCGCTGCAGATGCGCGACGCGGACACGCTCGAATTCGGTCTGGACGTGGCCGGCTGGAAAACGGTGGCCGCGGACGTACCCGCGGGATGGGCGGGGTCGTGGCACCACGTCACCGGCGTCTACGACGGCAGCACGCAGCGCCTGCTCATCGACGGCGCCGAGGTGGCGAGCGCGGCCCGGTCCGGCGCGGTCGACCCCGGCCTCTACGAGGTGAACATCGGCCGGAACGCGGAGACGCAGCAGGACGGCGCGCCCACGCGGCTCGGCCGGGCGCTGATCGACGACGTGCGCATCCACAGCGGAGACGACCTGGTCCTGGCGCTGGACTTCGACCGGTTCGACCGGCGCGGCGACTTCCTGTCGCTCGGCGTGAGCATCTCCGGCACGGACGGCCTGGTCGGCTCGGACCGGTACGTGCAGCCGGAGACCGTGGAGATGGCGTGGGCGCAGGCGCCGGTCCGGTTCACCGACCTGGGCGGCGGCCGTTACCGGGTGACGAACGAGCAGACCGCGGGCGCGCTCGACCTGCGGCTGCGGTGGACGCTGGCGGAGATCGACCGGACGTTGCGCGAGGGCGACCGGCGGGTGCGTCTCGCGCCCGGGGCGACCACCGAACTGTCGATTCCTTCGGTGGGCAACCCTGCCGACCGGGAGCGGCACCTCACGCTGACCGCGGAGAGCGTGACCGATCTGCCCTGGGCGAAGGCCGGATGGGTGCTCGGCCGCGACCAGTTCTCCGTCGGCGGACGGGTCGTGCCCGGCGTGCTGCCCGGGGTGGCGACCGGTAGCCCGGAGGTCACCCGCGACGGCGACAGGATCACCGTCTCCGGGGACGGCTGGCGCTACCGCTTCGAGGGCGGAACGCTCACATCGATGAGCGTCGGCGGGCGTGAGCTGCTGACGTCCGGCCCGGCGCTGGACGTCTACCGGCCGCCGACCAGCAACGAGACCTACGGCTGGGGCACGGCCGACCGCGAGGTCTGGCACGACCTCGGCCTGGACCGGCTGACCACGGCCGTCACCGGCACCACCGTCACCACCGAGGGCGCGCAGGCGGTCGTCTCGTTCGCCGGCACCGCGACCGGCGTGCCGGGGCTGCTGCGATTCGACCAGACCATGCGGTACGAGATCGACGCGCGCGGCACGATCACGCTCGCCCACGACGTGCGGGCGTCCGGGTCGCGCGTGTCGGCGCTGCCCTACCTGCCGCGGGTCGGCGTGCAACTGCGGCTGCCGGACCGCATGCAGCGGTTCAGCTACTACGGCGAGGGCCCGGAGGAGAGCTACAACGACCGCCACAACGGGACGCGGACCGGCGTGTGGAAGTCCACCGTGGACGACGAGTACGTGAAGTACTCGCGGCCGCAGGCGTACGGCAACCACACCGGCACGCGCTGGGCCACGCTCAGCGACGGCACGGCCGGGCTGCTCGTCGGCGGTGACCTGGACGTGTCCGTGACGCCCTACGACGACCTGGACCGGGCCGAGTACGACCATCAGCTGCCGCTGGTCCGCAACCGGGGCTGGGTGACGTTGCACGCCGAGGCCGGCGAGACCGGCATGGGCGAGACGCCGAACTCGGTGCTCACGCCGTACCGGGTCTCCCCCACCGCCCGGCACGCCTACGAGCTGGTGCTGCGGCCGCTCACCGGCCGGGAGGCGCGGACCGGCGTGATCGACTCGACCGTGGCCGCGCCCTGCCCGCCGGACGTGACGATCGTGGCCGACGGGACGGTCCTGCCGGGCACGCCGGAGCCGGTCGAGGTGCGGGTCACGGACCGGTGCGCCACCCCGGTCACGGACGTGGGCGTCACGCTCACCGCACCGGAGGGCTGGACCGTCACGCCGACCGGGGCGAAGACGTTCACGGTGACCGCGCCGGAGCGTACCGACGTCGGCGAATTTGATCTGTCCGCGACCGTCACCTCGACGTCGGCCGGCGGGTTCGTCTCCACCACGACCGCGACCGCCCGGGTCGTCACGCCGTTGCCGCCGGGCGCACGCTGGTTCAGCGACCTGGCGTTCACCGAGGTCACGAACGGGTGGGGGCCGATCGAGCGGGACCGCAGCAACGGCGAGCAGGGCGCGTCCGACGGCGGGCCGCTCACGGTCGGCGGCACGGTCTACGCGAAGGGGGTCGGCGCGCACGCGCTCTCCCGGCTCACGCTCGACCTGGGTGGCGCGTGCACGTCGTTCCGCGCGGACGTGGGCGTCGACGACGAGATGGGCGGGTCCGGGTCGGTGGTGTTCGAGGTGTGGGCGGACGGGGTCCGGCGGGCGGCGACCGGCGTGCTGACCGGCAACAACGGGCCGCAACTGATCACCGCGGACCTGACCGGCGCGTCCACACTGGAGCTGCGGGTGACGGATGCCGGGGACGGCAACGGCGCGGATCATGCGGACTGGGGTGCGGCACGGCTGTTCTGCACCTGACGTCGCGGAGATACCGGCGGTTGGCGCGCAGGTCCACGCCCACGAGGACGAGGCCTTCATAGGCTACGGTGCGTGACAATCTACCAGCAGAAATCCGTCGTCTTCCGTCGCGCGATCGTGCTCACCATGGAGCCGGGCCGGGACGCGCTGCACGACACCGACGTGCTCGTCCAGGACGGACGCATCGCCGCGATCGGTGCCGGGCTCGACGCGCCGGCCTCGGCCGTGGAGATCGACGCCGCGGGCGGCATCCTGATCCCTGGCATGATCGACACGCACCGTCACATGTGGCAGACCGCGCAGCGCGGGTACGGCGCCGACTGGACGCTGACCAACTACTTCTACTTCTACTACATCAACCACGTGCACCGGTTCCGGCCGGAGGACGTCTACGCGGGCAACCTGCTGGCCGCGCTGGAGTCGATGAACGCGGGCGTGACCACCACGGTCGACTGGTCGCACGGGCTGCGCACCACCGCGTACGCGGACGCGGCCGTGGACGCGCTCACCCGGGTGCCGGGCCGGTTCGTGCTCGCGTACGGCAACTACGCGCAGGGGCCGTGGGAGTGGTCCGGCACCAAGGAGTTCCGGGACTTCGTCGACCGGCGGATCACCGGCAACGACCTGCTGAGCTTCCAGATCGCGTTCGACATGAGCACCGACCCGGCGTTCCCGGAGCAGGCCGCGTTCGACGTGGCCCGGGAGCTGGACGTGCGCGTCAACACGCACGCGGGCGTGTGGGGCGGCTCCGACGACGCCGGGCTGCGCCGGATGGCCGACCACGGCGTGCTCAGCGACAGGGTGATCTACGTGCACACCGGGTCGCTGTCCGAGGACTCCTACCAGCGCATCGCGGCCACCGGCGGGCACGTCTCCGTCGCCACCGAGAGCGAGTCCGCGGCCGGGCAGGGCTACTCGCCGACCCGCAGGCTGCGCCGGCACGGCATCTCCACGTCGCTGTCCACGGACAGCAGCGTGCTGGTCAGCGGCGACATGTTCCACGCGATGCGCGCCACGCTCGGCGCGGACCGCGCGCTCGGCCACCTCGAGGCGCACGCGGCCGGCGCGACCGTCACCGACAACGAGCTGCGCGCGGACGACGTGCTCCGGTTCGCCACGCGCGGCGGCGCGGAGGCGATCGGGCAGGACGACCGGATCGGCAGCATCACCGTGGGCAGGCGCGCGGACCTGGTCCTGATCAAGAACGACCGGAACCCGGCCATGTTCCCGATCATCCACCCGGCCGGGCACGTGGTGCAGCAGGCGGGCGCCGGCGACGTGCACACGGTGGTGGTCGACGGCACGATCGTCAAACGCGACGGCGTGCTGCTGCTGGACGCGCAGCTGGCCGAGGCGCGCCGCGTGGTGCAGGAGAGCGTCGACCACCTGCGCGCCAGCATGGACGAGGCGGCGTGGAAGGCCGGGATCACGCCGGACCAGCCGGACATCGCGCTGATCGAGAACCCCTATCGGTACGGCATCAACGCCTGAGACGCCCGAGGCGCCTGGTCAGCCCGGCGCCCGCCGAGCCGCACGGACGGCCTCGGCGGGCGTCTGGCCGTACCGCCGCTTGAAGCTCTTGGTGAAGTGGCTGCCGTCGGTGAACTGCCAGCGTGCCGCCACCTCCGCCACGCCGAGCCGGCCGGGCGCGGCGATCAGCGCGTCGCGGGCCTCGGCCAGGCGCTGGTCCCGCACGTACCCCATGATCGACTCGCCGGTGGCGGCGAACGCGCGCTGCAGCGTGCGCAGCGAGACGTTGAGCTCCCGGGCCAGCACCGCGGGCGTGAGCCCGGGATCGGTCAGCAGCCGCCGCGCCGCGTCCTTCGCGGCCTGGACCAGCGTGCCCGCGAGCCGCCCGTCGGCGAGGTCGAGACCGCCGCGCACCACGGCCCTGGCCAGCTCGATCAGCATGTTCCGCGCGGTCTCCGCGCCGGCCGGGGTGAGGTCGTCGAGCGTGCGGCGGACCATCTCCGCGTGCGTGGCCAGCAGCCGCACCTCCGCCGTCCTGGCCGGGCCGGTGACCACCCGCCCGCCGAGCAGCGGCAACAGCGCCGCGGCCGGCAGGATGACCACGTCGGCCGTGGTGCCGGGCGGCGTCCGGAAGTGTGCCAGCGGCTCCGCGTGCCGGATCAGAAATCCTCCCGCGGGTACGGTGTGCAGGTTGTCCTCCCGCGCCCCGCCGAGCGCGAGCGCGCCATGGCGCACCACCCACAGCCGGACGAACTCCTCGTCCCGGCACGGCGGCCCCGCGGTCCGCGCCGGCGTGGTCCCGTTGATCCGCACCGACACCGTGTCCTGCACGCGCGTCACCCGGAACCGGAACCGGAAGTCGGCCAGCGTCGCGTCGCTGAAGTGCGGCATCGCGAACCGTGACCCGACCTTGTCGTCCCACTGCCGCCCGAACTCGGCCACCGGCGCACGCGCGCCGTCGAACACGAAGGACCCGGTCGTCACCCTCCGAGTATGCCCCTCAGGGTTTGCGGAGCACGCCGCACCACTGGTCGACCTCGATCGGCAGGCTGCCGTCCGGGAGCGGCTCGGGCCGCCAGCGCGAGCAGGAGACCCAGCCCGGCTCCACCACCTCAAGCCCGGCGAAGAACGCGGCGATCCGCTCCGGCGTGCGCAGCTTCAGCTTCGGCTGGGCGTCGAGGTTCCAGACCCGCACGGCCTCGGCCGTGGTAGCACCGTTGACCGCCGTGGTCGTGTTCGCCACCGCGATGAAGCTTCCCGAGGGTACGGCCGCCAGCAGCCGGTCGATGATGCGCTGCAGCTCGTCGTCGTCCGCGATGAAATGCATGATCCCCAGCAGCATGATCGCGACCGGCTGCGTCAGGTCGAGCGTCTCGGCGGCCCGCGCCAGGATCGTCTCCGGGTCGCGCAGGTCCGCGTGCAGATAGTCGGTGGAGCCCTCCGGCGAGCTGGACAGCAGCGCCCGCGCGTGCGCCAGCACCAGCGGGTCGTTGTCGACGTAGACGACCCGGGTCTCCGGCGCGACCCGCTGCGCCACCTCGTGCGTGTTGTCCTGCGTCGGCAGACCGGTGCCGATGTCGAGGAACTGCCGTATCCCGGCCTCCGCGGTCAGGTAACGCGCGGCCCGGCCGAGGAACTCCCGGTCCGCGCGGGCCAGCTCGATCACGACCGGGAAGATCTCCCGCACGGTGTCGCCGACCTGCCGGTCCGCGGCGAAGTTGTCCTTGCCGCCGAGCCAGTAGTTCCAGATCCGCGCCGTGTGCGGCACATCCGTCCGCAGATCCTCGCCGTTGTCACCCATGGCTCTCCCCCCGGCCGTGCGACATCCACCACGGTGGATTATCGGGTATGGTGACGCCGCGCGGTACCCGGTCGGGGGCGCGCGGTGCGTACCGTGTCGGCATGGCGGGTCCTGAATCGGGCGGGCGCGGGTCGCAGGTGTTCATCGCGATCCCCGCGATCGTCCGCGGCGCGCTCATCCGGTGCCCCGTTCGCGGCCATGTCCCAGGCCCTCATCGAGGACGGCATCCGGCGCGACCGCGAGCCGTGAGGGCCGCCGTCCCGCCGTGCGACCGGTGGTTGCATGATCAGCGGTTATGAAGCCTTGGCGTGAGATCTACGACGGCGGCTCGGTGGAGGCCGAGGAGCTGCGGTTCCAGGAGTACGCGCGGAGGATGGTCGCGGTGCAGACGGCCCACACCCGGTCGTCCGGGTCGGCCGTGACGCACCGGACGCTGCACGCCAAGACCGTGGCCGGGGCGACCGGCGCGGAACTGGTGTTCGCCGACGACCTGCCCGCCGAGTTGCACGTGGGCGCCTTCCGGGCCGGCGCGCGTCTGACGGCCACGGTCCGGTTGTCGAACGCAGCCGGGGTAGCCCGCCCGGACACCGCGGCCGACCTGCGCGGGGCCGCGCTGAAGATCGCGCTGCCCGGCGGCGGCGAGCACGACCTGCTGGCGACGAGCTATCCGGTCTCGCACGTGCGGAACGCGGCGCAGTTCGTGACCGTCGCCGCGATCGGGGCCGGCCCGCGGGTGCTGGCGGTGCCGCGGATGCTGGCCGCGTTCGGGCCGGCCGAGACGCTGCGGATCCTCGGCAACCTCCGCAGGGCCGGCCGCCGGTGCGAGAGCCTGGCGCTGGAGTCGTACTGGAGCCGGGGCGCGATCCTGTGGGGCGACGCCGGACCGGTCCGGTTCCGGCTGAGCCCGCTCGACCCGCCGGCCCCGGCGGCCCCGGTCCCGGCCGACGCACCGGACCGGTTGACGCGCGACTTCGAGGCCCGGCTGGCGCGCGGGCCGGTGCGATTCTCGCTGGACGTGCAGCGTTTCGTCTCGGAGGAGGCGACCCCGATCGAGGACGGCGCCGTGGAGTGGACCGGCCCGTGGACCCCGGTCGCCACGCTGACCATCCCCGCGCTCTCCGCATCCGCGGGCGATCATGTCGACGGGCTCGCGTTCAGCCCGTGGCACGCCCCGGCCGAGTTCCGGCCGCTGGGCAACCTGAACCGCGCCCGCCGCGCGGTCTACGCGGCCAGCGCGAAGGGCCGGCAGAAGCACTGACCCCGCCCGCTGTTCGCCGGCCACGTGGCCGGCGAGCGTACCCGGGAGGTCGTGCGGGACGTGACCGGGCTTTCGCGAGTCTACTGAGGACAGTCATCCGAAATTTTCTCGACTTCAGTGCAACGGGTGGGGGTGGTGAGGACGTGTTGGTACCGGAAGTCCCCACCGACGATCTGGAGTTGCTCGATGAGTACGGGAATGACCCCGTGGCGACGGCTGGCCCTGTCCGCCGCCACGCTCGCGTTGACGACGGTCGGGATCATGCAGGTCCCCGCGCCGGCCGCCGCCTCCACCTCCACGATGGACGCCGGCGTCGCCGTCTTCGACCGGACCACCGGCCGGTTCACCCACCGGTCGCAGGCGACGAAGCAGTTCCGGTCCGCGTCGCTCGTCAAGCTCCTGATCGCACTGGACCTCACCTGGGACCGGCAACCGTCCGATGAGGACCGTGCGCTGGTGGACTCGATGCTGCGCAGCAGCGACGACGCCGCGGCCTCGGAGTTCTGGGACCGCAACGGCGGCGAGCTCATCGTCGACCGGATGGTGGCCCGGCTCGACCTGCGCAACACCACGCCGCCGCCGGAGGACTACGGCTGGGGCTCGACCGGCGTCAGCGCCGAGGATCTGGTGCGCGTCTACCGCTACGTCCTCGACGACGCGCCGGCCCGGGTCCGCAGCCTGGTCATGGGCAACCTGTCGCAGGCCACCACGTGCGGCACCGACGGGTTCGACCAGTCGTTCGGCATCCGGTCCGCGTTCACCAACCCGACCGCGGTCAAGCAGGGCTGGGTCCTGTTCGGCAGCGCACCGCGCGACACCTGCGTGGACGCGGCCGCGGCACGGACCGCGGGCGGCACGCACGAGCAGGAGGTCGACTACACCAGCGGCGCGCTGCACACCACCGGCACGGTCGGCGCCGGGCACCGCACCATCGTGGTGGCGCTGAGCACGCACCGCCCCGGCACCAGCTACGCGCAGGCCGGCTACGCCCTGACGAACCTGGTCCGCGGCCTGCCCGTCCACGGCGCCCGCCTCGCGCCGCCGCTGCCGCAGCCCGAGTCCGGCACGTTCTTCGGCACCTGGGGCGACGACGTGGCCGTCTACGCCACCACGTCGCTGTCGTCCCCGCAGACCGGCACGGTGCCGAGCTGGCAGGAGGTCCGCGTCGCCTGCCAGGTCCAGGGCGAGCTGGTCGACATCGACGGACTGGTCAACGACTGGTGGACCTACCTCCCCGAGGTCGGCGGCTACATGCCCAACATCTTCTTCGAGTGGTGGGACAACCAGCTCCCGTCCGACGTGGTCCCGCTCTGCTCCTGACCACGACGACCGCGCGGGCGGGCACTCACGGGGGTGCCCGCCCGCACGGTCAGCGTTCCGGGGCGCCGACGGCCGTGAGCAGGGCTGAGCAACCGATCCGTGTCGGGATCATCGGGCGGGGATTCTGGACGAGGTTTGCGCACATCCCGGCGCTGCGGGCGTTGCCGGGGTTCGAGATCGTGGCGGTCGCGGGGCGCAGCGAGGCCGGGGTGCGGGAGACGGCGGAGCGGTTGACCGACGATCCGGACGTGGACCTGGTCGCGGTGCTGAGCCGGGCGCCCGCGCACGCGCCGCTGGTGCGCGCGGCCGTCGAGGCGGGCAAGGACGTGTTCGCCGAGTGGCCGCTGACCACGACCACGGCCGATTCCGAGGCGTTGCTGGCGCTGGCCGAGGCCCGCGGCGTGCGCCACGTCGTCGGCCTGCAACGGCGGATGTCGCCGAGCGTCCGCCACGCCCGCGACCTCATCGATCAAGGCCACGTGGGTACGGTCCGGAGCGCGCGAATGGTGGTCGGCACCGACGATTTCGGGCCGGTCCGGTCCAGCGCGGCCGAGTGGACGCTCGATCCGGGCAACTTCACTCACCTGCTGGCGATCTACGGCGGCCACTTCCTCGACATGCTGTTCCACCTCGCCGGCCCGCCCGATGAGTTCACCGCGATCGGGCGGAACCGGTTCGGCACCATCCACCTCGAGGACACCGGCGCCACCGTGACCAACGGCAACCTCGACGAGATCATGGTGATGGGCGCGCTCGAGCGTGGCGGCCTGTTCCAGGTGCAGATCGAGGGCGGCCAGGCCGCGCCGACCGGCCTGCAGATCGAGATCACCGGCACACGCGGCGTGCTGCGCCTGACCAACGACCGGACGTTCCCGCGCGACGACAACACCGTTCGGGACGCTGTGCGCGAATTGCCGGTGCCGGGGCAACTGGACGGTCTCCCCCGTGATCAGATCGTCCGCGACCTGGCCTATCTGTATGCCGACCTGGACAACGCGCCGACGTTCCGCGACGCCGTCCGTGCGCACCGAATTCTCGACCGCATCGCAAAAAGTCGATAGACGTCGATATAATGCGGCGATGTCGCACTCGTTCACGCCCCTCCGGTCCGGCGCCGCGGCCGTGCTGTCGCTCGGGCTGGTCCTGACGCTCGGCGCGTTCACCTCGGAGCGTCCCGGCGCGCTGTCGCCGGTCGCACTGACGGTGGCCGGTGGTGTCGACCCCGGTGCCGCCGCCGGCCGGTCGCTGAATCTGCGCGCCGGCTGGTCCGCCGAGGTCTGGGCCAACGTGCCCGGTGCCCGCCGCCTGGCCTGGACGCCGGACGGCCGCCTGCTGGTCTCGACCGGTGCGGCCGGCACGATCGCGCTGCTCACGCCCGCGTCCGGTGGTCAGGGACCGGCCGTGACGACGCTGGTCGGCGGCCTCCAGCACACGCAGGGCGTCACGGTCGCCACCCGGCGCGGCCGGCACATCCTCCTGGTGGGCGACCGCACGCGCATCCTCGCGTGGGACTATGCGGCCGGCGCGGTGTCGGGTCAGCGGGTGATCGTCGACGGGCTGCCGTCCGGCGGGCACGACCGCATCACCGTGGTGGTGCGCGGCGACCAGGTCTTCTACAACCTCGGTTCGCGGACGAACGACGACCCCATAGATCGCACGGGTACGCCGGAGCGCGCCACGATCGCCCAGGCCGGGCTGGACGGCACCGGTAACCGGACGATCGCCACCGGCGTACGCAACGGCTCGGGCCTGGCGTTCGCGCCGGACGGCACACTGTGGACCGCGGTGAACCAGTCGGACAACCAGCCGTACCCGTACCGGGACGACACCGGGCAATACGGTCAGCAGGTTCCGGCGTACATCAACGAGAACCCGGTCGACCAGGTCGCCCGGATCACGCCGGGCGCGGAGCTGGGCTGGCCCTACTGCCTGCCGGACACCAGGGCCGGCGGTGTCGGCTACGTGAACCAGCCGGTGCACAACCCGGACGGCGCGGCGCTCGACTGCGGCACGGTCAGCCGGACCGCGCTCGGCCTGCCCGCGCACAGCGCGCCGCTCGGGTTCGCGTTCACCGGCGGGGTCGTGCTGCCGCCGGGCGCGCTGATCACGTCGCACGGGTCGTGGAACCGTACGCCGCCTCGTGAGCCGTCCGTCGTCTACAGCCCGTGGGACCAGCACCGGCGCACGCTCACCACGCCGCAGCCGCTGGTCACCGGCTTCCAGAACGCGGACGGCACCCGGTGGGGCCGCAGCGTGGACGCGGTCCCGGGACCGGACGGCGCGCTCTACGTCTCCGACGACGCCGCCGGCCTGATCTACCGCCTGACGCCGGCCTGACGGTTCTTTACCGGATGTTCGGTAATCTTCGGGGGTGGGTCGCACACCGAGCATCGACGACGAGGTCCTGCTGCGGCATCTCGGCGAGGTCTTCCGGCACTTCGGCTACGAGGGCGCCTCGCTGACCGCATTGTCCACGGCGTCGGGGCTGCACCGGGCGAGCCTCTACCACCGGTTCCCCAGCGGGAAGCCCGGCATGGCGATGGCCGTGCTGGAGTCCGTGGAGCAGGCGTTCGGCACCATCCTCGCGCCGCTGACCTCGGAGGACGCGCCGTCGGTCGCGGTGGCGGAGATGGCCCGCCGGGTCGGCACGTTCTACGCGGACGGGCGGCTCGCCTGCGTGCTGGACACGATGACGCTGCGCGGCGCGCCGGACGAGGTCCGGGACCGGGCCGCGCGCCTGGCGACCACCTGGCTGACCGCGATGGCCGACGTCGCCCGGCGTGCCGGGGCCTCCGCGCCGGAGGCCGCACGCCGGGCGCGGGCCGCGCTGGTCCACATCGAGGGTTCGCTGGTCGTGGCCAGGGTGCTGGACGATCCGGCGGAGTTTCAGCTGGCCCTGGACGCACTGCCGGGGACGCTCACGGGTTGAACCGCGACGGCGTGGGCGCGGACCAGTGCGCCGGCAGGGACCGTGGTCGATACACCGCCTCGTCGATCTCGAACTCGACCGCACGCGGGCCGGTCTCACCCTCGGGCCAGCGGACCTGGGCGCGGCCGGTCAGCTGAAGCGTCGTCCCGGTCGCCCAATCGACGAGGAGCAGCCCGGTGCGCGGGTTCTCGATGATGTTGCCCAGCGTCATCAGCATGCTGTTGCCCGCGTAGTCGGCCCAGCGCAGCCTCGCCGGCGACAGCAGCTCGACAAACCCGGGGTTCCCGCCGCGGTGCGACACGTCGGGGTCTCCGGTGTCGGACGCGGAGGCGACGAAGAACGTGTCCGCGTCCGTGACCAGGTCGCTCATCTCTGCGGTCAGCGCGGGCGTCCGCACGCTCACGCCCGGCACCGAATCCCCCGTCTCGACCACGTGACGCTTCTGGATGTACTTCGGGCAGTTCGGGAAGGCCTGCGCGACGGCGAGCCGGAGACCGTCCGGCGCCGGCGTGGCCGCGCCGTTCACCCGCAGACGGAGGCGCGTCTCCAGGTCGATGGCCAGCAGCCCGAGCCTGCCCTCGCGGCGGGTCAGCGGCGCGGCCGGATCGTCGGCGTCGAGCAGCGCGCGGACGTGCACGGACTCGTCGTCGGGCGCGCTGACGAACCCCCGAGGCCCGGTGAACAGCGACGCCCAGAGCCGGCCGTCGTCGTCCTGCGCGCCGACGACCAGCAGGTTCTGGTGCGACAGGAAGTCGTCGGCGCCGTGCGGCAGCCACGGCCGGACCAGCCGGGACACGGCCGACGCCCGCTCACCGAACCCGGCCCTGGCCTGGGCCTCCAGCTCTCCCCAGTGGAAGACCGACATGATGATCCACCCCCACAGTCGAAACGGCTCTAAAATTACCAAACGTTTGGTAAAAAATGAGCCGACAGTGCGACGCCTCACGCCCGTCGGCACTCCCCCCGCCACAACGACGGAGTGCCGCGAAAGTGGCTTTCGCGGCACTCCGTGATCTCCGTCGATGGCGGACCTACGCCGCCGTCCGGGTCAGAAGCGGGAGCGGCGCCGGGATCGGCGGGACTGCGCGCCCATGGTCCGCCAGACCAGGAAGGCGCCGCCGGCCAGCAGGATCGCGACCACGGCGATCGTCAGGTTCCGGCTGCTCTGCAGCGTCTGCGTGTCGGCGACGTTGTTGAGCGACTGCGACTGGCCAGGGGCCTTCGACGCGGCGGCCGACGGGTTCGGCGCGGTCGGCAGCGCCTCGAAGTCGACGATGTCACTCGACTCCAGCAGCGTCATGTGCGTGGCCACGAACTGGTTGGCCTGCTGCGCGAGCCGCCGCACGGTGTCGTTGCGGGTGCTGGCCCGGATCGTCGCGATCGCCGGGAAGATCTTGCCGTGGGCCGCACGGAGCCGGTCGATGTAGATCTGGTCGAACTCCTCACCCTCGGCCGCGTCCATCTCGTCGAGCCAGCCCTGCTGGTCCTTGTTCGGCTCGTTCGGCAGCTTGATGTCAAGCTTCTTCGCCGCAGCGCGCGCGAGTTTGTCCAGCTCCTCGTGCTGCGCCGCGATGTCCGCGCCGATCTCCTGGATCTTCGGATTGTCCGATTTCTCCTGCGCCATCTCGCCGGCCGGAATCTCCCACAGCCCCGCCAGACGCACCTTGACCACCAGGTCGATGTCCGCGTCGGTCAGATCGCCCGTCGCCGTGTCCGGTATCAACTCCCCGGGCGGCACCGGAACGCCGGGCTCGGCCGCCTGGGCCGCAGCCGACTGCACGAGCACCAGGCCGGCCGAAACGATCAACGGGGCCCATACACGCCGCCACCACAACACGGGTTCCTCCTCGACATCGGCACTCGCTGGGTATGAGTACGCACAGGATCCGCGTAGGGATCACCTCGCCGAGAAGAAAACAAGAGGCCTATGGCCCCTAGTTTCCGGGACCAAGGTCCCGACTCCTCCCCCCGACGGCGCAGAACCGATTCGGAACCCGTCGCCATCCGGATGGGTCGGCTCCCGAAGTTTCTCGGAGAACCCGCCCGCCACGGAGAGAATCCACCCCGGCTCAGCCCGTCAGCAAGAGGCAGAGCCGTGACAGGAAACCACGATCCGCCTCCGGCGCGGTCCGGCAGCAGCTGCTCCCCGCGGGCGCTTGAGCCCACCTGGGAACGCCCCCAGACCCCGAGCCCGCGCACGCGATGGTCCACTCCGCACCTCGCCGCCGGTATTCGCGTCAGCCGGAAGACAACCCCGACCACGATCTTCCCGCTTCCGGCGCGGTCCGGCAGTGCTGCTCCCGACTCCGTGGCCCATTCGCGACGAGCGCTTGAGCGGCGAGGCTCGGGTGGCCGCTGCGCCAGGATCCGGCGGCCGATGCCGGATATGTCATCTCATGGTGCCCGAGCACGGAACATTGACGGACCGTTGATCACGATCGGAAGCCGTTACCGGCCCGTGGCTCAAAAGCCGCAAGACGCGGGTCCTGAAGCCGTACTGCGGGATGTCCACGGCGGTGCGTGATGCCACGATGAGCTGATCGCCGAGGGCCCATCCCCTAGGGTCCTCAGGTGTGACGATCATCGACGAGTTGGTGCGGCGGGTGAGGCCACCCGCCGCACCGATTCATGTGGGTGCCGATTGGGGCTCCATCGAGGCGGCGCTCGGCACGCCGCTCCCGGCTGACTTCAAAGAACTGATCCGGCGGTACGGTGCCGGCGAGTTCTGCGATCTGGTCTCCCTGCTCACGCCGGACGTGCTCATCGCGCAGAACCGGGACATCCTCGACGAGGAGCGCGACTACCGCGACGACGACCCGGAGGACTACCCCTATCTGCTGCACCCCGAGCCGGGCGGCATTCTGATCTGGGGCGCCACCAGCAACGGTGACCGGATGTGCTGGCTGACCGAGGGCGAACCCGACGCCTGGCCCGTGGTCGTCTGGCAGCCGCGCGGTGCCGAGTGGCAGCTCTACCCCACCGGAGTAGCCGAGTTCCTGGACGGCTGGCTGTCCGGACGGATCCCCGAGGTCTTCCCGGCCGAGTTCACCGCGACCGCGCAGTGGTTCGACCCGGCCCGGGAGCTGGCGTACGCGACCGTGGGCCTGTCCCGCAGCAACCTGCCGCCCTACGACGTGCGGCTGGCCGCGCTGCTGGAAGCGCTGGCCCCGGCGCGGCTGCTGATGCGGGCCGGCCCGGAGGCGTCCCGGCAGGACAAGCTCGCCACCGCGGACTGCCGCTGGCGGGTCATGTACGAGACCGCCTACCGGCACCAGATCCGCTTCGCCTTCCCGCCCGAGGATCTCGACGCCGTGCGTGAGGCCGCCCAGCGCGCCGCGCCCGCGATGGGCTGCCGGCTCACGTCCTCCCGCGACTACGCCGGCGACGATCTCGGCTGGGTGCTGGACTGATCGCGCACCTCCACCCGCAGGATCCGGTCGTCGCCGGGCCGCGGGCCGGTGCCGCCCCAGGTGGCCCGGTCGGTGTTCGAGGTGATCAGCCACAGCGCGCCGTCCGGAGCCACCTCGACCGTGCGGATGCGGCCGTAGGTGTCCCGGTAGTGCGGGACCGCCTCCGCGTCCCCGCCCACCGGGAGCTGCCACAGACGCTGACCGCCGAGCGCGCCGATCCACAGTGAACCCGCGGCGTAGGCCATGCCGGACGGTGACGCGTCGTCCGGGTGCACGGTCCAGATCGGCTTCTCGCCGGTGTCGCCCTGCACGCCCTCGGTCTCCGGCCAGCCGTAGTCCCGGCCGGCGCGCAGCACGTTGACCTCGTCCCAGGTGCGGTGGCCGAGCTCGGAGGCGTACGCGGTGCCGTCCGGCCCGAACGTGATCCCCTGGACGTTGCGGTGCCCGGAGGAGAAGATCGGCGAGCCGGGCGTCGGATTGTCGTCCGGGACCGTGCCGTCCGTACGGAGGCGCAGGATCTTGCCGTTGAGCGAGGTGTCGTCGGCCGCGTTCTCCGGCGCGAACGCGTCGCCGGTGCCGATCCACAGGTGCCCGTCCGGGCCGATCGCGAGCCGGCCTCCGTGGTGCCGATCCGCGGTGGTGATGCCGCCGAGCAGCACCCGCTCGCGGGTCAGCGACCGGAAGTCCGCGCCGATCCGCAGCGCCACGATCTGGTTCTCGGTGGCGCCGGAGACTGCGGCGTAGACGGTCCGGTCCGTGGCGAAGTCCGGCGAGGCGACGATGCCGAGCAGGCCACCCTCCGCGCTCGCCACCACGTCCGGGACCACGCCCACGGTCGTCGCGGCGCCGCCCTCGGCCGGGATGCGCTTGATCTCGCCGGTGATCCGCTCGGAGACCAGCGCGGACGCGTCCGGCAGGAACGTGAGTCCCCAGGGCGCGGCCAGCCCGGTGGTCAGCTCCGCGGGTTCGCCGAGCGTGGCGATCGGGCCGCCGGCAGCAGGATTCGGGCGTGCTGCCGGGCTCCCCGCCGGGCTTTCTGCCGGGTCGGCGCTGCAGGCGGCCAGAACGAAGGCCGCTGCCAGGCTCGCCATCGGCAGTCGACGACGACCAGACCTGCGGGTCACGCCGGTCATGCCGGTCATCAGGCCCCCAGCCGCAGCGTCTCGCCGAAGCCGAGGCGCTCGACGAAGGCCTCACGTGTGAGGTCCGCGAACGCCATCACGTGGTCCACGCCGGCCTCGGTGAAGTCGACGACCGACCGGAACGGCTTCTCACCCCGCGGCAGGTCCAGAATCCGGGCTATCTCGTCCGCGACCACCTGCGGATCCGGGTCGATCCCGGGCCGGACCAGGCTCGCGGTCGCCTCCTCGTTGCGCGCGACCAGCGGATCCAGCACGGCGTAGGCGGCCGTGACCGCGTCGTCCGTCGCCCGGCTGGCGTTCGGGAAGTGCGAGGTGCCCTGGGTGATCGCGCCCGGCATGACGATGCTGGTCTCGATCCCGAACTGCGACGCCTCGTAGGAGGTGACCACCGCCAGCGCGTCGAACGCCGCCTTCGACGCGACGTACGGCCCGAGGAACGGCGGCGTGGTCACGATGATCGTGCTGCCGACGTAGAGCAGCGTGCCGGAGCGCTGCGCCCGCAGATAGGGCAGCGCCGCCCGGTTGACCCGGTGCGCGCCGACCGCGTTGATGTCGATCAGATGCGTGAGATCGTCGTCGGTGAACGCCTCGACATAGCCGACGTACAGGTGCCCCGCGTTGTTGATCACGACGTCGAGGCGCCCCGCATGCGCCACCACGCTCCGGACCGCCTGGTCCGCGGATTCCTGCGAGGTGACGTCCAGCTCGACCGCCCGCAGATCGAGCCCCTCCGCCGCCGCGATCCTCTCGAACTCGGCCGTGGTGGCGGCATTGCGGGCGTCGATGCCGCGCATGCTGGCATACACGCTGTGCCCGGCCCTGGCGAGCGTGAGCGCCGCGAGACGCCCGATGCCGGTGCTGGAACCGGTGATAAGTACAACAGACATTGCCACAACCTTTCCCAACGTCACTAATAGACAAAAAGCAGTAAAAACCCTAAAAGCGGATATTCCCACTTCGCGGTGGTGGCGGTCCGCACGCTCCCGCGGGCACCGGTCGTCGCTGGCGCTCCTCCCTTCCACTTCCGCGCCACACCGGCTTCACCCAAAACCCGCCCGCCCGCACAGCTCCGGGCACCCTTCCCGCGATCAGGGCGTCCCTGTAGTGGCTGGAGCGGCACGAGGGACGCCCTGATCACCGAGGGGATGCCGCAGCGGGGACCACCGGCGGCGGTGCGAGCGACGCCTCGGCCGACGCGAGCACGGCGGGACTCGCGTGCTCTTCCCCGGCCACGGCGAAACCGGCTCCGACGCCGGGAGGCAAGCGGAGCGCCAGCGGAGTCTTGGCGCACGGCGAGGTTTGCCCGCGGGAGCAACGCTGCCGGACCACGCCGGAAGCGGGACGATGAACTTGAATTTGATCTTGCGAATCCGCTGCTAGGCGGCGCCGCCGTTGGTGTAGAGGACCTGGCCGTTGATCCAGCGGGCGGGGCCGGCGAGGAACGCGGCGACCTCGGCGATGTCGGCGGGGGTGCCGAGGCGTTCCATCGGGTTGAGGCTGGCGATGTGGTTGATGACCTGCTCGGACTTGCCCTCGAAGAAGAGCGGCGTGGCGGTGGGGCCGGGCGCGATCACGTTGACCGTGATGTCGCGACCGCGCAGTTCGCGGGCGAGGATCAGCGCCATCGCCTCGACCGCGCCCTTGGAGGCGGCGTACGGGCCGTAGGTCGGCATCTGCAGGCGGGACAGCGACGACGAGAAGTTGATGATCGCGCCGCCGGACCGCAGCCGGCGCGCGGCGAGCTGGTTGAGGACGAACGTGCCGCGGACGTTGGTGCGCTGGATCAGGTCGAACGTGTCCAGGTCCATCTGCGCGATCGGCGCGAGCGGCATGATGCCGGCCGTGTGTGCCAGCACGTCGACGCCGCCGAACACGTCGGTGGCGTGCTGGAAGAGCGCTGCCATCGCGTCGGGGTCGGCGACGTCGCCGCCGCACGCGGTGGCCTGCCCGCCGGCCGCGACGATCGAGGCCACGGTCTCGTCCGCCCTGGCCTGGTTGCCGCTGTAGTGCACGACCACGGCGACGCCGTTCGTGGCGAGCCGCTCGGCGACGGCGCGGCCGATGCCGCCCGAGCCGCCGGTGACGATCGCGATCCGGGTGTCAGACATGGGTACCCCTCGGTTATATGGACTAGGTGTCCATATGAAGGTAGCCCGATAAAGACAACCTGTCCACTAATCTGGAGGACATGTCACACGACGAAGCACCGGCACGGCGCGGACGCGGGCGCAGGCCGGCCGCGGAGGTACGCGCCTCCGTGCTGCGCGCCGCCGCCGGCCTGCTGCTGAACAGCGGCATCCGAGCCGTCACGTTCGACCGGGTCGCCACCGCGGCCGGGAGCAGCAAGATGACGCTCTACAAGTGGTGGCCGTCCGCGGGCGCGCTGGCGGCGGAGGCGTTCTTCGCGCACAGCGCGCAGCAGCTGGAGTTCCCGGACACCGGCGACATCCGCGCGGACCTCACGTCACAGCTGCGCGCGTTCGTGCGGCTGCTGAACCGCGACGGCACGGGCGCGGTGATCGCCGGGCTGATCGGCAACGCGCAGACCGACCCTGAGCTGTCCGCGGCGTTCTCGAAGCACTATTCGGCGCCGAGGCGCGCGCTGGCGCTGGCCGCGTTCGAGAAGGCCCGGGAACGCGGACAGCTGCGCGACGACATCGACCTCGGCATCCTGGTCGATCAACTCTGGGGCGCCTGTTACAACCGGTTGCTGATCCCGGACGCGCCGCTCGACGAGGCGTACGCGGTCGCGCTGGTCAACAACGCGCTGGACGGCGCGGGGCCTAATCCCGCCAGGCGGCCAGGTTCTCGCGGGTGATCAGCGTTTCCGGGTGGTCCGGGCCGAGGATCCGGAGCTGGTCGGTCAGCAGCTGCGCGAACGCGTCCGCCGCACCGGCCGGGTCCCCGGCCTCGCCACGCCAGTGCGCCAGGTTCGCGCGGGTGATCAGCGTGTCGGGGTGGTCGGCGCCGATCACCCGCGTCTGGTCGGCCACCAGCTGCTCCAGCGCGGCGGCGGCCTCGGCCGGGCCCACGGTCAGGCCCTGCCAGCGGGCGAGGTTGTTGCGGACGATCAGCGTCTGCGGGTCGTCCGGGCCGGACACCCGGAGGTGGTCGGCGAACAGCTGTGCGTAGGCGGCCGCCGCGCCGTCCGCGTCGCCGGCCTCGCCCCGCCAGTGCGCCAGGTTCGCGCGGGTGATCAGCGTGCCGGCGTCGTCCGGGCCGAGTACCCGGACGTGGTCGGCCAGCAGATCCGCGAACGCGGCGGCAGCGGCGGCCGGGTCTCCGGCCTGGCCCTGCCAGAAGGCGGCGTTGCCGCGCGCCGACAGCGTGTCCGGGTGGTCCGGGCCGAGCGTGCGGACGTGGTCGGCCAGCAGCTCGGCGAAAGCGGCGGCGGCGCCTTCCGCGTCCCCGGCCTCGCCACGCCAGAAGGCCAGGTGGTGCTTGGCGGCGTCGCCCAGCCTCGTGAAATAGGCGACGGCGGCGTCGGCCTGGCCGGTCTCGCCGAGGCTCTGGCCGGCGCGGAACAGCACCTCGTGCACGTCGCCGTCCGCATCGTGGGGAGTGGCGTGGGTGCTCAGCGCGGCGGTGTTCGCGCGGAGGGCCTGGGCGTAGGACTGGTCGCGCTCGACCTCCGGCCAGCGGGCCAGCAGCGCGTCGGCCGCGGTGGTGGCCAGGGCGGCACGCCGGTCGTCCGGCGTGTGTTCCCGGACCGCGCGCTGGACCAGCGCGTGCACGCGCAACCGGTCGGCGTTCAGCGTGGCGAGGCTGAACCGGTGCAGCAGGTGCAGGGCGTCGTGCACGTCGGTGTCCTCCACCGCCGCGTCACGCTGCCCGGTCAGATACGCGCGCACGGCGTCGGTGCGGAACAGATCCGCGGGGATGCCGTTCGGGTCGAGCAGCGCGGCGATCCGCAGCACCGGCAGGGCCAGGCTGTCCGGCGGAAGGCGGTCCGCGGTGCCGATCGACAGAGACCACGTGGCCGCGACCGTGTCCTGATGCTCGTCCGGCAGGCCACCCGAGTCGGGGAGCACGTCGGCGAGGCGGCGCCGGCGGTCGGCCAGTCTTCGCCGATAGTCCTCACAGGACAGATCGCGATCCAGCAGGTACGCCGCAGCCTGCGCCAGCCCGATCGGCAGATGCCCGAGGTCCGTGGCCAGCGCGGCGGCGCCCTCCGACAGGTCGGGCCGGTCGGCGAGCTTGCGGTGCAGGTAGGCCTCGGACTCCTCCGGGCTGAACAGGCCGACGTCCACGGCCTGCCGTCCGGCGAGCAGACCGGCGTCACGGCGGCGGGTGGTGACGACCGTGCGGCCGGTGACCGTGGCTGTGGCCGGCGGCCAGAGGCCGCGCAGGTCCGCGGGGTCGGCGACGTCGTCGAGCACGATCAGCCACGGGCGCGCGGTGCCCGCGAGCCAGGCCAGCAGCCGGGCGGCCGCCTGCTCCGGGTCGTCGTCGTCCGTACCGGTGACGTCCGCCGCCGCCTGTGCGTAGACGGAGACGACGTTCTCCCGGGAGGTCGCGGACACCCAGATCAGCAGGTCGATCGTGCGGTCCTGCCAGCAGCGGTGGGCGAGCCCGGCGGCGAGCTGCGTCTTGCCGACGCCGCCGAGCCCCGTCAGCACCTGGCATCCGTGCGCCGTCTCCGCGGCGGCCAGCAGGTCGTCGACGGCACGGTGCTGCCGCCCGTCCGCGACCGCCGGCACGACGCCGACGCGGTGCGGCCAGCTGACCGGCGGCCGGCCGTCGATGTTGAGGATGCCGATCGAGGCGGCCATCACGCCGTGGTTGGTGCCGGCGTGCAGAATCGGGTCGGCGGGGGTGCCGGGGACGGGAGACCCTACTCCGTCGCCGGCTGCGGAGGGTGGTTCGGTGGCCCTTGATGGAAGGTCACCGGCCCGGAGAACTCGCCGCCGATCGCGCCGTGGTTCGTGCCGACCTCGATGTGGAACGTGCTGGCTCTCGCCGGGTCCGCCGCGGCCAGCAGTTGCCGGGCCGCCTCCAGAATGTGCTCGTCCTCGGCCGCACCGGACGCCTGCAGCTCCTCACCGAGCCGGTCCTGCCACGCCTCCGCCTCGGTCTCGTCGGCCTCCAGCGCCGCCCGCGCGTCCCCGCGCACCCACGGCCGCAGCAGGCTCTTCAGCCCCGCATACGCATCCTGCACCACGGTCGCCGCCGTGTTCGTGACCCCGACGCTCGCCCCCGCCGCCAACGCCGCCACGATCAACTGAATGTTCGACATCCCGCCCTCTCCACCGGGTGACCGTACCTGTTGGACGGTCGCGGCGTGAAAGCCTGTCAGGTTTCAGTTGTCGCCGAGGCGGAGGAGGGCGCCTAGGTGGAGGGTGCGGTTGGCGCGGTCCTCGGCGAGGAGGGCGGTGAGGAGGATGAGGAGGGTGGCCGGCGGGAGGGCGGCGGCCAGGACGGGGTCGAGGCGGACGGGGGCAGGGAGGCCCTCGGTGAACGCGGTCAGGCCGAGTGCGGGGGCGATCAGCCAGGGGAGGATGACGCCGACGGCGGTACCGGTGAGGACGGCGGCGGCGACCAGTGGCAGGAGTTCGATCAGGAGCAGGCCGCGGCTCTGGGCGGTGGACAGGCCCATGGTGCGCAGGCGGGACAGCGACCGGCCGCGGGCGGGCGCGTCGGCGGTGACGGTGATCGCGACGGCGAGCAGCACCAGCAGGAGGCCGCCGATCGCGCCGGATGCGAGGACGACGGTGAGCACGCCGTTGACGCCGCCGCGGCCGAGCGCGGCGCGTTCCTGGGACGCGACGGTGACGCGGGTGGCGACGGGGAGTCCGGCGGGGGTGAGTGTGCGGCCGAGTTCGGCGGCGAGCGCGGCGATCTGGCCGTTGTCGCCGGCGGTGCGCAGCGCGGCCGGGTCCGCGGCGGGGCCGGCGATCAGGTAGTGGTTGGGGATCGGCGTCCGGGGCACGGACTGCCAGGGCAGCACGATGAACTCGCGGGTGCCGGGCGCGATGCCGGGGAACGTGTCCGCGACGGCGGCGACGCGGAACGGGAAGCGACGGCCGCGGATCTCGGTCAGCGCACCCTCACCGACGGCCTCGGCGATCGCGGGTGAGACGACGGCCGGAACGGCGGCAGCACCGGCGAGCGTGGGATGCGTCAGGAGATCCGGCAGGCGATAGTCCACACCGGACTGCCGGAGGATCTCCGCGGCGGCCACCCCGTCCAGCACCATCTGCTGTGCCTGGGCCAGTTCCCGCGTCCCGGTCCCGGTGTCGATGCGCAGCCGGGCTCCGGACTCCAGGGACGCCGCCGCGACCGCGTCCACCCCGGGCACCGCGCGCAGGGACTCCGATGTGGACTCCTCGAAGGCCAGCCCGCTCACCGTCGCGTCGCCGCCCACCAGCAGGCCGGTGTGCCGGTCCCGGGCCTGTTCCACCGAGGTGGCCACGGCGGCGGTGAAGATGCCGGTCGCGGCCGCCACGACCAGCACGGCCAGTGGCCCGCCCGCGATCGCCAGGCCCCGTGCGGCCCTTCCCAGACCGAGGAACACCACCACTCCACGGGTACGCCCCGCGCCTCGCCCCGCCACCCGCAGCGCCCACGGCATCACCCGCGCCACCACCAGCGCGGCGGCCGCGGCCAGCAGCACCGGGACCGCGACCAGGTACGGGTCGATCCCGGACGCCTGCACCAGCCCCCGCCGGCGCAGCAGCAGCACCCCGAGCACGGCCAGCAGCACCACCAGCACGTCCAGCACGATCCGCCGTCCTCGGATCCGCCGCACCGGCGCGGCCAGCACCGGCACCACCAGCACCCCGGCCACGGCGACCGCCACCACGGCCGCGGTCTCCCATCCGGCCGCCCGCCCCGGCAACCGCGCCCCGGCGAACCACCCGGCCGCCACCGCGACCGGGATCACCGGCAGTGCCTCGGCCAGGCACCGCGCCGCGACCGTCACGCCGGATCCGCCGCGTGCCCGGATCAGCGCGAACTCGTCCCGCCGACGCCGCACGATCAGCCCGGCGGTGAGCAGGATCAGACCGGTCAGTGTGGCGCCGAGCCCGGCCAGCACCACGGCCAGCAGCGCGGACACCGCCCGCAGCCGGGCCGCGAACGCGCTGAGCACGGTGTCCAGCCCGGTGGTCAGGCGCGTCCCGGCCGGTGGCATCCGCCGGGCCTCCACCACGGCCTTGATCACGGCGGGCACGTCCGCGCCGGCGAGCCCGGAGCTCACCGGGTACCGCCAGTCGTAGCGCCACGCGCCGGTCGCCTGCGCGGCCCCGGCGATGCCGGGAACATCGGTCAGCAGCGTGATCCGGTGGGTGAACGTGCCCGCGTCCGCGCACGGCACGGTGGTCACCCGGAAGTCGTCCCAGACCGCGGCTGCCGGGTCGACCGGGTCGTAGATGCCGACCAGCCGCGCCTCCACGGCACCGGCCAGCGTGAACGAGTGCCCGACCCGCACACCGACCGCGGCGGCGGCCTCCCGGGACAGCGCCACCTCCACGTCGCGGCCGGCGGAGGCGGGCGCGCGCCCCTCGTACCCCCGGATCGCGTTTGTCGTGCCGGTCTGCTGGCGCAGCGTCACCGGTGGGGTGCAGTCGCCGCTCCCGACCGGCATGGTCATCTCGTCCGGGCCGGCCTGTGCGCCGGACCAGCCCTCCCCCACCGCGTCCCGCAGCGGCGCGGGCAGTGACGCGCGGATCGGGGCGAGCCGGTCCCGGGCCGCGCTGACGTGGACGCCCTCGGTCGGGCCGCGTTCGTGGACGAAGCGCAGGTCGCGGACGATCGGCGGGAGCGCGGCGAGGTCCTGGCGGAGGCCGGCGTCGGTGCGGTCGTCGACGGTCCGGACCAGGCCGGTCATCAGGAACGTGGCGAGCAGGCAGAGCGCGGCCAGCAGCGCGAGCGGCCCGGCACCGGCGCGCACCCGGCGGAGGAGCCTCATGCGGCGCTCACCAGCGAGGCCGGGTGCCCGTCCCGGAGCAGCAGCGCGGCCGGCACCGCCTGCTGCTGGGGCGAGCCGGCGGGCTGTAGCCCACCGTCCCGCCACACGCGGACCGGCCCGAGCATCGCGATGCGGATGGATGCGCTCAACTCTGCCGACCTCCGAACTGTGCCGGCACCGGTTCGCCGACACGGTATAGACGCCGACCCCGGACGGTCAGGTTGTCCTCGCCGCGACGTGGAGCGGACTACATCGGGAAGCGGCCCCGGCACCAGCGCCAATGCCTGCCGGCCCGGAGGTGGTCGATGACGGCGCGCTGGAGCACGGTGTCGCGCGGCAGCCGGTCGAGCGGCGTGGTCAGCGAGCGGAACACGAAGCGGAGCACCTCGGTGTCCGCGTCCAGCCCTTCCGGCTCCACGTAGGGTTCCAGCGCGAACCGGCGCTGGAACCGGACGATGTTCGAGTCCTCCGGCAGATATTCACGCAGTTGCGGGTCGAGGAGCCACGAGCCACAGGCGAATTCGGTGTACGGCTCGCCGGGAAAGTGCCGCGGGAAGAACGCGCGGGCGCGGTCGAGCGAGTCCGTGATCGCCGCCGGGCTCAGCGGGCCGGACTCGGGGATGTGCAGGCTGATCGCGGTCCCGTCGCCACGGTGGTGCTGGAGCCGGCCGAGCTGGTAGAGCCCGCCGCGCACGTGCAGCGTCAGCCAGGCCCGCATGACCGGCCAGCCCTCACGGTGCATCCGGCGGTCGATCGCGAGGTTGCGGCCCAGGTCCGCCAGCGTCGCCCAGGACACGTCCCCGGGCACGCCGTGGTCGCGGTGGTAGGCCAGGACGGTGTCGACCAGCGCGAGGTAGGCGTAGACGTAGAGATGCCGCCAGGCGGGGCCGCGGTCGCGGTCCAGCTCCGGGCCGGGCACGAGCCACTCGTGGCCGCCGAGGTCCGCCCGGACCAGCGCGGTCACCCGGTCGCGCAGCCAGCGCAGCTCGGGCGGCCACTCGTCGGAGGGCCAGCCCGCCAGGATCTCGGCGGCGTCGTCCGGCAGCACGCCGAGCCGGTCCAGGAGCGCGGGCGCGTCCGCCTTCGCGGGCATCGGCGCGGAGGGCAGGTCACCGGCCAGCCGTTGCACGTCCTCGACCGGTACGCCGAGCCGGGCGGCGATCTCGTCCACGTCCACGCGCTCGATCCTACGGGGCACGGATTTGACAGCGGCATAGCTAACCGTTATCTAATAGCGGCCACACCGAGGAGGGACATCGCGCATGATCGGACGTCTGCTGCTGGTCGGCCGGTTACTGGTCCGTGACCTGCGGCGACGCCGGACCGAGACGCTGCTGCTGATGCTCGCGATCACGCTGGCGACCACGTCGCTGACGCTCGGGCTCGCGCTCAACACGCTGGTCTCGTTCCAGTACGCGCAGACCAAGGCCGCCACCGCCGGCCCGGACCTGACCGTCGAGCCGGGCGGCAACGGGCCGGAGGCGCTGGCCGCGCTCACGCCGCTGGCGGACCTGCCCGGCATCACGGCCCGCAGCGGACCGTTCCCGCTGCTCTTCACGAAGCTCACCGCGAACGGCATCACCGCGCGCGTCGTCGTCGAGGGGCGGGACGAGGCGCCGTCCGCGGTGGACCGGCCGGTGGTCACCGCCGGGCGGTGGGTCACGCCCGGCGGCGTGGTCGTCGAGCGCGCGTTCGCGGACGCGCTCGGCATCGGCCCCGGCGACACGGTCACGATCGACGGGCGCGCGCTGCCGGTGTCCGGGACCGCGGTCACGGCGGCCCGGACCGCCTACCCGCACGCCGGCTGGCGCATCCCGAGCACGATCGAGATGGAGGGCGGCGGGCTGATCTGGGTCGCCCGGGAGGACATTCCCGCGCTCGCCGGGACCCAGCCGCCGTCGTACGTGCTGATGCTGGCCCTGGAACACCCGGAGCAGGGCATCAGCGCGGTCGACCAGCGGCGGCTCACCGATCCCGCGTACAAGAACCCGCAGTTCCGGGGCTGGCACTTCCGCACCGGGGCGGAGCTGGCCGACGGGCACGCGCGGCTGAACGCCCCGGCCCGGGACACGCTGGTCGTCGGCAGCTGGCTGGTCACCGGGCTCGCCATCGCGGGCGTCGCCGGGATCGTCGCCGGGCGGGTGATCGGCCAGCGCCGCCGGGTCGGGCTGCTCAAGGCCGTCGGCGCCGGGCCCGCGATGATCGCCGCCGTCCACCTGGCCGAGTACCTGGTGATCGCGCTCGTCTCGGCCGGCCTCGGCCTGGCGCTCGGCTGGTTCACCGCGCCCGCGCTGTTCGGCTCCGCGTCCGGCCTGCTCGGCGTCGCCGGCGCGCAGCCACCGCCGCTGCGGATGGCGATCTCGGCCGCCGTGCTCGCGCTGGTGATCGCGGCCGCGGCGACGCTCGGGCCGGTCATCGACGCGGCCACCACCGGCACCGGCCAGGCGCTGGCCGACACCGCCGCTCCCCCGCGCCGCCGAGGCTGGACCATCGGCCTGTCCCGGCGACTGCCGGCCCCGCTGCTGATCGGCGTGCGGATCAACGCGCGCCGCCCGCGCCGGGCCCGGCTGGTCACGCTGAACGCGTTCATCACCGCGGCCGCGATCGGCGCGGTGCTCACGTTCCGCGTGCAGGACTTCGACCCGGTCGACCTCGGCTACTCCGAACTGCCGGACGTCCGCGTGGCCCGCACGCTGCAGGCCATGTACCTGATCGGCGGCGCGGTCTGCGTCCTCGCGCTGTTCAACGCGATCGTCAGCACCTGGGCCGCGGTCCTGGACAGCCGGCACCCGCTCGCGGTCGCACGCGCGATCGGCGCCACGCCGGTGCAGGCCGGGCTCGGGCTCTCGGTGGCGCAGATCCTGCCGGCCGTACCCGGCGTGCTGCTCGGCCTCCCGTTCGGCATCAACCTCTACCTGTTCTTCGAGGGCGAGCCCGCGCGGCACGCGCCCACGTCCTGGCTGCTCACGGCCGGGCTGACCATGCTGCTCACCGTCGCCGCCCTCACCGCGGTCCCGGCGCTGGCCTCGGCCCGGCGCCCGGTCGCGGACACGCTCGGCTGACGCTGTGGCGCGGCGCCGACCTGCGGTCCTCGGCCCGGTCTGATCGGCGTCGAAGCCGGCCCGTGCGTGCTGACCGCCGTGGCCGGGATCGCGCCGGCGCTCACCCTCGCCGTCTGAAAGGCAACACCACAGAAGCCGCGGGGGTACGGAGTCAGCAGGAGCCGGTGGTGAGGACCGCGCTGTTCGCGTCCGGGCTGCCGCCGGCGCCGTTGAAGACCACGCGCAGGCTGCCGCCCGGTGAGCCGATCGCGGACGCCGGGACCTGCCAGCGGAACGTGCTGCCGTTCTGCGTGAACTGCAGGCCGCTGCGGCCGACCTCGTCCCACGCCCACTCCGAGTCCGCCGACCGCCAGACCGAGTCGTTCTCCACCATGTAGTCCGCGCCGACCCGCGTGCCCACGTCCGGCACCGCGTAGCCGGTGGAGGCGTTGCCGTCCACGTCGATGAACGCGTGATGCCACTCGAACGCCACCGTGAACGCGGCCGAGAAGATCGCGGTGCCGCCGGAGGAACAGGCGGTCGCGCCGGTGATCGGGCCGCTCTGCGCCGGACCGCCCGTGGTCGCCACCGGCGCCGCCGCAGCGGCCCTGCTCGGCGTGGGCGCGAGGCTCTTCGACGCGGACGGCGACGGCGTGGCGGAGGGCGACGCGGTGACCGGGGCGGACGGCGTGGCCGAACCCGCGTCCGGCGACGGCGGGACGATCGTGACCGCGCCGGTCGCAGGCGGGCCGAGCGTCCACACCGGCGGCACGGCCACGGACTCGCCGGTCTCCTCGGCGGACCGGTTGACCAGCGCGGCCGTGGTGACCACGATCGCGCCGACCAGCACCAGCGGCACCAGCCAGAGCCGCCACGCGGGCGGCCGGGGCGGCTCCCGCACCGGTGCGACGGTCGCGGCCACGGTGGTCTCCGCGGCCGGCTCGGCGAACGTCGGCGTCTCCGCGAACGTGGCGAACGGCGTCGCGGGCTTGACCCGCAGCACGCCGGAGGGCAGGACCGGTCCGGGCGCGGACGTAGGCCCTGGTCCCGGCACCGGGACGGCCGTGCCGGCGAGGCCGGGCGGCGACACCGCGCCGCCCAGCGGTGCACGGTCGGGCGTGGCAGCGGACCGGGCCGGCGCCTGCGGGCCGACGGGAGCCGGTCCCGTCGCGGGGACGGAGAGCGCGGCCGGCGATGCGTCAGCCGCGCCGGCAGGAGCAGGGGCAGGCTGCGGCGACGTGGGCGCGGCAGAAGTGTGTGGAGCAGCCACCACGGGAGCCCCTGGGTGCGGCCGTCCCGGCGCCGTCACCGCGGCGGGCGGCGTCACCGCCGTCGCGCCGGGCGTCTCCGCCGGCGATCCCCCGGGCCGCGCCGCCGGGCGCACCGGCGTGGACGGCCAGAAGGGCAGCTTTCCCGTACCCGCGGAGGTTTCTGGATCGTCGGGGTGGTCCGGCTGCGCGTAGGGAGGCAGGCCGCGGAGCGGGATCGCGCGCTGGAGCGGCGGCCGGGACCTCTCCGGCTCGTGCTCCGATTGATCCACACCCGGTCCGGTCACCGAACGCCTCCGGCGTCATCCAGCGCATGTTCCCACGCCCGCGGCGCGGGGCCGTGAACGAGGACATGGTCGATGCAGGCCGCCGGATTGTCAATTCTGTCCATCATGGAGCGGCGGGTACACGCCCGGTGCACCCGCCGTTCAGATGTCAGATCTCGAGGTCGGCCTCGATGCGGCGCAGGCGGAGGCGGGCCAGGCCGAGGTTCGCCCGGCTGCGGTCCAGCGCCATGTAGAGCAGCAGCGCCTCACCCGCGCGCCGCGGCTGCATGAGCCGGATCAGGTGGTACTGGGTGTCCAGCGTGATCAGCAGGTCCTCGATGCCGTCCGGAAGGCCGAGCATTTCGAGGGTGCGCAGCTTGGCGCGCACCACGTCGGTGTTGCCGGCCGCCGCGACGGTCATGTCCAGGCCACCGCCGCCCATGACGCCGAGCGTCAGCCCGCTGGTGTAGTCGACGAGCGCGACGCCGATGGCGCCGTCGATCGTCATGGCTTCCTTCAATGCGATGTCAATGCTCGCCATTCCGCTTACCCCGCTCGCGCCTGTGTTGCCTTTTCGCTGCCGTACGATTACCGTCCGTGAATGAATCCCGGACGGATCATCCGCAGCCTTACACGAGCCCGGTTCGGATTGAAATCGAGCGACGAGAATTGACCGTTCGCCCCCTAAGGTCCGGATAACGGTGTTCCACACCACCGCCTCAGCCGATGCCGCACAGGCGGATCATCTGGTACCGATCAGTTCCCGAGTGGCCAGGCTGCGCACCATGATCACCGGCGCGTCGGGTATTCCTATTTGGCCGATAGATATGGTTGGCTGTCTCGATGGAGGAGACGACGTACGACCGGACGCGCCTGGAGCAGTGGCGCTACGGGCAGGCGAGCGGGCGCGGGTTCAGCCGGCGGGACCTGATGAGGCTGGCGGCGGCGCTCGGGGTCGGCGGTGCGCTGGGGACGGCGGCGCCGGCGAGCGCGGCGGACGGGCCGATCGTGAAGCCGCTGCCGCCGGAGCTGTTCACCGTGTTCGGCACGAATGCGGAGACGAAGTGGGAGGCGCTGAAGGACACCGGGCATCTGGTGCCGGTCGACCGGTTCTTCGTCCGCAACCACACCAGCACGCCGATCATCGATCCGGTGGCGTACCGGCTGAAGCTCTTCGGGTCCGGCCTTCGCGGACCGAAGGAATTCAGCCTCGACCAGCTTCAATGCCTGCCGCACCACACCACGGTCGCGGCCGTCGAGTGCGCCGGGAACGGGCGCAGCCTCTTCACCAGCCAGCAGGGGCAGACCGTGTCCGGCACCGCGTGGAAGCTCGGCGCGATCGGCGTCGGGCGGTGGACCGGCGTCCGGCTCGGCACCGTGCTGCGCGCGGCGGGGCTGCGGGCGGACGCGGTGGACGTGCAGCCGCAGGGCCTGGATGCGAACTTCGTCAGCGGCGGCGTCGACCTCGGGCCGGTCCGCCGCCCGCTGCCGGTCGCGAAGGCGCTGGACGACGTGCTGCTGGCCTGGGAGCTCAACGGTGAGCCGCTCCCGCCGGACCACGGCGCGCCGCTGCGCGTGATCGTGCCGTCCTGGATCGGCATCTCGTCGATCAAGTGGGTCGGCGCGATCGAGGTCGCCGCGGAGCCACTGTTCTCGCCGTGGAACACGCAGTTCTACCGGCTGTTCGGCGAGTCCTACCCGGCCGAGGGCACGCTGATCGACAGGCAGGTGGTGAAGAGCGCGTTCGAGCTGGCGTGGAACGCGTCGCTGCCGCTGACGGCCCAGACGCTGACCGGCCGGTCCTGGTCCGCGAACGGCCCGATCCGGCGCGTCGACGTGAGCACGGACGGCGGCGTCAGCTGGCGCCGGGCGCGCACCACCGGCCCCGGCCTGGCCTGGCAGCGGTGGCAGATCGACTGGTCACCGGCCACGCCCGGCGCGCACACGCTGATCGCGCGCGCGACGGACGTGACCGGCGCGTCCCAGCCGGTCACGGTGCCGCACAACACGCTGGGCTACCTGTTCGGCGCCCAGGTGCGGCATCCGGTGACGGTCAGCTGATCCCGTAGGCGCGGATCACCGTCTGGGTGACGCTGCTACCACCCGCATCGGTCGCGGTGGTCCGCAGCGACACCCAGCCCGCCGCGTCCGGGTGCGACAGGTGCGCGACGCCCCTCCGGACGTCGACCGCGGTCCAGGTGGCGCCGTCGTCGTACGACACCTCCGCGGTCAGCCGCGGGTTCCGGGCCACGCCGCCCTGCCGGTCCACCCGCAGCGGCACCGTGAACGCCCGGCCCTTCGGCGCGACACCGGCGCCGCTCACGTTCGGTGAGGCCACCACCGCGAGTAGTGGCAGGGTCGCGGCGTCTTCCGAAGACCGGAACGTCCAGGCGGCGGCCACGTGGGTGGAGAGCCGGTGCGGCGCCCCGCGGTCGGCCGTCACCTCGAGCCGGTAGGTCGCGTCCGCGGCCGGCACCGTGAACTCGCCGTAGACGTCCGCGACCGCGCCGACCAGCACGTTCTCCCGGTAGAGCTTGATCGTCATGCCGGTCAGCGTGGACTCGCCCTCGCGGCCCCCGCCGTCGCCGAACAGCGCCGGAAGCGCGTAGATGACGTTCCCGACGCGCCCGATCTGGGGGCGGTAGCCCTCGTCCGGGAACGACGGCCCGAACACGGCCCGGTTCCAGGTCTCGGTGATCGTGGTGCCCGGCCGGTAGGCGGTCTTCGCCGCGAACTGCGAGGAGATCGGCGTCAGGTAACCGTCGATCGGCTCCAGCTCCTGCAGGAACGGCTCCCAGGTCACGCCGTCACCCGCGTTGTAGTACTCGGTGCGCGACGAGCCGGCCGGATACTCGTACGACCAGGAGGAGTCGCCGCCGAGCGCGTCGTGCATGACGAACACGCCCTTGCCGATCGTGTCGGCCTGCGCCTGCACGCCGTGCTCCGCGACCACGGTGGCGAACTCGCTCTGCGCGGCCGCGTGCGTGAACCCGGTGAACATGGTGCCGGGCGTCAGGTAGAACGCGGAGTACTGGTACGGCGTGCCGTCGAACGTCCCCTGCGCGTTCCGCTGCCCGAACGTCACCTTGATGTGCGAGTGGTAGTCCGCCGCCGCGGTACCCGGCGCCAGGTTCAGCGTGTAGAGCGTGGAGAAGTCCTGGCCGCCGATCCCGTTGGAGTACCCGGGCCCGCTCGCGCCGAGCCAGATCGACGACGGTTCCGCGCCGGCCTTCGGCACGGTCACCGAGACCGGCTGCGCGGCCCGCGCGTCGACCGTGAACGACGTGTGGCCGCCGTCGACCACCAGCCGGCCGCCGGCCGCGAACGTCATGTCCTGGCCGGTGCGGATCCGCGCGGACAGCGCGTAGTTCCCCTTCGGCAGCCGGAGCATGCCGGAGCCGGGGTAGGCGAGGTAGCCGGTCCGCAGATCCTTGTTCACGAACGTGACGTGGAAGTCCGCGGCCGCGGCACCGTCCCGGCCGATCAGGTCCAGGCCGACGTCGTAGCTCTCCGGCTCCAGCTCGATGCCGAACGGCGTACGCACCACCAGGTCCCCGGCCGTGGCCGTGACCGCACCGTCGAGGAAGCCGTCCGGCAGGCCGCCGACCGAGGTGTCGATGCTGACGGTCACCGAGGCCGACCCGCCCGCGGGCACGGTCAGCGTCGGCGCGGACAGCGTGACCAGCTCCGCCGAGAGCGCCAGCAGCACGTCCGCGGCGCCGTCGTTGCGGTAGGTCACGGTCGCGGACCGCACGTCGTCGTCCTGGTGCGGCCACCGCTGGAAGCCGAAGCTCAGCGTCGCCGGCGTCGCGGTCACGGCCTGCGCGGTCACTCGGGCCACGTCCACCCTGCCGCCGCCCTGCGCGGTGACCGGCAGCTGCGGGTGCGGCTTCGCGGACCCGACCAGGCCCGCCTTGAGCCGCTCCGGCGTCCAGTCGGGGTGCTGCTGGGCAAGGATCGCGGCGGCGCCGGCCACGTGCGGGGTGGCCATCGACGTACCCGACAGCGTGGTGTACCCGGGCAGCGGCGCCGGCTCGCCGATCTCGCCGTCCCCGCTCCTCGCGGCCACGATGCCGACGCCGGGCGCGGTGATCTCCGGCTTGAGCACGGAGTCCTCCGGGCGCGGGCCACGGTTGGAGAAACCGGCGAGGTTGTCCTCCCGGTCGACCGCGCCGACCGCGAGCGCCGCGTCCGCCGTGGCGGGCGAGCCGACGCCGCGCTCCTGGCCGTCGTTGCCGGCCGCGATCACGAACAGCGTGCCGAACTCCGCGGTCAGCGACTGCACGGCGGCCTCGAGCGGGTCGACGCCGGGCGAGTCGTACCCGCCGAGGCTCATGTTGACCACGTCCGCGCCCTGCTGCGCGGCCCAGCGCATGCCGCGCAGGATCGACGACTCCGGGCAGTACTCCACGCCGCAGACCTTGCCGTCCAGCAGCTTCGCGCCGGGCGCGACGCCGCGGTAGCGCCCGTCCGAGGCCGCGCCCGTGCCCGCGATCGTGGAGGCCACGTGCGTGCCGTGCCCGACCAGGTCCCGGCCGTCCTCACCGGTCACGAAGTTCTGCTTCGCGGTGACCTGACCGGCCAGATCGGCGTGCGTGTCGTCGATGCCGGTGTCCAGCACCGCGACCGTCGTGCCGGTGCCGGTCAGCCCGCGCTCCCACGCGGCCGGCGCGCCGATCTGCGGCACACTCACGTCCAGCGCCGGGCGCATCAGGCCGTCCAGCCAGATCTTGCCGAGGCCGGACCGCGCGTGGGCGGCGCCCGCCAGCGCGGTCCAGGTGCCGCCGTGCGGATCCGCGTCGATCGAGGTCAGGCCGTCCGGGAGCGGCGTCGCGGCGCGTGCGTTCGCCGCCGGGCCGTCCACGATCAGCGGCAGCCGGTCCACGTAGCCGAACTCCAGCAGCAGCGTCACGTCGAACAGCCGCGGATCGATCCGGTTCTCGTGCAGCGGGCGCAGCGCGTCCTCCGGCACCACGCGCACGCGGCCGTTCTCGCGGTCCACACTGAACAGCACGCCGTCGCGGCCCGCGCCGGGACGCAGCGCGACATCGCCTCCTTCGGTGAGGGTGACCTGGTCACCGGTGATCAGGGTGACGGTCCGGGTCGCCCTTTCAGGAGCGGGCTCGGCGTGAGCGATGCCCGGTAACAGGGCCGCGAACGCGGTGAACACGGTCAGTGCGGCGACATGTCGCCGTGCACGATCCAATGTGGATGTCATCACGCCGGTACAGACGGCCCCCTCCACCTGAGAGGTTGCCAACGACCTGCATCAAATTCATCTTCCCGCTTCCAGCGTGGTGGCGGTCCGCATGCTCCCGCGGGCAAACCTCGCTGCGGGCAAAGACTCCGCTGGCGCTCCGCTTTGCCCTTCGCGTCGGAGCCGGTTCCGCCGTTGGTCCCGCAGAGCAAAGAACAAGACCGGGGCGCGGTACTCACGGTCGGCGCGATGTCGTCTTCCGCGCGGCCGGGGGTATATCGACGGAATATCATGTGCACAGCCGTCGATCGGGGGACACGGGATGACCGCACCGCTGGAGTTCGGCGTGCTGGGGTCGCTGCGGTTGTGGCGGCCGGGCGCCGACGCCACGCTGACCGCCCCCAGGCTGCGCGGGCTGCTCACGCTGCTGCTCGCCGAGCCGGACCCGGTGCCGGTCGCGCAGGCCGGGGACGCGTGCGGCGGCCGGGGTGCGCCGGGCGCGGTGCACGTGGCGGTCCACCGGCTGCGGCGCTGGCTGGCCGCGCACGGCGGGCACCGGCTGGAGCTGACGCCGGCCGGCTACCGGCTGGACGTGCCGGCCGAGAGCGTGGACGCGGGCCGGTTCCGCGCGATGATCACCGATCGGACGGACGTGGACACGCTGGTCGCGGCGCTGGAGCTGTGGCGCGGGCCGGCCGCGGTCGACGCGCCGCAGGGCATCCGCCAGCGGTACGCGGTCCGCACGCTGGACCGCACCCGCCGCGAGCTGACCACGGAGCTGGCCACGCGCTGCCTGGCCGACGGCACGCCGCACCTGTCGCTGCCGCTGGTCGAGCGGCTGGCCGAGGCCGCGCCGCTGGACGAGCTGGCCCAGTCGCTGCACGCGCTGACGCTGGCCGCGTGCGGGCTGCAGGCGGAGGCGCTGGACGTGATCACCCGGACGACCCGGCAGCTCGCGGACGAGCTGGGCGTGGATCCGGGACGGCACCTGGCGGAGGCGCGTCTCCGCGTCCTCCGCCAGGACTACCTGCTCAGTTCCCGTTGATCAGCCAGGTGGCCAGCCGCGGGTCGAACGTGCCGGCCGGGAGGCCGGTGAGCCGCCCGCAGTCGCCGTCCGAGTCGCCCGGCACCTTGAGCCAGAGCAGCATCTCCGCGCCCGAGGTGTGCAGCCGCGAGGTCACGCCGAGCTTGACGCCGGCCGGGTTGCACCAGTCGCCCTTGTGACCGTTGCCGTTGCGGCTGGTGTCGATCACGTACGGCTTCGGCTCGTCCATGTCCGTCTTCATCGCCTCCGCGTAGCTCACCGACTCCGCCGTGGTCCAGAAGTTGGACACGTTGATCGACACGCCGTGGGCCCGGCCGAGGTCGATGTTGTTGAACCGCTCGGCCATCACGTCCGCCGCGACCCAGCCCGCGTTGCCCGCGTCGACATAGGTCCAGGCCTGGCCGCTGAACGCGCTCAGCGCGTGCTCGATCAGCAGGAACCGTTCGTCGATCTGCGCCTGGCTGAGGCAGTCCAGCTGGGTGACCGCGTCCGGCTCCAGGATCACGATCGCCGGCCGGCCCGCCACGCCCGCGCCGAAGCTCGTGATCCATTGGCGGTACGCGGCCGCGCTCGCCGCCCCGCCCGACGACTGACCGTTGCAGTCACGCTTCGGAATGTTGTAGGCGACCAGGATCGGCACCTTCCCGGCCGCGGTCGCGGCGTCGACGTAGGCGTCCGTCGCGGTCTGGATGTCCCCGCTCCAGTCGCCGAACCAGCGCGCGCCCGGGTTCTTCGCGATGTTGTCCCGGATCGAGGCCGTGCGGTTGTCGTTCGGGTTCGCCGCGACCCACTGCATCGCGTTCGAGTCCGGGTCCGGGTAGAAGCCGTTCGCCGCCGCGATCTGCGCCGGCGTCTGCGGTACGCTCGCCCCCTTGCCGAGCAGCGCGAACGCGAGCAGACCGGTCGAGGTGAAGTCGATCGCCGGCTCCGCGCTCATCCAGGCCTCGACGTTGTCCATGAACCGGGCGCCGTTGCCGGTGAACGCCGCGTACGTGTCGGTGCCGTCCCCCGGGCAGTTGCCGCCGGGCTCGAGACCGGCGAACTCGTCCACGCCGTTCGGCCCGTTCACCGCGGCACCGGTCAGGATCGCGCCGGACCCGCTGTGGCTGCCGTTGATGTTGGCGACCTGGTGGTGCGGGCACTTCGGGAACGTGCTGCCGACGCCGACGATCAGCGACAGGCCCCACGGGTTGCCGCCCAGCGCCCAGTTCGCCTGGGACTGCGCGAACGCCGCGAACGTGCTGGTACCGGAGACCGCGTCGTAGCGGGCGGACTGCGCGATCAGGCCGAGCGTGAACGAGGTCGAGTCGTAGGTGTCGTACGCGGCGGCGGCCCGGAACCGGTCCGCGTCCGCACGGGCGACGGCCGCGTCGAGCTGCGCCTTCTGGTCGGCCAGCAGCTCGGCCGGCGTGACCGCGAGCCCGGTGGCGCCCGCGGCGGTGATCGCGGCCGCCAGGTCGGGCAGCGCGATGCCGCCCACGTCGTAGAGGTTGAGCGTGCTGCGGTCGGCCACGCCCAGGTAGGTGTCGGCCCACTGCGCGGCCTGGGTCAGCCACGCCGGGGCACGGCTGTCGCCGAGCGCGCGGCCGGCCAGCGCCAGTTCCGTCGCGCCGTACGCCAGGTCGTCCTGCCAGACCGTCTCCGGGTAGAAGCTGTGCGGGTACGCCGTGACCAGCTCCCCGACACCGGTGGTCTTCGCCTTTCCGTAGATCGCGGCGGCCGTGGCCAGCTCGTCCCGCGCCCGGTCCGGGTCGCTGGTGGCGTGGCGCTGGGCCGCGAGCGCGAACGCGGCGGACACGCGGCCGGCCAGATTCGGGCTCAGCTGCGCGCCGGGTGCGTTCGCCCGCAGCACCGGCCGGAATCGCAGGTAGTACTTGTCCTCCCCGACCGGGGTCGACGGGATCGAGTCGTCCGCCTCCGGCAGCCGCCAGTCGCCGTGGTCGCCGATGAACGTCTCGTCCTCGTTGCCGCCGCCGAGCCCGACCTGGGCGTAGAGCACGCCGGTGCCCTCGTCCCACATCTTGTCCAGCCAGGCCATCGCGTGGTCGATCTCCGCCGCGCGGGCCGGGTCGGTGCTGCCGGAACGCTCGGCGATCTGCAGCGCGCCGACCGCGTACGCCGTGGTGTGCGTGAACTTGAGGTAGTCGCCCGCGTCGGACCAGCCGCCGGAGACGTCCACCTTCGGCGTGTTGGCGATCGGCGTCAGGTAGCCGTCGATGGTGTCGCCGTCGACGAACGCGGGCGTCTGGTACACGGTCGCGGACGTGTCGGCCAGGTGGGCCGGCCGGCGGTGCAGCGCGCCGGCCATGACGTTCGTGCCGTCACGCTGCGTCTGGAAGAACGTCGTCATCGTGCTCGCGACCGGCGCGTACAGCTCCGATCGGCCCTTGATGTCGAACGCGGGCGACGTGGTCACGCCGGTGACCTGGATCGTGTAGCGGCCGGGTGTGGTCACCGCGGAGAAGTCGATCTGCGCGACGCCGGTGTACGCCGTGTTCCAGCTCCCCCGGTTCGCGCTCGCCTGTCCGGTGTGGACGGTCGTGCCGGCCGCGTTCACGATCCGGAACGTGGATCTGGCCTGCGCCGCCGTACCCAGCAGGTAGGCGATCTTCTGTTGTGCGGCCGGATATCCGACCTGGTTGACGCGGAGGTACGAGGTCACGGCCGCGTGCGCCGGTGACGGTGTGACGGTGAGGCCGCCGGCCGCGAGCAGCAGTGCGGCGAGGGCGGCGGTGGCGTGTCGGGCGGGATGTCTCATCGATGTCCCCCGTTGCTCGGTGGGCGTGGAACGCTCACCTGAAGCTAGGAAGGGGAGACTTACCGGCGGCTTACCGATGGCTTTCAGGCCCGCACGATGCCGGCCTTTTCGCAGGCCACGGCGCCCTTGCAGGCGACCAGAGCGTCAAGCGCGGCCGCCAGCGCCGCCTTGCGTGCCGGGCTCAGCGCCGGCGCGACGTTGCGGAGCTGATGCGGGTCGGTGCGCCGGTCGTAGAACTCCAGCGCGCCGGACGCATATCTCACGTACGTCCACTCGGGTGTCCGGAGAGCCGCGTAGGACTCCGGAATCACCTTCTGCCTGTCCGGATCGTCGGGCCGGAATTCCGGACGACGGTGCTCGACCAGGGCTGCGGTCCTCCAGCCGGACACCGGAGTTCCGGACACCACCATACCGGAGCGGAGCAGCGGCGCCAGGCTTCTGCCGTCCACATCCGGCGGCGACGGCGTACCCACGAGGTCGTCGAAGGTCGGCCGCAGGTCGACGTTCTCCGCCGTCTCGGTGACGGTGGCGCCGGCGCGCACGCCCGGACCTGCCACGATCAGCGGCACGCGCACGTCCGTCTCGAACGCGGTCTGCTTGCCCACGGTCAGCCGGTGTTCGCCGAGGTGGAAGCCGTTGTCGGAGCTGAACACGAGCACGGTGTCGTCCGCCGTGCCGGTCCGGGTGAGCGTCTCGCGCAACGTGCCGATCATCCGGTCCAGCGAGAGCACGGACTGGGCGCGCCTGCGGTAGGCGTCGTCGATCCGCGCGAGCTGGTCCGGGCCGAGCGGCGGGCGGTCCGCGAGCCACGGCGGCGCGTCGATCGGCAGGCGGTCGAAGGCCGGGCCGCGCGGCGCCCTGAGCCCGGGGAACGCGCCGGTGTCCTGCGGCGCGGGCGTGAACGGCGAGTGCGGCGCGAACGTGGCGATCTCGACGAAGAACGGTGTCCGGTCCCCCGCACTCATCTCGATGAACGCGGTCGCCTTGCCGGTCAGCACGTGGGTGAGGTATTCCTGCCCATATTTCCGGACGACGCCGTTCTCGTTGAGCGTGTAGTCGTACTGCCGGTACGCATCGCCGCCGACCGCCCACTGGTCCCAGCCCGGCGGCACGTGCCCCGACGCGGGCGAGTAGCCGTTCATGTACTTGCCGAGCATCGCGGTCCGATACCCCGCACGCCGCAAACTGGTGCCGAACGTGTCACTCTCGTTGCCGCGCTTCCGGAAGACCGCCCACCCACCGTCCGGCGCCGAGTTCGTGAACACCCCCGTGTTGTGCGGAAATTTCCCGGTAAAGATGGACGATCTCGACGGGCAGCACAGCGTGTCGGTCACGACATAGTTCGCGAAGGATGTCCCGTCCGCCGCCAGCCGCCGCACATTCGGCATGAACTGCAGCAGGTCCACCGACAGGTCATCGGCCAGGATGAACACGATGTTGGGCCGGGTCGCCGGTGCGACCCACCGCGCCGCCGCGGGGAGAGACGATGGGCCGGCGGCCGGTTGACTGGCGGCCAGGCACAGCGACAACGCCACCGCCCCGGCAGCCCGCAGCAGTGACCGCACCCGCTCCCCTTCCACCAACAAACACGACAATAAACCCATAAAACCGATAAATCAGCCAGGGGTACGCGCGGCGCGCGCGACCGCCCCGGCAAGGACCCCCATGCGCACCTTCACGCTGTACTCCTCCGCCGCCGCCCCGATGTTGCTGATCGGCGGGTGGCTGGTGGCGGAGTCCCGCCAGCCGGCCGCGTTCGACCCGATGCGCGACGCGATCAGCGATCTGGCCGCGATCGGCGCGACGGACCGGGCGATCATGACGGTGGCGCTGGCCGGGACCGGGCTGGCACACCTGGTCACCGCCTACGGGCTCACGGACGCGGCCCGCCCCGGACGGCTGCTGATCGCGCTCGGCGGGCTCGCGACGATCCTGGTGGCCGCGTTCCCACTGCCGGAGCAGGGCAGCTCCGCCGCGCACACCACGGTCGCCACGATCGCGTTCCTGGCGCTGGCCGCGTGGCCGCTGATCGCCCGGCCACGGGCCGCTTCCCGCACGCCATCCGCACAGGCCGGATCCCCCGCACCATCCGCACAGGCCGGATCCCGCACGCCATCCGCACGGGCCGGGTCCCCTGCGCCGTCCGCGCGGTCGGCAGGCCGGGCCGATGCCCACCGGCTGCCGGGTGAGACGGTCGCGCCGACCGCCGAGACGGGCGACGCGAACGGCATGCCGGCCGTGCTGCGACCGCCGGTCTCGATCGTCGCCGGTGTCGTCCTGCTCGGGCTCGTCGGCTGGTTCGGCGTGACACTCCAGGGCGGCGGGGCGCTCGGGCTGGCGGAGCGGGCGGCCGCGGCGGCGCAGGCGATCTGGCCGTTCATCGTCGCGTTCTCGATCCGCGTCCGGTAGGGAGCCATCTGCCCTCATTGCTGGCGCGAAACATCGGCGAAACCTTGACAAGCCGATAGGCCATTCATAGCCTTCACGCAATTAAATCGTTTCATCAACCGCCCGGCCCCCGCGCTTCGACGAGGAGACCTGATGAGACCCCGCTGTAGATCCCTGCTGGCCGCCGCCTGCGCGGCCGCCGTCGTCCTCACCGCCGTGCCCGCCTCAGCCGGATCCCGGCAGGGGCCCGTACTCGAACACCTCGACCGGGGACTGGTCGCCGCCTCCACCGGCGACGGGGTCTTCCTCAGCTGGCGACTGCTCAAGGACGAGGCCACCGGCCACTCCGCGACCGGCCTGACCGGCGTCGACTTCGCGGTCTACCGGGACAACCGGAAGATCGCCACGGTCACCGACAGCACGAACTTCGTCGACCGGACCGGCAGCACGACCGCGAGATATCGGGTCGCGGCCGTGGTCAAGGGCCGGGAGCGGGACCGCAGCGCGGCCGTGACCGCGTGGGCGGACGGACACCTGGACCTGCCGCTGCGCAAGCCGGCGGACGGGGTGACACCCTCGGGCGAGGCCTACACCTACTCGGCGAACGACATGAGCGTCGGCGACGTGGACGGCGACGGGCAGTACGAGTACGTCGTGAAGTGGGACCCGTCGAACTCGAAGGACGTGTCGCAGGTCGGCTACACCGGCAACGTCTACGTCGACACGTACGAACTGGACGGAACCCTGCTGCACCGCATCGACCTGGGCGTCAACGTCCGGGCCGGCGCGCACTACACGCAGTTCCTGGTCTACGACTTCGACGGCGACGGCCGCTCCGAGATGATGTTCAAGACCGCGCCCGGCACGAAGATCACCCGGTACGGCCGGGACGGGCGCGTGGTCTCGGAACGCTACGTCACGCTGCCCAAGGCGGACGTGAAGGCCGGATACACCAACGGCGACGACTACCGGATGAGCGCGGCGGACTACTACCGGCACCTGGTCACGATGTTCCGTGGCTGGAGCACGCACCCGGAGGTGGTCGCCGGTCGCTGGCCCGCCACCCTCGAAGCCGCGTTCGGCATCGCGCCGCAGTATCAGTACCCGCTGAGCCAAGCCGACGCGGAAGCGCTCGTCGACTACTTCATCGACGTCTACGCACCGGCGCGCAGCACCCGCAACGCCCTCCGCGCGTTCGCCGGCTTCATCGTGGACGGGCCCGAATACCTGACCGTCTTCGAGGGTGCGACCGGGCGTGAGCTGCAGACCATCCCCTACAAGCCGGGGCGCCACGACGACGGGCTCATGTGGGGCGACTACGCGATGGCGCGGATCGAGCCGGGCAACCGCGTCGACCGCTTCCTGTCCGGCGTCGCCTACCTGGACGGCAAGCGCCCGTCCGCGGTCTTCGCCCGCGGCTACTACACGCGCAGCACGCTCGTGGCGTACCGCTGGGACGGCCGGAAGCTCGTCGAGGACTGGTTCGTGGACAGCGGCTGGACGCCGATGACGAACCCGTTCAACGACTCGCCGCACGGACGGGACGGCACGGATCCGGAGTTCAGGACGCTGACCACGCAGGGCTTCCACTCGCTGTCCGCGGCGGACGTGGACGGCGACGGCCGGCAGGAGATCGTCTACGGGTCCGCGACCATCGACGACGACGGCAGCCTGCTCTACTCCTCGTTCGGCACGCTGCCGGACGGGACCACGGTCGCACGGCTCGGCCACGGCGACGCCATGCACGTCACCGACATCGACCCGCACCGTCCCGGCCTGGAGATCTTCACGGTGCACGAGGGTGCCACGTCCGCGCCCTACGGCATGGCGATGCGGGACGCGAAGACCGGCGAGGTGCTGTTCGGCGTCTACTCCGGCCGGGACACCGGGCGCGGCATGGTCGGCGACGTGCTGCCCGCGTCGCCCGGCCTGGAGGCATGGGCCAGCCTGCCCGGCGGCACCGACTCGCTCGGCCTCTACACCGCGGCCGGCCAGGTCACGCCCGGCGCGATCCCGGGCACGAACCAGAGCATCCGCTGGTCCGCGGACCTGACCACGCAGATCCTCAACGGCGCCGGCGACGCCACGCCCACGATCGACGACTGGACCCGTGGCACGCTGCTCACCGCGGACGGCACCCGCGCCAACAACGGCACCAAGGGCAACGCGAGCCTGATCGCGGACATCTTCGGCGACTGGCGCGAGGAACTACTGGTCAGGACCACGGACAGCACCGCGATCCGGATCTGTCTGAGCACGTCGGTGACCGGGCACAAGCTCTACACGCTGATGCACGACCCGCAGTACCGGGCCGAGGTGGCGCGGCAGCAGACCACGTACAACCAGCCGTCCTACCCGGGCTTCTACCTGGCCTCGGACACGGACTGGGCGCGCGTACCGCTGCGCTGATCCTCGTCGTGAACGCCCGCCCGCTTCACCGCGGGCGGGCGTCTCCGTGTGTCGGTATCGTGCACCGCGACACCAAGATCCTCGGAAAGGACGACCGTGAACTACGACGTCAAGGTCACCGGCCGGCGCATCGTCGCCACCATCATCGACAGCTTCGTGCTGAGCGCCATCGGCGGCGTGGTCTCCTCGGTCCTCAACCTCTCGCCGGACCGCAAGGAGCTGGACCTGACGTCGCTCGCGTCCGGCGGCAGCTTCGCGCTGTTCGTGGTCGCGGTCCTCTACTACACGATTCTGGAGGGCATCCTCGGCCGCACCATCGGCAAGATGGTCACCGGCATCCGCGTCGTCTCCGAGGAGACCGGTGCCGCTCCGGGCCTGCTCAAGGCGCTGATCCGCACGGTGCTGCGCATCATCGACGCGTTCTTCGGCTACCTCCTGGCCCTCATCATCGTCATCAACTCCGACCGCCGCCGCCGTCTCGGCGACATGGCCGCGAAGACGCTGGTCGTGCGCGTCTGACGCGCTAGGCACCGTCGTACGGCGAGGTCAGCGTGAACGGCACGCGAGCCCGTTCCAGCACCGGCTCGGGAAAGCTCGGGCCCGCGGTGTAGTAGCGGGCCCGCGTGCGGCCGACCGGGACGAGCAGCCCGGCCGCGGCCAGGCCCTTCAGATCGCGCTGCGCCTGCTGGAGCGTAAGGTTCTCCGACTGCTCGTACCGGGCGCGGCGGACCCGGCCTGCCACGGCGACGTCGTGCAGCGCGGTGAGGACCCGCTCGTCCAGCCCGGCCTCGCCGACGAACGTCTCGAGCAGCTCCCACACGGCGGCGGACCTGTCCAGCCGATGCTGCACCGCCTGCGCCTGCTCGTGGTAGGCGGTCAGGTTGAACCTGATCCAGTCGGAGACCTCGCGTTCCGGCTCGTAGGTGGCGCCGGTGCGCTGAAGCTGCCGGTAGTACTCCCAGGTGTTGAGCGGCCGCCCCAGCCACGCCTCGATCGACGAGAACTCAGGCGCGAGCACGCCCTCCCGAGCGATCATCAGCGTCTGCAGCGAGCGGGACATCCGGCCGTTGCCGTCCGGCCAGGGGTGGATGGACACCAGATGCAGGTGGGCCATGGCCGCACGGATCAGCGGGTGCGTGCCGTCGGCGGTGTTGAGCCAGTCGACCAGCTCGGCCATCAGACCGGGGACCTCGTCGGCGTCCGGGGCGGTGTAGGCGGCGATCTGCGGGTCGCCGGGAGCGGTGACGTAGACCGGTCCCCTACGCCACTGGCCGGCGACCTTGCGTCGCGTGTGGCGGTGGCCTTGCAGCATCCAGTGCAGCGCGTTCAGCAGGCCCTTGCTGTAGGCGAAATCCGCGACATCGTGCAGTGACTGCACGTAGGTCATCATCTGCTGGTAGGCGAGCGTCTCCTCGCGGTTCTCGTCGGAGACGTCGACGTCGTGCTCGCCGTCCATCAGATCCTGCACGTCCTGGGTGCTGACGTGGAAACCTTCGATGGTGTTGGAAGCCGCCACCGCGTCGGCTGTCAGAAACTTACGCAGACCAGCAGTCCACTTGCCCGGCTGGGCCTGCACCTGGTGGCGGAGCCGGTCGCGCATCCGTTCGATATCGGCCAGGACAGCCTGGTCAGCCTGGGTCAGTGTTGGGGTCTGAAAGAGCACCTTCGCACCATAGAATGACGCAATCATTGCGTCAAACACATTCAAACTAAAAGCGGTCCAGCCAGACCACGATGCCCGTCACGTCGCTGAGGACGGCGGCGACGCCTGCCCGGATCGCGGCGGCGCACCGGGCCGCGGTGAACGACGCCGGGTCGAACGGGGAGGCGGCGCCGAGGCCGGTGCCCCTGAACGACGCCCCGGTCCAGTCGACCGCGGTGACGTTGCCGGTGGGTTCGGCGAGTTCCGCGCCGAGGACCAGGAACTGCTGGTCGAGGTGGCTGGCCGTGACCAGCGCGAGCGCGTCCACCAGCGCGTTCCCGGCCGTGACGATCAGGTCGGGTCGCAGGTTGATCGCCTCGACGATGCCGTCCACGTGATGCTCGTCCGCGGTGACCCGGCGCAGGTCCACGGATTCCGCGTCGGCCCACGCGTTCACGGCGTCGGTCAGCGCGCGGGTCGCCTCGTCCGAGCCGGCCGTCAGCAGCACGACGCGGTAGCCGGCCGACGGCCGGACCGAGGACCACGAACCGGGCACCGGCGTGATCGTGCCCCCGGGCGTCGGGAGCGCGGACGGGTCGGTGAAGCCGGGGCCGAGTGCGCCGATCGCGGACGGTGACGGGTGGGGTCCGGCCGCCCAGGAGTCGCCGGTGCCGCAGCCCGCGATCGTCAGGACGGCGAGCAGGGCGAGAAACCGAAGGCGCACGGGTTGATCCTCAAAGCTGCGGGGCGGAGATGCGGGCTCCTTACTACCCCGGTGGCGCAGGTAACTGAAGGGTTGTCGTCAAGCGTTCGCCCACGATCTGGATCTTGTTAATCTGCGCGGTGCAGCGTGCTCTGGCCACCCTAAGGAGCACGATGTTGAAACGCGCAGCCGCCATCGGCCTCGCCGCGGCGTTCGCCGTCCTGAGCGCCACCCCGGCCCAGGCCCACGGGTTCACCTCGACCGTCTACGTCGACGTGACCGGTGACGGGGCCGGCGTCCGCACGAACCTGGAGCTGGAGTACGACCTGCTCTTCGTGTCCGCGGCCGACTACCTGAAGAACGATCCCCTGTTCCGGGAGGGGGACGCGGCGTTCCAGGCCGGGGACACGGCGGCCCAGGCGACCGCGGTCAACCACCACATCCAGACCATCACGGGGTACGTTACGGAGCGCTTCGCCGTGACCGCGAACGGCCGCCCGTGCGAGTCGTCGGTGGCCGGGCCGATGACGATGGGCGAACGGGAGGGCGTGCCGTACACCCTGCTGCCGTTGATCTGGAATTGCCCGGACGCGGGCAGCCACGAGGTGCGCAGCGGCCTGTTCCCGGCGTCCGAGGAGTACGTCCGGGACACCAAGACGATCGTCACGTACGCGCTGGACGGCCGGACCGGCAGCGCCGCGCTGGACGCGGCGACGCCGCAGTTCTCGACCGCGCAGGCGTGGTGGCAGCGGGCGTGGGAGTTCCTGACGCTGGGCGCGGAGCATCTGCTGTCCGGCCCGGACCACATCCTGTTCCTGCTGGCGCTGATCGCCGGTTCGCGGCGGCTCCGGGAGATCGTGCTGGCCGCGAGCGCGTTCACGGTGGCGCACTCGGTGACGTTCCTGCTGGCCGCGCTGGGCCTGGTGCACGTGCCCGCGAGCATCGTCGAGCCGATCATCGCGGCGTCGATCGCGGTGGTCGCGGCCTGGCATCTGGTGCGGCTGGCCCGGCGCCGTGATCACGCGGACGATCTCGAGGCGGGATCGCGCGGCCTGGACCGGGCCGGATGGCTGCGGATCGCGATCGTCTTCGCCTTCGGGCTCATCCACGGGCTGGGTTTCGCGGGCGCGCTCGGCATCCAGGAGGCGTGGTCCTGGACTCTGCTGTGGTCACTGCTCGTGTTCAACGTGGGTATCGAGCTGGTGCAGCTGGCCGGGATCGCGCTCCTTTTCCCCGTGCTCGCGCTGCTGCGCAAGCGATCCCCGCGTGCCGGAGCGTGGTCGACCGGTGTCATTTCCGCGGGCGTGGCCGCGATGGGCCTGGTCTGGCTCGTGCAGCGCGTCACAGACCTTTAGCTCTTCCGTGGTACGCCACCGTTGCGCCCCGTGCGGTTCATGAACGGTTCACCACGTACCGCCAGGTTGATCATCGCTTTTCTACGCAGCACATCTCATCTGGAAATGAGGAAGAACAAGCCGATGAGAAACAGCAATGCCACGCGCCGGGCGGCCGCAGGGTCACTTTCGGTGTTCGTGGGCATGGCAGCGGCGTTCGGCAGTGGACTCGGGGCTCCCGCGTTCGCGGCCGACAGCGCCACGCTGAGCGGCATCATCCTCGGGGTGGGCGCGAACGAGACCCAGCGCATCGTGACCTGGTACTCGTCCGCGGACACCTCGCAGTCCATCCAGCTCGCGCCGACCGCGCGGCTGACGGACGGCGAGTTCCCGGCGGACGCGGCGACGATCGCGGCGATCGGTGGAGCGAACGTCGCGGCCAGCGGCGGCTTCAACCGGCACGCGACCCTCACCGGCCTGGCCGAGGAGACCGGGTACTCGTACCGGGTCGGCGCGGCGGGGAGCTGGTCCCCGACGTACTCGTTCACGACGCAGGACTTCGAGGGCGACTACGACTTCCTGTTCTACGGCGACCCGCAGATCGGCGCGTCCGGCAACCTGGCCGACGACACCGCGGGCTGGGTCGACACGGTCAACGTGTCGCTGGCCGCCAACCCGGACGCCGAGCTTCTGGTGTCCGGCGGCGACCAGGTCGAGACCGCCGGCAACGAGTCGCAGTGGACGGCGTTCCTCACGCCGGACCAGCTGCGGCAGTACCCGTGGGCGGCCACCATCGGTAACCACGATGTCGGCAGCAAGGCCTACGAGCAGCACATGTTCACCCCGAACACGGACTACTCGGGCGCGCTCTACGCGAACGGGAACCCGGCGTCGAACACCTCCGGTGGCGACTACTGGTTCTTCCACAAGGACACGCTGTTCATCGACCTGAACAGCAACTCCTACGCCACCTCGCAGGGTGGCGGTGGCGACGAGGCCCACCTCGCGTACGTCAGCAAGGTGATCAAGGAGCAGGGTGCCAAGGCGAAGTGGACGGTGCTGGTCTACCACCACGCCATCTACTCCCCCGCGGCGCACGCCAAGGACGGCGACGCCAAGGTGCGGCGGAACGACTTCCCGACCGCCTTCTCCAACCTCGGTGTCGACCTGGTGCTCCAGGGCCACGACCACGCGTACTCGCGCAGCTACTCGATCAAGAACGGTGCCAAGGAGAACCCGGCGGAGCAGCCCGGCGCGACCGAGGTGTTCCCCGGCCCCGGCGGTGTCATCTACGTGACCTCGAACTCGGCCTCGGGCTCGAAGTACTACGACATCACCACGCCGGACGCCGGCGGCACCAACGGCCCGGACCCGCTGAACCCGGGCAGCTACTGGTACAACTCCGTGCAGAACCAGGAGCACGTGCGCAACTACACCAAGGTGAAGGTGCGCAACGACAAGCTGGTCGTCGAGACCGTGCGGAGCAGCGCCTCGGCGAACGCTCCGGTCGGTTCGCTGGTCGACACCGTGACGGTGCACCCGTACCACGGCAACGACCAGCAGATCCAGGTCAACGTGCCGACCGGCGCGCCCGGCGAGTTCGGCTGGACGATCGACGGCTACAACGGCCTGGTGGACCTCGGCACGGCGCAGGAGGTCAACGGCGAGTACTTCGCGGCGTCGGGCACCATCAACCCGATTCTCGTGACGGACTCCCGCCGGTCGCTCGCGCCGTGGTCGGTGTCGGCGAGCGTGGGTGACTTCGTGGACGGCGACAAGTCGTTCTCGGGTTCCTACCTCGGCTGGGCGCCGAAGGTGATCACCGCCGGTGCCGGCGCGATCGCCGGTCCGGTGGCTCCGTCCGCCTACACCGGCGGCGGTGACGGCCTGTCCGTCTCCCGCGGCCTGGCGTCGGCGCAGCAGGGCCACGACCGTGGCTCCGCGAAGGTCGGCGCCGACCTGGATCTGAAGATCCCGGGCGAGGTCGACAAGGGCTCGTACCGCACCACCCTGACGATCACCGCGCTGAGCAGCTGATCGTTTCGTTTCCGGTGGGGCAGGCCCGGTGCCTGCCCCACCTTCCTTTAAGGACGCTCGCGATGCAGTGGAAGAACACCGTCCTGGCCGTGCTCACGGCCGCCGCCGCGGCCGGCCTCTGGGCCACGCCCGCCATGGCCGAGGAGGGCGACGTGACCTGGACGGTGCGGACCGCCTCGAACAGCTTCGGCGCGGACCGGTCCAGCTACAGCTACGCCGTGAACGCGGGCGCCACGGTCGAGGACACCATGGTGGTCGCGAACCGGGGCACGCAGCCGGTCACGCTGACCGTCTACGCCTCGGACGGCTTCACCACCGGCGAGGGCGCGCTCGACCTGCGCAATCGTGACGTCGCACAGACCGGGATCGGCGCGTGGACCACCGCCGCATCGCCGGCCGTCACCGTGGAGCCGGGCAAGAGTGTGGACGTGCCGTTCGCGCTGACCGTGCCGGCGAACGCGACGCCGGGCGACTACGTGGGCGGCATCGTCACGTCGCTGACCTCGCCGGACCAGACGCAGCAGGTCAACGTGGAGCGCCGGCTCGGCATCCGGATCACGCTGCGCGTCAGCGGCGAGCTCGCGCCGTCGCTCGCGATCGAGGATCTGCGGCTGGCCTACGACGGCTCGCTCAACCCGTTCGCGCCCGGCGCGTCCACGGTCTCCTACACGATCCACAACACCGGCAACACCACGCTGTCCGCGACGCAGGCCGCATCTGTGGCCGGGCCGTTCGGCTGGTGGCGGTCGGACGCGGGCGACCTCCAGGCCCCGCCGGAGCTGCTGCCGGGCGAGACGTGGGCGGTGAGCGTGCCGGTCACGGACGTGCCCGCCGCCGTGCTGATCACCGGCACGGTCTCGCTGACGCCGCTGATCGTCGACCCCTCGGGATCCCGATCGATGCTCCACGCCGTCGAGGGTACGGCGACGGCCTGGGCCGTACCGTGGCTGCTCGTGCTGTTGATCGTGGTCTTGATCGGCCTGGTCGTGCTGGCCGTGCGGCTGCGCCGGCGCCGCAGGGCCCGCGAGGACGCCCGGGTCGACGCCGCGGTCAAGAAGGCTCTGGCCAAGACGTCCGCGTAGTTTTGACGCGTGCGAGTCGACGCCGCCCGGAACCGGGCCCACATCCTCGATGCCGCCCGGAAGCTGTTCGCTGCCAGGGGGACCGACGTGACGCTGCGCGCGGTCGCCCGGCAGGCCGGGGTCGGGACTGCCACGCTCTCCCGGCATTTCCCGACCCGGGAGGCGCTGATCGAGGCCGCGCTCGGGCGGCAGATCGACCTGTGCACCGGCCTGACCGAGGAGGCGCTGGCCGACCCGGACCCGTGGCACGGCCTGCGCGGCATGGTCGACCGGGTCTTCGACCCGCGGCAGCGCGGCCATGACCTGCCGATCCCGGGCTTCGACACGGACTCGCCGGCGATGCGGAACCTCCGGGAGCTGACCCGGCGGGCGCAGGAGGCCGGCGCGCTGCGGGCCGACTTCGAGCCGGGCGATCTGACGCTGCTGCTCCAGGCCGGGGACAGCGTGGCCGCGACCTCGCCGGCGGCGGCACGGCGGCTGGTCGAGTACATGCTGCAGAGCTTCTCCGCGCGGACCGGTCCGCTGCCGCTCGTCTGACGATCCGATGCACCGCAGGGCCTTCGTTCATCACTTCCGTGCGAGGCCTGAGCAGGCGGTTCTTGCGCTGTTAGCGTTCTCCACGGCGCGCCGCACATCGGATTTTCTGCGGATTCTGGAGAACACCATGAGCAATTCTCAACCTGACGAGCGGGTCGACGCCTCGCCGGAGTCGACGGGACGGGCGCGCGGGGGCCGGGACCACGTTGAAAAAGGCTCGATGACCACGCTTCGCTCATTGCGTCCTCACCTGTCGGAGAACGGACTCCGGGCCGACACCGAGGGCACAGATGTCGCGGACAACATGCGGCTGATCGGCGAGGCCGGGCTGAACCGGCTGAACGTCCCGGTGGAATTCGGCGGGCTCTGGGACGGCGGCCCGTGGGGCGGGCTCCGGGAGGTCATCGACACCATCGTCGCGCTGTCCGCGGCCGACGGCTCGACCGGGCAGTGCTGGAGCGCGAACGCGCTGGTCTCCCGCCAGCTGTTCCTGTCCGGCCTGCCGCAGGCCACCAAGAAACAGCTGGCCGACGAGCTGATCCACGACAGCCGGCGGCTGGTGTCCTCCGCCTCCGAGGCCGGCGGTCGCGGCCCGGTCACCGCGCGCCGGGTGCCCGGCGGCATCGTCGTCAACGGCACCAAGGCGTTCAACTCCAACAGCGGAGGCGGCGGGCGCGACCTGCTGCACGTGCGGCTGCTGCTCGACGGCGCGCCCTACCAGGCGCTGGTCCGGCTGGACGACCCCGGGCTGACGCTCGCGCACGACTGGGACAACATGGGGCAGCGCGGCACGGACAGCCAGACCATCACGTACACGGACGTGTTCGTGCCGGACGGCTGGCACCTGCCGCCGCTGGCCATCGACCCGTACCTGATGAGCGCGGTCCTGCTCACCCACGGCGCGCTGCTGCAAGGGCTCGGCGAGGGTGCGCACGAGGCCGCCATCGGCTACCTGCGCACGGTCACGCGGTCCAGCATGCCGAAGTTCGCCAGCGTGCTGGAGGACCCGCTGATCCACCGGCAGCTCGGCGAGATGTCCAGCGACCTGGCCGCCGCGCGGGCGCTGCTGACCAGCGTCGCCACCGAGATCGAGACGCAGTCCGCGGACCCGGTCGAGGCCGGCGTCCGCGGCTTCCGGTCGAAGGTGGCGAGCACGACCGCGGGCCTGCGGGCGACCGCGCGGATCCACGACCTGACCGGCGCGCGCGGCACCGCCAACCGGTACCGGTTCGACCGGTTCTGGCGCAACGCCCGCACGTTCGCCTCGCACGACTCGCTGGACGCGAAGATGGCGTTCATCGGCGCGTACGAGGTGTCCGGCGCGCTGCCGAACCTCGCCGAGTACCTGCCGGTCTGACCGCGATGGACGCCGGTGTGCTGCGCGCGGCGTTCGCGCGCTTTCCGAGCGGGGTCACCGCGCTGTCCGCGCTGGTGGACGGCGAGCCGACCGGGATGGCCGTCAGCGCGTTCCTGTCCGTGTCGCTGGCGCCGCCGCTGATCGCGGTCTCGGTGCAGCGTTCGTCGCGCACCTGGCCCGAGCTGCGCCGCTCCGGCGGGATCGGGGTGAGCGTGCTCGCGGCCGGGCACGGCGGGCTGAGTCGACAGTTGTCCGGGGCCGCGGCGGGCCGGTTCACGGGCGTGGACTGGGCCGGGGCGGCGTCCGGGGCGGTCCGCATCGAAGGGGCCGCCGCCTGGTTCGACTGTGTGCTGGATCAGGAGCTGCCCGCGGGCGACCACGTGATCGCGCTGCTCGCGGTGCGGCACGTGGAGTACCGCCAGGACGTGCCGCCGCTGGTCTTTCACGGCAGCGCGTTCCGTCAGCTCGTCTGACGTACGCCCGCCTGCCCTTGATCTTGATCATCGGGCAGGCGGGCGGTGCGGTTGTAGACGATGACCTCGTCGAGAGCGGCCAGCGTGCGGACGAGATCGTCGATGTGCGCGGCCAGCCTGCCCCGCTCCGCGATCAGCACCGCGAACGCGGCCTCCGAGTTCCCCAGGCTCGGCGACTCGACGCACGGCAGCAGCGCCGCGATCGTCTGGCTGGACAGCCCGGCCGCGAACAGCCGCTGGATGTAACGGACGCGCTCCACCTCGTCCTCGGTGTAGTGCCGGTGGCCGCCGCCGCTGCGCGCGCTGGTCAGCAGCCCCTGCTCCTCGTAGTAGCGCAGCGAGCGCGTGCTCACGCCGGTCCGCGCCGACAGGTCCCCGATCCGCACCTATGCCTCCGGTCACACACGCTTGAACTTCACATGGATGTGAAGTTTTAGCGTAATCACATGACCTACCAAGATCTTTCCGGGGTACGCGTCGCGGTGTCCGACGGCGTCGCCACGCTCACCATCGACAACCCGCCGCTCAACCTGCTAGACGAGACGCTCATCCTCGCGCTGCGCACGTTCGCCGCCCGGGTCCGGGACGACGCCGCCGTGCGGGTGATCGTCTTCGAGAGCGCGGACCCGGACTTCTTCATCGCGCACGGCGACATGCGGTTCGTGACCGAGCCATCGCGGCTGGCGGCCTACGCGGACGCGGACGTGCTGCCCGGCACGAACATGATGCAGACGCTGCACGAGGAGATCCGCGCCCTCCCGCAGGTCACCATCGGCAAGCTGGCCGGCTTCGCCCGCGGCGGCGGCAACGAGCTGCTGATGGCGCTCGACATGCGCTTCGCCGCACTCGGCCGCGGCGGCCAGGCCCAGCCCGAGACCCGGATGGGCATCATCCCGGGCGGTGGCGGCACCCAATACCTGACCGCGCTGGCCGGCCGCGCCCGCGCCCTCGAGCTGATCCTCGGCGGCGCACTCGCCGACCCCGCCCTGGCCGAACGCTACGGCCTGATCAATCGCGCACTACCTGCTTCTGATCTCGATGCGTTCGTCACCACGCTCGCCCGCCACATCGCCACCCTGTCCCCCGCCGTCATCCAGGCCGCCAAGACCGCGATCGACGGCCACTCCCTCACCACCGAGAACGAGGCCCTGACCAGCCTCTTCACGGCCGACGCGGTGATTCGCGCCCAGCGGCTGCTCGACGCCGGCGTCCAGACCCGCGAGGGCGAACTGCGCCTGGAGGACCTGATCGACGAAGTCCACTGAGTCCTGCGGGGAGCTTCTTCGTTCAGGAGCTCCCCATCAATGCCTTCACCCGGTCCTTGACCATCCCCATCGCGGGTACGTCGCCGGCGTCCGCCGACAGCACCGCGCGCAGCCGGTCGAGCACGTCGTCCATGCGCGCGGCGACGACATCCGGCGGCAGCCCCCAGGACACGCCCTCGCGGATCAGCGCCGCGCGGTCGACCTCGGGGAGCCGGGTGACGCCGCCTACGCTCATGGCCGCCTCCGCCCGCAGTTTCGGCCAGGCCATCGTGGGCACGGTGTCGTACAGCGGCGCGAGCGTGATCACACCCGGCTCCGGGTGCAGAAACGCCAGGTTCTTGCCGTGCGCGTCGGCATCACCGATCGCCACGGTGAACGTCGCCCGGTCGAGCAGACGCAGCCGCTCTTCCCGAGACCGACCGCGCGAGCGAGACTGAGGCAGGCGTGCTCGGCGCGAACCAGCCCCGTGTGGAACCGGTCGTCGACCTTGAGAATGTGCGTTGACGGGTAGCCGTGGACCGGGCGCGCCCACTCGCCGTCCAGCGTGCGTACCAGCAGGATCTTGTCCTGGATTCCGGCCAGCGACAGTTCCGAATCGTCGTAGAGACCCAGTGGGTGGTCGCCCAGTTCGCTCAGCGCGGTCTCGAGTTCTCCCGCACCGTACGGAACGGCGCGGGCGTCCCGGGCGACAGGCTGATCGGCCGCGACGATCAGCGCACCCGCGACGTCACGGCCGAAACGGTCCAGCATGCCGAGCAGGTCGATCGTGCTCACCCGGGCCAGACCCGCCATGGCGCTGCGGTGCTGCCCCTCCGGCAGAAGGCCGGTGGCGAAAGGCCAGGCGTCCTGCCGGCCGCTTCGCACCGGGAGGGAGCAGGAGAGCAATGGCTTGCCCCGAAGACCCGACGCCGCGATTTCCGGGGAGTATTCGCACGTCACACGGCCGATCTTGGGGGCACGCAGTGTGGCGACGCGCTGAGTGTGCAGCCAAACGCCTAGTTCACGGACGCGGGCCATGAGGCTCCTCGGGGAGTAGCACGATCACCTCGGCGCCGAGACGGCGCAGGATCTTGATGACGCGGTCCAGCAGCAGAGTGGTCGCGCCAGCCTCGATGCGGGCCAGGTAGGTACGCTCGACGCCGGTCAGTTCGGCGGCGGCGACCTGGGTAAGGCCTCGCTCAGCGCGTGCCTCCGCGATGGCCAGGCCAAAGCCGGCCCCGGATCGCACCGGTACCTGTGCTCGCATCGCAGCACCTCCTGGTTGTGACGATTTCCCCACAACCGTACCAAGGGAGGTCGTTGTGCCAAAAACCGCACAGCCACCGGGGGTTGTATCGGGATTGTCATCATCGGGCGGGGGCTGCGGCCGGCTGCCTATAGTCGCTCCCGTGCGAGCTCATGTGCTGGTCGCCGAGGACGATGCGCGGCAGGCGGAGGTGGTGAGGCGGTATCTGGAGGCGAGCGGATACCGGGCCACGGTCGTGCACGGCGGGCGGGACGCGATCGAGCAGGTCCGGCGGGAGAAGCCGGATCTGCTCGTGCTCGACGTGATGATGCCGCAGCTGAACGGGATCGAGGTCTGCCGGGTGCTGCGGCGGGAGAGCAACGTGCCGGTGCTGATGCTGACCGCGCGACGCGACGAGGACGACCTGCTGCTCGGGCTGGACGCGGGGGCGGACGACTATCTCGTGAAGCCGTACAACCCGCGGGAGCTGATGGCCCGGGTGCGCACGATGCTGCGGCGCACGTCGTGGGCGCCGGCCGAGCCGGAGACGGCGCTGCGGGTCGGCGAGATCGTGGTCGACGTGCGGGACCGGCACGTGACCAGCGGCGGGCGGCGGGTGGACTGCACGCCGGGCGAGTTCGAGATCCTGGCCGCGATGGCGGCGGCGCCGGACCGGGTGTTCACCCGGGCGCAGCTGCTGGAGCGGACGCGCGGGTTCGAGGCGGCGGCGACGGACCGGACCGTCGACATGCACGTCATGCGGCTGCGTCGCAAAATCGAGCCGGAGCCGCGGCGGCCGGCCTATCTCCTGACGGTCTACGGCGTCGGCTATCGGCTCACGGACGGGTCACAGCTTCCCGATGGGGCTCGGCTTCCGGACGGGTCGCAGTGACACGGACGCCGGTGCATCGGAGTCTGGTGGCGCGGCTGCTGGGGCTGTCGCTGCTGGTCATGCTCTGTGCGGTGACGGCCACGGCGTGGCTCGCGTCGCAGAGCACCACGCGGGCGATCGCACAGGAGCAGGGGCACGGGCTCGCGTACGACGCGCGCATCTACGACGAGGTGCTCGGCTACGCGGCGACGAACACCAGCTGGGCGGGGGTACGGCCGCTGCTGGTCAGGCTGGCGGAGGTCACCGGGCGGCAGATCACGCTCACCGGGCCGGACGGCGTGTTCCTGGCCAGCTCGGAGCCGTCGATGCCGGCCTTGCCGGCCCGGCGGTCCGCGTTCCTCGACGCGCTCTACGCCGAGGGCTACCTCACCAACAGCGCGGACGCGGCCGGCATCGACCGGCGGGCGGTCGGGCTGTACCGGCTCATCGGCGAGGAACGGACGAACGTCTCCGCGAGGATGACGGCGGCGCAGGCGTGCATGACCGCCCGGGGCGTCGAGACGGTGCTGGACAGCGCTACCGACGGGCGGCCGACGCTGGTACCGCGGGTCGGTACGTCGGAGGCGGTCTCGGCGGAGCTGGCGGAGTGCGCGCGCCGGACCGGCGCGGACGTCGCCACCGTCACCGAACGCCGGGCGCTGGACGAGCTGACGGCGCTGGCCAACGCCTGTCTGGCGGGCGGCGACCGGCAACGGGCCATCACCGTGCGGCTGGGCTTCACCTGGACCGCCACGGAAGCACCGGCTTCGCCTGACGACGCCCCAGAAGGCGCTTCCGCCCCCGAAGGCGCGGTCGCCTCCGCGGGCGCCCCTGGAGAGGCGCCCTCGCCCGGGGCCGCTGTTTCACCCGGGGCCGATACTTCGCCTGAGAATGCGGCTTCACCCGAAGACGCGGTCTCTCCCGGAGACCCTGCGAACCCCGGAGACCCTGCAAGCCCCGGACATGCGGCGGATCCCGGAGATGCGGAACCGGATGGGTTCGCGCCGCAGCCGCAGGAATGTCTCGACACCGCCCGCCGGGAGCAGCTGCGGCCCTACGTCGCACCGCCCGCGTACCTCTACATCAACGACGCCGCATCCGCCGCCACACCGGTCTTCGATCTGGCGCAGGCCAGCACGCTGCGGATCGCCGGCGTCTCGGCGCTGGTGCTGGCCGTCGCGGTCGCGGTGACGCTGCTGGTCGGGGTGCGGATGTCCCGGCCGTTGCACGCCCTCACCCGCGCCGCGGAGCAGGGCGCCTCGCACGTGCCGGTCCGGGGCCGGGACGAGATCGCCCGGCTCACCACTGCGTTCAACGACCTGTCCGCCCGCCGGGAGGCCGGGGAGCGGCAGCGCCGGACGATGGTCAACGACATCGCGCACGAGCTCGGCACGCCGCTGACCACGATCCGCGCCTGGCTCCAGGCGGCCCGGGACGGGGTGGCGGACCCCGGGCCCGAGCTGCTGGACCTGCTCTCCGACGAGGCCGAGCTGCTCCAGCACGTCATCGACGACCTGCGCGACCTCGCCGCCGCGGACGCGGGCCGGCTGCGACTGCATCCGGAGCTGGTCTACGTCGACGAGCTGCTCGATCAGGTCGTCACCGCGCACCGCAGCCGCGCCGAGGACGTCACGATCGTGCTGGAGACGGCCGGTGATCCGGAGGTCGTGCTCGATCCGCTGCGGGTACGCCAGGCCGTCGGCAATCTGCTCTCCAACGCGGTCCGGCACTCACCGCCCGGCACGACCGTGACCGTCCGGTCCCGCCTCGAAACCGGCACCGCCGGCGACGGCAGCGACGGCCGCGAGCTGGTGATCGAGGTCGCCGACGCCGGGCCCGGGATCGACGAGGACGACCTGCCGCACGTCTTCGAGCGTTTCTGGCGCGCCGACCGGTCCCGCAGCCGGCGCACCGGCGGCAGCGGCCTCGGGCTGGCCATCGTCCGCGACCTCGCCGGCGCGCACGGCGGCACGGTCACGGTGACCAGCCGCGCCGGCCACGGCAGCACCTTCACCATCCGCCTGCCCGCCGGGGCCTGACACCCCTCTCATCCGCACCGAACCGTCAGCGGCCCCGCCGCTCGCGGCGATGACCCCTGCGCTCCCGACGAACAGGAGGCGGCCGACCGATGGCTGCGAATCGTCTGCTGGCCCTGGACGGGCTCCGGCTGCTGTGTGCGCTGGTGGTGGCCGGCTACCACCTCGGCATGGCCTGGTCCGTGGACGGCGTGCACCCGACCGCCACCCACCTGCCGCAGGAGGTGAACTCGGTGCTGATCTACGGTTTCCTCGGCGTCGAGGTGTTCTTCATGATCAGCGGCTTCGTCATCTGCATGAGCGGCTGGGACCGGACCCCGCGCGCGTTCCTCGCGTCCCGGGCCGGCCGGCTCTACCCCGCGTTCTGGGCCTGCGTGCTGATCACCGCGGCCGTGATGACCCTGTTCCCGCTGACCGAGGGCATCCCGCTGCCGCACGGGCTGACCGGGAGCGACGTGGCCGTCAACCTGACCATGCTCGCGGAGCCGCTCAACGTGCCCTATGTGGACACCGTGTACTGGACGCTCTGGTACGAGCTGCGCTTCTACCTGCTGTTACCGTGGTGATCCAGTTCGGCCTCACCCGCGGCCGGGTCATGGCGCTCGGCGCCGGCTGGCTGGCCGCCTCCCTCGTCGTACCCCCTGAGGTGCCGCTTGCGCAGTTGGTCATGCCGCAGTTCGCGCCGTACTTCGTCGCCGGCATGACGCTCTATCTGATCCGCCGGCACGGGACGAGCCTGCCGCTGTGGCTGCTGCTCGCCGCGTCCTGGGCGATCAGCCTGGTCCGGGTGCGGGAGCGCGTGCTGTTCGCCAACCCGGGCTTCCCGGTGCCGGTCCCGCCCGGCCTGCTGATCATCACGCTCGCCTACGGTGCCCTGCTGATGATCGCGCTCGGCGCCACCGACCGCTGGAGGCGGCGCTGGCTGGCCGTCGCCGGTGCCGTCTCCTACCCGTTCTACCTGCTGCACCCGCGCATCGGCTTCACGATGATCCGCTACGCCTACGACCGCACCGGGCTGCCGATCCCGCTGCTCGTGGTGGCCGCCGTCCTGGTGCTGCTCATGGCCGCCTGGCTGGTCCACCGCCTGGTCGAGCGCCCGCTCTCCCCCGCGCTGCGCCGCCTGATCGCCACCGGCACCCTGCCGCGCCCCTCACTTACGACGACGACTCCCTGAAAAGGGCGTCCTCCGGCACGATGCCGGAGGACGCCCGCGGGAGGAGGTCAGCCGATGGTCACGTCGAAGATGTGCATGATGCCGCGGTCGGTGCCCTGGGGCAGGATGACGGCGTCGACGGTCTTGGACGGGTCGAGGGTGGCCGGGTCGGTGGCGAAGACGCGGAAGGTGCCGTCGCCGGCGGTGCCGTTGGCGTTGTTGCGGCCGGGGACGGTCAGCAGCGCGGTGCTGCCGGCCGGCGCCGTGCCGGCCCAGTCGCCGAAGGTCAGCGGGACCGGCTGGGTCGAGCCGTCCGTGTAGACGACCTGGGCGGTGCCGGTCGACGGGCCGTTCGTGGCCAGGCCGAGGAACGAGACGGCCGAGGCCGATCGGTTGGTCAGATCGATGCGCTGGCCGTGCGGGATCCAGTTGTCCGGCGTGCCCGCGGCGGCGGACGGCCAGGTGAACGTGAGCGCGCCGTGCGGGATGGAGGCCCCCGGCGCCGCGCCGACGGCCGCGAGCGAGGTGCGCGAGTACGACCAGTCGCTCAGGTCCATCGAGCCCAGGTTGCCCTGCCCGTCCGGCGTGGTGCCGACGTTGTTGCGGGCGTTCATACCGTCCGGGTAGGACGGCGGCACGTCGGCGGCGCCGGTGCCCCACGAGGTCGGCGTGGCGGACATGACGAAGCGCAGCTTGCCACCGTTACGGACGAACGAGGCGCCGACCCAGGACGCGGTCTGCCGGTCGCCGTCGACCCGCAGGTCCTTGACGTAGCGGTTCCCGGTGGAGACGCCGGGCGCCTGGACCTCGATCTTGTGGCCGCCGCCGATCGGGTTCACGGACAGCTGCTCGAACATCGGCGCGTGCAGGACCAGCGTGCCGGTGCCGTAGATCGCCGGGTAGAAGCCGAGGTGCGCGAAGACCAGCCACGCGCTGAGCGCGCCCTGGTCGTCGTTGCCGGGCAGGCCGGACGGCGTCGTGTCGTACATCTCGGTGACCGCGCGGTAGAGCACGTCCACGCCCTTGGCCGGCGCCCGCAGCCAGTTGTAGACCCACGGCGTGCCGAAGGCCGGCTGGTTGGACAGGTAGTTGCCGGTCTGCGTGTAGGCGCCCGCGTCGAGCTGTGCCATCAGCACGTCGAGCTGAGCCTCCGACGCGGCAGCGCCGCCCCGGGCCGCGACGAGCGTGCCGAGGTTGTGCGGGACGAGCCAGCCGTACTGGTAGCCGGTCGACTGGTTGAACTGGCCGCGGCCGGCGCCGTCGTCGCGTACCCGCAGGTCGAAGTTCTGGTCGAAGCCGGTGCGCTCACGCGGCCGGAGGTGGCCGGTGGCCGGGTCGAACACGTTCATCCAGCTCTGCGCGCGGGCCATGAAGAAGTCGTAGGACGCCCGGTCGCCGAGCCGGAGCGCCTGCTGCGCGATCGCGAAGTCGTCGATCGAGTACTCCAGCACGCGGGACGTGGCGAAGTCGCCCTTGCGGTTCTCGATGAGGCCGGTCGCGAAGTACTGGTACGCGTCCGTGCGCTTGGACGCGGTCGCGGGCAGCTTCTGGGTCGCGACCATCGACGCCAGCGCGGCCTGCCGGTCGTAGTCCGTGATGCCCATGTCGTCCAGTGTGGACAGGATGACCTGGAGGTTGTCGCCCTGCATCCGGGACGCGCCCGGCGCCCAGCCGCCGGTCTGCTGGGTGAGCAGCACGATCGACCGGTTGATGTCCGCCGCGACCCTCGGGAACGTCAGCGCGATCAGCTGCGCCTGGCTGCGGTACATGTCCCAGCCGGAACCCGCGAAGTTGATGTTCAGGTAGAAGTGCCGGCCCTTCTCGACCTGGTGCACCTGCCTGTCGTACCCCAGGTATTGGCCGTTGACGTCCTCGCGCACGTTCGGGTGCAGGAACGAGTGGTAGAGCGCGGTGTAGAACGTGGTGCGCTGCTCGTCCGTGCCGCCCTTGGCGTCGATCGTGCCGAGCGCGTCCTCCCACGCCTTCCTCGCGTCCTTACGGATCGCGTCGAAAGACTTCTTACCCACCTCGGCGGTACGGTTCGCAGCCGCGTTCTCCACGCTCACGTAGCTGAACCCGGTGCTCGCGGTCACGGTCGCCCCGGACGGGAACGTGACCCACGCACCGTTGTCGTGCCGGAAGTCGACGCCGGTGTCCGTGCCGCTCTTCTCCACGGCGGTCGATCCCGCGCTCAGGACGTCGTCCTTCCACACGCCGTAGGAGGCGAAACTCGTGTCGTACGTGGTGGAGAAGTAGGCGCGGTAGAGGTTGCCGTTGTCGCAGACGTCCGTGCCGTACATCCAGCCGGACACCGTGCGCGTCGCCGGATCGATCGTGACCGCGCTGCCGAACGTGCGATTGTTCGGCCCGGACACGTCCAGGATCAGCGTGGCGTCGCCCGCGAACGCGAAGCGGCTCACCGCGGTGCGCGTGGTCGCGGTCAGCTCGGTGCGCACCCCGTTCGCCGTCTTGACGCTGTAGTAGCCCGGCTCGGACACCTCGTCCGCGTGCGCGAACGCCAGGAAGTACGGCTTGACATCCGCCGCCGGACTGGACGGCAGCACGCCGCCGGGCAGCTCACCCGTGTACGGAATCGTCGGGAACTCGTAGCCGCCGAACCGCCCCGTGCACCCCGTTCCTGAGTGACGGGTCAGGCCGAAGCCGCGGATCTGGCCGGCCGTGTACTCGTACCCGCCCTTCTCGCCCACGCCCGCGTTGCCCGGCTTGTAGGTCGTCGGGCTGGGCTGCACCATGCCGAACGGCAGCGCCGCCCCCGGAAACGTATTGCCGTACGCGTCATTGCTCTTGTTCTGCGTCGTGTCCATCTCGGTGCCGATGAACTGGTCGACCGCGTCGAACGGCGCGACGGCCTTCGCCTGCGCCATGGCCGCGGTCCCGGCCAGCGGCGCCAGAACGGTCGCCGCGACCGCGGCCGCCGCCCACCGGCGTGGGGTACTCCACCCGAGCATGCGATGTTCCTTTCACGGGGAAATGCCAGAAGCGTCCGGCAGTATCACGCCCACAGATGAACACTGATGCCCCTCAAAGATCAACACCACGCATCGGTACGACGTCCAGGTAAGCGCATCCGGCCGACCGAACGTAAGAGCACCGTGGACTTCGAGGACTTTTACGCCACGTCCAAGGACGCCTGCCTACGCGCGGTGATGGCGACGGTCGGCAGCAGACAGCTGGCCGAGGAGACCGTCGCCGAGGCGTTCGCCCGCGCCTGGGCCTCCTGGCCGAAGCTCTCGGCCCACCCCGCCCCGCGCGCCTGGATCGTCCGGACCGCGCTCAACGTGCACGTCTCCTGGTGGCGCCGCTGGCGCCGCGAGGTCCCGGCCGTCGAGTGGACCGACCCGATCCAGCCCCCACCGGACGACGACCTGCCCGATCCGCGGCTGATGGCGGCGCTGAGAACGCTGCCACCCCGGCAACGCCAGGTGATCGCGCTGCGGATCTTCCTCGACCTGGACACCGAGACCACCGCCCGGACGCTGGGCATCGCCCCCGGCACGGTCACCGCCCACCTGGCCCGCGCCACCGCCGCGCTGCGCGCCTGCCTCGCCCCCACCACCGGACAGGAGTGAAGACCATGACCCAAGACCTGCATGCCCTGGTACGCGAGGAGTTCCAGCGGGTCCGGCTGACGGACACGCTCGACGACGTCACGGCCAGGGGGCTCAGGGTTCGGCGCCGCCGCCGTTCCGGGTCGGTGCTGTCGGCGGTGTTCGCGCTGGCGCTGGCCTCCGGCGTGGCGCTGAGCCTGCCGCCGGGCCGGGCCGAGCCGGACTCGGTGCGGCTGGCCGCCTGGTCGGTGCGGACCGAGCCGGACGGGACCCTGCAGATCGTCATCCGCGACCTGGCCGACCCGGACGGGCTGACCGCGGAACTGAAGAGGGCCGGCGTTCCGGCGCTGATCGAGTTCAAGGAGGTGGAGGCAGTGACCGAGCCGGGCCGGCTCGCACCGCACTGCGCGGACGACGGCGAGGTGCGGTCGCCGCTCCTGCTCTCGGTCATGGTCCGGCCGACCGGCACCGACAAGCGGGCATGGGCGATCCGGCCCGACGCCATGCCCCCGGGCACCAGCATGCACTTCGTGATCTTCTCCGTGCGTGACGCCGCGGGCAAGTCCTACGAGTCCGTCCACATGAGCCTGGTCGACGGCGATCCGGTTCCCTGCCGATCGGTGTCTTAAATCGATTGCTGTCTGGGTAGGAGGGCCTCGTCAGCGTTGTTCATCAGTTAGGGGACTCCATGAGCAACATCGCTTATCCGGCCGACTCGGCCGCGCACACCGGGACCTCCGCGAACGTCGCCGTGACCGGGCGGCGGGTCGTCGCCACGCTGCTCGACGGGGTGCTGTTCCTCGCGGTGGGCATCGTCTTCATGATGCTGTTCGGCGTCGAGGCCGATACGGCCGCGACCACCACCGGGACCACGTCGATGTGGACGATGTCGCCGGTCGGCACCGCGCTGTACGCCGTCTTCACGTTCGGCTACTGGGTGGTCATGGAGAAGCTCACCGGTCGCACCCTCGGCAAGATGGCCACCGGCATCCGCGTGGTCGACGAGGCCACCGGGACTGCGCCGAGCTGGGGGCAGGCCGCCATGCGCACGGTACTGCGCTTCGTCGACGGCGCGTTCTCCTACCTGGTCGCGTTCATCGTCGTGCTGTCCAACGCCCGGCATCGGCGTCTCGGGGACATGGTCGCCAAGACGCTTGTGGTGCGCGGCTGACGTCGTACCCTCGAAGGGTAGTTGATCTGGGTCTGCACGCCCGGAGACGAGAAAGCCGCCCCGTCGTTGTCACGACGGGGCGGCTTCTTCGGTGTTGCGGGGTTACTCGGTCGTTCCGGTGGCGGGCTTCGGCTTCGCCTCACTCGATGGTTCCGCGGGGCTTGCCGGCTCCGCCGCGTTGACCGGCTCCGCCGCCGGGCTCGGCTTCGCCGTCTCGACCGGCTCTGCCGCAGGGCTCGGCTTTGCTGCGGCGTCGGTGGCATCCGCCGCCGGAACCGTGCTCTCGGCCGGCGTCGGCGCGTGCTCCGTACCGTGGGCGTCCGTGTCCTTGTTGCGGTGGAACGCGAACGTGATGATGACGACCAGGATCGCGCCGACGACCAGGCCGATGATGGCGCTGGCGATCGTGTTGACCAGCCACCCGACGAAGCCGCCGAGCGGGCCGGTCGCGTCGTGCGCGGCCTCCTCCATGTGGTGGACGACGCTGTAGAGCCCGTGCCAGCCCAGCTCGTCCGTGCCGACCAGCAGGATGTGGCCGCCGACCCAGAGCATCGCGGCCGTGCCGATCACGGTGAGCGCGGTCAGCACGATCGGCATCGCCTTGACCAGGCCACGGCCGAACGCGGCCACGCCGGACGCCGACTGCTCGGACAGGCGCAGGCCGACGTCGTCCATCTTCACGATGATGCCGACCGCGCCGTAGACCGCGACGGTCATCACGACCGCGACGATGCACAGGATGGCCAGGCGCGACCAGAACGACTGGTCCGCGACCTCGTTCAGCGAGATGACCATGATCTCGGCGGACAGGATCAGGTCGGTCCGCACCGCGCCGGAGATCAGCGTCTTCTCGTCCTTGAGCTTCTCCTCGCCGCCGTGCGCGTCGTGCCCGGACACCTTGGCCCAGACCTTCTCCGCGCCCTCGTAACAGAGGTAGGCTCCACCGATCATCAGGATCGGGGTGAGCAGCCAGGGTACGAACTGGCTGAGCAGCAGGATCACCGGCAGAATGATCAGGAACTTGTTGCGCAGCGAGCCGATGGCGATCCGCTTCACGATCGGAAGCTCACGCTCCGCGGCCAGGCCACGCACGTACTGCGGCGTCACCGCGGCATCGTCGATGACGACCCCGGCCGCCTTCGACCCGGCCTTCGCCGCCGCCACACCGACGTCATCGATGGACGCGGCCGCCGCCCGTGCCAGCACCGCAATATCGTCCAGCAGGGCTGCTAGTCCACCGCTCAAGACAAGTCCTTCCGCTCGGTTCCTCACACACTCCCCGCCGATTATCCCTGCCCACCCCCACCCCGGCGCGCCTGACGCCCTCTTCACGATCCCGTGGGTACGCGACCACGAAGCGCTACCGGATCCGCTGCCTTGATGACTACTGAAGTAGTGCTGAACTGTGACTGCAACCGCCGGCGAGTCGGTCCCTTTCTCGGAGTTGCCTCGCCGGCCCACCGAGACGGCCGAGCGCGCCAGCTGCCGACCGCGTGGCGCCACACCGCCGAGATCCACGCCGACCCCGATCTCCTTCGCGCCCTGACCGAACGCGACCTGGGCGATGTCGGCGGTCACCCGAAGAAGACCGAATAGTTCGACGCGGAACGGCCTCCCCGGCGACTCCCCGCCGTCCATATCGGGCCGGGCTGGGATTCGGAGCTTTCCGGCGTACCCCCGATGGTCAGGGGTGGAGGTTCTCGAGATCCTCCAGGAGGGAGGGGTGGGCGGGCTTCCAGCCGAGCGCGTCGCGGGTGTGGGTGCTGGAGGCGGGCTGGTCGGTGGCGAAGATCGCGGCGAGGGGGCCGTAGGTCTCGGCCGGGACGGGCTGGACGGGCAGGCCCAGGCGGCGGCCGATGACGGTGGCGATGTCGATGACCCGGTCGCCCTCGTCCGCGACGGCGTGCCAGGCGGTGCCGGCGGGGGCGTGCTCGAGGGCCAGGCGGAACAGGGTGGCGGCGTCGCGGGCGTGGACGGCGGGCCAGCGCTGGGTGCCGTCGCCGGGGTAGCCGGAGATGCCGGTCTGGCGGGCGATCCGGGTCAGCATGCCGGCGAAGCCGCCGTCGCCGTCCAGGTGGACGGTGCGCGGCAGACGGACGGCGGAGCTGCGGACGCCACGGGTGGCCAGCGCGAGCGTGGCGGTGACCGCGAGGCCCCGGCCGCCGACCACGCCCTCGGTGAAGGTGGGGTCGGCCTCGGTGGCGGGGCGGCCCGCGGCGAACGGCGTGCCGGAGACGGTGACGAACGGGCGGTCGCTGCCGGCCAGCGTCTCGCCGATGGCCACCTGCGCGGCGGTCTCCTCGGCGACGCACCGGGCGACCGCCTCGGGGCTGCTGAAGTCGTTGCCGAACGCCAGGTGGATCACCCCGTCGGCGCGGTCGGCGCCGGCGCGGAGGACGTCCAGGTCGGCGATGGCGCCGCGGATCGGCTCGGCACCGGCGGCGGACGCGGTCCGCGCGGAGGCGTCGGAGCGGGCGAGTGCGAGGACGGTGTGGCCGTTGCCGAGCAGCTCGGCGACGACGGCGGAACCGATCAGGCCGGTGCCGCCGGTGACGAAGACGTGCATGGACTACTCCCGGAAGTGATGGGACTCTTGTCCCGTGACACTACCAGAGTGATGGGACAAAGGTGCCGTCACTATGATGGTCGGCATGGCCCGATGGGAAGCAGGCGCAAAGGAACGGCTCGTGCTCGCGGCCGTGGACCTCTTCATCGAGCAGGGCTACGACGACACGACCGTCGCCCAGATCGCCGAGCGCGCCGGCGTCACCAAGAGCACGTTCTTCCGGCACTTCCCGGACAAGCGCGAGCTGCTGGTCGCCGGCCAGGAGGTGCTGAGCCGACTGCTGACCGACGGCATCGCGGAGGCGCCCGCGAGCGCGAGTCCGATCGAGGCGGTCACGGCCGGGCTGGTGCGCGCGTCGGACGCGATGGGCCCGATCAACCGGGAGCTCGCGCCACGGCTGAAGGTGGCCGTGGCCGCGAACGCGGAGCTCCAGGCGCGGGACGCGCTCAAGACCGTCGGATTGACCGCGGCCATGACCGCCGCGCTGGTGGCCCGCGGCGTGCCGGACGCGACCGCGGCGCTCGCCAGCGAGCTGGGCTCGCTGGCGTTCAAGCGCGGGTTCGCCGTGTGGACCGAGGGCGAGCGGGACGACGATGACGGGCTCACGCCGTACACGCTGAAGGCGCTGGCCGAACTGCGGGCCGCGAGCGCGTCACTGGGCTGACCGCGTCACCCGCCGACGGTCACGACCGTGATCCAGTCCGGGGGCGGGGCCGCGCGATCGCCGATCAGGGCCGCGATCACCCGCGCCGCCGGCGGCTCCGACGGCCACGGCGTCTCGCCGTCCGTCAGCACGATGATCACGTCCGGGGACAGCGGCAGCGCGGCCGCGGCCCGGATGCCGACCCGCATGTCCGTGCCCCCGCCGCCGGACAGATCCAGCTCCTCGATCCGCGCGATCCGGCGCGTGCTGGCCACCGCCGCGTCGCAGGCCAGCACCGCGATCCGGTTGCCGCCCACGCCCACCTGCCGCAGTACGCCCGCGATCTCCGCCATCGCCGCGGCCAGGTCGTCGGCGGACATCGAGCCGGACGTGTCGACCACGATCGCGACGCCGGGCATCGGGCGGCGCAGCCGGGGCAGCACCACGCCGCGCTGCGCGGCGGACCGGCGCGACGGCCGGTGGTAGGTGTAGTCGACCGCGCCGGACGCCCACGCGATCGCGGACCGGACCGCGCCGGTGAGTACCTGACGCCAGTCCACGGTCGGTTCCAGGATCTCCGCGGCCCAGCGCTGCCAGCCGCCGGGCAGCATGCCGCGGCCGCGCGCGTGCGCCCGCATCGCCTCCGCGGTCTGCCGGCGGATCGCCTGCGCCTCGGTCTCCCCCACGTCCGGGCCGCCGGGCGGCAGGTCCCACGGCTCGGTGCCGCCGTACGCGCCGGACCCGCACCGCGCGCAGGTCGCCGACTCCGGCACGCCGGCCAGGTACTCCTCGAACAGTTTGCCGTCGTCCAGGCCGAACGTGCCCGGCCGGACGTGGTCGCCGGGCAGCAGGATGCCGTCGCCGGTCAGGTCGTCATTGATCTCGCAGTCCTGCGCGAGGTTGATCCGGGTCCGGTCCGCCCGCATCGTCACGGGCAGCCGGTCGGCGCGGCCGTGGTGGTCGCGCAGCAGGTGGGCGACCTCGTGGATCCACACGCCGGCCAGCTCCGGCACCGGCGTCGCGTCGACGAACGCGGGGTTGACGTAGCAGCGCCAGAACCGGTCCACGCCCATGGTCGGGACCTGCGCGGTCGGCACCACGCGGAGCGCGTAGAGCGCGGTCGCCAGGTACGGCCGGTCGCCGGCGGCCCGGAACCGCGCCGCCAGCAGCCTGATCCGGTCCAGTGTGGTCACCGCCCCAGCACCCCGGAGAGCGCCAGCACCTCCACAAAGGCATCGAGCTGCGGGGGTACGGTCCAGTCGAGCTCGCGCATCACGGCCAGGTCCGTGGCGGCCCGCGCGGCCACGTCCGGGACGCCGGCGTCGACCGCCTTGGCCAGCACCACCCAGCCGGCCTCCCACCGCTCGCGCGTCGGCGTGGCCTGCACGGCCGCGACCACGGCGGTCAGGAACGCGAGCTGCCGGTCACCGCGGTCCGGCAGCGCGAACGTCTCGGGGCGGGCGAGCACGTGGTCCGGGTCCGGCAGGTCCAGCTCCTCGGCGAACGTGAGCAGCTCCAGGCCGGGGCCGTCGCCGATCGCGCCGGTCAGTGCCAGGCCGATCGCGTCCCGGCCGGCGTCGCAGGCGTACCCGAACGCCAGCAGCCGCAGCGCCATCTCCCAGGTGCGCGGCGACGGCCAGGCCCCGCCGCGCGACGCCGCGTCCCGCGGCAGGTGGTGGGCCAGTCCGGGACGCGCGGTGAGGAAGCCGGCCACGATGCCGCGCGCGCGGGCCAGCGCGGCCGGGATCCGCTCCTCGCGCACGGTCGGCACGGTCACGGCCGGCCAGGTGCCGGCGAGGCCGCGGGCGACCGTGCGCGGATCGTGCGTCCAGTGCAGGTGGACGAACCGGTTGGCCAGCGGCGGGCTCAGGTGCCAGCCGTCCGCGGCACTTCCCGGCGGGTTCGCGGCGGCGACGATGCGTACCGACGCGGGCAGGTGCAGGCTGCCGACCCGGCGCTCCAGCACCACGCGCAGCAGCGCGGCCTGCACGGCCGGCGGCGCGGAGGAGAGCTCGTCGAAGAAGAGCAGGCCGGAGCCGGCCGCGGTGGTACGCACTGCCCAGTCCGGCGGCGCCATCGGCACGCCCTGGGTGGCCGGGTCGTCGCCGACGATCGGCAGCCCGGCGAAGTCGCTCGGCTCGTGGATGCTGGCGATCACGGTCTCCAGCGGCAGCCCCAGCCCGGCCGCGAGCTGGCCGAGCGTGGCCGACTTGCCGATGCCGGGCTCGCCCCAGAGCAGCACCGGCAGGTTCGCGGAGACGGCCAGGCCGAGCGCCTCGGCCTGCGCGCTGACGCCGGGCTCGGTGCGGGTCGTGCTGACGGCCGCGACCAGCGCGTCCGCGCGGGCGAGCGGATTCGCCACGATCGTGCCTCCACGGGAATGTCGAACAGGGACGTCAACCGGCGCCCGGGTCGATCTTCCCGCACCGGGGCAAGCGGGTTACGACACCGCCTCGATCACGAAATCCAGCTCGTCGGCACGACGCGACGACCGGATCCGCCCGACCAGGTCCCCCGCCCGCACGTCGGCACCGGCCTCGAGCAGCGCGCGGACCGCCTCCGGTGCCGCGGTCGGGTACCCGGCCAGGGAGAACAGCGGCGTCCGGCCCTGCGCGTCGCGCGTCTCCAGGGACAGCCCGGCGTCACGCAGCCACGGCAGGATCGTCGCCGCGTGCGGGGAGGTGAGCGCGTGCAGCAGTGTCGCGCCGGTCCGGTCGGTGACGTCCGTGCGCGCGCCGGCGTCCAGCAGCACGCGGACCACGGCCGTGGACGCGCCGTACCGGATCGCGGCGAACAGCGGCGTGCGCCCCTGGTCGTCCCGCGTCTCCAGGTGCAGGCCTGCGGCGAGCAGCCGGGGCAGCAGCGCGGGCCGGTCGAGGTGGGCGAGCAGGTGCAGCAGCGTCCGGCCGTCGCCGAGCCGGCAAGCGGCGTCGACGCCGGCGTCCAGCATCGCGGTCAGCGTGTCCGCGTCGCCGTGCAGCGCGGCCGAGATCATCTGGGTGCGCAGGATGCGGAGACGGCGCGGCAGTCGTGCGGACGGGCCGTGGCGCCAGGCCTCCTCGACGGTGAAGCAGCGCGGGGTGGGCGCGCCGAGCGCGCGCATGGCCTGCTCGCGGCGGGCCTCCTCGGGCGCGTGGTCACGGAGGCGGACGCGGCCGTCGCGCCACCCGGCCCGGTGCCATCCCGCGTGGCAGCGGACCCGGATCTCGTCGGTCAGGCCGGTGGGCGCGGGCCGGTAGCCGGTGTCCAGGGCGGGGAAGAGCGCACGGCGTACCAGCGGATGGAGTTGATCCGGCTTGAGACGACCGAGACGCAGCAGCTCCAGGTCGGGGGCGCGGCGCCAGGCGGGGGCGGGCAGTTCGGGCGCTTGCGCCGGCGTGTCCCCGCGGCCGAGGACGCGGGCCGTGTAGCCGTCGTCGACGCGCGCGACCAGCATCGGATCGCGGTAGTACCAGCTGGTGCCCTCGGTCGGCACCAGCGTCACGGCCCGCTGCGGGTCGCCTCCCGCCTCGCTCACGTCGGCCGGCGCTGCCGCACGGGCGCCGTCGGGCACCACCGGCAGGTGCAACCGATCGAGGGCGGCGCGCAGCAGCGGCAGGACCGGGTCCGCGGCGCCGCCGGGCACGGTGGAGCCCGGTCCGATCTCCAGCGTGATGCCGCACGCGGCCCAGGCCTCGGCCGCGCGGCCCGCGTCCAGCAGCACGGTCGTCCACTCGATCAGCGCGACCGGGTCGTCCGGCCGGTCCCCGGGCAGCTCGTCCGGGGCGAGCAGGCGGCCGTCCGGCGCGTGGAACGGCAGCCGGTCCACGCCGCCGGCCCGCGCGAACAGCTCGCCGGCGGCGCGCGCGTCCCACAGGTGCCGGTGCGCGTCCCAGCTGTGCGTGCGGGAGAACCGCGCGGCCGGGCCGAAGCGCAGCCGGGGGCGCCGGCGGGCGTCGGTGATCGCGGGCGTGGTCAGGTAGAGCGCGTCGTCGCCGTATCGGGCCAGCGTGATGGTCATGCGCGGTCCGAGCGCGGTGTGGCTGCCGCCGGACTCCCACGGCAGGTGCCAGCGCAGCAGGTCCGGCGCGAGGTGCCGCAGATCGTCCGCCAGCTGGGCCGCGACCTCGGCGCCACGCGCGCGGCGCACCGCGTCGGCGTCGACCAGCAGATCCATCTGGGCCGCGTCGCAGGCCCCGATCGCGTCGCCGGCTTCACGGCGGGTCGTCGCTTCCAGCACCATGCGCGGGGGTACGGCGTACCGGCGCGCATCCCGCCAGGCCGGGACCAGGGCCCGCAGCGACGCCGGAATCCTCCTCATATCGCCTGCACCCGGTCGTAGGCCACCCGCGCGGCCGCGATCTGTTCCAGGTTGCCGTTGCTCCACGCGATCAGCGGCGCGGCAGCGGTCAGCAGGCTCACGCCGAGCGGGGTCAGCTCATACGTCACATGGGGCGGCATCACGGCGTACACGGTACGCAGCAGGATGCCGTCGCGCTCCAGCCGGCGCAGCGTCACGCTCAGCATGCGCTGACTGACGCCGTCGACCGCGCGTTTGAGCTCGGTGAACCGGCGGGGCCCGTCGCGCAGGTTGGACACGATGTAGAGCGACCACTTGTCGGCCACCAGATCGAGCACTTCGCGCACGTCGCACACGGGTTCGGTGGCGCTCACGGTTACCTCCATGGGACCTGGTGACGCGAATGTGCCTTATTGACCCGCTTCCGGGCCGCTCCCAGGATAGAACAGCGCGGTTCACCTCAGGAACCGAGTTCCTCGAAGGAACTATACGCAATCTTCCTATTTCGGAGTTGATCATGATTGTGGTGAGCGGAGCGACCGGCAACGTCGGCCGCCTCCTGGTCCGCACGCTGGCCGACGCCGGCGCACCGGTGACCGCGGTGTCCCGGCACACGCCCCCGGACGGCGGCATCCCGGACGGCGTCACGCACCACCGCGCCGACCTCGACGACCCGTCGTCGTTGTCCCCCGCGCTGGCCGGTGCCGACGCGTTCTTCCTGCTGGTCCCGGAGGCGGACACGCGTCTCGTACCGGAAGACCTGATCAGAATCGTCACACACGCGGGGGTACGCCGGATCGTGCTGCTGTCGTCGGTGTCGGTCGGCTCGCGCCCGGACGCGACCGGACGCGAGCTGCTGCACCGTACCGAGGAGGCGATCGAGGGTTCGGGTCTGGAGTGGACCCACCTGCGACCCGGCCTGTTCGCCACGCACGCGCTGCACTGGGCGCCCTCGATCCGCGCGGACCGGACGGTCGAGGCGGCGTTCGCCGACGTCGCCCACCCGGTGCTGGACGTCCGGGACCTCGCCGACGTCGCGGCCACGGTGCTGCGCGAGCCCGGTCACGGCGGGCGCGTGTATGTGCTGACCGGGCCGGAGCCGAGCACGCCGCGGCAGCGGGCGGACACCATCGGCACGCTGGTGGGCGCGCCGATCACCGTCGTCGCGCTGACCGCGGAGCAGGCCCGGGAACGGATGCCCGCCTCGATGCCGGCCGCGCTGGTCGACAACGTGCTGGCGTTCAACGGCGCGCCGAACGCGGCGGAACAGGCCGTGAGCCCCGATGTGGCGACGGTGCTGGGCCGGCCGCCACGCCCGTTCGCCGAGTGGGCCGCCCGCAACATCGACGCGTTCAACTGAGGGGGAACCATGACCGACAAGAAGATCATCGCGGTGGTGGGCGCGACCGGCGCACAGGGCGGCGGGCTGGCACGGGCCGTCCTCGACGACTGGGACGGGCCGTTCGCGGTGCGGGCGCTCACCCGCGATCCGGGCTCCGCGCGGGCGAAGGAGCTGGCCGCGCGCGGTGCCGAGGTGGTCGCGGTGGATCTGGACGACGAGGCGAGCCTGCGGGCCGCGTTCGAGGGGGCGTACGGCGCGTTCGTCGTCACCGACTACCGCGCGCAGCTCACACCGGCGCAGCTGGCGGCGCGCAGTCGCGCCCGGCGGGAACGCGACCAGGCCGGCAACGCGGCCCGCGCGGCACACGCGGCCGGGGTCAGCCACGTGGTGTGGTCGACGCTGGAGGACACGCGGCCGCACTTCGCGTTCCTCGGCAGCGAGCCGCCGACGATCGGCGAGGGCTACAAGGTGCCGCACCTGGACGCGAAGGCGGAGGCGAACGCGGTCTTCACCGCGCTCGGCGTACCCACGACGTTCCTGGAGACCTCGTTCTTCTACGAGATGTTCATCCACGCCGGCCTCAGCCCGCACCACGACGCGGACGGCCGGGCCACGCTCACGCTGCCGATGGGTGACAGCGTGATGGCGCTGGTCGCGGCCGAGGACATCGGGCGCACCGCGTACGGCGTCTTCCAGGCCGGGCCACGCTACATCGGACGGACCGTGGGCCTGGCCGGCACGCACGCGACCGGGGAGCAGCTGGCCGCGATGTTCGCGCGGGTGCTCGGCGAGCCGGTCGACTACCGGCCGATGAGCCACGACCAGCTGCGGAACGCGGGCTTCCCGGACGCGGACGAGCTCGGCAACATGTTCCAGTTCTTCACCGAGGCGTCCGCGACCTACGTCGGGAACCGTGACCTGGAGGTGGTGCGCGCGCTCAACCCCCGGCTGCGGACGCTGGAGGACTGGCTGATCGCGCACCGGGAACAGCTGGCCGCGGCGCTCTGAGCCGGCCTGATTCTGGCAATGCGCTTCCTGCCTCGGCGTAGCGATGCCGAGCTTCGGCGTGGCGTTACTGAGCTTTCGGCGTCGAGGTCCGGACCCGCCGCGATCACCGGGCACTCCGTGCCCGAAGATTCGCGAAATAATGGTCCGGCGGCCGACCGTATCCTCGCGCCGAAAGCTCAGTACCCGCCGTAGGCGTTGTCGAGGCCTGCCGGCGCCGGCCTCGATCAGCGCCCGGACGCTGCCGGGCAAGACTCCGAGTTCCGGACCGGGCTTTGCGCGGGCGCGCGTAGCACGTTCAGCTGGTTGGAACGCGCTTACGCCTGGACACCTACAGCTCGGAGCGGGTAGGCGCGTGCTACCGCCTGACGGGCCTGGGCTTGATCTACTCCTGTTCGTTGGCATCGGCCTTGCTGTCGTTGCTGCCGCTGTAATCGTCCGTGCTCCGGGGGTTTTCGCGGCGGTGTTCGCGGGGCGGTGTGACGAGCGCGGTCAGCGTGTCGATGTCGGGTACGTCTCCCGCATGGATGTGGAGGCGTAGGCGCATGGCGAGGCCGGCGGCGTCGAGAGTGGGTCCGTCGTCCGGTATCACGTAGCCGATGCGATTTCGCGTCCACTCGGCGAGTTCCGGCCACTCGAACACCGGTTCGTCCCCGACGGTGTATTTCCGGATCGGGCGCGGTGCGTGCCGTTCGGACAGCGTGCCGGTCAGCCTGGCCCTGAAGTCCTCTACCGCGAGTGCGAATCGGCTGGCCGCTTCCGGGATCGTGACCAGTTCTCGCTGCCCCGGCCGGCACGGCCGTAGCCCGAGTCGTTCCAGGTCCAGTGTGGCGGTGGCGATCGCGCTGGCCAGGCTCGGTGCCGACCGGTCGAAGTGCACCAGGCCGGTGTTCTCTTCCGGGGCGATCTCGACGGCGGACGTGTCGTCGAGGGCAAGGATGCCCATCGTCTGGGTGTCGTCGGGTGCGGGTGCGACCAGCACGCGGAACTGGAAGATCGCCGTCATGCTGTCACCTGGCCCCGTTGTCGCGGTGCGCGGTGGGAGGCATGCCACTGTTGGAACGCCAGCAGTTGGGAGGCGTGCCTCGGTGCGTCCGGCGGGTTGGCGAGCACGGTGATCGCGCGGGCTCCGGTGGCGCATTTCACCCAGCCCCACAACAGCCCGTGGGGGGCCTTTTCCACCGTCAGGCCGGTGCGTCGGCAGACGGCCAGGATGTCGGAGACCAGCGGGACCGGGTGAGCGACTTCAGGGTCTGGCGGGAGGCTGGATGTGTCGGTCTCGTCGTGGCTGTCGGGGTTCGGCAGGCGGTGGCGGGCGTGGTCGCGCCAGTCGGTGGGCGGGCGTACGTAGCGTCCGTCTCCGGGGCGGCCTTCGATGTAGCGGAGTTGCTCCAGAATGAGCATCGCCCGGGTGATGGTCCCGGGCGATGCCTCGTAGCTGCTCTCGAGCGTTCTCGATGAGGGGAGTTTCGCGCCGGGCAGCAGTTCACCGCGAAGGATCTGGTCCCGGATCCGGTTCAACAGCTGCTCATACTTCGGCTGGCCTCTGCCCACAGGCCGAATGTCGGTGTCAGACATCAGATGAGTTCCTCTTCTCGGAGAGTGGAAGGGTGGTGCCGGGTTCAGGGGTAGACGGCGACCGTGTGTGCGGCGACGGCGTCCTCGACACAGCCGGCGATGTACGGGATCGCGTGGGCGGCGGCGCCGGGCCGGGCGCGGGTGGCGATCCCGCGGGTGTTGAGGTTCAGCAGACCGCGGATCTCCGCGTCGCTGAAGTCGAGGTAGAGCGGCGGATACAGGTGGACGGCGTTGACGAGCGCCGCCAACGCGTCCGTGCCGGGCCGGCGGGTGAAGTTCCGCCGGGCCGAGGTCGCGAGGACCAGGCTGCGAAGGGCGGCCCGTGGCGCGCCGACGGCATGCGGGTCGTTGAGCCGGTGTCCGGTGCGGCGGAATCGGCGTCGGTGTTCGCGGATGGTGCCGGTGGCGATGAGGGCGGCTTGGGTGCGGTCGTACATGGTGGGGCTGATCTCGTAGAGCAGGTCCCGGATCCAGTCGTGCAGGAGCAGATCGATGATGGTGGCGCCGGCGAGGGCGTAGTCGAGCAGCGCGGGATGCACGTGCGGCGCCAGGTTCCGGTCTTCGTCGTGGGCGAGGAAGAACAGCCGGTCTCGTACCGTCGCGTGGGTCACAGTCCCGTAAGCCAAGAGATCAGCGACGGTTAAAAGCTTCCGTAACCCTGTCACGGTCGCGGAATTGCCGGACATTCGCATTCCCTTCAGTTCGCAATTCTTGGTTCAGGTCTCAAGGGAGTCAGACATCGACCTCGGACGCATACGATCAGCCGCGATGAGGTCGCACCTGCGCCAACTCATCCAGGATTCGTGCCGTAGGTGGTATCTCAACTCCACTTCTTCGGTAGCAAAACATCGACAAGCGCTAGTGAAGATCGTGCTTTGCCAGGCGCAGCCGGGGAACGCGAAGACGTAGCGGTCTTGTGTTGCTCTCGTGGCGATGGACTGCTGCGACTACTAGGCTGGCGACTGCTGCAACCGCGCCGGGCCGACCATTTCGGAGCTCTTGATGGCATCGACTGATCTAGCTCAACTTCCGCGACGTCCAAGCGAGAGTGCTGGCGGCGGCCAATGCCGGTAGTAGGCAGATGGACCGGCCGGGAGGCAGCCGCGTTACGACAGACCCGCCGGATGAGCATTCGCGCGTACGCGGCTCATCTCGGGCTCTCCACCTCCACCGTCCTGAACTGGGATCGGCGCGGCACACTCGCTCGGCTGAACACCGAGACTCAGCAGCTCCTGGACATCGATCTCGAACGCGCGCCGGAGGACGTCCGGATCAGATTCCACGCCGAGGTGGGTGTGATGCCCGCCCAGCAGGACCCGGTCTCGGACATCACCTTCCCGGACGCGCAGGCAGACGCGGAGGAGAAGGATCCCATGCGGCGACGTACCGTACTCGCCAGCCTCGTCACCGTCATCACCACGCCGATCACCACGCCTGCGAATGGTCAGCTCGATCTGGACAAGGCATCTGGTCTGGTGGTGAAGATCCGTCGCGCCTATCAATCCAGCCGTTATCGGCAGGCACTGACAATGCTTCCACCTGCACTGAGCGCGCTCGCGTCAGGTGCGCACGATGACGCACGTGCGACGGCTCTGACTTCCGAGGCATACCAGGTGGCGAGCGGCCTGCTGCTGAAGTTCGGCGATCCTGTCCTGGCGGCGATCGCCGCCGAGCGCAGCATCACCGCGGCCCGTGCCTGCGGAGATCCACTGGCCGTTGCGAGCAGCATGCGCGCGGTTGCACACGGGCTCCTTGCCGGTGGACACGCCGCTCACGCTTCTCGCGCCGCCGAGACCGCGGCACACAAACTCGCAACCACGATCAAGATGAGAAGCGCTCAGGAATTCTCCGTCTACGGCGCGCTCCTCCTGCGCGGGGCCGTCGCGGCCGCCCGTTCCGAAAACACGAACGCGGCGGGAACGCTTCTCGATGAGGCGTCGCTAGCGGCCCGGCACACCGGCCCTGACGGGAATGCCCGCTGGACAACCTTCAACCCGACGAACGTTCTCATCCATCGCGTCGGCGTGGCGGTCGAACTCGGCGATGCGGGCGCGGCGATCCGTCTCGCACAATCGATCGACCCGACTGCGATTCAGGTCCCGGAACGCCGCGCCATGCTACTGCTGGATACCGGCAGGGCCTTCATTCAGTGGGGGAAGTACGAACGCGCGTTCAGCGCCATTCAGTCCGCCGAGGAACAGGCGCCGGAGGAAGTCCGCACCCGTCGATCAGTCCACCTCATGCTCCACGACATTGCCCGACGCAGTCCTCTATCGATGCAACGCCATGTCCGCACCTATATCGAGTCGCTCGGAGCTTCGGTGTGAGCGCGCAGTCTACGGGTCGGACTCTGTGCGTAGTGGCGGCTGGAGCGGGTCCTGCCGGGCGGGTCGGCGAGCTGATCGGGATGGCGCAAACCGATGGGTGGACGGTCCACGTCGTGGCAACACCGGCCGGCAGAGCCTTTCTCGACGTGGATGCCATCGCCACCCAGTGCGGGTTTCCCGTACGAAGTGACTATCGCGCCCCTGGGGACGGCGGGCCCCGTTCAAGCCATGCGGACGCGCTCATCGTCGCCCCGGCCACCTACAACACGATCAACAAACTCGCACTCGGAATCAACGACACCTACGCGCTCAACGTCGTGGCGGAGGCGATCGGGCTCGGCAGGTCCGTAGCCGTGTTGCCGTTCGTGAACACAGCCCTCGCAGCCCGACGTCCCTTTTCGCAGGCGGTCGCATCGCTGCGGGCCGAAGGCGTCCACGTCGTGTTCGGCCCTGGCCAGTGGATGCCGCACGCACCCGGAACTGGTAATAGCGTCACCGCCACGGTTCCCTGGGACCTCGCCCTGGCTGCCGTGTCCTCGGACTGCTCGGCATGACGGCGGATGTCTGGAGCAGGTTCCCGGTGGCTGCCGAGGCTGATCCGGACATGGTGTCGGGACGATCAGCGGTAGACGCTCGCGATCGCGCGGACGTCCGGCGCCGGCGCGGAGACCGGGGACAGCGTGGTCGCGACCGCGCGCTTCATCCGGCGTGGCACGCCGGAACCGAGGCCCAGCTCCTCCAATGTGCCCGAGGCGGCCGCGGCCGTGACCAGCAGTCGGGCGCCACGGCCGGTCACGCCGGTGTGCCGCAGGTCCAGACGGCGCAGGCCGCTGGCCGGCAGCGCGTCGGCGAGCGCGGCCGCGCCTGCGTCGCCCACCTCGTTCGGCTCGGCCATCAGCACCCGCGCGGACGGCGGGCGGGCCAGGTCCAGCACATTGATCCGGTGCAGGCGGGCGGCGAGCGCCCGGACCCCGGCGACGCCGATCCCGTTACCGCCGAGCCCGAGTTCGACGCTCCGATCGGCCACGCTCTGACTGCTCACATCGTCCAGTGCCGCCGCCAGCGCATCCGCGCCCGCATCGCCGATCCGCCCCGCAGCCGTGAACAGGCCAACGATCCCGGCATCCCGGATCAGGTCCGCCATGATCTCGGCCTCGGCCGGCCCGAACGCGTTCCCGCCCAGATACAGCCGTTCCAGCGGCGCACCTCGCTCCTTCAGCGCCCCGGCCAGCACCCGCAGTCCGGCACCCGTGATGCCGGTGTTGGTCAGGTCGAGCGTGCGCACGGTCGTGTTGCCGCGCAACGCCTCCGCGACCCGCCGCACCCCCTCGTCGCCGATCGGGTTCCGCTTCAGCCACAGCGCCCGGACCGTCCCGTCGTCCGCGATCCGGTCCGCCAGCGGCGCCACGCCGGCCGCGTCGATCAGGTTGCAGCCGAGATACAGCGTCTCCACCCGATGATCGGCCGGCAGCGCGCCGACCAGCGCCTCGACGCCGGCCGCGCCCAGCCCGTTCGTGCCCAGCAGCAGGTGCCGCGGGTGCGCGGACGCGACCGCGGCGGACAGCACGCGCCGCACCTCGAGCGGACTCAGCGACTGTTTGCACAGGTCCAGGCGGCCGTCGGGCTGCACGGTGCCGCGCGGGAACGTCAGCGTGCCCGCGATCGGCGCCGGATCCGCGAGCCGGGCCAGCAGCGCGTCCAGCGGGCCGTCCACCACCGGGATGCCGGGCGTGAACACCGGGCAACGGACGTTCACCACTGCGCCTCCCGATAGTCCTTGAGGAACACGCCGTGCACCGGCTCCCCGCGCACGCCCCGCACGATCGGATCGTAGACGCGCGCCGCCCCGTCGATCACGTCCAGCGGCGGCCGGAAGCCCGCCTCGCGCTGTGCGGTCTTGCCCGGGTGCGGGCGCTCGTCCGTGATCCAGCCGGTGTCCACGCTGCACATGTGGATGCCGTCCGCCGCGTATTCGGCCGCGACCGTGCGGGTCAGCATGTTCAGCCCGGCCTTGGCCATGTTCGTGTGCGGGTGGCGCGGCGTCTTGTAGGGCCGCTGGAAGACACCCTCCATGGCGGAGACCTGCACGACGTACCGATCGGGATGCGGGCTTTTGATCATCAGGGGTTTGAGCCGCCCGGTCAGCAGGAACGGCACGAACGCGTTGATCACGTGCGTCTCCAGCCACTCGGCCGGGCTCACGTCCGCCACGCCCAGCACCCAGCTGTTGACGCCCCGCAGATCGAGCGGTTCCCCGGTCTCGTCCCTCAACCCCACAGGAAAAAACGCCTCCATGGGTACGAGTGGTGCGCTCCCGATTCCGGCCGTGTCCGCGGCGTGGGAGATCGGCGGCGCGTCTGCGCGGGGGGACGCCGGCCCATCGACGCGGATGATCGACCGGTCGCCGATGCGGGTGATCGGCTGGCCGTCGGTGCCGGCGATCGGCCCAGCACCGGTGGCTATCGGCCTGCCGCCGGTGCCGGTGATCGGACCGCCGCCGCTGGCTATCGGCCCGACACCGGTGCCGGAGATCGGGCTGCCGCCGGTGCGGGTGATCGTCGCGGCCGGGCCGGTGAGGGCCTCGTGTTCGGCGGCGCGGACCTCGCGGTGATATTCCGGCGGGCGGCGGATCGTCTGCGCCGCGTTGTTGATCAGGATGTCGAGCGTGCCCCATCGCGCCTCGACCTCCCGCGTCAGCGCGAGCACGCCGGGCAGGTCGAGGAAGTCCGCGCCGTGGATCCACAGCTGGTCCAGCCACTTCGCCGCGTCCGGCACCGCCCCGAACCGCCGCGCCGCGTCCACCGGGAACCGCGTCGTGACCAGCACGTCCGCGCCGTCGCGCAGTGCCTTCAACGCGGTCTGGAACCCGATCTTGATGCGCCCACCGGTGATCATCACCCGGCGGCCGGTCAGGTCCGCGCGCGCGTGCCGCCGCTCCAGGTTCTCGACGGCGCAATCCGGGCAGAGCAGGTGATATTCGGTGTCGACGTCCCGGTAGCTCTGCTTACACACGTAGCAGCGGCGGCCGCCGTACAACCGCCGCTCTTCGCTCTTCCGGGTTTCCGCCGGCGCCGGCGTGGGATTCTCGTCGTGGAATCGGGTGGCCGTGGCCAGCAGTGCCAGGTCCCGCGCGCGCCGCTCGGTGTGCCGTGCGGCCTTCCGCTGCTTCTTCCCCGCGCGATACGCCAGATCGACGGCCGCCCGCACCTCCGCCAGCGCCGGATCCGCCGGATCCTCGGTCAGCGCGGCCAGCACCCGCAGGCACGCCGCCAGCTCGTCCGCTTCAGGTCCCACAGTTCCCGCCCTTCCGACCTACGGGCCCCCCTTCAACCACGAGATCTTAACCGCTACCGGGACGGTCGTCAGGTGCCGTCACCGCTGGTCAACCGGCCGCGGACCGGAACTCGTCGATCAGGCGGGTGCGTGCCTGATCGCCATGATCCGGGCCGCGTTCGGATTGACCTGCTCCTGATGCGACCGTCGGGAATCGGGAGCAGGTCCGATGTGGATTCATCGGTCGTCGGCGTGGTCGTCGCACCGACGGGAGCCGTGAACGCCGCCCACGGCGTTCACGGCGGCAAAGTCGCCGTCACGCGTGCCGGAGACGGTGCAGCCGCCGCCGTGCCGACGACGCCGCTAAGGCTTGTTCACGGCACTGCCGTGCCGGATCGGCATGGGTGCTGCCCGGCGACCGCGTACACGAGGGGCCGAGCGAGATCTCCGACCCGGCGGCCGCCCCGGGCGTTCCTGACACGGACGTTCCCCGACGCGGAGCTGCCCGACGAACTGCCGACCGAACGGGCGCGGGCGTTCTTCGTCCCGGCCGCGGCGCCGGACGGCGTGCTGCTCATGCCGCCGTCCGGCAAGCGGGAGTTCGCCCACCTGCACGACGACGGCAGCCTGCACCTCGCGCTCCCGGCCAGGGCTCGTGCCCGGCAGGTGGTACGCGCGGCCTACGACTACGCCATGGGCACGTGCTGATACTCGCCCGCGTCTCACCAGATTGGACCCGTATGCGTCACTTCACCCGGGCCGTCACCGCGGCCGCCGCCTCTGTCCTGGTCAGCATCACCGCCGCGGTGGCCGCGACGCCGGCGCAGGCCGCGGCCGGCAGGCCCACCTGGGAGTGTGCCGTCGAGGTGCAGTTGCTCGGCCACGACTGCGCCGCCCGTGTCCTCGGTGTCCGGGGCGAGCTGGACACCTGGGAGTGGGGCTCCACGCGCGACGGCACGGTTTCGGAACGCGGCCTCCGGGAGTGGGTCGAGTCCCACGCCTGACCGGCCGCACGACGATCGGCCGCCGCGCCGGCACCACGCGCCGCCGTGTCGGGTCCCGACGGACCGGCCGGCGGCGGCACTCAGGCCTTGTGCTGGGCGGAGGACCGAGCCGGGTTCGACTGCGCGGTGGCCTTGGGGTCCTTCTCGCCCTGCTTCGCGCGTACCCCTGCTTCGATCTTGTCGCCCAGGTCCTTGTCGACGTGGCGCCAGTAGTCGAAGGCGCGCAGCAGCACCGGCTCGCTGACGCCGTTGAGCAGGTGGCCGACGATGTTGGTCACCAGGCGGTCCCGGGCGGCGTCGTCGAGAACCTCGCGGACCATGGTGCCGGCCTGGCTCCAGTCGTCGTCGTCCCGGCGCAGCGTGTAGGCGGTGCGGACCATCTCGCCGTCGGCGTGCCAGGTGCCGCCGTCGTCGGTCAGGCCGGGCTGGGCGCGCGGGCCGCCGTAGGAGTTCGGCGCGTAGACCGGGTCGGTGACGTTCCGGACGCGCATCGCGCCGTCCTTGGAGTAGCTGTGCACCGGAGCCTTCGGCGAGTTGACCGGGATCTGCCGGTAGTTGACGCCGAGCCGCGCCCGGTGCGCGTCGGCGTAGCTGAACCCTCGGGCCAGCAGCATCCGGTCCGGGGACAGCCCGGTGCCGGCGACGATGTTGTTCGGCTCGAACGCGGCCTGCTCCATCTCGGTGTGGTAGTCGGTGACGTTCCGGTCGAGCGTCAGCCGGCCCACCTCGCGGAGCGGATAGTCGGCGTGCGGCCAGACCTTGGTCAGGTCGAACGGGTTGTACCGGTAGGTCTTCGCGTCCTCGAACGGCATGATCTGCACGTGCAGCGTCCAGGACGGGAACTCGCCGGCCTCGATGTGCTCGAACAGGTCACGCTGGTGGTAGTCGGTGTCGATCGCGGCCATCTGGTCGCCCTCGTCCTGGGTGAAGCACTCGATCCCCTGGTCCGTCTTGAAATGATATTTCACCCAGAAACGCTCTTTATCCGCGTTGATCCACATGTAGGTGTGGCTGCCGTACCCGTTCATGTGCCGCCAGCTGCGCGGGATCCCCCGGTCGCCCATCAGCCAGGTCACCTGGTGGGCCGACTCCGGCGACAGCGTCCAGAAGTCCCACTGCATGTCATGATCGCGCAGGTTGTTCGCCGCACGCCGCTTCTGCGAGCGGATGAAGTGCTGGAACTTCATCGGATCGCGGATGAAGAACACCGGCGTGTTGTTCCCGACGATGTCCAGGTTGCCCTCGTCCGTGTAGAACTTGACCGCGAACCCGCGCGGGTCACGCCACGTGTCCGGGCTCCCCCGCTCCCCCGCCACGGTGCTGAACCTGATCAGCACCTCCGTCTCCCGCCCCGGCGCGAACACGCCGGCCCGGGTGAACGCGCTGACGTCCTGCGTGGTGGTGAACCGGCCGAACGCGCCGCCGCCCTTCGCGTGCGGCTGCCGCTCCGGAATCCGCTCCCGGTTGAAGTTCGCCATCTGCTCGATCAGATAGTGGTCCTGGAGCAGCAGTGGCCCGTCCGGCCCGACGCTCAGCGAGTGCTCGTCACCGGCGACCGGCACCCCCGCGTCCGTGGTGGTCGGCGGCCGTTCCTGTGCGGTCATGCGAAGCCCCTTCCCAAGGTTCCGGGTTCGGTTCAGGTATTCCGCAGCCGGCCCGCCCCAAACCGGAGACCGGCCGGTTTCCGGACGGACCGTCACCTCTTCCGGGTCACAGGGAGTCTGTCCGTGCGAGGCTGGTCCGATGGGAGCCAAGTCGGAGGTGTCGGTGACGTGGGCCCAGGCGCTGGCCTGGCGGCTGCGCCGGCATCTGCTGGATCCGGTCGGAGCGGCGTCGGTGGCCGAGGTGGTCGGCCGGCTCGGCGCGGTGCTGTCGATGGACGAGTCACTGGCCGACCTGGCCGTGCGCACCCGCTGCCCGGCAGCGCCCCCGGATGCGCTCGCCGACGCCCTGACCAGCGGCGACGTGATCAAGGCTTTCGCGTTCCGCGGAGCCGTGCACTACCTCTCCCCCGCCGACGGCGGCATCTACCTGGCACTCCGCGCGGCCGGCCGGCAGTGGGAACGGCGGAGCTGGGCCGAGCACTACCGGCTCGCCCCCGCGGACTGGCCGGACTTCCGGGCCGCGGTGCGTGCGGCCCTGAGCGACGGACCACGCACCGTCGCGGAGCTGGGCCGTGAGCTGTCGAAACACCGCGCGTACCGGCATCTCGGGCCGGTCTTCGACGACGGCGCGGGCACGCTGATCAAGCCGCTGTGCTGGCAGGGAGACGTGAGCATCGGACCGCCACGGGACGGACGGCTCACCCTCCAGCGGCTGGACACCAATCCACGATGGCCGGGCATTCCCGATCTCGACGAGGCCGGACCGGCCGCCGTCCTGGCGTACTTCCGCACCTACGGGCCGGCGCCGATCGAGAACCTGCACTACTGGCTCGGCAACGGCCTCAGCGCGGGCGGCAAACGACTCGACGCCTGGATCGATCGGCTCGGTGACCGACTGGTCGCGGTGGACGTCGAGGGAACCACCGCGCACATCGCCCGCGAGGATGCCGACGCCCTCCAGAAGACAGCCCCGTCGGAGGAGGTGCGGTTCCTCCCCGGGCACGACCAGTGGGTGATGGGCCCCGGCACCAAGGACCCCCACGTCACCCCGCCGCAGCTCCGTGACCTCATGACCCGCAAGGCCAACCCGGTCGTGGCCGGCGGTGTGGTACGCGGGACATGGACCCGCAAAGGCGACGAGATCACCGTCAGCCGGCCCGACGAGCGCCATCGTCAGTGGCCCGCGATCGAGCGGGAGACCGGTCGTCTGGCCGCCGTGCTCGGTCGTGACCTGCACGCGATCCCGGCCGCATGACCCGGCCAGCTCAGGACCGGCGGCGGAAGGTGTTCACGTCCGGTCCGGGCCCGACCAGCCGCTGGGCCCGGCTCATCGCCGCCGTTGTCGTGGCCGCCCCGGGCGCTCGGCCCGTCCGGTCAGAACAGCTGGCCGGCAGGGCCTGCTTCGGGGCCTGGGCCGGCTTCAGCGCGCCATACATCTATATGATGCCGGGCCCACGACGGTGCCGCCGGGGATGTCGGCCATGGCGGCGTGCAGGCTCGGTCGTGCCCCGGCGGCGGACGACGCGACAGCGGGGTTCCCAGCCGCAGCGCGGTGGGCATGAGTACGCGCCCCACCGACCAGGATGTAACCAGGGTCGCCACCACCGTGCTCGCCGAGCTGCGCACCACCGTCACGAACCTCTGATCAGGCCCAGAATGGTGGAGCCGGCCGGATTCGAACCGGCGTCCTCCAGATCGGGTACGGGCGCGACGACCTCTGCGCTACGACTCCACCACCGCGGAGGATAGCAATCAGCGCTCACCCGCCTTCGCGCGCTGGATCAGGGTGTAGACCTGGGCGCGCAGCGCGGTGAAGCGCGGGGAGGCGCGGGTGGTGAGCTGGTCGCGGGCGGCGGGCAGGTCGATGGGGAGGTCGGCGAGGATCTCGGTGGGGCTGCGGGACAGGACCAGCACGCGCTGGCCGAGGTAGACGGACTCGTCGATGTCGTGCGTGACGAACAGGACCGTGATGCCGAGACGATGCCAGAGCGCACGGATCAGGTCCTCCAGCTCCGCGCGGGTCTGGGCGTCGACGGCGGCGAACGGCTCGTCCATGAGCAGCACGGACGGCTCGTAGGCGATGGCGCGGGCGATCGCGACGCGCTGCTGCATGCCGCCGGAGAGCTGCCACGGGTGCGCGTTGCCGCTGTCGGACAGGCCGACCGCGTCGAGCGCCTCGTCGACCCGCGCGCGCCGGGCGGGGCGCGGCACGCCCTTCTCCGCGAGCGGCAGCTCCACGTTGCGGCGCACGGTCAGCCACGGGAAGAGGCTGCGACCGTACTCCTGGAAGACGACGGCCATGCCCGCGGGCGGTGCCGTGACCGCGGTGCCGTCGAGGTGGATGCTGCCGCCGGTGCCGGGCATCAGGCCGGCGATGCAGCGCAACAGCGTGGTCTTGCCGGCTCCGGACGGGCCGACCACGCAGACGAACTCGCCGCGCCCGATGTCGAAGGTCAGATCACGAACGGCCTCGACGGTACGCCCAGGGCTGCGATAGGTCTTGGCGAGCGCGTCGACCGACAGGACGGTGGTCATGAGTCGGACCTCCAGGCGAAGAGCCGGCGTTCGGCGAGGTGGAACAGGGCGGACAGGGCCACGCCGAGCAGGCCGAGCAGGATGATGCCGGTCCACATCTGCGGGATCGCGAACCCGCGCTGGAACTGCACGACGGCCGCGCCGAGCCCACGGTCCGCACCGAACATCTCGCTGATCACCATGAGGATGACGCCGAGCGACAGGGCCTGGCGGGCGCCGGTGACGATGCGCGGGGCGGCGCCGCGCAGCACCACGTGGCGCAGGACCGCGAGGCGGCCGAACCGGTATGACCGGGCGGTGTCGCGCAGCACCTCGTCGACCGCGCGCACGCCGTCGACCGTGTTGAGCAGGATCGGCCACAGACAGCCGAGCGCGATGGTGATGATCTTCGAGGTCCACCCGGTGTAGCCGGCGAACAGTGCGATGACCGGGATGAGGACGGGCGGCGGGATCGCGCGGAAGAACTCCAGCGCCGGTTCGCAGCAGGCGCGCAGCGTGGCCGAGGAGCCGATCGCGACGCCGAGCGTCACGCCCGCGAGCAGCGCAATCGTGTAGCCGAGCGCGAGCCGGGCCAGGCTGGGCAGCACGTCGTGCAGGATCGGGTCGAGCGTCCAGGTCGCCGGGAACGTGCGGGCGATGACGGACAGCGGCGGCCAGAAGAAGCTGGTGCTGCCCGCGGAGAGCAGCCACCACACCCCGATCAGCACGGCGGGCAGCCCGAGGCGGCGGATCACAGGTCTCTCCGCACCGAGGTGTGCCAGCGCAGGACGCGGCGCTCGACCGCGCGGGCGGACAGGTTGACCACGACGCCGATCAGGCCGACCACGATGACCAGCGCATAGGTCTCCGCGACCGCGCCGGAGCTCTGGGCGACGCCGATCGCGTGGCCGAGGCCGGGCACGCCGATGACCAGCTCGGCCGTGATCTCCAGGATCAGCGCGACGGCCGCGGCCAGCCGGAACCCGGTCGCGGCGTAGGGCAGGACCGTGGGCCAGACGACCGTGCGCAGCGTGCCCCAGCGCGAGAAACGGTAGGAGCGCGCGGTGTCGCGGACGACCGGGTCGACGTCCGCCGCGCCGTAGAGCACCTGGATCAGCACCTGCCAGAACGCGGCGTAGACCACCAGGACCAGCGCGGACTCGGGCCGACTGCCGTAGACCAGCACCACCAGCGGAATCAGCGCGACGGACGGGATCGGCCGCAGGAACTCGATGGTGGACGCGGTCGCGGCGCGCAGCACCGGCACGCTGCCGATGACCATGCCCGCGACGACGCCGGCGACCATGGCGAGCGCGAGGCCGAGCGCCCAACCGCGCGCGGTCTGCCCGAGCACGGTCCAGAAGCCGCCGGTGGCGAGCTGGGCGCCGAGCGCGCGGGCGGTGGTGCCGAACGGCGGCAGGAACCGGCCGTCGACCAGCCCGGCCCGCGGCAGCGCCTCGAGGAGCGCCATCACGACGAGCAGGCCGGCGGCGCCGAGCAGCGGGCGTCTCATGGCAGCAACACATTCAGGTCCGGCGCACGCGGGAGCAGGCCGTCCTTCTGCGCGAGGTCGGCGAGCCGTTGCACGGAGGCACGATCCACCGTGGACGGCCACTTCGGCAGCACGAGCGCGGCCTGCACGGCGGGGTCGATCTTCGTATACGTCGACAGCGCGGCACGGGCCTCGTCGGGGTGGGCGGACGCGTACTCCATGGACCGGGTGATCGCGGTGGTGAAGGCCCGGACGACGGCCTGGTCCTGCTGGCTGCCGGTGAAATACAGGCCGACGGTGAGGCCGGGGGCGGTGCCGGCGTAGTTGGAGACCACCTGCCGGTCGCCCTGCCCGGTCGCGATGGTCAGGAACGGCTCGACCAGCTGCCCCGCGTCCACGTCGCCGCGCGCGATCGCGGGCGCGATGTCCGGGAACGGCAACTCGACGTAGGTGATGGCGGACGGGTCGCCGCCGTCGGCCGCGACCACGTTGCCGACCGTGGTGGTGTTGATGTTTCGCAACGTGTTGACCGCGACCTTCTTGCCGGCGAGGTCGCGCGCGGTCTTGATCGGGCTGTCCGCGGCGACGACCACGGCGCCGAAGTCCTTCCCCGGCTCGCCGGTGGAGGCGACGCCGGACGCGACGGCCTTGACCGGCAGGCCCTGCGCGGACGCGAGCAGCAGCGACGTGGTGTTGCTGAAGCCGAACTGGAACTGGCCGCTGACCACGCCCGGCACGATGGCGGCGCCGCCCTGCGCGGTCTGCAGCTCGAGCTCGAGCCTCTGCTCGGCGAAGAAACCCTTCTGCACGCCGAGGTAGACGGGGGCGACGTCGACGATCGGGATGACGCCGACGGTGATCTTCGTGAGGCCGTCCTCGGTGACGGACGGCCCTGATCCACAGGCGGCGGCGGTAAGCATGACGGCGACGGCGAGGACGAGACGACGGATCATGAGCCCTCCCAACAGGACGGTGGGACCGACGCGCCGAACGTTACACACATTGTCAACAATCCTGAAGACAATATTGACGCCAATCTCGGAAGAGGGTAGACAGAGGACATGCATTTCGTCGTCCGCACCGTCGACCGGGCCGAGCCGCGGATCATCGCGGAGCTGGGCGCGGCCGGCGTCGCCACCGTCCACGAGGCCGCGGGCCGCATCGGGCTGCTCGGCCCGGCCGTGCGCGCCCGCCAGGCCGGCGCCACGATCGCCGGTTCCGCGATCACCGTCTCCTGCCCGCCCGGCGACAACCTGATGATCCACGCGGCCGTCGAGGTGTGCCGCCCCGGCGACGTCCTGGTCGTCACCACCACGTCGCCGTCCACCGACGGCATGTTCGGCGAGCTGCTGGCCACCTCGCTGCGCGCCCGCGGCGTGCGCGGCCTGGTGATCGACGCGGGCGTGCGCGACCTCGCCGCGCTCGTCGCGATGGGCTTCCCGGTCTGGGCGCGCGCGGTGCACGCCCAGGGCACGGTCAAGGCCGGTCCCGGCTCGGTCAACGTCCCGGTCGTGGCCGCCGGCCAGCTCGTCCGCCCCGGCGACGTCGTGATCGCGGATGACGACGGCGTGCTGACGCTCCCCGCACCCCGGGGCGCCGAGGTCGCCGCCGCCACCACCACCCGCCTGGCCGCCGAGGAGACGAAACGCGCCCGGCTCGCGGACGGTGTGCTCGGCCTCGATCTCTACGATCTGCGCCCCCTGCTGGAGAAGCTCGGTGTGCGCTATGTGGACCGGCTGCCATGAGCATCCCGTGCATGCAGCTACGCGGCGGCAGCTCCAAGGGGCTCTACTTCCTGGCCGCCGACCTGCCCGGCGACCGGGCCGCACGCGACGACCTGCTGTTGCGGATCATGGGTTCGCCGGATCCGCGGCAGATCGACGGGCTCGGCGGCGGGCACCCGCTGACCAGCAAGGTGGCCGTGGTCGGGCCGTGCGCGGACGGCAGCGCGGATGTCGACTACCTGTTCCTCCAGGTCGTCCCGGAGACCGCGACCGTCTCCGACGCGCAGACCTGCGGCAACCTGCTCGCGGGCGTCGGCCCGTTCGCCATCGAGCGCGGCCTGGTCCCGGTGAGGCGCGACCGCACCCCGGTCCGCATCCGGCTGCTCAACCCCGTGATCGCGCACGCGGAGGCGCGCGTCGAGACGCCCGGCGGCCGGGTCCGCTACGACGGCGACACGATCATGGCCGGCACCCCGTTCCCGGCCGCCCCGATCGCGCTGGCCTTCCCCGGCCGTGACACCGCCGTCTTCCCGACCGGCCGCCCGGCGGACCGCTGCGGCGGGCTCACCGTGTCCTGTGTGGATGCCGGCATGCCGGTCGTGCTGGCGCGCGCGGCCGACCTGGGCGTGACCGGCACGGAGAGCCCCGCCGAGCTGGAGAGCGACACGCGGCTGCGCGCCGCGGTCGAGGCGGTGCGCCTGGACGCGGGCCGGCTGATGGGCCTGGGCGACGTGCGCGACGCCACCGTTCCGAAGGTGTCGCTGCTGTCCCCGCCGCGGCACGGCGGCACGGTCGGCACCCGCACGTTCATCCCGCACCGGGTGCACGCCGCGATCGGGGTGCTGGGCGCGGTGTCCGTGGCCGCCGGGGTCCGCGCCGCCGGCACCGTGATGTCGCTGCCCGGCGGCCGCGACGTGCTGATCGAGCACCCGAGTGGCACGTTCGCGGTCTCCATCGACCTCGATCGCGACCGGTTGCGTCGCAGCGAGGTCGTCCGCACCGCTCGCAAACTCGCCGACGGCCTGGTGTGGCCACGTGCGGGAAAGGTGACGTCATGAGCCACGACCCCGACCGCCGCCGGGACATCGCGCACGTCGGCCCGGTCGAGCTGCGCACCCCCGTGCTCGACGAGTCCGCCGACTTCTTCGTCCGCCTGATGGGCCTGCGCGAGGTGCACCGCGACGCCGACTCGGTCTACCTGCACACCTGGGACGACTACCAGTCCTGGACCGTCCGGCTGATCAGGTCCGCGCAGGCCGGCATCGCCCGCACCTACCTGCGCGCGGCCAGCCCGCAGGCCGTCGCCCGGCTGACCGCGCAGCTGACGCCGACGCGCGTGGTCAAGGACGTGCGCGGCCTCGGTGAGGTCACGGTCTTCACCGACCCCGACGGGCACGAGCTCGGCCTCTACTGGGATGTCGACCGCTATCACCCCGACGACGCGGACCGGCCCGCGCTGAAGAATCAGGCCGCCGCCTACCCCGGCCGGGGTGCGAATCTGCGCCGGCTGGACCACATCAACTACCTCGCCGCGGATGTGCCCGGCGTCGCCGCGTTCCTGGCCGGCCCGCTCGGTGCCCGCTGCACCGAGCGGATCGTCAAGGACGACGGCAGCCCGCAGGCGGTCTGGTTCTCGGTCGGCAACAAGACCTACGACCTGGTCTACACGGAGGACTGGACCGGCAGCCGCGGCCGTCTGCACCACATCGCGTTCGCCACGGACACGCGCGAGGAGATCCTGCGCGCGGCCGACGTGTGCCTCGACGCCGGCGTGCACATCGAGACCGGGCCGCACAAACACGCGATCCAGCAGACCTTCTTCCTGTACGTGTGGGAGCCCGGCGGCAACCGCATCGAGCTGTGCAACGCCGGTGCCCGCCTCATCCTCGACCCGGACTGGCCGACGATCAGCTGGACGCGCGAGGAGCGTGCGAAGGGGCAGGCGTGGGGCCTGAAGACGATCGACACGTTCCACACGCACGGCACGCCGGTGGTGCCCTGATGCGCATCGCCGTGCTCGGGCTCGGCGAGGCCGGCGCCGAGATCGCCCGTGACCTGGTCACGGCCGGCGCCGACGTCCGAGGTTACGACCCCGTGCAGGAGCCACCGCCGGGGGTGCGGGCACGCGACGGCGACGCGGATGCGGTGCACGACGCTGACCTGGTCCTGAGCGTGAACAGCGCACACGACGCGCTCCCCGCGCTGGAGGCGTCGCTGGCCGCGCTACGACCCGGCGTGATCTGGGCCGACCTGAACACCACCGCACCCTCGGTGAAGGCCGCGCTCGCCCGGCGGGCCGCGGCACACGACGTGCCGGTGGCCGACGTCGCGTTGATGTCGCCGGTGCCGGGGCGGGGCCTGCGTACCCCCATGCTGGTCTCCGGCTCTGCCGCCGCCGACGTGGCGCGCATCCTGACCGGTCTCGGCGCCGAGGTGACCGTGCAGCCCGGAGCGGCGGGCGAGGCGATCGCGCGCAAGCTGCTGCGCAGCGTGTTCTACAAGGGACTCGCCGCTGCGGTGGTGGAGGCGCTCGCCGCGGCGGAGAAGGCCGGCTGCGAGCCGTGGCTGCGCGCGAACATCGGCGCGGAGCTGGCCGGCTTCGACGCGCGCACGATCGACCGGCTGACCGACGGCACCCACCGGCACGCGCGCCGCCGGGCGGGCGAGATGAGCGCGGCCGCGGCACACCTGGAGGAGCTGGGCGTCCCGCCGAGGATCGCGTCCGCGGCGCGGGACCTGCTGATCGCGCTACGGGACCAGACATGATCATCGACTGTCACGGGCACTACACCACCGCGCTGGCCACGCACACCGCCTGGCGGGAGGCACAGCTGGCGGCCTGGGAGGTCGGGCTGGCGCCGCCGGCGTACCCGGTGATCGACGACGACGAGATCCGCGCCACGATCGAGGCCGGGCAGCTGCGGATGATGGACACGCGCGGCATCGACCTGACGATCTTCTCGCCGCGGGCGTCCGCGATGGGTCACCACGCCGGCGACACGGACACGGGTCTGGCCTGGTCGCGGGCGTGCAACGACCTGGTGGCGCGCGTGGTGGCGCTGTTCCCGGGCAGGTTCGCGGGCGTGTGCCAGCTGCCGCAGAGCCCCGGTGTGCCGATCGGGCGGTCCCTGGCCGAGCTGCGCCGCTGCGTGACCGAGCTGGGGTTCGTCGGCCTCAACCTCAACCCGGACCCGAGCGGCGGGCACTGGACGTCGCCGCCGCTGACCGACCGGGCCTGGTTCCCGCTCTACGAGGTGATGGTGGAGCTGGACGTGCCCGCGATGGTGCACGTCTCCGCCGTGACGAACCGGAATCTGCACGCCACCGGCTCGCACTACCTCAACGCGGACACGGCCGTGTTCATGCAGCTCATGCAGTCCGACCTGTTCCGCACGTTCCCCGGGCTGCGCCTGATCATCCCGCACGGGGGCGGCGCGGTGCCGTACCACTGGGGGCGTTTCCGCGGCCTCGCCGACATGCTGGACCGGCCCGCACCCGCGTCGATGCTCGGGGCGAACGTCTTCTTCGACACCTGCGTCTACCACCAGCCCGGCATCAACCTGCTCTTCGACGTCATCGACCCGGGCGCGATCCTGTTCGGCTCGGAGGCGATCGGCGCGGTCCGCGGCCTCGACCCGCTCACCGGGCACCACTTCGACGACACCCGGAGGTACATCGACGCACACCCCACGCTGGGCCCGGAGGACCGCGACCGGGTGTATGAGCTCAACGCGCGCCGCGTCTATCCACGGCTCGGGTATTCTGCCCCTCATGCCCGCTGAGCAGTCCGTTCCCTCCGCGCGCCAGGAAATCTCGCCGATAGCCGAGGCGCGGGATGCGCTGCGCGAGGCGATCCTGCGGGGTGAGTATCTGCCCGGCGAGCGGCTCGTCGAGGCGCAGCTCTCGGAGCGGTTCCGGGCGAGCCGCTTCACCGTGCGCTCCGCGCTCCAGGATCTGGCCGGCGACGGGCTGGTCGAGATGCAGCGCAACCGCGGCGCTGTGGTGCGCAAGGTGTCGCTGGCCGAGGCCGTGGAGATCACCGAGGTCCGGATGGTGCTGGAGGGCCTGGTCGCCGCGCGCGCCGCCGTCCGGGCCGACGCTGCCCAGGGCGTGGAGCTGGCCGAGATCGGCGCGCAGATGCGGGCGGCCGTGGCGGCCGGCGAGTCCCGCCGTTACAGCGACCTCAACCAGCGCCTGCACGCGCTGATCCGGAGCATCGCCGCGCACCACACCGCGGACGACATCATCGGCACGTTGCACGCCCAGCTGGTCCGCCACCAGTTCATGCTGTCGCTGCTCCCCGGCCGCCCCGAGACCTCCCTCCCCCAGCACGAACGCGTGATCGCCGCGATCCTCGCCCACGACCCGCCCGAGGCCGAGGCCGCCATGCGCGACCACATCTCCAGCGTCATCGACGCCCTCCGCACCATGGACGCCCTCGGCCTCTGACCGCCGCCGGCCGGCCGAAGCCGCGCCGCGTGGGTTTCCCGGACCACTGCGTCAGAAGGCGAAGAACTCCGTGATCGCGCCGGGGGTGTGCAGGTGAGAGGTGGTACGGCCCAGCAGGGCGGGTGACGGGGTACGCCCGGGGATCGTGTGGCCGCCGCCGTGGACCGTGTAGAGCGTGACCGGCGGACGGCCGTCCTCGCGGTAGTCCGTGCGGCTCAGCTCGGCGGTCAGATCGACGGTGGACGGCAAGGCCGCGATCCCGTTGCGCGCGGCGAAATAGGCGGCGGTGTCGGGCGCGGAGAGCAGACTGCCCCCGACCCGGAACAGGAACTGGGCCCACGGAGCCATCGCCCCGCCGGCATACCGCACCAGCGGGTCGCGGGTGCCGTGGATGAGCAGGATCGGCGTGGGCACGAACGGCGCGTCGCCCAGGTCCAGCAGGTTGTCCGGCGCGGGCTGCCCGGCCGCGATGATCGTGGCGCCGGCGAGCAGTCCCGGCCGTTCGTGGAGCAGGCGGATGACCAGGCCGCCGCCGTTGGAGTACCCGGAGGCGTAGACCGGCCGCCCACCGGCCTCGCGCGCGACGACCGCCTCCGCGAACCCGGTGTCGTCGATGTTCTGCCTGCGGGCGGGGAAGCGGCTGTGCAGGCGGGAGTCGTTCCACCGGCGCCGGTAGCCGTCGAGGTAGACCACGGCCGTGCGCTTGATGTCGTCGAACGCGTTGCCGGTGAACGTGCGGTGCGACGCCGCCTGCTGCCCCGACCCGTGGAAGGCGAGCAGCAGCCGGTCGAAGCCGCCCTCCGGCGTGACGACGGTGTAGGTGCGGGTACGCCCGCCCACCTCGATCGAACGATCAGTCATGTCCGTCCCTTTCGCAGGTCAGGAAGTCAGGAAGGAGAGCAGGGCCTGCGCCACCGCGCCCGGCGCCTCGTCGGGCAGGAAGTGTCCGGCGCCCGGGATGATCACGCCGCGGACGTCCGTGGCGACCAGCCGCATGACCTGTTCGACCGCCGCACCGGCCGCGAGCTCGCCGCCGAGCGCGAGCACCGGGATCTCCAGCAGCCCCGCCGCCCGGCACGCGAGCACCTGATCCTCGCTCTCCCCGGCCCGGTAGAACTCGAAGCTGGCGTGCAGCGCGGCCGGGTCACGGAGCGCCTCGACGTAGACGTCCACCGCGGACTGCGGAATCGCGGTCGGAGAGGCGGCCTTCGACGCGAACTGGTGTCCGAAGTAGACCTCCTCGCGCCCGGCCACCATCCGCTCGTTGATGTCGTGCAGCCGGTTGAACGCGAAGTGCCACATGAACTCGTTCATCGCGGGCGGCATGAGCAGCGGCGGCAGCTCGGAGAAGCCGGGCAGGACCGCCTCGCCGACCGCGAGCTTCGTGACGCGGTCGCGGTAGGTGGCGGCGAGCGTGTAGCCGACCATCATCCCGATGTCGTAGCCGGCGACCGCGAACCGCTCGTGGCCGAGCGCGGTCATCAGCCCGGCAAGGTCGCCGGCGAGCGTGGCCGCGTCGTACCCGGTGGCGGGTTTGTCGCTGGCACCGGTCCCGCGCAGGTCGGGTGCGATCACGGTGAAGTGGCGAGCAAGCGAGGGCATGACCAGGCGCCACGTGTACCAGAACTGCGGCCAGCCGTGCACCAGCAGCAGCGGCGGCCCGTCCCCGCCGACGACGGCATGCAGATCAAGACCGTTGACCGCGACGGTACGACTGGCGAAGCCTTCGGGCAGCACAGCGCCTCCAAATTCGGATAACGTATCCGCTTGACCGTAACACAAGACGGATGACCTATCCGGTTATCCTGGTCTCATGACCATGCGCAAGGACGCGGCCCGCAACTGGCAGCTGATCGTCGACACCGGCCGCCGGTTCGTCGACGAGGGCACCCCGATGCAGCTCAACGAGGTCGCGCGCGCCGCCTCCGTGGGCGTCGCCACGGTCTACCGTCACTTCCCCACCGCGGAGGCGCTGCTGGAGACGGTGGCGACGCCGAGCCTGGAGGCGCTGGTCGCTCGCGCGGAGCGCGCGGTCGAGGACGACGACACCTGGCGCGCGTTCTCCGGCCACCTGGTCGCGATGCTGGACGCGCAGCTGGACGACGCGTCGCTGCGGCCCGCGCTCGCGGCCGGCACCCACGTGCTGCCGCACACGTCCGAGCTGCTGGCGCGCCTGCACACGCTGTCCGGCCGGCTGCTCGCGCGCGCCCACGAGGCCGGCGCGGTGCGGCGCGAGGTGACGCAGGCCGACATGCTGCCGCTGATGTGCGGCGTGATCTACGCGGTGGACGTGCACCCGAGCGGCGAGGATCGGCGCGCGGTCTCGCACCGCTATCTCAACATCATGCTGAATGGCCTACGCACCGTGACAGTGCAATAACTTGCTGCAATGATGCTGCGTCATGAGAACACTCACCGTCCTCTGTGCAGTGTCAGCGCTCCTCCTCCCCGCCACCCCGGCCTTCGCGAACGCCGGAACCGTCCAGCTGGTCAGCGTCGCCACCGACGGGACCCGCGGCGACAACCGGACCTACACGGACATCGACGTCGACGGCACCGGCCGGTACGTCGCCTTCACCACCCGCTCGGGCAACCTGTCCCCGGCCGCGCCCACCGGCGGCACGTTCATCCGCGACCTGGACGCCGGCACCACCACGCTCTTCGCCCCGGGCGGCGGGTCCGCGGGCGACCCCTCGTTCGACGCCACCGGCCGCTACCTCGCCTACCTGACCGACGTGGCGCTCGACCCGGCCGACACGGACACCACGGACGACGCCTACGTGACCGACCTGCAGACCGGCGTGGCCACGCTCGCCGGCGCGGACGTGCCCGGCACGGTGTGGCAGGTGCGGCTCAGCGACGACGGCACGCACGTGGCGATGATCGCGGAAGGTGCCGCATACGTGCACGACCTCGCCACCGGCACGACCACGCTGATCGACGGCGCGGCGCACCAGATCGATCTGTCCGCGGACGGCCGGTACGTGGTGTTCAGCACCGCCACGGCCGGCCTGGTCCCGGACGACGTGCCCGAGACGCCCGGCTACGGCATCGGCCCGGACACCGACATCTTCGTCCGCGACCTGCAGACCGGCACGCTCGACCAGGTCACGGTCACCTACACCGGCGGTCAGACCTCGCACTCCGACACCACGGTCTCGATCAGCGGCGACGGCAACCTCGTGGTCTTCGCCTCGGACGAGGACGACATCGTGCCCGGCGACACCAACGTCGGCCGGCACCACCGGGACGCCTACGTCCGGGATCGCGCGGCCGGCACCACCACGAAGGTCAGCCTGAACAACGCCGGCGAGCAGATCGGCTGCATCTGCCACGAGGCGAGGATCAGCGCGGACGGGCGCCATGTCGCGTTCCGCGGGGTGTCCCGTGACCTGACGCCGGACGACACCGAGGCCTGGGGTGACATCTTCGTCCGGGACCTGCTGACCGGCACGAACACGCTGGCCAGCCCGTCCGCCACCGACTCGGACGGGCACAGCGGGTATCCGGCGGTCTCCGCGCACGGCGAGACGGTCGCGTTCGTCTCCGCCGACACCTCGCTGGCCCCGCCGGACGACAACAACCGCGACGACGCGTACGCGTGGCGGCGTTGAGCTCTTCTCAGCCCGCGACCGTGAACACCGGCCAGGCGATCTCCGTGCGCCACGACGCGGCATCGGCCGTGTCGCGCGGGCCGCACAGGTAGTGCTCCCGCACCGGGCCGCCGATCGCGAGCGAGTGCTCGGCGGCCCACCGGCCCAGCCGCCCGTAGGTCACGTCGATCGCGTCGTGCGCGCCCTCGTGCACGGCCACGGCCAGCTCCGCCGCGGGCAGCGTGACCGGGAGGACGCGCCCGCCGGTGGGCGGGACCGCGCTCGGCAGGTAGACCAGCGCGGACCCGCGACCCTCGGTGAACAGCGCGTTGTCGTACACGCCGCCGGGGGTGCCCTGCAACGCCATCGCGTCCAGCTCGGCCATCGCGCCGGAGTACCAGCTCAGCACGTCGCCGAGGTCGACGACCGCCTCGATCGCGGCGACGGTCAGCGGGGGCACGCGGCGCAGCTCCACCGCCACCGGCTCCGGCGCCAGCAGTTGCCGCAGCGACACCACGGCCCGGCGGGTCTGCTCCAGCTGATCCTCCAGCCGCCGCAGGTGGGCCGCGACGATGCGGGCCCGTTCGTCCGGATCCTCGCTGTCCAGCACCCGGCGCACCTCGGCCAGCGGCAGGTCCAGCTCGCGCAGCCGGTGGATCACCTGTGCGTTCGGGATCTGCGCGGGCGTGTAGTAGCGGTACCCGGTCGCCTCGTCCACGCGGTCCGGCACCAGCAGGCCGGAGTCGTGGTAGCGCCGCAGCGTGCGGATGCTCAGGTGGGTGAGCCGGGCGAACTCGCCGACGGTCAGCATCGTCCCAGTCTGACGCCTCTCCCTGAGGGAGGGTCCAGCGCTTGACTTCCCACGTCGCGGGTGGTCGCTTTCCGCATGCTCCCGCGGGCACCGGTCGTCGCCGGCGCTCCTCCCTGCCGGGTCCGTGGGTGGTGCCGGAAACCCCTCCGGGCGCGGCCGAACCTTCGGTTGAATCGCGACAAATGACCCCTACAGATACGCCTAAATATTGACAATCTGCGGCTGTGCACATTGGTGTAGGGTCGGGCTCATGGCGGGGGGAGTCATTCATGATCATCTTAATCACACGGAACGGTTCGCGGCCTACCTTCGGATGCTGAAGAGCCGCAGCGGCTTCGGTTTCACGCAGCTGGGAAAGCTGGCCGGCGTCAGCAGTTCGAGCCTTCATCGATACTGCTCCGGGGCCAGCGTCCCGCAGGACTACCGGATCGTGCTGTCGTTCGCGCGGTCGTGCGGCGCCACCGCGGAGGAGATCCGGCACCTGCACCGGCTGTGGGCCGCGGCCGAGGCGGTCCGCCACACCGAGCCGATCAGCCCGGTCCCGGACGCGGCCCCGGCCGATGTCTCCGAGCAGACCACCGGCACCGGCGGGACGGCCGGCTCGGGCGAGCGGGATTCCGGGACGGCCGGCTCGGGCGAGCGGGCAGCAGGCCCGAGCGCGTCGGCGGGCGGCTCCGATGCGCAAGCGGCCGATTCCGGTTCCGCCGAGCGCCTTACCGGCTCCAGGAGTCCGGCGGCCAGCACGGATGTGCGGGTCACGGCCGATGACAAGCCGGGGCCCGCGGGCGAGACCGCGGAGGCGGCGCCCGCCCGCGAGTCCACAATGGAGTCAGCGTCGCCCGGCAGAACCAGGCGGACACTGCTGCTCGCCGCGGCCGGGGTCGTCGTCGTGCTCGCAGCGACCGCCGGCCTGTTCGCGCTGCGGGGGTCGACGGATCCGCAGCCCGGAAGCTCCGCGCCCGCGGACGACCGGCTGCTGTTCTCCCGCGCCTGCCAGGACCCGGTCAGCATGGGTGAGAACGACGAGTGCGTCCTCGAGGTGCAGACGCTGCTGATCAAGGCGGGCGGAAAGCTGTCCGCGGACAGCGCGTTCGGCCCGGAGACGCTGCGCCGGGTGACCGCGTTCCAGGTGCTGGCCGGGCTGCCGCCGAAGGGCATCGTGGACGACGCCACCAAGAGGGCGCTCTACGACCAGCCGGTGCGCATGGAGACCTGGACGCCGGACCAGGCCGCGGCCCGCATCCGGGCGGTCTTCACCGAGGCGCCGGAGGACGCGGTCACGATCGCCCGGTGCCAGTCGCGGCTCGATCCGCTGCACGTCCTGCCGAACACGAACGGCTCACGGAACTGGGGTCTCTTCCAGATCTCCGACTCCACGCTCGCCCAGCTCGACGGCACGCCGGCGCAGGCGTTCGACCCGGAGTGGAACATCACCGCCGCCCACCGGCTGTGGAGCACCGCGCGCGACTTCCACCACTGGCCGTACTGCGAGGAGACCCTCAAGGCCACCCCGTCCCCGACCGCGAGCTGACGGACGCGCCGGCTGCCGTGCCCCCGTGCGCACGGCAGCCGGCGCGTTCCGGAGACGGTCAGACCGTGCCGTCCTCCCACCACCAGGAGCGGCCGAGGTCGGCCCGGCTGTCCACGTGCTGGTGGTCGACCGTGTACGTCTCCAGGCCGGAGAACCCACAGGTCTCCGCCTTCTGGTAGATCGTCTTGATGCTCACGCCGGAGACCAGCATGTCGGCCGCGGTGCCGTACAGGTGCATGCTGTCGCTGGCCCCGCCGATCTCCGCGTTGTGCGCGATGCTGCGGAACCCGGAGGTGATGGTGACCGCCCGGTCGCCGAGCTTCTTGCGCAGCGCCTCCAACTTATACATGGCACGGCGGACGTTCTCCTTGACCGCGGCCGCGCTGACCTTGCCGCCGTTGAAGTTACCGGCGGACTGGTCGTAGAACTCGCTCCAGTTGAAGTGCGCGGTCGAGCCGTCCGACGACTCCAGGCCGTTCAGCACCGACTGCGTGTTCGGGCCGACGATGCCGTCCGAGCTCAGGCCGTACGCCGTCTGGAAGCGCTTCACGGCCGCGGTGGTCGCCGGGCCGAAGTCGCCGTCGATGACCAGCCGGGTCTGGCTGGCGCTGCCGGTCGGCCAGCCGGCCACCCGGATCTGCAGCTCGGTGACGGCGGCCCCGTTCGCGCCGGCCTGGAGCGTGCCGCCCCAGTTGTAGGCGAACGCGGCGCCGGCGACCAGCGGGGCCGCGGCGATTCCGGCGCCGACGGCGAGCGCGCCGCGCATCAGGGTCCGGCGGTCCACGGCGAAGTCGTGCGAAGACATGTGGCTCCTTCTCGGGTTTTTCAGAATGCGATCTTGAACTTGGTGCCGCGCGCGTCGGTGTCGTTCTGGAGGCCGCGGACCTTGACGATGAACGCGCTGTTGTCCAGCACGTCGGTGGCGATGACGTTCCAGCCCGGTCCGACCGGGATGTTGCCGTTGCTGCACGAGGTGCTGTGCGCGGTGAACACGACGCACGCCATCAGGTACGGGTAGTCCGGATTGACCGTGTCCTCGCCGACCCACAGGTTGATGTCGTTGCAGTACGACGTGGTCCTCAGGCTCCCGCTGGCCGGCACACGCTGGTCCAGGCCGTCCGTGCGGGTGTACGTGCCCGAGACGTTGCCGGTGTGGTCGTAGCAGCTGGCGGCCATCGCGGGTGACGCGGAGGTGATCACCATGGCGGCCGCCATCGGCAGCGTGGCGGCCAGGCCGGCGAGCACTTTCCTCTTGCTGATAACGGGCATGAAGGGTGTCCTCTCGGAGCGCCGGCGACGAACGGCCGGACCGCGTCACCGTGGCAGCCGGGCCGGACGCCGGTCCACGATCAGCGACCGTTCTGGGACGCCCGGTCACGGACGCCCCGGTTCACCAGGCGCGGAGCACCGCGTCCCGGGACGCCGCTGGGATGACCGCGGTCTATCGGCGGTTATCCCACGCCCGTCCCATCCCAGCGGCGTTCGCGCACGTCAGCGGCGTGCCGGCGTCCCGTCGTCCCACAACCGCATCGATCCGTTGCCGGTGTCCCGCGTGCCGCCGCACAGTCCATCGCGGGCGGTCACCCGACCGGCCCACCATCGGAGGCACCTATGAAAGTCAGAGCCCTGGTCGTGCTCGGCCTGGTCATGGCGACGTTGTTCGGCACCGGGACCGCGGCGCAGGCGTTCTCCGCCGCGTTCTTCCCGGCCCAGAACAGCGGCAACCGCGGCGCGAACGTCACCGCGATCCAGTACCTGCTGGTCCAGCACGGCGCGTCGATCACCGTGGACGGTGCGTTCGGGCCGGCCACGAACAGCGCGGTGGCCGCGTTCCAGCGCGGTGCCGGGCTCGACGACGACGGGATCGTCGGGCCGAACACCTGGGCGAAGCTGGTCACCACGGTCCGCAACGGCAGCACCGGTTCGGCCGTGAAGGCGGTCCAGTACCTGCTGAACGCGAAGCGCGGCGCCGGGCTGACCGTGGACGGCGACTTCGGCAGCGGCACGGAGAGCGCGGTGCGCACGTTCCAGTCGCACGCCGGCATCTCGTCCGACGGCGTGGTCGGCCCGGACACCTGGAAGAACCTGGTCTGGCACTACGAGTACCTCGACTTCAGCGCCAACCTGTGCGACCAGGACCCGGACGGCAACGGCAACGCGAACTGGGCCAGTTCGGACGCGGTCGCGCAGCTGGAGACGGCCACGCGCGGCTTCACCGGCAACGGCAAGGTGCCGGTCGGCGACTCCGGCTTCGAGCACGGCGGTGACATTCCCGGCCATGCCTCGCACGAGGCCGGCCTGGACATCGACATCTGGCCGATCCGTACCGACTCCGCGCAGTGCACGGCCGGGCGGATCACCTGGCAGTCGAGCACCTACGACCGGGCCGCGACCCGGGAGCTGGTCAAGGCCGTCCGCGCCGCCGCGCCGGGTCACATCAAGCTCGTCTACTTCAACGACCCGGTGCTGATCAGCGAGGGGCTGACCAGCAGCTACGACAACCACGACAACCACCTGCACATCCGCTACTGCGAGGTCGGCCACCCGAACGCACTGCACAAGTGCTGACGATTCTCACCAACGGGGAGAGCTTCATGCGTTTCACCACCACCCTCCGCCGGGGCGCGACCACCGCGGCCGTGGCGACCGCGGCGCTGCTGGCCTCCGCGGTCCCGGCCGCCGCGGCCGCACCCAGCACACCGGTGTTCGGCACCACCATCGACGCGTACGCCGCCTACGACCCGCAGAACACCTGCGACCCGGTGGCGAAGCCGGGCGTGATCGGCTTCCGCGAGCTGGCGCTGCGCCAGTACCCGAGCACCGGGGACTCCGGCATCGTCCGCTCCTGCACCGGCGACACCGAGGTCACGGAGCACAAGGAAGGCCGGGCCTGGGACTGGACGATCAACGCGGGCAACACCGCGGACCACGCGCGCGCCGATGAGCTGCTGGCCTGGCTGCTGGCCACGGACAGCCGCGGCAACCAGCACGCGAACGCACGCCGGCTGGGCATCATGTATATCATCTTCGATCACCGGATCTGGGGCTCCTACCAGGCCGGGGACGGCTGGCGCACGTACACCGGCAGCAACCCGCACACCGACCACGTGCACTTCAGCTTCAGCCGGGCCGGCGCGGCCAAGCAGACGACCTGGTGGACCCAGGTCGACCAGCCCGCGGCCTGGCCGCGCACCGAGCGCGGCGCGAACGGCGCGAACGTCCAGGTGCTCCAGCACCTGCTGAACGCGGCCGGGCAGAGCATCACGGTCGACGGCGACTTCGGGCCCGCGACCGAGACCGCGGTCAAGGCGTTCCAGTCCGCCAACGGCGCCACCGCGGACGGGATCGTCGGCATGGTCACCTGGTCGAAGCTGCTCAAGCAGGTGTCGCGCGGCAGCCAGGGCAGCGCGGTCAAGGCGGCGCAGGTCGCGCTGAACAAGGGCGGCGCGGGCCTGACCGTGGACGGCGACTTCGGCTCCGGCACGCAGGCCGCGGTGAACGCCTACCAGTCCGCGCACGACCGGACCGCCGGCGGCGTGGTCGACCCGACGCTCTGGCAGCTGCTGATCGCCGGGATCGCGTGATCACGATGGGAGATCTGATGAGGAAGACCTGGACCGCGGCCGCCATGGCCGGTGCGATCGCCGCGGGCGCGCTGGCCGCCGCGCAACCGGCCGCCGCCGCGTCCCCGCACGGCTGCGACTGGCCGCGCGTGTGCTTCTACCTGTACGCCTCGAACTGGAACGCCAACGCGCCGACCGCCGCCTACCAGGATCTCGGCTCCTGGCAGACGCTGGGCTCGCGAAGCCGGTCCTCGGAGTACGTCTACAACTCGCGGGACGACGACGGCGCACGACTGCGGTTCGAGGACGGCTCCGAGCAGTGCCTCAAGCCGAACAGCTACTTCCACCTGCAGCCGGTCTACCAGGCCGGGGCCGTGACCCAGATCAAGATCATGGACTCGCCGTCCTGCTGATCACCCGTTGACCGGCGGTGCTGGGGCGTCGGCCCCCGCCAGGTAGCGCCCCAGCATCGCCACCAGCTCGTTCTCCAGCGCGGACGGCGTCACCTCCGCGCCCGCGCTCACCCAGTGCACCACCAGCTCGACCGTGGTGACCACCAGCTGCGCGGCCGTGGCGGTGTCCGCCACGTGCACCTCGGGATGGTGATCGAGCGCCTCCCGTACCCCCTCGATCTCGGTCTGGTGGAATTCTGCGATCCGGGGCGCGATGTCGGCCCACTGTGGAGCGTGCTCCAGGAACACCCGCAGCAGCTGCGGGTCGTCGCGGTGGTTGTCGACGGCCTGCCGGACGTAGCCGCGCAGCACGTCGGTCAGCGGCGCGGAGGGCGCATCCGCCCACATCTGCCGCGAGACGATGCCGCGGTCGAGGTGCCCGCCGATCAGCTCGGCCAGGATCGCGTCCTTACCGGGGTAGTACTGGTACAGCGAGCCGATCGAGATCCCGGCGCGCTCCGCGATCCGGTTCGTGGTGCCGGCCGCGTAACCGTGCTCGGCGAAAACGTGAGCAGCCGCGTCCAGGATCCGCCGCCGGGTGATCTCCGCCCGCGCCTGCCGCGGCGTTTTCCGAGCCCGCAGGCGCTTGTCGTCCGCGGCCATCATGGGCTCCTGTCCCGCGCGAAAGCGAGTAGTCGGGGAAGCGAGTAATTGCTCATAATAGTGCCATGAGCAGCACTTATATGCATCGGGTCGCGCCCGATGAGGTCCGCGCGCGCATCGGCGAGCCCGACGCGCTCACCCGGATGAAGAAGTTCGGCCACATCGACGCGCACGTGCGCCGGTTCATCGCGCACTCGCCGTTCCTGACCATGGCCACGGCCGACGCGGCCGGGAACGCGGACTGCACGCCGCGCGGCGACTACCCCGGTTTCGCCAAGGTGCTCGACGAGCGCACGCTGGCCATCCCGGACCGGCCCGGCAACAAGCTCGCCGACTCGTTCACCAACCTGGCCGAGAACGACGGCATCGGCCTGCTGTTCCTCATCCCCGGCATGATCGAGACCGTGCGCGTCAACGGCCGCGCCTGGGTCACCGACGAGCCGGACGTGCTCGCGCGCATGCAGACCGAGGCCAGCACGCCGATGCTGGCGATCGTGGTCGAGGTGGCCGAGGTCTACTTCCACTGCGGACGCGCGCTGCTGCGCTCCCGCCTGTGGGACGCGGACAGCCAGGCGCTGGCCGCGGAGGCGCCGACCATGGCGGACGTGGTCGCGGACCTGGTCGGCGGCGACGTCGAGACCATCACGAAGCACGTCCGGGCCGGTTACCGGGAGCTGTTCTGATGGCCGCGCAACAGGCCGTGGTGGCGCGCATCGCACCGGTCGCCGAGGACGTGGTCGCGCTCGACCTGGACGCCGCCGACACGCCGCTTCTCCCCTGGACGCCCGGCGCCCACGTCGACCTCACCCTGCCCAACTGGCTGACCAGGCAATACTCGCTCTGCGGCGACCCGGGCGACGCGACGCGCTACCGGGTCGCGGTCCGCCTCGACCGGCTCAGCCGCGGCGGCTCCGAATACATCCACCGCTTCCTGCGCGCCGGCCGCCCGCTCGCGGTCTCCGCGCCGCGCAACCACTTCGCGCTGACGCCCGCGCCAGGCCACCTGTTCATCGCCGGTGGCATCGGCATCACGCCGTTCCTGTCCATGATGGACGCGATCGACGACGCCCGTCTGATCTACACGGGACGACACCTCGGCGCGATGCCGTTCGCGGCGGACCTGCGCGAGCGGCACGGCGACCGGGTGCGCATCGTGGAGACCGAACGCGACGGGCGGCCCGACCTGCGGCAGGTGGCGGCCGAGCTGGCGCCGGGCACGCTGGTCCACTGCTGCGGCCCGGCCGCGATGACCGATCACGTGCAGAAGATCTTTCCGGGGGTACGCCTGGAGCGGTTCCGGCCGCAGCCGCGCACACACCGGCCGAACGCCGCGTTCGAGGTGCTCTGCGCGCGGTCCGGGCGGACGCTGGCCGTACCCCCGAATCGATCGTTGCTCGATGCGCTCGCCGATGAGGGCGTGGCCGTGGCGTCCGGCTGCCGCGAAGGCGTGTGCGGCAGCTGTGAGCTGCGCGTGCTCGACGGTGAGCCGGAGCACCGCGACGACATCGGCGCGCCGGCCGGCCGGATGTACGCCTGCGTCTCCCGTGCTCTCGGCCCCCGCCTGGTCCTGGATCTGTGAGAGAGGCCCTCCCCCGATGCCTGCCCTGAGGTTCCGCAATCCCGCGTTCCGCACGCTGATCCGCGCCCGCGTCGCCCGCGTCACGCGCCTGACCCCGCACTTCATCACCGTCACGCTGGCGTCCGAGGAGATGGGCGGGTTCGACTACCTCGGTGTCGACCAGGCGGTCCGGCTGTTCTTCCCGCGCCGTGGCCAGGACGGGCTGCGCCTGCCGAACTCGTCCGGCAACAGCTGGATCGCCAAGATCTACCTGATTCCCGCGGCGGTACGCCCGCACGTGCGCAACTACACGATCCGCGCCTGCCGCCCGGACGCCGGCGAACTGGACATCGAGTTCGTGGCGCACGGCGACGACAGCCCGGCCTCCCACTGGGCCACCCACGCGCGGCCGGGTGACGAGGCCGGACTGTTCCCCGAGGGCATCCAGTACCTGCCGCCGGACCCCCGTGTGCCACAGCTGCTGGTCGCGGACGAGAGCGCGGTCCCGGCCGTGCTCAGCATCCTCGACCACGCCCCGGCCGGCCTGCGTGCGTCGGTGTTCCTGGAGGTACCCACGTCGTCCGACATCCGGATTTTTCCCGCTTTAGCGGGTGTCCGGGTGCACTGGCTGCCCCGCGACGGCCGCGGCGGGATTCCGGGCGCGCTCGCGCTGGAGACGGTCCGCGCCGCCGCGCTGCCGCCCGGCGAGTTCTACACGTTCGTCGCCGGCGAGAGCGCGCTGCCCACCGGCCTGCGCCGCCACCTGGTCAACGACCGCGGCCGGCCCCGCTCCTCCGTCACGTGCGTCGGCTACTGGAGGCACGGCCGCGCGTCCCTCGGCTGAGCGCCGTCGACCATTGCGCCGCGAAGGCGTGACAATTGCTCATTCCCTGGCTGCGGTGGGACCTGTTCCCCGGCCGACATTCGGTACCGAGGTCCGGAACCGCCTTGATCCACGGGCACTCTGTGCCCGAAATTTCGCGAAATAGCGACTCCAGCCAACCGCGGCCTCACGCCGACGTCGAAAGCCGGCCGGGAAATCAGGTGCCACCGCGCCGGCGATTGCCGAGCAATACGACACCGGCGGGGCCGATGCGGAGGCGCAGAGTGGCGCAGAGGACCAGGATGCACCGGGCGGCGCCCGAGGATGACGGATCTTCACGCTGCGAGGCGTCACCCCAGGGTGCGGCAGCAACGCTTGATGTGACCCACGCCACTGCTGCCGGTGATCCGTGGGCGGCGCCCGCACCGATCATCAGGGTGTGAGAGCGAGCGATTCCGACGAGGCGCGGCTGCTGCGCCGGATCGCGCACGCGGACCTCGACGCGTTCGACGAGCTGTACCGGCGCACGTCGCCGTGGCTGCTGATGCGGCTGCGGCGGCGCTGCGCCGACGACGGACTGGTCGCGGAGGTGCTGCAGGACACCTACCTGACCGTGTGGCGCGCGGCCGGGTCGTTCGCGACGCTCCGGCCCGGCGACGACGGGCCGCTCGGCTGGCTCTGGACCATCGCAGCCCGCCGCCTCGTCGACGCGCTGCGGCGGCAGGGCCGGCGGCGCGAGACGCCCGCGGACGTGCTGCCCACGCCGCTCGCGCCCGGCGCGGACGAGGAGGCGCTGGCCGGCGCGGTCGGCGACGAGGTCGGGGCCGCGCTGGCCGACCTCGCACCGGAACTGCGCGCCGTGCTGCGCGCGATGGTGTTAGACGGGCTCACGGTCCGGGAGACCGCGGTGCTGCTCGGCCTGCCCGAGGGAACGGTCAAGAGCCGGGCGCGGCGGGCCCGCGCGGCACTACGGGAGGCGCTGTCATGAGCCACGCGACGATCAGGGCCCTCATCGCGTACGCCGGCGGCGACCCCGCCCTCGACGACGCCGCGGTGTGGGCGGTCGAGTCGCACCTGGACGCCTGCGCGCAGTGCCGCGGCCGGCTGGCAGAACTGACCCCGCCACCGGCCCGGGATCTGCTGGACGACGTGCGGGCCACGATCCTGCACGAGGCACGCATCGGGCCGCAGCCGTCCCCGCCGGCTTTCCGGTGGCGGCCCGCCTACCTGTGGGCCGCCTGGTCCGCGCTCGGCTGGGCCGTGCTGGCCGCGACCGCGGTGCTGGTCGCGCTCCTGCTGGACCTGTCCTATCCGGAGAACCCGTCGCTGGTGCTGCTGCTGGCGCCGGTCGCCCCGATCGCCGGGCTCGTGGTCGCCTGGTCGCGGCAGACCGACCCGGGATGGGAGCTCCTGGCCGGGACCGCGCGCGCCGGACCGGAACTGATGCTGCGCCGCACGCTGCTCGTCCTCGCCGCGACGCTGCCGCCGCTCGGGGCCGCGGGCGCGCTGCTGGGCACGTCCCCCTGGCTGTGGCTGCTGCCGTGCCTCACGTTCACGTCCGCGACGCTCTGGCTCGGCAGCCGGATCGGCGTCTCCCGGGCCGCGGCGCTCCTGGCCGGCGGCTGGGCCGGCGTGGTGGTGGCACCGGCGGTGATGACGCTGCGGGTGCCGCTCGCGATCGCACCGGAGGGTGTGCCGGGCTGGGCGGTGGCCGCGGTGATCTGCACGGTGCTCGCGGCGCTGCGTACGGACGGCTTCCTGCGCCTGCGCAGCTGGCAATGACGAGCCGTGGCGGGCGGTAGCGATTCGTCCGCACCGGCTCATGTCCACAAGCGATGATCGAGGGAGACGACAGATGCGCGCCATCAGCGCGGAAGAACTCCGGCCCAGGCTGCACGCCTGGGACGTCGAGGCGGCCGGACTGCGGGTCAAGGCGGGGCGGCACTTCGCCGTGGACGGGCTCGACCTGCGGCTCGGCACCGGCGTGCACGGGCTGCTCGGCCCGAACGGCGCCGGCAAGACCACGCTGATGCGCGCGCTGGCCACCGTGGTCAAGCCGGCCGGCGGCACGCTCTCGCTGCTCGGCGAGGACGCGGACACGGGCGCCCGGTCGCTGCGCGGACTACGCCGCCGGCTCGGCTACCTGCCGCAGCAGTTCGGCTTCTACCCGCGTTTCACCGTGCGCGAGTACGTCGAGTACATGGCCTGGATGCGCGAGGTGCCCGCCCGGGAGATCCCGGCCGCGGCCCAGCGCGCGGTCGAGCGGGTGCGCCTCGCGGACCGGGCCGGCGCCCGGCTGAAGACGCTGTCCGGCGGTATGCTGCGCCGCGTCGGCATCGCCCAGGCGATCGTCAACGACCCGGCGCTGCTGCTGCTCGACGAGCCGACCGTCGGCCTGGACCCGGAGCAGCGCGTCGAGTTCCGCGAGCTGCTGCGCGACCTGGGCACGGACGCCTGCGTGCTGGTCTCCACCCACCTGGTCGAGGACGTGGTGGCCGCCTGCGCCGACGTGGTGCTGATCAACGCGGGCCGGCACGTCTTCCAGGGCACGCCCGCGGACCTGACCCGGCTCGGCGACGAGGGCGGCGCCGGCGACAGCCCGGCCGAGCGCGGCTACTCGCTGCTGCTGCAGCGGCACCGGAACGCCCGATGATGCGGCCGATCCGGATCGAGCTGCGCCGCTCCAACGCCGCGGCCGTGCTGCTGCTGGTGATCGTGCTCGGGGCGGGCAACATCGTCACGTCGTACAGCTGGTGGGCGGGGTACCTGCAACAGTTCCTGCAGACGCTGACCGCCGGCATGTTCGTGCTGGCGCCACTTGCGCTGGCCGGGGGCACCGTCCTCGGACGCCGGGAGATCCGCAACCGGGCGACCGGCCTGATGGACAGCACCGGCCGCCCGCGATGGCAGCGCGCGTTCCCGGCGATGGCCGCGATCGGCCTCGGCTCGGCGGCGGGATATCTGCTGATCCTCGCGGCCGGCGTGATCGTGACCGTGGCGACCGGCGGCTACCTGGGTCCGTGGGGTGTGGCCTGGGCGCTGATCGACGCGCTCATCCTCGCCGGCGCGTCCTGGGTGGGTATCGCGGCGGGCCGGGCCTGGCCCTCGCCGATCCTGCCGCCGGCACTGGCCGTCTCCGCGCTGGTGCTGCAGCTGCTTGCGAGCAACCTCTCGGCCACCCCCACCGGACAGGGGCCGTGGGCCGGGCTGTCGCTGGAGGGCAATCCTGTCCCGGCGACACCGTGGGAGACGCCGACGACCGGCGCGCTGCTCGCCCGCCTGGCCCTGGCCGCCGGGCTGCTGGCAGCCGGCTTCCTGCTGGCGGCGGGCCGCTCGTGGTTCACCCGGGCCGGCGCCGGCGTGGCGCTGGTGGCGGGGCTGGCCGGGGTGGTCCTGATCGCCACCCCCGGGCAGGCCGGCAAGTGGCGGCTGGACCCGGCCGCGCAGCGCCTGGTCTGCACGGACGACGACGGCCCGCAGGTGTGCGTGACCGCCGTGAACGCGTTCATGCTGCCCGAGACGACGCGGGACGCCCGGCGCGCGCTCGCCGCGCTGGCGAAACTGCCGGGCGCGCCGACCCGGGCGGCCGAGGTCCGGATGAACGACGTCGGCAACCACAGCAGCGAGCAGTGGCGCCGCTCCGGGCCGCTCGACGAGCCCGGCACCGTCTACTTCGTCCTGGACCGTGACCCCGTGCGCGGCTGGGATCCGGATCTGACGGAGAACATCGTGCTGGGCGCGGGCACCTTCTACCGCAGCTGCGCCCGGAGCGGCGATCTGCCTTTCGCGGTGGCCGGCGCCTGGCTGTTGGGCACGGACGGCATCGGCTTCTGGACCTACGGCTTCGGCGACGTCTGGGAACCGATCCAGCCGGAGGTCCGCGAGCACCTGCGGCAGCTGCGGGCGATCCCCGAGGCGGAGCAGACGGCCAGGGTGGTCGCCATGCGCGACGCCGCACTCCGCTGCGAGCCCGACCTGCTCCCCTACCTCACCGGCGAGGCGAAACCGTGACGCACCCGCTCCCCCGCACACGGCGCGTCCCGGCTGCGGTGACGCACTGGATCGCGCTGTACCTGCGCGCTCGGCGCGTCCCGGCGGCCGTGGCCACCTCCGTGGGCGCGAGTGCGGTGGTCACGCTCGCGCTGGCCGCGCTCACGGAGCAGGCGGCGGTGCATCCCGGGCTGGCCGCGCTCGCCGCCACGCTGGCGGTGGCGCCGCTCACGTCCACGCTGGCCGGGAACGACGCCGCGCTCGAACGGGCTGTTGCGTGGCCGTGGCCGCCGCGCCGCGTCGCGCACCTGTTGGCCTGTGCCGTGCTGGTCGCCGGGCTGCTGGTCGCGGCGCGGGCGGCCGGTGTCGAGTTCGGCACCACCGGTCAGATCCTGCGCAACGCGGCCGGGCTGGCCGGACTTGCCGGGCTGACCGCCGCGCTGATCGGCGCCTCGCTGGCCTGGCTGCCGGCGGTGGTCTGGGCCGCGGTGCAGAGCCTGATGGGCGGCACCGACGTCACGGCCCCGCGCCAGGCCATGCTCTGGATGGTCCAGCCGTCGGAGAGCCGGCCGGCCGCGCTCACTGCCGGCCTGCTGCTGGCGGCCGGACTGGTCGCCTACGGCCTCCGGGCCGGGCCGCAGCCCACAGCCGCCGAAGCCTCACTGGAGCAGTAACGGCCTCCGGGGCGTCCTCCGGGCGGCATCGGGGACGCCCCGGGGCGGCGCCTGACGAACGGGCGTGGACGGCCGAACGCCATTGACACTGTCACGATGACAGTGTCAGGATGGCGGGCATGTGGACGATGGACGAGCTGCTGGAGCGCGTACGGGAGGCCCTCGCGGCCGAATATCCCGGCGCGCCCAACGGCCGGGTCCGTGAGCTGCCGGATCGGCGGTCCGTGCGGTGGTACACCACGACCGGGCTGGTCGACCGGGCCGCGGCCATGCGCGGGCGCACCGCGCTCTACGGGACGCGGCACCTGCTGCAGATCGTCGCGGTGAAGCGGCGGCAGGCGGAGGGGCACTCGCTGGCGGCGATCCAGGCCGAGCTGGCCGGGGCAACGGATGCGGAATTGGCCGCGCTCGCACGCGTACCCACTGATGTTCTTGTTGGTAGTGACACGCCGCCGGCTGCGGCGCGCCCGCGGTTCTGGGCCACCGCGCCCGCGGCGCCCCTGACGTCAGCGGACCACACACCCGAGTCGCGGGAGGTGGGGGGCGTCGCGCTGGGCGGTGGCGTCTTCCTGCTGCTGCCGGCCCGGCCGGACGCCACCGACCTGGAGGACCTCGCCCACGCCGCCCAGCCGCTGATCGACCTGCTCAAGGCCCGTGGCCTTTACACCGATGGGGGAACTCGATGACCGCACTACCCGTCATGCACATGCCACCGGCCGAGGCCGGCTGCCTGCCGCCGCCGCGCACCGACGCCGGGCTGGGCGCGCTCGGCACGCCCCTCGGCAACCTGCCGCTCACCCGGCTCGACGTGCGGGCCCGGATCAGCGGCCTGGTCGCCACCACCACCGTGACCACCGAGTTCGTCAACGCGTTCGCGGAGCCGCTCGAGGCCACCTACATCTTCCCGCTGCCGGACCGCGCGGCCGTGACCGGCATGACCATGACCGCGGACGGGCGCACGGTCCAGGCCGACCTGCAGGAGCGCGGTGCGGCCCGCGAGGCCTACGACGCCGCGATCAGCGCCGGGCAGCGCGCCTCGATCGCGGAGGAGGACCGGCCGGACGTGTTCACCATGCGGGTCGGGAACATCCTGCCCGGCGAACACGTCACCGTGACACTGTCACTGACCGGGCCGCTGCCGTGGGAGGACGACGCGGCGACGTACCGGTTCCCGCTGGTCGTGGCGCCGCGCTACATCCCGGGCGTCCCGCTGCCGGGCGAGCAGGCCGGCAGCGGCCAGAGCCTGGACACGGACGCGACACCGGACGCCTCCCGGATCACGCCGCCGGTGCTGCTGCCAGGTTTCCCCAGCCCGGTGCGCCTGTCGATCGGCGTGGCCGTGGACACGGCCGGGCTGCCGCTGTCCGAGGTGCGATCCAGCCTGCACACGATCACGCACGACGACGGCGAGATCGCGATCCTGCCGGGCGAGCGGGCGGACCGTGACTTCGTGCTGCGGCTGCCGTACGCGAGCGCGGGCTCCGGCGCGGTCTTCGTGCCGGACACCGGATCGGAGGAGGGCACCTACCAGCTGGTCGTGCTGCCACCGACGGAGACGACCGCGCCCCGGCCCAAGGACGTGGTGCTGCTGCTCGACCGGTCCGGGAGCATGCACGGCTGGAAGATGGTCGCGGCCCGGCGCGCGGCCGCCCGCGTCGTCGACTCGCTCACCACGGCCGACCGGTTCGCGGTGTGCACGTTCGACAACACGATCGAGTGGCCGGCCGACCTCGGCCAGGGCCTGTCCGACGCGACCGACCGCAACCGGTACCGCGCGGTCGAGCACCTGGCCAGGGTGGACGCGCGCGGCGGCACCGAGATCCTGCAACCGCTGCAGGCCGGGCTCCGGCTGCTGACCGACGGCGACGGGCGGGACCGCGTGCTGGTCCTGATCACGGACGGACAGGTGGGCAACGAGGACCAGATCCTCGCCCAGGCAGGATCAATTGCCACGGGGGTACGCATCCACACGGTCGGCATCGACCGCGCGGTGAACGCGGGCTTCCTCGGCCGGCTGGCCGCCACCGGGGCCGGGCGCTGCGAACTGGTGGAGAGCGAGGACCGCCTGGACGACGCGATGGACGTCATTCGCCGCCGCATCGCCGCGCCGCTGGTCACCGGCGTGACCGTCTCCGGTCTTGAGCTCCGCCGACCGGAATCGATCTTCCCGGGCGTACCCCTGGTGGTCTTCGGAAGGTCTTCCGGCCCCGTGCCGTCGACGCTGGTCGTGACCGGCCGCACGCGCGACGACGCCGAGTTCCGGGCCGAGGTGCCGGTACGGCGGTCCGACGACGCCGCGGTGACGGCGCAGTGGGCCCGCGCGCGGCTGCGTGAGCTGGAGGACCGCTACACGATCGGCGAGGTCAACCTTGAGCGGGAGATCGTCGCGACCTCGCTGCGGCACCGGGTGCTGTGCCGCTTCACGGCGTGGCTGGCGGTCGACTCGCGGGTGGTCACCGAGGGCGGTCGGTCGCGTCGCGTGACGCAGCCGGTGGAGTCCCCGTCCGGGTGGGAGTCGTCCGCGCCGGTCCCGCAGGACTTCCGCTCCCGGCGGGCGGCCGCGCCCGCCCGCTATCTGACCGCCGGGGCCCCGCCGCCGGCCGCGGGACGCCCGGGTGGCGACGGCGGCTTCCGCGGGGGCAGTGTGCGGCGTGCCGGCGCGGCCGCGTTCAGTGAGCCGTCCGGTCCCCCGGTCGGCAGCTTCGGCGCCGCCATGGCACCCCCGCCGCCCGCCGCTCCGGCCTCCGCACCCCCGCCGTCCGCGGGTCCGGCCTCGGCACCCCCGCCGCCGCCCTCGTCCGGTGGATACGGGGTGCCCCGTGGAATCGGCGGCCCCGGCCCGTCGCCCGCGATGATGCCGGTCGCCGCCTCCGCCCCCGGCGGTGCTCTCCGCAACGGTCGTGCCGATCTCGTCGAATTCGCCCGCACCGAGGCCGCTCGCCTCCAGCAGGCCGCCCATCTGTCCATCATGGAGCGTCGCGACCTGCTCGACGACCTCGGCACCCGCCTGCACGCCATCCTCACCGGCGTCCAGGAGCACGAGGCCGCCCCGCTGTTCGCCCTGAAGCGCGATCTCCTCAGCGGCATCACCGACCTGCCTGCCCTCTGGTCCGAGGCACTGCGCCTGCTGACCGAGTTCGCCGCCGGCGACTCGGCCGAGACCACCGACCAGGAGCCCACCCGCCGCAAGCCGTTCTGGAAGTAGCGCATCGTCGCAGGTCAGGATGGTATCGCCAGCGATAGTATCGGCGCCGATACTATCGCTGGCGATACCATCCCGGCGCTGTGCGACCCGGCACGCGAACGGGCCCGGCCTTTCGGCCGGGCCCGTTCGGTCTGATGCGGGTGGATCAGGCCAGGTCGAAGCGGTCGTTGTCCATGACCTTGACCCAGGCCTTGACGAAGTCGGCGACGAACTTCTCGCGGGCGTCGGCGCTGGCGTAGACCTCGGCCAGCGCGCGGAGCTGCGAGTTGGAGCCGAAGATGAGGTCGACCGCGGTGGCGGTCCACTTCACCTCGTCCGTGGCCAGGTCGCGGATCTCGTAGACGTGCTCCTCCGAGGCCGACGCCTTCCACTTCGTGCCCGGGGAGAGCAGGTTCGCGAAGAAGTCGTTCGTGAGGACGCCCGGCTGGGAGGTGAGCACGCCGTGCGCGCTGCCGCCGACGTTGTTGCCGAGCACGCGCAGGCCGCCGATCAGCACGGTCGTCTCCGGCGCGGTCAGGTCCAGCATGTACGCGCGGTCGATCAGCAGGATCTCGGGCTGGGTCTTCTCGCCCGGCCGCAGGTACTGACGGAACGCGTCCGCGCGCGGCTCCAGGACCTTGAACGACTCGACGTCGGTCTGCTCCAGCGTCGCGTCGGTGCGGCCCGGGTGGAACGGCACGGTGACCTGCACGTCGGCGTCGCGCGCGGCCTTCTCGATGGCGGCGCCACCGGCCAGCACGATCAGGTCGGCGAGCGAGATCTGCGCGCCGCCGGCCGCGTTGAACTTCTGCTGGATGCCCTCCAGCACGCCGAGCACCTTAGTCAGCTGCTCCGGCTGGTTGACCTCCCAGGAGCGCTGCGGCTCCAGGCGGATGCGGGCGCCGTTCGCGCCGCCGCGCTTGTCGGTGGAGCGGAAGCTCGCGGCCGACGACCACGCGGTGGAGACCAGCTCGGCGACGGTCAGACCCGAGTCGAGCACCGCGGCCTTGAGACCGTCCACGTCGGAGGCGGACACCAGCGCGCCGGAGACGGCCGGCACCGGGTCCTGCCAGAGCTGCGCCTCGGGGACCCACGGGCCGAGGAAGCGGCTGACCGGGCCCATGTCTCGGTGCAGCAGCTTGTACCAGGCCTTGGCGAACGCGAGCTGGAACTCGTCCGGGTTCTCCAGGAAGCGGCGGGAGATCTTCTCGTACGCCGGGTCGACGCGCAGCGACAGGTCCGTCGTCAGCATCGTCGGCAGGTGCTTCTTCGTGGCGTCGTGCGCGTCCGGGACGATCGCCTCGGCGTTCTTGGCCACGTACTGCTTCGCGCCGGCCGGGCTGGTGGTCAGCTCCCACTCGTACCCGAAAAGGATCTCGAAGAAGCGGTTGGACCACTGGGTCGGCTTGTCCGTCCAGGTGACCTCGAGGCCGGACGTGATGGTGTCGCCGCCCTTGCCGCTGCCGTGCGTGTTCAGCCACCCGAGACCCTGGGCCTCCAGCGGCGCGCCCTCCGGCTCCGGGCCGACGTGGCCGTCCGCGGGGCCGGCGCCGTGCGTCTTGCCGAACGTGTGACCGCCGGCGATGAGCGCCACGGTCTCCTCGTCGTTCATGGCCATCCGGGCGAACGTCTCGCGGATGAACGTGGCGGCGAGCAGCGGGTCCGCGCTGCCGCGGGGGCCCTCGGGGTTGACGTAGATGAGGCCCATCTCGGCCGCGCCGACGCCCTCGGGCAGCGCGTCGTCCGCGTAGCGGGAGTCGCCGAGCCAGGCGTCCTCGGGGCCCCAGAAGATCTCCTCGGGCTCCCACACGTCCGCGCGGCCGAAGCCGAAGCCGAAGGTCTTGAAGCCCATGGACTCCAGCGCCACGTTGCCGCCGAGCACGAGCAGGTCGGCCCAGGAGATCTTCTGGCCGTACTTCTGCTTGACCGGCCAGAGCAGGCGGCGGGCCTTGTCCAGGTTCGCGTTGTCGGGCCAGCTGTTGAGCGGCGCGAACCGCTGCCCGCCGTCGCCGGCGCCACCGCGGCCGTCCTGGATGCGGTAGGTGCCCGCGGCGTGCCAGCTCATCCGGATCATGAGGCCGCCGTAGTGGCCGAAGTCGGCCGGCCACCAGTCCTGCGAGGTGGTGAGCACCTCGGTGATGTCGCGCTTGATCGCGTCGACGTCGAGCTTGGCGAACTCCTTGGCGTACTCGAAGTTCTCGCCGAGCGGGTTGCCCTTGGAGGAGTGGGCGTGCAGCACCGACAGGTCGAGCTGGTTCGGCCACCAGTCGCGGTTGGTGCGCGGGCGGCCGCCGGTCTTCGGCTCCGGCGCGTCGATCACCGGGTTCTCGCTCTCGCTGCCGGACGCGGTCACGGAGTCGTGTGCCACAGGGCAGCCGCCGCTCTTGTTGTCTTCGTCGCTCATGAGATTCCTTCCGGTTCCTTGGCAGTGCGTGTGGCCGCACAGTCGGGGCAGACGCCCCAGAAGACGACCTCCGCCTCGTCGACCGCGAAACCGTGGCCGTCCGGGGCGGTGAGACAGGGGGCTTCGCCGACCGTGCACGGCACGTCGACGATCGTGGCGCAGGTGCGGCACACGAGGTGGTGGTGGTTGTCGCCCACCCGGGTCTCGTAGCGCGCGGTCGCGCCGGCCGGCTGGATGCGCCGGACCAGGCCGGTGTCGGTGAGCACCCGCAACACGTCGTAGACCGCCTGGTGGGACACGGTCGGCAGGTCGCCGCGGACCAGCGTGATCACGGTGTCGGTGTCGACGTGCGGGTGGTCACGCAGCGCGGCAAGCACGGCTAGTCGCGGCCGAGTCACGCGGAGCGAGACCGCCCGCAACTGATCCTCGGACGACGTCACGGCACAGACCTTAGTCGGCTTTTCTGGAATAGTTCAAGTTTCGGCGTGGCGGGCCGACCTCAGCTTGACAGGTGCAGCGCCGCCCACTCGTCGAAACGGCGCAGCACCGCACCCCGGATCTCCGGCGCGGACAGCGTCAGATCGTGCAGCGCGCCCGGGAACCGGACAAGCGTGACGTGCGGCCCGAGGCTCAGCCCCCACCTGCGGATCTGCGCCACGTCCAGCACGATGTCGGTGCCGTGCGTGTCCTCGATCGGGTCCCGCAGCCAGTTGAACGACCGCGCGGACGAGCCGACCAGCACCGGGATCCCCAGCTTCAGCCCGCGCCGGACGCGTCGCTGCGCGGCCCGGATCGCGGCCAGCCAGCCGAGCCGGATCGGATGCCCGAGCGCCGGCTTCAGCGCCAGGTCGTAGCTCCACTCGCCGCGCAGCGTGGCGTGCGTCGACACCGCGAACGCGTCGCTGACCGGATGCGGCACCACCGCGTGCGGCGCCAGCCGGGCCGCGGACGAGGCCAGGGCCAGCACCGGCCGGCGCAGCGCCCACGGCAGCGCGAAGTCGAAGAACGGGCTGTTCAGGAACGCGCCGCGGAGGTGGCTCTCCGGCCGGTCCGCCGCCCAGAGCGCGCCGATCAGCCCGCCGGTGGAGTGCCCCCAGACCACGATCTCGCGCGCGCCGTCCGCCGTGATCCGGGCGGCCGCGGCGTCGAGCTCGTCGTAGTACTCCGCGAGCGAGCTGCAGAAGTTCGCACTCTGGTGCGGGAGCAGGCTGCGCCCGTACCGCCGCAGGTCGATGCCGTAGACGTTCCACCCGGACGCGGCGAGATGATCCGCCACGTGCGTCTGGAAGAAGTAGTCGGCCAACCCGTGGATCATGAGCACCGCGCGCTGCCCGTCGCCGTGGTCGGCCCATCGGCGCACCAGCGTCGCGATCACGTCCCCCTGGGCGTCCCGCCCACAATCAAGGACAAACCGCTCATAGGGTACGCCGAGCAGCTGGTCGATGCCGTCGGGCGCGAACGTCACCGCTCAATTGTGCCGTACCCGCACTCGCCCGCCAGCACCTCGACCCGGGCCGCGATCTCGTCCTCGTCCAGCCCCAGCCGCTCACACAGCTCCCGGTGCGCCGCGACCAGCGGGTCCCCGACCTCCCGCGGCTCGGTCCGCGCCTGATCCGAGTTGTCGATCAGCGCGCCGGCCAGCTCGTCCCAGACCACGATCGCCTCACCGACCACCGCGAGCGCGGCCGCCGACGCCGGGTAGGCCAGCAGGATCTCCGCCTCCTCCACCAGCCGCTCGCCCGCGTCCTCGATGTCGTCCAGGTTCCACGCATCGGCGTCGGCCAGGTCGGACGCGTCCCGTACCGCCGCCCGGAAGTCCTCCGCGCCCGACGCCGCGGCCGCCGCGTCCAGCAGCCCGGCCTCGCCGAGCAGCCGCACCGCGAACAGCCGGTCCCGCAACGCCTCCTCGACCACGAGCGTGCTCAACTGCCGCGGCGTGAGGCGGCGCAACGCCTGCAAAAATCGCGCCTGTTCCGGGTCCGCCGGATCCGGGCCCGGCGGCACGGCCGAGGCCAGCAGCGGGAACCGCGCCTCGATCGCCGTCAGCGCCAGCGCCACCGCGTGCGCGCACCACGGGCCCTCCGCCGCGCAGTCACAGACGCCGGTGATCGCGCCGCCGACGATGCCGACCCAGGCCCGCACGCCCGCGACCTCCGCCTGCACGCCGCCGCCCAGCGACTCCAGCTCGCCGACCTCACCGGCCAGCCGATCCGCTTCCGCCGCCACGTCCGCCGGGACGGACTCCCGGAAGGCCTCACCATCGATGCGTACCGCCACGGACGATCACCCTACCGGCGTACCCGGAAGCCTTGTACTGGCGGGCGCTGAGTACAGTTTCGCCCTCGGGTACCGGTTAAGGAGAGGCATGGATCCATACGGCGGCGGCACCGTCTACGGCAAGGGCGGCGCCGAGGCGCGCCCGCCGAAACGACGGTTCGGTGCGGTGCACCCGGGGGTCACGGCGGGCGTGGCGTTCGGCATGGTGGCCGCGTTCGCACTCGGCTGGTTCATCTGGCAGACCACGTCGGAGCCGTCCACGCTGCGCGACCTGAACGACGCCGCCGATGCCGGGGCTCCGCCCGCGTCCGCCGGTGCGGTCTCCCCCACGCCGTCGGAGGGACCGGTGGAGCTGGGCGTGGGCGCGTTCAAGCTGGAGTCGGTGAAGAGCCCCGGCAGCATCATGTCCAAGGTGGACGGCCTGGCGGTGATCACGGCGACCGGCGGCGGGCTGCAGGTCGTCCAGGGGCTGGCGGACCCGGCGTGCTTCTCGTTCCACACCGAGGACGACACGTACATGCGGCACTCCGGATACCGGCTCCGCTTCGACGCGAACGACGACTCGGACCTCTTCAAGAAGGACGCCACCTTCTGCCCGGAGGACGGCGTGGAGCCGGGGACCGTCACGCTGCGCTCCGTCAACTACCCGGACCACGTCGTGCACCACCGCAATGTTGAACTGTGGATCGACGAGTCGGACGACAGCGACGAGTTCGCCCGTGCCAGCTCGTTCACGGTGGCGAAGGGCTGAGATTCACCGGCTTGGAGCTTTGCTGAGCTTTCGGCGTCGAGGGCCGGATCTGCCGTGGGCAACCGGGCACTCCGTGCCCGATATTTCGTGTTATTGGTTGCGACGGGTGGGCTGGTTGCGTTTTTGCCTCCGGCGGGCCTCCGGCGGGAGCCTCCGACACCGGGGCAGCGGAAGGCCTTCAAACACCCGTGGGTGGCTGGTTTCGTGCGGCCTGGCGGTCACCTGTGCGGGTGCTTGCGCATAAAAGACAGAAGCCCGCCGGCGGGCGGGTGTCGGGGCTGCGGTGCGGCGCGGGCGCTGCGCGCCCGAAATATCGGCGTTTTTCTGGTGGGCTGTGTGTGATCTATCGGCGGGGGTCGTAAAGCCGGCCGTCGAATGTACGGGAGAGGTGTTTTGAGGGGCGAATAACGCCTCTCTCGTACATTCGACGGTTGATCTTTCATTTCCCCTGATTGATCGACTGCGGCGGCGCTGATAAATGCTGAAATTTCGGGCAGCGGGCAGCGGGCAGCGGGCCGCGAGCCGCGAGCCGCGAGCCGCGAGCCGAGGCACTGTGAGATCAGGGGCGCCGGAAAAGGGGACGGGGTCAGGGGTGGCGGAGGAGTTCGGATTCGATTTCGTCGAGGAGGTCCAGGGCGGCGCGGAGCGGAGTGCGGAGGGCTACGACGTCCTCGTGTTCGATGGTGGCGGTGTCTGCGGTGGCGAGGAAGCGGGCGGCCTCGTGGTCGAAGGTGGCCAGGCGCGGGTCCAGCGGCGCCGCGGGGGCGCAGAGGGTGCGCAGCGTGGTGACGTGGTCGTCGATGCGGAGGCTGAGGCGGTCGCGGCGGATGGGCTTGGCGGAGGACATCCAGTGCCACCAGCCGATGGTGAAGGTGAGGGTGGCGACGTAGTCGCGCAGGATCCGGCGTTCGGCGCACACCTCGACGGCGTTCGCGGCCCACCAGTCCGCCAGCGGATGCATGCGACTATCCCAGCTTCGATATCGGGCGGAGATCGAGCTCGATGTGCTCCGCGGGGTCGGCCATCGGCACCGGGCGTCCAATATGGAATCCCTGTGCGAAGTCCACACTGTATCCCCGCAGGAGCGCGGCGGTCTCGTCGTCCGGGACGCACTCGGCCACGACCCGCATGCCGAGGTCGTGGCAGATCATGGTCAGGCGTTCGACCAGTGAGCGGTCCGCGGGCGTACGCGTCAGGCCGGTGATGAAGCGGCCGTCGATCTTGACCAGGTCGACCGGGAGCGTACGCAGGTGCAGCAGGGACGCGTGCCCGGTGCCGAAGTCGTCCAGCGCGAGCTGGGCGCCGAGCTGCCGGATGCCGGTGGCGAACGCGAGCGCCTCGTTGCGGTTCTCGATCGCGGCGGTCTCGGTGATCTCGAAGGTGAGGCGGCCGGCGCGCACGTTGTGCTTGGTCAGCGAGCGGGTGACGTGGTCGAGCAGGCCGGGGTCGGCGAGCGACCGGCCGGACACGTTGATCTGGCAGTGCGAGTCGAGCGCGCCCTGGCCGATGAGCTTGATCGCGTGGTCGATGACCCAGCGGTCGACGGGCAGGATCTGGCCGATGCGCTCCGCGGTGTCCAGGAACGCCCAGGGCGCGACCGGGTCGCCGGACTCGCCGCGGACGCGGAGCAGGATCTCGTGCCGGGTGACGCGGTTGAGGTCCAGGTCCAGGATCGGCTGGGCGAACAGCGCGAAACGTTCGTTCGCCACGGCGCTCAGCACGGTGGCGCGGCTGCGTCGCAGCCGGACCGCGCGGCCGGCGGGCGTGGCCGCGATCTGGGCGACGTGCCCGCTGCGGCGTGCCTGGCGGGCCGCGTGCTCGGCGTCGGAGAGCAGTTCGAAGCCGCTGGCCTCGGCGCCCTGCGGGAAGCGGACCGCGCCGGCCCACGCGTTGACGCGCACGCCGGAGAACAGGTGGCTGCGGACGCGCTCGACCGCGGTGACCGCGAGCCGTTCGGCCTCGGCGGGCGTGGTGGCGCCGCGCAGCAGCACGCCGAACTGGCCGGGTGCGGCGAGTCCGAGCACGGCACGGGACGGGTTCGCCTCGGTGAGCAGCCGTCCGATGTCGGCGGCCAGCTCGTCGCGGTCGACCGGCGCCTTCGGCTCGGTGGCGACGACAACGACAATGCCCTCGCCGGTACGCCGTGCGCGGTCCACCTCGTCGATCAGGTAGTCACGCGCGGCCAGCCCGGTGCCGGCCTCACGCGCGCCGAGCTCGGCGCAGAGCATCTCCTCGCGGCGCGCCTGCCGTTCCCGCTCACGCCGGGCCAGCTCGCGCGCGGTGACGTCCTCGCAGGTGGCCACGATGCCGTCGTCGAGGATCTCGATGAGCGCGTGCAGGTAGCGGATCGTGCCGTCGAGGCGGCGGGCGCGGAACGTGACCTCGTCCGGCCGGGTCAGCGCCCACGCCTTCTCGATCGCGGCCGTGACCGTGACCAGGTCGTCCGCGTGCAGGTAGCCCATGAGCGTGGCCGCGGTGACCACCTCGTCGGTCGTGGGGCGGCCGAGCATCGCGGCCATGCCGGGTGTCCAGGTCAGGCCGCCGCGGACCCGGTCCCAGCGCACGACGCCGCGGCCGGTGCGGTGCGCGGCGCGGGCGATCCGGGTGTACTCGTCCTCCGGCGTGGTCATCGGATCCGTGAGGTCGAGGTCGAGGCCGGTGGGTTCCGCGTGCCGGCGGTGGTCGGCCAGCACCTGGCGGGCGACGCGACGGAAGCGCATCTGTTCCAGCGTGCTGGGCCGGTGTGCGGCCGCGAGCTGGAGCACGTCATCGAGCCGCATCGGCGTCTCCTCCCAGGGTCTCGCCGGCCAGTTCGCGCAGGCGCCGGCGGGCCGCGTGCTTGTAGAAGCGCACGCTGCTGTCCGCGAGCCCGAGGATCCGGCCGATCTCGGGGTTGGTGAAGCCCTCCTCGGCCAGTTCGAAGACGCGGGCCTGGCGGGGCGGGAGCTGGCCGAGCCAGTGGCGGCGCAGCTGCTCGGCCTCCCAGGAGTCGGCCGGGGTGCCGGGCGCGCCGGGCAGTTCCTCGGGCAGCATGGTCTCGCGGCCGGCCTTGGCCTTCTCGCGGCGCAGCACGTTGTGGGCGGTCTTGATCACCCAGCCGAGCGGCGCGTCGAACTCGCGGATCTCCGCCCACTTGCGACGGGCGATCAGGTACGCCTCGTGCAGCGCGTCGCGGACCAGGTCCTGGTGGTCGCCGCCGAGCCGGAGCACGCCTTCGGCCTTGGCGTACGTCTGGAAGACCAGCTCGTTGAACTCCGTGTCGTAGCGGTCGTCGAGATGTTCCGGCTCGTCCCAACGGGCAGCGTGGTGCGGATGGCTCACGCCCGCCCCTCCCCCAGCTCGATCATTTCTCCCCCACAGAATTCGGCGCCCGTCCGCATATAACTCTCTGTGGGTGCCGGAATGTATATGCCGTTCGGCGATATTTCTTTGCCGAGATCTCTGATCTCGCCATTGATCTGCAACTTCTCTGCAAAATTTCAGCCATTAGCCAAAACAGTCCGATAACTTTGCGCCAGCACGCGGATACACACCGTTGCCAGGCCCGCCGGACCTACCTTTCCGAGGCCGCGCGGCGGCAGTCATCCGATGCCGACCGCGTACACGGCGGCCCCGGCACACCCGATGCCCGCGAACGTGAGCCGCTGCGCAGTAGCCCTCGTCACTAACCTTTCTCCTAAACCTACCGAAGTTGTAGGGTTCTCCGCGTTGAGCAGGGAATCAGCAGCTGAGGGGGCTCGGAGGGCATGGCGCACGTCGTACCGCCGGATGGTTTTGTGGATTGGCAACGGGCCCGGACCGCGCGACTCGTCTCGCCGCAGGGCAACCTCGCGCTGATCGAGACGCGGTGGGGTGCCGACGATCCGGAGGCCGCGCTCGCCGGGCAGCGGGACACGGTGACCGCGACGCGGCTGCGGCGCACGGACCCGCTGACCGGCGAGATCGAGCGTGGCGTGCGCCTGTGGGACGCGGACTCCGCGGCGATCCGGGCGTTCCAGGACGTGGACCGCTTCGCCTACGACCCCCGGTGGGTGCTCGAGGCCGCCTACACCGAGGTGCCCGGTGCCCGGAAGGTCCCGTTCGAACACATCAAGGACAACGGGGGTACGCGTGAGCTGGCGGTTCCCGGCGACATCGCGCTGACGCTGGACGGCCGGGACTACACGCTGCTCGCGTTCGACGACGGCGGCACGCTGCTGCTGGTCTTCGCGGACTCCACCACCGCCGACGGCACCTACGCGCCGGGCCGGTTCCTGTCCGTGCCACGCACGCCGGGCGCCTCGACGGTGACGCTGGATTTCAACCGCGCCTACGTACCCCCGTGTGGCTTTTCTGCGCACTTCAACTGCCCGATGCCGCCGCCGCAGAACCGTCTGGCACTGCCGGTCGAGGCAGGCGAGAAGCTTCCCGTGTTTTCTGCTGGTTTTTCCATTTATTAGGAGTTATTTCCCGTGAAGAGGGCTTGGATAGCCGTCGCTGCCGCTTCGGCGTTGCTGCTGACGGCCTGCGGTGACGGCGGCGAGAGCACGCCGACGGACGGCGCGAGCGCGATCATCAACGTGGGCTCGGTCTACGAGCCGCAGAACCTCGACAACACCGCCGGCGGCGGACAGGGCGTCACCGAGGCGCTCAACGGCAACGTCTACGAGGGACTGTTCCGGCTGACCGACGCCGGCACGGTCGAGCCGCTGCTCGCCACCGCGCACACCGTGTCCGAGGACGGCCTGACCTACACGTTCACGCTGGCGCAGGGCGTGACGTTCCACTCGGGCAAGGCACTGACCAGCGCGGACGTGAAGGCGAGCATCGAGCGCGTCACGGCGGAGACGTCGAAGTCCGCGCGCAGGAGCAACCTCTCCGTCATCTCCGCGATCGCGACGCCGGACGACAGGACAGTCACGGTGACGCTGTCCAAGCCGTCGATCTCGTTCGTCTACCACCTCAGCTACGTGTGGATCGTGAACACCGCGGCCGGCGACCTGAGCACCACCGCGGACGGCACCGGCCCCTACAAGCTCGGTGAGTGGAAGCGCGGCGCCACGCTGTCGCTGACCCGCAACGACGCCTACTGGGGCGCGTCGAAGGCGAAGAACGCGGGCGCGGTCTACCACTACTACACGGACGCGACCGCGCTGAACAACGCGCTGCTCACCAACGCGATCGACGTCGTGACCAGCGAGCAGTCCCCGGACGCGCTGGCGCAGTTCGAGAGCAACCCCCTATACACCATCAACGAGGGTACGTCGACGACGAAGCTGCTGCTGGCCTTCAACGACCGGGTCGCGCCGTTCGACAAGCCGCAGGTGCGCAAGGCGGTCAGCGCCGCGATCGACAACGCGAAGCTGCTCACCTCGATCTGGGGCGAGTACGGCACGCTGATCGGCTCGATGGTCCCGCCGGGCGACCCGTGGTACGAGGACCTGACCTCGGTCAACGCCTACGACGTCGAGGCCGCGAAGAAGCTGCTGGCCGAGGGCGGTGTTGGTGGCGGCTTCACGTTCACGCTGGACACGCCGAACTACGACCCGCACCCGACCGCGGCCACGTTCATCAAATCCGAGCTGGCGAAGATCGGCGTCACCGTCGAGATCAACACGATCACGTCCGACGAGTGGTACACGAAGGTCTACCAGCAGCGTGACTTCCAGGCCACGATGCAGGAGCACGTCAACGACCGCGACGTGGTCTGGTACGGCAACCCGGACTTCTACTGGGGCTACAGCAACGCCACGGTGACCGATCTGGTCGCGCAGGCCGAGGCCGCGAAGACCGAGGCGGACCAGGCCGCGCTGCTCAAGCAGGCCAACAAGATCATCGCGGAGGAGGCGGCCAGCGACTGGCTCTACCTCTACCCGCAGATCGTGGTCGCCTCGTCGTCGCTGTCCGGCTACCCGCTCAACGGCCGCAACTCCCAGTTCTTCGTCTACGACATCGTGAAGAGCTAGTGGTCCGATACCTGATACGCCGGACGGCGCTGCTGCTGGCGAGCCTTGCGCTCGCCGGCGTGGCGCTGTTCGTGCTTCTGCGCCTGCTGCCGGGCGACCCGGTCAACGCGCTGCTGTCCGTCGGCGCGACCGACGCGCAGATCGCGGCCGCGCGGCGCGAACTCGGCACGGACGCGCCGCTGGCCACGCAGTTCCTCGCCTGGCTCGGCGACGTCGCCACGTTCGACCTGGGCAGCTCGCTGATCAGCCGGCTGCCGGTCGGGCCGGAGATCGCCGCGCGGCTGCCGGTGACCGTACCGCTGACGCTGGCCGGGTTCGTGCTGGCCGTGCTGATCGCGGTCCCGGTCGGGTTCCTCGCCGCCTACCGCGCGGACCGCTGGGACGGGCCGCTGCTCAACGGCGTCGCGCAGCTCGGGCTCGCGGTGCCGGCGTTCTGGGTCGGGCTGCTGCTCGTCTCGGTCTTCGCGCTGAATCTGCGTGTGCTGCCGGCCGGTGGCTTCCCGCCCGCCGGCTGGAGTGATCCTGCTGCGTCGGTCGAGGCGCTGACGCTGCCCGTGATCACGATCGCGCTGGTCATGTCCGCCTCGCTCATCCGGTACGTGCGGGCCGCCACGCTCGACGTGCTCGGCAGCGACTTCCTGCGTACCGCGCGGGCGCTCGGCTCCTCGCTCCCCGCCGCCATGTGGCGCCACGGCCTGCGCAACGCGGCCGCGCCGGTCATCGCGGTCCTCGCGATCGAGCTGGCCACCACGTTCCTCGGCGCGGTCGTCATCGAGAGCGTGTTCGCGCTGCCCGGCCTCGGCAGCATGCTGATCAGGGCGATCAGTCAGCGCGACTACCCGGTCATCCAGGGCGTCATGCTGGTCAGCACGTTCGCGGTGCTGGCCGTCGGCTTCCTCGGCGACCTCGCCCAGCGCGTCGCCGACCCGCGCCTGCTGCGAGGCCACCGGTGAGACGACTGCATCTGATCGCCGGGCTCCTGCTCGTCACCGTGATCGGCGGGGCGGTGCTCATGTCGTACCTCTGGCTGCCCTTCGCTCCTGACGACACCTCCGGCGGGCGCCTGACCCCGCCCGGCGGCGACCACTGGCTCGGCACCGACAAGCTCGGCCGTGACCTGTTCTCCCAGCTGCTGGTCGGCGGCCGGATCGCGCTCGGCACCGCCCTCGGCGCGGTCACGGTCGGCGGCCTGCTCGGCGTCCTCTTCGGACTGCTGGCCGGTTTCGCGTCCCGCTGGCTGGACGACGCGGTCGCGGTCGCGCTGGACATCCTGATCGCGTTCCCCACGCTGTTGCTGGCCATGCTGATCGTCGCCGGATTCGGCGCGTCGCTCGGCGCGGCCGTGCTCGCCATCGGCCTGGCCATGGCCGCGATCGTCGCCCGCCTGACCCGCATCCTGGTGAAACAGGTGCTGTCCAAGGACTTCGTGACCGCCGCCCGGATCTCCGGGATCTCGTGGCCGCGGATCGTGCTCACCCACGTGCTGCCGAACATCTGGCCGGTCGTGCTGGTCAACCTGGCGCTGCAGGCCGGGCTCGCGGTGCTGGCCGAGGCGTCGCTGTCCTACCTCGGCCTCGGGACACCGCCGCCGAACGCGTCCTGGGGCCGCATGCTGTTCGAGGCCCAGGCCACCGTGCTCACCGCGCCGGTCGCCGCGATCGCACCCGGCGTGGCGCTGGTCGCGCTGGTCATCGGCATCAACCTGACCGCCGACGGCCTCCGCGACCTCGCCGACCCGACCCGCCGGAGATCCCGATGACTCTTTCGCTGTCCGTCTCCGCCCCGGCCCGGACGATCACACCGCAGTTCGTCTCCGCGCGATCGCCAGGCCCGCACGCTCGCCCGGTTCCGCCTCCGCCCCGCTCCGATGCCCCGCGTGTCCGCACCCGCCGGCGCTGCCGGAGCACCCGATGACCGCGCTGCTGTCCGTTTCCGCGCTGACCGTCCGCGGCGGCCGTGTCCTCGTCGACGACGTGTCGTTCGACGTACCGGCCGGCGCCCGGGTCGGTCTGATCGGCGAGTCAGGATCGGGAAAGTCGCTGACCGCACTGGCGGTGACGGGCTTGCTCCCGCCGGGTCTGGTCGCGTCCGGCTCAGCGGTGCTGGATCCGGCCGCATCCGGTTCTCCCGCGATCGACATGATCACGGCCTCGGAGCGGCAACGGATCCGCGCACGCGGCGGAATCGCCGCGGTGGTGTTCCAGGAGCCGCTGACCGCGCTCGACCCGCTGATGCGCGTCGGCCGGCAGCTCGCGGAACCGTTGCGGCGCTGGCAGAAACCGCGCGGCAAGGCCCTGGAAGCGGCCGTCTGCGCCGCGCTGGAGGAGGTCCGGCTGCCCGCCACGGCCGCGTCCTCCTTCCCGCACCAGCTCTCCGGCGGGCAACGACAGCGGGTCGCGATCGCGATGGCGCTGGCCTGCCGCCCCCGGCTGCTGATCGCGGACGAGCCGACCACCGCGCTCGACGTGACCGTACAGGCGGAGATCCTCGACCTCCTCGACACCCTGGTCCGCGAGCGTGGCATGGCGCTGCTCTTCATCACGCACGACCTACCGGTCGCGGCCCGCATCGCCGACCATCTGCTGGTACTGCGCGACGGACGGGTGGTCGAGTCCGGCCCGGCCGCCTCGGTGATCACCTCCCCCTCTCACGACTACACGCGGACGCTGGTGGAGAGCGCCCGCCGGTTCGACGCGGCTCTCGACCTCACCGCCCGGCCCGGCGACGATCCGGCCACCATCGCGCCGATCGCTTCCCGCAGCCGCGCCGGGCAGGGCCTCGGCCCCGCGTCCAGCGGCGAACCCGCGCCGGCATCCAGCGGCAGCGCGGAAGAGGGCGCCGCTTCGGCACGCACCGGCGGCGACGCACAGAAAATCGCCCCGGCACCCGACGACGACGCGGGGCAGGACAACGCGCCTGGTGGCAGCGTTCGCACCGAAGACGACGGGGCCTCGCATGACTGAGCCGATCCTCGAGGCCGCTGCCGTCGGTTTCGCCTACCGCACCGGCGTTCCCGCGCTGACCGACGTCTCGCTGGCCGTCCACGGAGGCCAGAGCGTCGCCCTGGTGGGCGAGTCCGGCGCCGGCAAGACCACCCTGCTGCGCCTGCTCCTCGGCCTGGCCCGCCCCACGTCCGGCGAGATCCGGTTCGACGGCGGGCCGCTGCGGCGCAACCGGTTGCGTGAGTACCGGCGCAGCGTGCAGACCGTGTTCCAGGACCCGTACTCGTCGCTCGACCCGCGGCAGCGCGTCGACCGGATCGTGGCCGAGCCGCTGCACGGTCTCGGCGTGGGCGGCACCGCCACCGCACGCGCCGCCCGCGTCACCGAGGCGCTGGACTCGGTCGGCCTGCCCGCGGACGCGGGATCCCGCTACCCGCACGAGTTCTCCGGCGGCCAGCGCCAGCGGATCGCGATCGCCCGCGCGATCGTCTGCCACCCGCGCGTACTCCTGGCGGACGAGCCGGTCAGCGCCCTCGACCTCACCACCCGCGTGAAGATCATCGACCTGCTGGCCGACCTGTGCGCCACCCGCGACCTGACGATGCTCCTGGTCTCGCACGACCTGGGCGTGGTCGCCACGCTCTGCGCCCGCACCGCCGTCCTCGAACACGGCCGCATCGTCGAACAGGGCCCCACCACCGGCGTCCTCGGCGCGCCGTCCCACCCCTACACCCGCAAGCTCCTCGCCGGCGTCCCCCGCCTCCCCGCGGCCGGGTAGATCACCCAAGCCGGGTTGTCGGGTTCGGGATTGACGCGCGTCAGTGGCCGGATTTAGCTGTCCGTGCTCGTGTCGTGCGGTCGCAGGCGTCACGAGATCCCGCGATCGCGCGCACGCCGCGAACCGGAGGGGACGCATGCACGCACACCCACCACATCGGACGCCGGGACGCGCCATCCGTGCCGGCGTCGTGCTCGCCGTGCTCATGCTGGCCGGCAGCGGCCAGGCCGTCGTGCCCCGGATGACCCCGCTCGCCGAAGCCGCAGCGGACGGTGCCCCTCCCGTGGTGCTGCCGAGGATCGGCTGCGCGGCGCTCGCCGGGCAGGACCTGTCCGGGACACCGGACGCCCCGGCGGTCATCGGGTCCGCGACGGAGACGACGTCCCCGGGCGGCTGGCCGGTCTGCGAGGTCAAGGGGACCGTGGCGCCGCAGATCCAGTTCGACGTGCTCCTTCCCACCGAGACGTGGCGGCAGCGATATCTGCAGACCGGGTGCGGGGCGTTCTGCGGCAGCGTCGACTTCTTCGCGGACGCGGCGGACGGGTGCGTGCCGCTGGACCGCGGCGACTTCGTGATCGCCACCGACAACCAGGGGCACGTCGGCGTCTCGGGCTTCGACGCCACCTTCGGCGCCGACCCTCAGCTGCGGGTCGACTTCGGCTACCGGGCCGACCACGTGGTCGCGCTGGTCGCCAAGCGGCTCATCGCCGTCTACTACGGGCAGGGCCCGCGCTACTCCTACTTCGACGGCTGCTCGCAGGGCGGCCATCAGGGGCTGACCGAGGCGCAGCGCTACCCGCACGACTTCGACGGCATCATCGCCGGCGCCCCGGCGTCGTTGCTCACCTCGCTCATCGTGTGGTCCGCGGGCTGGCACGCCACGGCGAACACCGACGCGCGGGGCCGGCCCGTCCTGACCGCCGCGAAGCTGCCCGCGCTGCACGCCGCCGTCCTGCGCGAGTGCGACGCGCGGGACGGCCTGGCCGACGGGCAGATCGACGACCCTCGGGCCTGCGCGTTCGACCCGCGGAGCCTGCGCTGCCCGGCCGGGACCGACGGTGCGAACTGTCTCTCCGACGCGCAGGCCGAGGCGGTACGCAAGCTGTACGACGGGCCACGCGACGAGCGGGGCCGGCTGATGTACCCCGGGGGTGAGCCGGTGGGTTCGGAGGCGAACTGGGCCCGATGGGTCACCCCGACCGCGACCGGCGCCCCGGCCGTGGCCGAGGGCAACGCCACGAACGCGCTGAAGTACCTCGCCTACCCGTACGCCCGGCCGACGGCGACGCTGCGCGACCTGCGCTACGACTCGGCGACGTTCCACGAGATCGCCCGGCAGGCCGGCATCTACGACGCGAGCAACCCCGGCCTGACGGCGTTCCGCGACGCGGGCGGGAAGCTGCTCCTCTGGCACGGCTGGGCGGACCAGGCGATCTCGCCGTACGGGACGATCGCCTACTATCACGCCGTCACCGAGCGGATGGGCGGGACGGACGCCACGCAGCGGTTCGCCCGGCTGTTCATGCTCCCGGGCGTCGCCCACTGCGGCGCCGGTCAGGGACCGGACGCGATCGACGCGCTCACCCCCACCCTCGCCTGGGTCGAGAACGGCGTCGCACCCGGCCGGCTCGTCGCCACGAAACGCGAGGACGACACCGTGGCACGGACCCGGCCGGTCTACCCGTATCCGACCGTGGCCCGCTACGACGGGAGCGGCAGCACCGACGACGCGGCGAACTTCACGCCGGCCCCGCCGCCCACGCGTTACCGGGACGACATCCCGTGGCTCGGGTCGTTCCGCTCCGGCTACGAGCAGACCTGCGGCTGGCACGACGGCCGCTGGATCTGTACCCCTGCCTAGGCAGGCCGTGCGCGGCCCCGCGCGGACTCGCCGAGGCGGGCCGGCATGGCCGTCACACGGTCCCTGTCAGGCTCAGGCCGCGCGGTGGACCGCCAGCACGCCGGGAAGTCCGGTGACCTCGGCTTGAAGCCGGCCGAACATGCCCGGACCGGTGAAGGCGACGTCGAACCACGGAACCGGCGCCCCGCACCCGATCGGAAGCTCGCCACGCTGATCACCGTGCCAGCCGGGCGAGCCGCCGGTACGCCCTATCGCGGCCTGGAGCAGGTTGCGTTCGTCCTGGGTGGATTCCGCGGTGACGTAGACCCGGGCCTGGAGACTGAGTCGCGCCTCAGTAGCGGTCGGCTGCACCGGCAGCCCGTCCGGCCCGCACGGTCGCAGCGCCCCGACGGCCCAGACCCCGGCCGGCACGAGAAGCAGGAGCGCAACGGCGGCCGTCCCGGCCCGCCGGAGGCGCGGGCGACGGGAGAGCAGGGACCACAGACCCGCCAGCGGGTACGGACGGTGCGCGGCCGCCAGCAGGATCGCGCCGGCCGTCATGAACAGCAGCAACATCGTGGGAAACGCGGCGAAGTCGTAGAGCGTGGGCGCCCAGAACGGCCGGAGCTGCGGTGACGCGACGCCGGGCCGCCACCACTCCTTCACGCCCTCCCACACGAACAGCGACGTGAACAGCAGCGGGAAGAGGTAGATCATCGCAAGGACGACGATCGGGCTGTCCTCGCGGTCGGTGCGGCGGCTGACCCATCCGAAGACCAGGTAGGTGACCAGTGCGCCGATCGGGGCACCGGCGGGAGCCGCCCACCAGATCCAGGCCGGCGGGGTACGACTGAGCGTGTACGTCGCGCCGCCGTCCGAGTCGTAGGAGGGCACGCCCGCCCGGTAGACGATGGTGAACCGCAGGATCAGGCCGTCGCGCTGCGCCCAGAACTGGTAGTCGCCGCCGCGCTCCTGGTCGTACAGGTCGTGGGTCTCCCAGCCCGCGGCGGTGAGCCGGGCACGCGCGTCCCGGCCGTAGTCGACCGTGTTCCGGGTCTCGGCGGTGTGCGTGACCGTGTGGTCGACGAAGCCGTAGACCGGGCCGCCCTCGGCGCTGGGCTCGGTGGCGAAGTCCGCGGCCTCGCCGCCGCCGTAGACGGTCAGGCCGGGGAAGACCGTGCCGCTGATCTCCGCGGCCCGGTCGCCGGTCGGCAGCGGTGGCACGAACGCCCAGGCCAGCCGCGTCGCGACCGCGCCGCCGGCGAACGCGCCGAGCAGCATCATGACCAGCGCGAACGGGACCACCAGGTGGTTGCCGGGCCGGCCGAGGCGGGCGCGCAGCCCGTGCCACAGGATGTTGACCGATTCGAGCGGGCCGGGCGCGCGCGTGCCGTCCTCCTCCGCGTCCGCGAGCGTGCCGATCAGTTCGTCGCGGCGTTCCCCGGGCGGGAACGCGAGCCCGGCCAGGCGGTGGCGCAGCGGGATCACCAGGCGATCCTCTGGGCCGCGGCCGGTCCGGCGAGCCGGCGGCGGACGGCCAGTTGCGCGGCGGCGGCCTCGGCGGCGCGGCGCAGGCGCTCGGACTCGGCCTCGAGCGCGGACTCGCCGTCGCCGGTGAGCCGGTAGTAGCGACGGCTGCGGCCGCCGACCACCTCGTCCCGGTCGATGGCGATCAGGCCCTCCGCGGCCAGCCGGTCGAGCGCGCCGTAGAGCGTGCCGGCCAGGAGCCGCACCTTGCCGTCGGAGAGTCGTTGCACCTCGCGGATCACGCCGTAGCCGTGCCGGGGCGTGTCGGCGAGCGCGGAGAGGATCCAGAGCGTCGCTTCGTGCATGACCGACAATATAAAGACACTCTGACTATAAGAGCAACTGACTATGCGCGGGGCGGGCGCACCGGTGTGCTGTCGCGACCGAGCGCGCGCCCGCTGAGCTCGGCGTCCAGCGTCTGCTGGGCGATGCGCATGGTCCCGGCGTGGACCGGGTCGGCGAGGCGGCGCCACATCTCGTCCTCGGACACCGCCTCCACGCGGGCCACGACCCACCAGATGTTGCCGAACGGGTCCCGCACCCTGCCTCCACGCTGCCCGAACGCATCGTCCGCGACCGGCGTGACCAGGCGCGTGCCGGGGACGGACAGCGCGCGGGCCACCGCCTCGTCGGCGTCGGGAACGCACACGCGCAGCAGGCTGGGCAGCGCCGGCCACTCGGGGCGGCGGTCGAAGCCGAGCACGACCGTGTCGCCGACGCGGATCTCGGCGTGGCCGATCAGGCCGTCCTCCGTGCGTACCCTCGCGAGCTCTTCGCCTTGAAAGGCAGTGGACACGAAATCGAGGAACGCGCCGGTGTCGTCGGTGACGACCCACGGCGCGACCGTGGTGTATGCCATGCACACCACGGTAAGCGGGGTATAGGCCGGGAACTGTCCTGAAGGTGGAGGATCGGTGACATGAGTTCAACGACGATCATCAGCGTCGCGCTGGCGCTCCTGACCGTGCTGGTCGCGTTCGGCGCGGTCGCGGCCGGACGCCCGGCGGCCCGGCGGCTGCGCGACGCACGGCACCCGCGAACCGTGCTCGGCTGGGTGGTGGCGCGCGTGTCGCCGAGCCTGCTGCTGACCGCGGCCGGCCTGCTGCTGGTGGTGACGCTGCTCAACGTGTTCATGGAGATCATGGAGGCGGTGCTGGAGGGCGACGACCTGACCGTGATCGACCGGCCGGTCGTCTCCTGGATCGCGCAACAGCGGGCGGCATGGAGCGACACGCTGGTGATCAGCCTGACCGACATCGGCGGCACGATCCTGATCACGGCGCTGCTCACCGGCGCCGCGGTGTGGACCGCGTGGCGGCTGCGGGCGTGGCGTCCGGTGCTGATCGCCGCGATCTCCGGTGGGGGCGGCGGCCTCCTGGTCGCGGGCATCAAGGCGCTGATCGCGCGCGACCGCCCGGACCCGCTGCTGCGCGCCGTGACCGAGAGCGGCTTCTCGTTCCCGTCCGGGCACTCGACCACCTCCGTGGTCGTGCTCGGCACGGTCGCCTGGCTGGTTTCCATGACCACAAACGCGCACATGGTACGGGCGACCGCCTGGGTCGCCGCGGTCCTGCTCGGCGCCGGGATCGGCCTGTCGCGCATCTACCTGGGCGTGCACTACCCGACGGACGTGCTGGCCGGCTGGATCCTCGGCTCGGCCTGGCTGACCACGGTCGCGCTCGCGGCCCGCCTCCCCGAGCTGCGGCTGCGCCTCGGCGGGCCGGTGCTGTTCCCCCGGTATCCGCAGCTGGTGTTCGCGGGCGCGGCGGTCGCGTGTTTCGCCGCGATCCTCGGCGTGGCCGCGATCGCCGCCACGACGGCGGACTGAGCGCCGGCGGCACGCTTGCTGAGCTTTCGACGCCGAGGTCCGCTTCGCCGGCGCTCCACGCCCGAAATTCCACGACATAGCGGTCCGTGGGCCTACCCCGGCCTCACGCCGATGCCGAAAGGTTCAGTAAGGGCTGACCGTGTCCAGCGCGTCGCGCAGCTCCGCCGCGGACATCGGCCGGGTCTCGGACAGCGCCTCGTCGACGAGCCTGGTCAGCCGCGTGGGCAGCCGGTCGTCGCGGGTGGCGAGCGGCACCGGTTGCTCGCGCATCACCACGCCGGCCGGGTCGCAGCCGTCGGGGAAGTCACGCGGGGTGCTGCCGGTCAGCATCCAGTAGAGCGTGGCCGCGGCCGCCCAGGTGTCCACCGCGGGCTCGGCATCCCGGTAGGCGAACAGCTGGGCGCGGGGCATGAAACCGAAGCTGCCGCCGTGCTCGCCGGTGCGGGTGTGCCCGGAGCGGCCGGCCAGCGCGAACGCCTTGGCCAGGCCGAAGTCGGCGATCCGCGGGGTGTCGCCGTCGAGCAGCACGTTGCGCGGCGTGATGTCGCGGTGCACGAGCCCGCGGGCGCTGCGCGTGGTGCCGTCCGCGAGCGGCACGTCCGGCAGCAGCGCCGTGCCGTGGGCGTAGGCGAGGCCGTCGAGCACGCCGCGGATCAGGCGGACCGCGCGCGCCGGCGTCTGGACGCCGAACTGCTGCAGGGTGCCGCCGGGACACCAGGCGCTGACGATGTGCGGGACCGGGTCGGCCGCGGACGCGCGGAACGCCACGATGTTCGGGTGGCGCAGCGCGCGGACGACGTGCAGCTCGCGCAGCATCCGCCGGTCCTGCTCGGGCGCGCCGACGTCGTGCAGGATCTTCACCGCCACCGGGACGCCGTCGTGGTCGCGCGCGAGGAAGACCGCGCCCTGCGCGCCGCGGCCGGCCTCGTGGCTGATGGTGAGGCCGGGCAGCGCGGCCGGGACGATCGCGACGCCGATCGTGGTGTCACCGAGCCGCAGGCGCGCGCCGTCGGTGATCGGCGGGTCGTCGTGCCGGGTGCCGTGCCGGCTGCCGAGGTCGCGGACCTCGACGTGGGGCGGGTCGATGGTGAGCAGGCAGTGCTCGCGGGAGACGCGGGGGTCGTCGAGGCGCAGGTCGCAGCGGGGGCCACGGCCGACGACGATCCGCCGGGGGCCGGTGACGGTGCGGCCCCACCGCCCGTCGACGGTGAGCAGGACCGCCCGGTCCACCTCAGTCGGCCTGCGCGACGTACAGCGGCGAGCCGAGCAGCACCGTGGTCCCGTCCGGCCCGTCGCCCTGCAGCAGGCGTTTCGCGATGAACTCCATGGTCTGCGGCACGCCGCGCAGCCCGGTGGTGGCCGCGTGGACCGCCGCGAGCGCGGCCGCCTCACCGTCCGGCGCGGGGTCGGCCTGCGGCGGCGTGATGCCCTTCAGCAGCGACGGCAGCATCGACCGGCTGAGCGACGTCTCCGGTGCCACCTCCGCGCCGGGCAGGCCGAAGACGTGCTTCCGGGAGCCGCCGAGCCCGACCACGGTCTTCCCGTCCTCGCCGCCGAGGTAGATCATCGGCAGGCCGTCCAGGCCGGTCATCGGGCCCCAGCGCATCGGCATCAGCCCCCACACGAACTGGCCGGGCTGGTCGACGGTGCCGAGGTCGCCGTGGTCGTGCAGCCAGCGCACGACACGCTCCAGCCGCTCGACCCGGTCGGCGCCGGCCCGGGGCTCCCCGGTCAGCCCGCCGCGGAGCACCTTCAGGTCGAAGCCGATCTCCCAGGTCCGCGACCGTGTGCTGCCGCGGTCCATCTGCGGGAGCAGCATCTCGACCATGCGGTCACTGATATAGACGAAATATCGGAATCCCATGTAATCACTCCATTGGAGGTCATCGAACCGACACCAGCGTATCCGGCAAGTCTGGAACACTCCGTCTACATTCGATCTCATGGGGGGCAACTGGATAATCGGAGAGACCGTCCTTGATCTCTATGAGGTGAAGGACGTCATCACCACCGGCGGCATGGGCACGGTCTACCGCGTCCATCACCTCGGCTGGGGAACCGATCTCGCGGTCAAGGCGCCGAAATCGATGACGCCCGAACGGATGGATCTCTTCCAGCACGAGGCGGAGGCCTGGGTCGGGCTCGGACTGCATCCGCACACCGTCAATTGCGCCTATGTCCGGCGGGACGGTGACGTACCACTGGTGTTCGCGGAATGGGTCGACGGCGGCACCCTCGACAAGGCGATCACCGACGGCCGCTTCTACACCGGCCCCGCACCGGTCCGGACGCTGCTCGACGTGACGATCCAGTTCGCCTGGGGGCTGCGGCACGCGCACGACTCCGGCCTGATCCACCAGGACATCAAGCCGTCCAACGTGCTCGTCACCGGCGACGGCACCGTCAAGGTCACCGACTTCGGCCTGGCCAGGGCGCGCGCGGCGGCCGCGGGCACACTCCCGGCGAGTCCCGGCACGACGCTGGCCGCCACCGGCGCCGGGCTGCACACCACCGAATACCGCTCGCCCGAGCAGGCGAGCCGTGCGGCCGCGCTCACCCGGGCCACGGACGTCTGGTCGTGGGCGCTGACCGTCTTCGAGCTGTTCGCCGGGCGCCGCACCACGCTCGAAGGCCAGCTCGCGGACGAGGTCTTCCGGCGCTGGCACGCGGAAGGGGCGCCGGGCATGCCGCCGAGCGTCGCCGGCCTGCTGCGCGAGTGCTTCACCCGGGACCCACGCAGCCGTACGGTCCGGATGGCCGACGCGATCGACGTGCTGATCCGCGCGTACGAGACCGAGGCCGGCGCACCGTACCCCCGTCGCGAACCGGTCGCGGCCACGCTCCGCGCGGACGAGCTCAACAACCGTGCACTGTCCCTGCTCGACCTCGACCGGCCCGGCGATGCGGAACGCACCTGGGACGAGGCGTTGCAGGTCGAGCCGTACCACCGCTACTCCGTCTACAACCGCGGCCTGCACCGCTGGCGGCGTGCCGAGGAGACGCCGGACCGGCTGGACGCCGACCTGGCCGCGGCCGCGGCGGCCCGGGGCGGCGACCCGGAGACCGCCCGGCTGCGCGCGACGATCCGCCTGGAAAGCGGCGACCCGGCAGCAGCGGCGCAGCTGCTCACCGGCGCGGACCCGCAGGCGTCCGCGGTCACGCCGGACGGCCGGCTCCTCGCCACCCTGACCGGCGGCACGGTCCAGGTCCACCGGGTCGGCGACGGGCAGCGGCTGTGCGGCTGGGGCGGTGCCACCGGCCTCGTCGCGATCAGCGCGGACGGCGCCGCGGTGGCCTGCACACGGCCCGGCGGAACCGTGACCGTGCACGACGCCGGGGACGGGACGCAACGGGCCCGCATCACGCCGCCCGCCGAACCGCGCGCGCTCGCGCTCAGCCCCGGTGGCGGCGTGCTGGCCGTGGCCTGCACGGACAGCTCGATCACCACCTGGGACACCGCGACCGGCACGCTGCGGCAGACGATGCAGCCGGGAATCCGGTTCGCGCGGGACGTCACCGGGCGGCTGCGGTTCGGCCCGAGCGGGCTCACCCTCGACTGGCTCGACCTGCTGCTGCTCCGGCGGCGCACGTGGGAGACCAGCACCGGGATCCTGTTCGACTCCGTCCCGTACGGGCGGGACTGCGGGCCCATGCCCCCGGAGGGACCGACAGGCCCGACCGGCACCCGGCACGACCCGGGCACCACGACCACGATCCTGCTCTCCTACCGCCTCACGCAGTCGCCCGACGACGAGGGCCCGGACGACGACGACCTCGCCGGGCTGCTGACCCGGCCGCTGCCGTCCTCCCTGCGCCTGGACCCGGACGGCGACCGGCTCGAGGCCGTCGGCATCGACGGGGCGTTCGCCCTGCTCTACGAGGACTACCTGTGGGATCTGCGTACCGCCCGCATGATCCGGCCAGGGGAGTCGGACACCGGCGCGGCCGTCCAGGGAGCGGCCGGGTGGGTCACGTGGGCCGACGGCGTCACCCGGTACTGGAGGGAGGTTCACACGGCCGGACCGGCCGCGTCGTGGGCGTATGCCCGCCCGCGCAGCGCGGAGACGGTCAGCACGGCCGCCACCGCGGTCCGGGAGGCGCTGGACAGCGCGAGCACCCGGACCGGCGCGGACGCGGCCGAGATCCTGCGCCCGGCCCGCACCGACCCGGGCCACCGGCGCGACCCCGAACTGCGGCGACTGTGGACGGAGGCGGGACGGCACGGCCACCCGGTCGCGCTGCTGGACGCCTGGCCGGTACGCGAGCTGCCGCTGTACGACACGACGACCGCGGTCCGCTCCAGCGGCTCCACCGTGGCCATGACCGCGGACGGACGCGCCGCGGTCACGCTCAGCCAGGGCGTGCTCCGCATCTGGGACGCGCGCGCCGGAACGTTCCAGACCTCGCCCGGCGAGCACGTGACCGCCTGCGCGCTCGTCCCGGCGACCGGCCTCCTGCTGTCCGCCGGCCGGGACGGCCCGCTGCGGGTGTGGGACGCCTTCACCGGGCGCTGTCTTCACGAGGCTCCGCTGCCCGGCGGCGAGGTCCAGTCGATGACCATCAGCGCGGACGGCAGGCTCGCCGTCCTCCGCGGCACGAACCGGGAGTGGGACCGCTACTGGCTCTACGACCCGGCCGCGCGGCAGCCGCTGCCCCTGCCCGCCGGCGCGCCGGACAGCGCGGTCGCGGCCGTGCCGGGCCCCGACGGCGACCTGCTGCTCCTCTGCGACCGGCAGCGGTCGTCCCGCCTCACCGTCTGGGACGTCCGCGGCGGCGGGCAGCGTCCCGGACCGGCCGGCTCCGTGGTCCCCACGCCGCTCGCGGTCTCCGGCGACGGGAAGACCGCGCTGCTGCTGGAGTGGGGCAACCGCACGGCCTGGACGTCGGACCTCGGCACCGGCGCGCTGCGGCACCGGCTCAGCGGGCACACCGAGGCGATCCGCCTGGCCCTCTTCACCGCGGACGGGCGCACCGTGTGCACGGCCGGACAGGACACCGCCGTCCGGGTCTGGGACAACGAGACCGGCGCGCTCCGGCACGTCCTCGACGGGCACATCAACCCGGACCCCGGCATGACGGCCACCGGAGTCGACACACTCACGCTCGTCGGTGGCGGCCGCTTCCTGGCCTCGACCGGCGTGGACGGCGTCATCCGGATCTGGGACCTCGGCACCGGCACGATCGTGACCACGCTGGGCGCGGGCCGGCACGCGGCCGCGTCCGGCGACGACGGCCGGCTCCTGCTCGTCGTGGACGGCGGCGTGGCCCGCCTGTGGGAGCTGGACTGGGACTTCGACTTCCCGGAAGGGGGCACCCGATGACGGTCCTGGCGTGCAACGGCACCGGCTGCGACCGGCTGATCTCCGTCTCCCAGGTGCCCGGCGGAAACGCGGTCGCGCGCCGGTCACCGGAGGGATGGTCCCGTACGCACACCAACTGCACCTGCTGCGGCCGCACCTACTGCGACCGGTGCACGGCCGCGCTCGTCCCGGCCCGGACCTGCCCGGTGTGCGACGAGCCGGTCACCGCCGACGAGGACCGGGAGAGCGCCGCCCGGATCGCCCCGGCCAAGGTCTCGCACCACCGCGGACTGCGCGACCTGCAGGACGGCCGCGCCACCGAGGCACTCGCCGCCTTCGACGAGGCGGTCCGGGCGGACTTCCGCCACCCCGAGTCCCACTTCGGCCGGGGCGTCGCGCTGCTGCGGCTCGGGCGGGATCGGGAGGCGCTCGACGCGTTCCTCACCGAGGCCCGCCACGAGCCCGCGTTCGCCGACGCGCACTTCGAGGCCGGCCGGATCCTGGAGCACCTGGGACGGACGGCCGAGGCCACGGCCGCCTACGAGCGGGCACTGCGCGCCTACCCCGGGCATCTCCCCGCGGCCGCCGCCCGGATGACGCTGCTGCTCGCGGCCGGCGACCATCCGCGCGTCGTCGACATCGGCGAGACCGCGCTGCGGGCGACCGACGGATCGGACCTCACCGGGCTGCCCGAGGTCCACGCCCGGCTCGGCGAGGCGCTGCTGCGCCTGCACCGCGACGCGCGGGCACTGTCCATGCTGGAGATCGCGTCCGGCATCGGCCGGGACAGCGCCGCGCTCCACCGCCTGCGCGCCGCCGCACTCCACCGCCTGCACCGCGACGACGAGGCCGACCTCGCCGAGCGGCTCGCGCACCGGCTCGACACCTAGGGAGGACCACCATGCCCCTCTTCCGGCGCAAGCGCGTCCCGGCCGCCCGGACCCTGGTCGAGGCCGAGCTCTACCTGATGCTGCACCCGTGCGCGTGCGGCGCGATCGACCCGCCCGCCGCCTCGCAGCGCCCGGAGGGACTCTGGTTCGACGGCCCGTGCCCGCTGTGCGGGAAGCGATCGACGCGCGAGCCGTTCGGGATCGCGCTGGACGCGCCCGGCTTCGGCACCACCTGGGAGACGTTCTACGGCGGCCCGGAGCCGTCCACGCTGATCGACGCCGGGGAGTGGCTGGGCACCGCGGGCCGGTACGCGAGCATCGCCATCCCGGCGAAGGGCGTCATGGACACGCAGTACATCGAGCGCATCACGCAGGCCACCGCACAGGTCACCGAGTACCTCAAGTTCATCCCCGGCACCGGCGACTGGACCGAGCCGCCGTCCAGCGCCTATTGGACGGCGCAGGGACGGGCAGCCGCGAAGGCCGAGCCCACCCATGGCCGGCTGCTCAAACAGGCCTACCGGTACGGCCTGTCCGAGGACCTGATGGAGCGCGGCGGTGGCAGGTTCCGCGGCGTGCGGATCGAAGGGACGTTCACCAGGCCGTACCGGTAGGGCCTGTAACGCCGGTCACCCCCGGTGAACTCCGGGCACGGGCGGACGGCGAGCTGCGCACGGTCGGCATGTTCGACGATCCGGACCTGTTCTTCGCGCTGCGCGGCTCCAAGGGCAACCTGGGCGTCGTCACCGCGGTCGAGTTCTCGCTCTTCCCGATCACCCACGTGTACGGCGGCGGCCTCTGGTTCCCCGGCGAGCGCGTCGCCGAACTGCTTCCGGTCTGGCGCGACTGGGCGCGCACGCGCTCGACCGGGCGCCTGCCGCGGCGGACGCCGTACCCTCGCGGGGTCTGCCTTTCCAGCTCTTCGCCTTCGGGGTGGGTCCGGCCGAGGCCGCGCCCGCCAACCGCGCGGAACTGGCCGCGTTGATCGAGGGCCTGCGGCCGTGGGCGCACGAGCGGTCGATGGTCAATTTCATCTCGCCGGACGAGGGCCTGACCGCCACGGCACTGCGGGCGATCTACGGCGCCGCGCTCTACGACCGGATCGCCGACGTCAAACAGAAGTACGACCCATCGAACATGTTCCGTCACAACCACACCATCGTGGCTCTTTAATTCGTCACACACCGTCATTATTGGGGGCGCGAATAAACCCGCGCCCCCACTGGATTGCGTTGTTCTTGTAGGGTCTGCCCGGCCGGTATGGCATCGAAAACCGGCAATCATCCGGTCACACCGAGTGATGGAGGACGTGTGGGTAGACGAAGACTGCTGGCGCTCGTACCGGCGCTGGCGATCGTCACGGGATGCTCGCTCCCCTCAGGCGAAGAGGCGCAGACGCCCACGCTCGAGGCGCCCGACACCGTGCTGACCACGGTGCAGCCGACCCGGCAGGACCTCACCAACGCGATCAGCCTCACCGGCAAGGTCTCCATCGACCCGGTGTTCGGCATCGTCTCACCGGTCTCCGGCGAGATCCGCTGGGCCAGCCGGCAGCCGACCGGGCTGCCCGCCGAGGAAGAGCTCTGGGTCGCCAGCATCTGGAAGGACGGCGAGCCACACGCGGTCAACGTGCCGATCGGCGCGATCTACGCCGGCCGCCTCGCCGCGGACAAGACCAAGGTCACCGAGGGGATGCCGGTCGTCTCCGCCAAGCACTCCGGGTACGCGATCGTCGCGGAGATCTCCAGCGAGCACGCCTACCGGCTCACCGACTCCGTGGAGAGCGTCAAGGCCCAGATCAAGAACGGGCCCGGCCCGTTCGACTGCAAGCCGCTCGGCGCGATCGCGGCGCTGCCCGCCGGCACCGTCCCGGCCGCGCCCGAGCCGACCGGCACCCCCGACCCCGCGGAGCCGCAGAACCCTGGCGGTGGCGGCTCCGAGGCCACCGGCCTGCGCCTGGTCTGCACCGCGCCGAACGACGTCAAGCTCATCAACGGCGTCGAGGTCACGCTCGAGATGGTCACCGCCAAGGCCGCCGGCGTGCTGGTCCTCCCGGTCGAGGCCGTCGCGGGCAGCCAGGGCAAGGGCAAGGTCGACCTCGTCGACGCGAACCGGCAGCGCACCACCGTCGACGTCGAGCTCGGCCTGACCGACGGCAAGGTCGTCGAGATCAAGTCCGGGCTCAAGGGCGACGAGACCGTCGCCATCCCCGGCCCCAACCTGCCGGACGCGCCACCACAGGACGCCGGCGGCGGCAGCGGCGCACCCGGGCTGGTGGGGGTGGGCGGGTGACCGCGCTCATCGAGCTCAACGGCATCACCAAGACGCTCAAGGGCCAGGAACAGCGGCGCACCATCCTGCACGGCGTGGACCTGCGCGTCGAAGCCGGCGAAAGCCTCGCCATCGTCGGCCGGTCCGGCTCCGGCAAGAGCACGCTGCTGAGCATCCTCGGCCTGTTCGACCGGCCCGACCAGGGCAGCTACCTGCTCGACGGCCAGGAGATCGGCAAACTCGCCGAACGCCGCGCCGCGAAACTGCGCAGCTCCCACTTCGGCTTCGTGTTCCAGCGCTTCTTCCTGCTCAAACACCTCAGCGCCGCGCAGAACGTGGCGATGGCACTGGTCAACGGCCAGGGCTGGCTCCCCCGCCGCGAGCGCCGCCGCCGTGTGCTCGCCGCGCTCGACCAGGTCGGCATCGCCCACCTGGCCAAGAACCGGCCCGCCAAGATGTCCGGCGGCGAGCAGCAGCGCGTCGCCATCGCCCGCGCGCTGGTCCGCGAGCCCCGCATCCTGCTCGCCGACGAGCCGACCGGCGCGCTCGACACCGAGACCGGCACCTCCGTCATCGAGACGCTGCTCGGCGCCACCACCCGCGGCTGCGCGCTCGTCCTCGTCACCCACGACCGCGACCACGCGGCCCGGATGGGCCGCATCCACGACCTCACCGACGGCGTGCTGACCCAGCGGGTGCGCGCGTGAGACGGTTCTCCGGGCGCAACCGCTCCGCGCTCATCATCGGCCTGCAGGGCATCCGCGCCCGGAAACTGCGCACGCTGCTCTCCATGGTCAGCCTCTTCCTCGGCATCCTCGCGGTCGTCGCGGTCCAGGCCGGCGCCAGCATCGCCGAACGGGCACTGCTCGCGGACATCGAACTCACCGCAGGATTCGACGGCACCCGCGTCGCGGACCTCTACGGCGGCCCGCCGGAGAGCGTCGACATCGTCGTGGACACCGTCACCGGGCGCGCGGACGCGGTCGCGCTGGTGCAGGTGCAGGCCACCATCGGCGAGGCCGGCGTCAGCCCGATCCAGATGGGCCCGAGCGGCAGCTACGAGGACGCGAAGACCGAGGGGCCGGCCGACTACTGCAACACGATGACCGAGGCCGCACCCGTCTGCCCGCCGATCGGCAAGGCCATCTCGGTGCAGCTCAACGCGGTCACCGGCGACGTGCGGACATTCCGGCCGTACCGGCACGTCAGCGGCGAATGGCTGACGTTCGGCACCGTGCCCGCGATGGCGCCGCGGATCGTGCTCAACAAGGAGGCCGCGGTCGCGTTCGGGCTCTACCAGGTCCCGGCCGCGATGCGGATCGACGGCGCGGTCGCCACGAACAGCATCACGCCGCAGTTCATCGGCGTGGTCGACGACGGGCAGGGCTGGCCGCAGGCGTACGTGCGAATGGACGAGCTGACCGCCTGGACCACCACCGCAAACGCGGGCATGCAGGTGCTGCTGGCCGGACAGACGCCGGTCGAACAGGTGCTGACCTCCAAGCTGCGCGCCAAGAACGTGCCCTTCGATCCGTACGAGGTCCAGTCCCGCGAGGACTTCAAGGAGCAGATCAGCCTGATGCGGCTGCTGTTCCTCGGCCTGTCCGGATTCGTCCTGCTGATCGGCGTCGCCGGCGTGCTCAACGTCGGCCTGGCCACGGTCGGCGAACGGGTGGAGGAGTTCGCGCTGCGCCGGGCCGTGGGCACGCCACGCGCGCTGCTGGCCGGAATCGTACTGGCGGAGACACTGCTGACCGGATTACTGACGGCGGCCGCGGCGATCGGGTTCGCGGCGGGGGCGCTGAAGGTCGCGGTGCTGGTGATGGGGGACGGTGATCCGTTCCTGGCCGGGCTGGAGTTCCCGTGGCAGGCGGCGGTGGCCGGGATCGTGGCGGGGTTGATCGCGGGGGTACTGGGCGGGTTCGTACCAGCGATCCGAGCAGCCCGGATCCCTATCGCGACGGTCATGCGGGCCTGATGATCTAGCTATTATTCGCTTCTTGTTCTCGGTGAAGGGCCCCCGGAGTCGTCCGGGGGCCCTTCACCGTTCGCGGGCGTTGCCCGGCAGTGGTCCTGTCACTTCTTACAAAAGATCAAGATCTGGGGCATTTCCCGCTTCCGGCGTGGTGCGGCAGCGTTGCTCCCGCGGGCAAACCTCGCTGCGCGGCAAGACTCCGCTGGCGCTCCGCTTGCCGCTTCGCGTCGGAGCCGGTTTCGTCGTGGTCGGGGGAAGAGCGACGCGATTCCCGGCGTGGTTGCGGTGAGCGAGGCGCGGTCCAGTGCCGCCTTTGTCGCCGGGGCGGGCGCGCCGGAGTCGCGGTCCAGCGCCGCCTTGTCGCGGGGGCGGGCGCTGTCGCGCCCGAAATTTCGGTAGATAGTGCACTTGCGGAGCGGCGCGTGCCGAGGTCGGCCTGCCGTGGCGCGTGACGGTTGCCGCACGCGCTTGAGCGTCCTAGGGGGCTGGGCCAATCGCTGTGGCGCTTCTCTCTGGTGCTTGAAAGGACAACTATCTGCTTACATGATCGTCGTGAAGGGCGCACATCGGCAGCCCGGCACAACTGCTCCTCAGGAAGACGAAACCCATGACGAAGATTGGCATCATCCTCGGTAGTACCCGTCCCGGCCGGAACGGCGAGGCCGTCGCGAAGTGGGTGCTTGAGCTGGCGCAGCAGCACGGTGGCGCGGAGTTCGAGCTGGTGGATCTGCTCGACTACAAGTTGCCGCACCTCGATGAGGTGGCGCCTGCGTCGTTCGGGCAGTACCAGCAGGAGCACACCAAGCTCTGGGCCGAGAAGGTGGCCTCGTTCGACGGGTACATCTTCGTGACGCCGGAGTACAACCATGCGCCGTCCGGCGCGCTGAAGAACGCGATCGACTTCGTCTACGGGGAGTGGAACAACAAGGCGGCGGGGTTCGTGTCCTACGGCGGCTCGGCGGGTGGCACCCGGGCGGTGGAGCACCTGCGCCTGATCATGGGTGAGCTGCAGGTCGCGGACGTACGCGCGCAGGTGGCGCTGTCGATCGTCACCGACTTCGAGAACTACAGCGTCTTCAAGCCTGCCGGACACCACGAGGCGAACGTCAAGACGCTGCTCGACCAGGTCATCGCCTGGTCCGGCGCGCTGGCCACGGTTCGCGCGGCCGCCTGAGAGGCAGGGCTCCTGAATCGCGGCGCGCGCGGGCCGTTCCCAGCCGGATCGCGCGCGCCGTCCCTGCCCGGGTACCGTCGTGGCGATGGAGACGACCGATGCCACGCTCGTCGCGGACGCGCGCGAGGGTGACGCGGCCGCCTTCGCGGCGCTGGCCCAGCGGCACCTGGCCGGGATGCGGGCGACCGCGATCGCACTGCTCGGCTATACCGACGACGCGGACGACGCTGTTCAGGACGCGCTGCTCACGGCGCTGCGGCAGATCACCGGCCTGCGTGATCCGGAGGCGGCCGGGCCGTGGCTGAAGGCGATCGTCCGCAACAACTGCCGCATGCGGCTGCGATCCGTGCGCCGGGCCACGCCGGTGGCCGACCCCGAACCGCTGCTGCCCGCCGGTGGGCCGCGCCCGGACGAGGCGTTGGACCGGGCCGCGGAGCGCGACTGGGTGTGGCACGCGCTCGGCACGCTGTCCGAGCCGGTGCGTGAGGCGATGCTGCTGCGGTACTTCACGGACTACTCGTCGTACCAGCGGATCGCGGACGTCTGCGGGGTGCCGGTCGGCACCGTGCGCAGCCGCCTCCGTGACGGCCGGCGGGCCCTGACCGCGACGCTGCGGGCCACCGCGGAGTCGTACCCCGATGCAAGGGTTTCTGTTTCTGCCCGCGCCGAGGCCGAGGCGACGCTGGCGGCCGGGAGCCGCGGCGACCACGCCGACCTGTTCGGTGGCCGGTTCCGGAATGCGGTGCTGACGCTGGAGGGCCGGCCGATCGGCGGGGCGCGGGCGCTGGCCGGGATGATGGACTACACGTACGGTGCGGGCGTGCAGGTGCGGCTGCGGGAGGCCGTGGCCGGCGCCGGCACCATGGTCTGGGAGACCGAGTTCGTGAACCCGCCGGACGACCCCGAGCACTGCCCGCCCGGCATGGTCTGGCTGCACGCGCTGCACGAGGGCCGGGTGCGCACGCTGAAGATGGCCTACGCGCGCGCCGCCTGAGAGACGCGGGTCACACGCACTTTCCCCGGTCCCGTGCATCCCGTCCGTGAACCTACGGAAGGGAAACCGTTCTCATGACCCACCCTGCGCCCGAGCAGCTGCCCGACCTGCTGCGGTCCGCGATCGAGAAGTACCGCGACGAGGCCGAGGACATCGGCGGCCTCCCGGACGACCTGCTCGACGCGCTGCGCACGGCCGGCGCGTTCCGCCTCTACACCCCGCGCGAGCTGGGCGGTTTCGAGGCGCCGCCCGCGGTCGCGCTGGACGTGCTGGAACGCCTCGGCCGGCTCGACGGGCCCACCGCCTGGATCGTCTGGAACCTCAACATGGGCTTCATCGCCGGCCAGATCGACGAGGACGGCGTCGCACGCATCTGGCAGGACCCCGATCCGCTGATCGCCAACTCGGGCTCCCCCGGCGGCATGCTGCCGGTCGACGGCGGCTTCCGGCTGACCGGCACCTGGAAGATCGTCAGCGGCGCGCCGATGGCCGACTGGTTCGTGCTGGCCGGCATGACGCCCGCCTCGGCCGAGTCGTCCGGCGAGGGCTGGGGTGCCGGCCTGTTCCTGTGTGTCGTGCCGCGTGCGGACGTCCGGATCCTCGACACCTGGGACGTGGCCGGTATGCGGGCCTCCGCCTCGCACAGCGTGGTCGCGGACAACGTGTTCGTCCCGGCCGGCATGGCCGTCGACTTCTTCGCGCCCAACCGTCTCGACGACCGTCCCGCCTACCGCCACTCGTCCGTTGCGCTGGTCTACCCCGGCTGCGCCGCGGTGCTGATCGGGATGGCCCAGGGCGCGATCGACGAGCTGGTGGCGCCGGCCCGGTCGAAGTCCACGATGGATGGTTCTCCGCCGGCCGCCCGGGAGCACGTCCAGACCGCCGTCGGCCGCGCGACCGCCGAGGTGGCGGCCGCGCGCGGGCTCCTGCTCGAGACCGCCCGCGACCTCGACCGTGCCGTGACCGCCGGCCGCCCGGCCACCGACCTGCAGCGGGCCGCGCTCCGCGGTGCCATCTGCCACGTCACCGACGTCTCCCGGACCGTGCTCACCTCGATGTACGAGCTGGGCAGCTCCACGCCGCTCTACCGCGCCAACCGCCTCGGCCGGATCTTCCGCGACGGCATGGCCGCGGCCCAGGCCGCCAACCTGGCGACCACCCAGTACTCCCTGGCCGGCCGCATCGTGCTCGGCCAGCCCGCGAACGTGCCGTTCATCTGACGTCTCCCGGTGGCCGTGCCCGCGGGCGCGGCCACCGCCGTCACGAGATCTTCCCGCCGACGGCCGTGCGGCCGTCCGGCGTGCCGACGAACTCGACGGTCACGCCGTCGCGCACCCGGTCGCCGAGCACGCCCGCGATCGCCTCGGTGACGCCGGACGCGAGCGCCGCGATCATCTCCGGACGCGCGAACGCCGCCTCCTTGATCCCGAACGTCACGCTCGGCGCCGGCGCGACCGCGGTCACGCCGCCGATCCCCCACCGTGACGCGACCACACCGTGCAGCCGCACGACCGCGATCTCCCGCGCCCACGGCCCGTACACCTCCACCACCGCGTCCGTCAGCCCGGCGATGAGCGCCGCCTCGTTTCCCGCCAGGTCGGACTCGAGCACGTCCACGCGCAGATGAGGCATTACAATCTCCTTTGACAACAAATTAGCTTTGTAAGCAAAGATAAACAGGGGGCTGTCCGATGTCAACGGACGACGAAGTCCGCGAACTGCTGACGCTGATGCCGCGCATCATCGGCCGGATCAAGCGCATCGAGATCCCGGAGGCGCTCCGCGAGCTCGACCTCGCCCCGCGCCACCTCTCACTGCTCTCGATGCTGCTGCTCGACGGCCCGCAGACCGTCTCCGAGCTGGCCGCGTCGCTCCACGTCGCGCCCACCACGGTCAGCCTGCTCGTCGGCGACCTGAGCCGGAAGGACGTGCTGGCCCGCCGCGAGGACGAGACCGACCGCCGCCGCCGGATCGTCGACATCAGCGACACCCACCGCGCCGCGATCACCGCGTGGCTCGCGCGCGGCGGCCAGGCCTGGCGGGTGGCGCTCGATCCACTCTCGCCGGACGAGCGGCGGACGTTCGTGGACACGATGCTGCGGTACGAGAGCGCATTCACCGACTGAGGGCTTATGGTGCTGCGATGAGCCGCACTGTGCTGGTCACCGGAACATCCTCAGGCATTGGAAGAGCTACGGCGGAACTGCTGGCCACCCGCGGATACCGCGTGTTCGGTACCAGCCGCAAGCCCGGCGGCGCCGAGATCCCCGGCGTGGAGACGCTGCCGCTGGACCTGGCGGATCCGGACTCGGTCGAGACGCTGGCCGGCACGCTCGCCACCGTGGACGTGCTGGTCAACAACGCGGGCGAGAGCCAGTCCGCACCGTTCGAGGAGGTGCCGGGCGACTGGCTGCGGCGCCTGTTCGAGACCAACGTGTTCGGCCCCGTGCGGCTCGCGCAGCTGGCGCTGCCCGGAATGCGGGAACGCGGATACGGCCGGATCGTCATGGTCGGGTCGATGCAGACGTCGTTCCCGGTAGCCTACCGGTCCGCCTACACCGCCTCGAAGGCCGCGATCACGGCATTCAGCAACGCGGCCCGGCACGAGTTCTCCCCGTTCGGCGTGTGGCTGACCACGGTCGACCCGGGCTCGATCGCCACCGGCATCACCGAACGCCGCACCATCCACATCGCCCCGGACTCCCCGCACCGCCGCGACTTCGACACCATGCTCGCCGCCCTCAACCGCGACGAACGCGCCGGCACCCCACCGTCCCGCGTCGCCACCACCATCCTCAAGGCCATCGAGTCCGACCGCCCGCACCCCCGATACGCGATCGGCAGCCGGGCCCCCTTCCTCTTCACCGTCCGCTGGCTCACCCCCGCCACCCTGATGGAAAAAATCATCCACCGCCGCTACAACCTCAACCGCTAGATCAACCCCCAAAACCTTTCTTCCCACGTCGCGGGTGGTTGCGGTCCGCACGCTCCCGCGGGCACCGGTCGTCGCTGGCGCTCCTCCCTGCCGGTCCCGCCGCTGGTCCCGAAAACCCCGCCCGGCCACCCCAGAGCCCACCCCGCTTCGACGGCATCCGCCCTCAGCCCACCCGTCGGTCACTATTTCCCGATATTTCGGTGCTCCCCGCCCTCCCCGCGCCACACCTCCGCAGTCCTCGCCCGAAATTTCAGCATTTATCAGCGCCACCGCAGCCGATCGATCAGGGGAAATGAAAGATCAACCGTCGAATGTACGGGAGAGTCGTTATTCGCCCCTCAAAACGCCTCTCCCGTACATTCGACGGCCGCCCTTGCGGCCCCCATCGGTAGATCACACACAGCCCCACCAGAAAAACGCCGATATTTCGGGCGCACAGCCCCGCACCGCAGCCCCGACTGCAGCTCGCACGCTTCCGCCAGGGCCATCTCACAGTCTGGATGCCCCGCACCGCAGCCCCGGCTGCAGCCCTGGCACGACGGCAGCCCCGCCCGCCCTTTCCGCATTCCGAGATCATCATTCCAATGCCCGGGACCCAAGATCCTTGCGTCTATGGCGACCCTCTCCCGGGGGCCGAAAGGGCCACCAAAGACGCAAAGATCTTGAACAGCCCCGACACCCGCCCGCCGGCGGGTTTCTGTCTTTATGCGCAAGCACCCACACAGGTGACCGCCAGGCCGCACGAAACCCAGCCACCCACGGGTGTGGGGCATCGCAGTTGACGTTGCCATTACACCGCCCCGGCGTCGGAGGCTCCCGCCGGAGGCAAAAACGCAACCAGCCCACCCGTCGCAACCAATAACACGAAATATCGGGCGCGCCAGCGCCCGCCCCCGCGACAAGACGGCACTGGACCCGCGATCCCGTCGCGCCCACACCCGCGACGGAGACGGCACCGGACCACGCCTCGCTCACCGCGACCACGCCGGAACTCGCGTAGCTCTTCCCGACCACGACGAACCCGGCTCCGACGCGAAGCGGCAAGCGGAGCGCCAGCGGAGTCTTGCCGCGCAGCGAGGTTTGCCCGCGGGAGCAACGCTGCCGGACCACCCCGGAAGCGGGAAAATGCCCCAGATCTTGATCTGGGTCTGCCGCCTCCCCACCGGCGCGCCTACCGCCGGCGATCCACGGATCAGGCCATCGCGCCAGCGGGCTCGGGGTCTGGGGTCGCCCCCAGGAAAACTCAAGCGCCCGCGGGAGCAAACGGACCGCCACCACGCCGGAAGCGGGAGATGCAGTCAGATCTTGAACTCTATTGCTGCCGCACGTGTGATTCCGCAGGTCGCGCGCGGGCGCAGTGGTCATGCGGAGCCGCAAATATAGCGTTCGTATAAGCGCCGTGACCGACGATCGGGGGACAACCGAATCGGTGCGACACGGGGCGTATCCGCATCGGTTGCGCGGAGACGAGCGCCGCCCGGGGTGAGGGGGACCCGGGCGGCGTGTCGGCGTGTCCGGAAACGGCCGGTAGAGCGGAATCGGCGATAGTCTGGCCTCGATGCCAGCCTCACGTCCGCGTTTCCGGATCCTGGGCGGCGTAGAGCTGTGGCTCGGCGACGCGCAGGCCGCGCTGCCGCGCCCGCGGCACCGGGCCGTGCTCGGATATCTGCTGCTCAACGCGGGTCGCGTGGTGACCGTGACGGCGCTGACGGAGGCGATGTGGGGTGGCGCGGCGCCGGCTACGGCCCGGTCCCAGTTGCAGGCGGACATCTCCGCGATCCGGCGGGCCGGTGTCGGCGCGCTGCAGCTGACCACGCGCGCCGGCGGATACGTGCTGGCCGCGGGGCCGGACGAGCTCGACTATCTGCGGTTCACCACGCTGACCGCGCGGTCGCGTGGTGCGCCCGCGGCCGAGCGTGTGCCGATGCTGCGCGAGGCGCTGGCGCTGTGGCACGGTCCGGCGCTGGCGGACGCGGCGGGGGCCTATGTGGATACCGCCCGCCTGCAGCTCGGCGAGGAGCGGCTCGCGGCCTGCGAGGATCTCTACGAGGCGGAGCTGGAGCTGGGCCGGCACCGGGAGATCGTGCCGGACCTGACCCGGGCCGCGCGTGACGCGCCGACCCGGGAGCGGCTGTGGATCGCGCTGATGCTGGCGCTGCACCGGTGCGGGCGCCGGGCCGATGCGCTCGCGGCCGGCCGGGAGTCGCGCCGGTTCCTCGCGGACGAGCACGGTCTCGAGCCGGGCGCGGCGTTCCTGGAGACGGAGCGGATGATCCTCCGCGAGGACGAGTCGGTGCCGGATCCGGTCGGGCCTGCGCTGCTGCCGCCGGACATCGTGGACTTCACCGGCCGGTCCGCCGAGGTGGCCCGGCTGGAGGCCGCGCTCACGCCGGTCGGGCGGCCGCTGCCGGTCGTGACGATCACCGGCATGGGCGGCGTCGGCAAGAGCACGCTCGCGGTGCACGCGGCACATCGCGCGCTCGCCGACTATCCGGGCGGGCAGCTGTACGCGACGCTGCGCGGCACCGAGCCGCAGCCGGTCGAGCCGGGTGACGTGCTGGCCCGGTTCCTGCGCGCGCTGGGCGTGGACGAGCGCGCGATCCCGATCGACCTGACCGAGCGCGCGGACGCGTACCGGTCGAGGATGGCCGGCCGGCGCGTGCTGGTGCTGCTGGACGACGCCGCGGACGAGGCGCAGATCCGCCCGCTGCTGCCCGGCGACGGCTCCTGCACCGTGCTGGTCACCAGCCGCGCCGGGCTCGACGGCCTGGAGGGTGCGCGCCGCGTGCAGCTCGGCGTGTTCACCGACGAGGACGCGGCCGCGCTGCTCGGCAGCGTCGCCGCGCCGCAGCGGCTGGCCCGGGAGCCGGCCGAGAGCGCCACCATTCTGCGGTTGTGCGGGCGGCTGCCGCTGGCGGTCCGGATCGCGGGCGCGCGCCTGCGGTCCCGCCCGGCGTGGCCGATGGCCCGGCTCGCGACCGCGCTGCGCGACGAGCAGCGCCGCCTGGACCACCTGGTCGCCGGCGATCTCGCGGTGCGCACGTCGATCGCGTCCAGTTATCGGGCGATCGGCGAGGACGGCCGGCGCCTCGCGCGGCGGCTCAGCCTGTTCACGCTGCCGGACTTCCCGTCCTGGCTGGCCGCCGCCGTGCTCGCCGTGCCCGTGACCGTGGCCGAGGATCTGCTCGAACGGCTCGTCGACGCGCACCTGCTGCTCGACGCCGGCACGGACAAGACCGGGGCCGGCCGCTACCACTTCCACGACCTGGTCCGGCTCTACCTGCGCGAGCGTGCGGAGGACGAAGAGCCGCACGAGGGTACGGAGGTGCTGCGCGCCGGCTTCGGAGCCTACCTCTGGCTCGCGCGCCGGATGGCCACGCTCATCCCCGGCCCCTGCTACGCCGCGATCCACGGCGAGTTCCCGCTGGTCCCGGTCGAGGGCCTGGACGACGCGGATCCGATCGACTGGTTCGCGGCCGAGCGTACGTCGCTGCTGGCCGTGGTCCGGCACGCGTGCGACGCCGGGGAGATCGAGGCCGCGTTCGACCTGGCCGGGTGCATGGAGAAGTACTTCGACATCCGTGGCGTCTACATCGACTGGCGGTCCACCAGCGACTACGTGCTGGCGGCCTGCCGCGCGGCCGGGCACCGGCTCGGTGAGGCCGTCATGCTGCGCGGCATCTCCGAGCTCGCGGCCTGGCACGAGGTCGACCACCCCGGCGCTGCGATGGACCGCCTGCTCAGCGACGCGGAGGGGACCGCGGAGCTGTTCGCGCAGGTCGGGCACGGTCCGGGCAGGTCCGACGCGGCCGTGATGGTCGCCTGGGCGCTCGCGGCCAAGGGAGACTATCCGCCGGCCATCGCGCACGCGGCCGAGGCGATCCGGCTGGCCGAGGAGCATGATCACCTCGGCGGGCAGGCCCGTGCGCACGTGGCGAGCGCGGTCGCGTACGGCGAGTCGCTGCAGCTGGAGGTCGCGGAGAAGCATCTGACCACCGCGCTGCGCGTGGCCCGTGAGCTCGGCAACCAGCGGTACGTCGCCACCGTCCTGCAGTTCATCGGCGTGCTGCACACCCGCGCCGGCCGGGTCGGCACCGCGATCGTCGCGCTCGACGAGTCGCTGCGTGTGCTGCGCCGCTACCAGGACCGGTATGCCGAGGTGCTCACCATGCTCACGCTGGCCCGCGCCCATCTGCCCGCGCCGGCGTCCCGCGGATACGCCACCGAGGCGCTGACCATAGCCCGCGAGTACAACCTCCCCCACCACACCGCGGACGCGCTCGGCGTGCTCGGCGCCGTCGAACTGGCCGACGGCAACCACCGCCGCGCGATCGACCACCTCTCCGCCTCCATCCGCCTGTGGCGGCAGCGCGGCTGGGGCGCCTTCCTCGCCGACGCCCTCCGCACGCTCGGCGACGCTCAGGCCCCGGTCGACCCCGAGGCCGCCATCACCGCCTGGACCGAGTCCCGCGACATCTACGCCTCCCTGGGTCACTCCCCTCGCACGGCCGAACTGGACGCGCTGATCGCGGGCCTGGTCGCCTGCCGCTGACCGGCACCACGTGATGGATCTGTGAAGGTCCCGCGCTGATCCCGCGCATGCCGGGTCCGAAAGGCCACCGTCACGCCTATAACAGCAGCGTGAGGACTTTCAGGAGCACGTATGCCGTCGCCGCCGCGCTGCTGGCCGCGGCCGTTGTCGCCGTCGCCACCGATCGGCTGCCCGTCTTCGGCGCGGAGGAGATGGTACCGGTCGCGGTCAGCCGGGAGGATCTGTTCGCGCTGCCGGACCTCTCCGCGTACGGCGAGGTGCAGGTCGTCGAGGAGCCGCACGTCCGCGAGGTGGCCGGCGGCGAGGTGAACGGCCTGGCGCTCCCGGTGGTGGACGCGCTGCCGCGCGGCGTGACCGGCGAGCCGATCTTCCACGCCGGCGACCGGGCCACGCTGCTGTTCACGCTCGACGCGCCGGACGACGCGGCCCTGGACGGCAGCCGGTTCCGGCTCACGGCCGGGCCCGGCGTCGCGGCGGTGTGGGCGGAGGACCGGGGTGTGCCGGCGCTGTTCGTCGGGCGGGCCGTCGCGCCCGCGGCACACGCGGAGTCCGGTGCGGACTTCGTGGTCGCGCGGGACTACCTGGTGTCCCGGGCGGGGGTGCCCGAGGGGATGCTGCGGCAGTTCGCCGGCGACGGCACCACGCTCCCGTCACCCATTGGCGGTGGGCGGCTGACCAGCACGCCCGCGGACGTGAACGGCGCATCGGCCACGCTCCTCACGTCGCGGGACGGCGTGCTCGCGGCCGTGGTCTGGGTCCGCGACGGCCTGGTCACGGTCGTCGCCGGCTCGCTCACCGCAGACGAGGTCCTGACCGTGGCCCGGCAGCTCCGATGACCGCCGGCCCCGCGGCCGGCCCGCAGCAGACGGCCGGGGAAACCACCGCGCAGAGCCCCGCCGTCTGGGCCGGCAACCTGAAGAAGCGCTACCGCCGCCGGATCGCCGTCGACGGTGTCTCGTTCATCGTCCGCCGTGGCGAGGTCGTCGGGCTGCTCGGTCCGAACGGCGCCGGCAAGACCACCGTGATCAAGATGCTGCTCGGCCTGGTACGCCCGGACGCCGGCGAGACCATGCTCCTCGGCCGCCCCGCCGTCGACCCTCGCGCACGGGCGCGGGTCGGCTACCTGCCCGAACTGTTCCGCTACCAGCCGTGGCTGACCGCGCAGGAGGTGCTGACGCTGCACGCCCGGCTCGCCGGCGTCCCCGCGGACCGGGACGTCCTGGAGGCGGTCGGTCTCGCGGACCGCGCCGGGGACCGGGTCGGCGGCTTCTCCAAGGGGATGCAGCAGCGCCTCGGCCTGGCCGTCGCGCTGGCCGCCCGGCCCGAGCTGGTCGTCCTGGACGAGCCGACCAGCGCGCTCGACCCGATCGGCCGCGCCGACGTACGCGACCTGCTGCTCGCGCTCAGACAGCGCAACGTCGCCGTGCTGCTCAACTCGCACCTGATCGGCGAGGTCGAACGCGTCTGCGACCGCGTGGTCATCCTGGACAGGGGCAAGGTCGCCGCGTCCGGCACGCTGGCCGAGCTGCTCGGCGGCCGGCAGCTGCGCCTCCATCTGGACGGCGTGGGCCCGGAAGCGGCCGCCCGCCTCGGCGCCGAGGCGGCCCGCGACGGGGAGTGGTGGACGATCGCGCTACCGGACGACGTACCCACCCTGGTTTCTGATCTTGTTTCTCTGGGTGTGCGCGTGTCCGCGGTGGAGCCCGGCCGGGTCAGCCTGGAGGACCGCCTGCTCACCATCCTGCGGGAGGCCCGATGACCACCGTGTTCACCGTCGCCGCGCTGACGCTGCGGGAGGCGGCACGGCGGCGGGTGCTGCGCTCGCTGGCCGTGCTGACCGTGCTGCTGCTGGCGCTCAGCGCGTGGGGTTTCTCGCGCATCGACGCCGAGTTCGGCGGCCTGACCAGCGGCGAGTCCCGTCTGGTGGCCGCGCTGGTGCTGAACCTGGTGATGTTCGGGCTGAGCCTGATCGCCGCGCTCGGCACCGCGTTCCTGGCCGGGCCGACGCTGGCCGGTGAGACCGAGTCCGGGATCGCGCTCGCCGTGCTCGCGCGGCCGGTCCGTCGCAGGTCCGTGCTGCTCGGCAAGTGGCTGGGGCTGGTGGTGTTCGGCAGTGGTTTCGTGGCGGTCGCCGGATCCGCGCAGTTGATGATCACGTGGGTGACGACCGGGTACTGGCCGCCGGCGCCGCTGACCGGGCTCGCACTGCTGGCGGCTCAGGCGATCGCGCTGCTCACGCTCGGGTTGCTGCTGTCGACCGCGGTGTCGCCGATGGCGTCGGGGATCGTCGCGGTCGGCCTGTTCGGCGCGACGTGGATCGCGGGCGTGATCGGCGGTTTCGGCGGCGCGCTCGGGAACGACAGCATCCGCCGCATCGGGACGGTGGCGCATGCGCTGCTCCCGACGGACGGGCTGTGGCGCGGGGCGATGCATGCGTTCCAGGATCCGACGTTGATCGCCGGGTTCAGCGAGGCTTTCAAGGGCCATCCGTTTCTCAGCGCGACGCCGCTGAGCGGGGTCTATCTGGTGTGGTCCGGGGTGTGGGTGGTGATCATGCTTTCGATGGCTGTCGCGGCTTTCCAGCACAAAGACCTTTAAGAGCATTTCCGCGGGTACGGGAGGAGCTTCCCGGCCTCCCGGCCGTGCGGAGCGGGACGCACCGTTCGGGACGGGGGCGCGACGGCTCGACGCGCGTCGCGGCGCTTCGGAGTGCCCGTCGATCCCGGCAGCTCCGGGCCTCCACGCCGAAAGGTCAGTCGTGGGGGCGGCTTTGGGCCAGCAAGCCGTCGATCAGCACGCGGAGTTTCCAGGCGGCGCGGTCGCCGCCGACGAGGTGGGCGCGGAGCGCGTGGATGGAGGGGAACGTGTCCGGCGGGAGCGCGTCGTAGACAGCGCGCAGGCGGGCGCCGGTCGCCTCGGCCAGCGCGGTCGGTGACGCGGCGCGGGGATCGGCCGGCCCGGTCGGTGAGGGCGCGTGGTGGTCGGGTGCCGTGGTGGGCGGAGGCGTGGCGGCGGTGCGCTGGTCGCGGTGGCGGGCGGCCAGTTCCAGGGCGGAGGAGGTGATGTGGGCGTCGAGGAGGTCGGCGGCCCAGGCGCAGGCGGCGTCGTCCAGGGCGGCGGTGCGGAGCAGCGTGAGGATGGCCTCGGTGAGGCGGAGCGCGTGGGGGCCGGTGGGGACGTCGGCGAAGGTGACCGAGGCCAGGTCGTCGTGGCGGCCCAGGGACTCGATGGCGCGGGTGACCAGCAGTTCGAGGCGGGGGCGCCAGGGGCCGGTGGTGGGGATCTCGACGTCGGCCAGCGCCAGGTCGTAGGCGGCGGCCATCAGTTCGGTGCGGTCGGCGATGTAGACGTAGAGCGACGCGGGACCGGTGTCGAGGGCCTGGGCGACCCGTCGCATGCTCACGGCGGCGAAGCCGAGCTCGTCGACCAGCGCGAGCGTGGTGGCGACGATGGCGGCGCGGCTGAGCGGCGGCTTGGCGGGGCGGGTGCGTGGCGTGTCGGTCCTCACCGGGCCAGGCTACTTGACGAACGGCGTTCGTAACGAGCATTGTTCGTAACGAACAGCGTTCGTCAGTGCGGGCAGAGGGAGCCACCATGAACGTCGTCGTCATCGGCGCCGCCGGGCGCACCGGGCGGCTCATCGTCGCCGAGGCGGGCCGCGCCGGCCATCGCGTGACCGCCGCGGTGCGTACCCCCGGTGGATTCGACGGGGTCAGGGAAGTGCGCGCGGACGCGTCGGAGGAAGGCGGGCTGAACGAGGCGCTCGCGGGACAGGACGTGGTGATCAGCGCGATCGGGCCGGCGGGGCGGAAGGCGCACGGGCTCTACTCGGGGGCGGCACGGGCGATCGTCGCAGCGGCACCGCGGGGACGCGTCATCGGGATCACCTCCAGTGGCGTGCGGGCGGATGATCCGCACTTCTCGGCGGCCTACCGGTGGCTGGTGCGGCCGATCGTGCGGGAGCAGTACGCGGACATGGCCGAGATGGAGCGGATCGTCGGGGAGAGCGCGCCGGACTGGACGTTCGTCCGGCCGGGGCGCCTGCTCGACACCCCGGCGACCGGCGCCTATCGCGTCGGGGACGGCGGCACGCCGGCCGGCGGGTGGCAGATCACCCGGGCCGATCTGGCGGCGTTCATCGTGGCGGAGTTGACGGAGCGCCGCTGGTCACGCCGTTTTCCGACGATTGCTCACTGACGTCAGGGGCGCCGACTGGGTCAACTTTGAGGCCGTGCTAGCTTCCCCGTCATGAAAACCGTTGTCATATCCACCCTGCTGGTGACACTCGGCGTCACCGCGGGATGCGCGGGCGGCGCAAGCAGCGCGAGCAACGCCGGCACCAGCACCGCGACAACCAGCTGCGGCCTTCCGCTCACCGTCGCCGCCCCGCCGCAGCGCGCGCTCGCCATGGAGCAGAACGCCACCGAGATCCTGCTGACGCTCGGGCTCGCGGACCGGATGGCGGGCACCAGCTACCAGACCGACCCGGTCCTGCCCGCGCTCAAGACCGGCTACGACGCGGTCCCGGTGCTCGCGAAGCTCTACCCGAACCGCGAGTCCGTGCTGGCGGCGAAGCCGGACTTCGTCTATTCGACGTTCACGTCCGCCTACGCCCCGGACGCGGCGGGACCGCGCGCGGACCTGCGGCAGCTGGGCGTCCCGGCCTACCTGTCGCGGTTCGCCTGCGAGGACCCGGCGACCGGCGAGTCCGCGGTGACCTTCGACGGGATCCTCGCGGAGGTCACCGAGATCGCCGGGATCTTCGGCGTGGCGGACCGGGGCGCGCAGGTGGTCGCGGACCAGCAGCAGCGGCTGGCGGCCACGGAGAACACGGGAAAGAAGGACACCGACCTGCTCTGGTACTACTCCGGCACCTCCACGCCCTATGTCGCGGGTCAGAACGGCGTGCCGGCCGCGATCGGCGCGCACCTCGGCGTGGGCAACGCCTACGGCGACGCGGCGCAGACCTGGCCGGCCGGCAGCTGGGAGGAGATCGCGCAGCGCAACCCGGACGTGATCGTGCTGGCCGACCTCACGCGCGGCGGCGACGGCGACAGCGCACAGTCCAAGATGGACTTCCTGCGGGCGAACCCGGTCACCCGGGAGCTGGACGCGGTGCGCGACAACCGGTTCATCACGGTCGCCGGGTCGTCGATGGACCCGTCGATCCGGTCGGTCACCGCCGCCGAGCAGGTCGCGGCCGGGCTCAAGGAGCTGCAGAAATGAGGGAGCTGCTGGAGGCCTGGGACCGTCAGCAGGAGGCGTACATCGCCTACCGCGAGCAGCGCTTCGAGGTGATGCTGGAGGTGCTGCGCGAGAACCCGCCGGAAACGGTGCTGGACCTGGCCTGCGGGCCGGGCGCGATCTCCGACCGGGTGCTGGCCGCGTTCCCGGACGCGCGCGTGGTCGCGGTCGACTACGACCCGATCCTGCTGCGGGTGGCGGCGGGGGCACTGCCGGCCGGGAGAGTGACCATCATCGACGCGGACCTGACCGCGCCGGACTGGACGGACGGCATCCCGCCGGTCGACGCCGTGCTCAGCTCCACGGCGCTGCACTGGTTCTCCCCCACCGAGCTGTCCGCCGTCTACACCGCGGCCGCGGGCCTGCTGAAGCCGGGCGGTGTGCTGCTCAACGCCGACCACCTGCGCTTCGGTGCCGCCAATCCGTCGCTGCGGGAGATCTCCGCGCGGCACGACGCGCAGACCCAGGCGGCGGCGTTCGCCGCGGGGGCCTTGAACTACCAGCAGTGGTACGAGCATGCCGCCCCCACGGCCGAGGAGCGCGAGACGCGCGCGACGAGGTTCGCCGACCGGCCGCCGCAGCCGGATGCGCCGCTCGCGTTCCACCTGGCCGCGCTGGAGGCCGCGGGCTTCACCGAGACGGGCACGGTGTGGCAGTACCTCGACGACTACGTGGTGTTCGCCCGCCGATGAGACGCGCGATCGTCCTCATCGGACTGCCGGTCGTGCTGCTGCTCAGCACGGCCGGCGCGGTCGCGGTCGGCGCCGCGGACCTGTCCGTGACGCAGGTGCTGCGCGCGCTCGCCTGGCACGCCGGCCTGCCGGTCACGCCGCTGGACCCGCTGGCCGACAGCATCGTCTGGCACCTGCGGCTGCCGCGTGTGCTGCTGGCCGGACTGGTCGGCGCCGGGCTGGCGGTCTGCGGCGCGGTCCTGCAGGCGCTGACCCGCAACGCGCTCGCGGACCCGTACCTGCTCGGCATCTCCGCGGGCGCGTCCACCGGCGCGGTCGCGGTGCTGGTCCTCGGCTTCGCCGGCGGCGCGGCGGCGCTGTCCGCGGGCGCGTTCCTGGGCAGCGCCGCCGCGTTCGCCGTGGCGCTGGCGCTGGCCGGTCGCCGCTGGACCGAGCCGGCCCGGATCCTGCTGGCCGGCGTGGCCGCGGGTCAGCTGTTCTCGGCCGTGACCAGCCTGATCGTGGTGTCGGACGCGACCGCGCAGAACACGCGCAGCATCACGTTCTGGCTGCTGGGCTCGTTGACGGCGGCGAGCTGGGCGTCCGCGGCCACGTGCGCGGCGGTCGGTGCGATCGCGCTGCTCTGCTGCTGGGCGGCCGCGCCGGCGCTGGACGCGTTCACGTTCGGCACGGACGTGGCGCAGTCGCTGGGCTTCTCGCCGGCCCGGGTGCGGGCACTGCTGTTCACGGTCACGGCCGTGCTGGCCGCCGCGCTGGTGGCCGCGTCCGGCGCGATCGGGTTCGTCGGCCTGACCGTGCCGCACGCGGCCCGCGCGCTGGCCGGTGCGCGGCACCGCGTGCTGCTGCCGGTGTGCGCGCTGACCGGCGCGATCTTCCTGATCTGGGCCGACACCGCGGCCCGGACCGTCTTCGCGCCGCAGGAGGTGCCGGTCGGCGTGGTCACCGCGCTGATCGGGGTGCCGGCCTTCGCGGTGCTGCTGCGTCGCAGGGGAACCGCAGGATGACCATCAAAGCCCACAGAATCATCGCGAGGGTACGGGGAAAGGTGCTGCTCGACGACGTCACGCTGGACGCGCCCGGGGGTGAGCTGACCGGGCTGCTCGGCCCGAACGGCTCCGGCAAGTCCACGCTGCTGCGGGTGCTGGCCGGACTGCGCCGCCCGGAGCACGGCAGCGTGCTGCTGCACGGCGTGGACCGGGCCACGCTGCCGCGCCGCGCGCTGGCCCGGCAGATCGCGATCGTCACCCAGCACGTACCCGCCGATGTGGACATGTCTGTTCTTGATGTGTTGCTGCTGGCGCGCATCCCGCATCGGTCCGCGTTCGCGCCCGCCACCGTGGCGGATCGGCGGTTGGCGGAGGAAGCGCTGGTGGAAGCCGGGCTGCCGGGGATCGGGGCGCGGCGGTGGGCAGGGCTGTCCGGCGGGGAGCGGCAGCGGGCGGACATCGCGCGGGCGCTGCTGCAGGAGCCGGACGTGCTGCTGCTCGACGAGCCGACCAACCACCTGGACCTCCGGCACCGGCTGGACCTGTTCCGGCGGTTGCGCGGCGGCGGGCTGACCGTGGTGGCGGCGCTGCACGACCTGGACCTGGCGGCCGCGTTCTGCGACCGGATCGCGCTGCTGCACGAGGGCCGGCTGGTCGCGTGCGGCACGCCGGCCGAGGTGCTGACGCCGGCGCTGATCCGGCGCGTCTACCGCGTCGACGCGGACGTGACGATCGGCGCGGACGGGCGTCCGGTGGTGCGCACGGTCTGAGGCGTTACCGAGTTCCACCGGGCCCCGCGCGACCGCCGGGCACTCCGTGTCCCGAAATTTCATGAAATAGCGGCTGAGCGATCGACTGCGGCCTCCGTGCCGCCGAAAGGCGAGTAGTGACACCACGTCACGTTCCGGGGTGACGTGGCGGCCCTGCCGGTCAACGGCCGCAGCAGGTGGGATCGAGGAATGAGAAGACTCATGACCATCGCGCTGACGCTCGCGCTCGGAGCCTGCGCGCCGCAGCCCGCGGAATCCGACAGCCTGGAGCGGTTCACCGGGCAGACGCTGACGTTCGGGTCCTGCGACGGGTACGCGACCACGGCGGCCGACGAGAAGCTGTTCGCGGGGCAGGAGTGCGCGCGGATGCTGGTGCCGCTCGACTACGACGCGCCGGACGGCCCGACCGGCGAGATCGCGATGCTGCGGGTGCCCGCGCGCGGCGCGTCGCTGGGCCCGCTGCTGCTGAACTCCGGCGGGCCCGGCGGCACCGGCATGAACTTCGCGGTGCAGACGGCCGCGAACCTGGCGGGCAGCCCGATCACGGAACGGTTCGACCTGGTCGGGTTCGACCCGCGCGGCGTGGGCGCGTCCCGGCCCGCGCTGGACTGCTTCACCGACGCGCAGACGGACACGGCCGCGGAGTTCATCACCACGGCGGGCCGGTACACGGAGGCGAACACCCGGGCGATCGCGGAGGGGTGCGCCACACTGTCCGGCGGCGCGCAGGTGCTGGGCGCGGTCGGCTCGCGGGACACCGCGCGGGACATGGACGTGCTGCGGGCCGTGCTCGGGCAGGAGAAGCTCAGCTTCCTCGGGCAGAGCTACGGCACGCGGATCGGCGCGCTCTACGCGGAGCAGTTCCCGGCGCACGTGCGGGCGCTGGTGCTGGACGGCGCGGTCGACCCGCAGCTCGGATTCGCGGAGCGGCGGCTCGGCACGTTCGCCGCGTTCCAGACCGCGTTCGACGCGCTCGCGGCCGACTGCGCGACGAAGCCGGACTGCCCGCTGGGAGCGGATCCGACCCGGGTCTTCCAGGAAACGGTGCGGCCGCTGGTGGACCGGCCGCTGACCGGCGCGGACGGGCGGAAGGCCGGGTTCAACGACGTGGTGGGCCTCGTGATCGCGCTGCTCTACGACTCCGCGGCCTGGCCGGCGACGGTCTCGATCATCAGCGGGCTGCGCGACGGCGATCCGGCGCCGTACTTCGGGGTGGTGGACCTGCTGGGAAGCGGCGCCGAGGGCAACTTCATCGACGCGACGATCGGGATCAACTGCATCGACAACGAGCGGCTGACGCCGGCGCAGGCGGTGGCGCTGCGCGAGCGGATCTGGGCGGCGGCGCCGTTCATGGACCCGGGCACGGGCGCGGAAGGCGCGCGGGACTCGTGCGAGGCGTGGCCGGTCGCCCCGGACCCGGCTTTCCCGTACCCGGCGAAGGTCGAGGGTGTGGCCCCGACGCTGACCGTGTCGATCACCGGGGACACGACCACACCGCACTCGGGCGGCATCAGCCTGGCGAAGACGCTGGGCGGCGGGCTGCTGACGGTGGACGGGTACGGGCACACGATCGTGGCCACGGGGAAGAACGCGTGCGTGGATGCGGCGGTGGCGGCGTACCTGATCGACCTGCGGTTGCCGGCCGCGGACGCACGCTGCACCCGTTAGCACGCAGGGCGTCGCACATCAGGGGAGTGCCGCATCGGGGCGCGTGACGGCGGCATGCAGGCGGTGGGCGCGGGTGCCGTCGGCCAGGATCAGGCGCAGCAGCGTGGCCGTGTCGCCCGGGTGCTCCGAGACGATCTTCCGCATCGGCGCGGGATCGTCGCCCAGCTCGGTGCGCGCGGCCGCGTCCCGCAGCGCCGCATAGGTGACACCGCTGCCGGCCAGCGCGATCGCGCCGTTGTAGGCCTCGCCCGCGTCCCCCCACAGGTGCGGATAGTGGCGGGCCACCTCGTACATCGCGGTCACGGCCAGCAGCGCGTCGTCCGTGCCGGGCTTGCGGCGGCCACGCTCCCGGGCCTGCTCCCGCGCCTCCAGTCCGAGCCAGGTCAGCGGGTGCGGGGCCAGGTTCGTCCGGGCCGGGGCCAGGATCGCCAGCAGCGGGTTGTGCCAGAACCGGACGCGCGGGTAACGGGTGCGCCCGATCAGCATGTCGCGGATGCGGTGCAGCTCGCGCGGCACCGGGTCGGCGATCCGCAGCGGCCGGTCGTGGTCCAGGCTGTCGCGCAGCGCCTCGACCGGCGCCCTCCCCCGGCGCAGCATCTCCATGGCGCGGCTCTCCGGGTCGTCCAGCAGCGCGCGCAGCACGTCGCGCGGGCCGGTCGCGTGCCGGAGCGCGTCCGCGGCCGCGACCGTGAACGCGACCGGCGCGCCCTTCTCCGCGATGATCGCCTCGACCGGGCCGCCGCGGTCGTCGCCGGACCATTCCGTGCGGCACCGGTGGTGCAGGGCGGAGACGACGGTGCGGGTGAGTTCCGCGGTCTCCAGGATCTCTCTCGCGGCACCGGCCGTGGCGAGCCCGAGCAGCAGCTCACCGGTGTCGATAGGGTCGTCGCCCTCGCCCCGGAACATCGCGACGGCGAACACGCCGAGCAGGTTCCGGTCCTCCAGGAGAATGTTTTCCATACCGTTCATTGGAGCAATTCCGCGGGTACGGAATCGTCAGCCGAAAGTCAGCAACTCAATGAGCGATTCTCCACCTGGCGAGCGGGTCGGCGCCCCGGGACAGGTCAACGGGAGGGGCACCAGGGACCACGTCGAAAGAGGCTCAATCCAGCAGCCCGGTGCGTTGCGCGAGCATCGCGGCCTGCACGCGGTTCTCGCAGCCGATCTTGGTGAAGACGCGGTAGAGGTGCGTCTTGATCGTGCCCTCGGTGACGAACAGCTGCGCGCTGATCTCCGCGTTCGACAGGCCCTGGGCCAGCAGCACCAGCACCTCGCGCTCACGGGCGCTCAGTGAATCCACCTTCGCCCGGTCCTCGGCCGGGACCGCGGACGGCGCGGGCAGCCGGTCGAGCACCTGCCGGGTCACCTTCGGCGACAGGAACGCCTCACCGGCCGCGGCCGCCCGGATCGCGTGCGGCAGCTCGTCCGCGGCGGACTCCTTGAGCAGGAAGCCGGCCGCGCCCGCGTTGAGCGCCTGCGCCACGTACTCGTCCTCGCCGAACGTGGTCAGCATGACCACGTGCGCGGCCGGCAGCACGCGGCGGATCTCGCGCAGTGCGGCCAGCCCGTCCAGCACCGGCATGCGGATGTCGAGCAGCACCACGTCCGGCCGGTGCAGCAGCGTCAGGTCGATCGCCTGCCGCCCGTCGCCGGCCTGCGCGACCAGCGCCAGATCCTCGTGCGGGCGCAGGATCGTCTCGATCGCGCCGCGGACCAGCCGGTCGTCGTCGGCCAGTACGGTTCGGATGGTCATCGCGTCACCACGAACTCCTGTTTGTCGACCAGCATGCCGTCCCGGAAGCAGAACCGGTAGAGCAGCTCCGTGTCCTGCCCGACCTGTTCCAGCACGGACGCCCGGTAGTCGACACAGGTCGCTCCCGGCACGTCCCGCCCGCCGACCGTACCGGTCTCCGCCGCCTCCGGGTCCGGCAACCGGTCGCGGACCTGTTGCTCGGGCGTGCCGACCGTGACCGCGTCGTAGGTGGCGCGGTCCACCGTGACGACGGCGCCGACCAGCCAGAGCCCGGCGCAGCAGAGCGTCAGGACGCCGACGATGCCGAGCGCGGTCGCGGCCATGGTCACCCGGGATCGGCGCTGGTCGCGTTCGACCAGCTCCGCGAAGTCCGGGACCGGCGCGGCCACCGGCTCGGCCGTGTAGGGCAGCGTGGCGGCCAGCCGGAAGCCGCCGTCCGGTGTCGGGCCGTGGTAGAGCATGCCGCCGGCCACCCGGACCCGTTCCGCGAGCCCGAGCAGGCCCTGGCCGGAGCTGTGCCGGATCACGCGCTGCCCGGCCGTGTTGGTCACGCCGGTGATCAGCGCGTCCGGTTCGTACCGCAGCGACAGCATGATCTCACCGCCGTGCGCGTGGCGCAGCGCGTTCGTCACGCCCTCCTGGGCCACCCGGTAGGCCGCGTGCTCGATCAGCGGCGACAGCGGCCGGGGCGTGCCCTCGCGGCGCAGGATCACCCGGGCGCCGGAGGCCCGCGCGTTCTCCGCCAGGTCGTCCAGCCGGTCCAGCGACGGCGCGTCGCCCTGCGTGTCGTCCTGGCCGAGCAGGCCGAGGATCTGCCGCAGCTCGGTCATGGCCGCGGACGACGTCTCGCGCAGCAGCTCACCGTGCTCGTCCGTGCGCATGCCGGCGTAGAGCGAGATCAGCGTGAGCTTGTGGCCGAGCGAATCATGAAGATCACGGGCGATGCGGGTACGCTCGCGCGCCCTCGCCTGCCGGGCCACCTCGCCCTGCTGGGAATGCAGCTGCTCGTTGCGCCGGTGCATGGCCGCGAGCAGCACCCGCCGTCGCCGTACCGCGCGGGCCACCCCGGCCGGGATCACCGCGAGCAGCGCGAACAGTGCGGACGCCAGGACCAGCGTGGTCGGGTCCAGCCCGCCCTCCCAGAGCGCGACCGCACCCGCGAAGCAGGCCCAGCCCGCACCGAGCCCGGCCGCGACCTGCCAGAGCCGCGCCGACCGGTACGCCAGCGACGCGCTCAGCGCCACCAGCGTGACCGTGCTCGCCCCGCCGGTGGCCAGCCCGAGCAGCCCGAGCGCGACGTAGACCGGCAGCGGGAACCGGCCGCGCAGCAGCACCAGCACCGGCGTGCCGAGCCCGACCAGCCAGGGCGCGAGCGGGTGCAGGCCGGCCATGACCGCCGGGAGGAGCGCCCCGGCGGTCACCAGCAGCGTCAGCGCGGCCTCGTAGCCGACGCGGACGCCGCCGGCGGCTCTCAGCCGAGCAAGGACGGTCGACGCCATTCCTCTCCCCGCAGGTGCCGGCCGAGGAAGGCGAGCACCGTCTCGTACCAGATGGCGCTGTGTCTGGGTGTCAGGATCCAATGGTTCTCATCCGGGAAGTAGAGGAAGCGGTGCTCGGCCGTGGACCGCGACATCAGGTCCCACCAGAGGCGCAGGCCCTCGCCGATCGGTACGCGGTAGTCCCTGTCGCCGTGGATGACCAGCATCGGCGTGGTGATCGCGTCCGCGGACAGGTGCGGCGAGTGCTTTGCCGCCATCTCCGCGGTCATCTCGCGCGTCCAGTAGTCGGACGTGTCCGTGGTCGGCGCGAACTGGTCCAGCGACCACAGCGACGCGTGCGTGACGATCGCGTCGAACCTGTCCGTGTGACCGGCGATCCAGTTGGCCATGTAGCCGCCGAACGAGCCGCCCATCGCGGCCGTGCGGGACGCGTCGATGCCGGGGTGGGCCTCGGCCGCGTCGGCGAGCGTCATCAGGTCGGTGAACGGCGCGTCGCCCCACGCGCCCCAGCCGCGGCGGATGAAGCCGGCGCCGTAGCCGGTGGAGAGCGCAGGGTCGGGCAGCAGCACGGCGTACCCGGCCGCGGTCAGGATCCACGGGTTCCACCGCCACGACCAGGCATTCGACGAGGCCTGCGGGCCGCCGTGGATGAACAGCACCAGCGGCGCCGGGCCGTCCTGCGCGGGCAGCGCCAGCCAGGCGCGCAACGCGGTGCCGTCCGCCGCGGTCGCGGTGACCTCCTCCAGGCGTCCGGGCACCGGACGCTCCGGCGCCGGGCCGGGCAGCGCGGTGAACACGCCGGTCGCGGCGTCGATCCGGACCGGCGCGGGCGGGGCGGCCACGGTGGCGCGCAGCGCGTAGATCCAGGCGCCGTCCGGGGAGATCTCCACGTCCGTGTAGGTGCCGTCGTCCGGCGTCAGGCGGGTGACCTCGCCGGTCGTGGCGTCGACGCGCCACAGCGGGCCGCGGCCCAGGTCGTCCGCGGCGACGATCAGCGTGGCGCCGTCCGGCGTCCAGCGGGCCGAGTGCGGGCGGCGGTCCCACGCCTCCGTCAGATCGTCGACCGGGCCGCCGGCCAGCGGCACCACGCCCAGCCAGTGGTCGCCGGGGTCGTCCGCGGTGCTGCGCCGGGTCACGCCGATCGCGACGCGCGTGCCGTCCGGAGATATGCGCGGTGCGCCGTACTCGTGGCCGGGGTCCGAGGCCAGCGTGCGCCGCTCGCCGGACTCCACGTCGATCGCGACCACGGTCGACCGGTGCCCGCCGCGCTCGGTGGCGACGGTCCAGGACGCCACCACGGTACGGCCGTCACGCGTGACGTCCCAGCTGGTGTCGTCGTCCAGCGCCAGGCCGACGTGCCCGGTCAGATCGCGCAGGTCGCCGTCGTCCTCCAGCGCCAGCAGCCGGGTGCGGGCCGGCCCGAGGTCGTGATCCCAGAACCGGACCGGGTACTCCTCGTGCAGGATCGCGGTCACGCCGGCGTCCTTACGGCGCTTGCGGCGCTCGCGGTCCGGCTCCACGCCCTCGGACCCGGGCAGCAGCGACGAGCCGAGCACGATGCCGCCGTCGTCCGCGACCACCACGCCGCGCACGCCGCCGGTCGGGCGCGCGATCACCCGCGCGTCACCGCCGCCGGCCGGCTGCGACCAGAGCGCGGCCTGCGGGTCCTCGCCCTCGGCGTCGTCAGGCTCCGGGCGCGACGACACGAACAGCAGGTCACCGGCGGGGGTGAAGCCGGCCGCGGACTCGCCGGCCCGGCTGCGGGTCAGCCGCCGGGCCGCGCGCTCGCCGGCCGCGTCGACCTCCCAGAGCGCGGTGACGTACCGGTTCTTCTTCGGGTCCGGGGTGGCGACGCCGACCACGATCCGGGTGCCGTCCGGGGAGAGACGGAGCCCGGAGACGCGGGGCAGTGCCGCGTAGGCGTCGAGGTCGGCATACGGGCTGTCGGTATCCACGATCATGGAGACTTACTACCACGGCCGATGCGCTCGACGGCGTCACGCGCCTCGAGCAGACCGGTCCCGGTCCCCTCCCGGTAGATCCGGATCGCCCGCATGCGGTCGCCGCGGGCGAGCGCGGCCTCCACCGCGGCCAGATCCAGCGCCCGTGCGCGCCGCCGGAGCACCACGGACGCGAGCAGGAGCACCACACCGGTGACACCGATTCCCAGCGCTATCAGGTAGGTCATGCCGATAAGTCTGGCGGGGGCGGGCCGGCGCGCGCGTCGGTGGAAAGTCAGCAAACCGCCTCTGTCGAAAGTCGGAGCGGACCCTCTGACTTACGGCGGGTTCTGCGTGGGTGTCATTCTCCCGTTATGACCCGAGGGATACGCTCGGGCAGCCGGACGGGCCGTGAATCGCACTGGACCCTGGCGTTACGACGACGCAGACTGTGATTGCCGGTCCACCAGGCCGGACACACGGACGGGGAAGACATTGACGCACCTCACCGCAACGGCCGCGCCGCGCGTCCGGTTCGCCGAGCGTCCGGAGGCGCCGATGCGGTTCACCACCGTCCCCAACCTGGTCACGCTGGTCCGCACGGTCGGCGCGGTCGTGCTCGCGGTGATCGCGATCGTGGCGCAGAGCTGGCCGCTGCTGATCGCGGCGTACGCGACGTACTGGATCGGCGACACCGCGGACGGCATCGTGGCCCGCTGGCTGAAGCAGGAGACGCGGGCCGGCGCGGTGTTCGACATCATCAGCGACCGGGCCTGCACGTCACTCTGCCTGGCCGCGCTGCTGATGCTCAAGCCCGACATGGCCGTGCCGCTGGCGATCTTCCTCGTCCAGTTCATGGTGCTGGACACGATGCTGAGCCTGGCGTTCCTGCTCTGGCCGATCGTCTCGCCGAACTACTTCGCCCAGGTCGACCGCCGCATCTACCTGTGGAACTGGTCGCCCCCGGCCAAGGTGCTCAACACGTCCGCCGTGGTGCTGCTGGTCCTGGTCTCGCCGACCTGGATCTGGCCCGCGCTGCTGGCCGCGGCCGTGACCGTCATGAAGATCGCCTCGATGGTGCGGGTCGCCGGGCTGGTCTCCCGCATCCGATGATCGCCGCGGTCCTCACGGCGCTGCTGGTCGGCGCGGTCTCCGCGATCATCCCGGTGACACCGGTGGAGCCGTACCTGATCGGCGTGGTCGCGGCCACGGACGTGCCGGCGATCCCGCTGGGCATCGCGGCCGGCCTCGGCCAGACCATCGGCAAGCTGCTGCTCTTCGGCACGGTCCGCGGCGCGGTCCGCTCGGAGTACCTGCGCCGCATCATCACCCGCAAGGTCCCGGTCACCCCGCAGGCCGTCGACGCACCCGCGGCCGGCACACCGCAGGCCGACGGGGCACCGGCTCACGCGACAGCGGCCGACGCCACGCCGGTCCACGCGACGCTGACCGACGCGACACTGACCGGCACGACGCCGGCCGACGCCACGCCGGCGGCGCCGCGCAAGCGCGGCCAGGCGCTCCTCGACCGCACCCGCGTGGTCATGCAGACGCTCGACCAGCCGCGCCAGGCCGTCCCGATCCTGTTCGCCAGCGCGTTCCTCGGCTTCCCGCCGCTGCTCCTGGTCACGGTCTACGCCGGTCGCGGCCCGATGTCCGTGCGCCTCTTCGCCGCGGTCTGCCTGATCGGCCGCTGCGCCCGCTTCGTCGTGATCGCGCTGGCCCCGGCCGCGGTGATGAACCTGCCGTTCTTCAGCCACTGACCGGCGGGCCCGAGCGACGAGCGGAGCGGGCGAGAGCACGCCTGGGGGGTTCGGTGACCACGGCGGAACCGGAAGGGAGGCCGCCTGCGGCCGACCGGTGCCCGCGGGAGCAACGCTGCCGGACCACGCCGGGAGTGGGAAGATCAAGAATTTGATCTTCCGATAATCCGCAGAAAGCGGCCTTCCGGGCTGCTGCGAGACTCCGGGAATGACGGAGACGGATATCGCGCCGCTCGCGGCCGGCGAGGCGGTGGAGAGCGCATTCCTCCGCGCGATGGCGCAGGGCGCGGCGGATGATGCGGAGCTGCGGACGCTGACCGTGGGCATCGCCGCCGCGATGGCGATGCGGTCGGAGAGCCCGATGGTCAACCGCGCGATCGGCTTCAGCGAGCCGGTCGACGCCGACCTGCTGGCGCCGTTCGTGGGCATGTTCCGGGAGGCGGGGACCGCGCGCGCCGGGTTCAAGCTGCCGCGGCCGGTGCTGCCGGCGGACTGGGCCGAGGTGTGCGCGCGGCTGGGCCTGCTGCCGGCGCCGCAGACGCTCAAACTGACCCGATCGGCGGCCCGGCCGGCGGAGCCCGTCACCACGGACCTGCGGATCGCGCCGGTCGAGGCGGACGCGCACGAGCGGGCGCTGAAGGTGCTGCTGACCGGGTTCGGTGACCTGCGGCCGCCGGCCGAGGTGATCGACATGATCAGCACGCTGAACCGGCACCCGCGGAGCCGTCAGTTCGCGGCCTGGGACGGTGACGAGATCGTCGCGGTCGGGCTGGTCTTCGCGGACCGCGACGCCGCTGTGCTCAAGGGCGGCGTCACGCTGCCGTCGCACCGCGGCCGGGGCGCGCAGTCCGCGCTGATCGCGGCGCGGATCGAGGCGGCGCGGGAGGCCGGCTGCCGCTGGGTGGTCTCGGAGACCTCCCAGCCGGCCGCCGGCGAGCACCACACGTCGCTGTCCAACCTGGAGCGTGCCGGGTTCGTCCGGGTCTACGACTATGTCAACGTGCTGCTGACGTGATGCCGGCCGAGCGGCAGCATCAGCGGCTTGCCGGACGTCGGGTCCTCGATGACGCGGCTGTCCAGGCCGAAGACCGCGCGCACGCAGTCCTCGGTGAGCACGTCGCCGGGCGGGCCGGCCGCGTGCACGGTGCCGTCCGCGAGCGCGATCAGGTGGTCCGCGTACCGGGCCGCGAGGTTCAGGTCGTGCAGCACCATGACGATCGTGGTGCCGCGGGACGCGTTCAGGTCGGTGAGCAGGTCCAGCACCTCGACCTGGTGGCTGACGTCCAGGAACGTGGTGGGCTCGTCCAGCAGCAGCACGTCGGTCTGCTGGGCGAGCGCCATCGCGATCCACACGCGCTGCCGCTGACCGCCGGAGAGCTCGTCGACCGCCCGGTCCGCCAGGTCGCCGGTGTGCGTGGCGTCCAGCGCGGTCGCCACCGCGAGATCGTCCTGCGCGGACCAGCGGGACAGCATGCGCTGGTGCGGGTTGCGGCCGCGGCCGACCAGGTCCGCGACCGTGATGCCCTCGGGCGCGATCGGTGACTGCGGGAGCAGGCCGAGCGTGCGGGCGAGTTCCTTGGCCGGCATCCTGTGCACCTGACGGCCGTCCAGCAGCACGTGGCCGGTGCGCGGCGCCAGCAGGCGGGACATCGAGCGCAGCAGCGTGGACTTGCCGCACGCGTTCGCGCCCACGATCGCGGTGATCTTCCCGGGCGGGATCGGCAGGTCCAGCTCGGAGATGACGACCCGGTCCTTGTAGCCGAGCGTCAGGTTCTCGACCTGGAGCGAGTGTTCTGCGGTCACAGCGAGCCTCCCGCTCGGTTGGTGCGGATGAGCAGGTAGATGAGGTAGGGCGCGCCGAGCACGCCGGTGACCACGCCGACCGGGTAGCGGATGCTGAACGCGTACTGCCCGGCGAAGTCCGCCACGAGCACGAGCAGAGCACCCACCAGCGCCGAGGGTACGAGCAGCGACGCCCCCGGCCCGATGATGCGCGCCGCGATCGGCCCGGCCAGGAACGCCACGAACGCGATCGGCCCGCACGCCGCCGTGGCGAACGCGATCAGGCCCACGGCCGCGACGATCAGCAGCAGCCGGGTGAGCTCCAGGCGTACCCCCAGGGCAGCGGCCATGTCGTCGCCCAGCTGGAGCATGAACAGGTTGCGCCCCTGGCTGAGCAGCAGCGGCCCGAGCAGCAGCAACGCGATCGCGACCGGGACGGTCTCGCCCCAGGTGGTGCCGTTCAGGCTGCCGGTCAGCCAGCGCAGCACCTCCTGCAGGTCCCACTGGGACGCGGTGGAGAGCACGTACGACGTGGCGCTCTCCAGCATCGCGGCCATGCCGATGCCGATCAGCACCAGCCGGGTCCCCGCCACCCCGTCCCGGAACGACAGCAGGTAGATGATCAGCGCGACGCCGAGCCCGGCCGCGATCGCGAACGCGGACGTGGCGCTCTCGCTCAGGCCCAGCGTCACGATCGCGAACGCCGCGGCCGCGGACGCGCCGGAGCTGATGCCGATGATGTCCGGGCTGGCCAGCGGGTTACGCAGCATGGTCTGGAACGTGACGCCGCCCAGGCCGAAGCAGACGCCGGCCAGCAGCGCCAGCGTCGCGCGCGGCAGCCGCAGCGTGCCGACCGTGAACGTGGCGCCGGGCACCCGCTCGCCGAGGATCACGCGCACGATGTCGTCCGGCGGGTAGAACGTCTTGCCGAACATGAGGTTGATCGCGTAGAGCGCCGCGACCAGCACGCCCAGGACCGTGAGCACGGTACGGCGGCGCAGCGCGCGGCGTCCCCGGCCGCGCGCGACGGCCTCGAGGGTCATGGTGCTCACAGCTCGCGTACCTTCTGCCGGCGGACGATGTAGATGAAGAACGGGGCGCCGATCAGCGCCGTGATGATGCCGACGTCGATCTCGGACGGCCGGTCCACCACGCGGCCGACCACGTCGGACACGGTCAGCAGCGACGCGCCGAGCAGCGCGGAGAACGGCATCAGCCAGCGGTGGTCGAGCCCGACCAGCAGCCGGCACACGTGCGGCACGACCAGGCCGACGAACATGATCGGGCCGGTGACCGCGGTGGCCGCACCGCAGAGCAGCACCGCGCCGAGCGCGGACAGGCCCCGGACCAGCGCGACCCGTTCGCCCAGCCCGGCGGCCAGCTCGTCGCCGAGCGCCAGCGAGTTCAGCGAGCGCGCGGACAGCATGCTGATCACGAACCCGGCCAGCAGGAACGGCCCGGCCTGCCGGATGTTGTCCCAGCTGCCGCCGCCGACGCCGCCGATCTGCCAGGATCGGAACAGCTCGGACACGTCCGCGCGCGGCAGGATGACGGCGCTGATCAGCGACGCGAGCGCGGCGGACGTGGCGGTGCCGGCCAGCGCGAGCTTGAGCGGCGTGGCGCCGCCGCGGCCGAGCGAGCCGATCAGGTAGACGAAGACCGCGGAGAACGCGGCGCCGAGGATCGCGACCCAGATGGTGTTGACCGCGGAGGTCAGCCCGAACACGGTCATGCCGACCACGACCGCGAGCGACGCGCCCATGTTGACGCCGAGGATGCCCGGGTCGGCCAGCGGGTTGCGGGTGACACCCTGCATGACCGTGCCGGACACGGCGAGCGCGGCGCCCACGATCACGGCCAGCACGGTACGCGGCACACGCTTGAACACGGCCGCCTGGTCGATGGTGTCGGTCAGGCCGCTGACACCGTCGACGATCGCGGACCAGCCGACGATCCGGGAGCCGAACGCGACCGACGCGAGCATCGCCAGGCCCAGCACGGCCAGCGCGGCGACGAACCAGAACAGCCGGACGCGGGCCGGACGCCGCAGCACAGCGACGTCCGGCTCCTTGACGGAAAGCGTCATGACACCTTGGCGGCGGCGTCGGCGAGCAGCTTCACGTAGTCGCTGAGCACGTACGACACGGCGAGCGGCGTCGGGTTCGCGGCCGCGCCGATCGTCGAGGTGCCGGGCAGCGCCACCACGGAGCCGCGCTTGACCGCGGGGATCTTCGACAGCAGCGGGTCGGCCTGCATCTTCGCCAGCATGTCGGCGTCGCCGTAGGTCACGATGATGTCGACGTCGCCCAGCTTGTCGACCTGCTCCGCGCTGACCGAGAGCGCGAACTGGTCCGTGGTGCCGGACAGCTCCGCGATGCTCGGCGGCGTGGTCAGGCCCAGGTCCGCGAAGTACGCGCCACGCGTGTCGTGCGTGGTGTAGAAGCTGAACTTGCTCAGGTCCGTCTGGTCGACGTGCGTCATGAACATCGCGCTCTTGCCGGCCAGCGCCGGGTACTTCGCGGTCTCGGCCTTCATCTTGCCGTCGATCTCGGTGATCAGCGCGTCGCCCTGCGCGGACAGACCGAGCGCCTTGCTCTCCAGCTTGATCCAGTCACGCCACGGGGTGGACCACGCCGTGGTCGGGTACGCCACGGTCGGCGCGATCTGGCTCAGCGTGTCGTAGTCCTGCTGGGTCAGGCCGGAGTAGGCCGCCAGGATCACGTCCGGCTGGGTGTTCGCCACGGCCTCGAAGTCGATGCCGTCGGTCTCGTCGAAGAGCACCGGGGCGGTGCCGCCGAGCTCCTTGATCTTGTCACCGGCCCAGGGCAGGTAGCCGTCGCCGTCCTCGTCCGCGAAGTTGGCCTTGGCCACGCCGACCGGGACGATGCCGAGCGCGAGCGGCACCTCGTGGTTCGCCCACGCGACGGTCGCGACGCGCACCGGCTTCGCCGGGATGGTGGTGGTGCCGAGCGCGTGCGTGATCGAGACCGGGAACGTGTCGCCCGCGGCCGCGGCGGACGGGCCGTTGCCGGCGGGCTCGTCGCTGTCGGACCCACAGGCGGTCAGGGCGACCGCGGCCACCGCGGCGACGACCCCGGCCAGGAACCGGTGAGAGCGCATAAGGGGAACTCCACTCTTATTCAGTAAGGGATGCCTTACCTAACACCACCTCCTGAAACAGCGCCAGTGAGCCCCCGGTCGCGTGTGACGCCGATTACCCTGCGTCTAGGGTGCCGACCATCCGGCGTCCTTGCAGGCCGCGGCGAACCCGTCGGCCGCCTCGGTCCACTCCTGGTCGGAATCGTTGGCCTTCCGGCCGAGCGCGGACGCGCTGTCCGCGATGCGTGAGTTGTCGGTGCGCCGGGTGGAGGCCAGCACGTTGTCCGCCAGGGACAGTCGCGGGCCCTTGCTGTCCGCGGCGTCGCGGCCGGCCGCGAAGTCCGTGCACGCCTGGCGTGCCGGATCGTCCAATGTGCCCGGCGACTGTCCCGCGGGGTCTCCGCCGGACGTCAGCCCCCACGCCACGGCCGCCACGGCGACCACCGCGATGATGATCGTCGTGCGGCTGGGCTTGAACTTCAGCTTCACCGTCTCAACGTAGCGGACGGCGCGGCGGCCGTGCGCTTTCACTCACGGTCAGTCGCGGTCTCCCCCTTGGCCTGGGAGAACGGCAGACGGTCGAAGATGGTCGTCACCTCGCGGATCAGCCCGTCCTCGATCACCAGCCGGTCCGATCCGCGGCTGACCGCGACCGGCTTCGTCTCGGTGACATAGTGGACGGCGGCCCCGGACTCATTCGCGTAGATCTCGGTGATCGTGCCCGCGGTCATCAGACCCAGGAAACGCTCCAGGAATTCACGGTACGCCGCGGCGCCCTCGATCCGTCCGGGCGGCGCGTCCAGCACCACGTCGTCCGCGACGTGACGCATCGCCGCATCCAGGTCACGCGCCATCCAGGCCCGGCTGTAGTCCTCGGCGATCTTCGCGTTCTCGGTCATGGTCATTTCCTCTCGTCGTGCTTGCGAAGCTCATCCTGGCCGCGAAAGATGACACCTGACGTCATGTTTTTCAAAAAGATCTTCTCGGGGGTACGGGGTGCGCGCGGACCGGCTGCTGTCACTGCTCCTGCTGCTGCAGACACACGGGCGGTTGTCCGCGCCGGACCTGGCCGGGCGGCTGGAGGTCTCGGTGCGGACCGTGCTCCGGGACGTGGAGGCGCTGTCCGCCAGCGGGGTGCCGGTCTACACGGAACGGGGGCGGCACGGCGGGATCGTGCTGATGCCCGGCTTCCGGACGGACGTGACCGGGATGACCGCGGACGAGGCACGAGCCCTGTTCGTGCTGCTCACCGGCACGACGCACGCCTCGCTCGGGCTTGAGGCCGCGGTCGGGTCCGCGCTGCGGAAGATCATGGCGGCGCTGCCGGCCGCACATCGGGACGCGGCGGACCTGGTGGCGCGACGCATCATCATCGACCCGGTGCGGTGGCGGAGCGGGCCGGCCTCGGCGGACCTGTCGACCCTGCAGGAGGCGGTGTTCACCGACCGGCGGCTGCGCCTCCGGTATCGGGCGGCGTCCTCGGGGCGGCGCCCGGAGAGGTGTTCTCCGCGCGGGCGGCCCTCGGGGCGGCGCTCTCCTCGGGGGCGGCACTCGGAGAGGTGCGCTCCGCGCGGGCAGCACACAGGGTGACGCCCTCCGCGCCGGCGGCACGCGGGGAGTCCTCCTCTCCACGGGCTGCACTCGGGGTGGCGTCCGACTCGCTTCCGCCGGGCCCGCTGCGACCGGGCGGCTCTGCCGGGCAAACGTCCGGGGTGGCGGGGGATCGTGTCGTCGACCCCTATGGGCTCGTCGAGAAGGCCGGCGTCTGGTACCTGGTCGCCGACCGTGACGGCGGGCCGCGGCTCTACCGAGCGGACCGCATCATCGAGGCGGAGGTGCTGGATCAGCCGGTGCGGCGCCGCGCGACCACGCTCGCCGACGAGTGGGAGTCACTTCGCGCCCGCGTCGACGACTTCCCGGCACGTGTGATGGTGCAGGTCCGGGTTGCCCCGGCGGCGCTGGGCCGCTTCCTGCTTCTGCACCGGGCCGAGCTGGACGGGCCGCCGCCCGCGCCGGCGACGGGCGAGCCGGTGCCGCTGTCGCTCCGTTTTCCCAGCGTGCCGGCGGCGCGCACGCTGCTCGCGTTCGGCACGGAGGTGGAAGTGCGCTCCCCCGCCGAGGTGCTGGCCGACCTCGCCGCGGTCTCGGCCGCGACGGCGGCGCATTATGCGGGGAAACGCACTTAGGGCCACCCCGATGGGGTGGCCCTAAGTAATAAGAAGTCCGGCGGTGTCCTACTCTCCCACACCCTCCCGAGTGCAGTACCATCGGCGCTGGTGGGCTTAGCTTCCGGGT
>NZ_JNXY01000018.1 GCF_000717135.1 Catenuloplanes japonicus
CCGTGTGCGACCAAGCCAGCAACCCTCGATCTACCCGTGCGCTCAAACCTCAACAGCGCACCCCGCAAAACCACTGCCCAGCAGCTACACCAAGCCCCCCATACAAACTGCCACCGCCCCACCCAAGGCGACCACCGGAGGGGTTCGGGGCATGGTGCCTCACTGAGGGATCAAGCCTGACCGCCCGAAGTGAGGCACCATGCCCCGAACCCCCACCCAACGCAACCCGCGCAACGAAGTCAGACGTCGCGAAAATCGCGCCAAAACGCAACCACCCACGGACGGCGAGCCCGCGGGAGCATGCAAAAAGCAACCACAGCGAAAGCGGGAAGAAAAAGCTCTTAACGCACTGAGGTCTTCACAAACGGAGGCTTGACGATGGTCATCGCAGTGCGACGCCCACGGATATCCACCTCAACCGTGTCCCCAACAGACACTCCCGCCGCCGCATCCACCAGCGCCAGCGCAATGCCAACCTTCCGCGTCGGCGAGAACGTGCCGCTGGTCACCTCACCGACGCGCGCGTCGCCGGCGTAGACCTCCATGTGCGCACGCGGAATTCCGCGCCCCTGCGCCTCCAGCCCGACCAGCGTGCGCCGCGCCCCGGCCGCCTTCTCCGCGAGCAGCACGTCGCGCCCCCAGAAGGACGGCTTCGACCAGCCGACGGCCCACCCGGAGCGCGCCTGCACCGGCGTGATCTCCAGCGAGAGGTCTTGCCCGTGCAGCGGGTAGCCCATCTCGGTGCGGAGCGTGTCGCGTGCTCCCAGCCCGCAGGGCTTCAGCGTCGGGTCCGCCTCGAACAGCGCGTCCCAGACCGCGACCGCTGCGTCGGACGGTACGACCAGCTCGTAGCCGTGCTCGCCGGTGTAGCCGGTGCGGCAGACGACCAGCTCCGTGCCGGCCAGCGTGGCCGTGCTGAAGCTCATGTACTCGTGGTCGGTCGGCAGGCCGAGCGTGGTGAGCAGCGCTGCGGAGTTCGGCCCTTGGACCGCGAGCACCGCGTACGCGTCGTGCTCGTTGGTCACGGTGACGCCGGCGGGCGCGGCTTCGGTGAGGCGGCGCACGACCTCGGCGGTGTTGGCCGCGTTCGGGATGAGGAAGACGTGTTCGTCGTCGTAGAGGTACGCGATGATGTCGTCGACCACGCCGCCGGTCGCGTCGTCGCAGCACAGTGTGTACTGGGCGCGGCCGGGGCCGATGCGGCCGAGATCGTTGCTGAGGCTCGCGTTGACGAACGCGGCGGCGCCGGGGCCGGTGACCCGTGCCTTGCCGAGGTGGGACACGTCGAACACGCCGGCGTTCTCCCGGACCGCGGTGTGCTCGGCGATGACGCCGCCGTCCGCGTATTCCAAAGGCATCTCCCAGCCTCCGAACGGCGCGAACTTCGCACCTCGGGAGACGTGCCGGTCGTGCAGGGGAGATCTCTTCATGGGTGGCAACTTACCTGCAACAGCCCGTCTGGTTAGCATCGGCGGGACATGATGTTGTCCAGCGGGTACCGCTCGCAGACGACCTACGCCACCGGATGCGCACCCGCATGCCGCCCACAAGTCGGAGAAGCCGAGTGACTCAGCCCAATCCCTCCCTGCACCTGGTGGACAGCGACCCCGCCGAGCTTGCCGTCGACGCCGTCGTGATCGGCGTGCACAGTCGCGACGACGAGCCGTCCGGTCTGCTGATCGCCAGCGGCGCGGAGAGCGTCACCGTCGCCTTCGAAGGGCGGCTGGCGGAGACGCTGCGGCTGCTCGGCGCGACCGGTGGCGCGGGTGAGGTGATCAAGATCGCAACGCTGGGTACGGTGACCGCCCCGATCGTCGCGGCTGTCGGCCTCGGCCCGGAGCCGAAGGGTGCCGCGCCCGAGCCCGAGGTGCTGCGTCGTGCCGCCGGTACTGCCGTGCGCGCGCTGGCCGGTGCCGGGACCGTGGCGCTGGCGCTGCCGCTGCCGGACGACGCGGACGGGCCGGCCGCGCTGAGCGCGGTGGCCGAGGGCGCGGTGCTGGGCTCCTACCGGTTCGCCGGTTACAAGACGAAGCCGCAGCCGGGCCGCCGCGAGCAGGTGGCGACCGTGCAGGTCGTGGTGGCCGATGCGGCCGACTCCGGCCTGGTCGCGGCGCTGGCGAAGGCGTCCGCGGTGGCGTCCGCCGTGGTCCGCACGCGCGACTGGGTGAACGCCGCGCCGAACGAGCTGCGGCCGCCGGAGTTCGCGGAGCAGGTCGCGGCCGCGGGCCGGGCGGCCGGCCTCGAGGTCGAGGTGCTGGACGAGAAGCAGCTGCGCGACGGCGGGTACGGCGGCATCACCGCGGTCGGCCAGGGTTCCGAGGCCCCGCCGCGGCTGGTGAAGCTCACCTACACGCCGCAGTCCCCGGTCGAGGGCGCGAAGCGGGTGGCGCTGGTCGGCAAGGGCATCACGTTCGACACCGGCGGCGTCTCGATCAAGCCGGCCGCGGGCATGTGGGAGATGAAGTCGGACATGGCGGGCGCGGCCGCGGTGGCTGCCACGCTGCTGGCGGTCGCGGAGCTGAAGCCGGGCGTGCCGGTGACCGGCTACCTGCCGATCGCGGAGAACATGCCGTCCGGTTCGGCGTACCGGCCGGGCGACGTGGTCACCATGTTCAACGGCAAGCGCGTCGAGGTGCTGAACACGGATGCCGAGGGTCGCATGGTGCTGGGCGACGCGATGGCGCGGGCCTGCGCGGACGGCACGGACTACCTGTTCGAGACGTCCACGCTGACCGGCGGCCAGGTCATCGCGCTGGGCAAGCGCATCTCGGGCGTGATGGGCACGCCGGAGCTGCTGGAGCGGGTCAGGACCGCGGGTGACCTGGTCGGCGAGCCGGCCTGGCCGATGCCGCTGCCGGATGACGTGCGCAAGGGCATGGATTCGGACGTCGCGGACATCTCTCAGGTCAACGCCGGCATGGACCGGGCCGGTCACATGCTGCAGGGCGGCGTGTTCCTGCGCGAGTTCGTCACCGAGGACGTGGCCTGGGCGCACATCGACATCGCGGGCCCGAGCTTCCACACCGGCGAGGCGACCGGCTACTGGACCAAGGGCGGCACGGGCGTGCCGGTGCGGACGCTGGTGGCGCTGATCGACGACGTCGTGGCCAACGGCTGACCAGAAGCATCGTGCGAACGTCGGGTAGTCAATCAGGGCGTCCCGTCAACGGGACGCCCTGATCGGCGGTAGATTTTCTCAGGAGGAAGCGCGTTTACGACGCTCGTTGTAATCGCGCATTCGCTGGGGATATCCGACCAGCTGGATGTCGTAGACCGGGATCGCCATCTTGTGTGCGAACCGGCGCGCGCTCTCGGGAGAGTCGATGCGCCGGCGGGTCCACTCGCCGTCGTGGGCGATGAGAATGACCGTGTGTTCCGTCACGGTCGTCTTGGGCTCGATGAAGACCTCGACGCCCTGCCGGGACGTCACGAACTGTGCGAGGTGTTCCAGGGCCTCATTGTGTGCTGCTCGGGCGACCGAGGCCCCACTCGTCTTCTTCTGCCGCCTGAACCAGGCCACCGCCGTTTTCCCCCATCCGCAACCGTCACGGGCGACTCGCCGCCAAGGGTACTGCCAGGAGACGTGTTCCTGGGCACCTCCCTACGCGGCCCCCTTCCACAAGTGACAGGATGGGCACGGCACCATGCACGTTACGACAGTGTGACCGTCGTATGCAGCGACGCGCGACTTGGGAGTTGACTGTGAGCCAGCCGAACGGCGAAACCTTCGACATCGTCATTCTCGGCGCCGGCAGTGGTGGCTATGCCACGGCGCTTCGTGCGGTCCAGCTGGGCCTGACCGTGGCCCTGGTGGAGAAGGACAAGCTCGGCGGCACCTGCCTGCACGTCGGCTGCATCCCCACGAAGGCGCTGCTGCACGCGGCCGAGGTGGCGGACGAGACGCGTGAGTCCGAGCAGTTCGGCGTGAAGGCCGAGTTCCAGGGCATCGACATCGCGGGGGTGAACTCGTACAAGGACGGTGTCGTCTCCCGCCTTTACAAGGGCCTCAGCGGCATGCTGAACGGCAACAAGTCGATCACCGTGATCGAGGGCGAGGGCAAGCTCGTCGCGCCGAACACGGTCGAGGTGAACGGCAACCGCTACGTCGGCCGCAACGTGGTGCTCGCCTCCGGGTCGTTCTCCCGGAGCCTGCCGGGCCTGGACGTCGACGGCGAGAAGATCATTACCAGCGAGCACGCGCTGAAGCTGGACCGCGTGCCCAAGTCCGTCATCGTGCTGGGCGGCGGCGTGATCGGCGTCGAGTTCGCCAGCGTGTGGAGCTCGTTCGGCGCGGACGTCACCATCATCGAGGCGCTGCCCCGCCTGGTCGCCGCGGAGGACGCGGACGTCTCCAAGGCCGTCGAGCGCGCGTTCCGGAAGCGGAACATCAAGTTCAAGGTCGGCAAGCCGTTCGAGAAGGTCGAGAAGACCGACTCCGGTGTGCGCGCCACGATCCAGGGCGGCGAGGTCGTCGAGGCCGAGCTGCTGCTGGTCGCGGTCGGCCGTGGCCCGCGCACCCAGGGCCTGGGCTACGAGGAGCAGGGCGTCAAGATGGAGCGCGGCTTCGTCCTGACCGACGAGCGCCTCCGCACCAACGTGCCGAACGTGTTCGCCGTCGGCGACATCGTGCCCGGCCTGCAGCTCGCCCACCGCGGCTTCCAGCAGGGCATCTTCGTCGCCGAGGAGATCGCGGGCAAGAACCCGGCCGTCATCGACGAGCTGGGCATCCCGCGCGTCACGTACTCGAACCCGGAGGTCGCGTCCGTCGGCCTGACCGAGGCGAAGGCCCGTGAGCAGTACGGCGACAAGGTGAAGACCTACAACTACAACCTGGCCGGCAACGGCAAGAGCCAGATCCTCAAGACCTCCGGCTTCGTCAAGCTGGTCGGCGTCGAGGACGGTCCCGTGGTCGGTGTTCACATGGTCGGAGCGCGTGTCGGTGAGTTGATCGGCGAGGCGCAGTTGATCTACAACTGGGAGGCGTTCCCGGGCGAGGTGGCTCAGCTCGTCCACGCGCACCCCACCCAGAACGAGGCGCTGGGCGAGGCGCACCTGGCCCTGGCGGGCAAGCCGCTGCACGCCCACGCCTGATCTTGAACATACAGTCGCGGTTGCTTGTTAAGGAGTCTTGAGACATGCCGGTATCGGTCACCATGCCCCGGCTCGGCGAGAGCGTCACCGAGGGCACCGTTACGCGCTGGCTGAAGCAGGTCGGCGATACGGTCGAGGCGGACGAGCCGCTGCTCGAGGTCTCCACCGACAAGGTCGACACCGAGATCCCGTCCCCCGCCTCGGGCGTGCTGACCAGCATCCTGGTGAACGAGGACGAGACCGCGGACGTCGGCAGCGAGCTGGCGGTCATCGGCGGCGAGGGTGACTCCCCCGCCCCGGCCGCGGCCCCCGCCGAGGACAAGGACGACGCGGCCGTCGAGGCGCGCACGGAGCAGGCCGAGCCGGAGTCCGGCCCGGAGGCCCCGGCGGCGGAGCCGGAGACGCCGGCGCCGTCCAGCGGCGGTTCTGCCGAGGGCACGGTCGTCACCATGCCGGCGCTGGGCGAGAGCGTGACCGAGGGTACGGTCACGCGCTGGCTCAAGGAGGTCGGTGACACGGTCGAGGTCGACGAGCCGCTGCTCGAGGTCTCCACCGACAAGGTCGACACCGAGATCCCGTCGCCGGCCGCCGGCACGGTGCTCGAGATCAAGGTCCCGCAGGACGAGACCGCCGAGGTCGGTGCGGCACTGGCCGTGATCGGCGTGGCCGGTGGCGCGGCCCCGAAGGCGGAGGCTCCGAAGCCCGAGGCCCCCAAGGCCGAGGCCCCCGCGCCCAAGGCCGAGGCTCCCAAGCCGGCTCCGAAGGCCGAGGCGCCCGCGCCGAAGCCCGCCGCGGCGCCCCAGCCCGTCGCGGCCGACAAGCCCGCCGCCGTGGCGACCGCCGAGTCCAACGGTGCCCCCGCCGACGGTGAGGCCGCCTACGTGACGCCGCTGGTCCGCAAGCTGGCCGCGGAGCACAACGTCGACCTGGGCGCGCTGACCGGCACCGGTGTCGGTGGCCGCATCCGCAAGCAGGACGTGCTCGACGCCGCGGAGAAGGCGAAGGCGGCCGCCGCCAAGCCCGCTCCCGCCCCGGCCGCGGCGCCTGCCCCCGCGGAGAGCAAGGCGAAGCCGGCGCCGAGCCCGCTGCGTGGCCGCACCGAGAAGCTGACCCGCACCCGCGCCACGATCGCCAAGCGCATGGTCGAGTCGCTGCAGGTCTCGGCGCAGCTGACCACCGTGGTCGAGGTCGACATGACCAAGATCGCGAAGCTGCGCGCGCAGGTGAAGGACGCGTTCCAGCAGCGGCACGGCGTGAAGCTGTCGTTCATGCCGTTCCTGGCGCTGGCCACGGTCGAGGGCCTGCAGCAGCACCCGGTGGTGAACTCGCGGATCGACCAGGAGGCCGGCACGGTCACCTACTTCGACGCCGAGCACCTGGCGATCGCGGTGGACACGCCGAAGGGCCTCATCGTCCCGGTGATCAAGGACGCGGGCGACCTGAACCTGGGTGGCCTGGCCAAGCGCATCGCGGACGTGGCGGAGCGTACCCGGAACAACAAGATCGGGCCGGACGAGATCTCGGGCGGCACGTTCACGCTGACCAACACGGGCAGCCGGGGCGCGCTCTTCGACACCCCGATCATCAACCAGCCGCAGGTCGGCATCCTCGGCACCGGCTCGATCGTCAAGCGCGCCGTGGTCGTGGACGACCCGGAGCTGGGCGAGATCATCGTGCCGCGCTCCATGATGTACCTGGCGCTCTCCTACGACCACCGGATCGTGGACGGCGCGGACGCGGCCCGCTTCCTCACCACGCTGAAGGAGCGCCTGGAAGGCGGCAACTTCGAGGCCGAGCTCGGCCTCTGATCCAAACAAGATCACAGGGGGCGAATCCCGGCCGCGCGCCGGGGTTCGCCCCCGATCTTTTCCGGGAACAATGGGCCCATGAGGATTCTGCTGGCGGGGGCGTCGGGCTTTCTGGGAACGGCGTTGCGGGAGCGCCTCGCGGCGGACGGGCACGACCTGCGACGCCTGGTCCGGCGTACGCCGCAGTCCGGCGACGAGATCCCGTGGAAGCCGTCCGCCGGCCACCTCGACCCGGCCGCGCTGCGCGGTGTGGACGCGGTGATCAACCTGGCCGGCGCCAGCATCGGCGGGCAGCGGTGGACCGCGGCGTACAAGCGGAAGCTGCGCAGCAGCCGGGTGGACACGACCGGCACGCTGGCCCGCGCGATCGCGGCGCTGCCCGAGGGCGAGCGGCCGTCGGTGATGCTCAACGGCTCCGCCAAGGGCTTCTACGGCGACACCGGTGACACGCCCGTCGAGGAGGACGCGCCGCCCGGCGACGGTTTCCTGTCCGACCTGTGCCGGGTGTGGGAGGCCGCGACCGGCCCGGCCGAGGACGCCGGCGTGCGCGTGGTGCACCTGCGGTCCGGGTTGCCGCTGGACAAGCGCGGTGGCCTGCTGCAGCCGCTGGCGCTGCTGTTCAAGGCCGGTCTCGGCGGGCGGATCGGCAGCGGGCGGCAGTACATCCCGTGGATCTCGCTGGCCGACTGGGTCAGCGCGACCGTGTTCCTGCTGGAGCGCGACGACATCTCCGGCCCGGTCAACATGGTCGCGCCGGCCCCGGCCACGAACGCGGAGTTCACCCGGGACCTGGCGGCGGCGCTGCACCGGCCCGCGCTGATCCCGGTGCCGGGGTTCGCGATCTCGGTGGTGCTGGGCGAGTTCTCCACGGAGATCCTGACCGGCACGCGTGCGCTGCCGGGCGTGCTGCTGCGGTCCGGCTACGAGTTCGCCCACCCGACGCTGCCGGCCGCGCTGGAGGCGGCGCTGTAGGGGTCGGGCGCGGCCTCGACGAAGAGCAGCGTTCGCCGTACCCCCGGAAGGTCTTCGATCGTGTCGTGGATCCGGCGGAGCCGGGCCGCGTAGGCGTCCAGGTCACGGTGCGCGGGCGGCGAGCCGTCGATGCGCACGTAGTCGCGGGTGCGCGCCAGCAGCTCCTCCAGCCGCGGCGACGGGCCCGGGGCCAGGTGCACGGACGCGTGGTCGGCCGCGGCCGGGTCATGCCCGTGCGCGGCGGCCGTGGCGGCCCACACCGCCAGCATCTCCTTCTTCTGCGCGATGTCGGCGTCCATGCCGAGCAGCAGCGGCAGGCCGCGCCGGGCCGCCAGCTCCACGGTCGGCCGCGAGGTCGCCGCCACCCAGATCGGCATCTTCGCGGGCAGCGACACCGTGACCTCGCGGAAGCGGTGGAAGTCGCCGTGCGCGCCGAGCCGGGCGGCCCCGGAGAGCCATGCGCGCAAAAGATCAAGAGCTTCGGAAAAGCCCTGCTCACGGTACGGCAGGCCGGTGCCGAACACCTCCAGGTCGACCCACGGCCCGCCGCGCGCCACGCCCAGCCGGAACCGCCCGCCGGACAGCGCGTGCAGCAGCGCGGCCTCCTCGCCGAGCGCGACCGGGTGCCGGCTCGGGAGCACGCAGGCCGCGGTGCCGATCTCGATGTGCCGGGTGGCGCCGAGCGCGTGCCCGGCCGCGACGGTCGCGGACGGGAGCGTGCCGTACGCGGTGAAGTGGTGCTCGGCCAGCCACACGTCGTCGAGCCCGGCGTCCTCGGCGGCGCGGGCGAGCGCCGGGATCGAGGCGGGCCCGTGCGCGCCGAGCAGGAAGAGGCCGAGCCGCCGGCGGACCGGCGACCCGGCATCGGCCTCGTGCATCAGCAGTCGCGCAGCTCGGGGCTCTGGTTGGCGATCTGCGCGGTGGGCGAGATGAACCGCTGGTACGTGTCGCCGCCGACCGCGGACAGCTTGAACGCGGCAACCCGGTGGCAGTTCTGGAACGCGAGCTTCACGCCGAAGTGGCGCTCCAGCCCGGCGCGGATGGCGTCGCTGGCCAGCGCGCGGAGCAGCTGGCCGCGCTCCTTCTCGCTCGGCGGCGGGACGGCGTGGTCGACGAACTCCGCTCCACTCGCGGCGGACTGGGAGGCGACCTCGGACACGATCGTCCAGGCGTACGGCAGGGACTGACGGACGACGTCGACGAACTCGGCGTCGTCGACGACCTGGCCACGCTCCACGCGCTCGAGCAGGGCGGTGGGTACGTCGAGGGACATGCGGTTCTCCTAACGTGGTACCCGTGGATCTGATTACCCACGGGAGTCTATTAACTCCGTAGAGCTACGTCGATGGCTGACGGATTGATAATGAAATCCAGATCGATCTGCTCGGTAAGGTCCGCGCCGACCCGATCACTGGCCCACGCTGCGGCGTTGCGGCGGTGGAAGTCCGCGGCCTGCTCCGCGTAACGCGCCCAGTCCTTGTCGCGCGCGTCCAGCCGCGCGCGCATGTCCGCCAGCACCGCGCGGTTCGCCGGCTCCAGCGCGTCGATCGGCTGGAAACGCCCGCGCTCGGCCGCCTTCACGAACGCGGAGCGGCCCACCCAGCCGGCCAGGTCGTCGCCGACCTCCTCACGCAGGAACTCCACGTCGGACTCGTCGTCGACCTTGTTGCCGATCACCTTGACCGCGACGCCGAAATCCCGGGCGTAGCCGGTGTACTGCTTGTAGACGCCGATGCTGCGCACGGTCGGCTCGCAGACCAGGAACGTCAGGTCGAAACGGGTGAACAGCCCGGAGGCGAACGAGTCCGCGCCCGCGGTCATGTCCACCACCGCGTACTCCCCCGGGCCGTCCGCGAGGTGGTTGAGCAGCAACTCCACCGCGCCGACCTTGGAGTGGTAGCAGGCGACGCCCAGATCCTCGGACGCGAACGGGCCGGTGACCGCGAGCCGCACGCCGTGCACGTCGCGGACCAGCGCGTCGTAGAGCGGGTTCGGCCGGTCCACGCCGATCAGCCGGGAGCCGCGGCCGGGCGGCGTGGTCTTGACCATCGCCGCCGCGGAGGCGATGCGCGGATTGTCGCCGCGCAGGTACTCCTTGATCTCGGGCAGGTGGTCGCCGAGCGCGGGCAGCAGCACCGCCTCGTCGTCCGTGGCGCCGAGCGCGGCCGCCAGGTGCTGGTTGATGTCCGCGTCCAGCGCGAGCACCGGCGCCCCGCCGGCGGCCAGGTGACGCGCGAACAGTCCGGCGAGCGTGGTCTTCCCGCTGCCGCCCTTACCGACAAAAGCTACTTTCACAGGATTTTCCCCTACACGGCGTTGTGTGCGTGGCCTATACATATTGGTAGTCATTTCCAATAACGGAGTCAAGCCGGGGTCACCCGAAAGATGGGGCTAGCCTGGGCGGCGTGACGAGCACGGTTACGGCACCGGAATCGGTGCGCGCGGGAGTCGTGGACTACGAGACGGCCTGGGCCGAGCAGCGCCGCCTGCACGAGCTGGTGGCCGCCGGCGAGCAGCCCGGCACGGTGCTGCTGCTGGAACACCCCAGCGTCTACACCGCGGGCCGCCGCACGGAGCCGTTCGACCGGCCGATGGACGGCACCCCGGTCGTCGACGTGAACCGCGGCGGAAAGATCACCTGGCACGGTCCGGGCCAGCTGGTCGGCTACCCGATCATGAAGCTGCCGGCGCCGCTCGACGTGGTGGCGTACGTGCGCCGGGTCGAGCAGCTGATGATCGACAGCTGCGCGGAGCTCGGCCTTGAGGTCACCCGCGTCGAGGGGCGCAGCGGCGTGTGGGTGCTCGCGGACGACCGCGGGCCGGACCGCAAGGTCGGCGCGATCGGCATCCGCGTCGAGCGCGGCGTCACGCTGCACGGCTTCTCGCTCAACTGCGACTGCGACCTGACGTTCTTCGACCGGATCGTGCCGTGCGGCATCCGCGACGCGAGCGTGACGTCGCTCAGCGCGGAACTGGGCCGCCCGATCACGGTCGCGGACGCGCTCCCCGTGGTGGAGCGCCGCCTGCACACGCTGTCCCGCTGATCGGGGCACCCGCCGGGCACCCCGATCAGCGACGCCTCAGGGCGTGAGGCGGTGCAGGTCTCGCGGGAACGCGGTGACCTCACGCACGTTCGCCGCGCCGGTCAGCCGGGAGACGAACCGTTCCAGCCCGATCGCGAAACCGCCGTGCGGCGGCATCCCGTGCCGGAACGTCTCCACATAGGACGCATACGGCTCCAGCGGCTCGCCCCGCGCCGCCAGCGCCGCGACATAGTCGTCGTAGGCGTGCAGCCGCTGCCCGCCCGTCACCAGCTCCACGCCGCGGAACAGCAGGTCGAAGCCGTTCGAGTAGCGCGGTGCGGCCGGGTCCGGCGCGGTGTAGAACGGCCGCTTCGCCATCGGATAGCCGGTCACGAACACGAAGTCCGACCCGTGCGCGTCCCGCGCCCACTCCCCCAGCGCCCGCTCGTGCGCCGGCGCCAGGTCCGGCTCGTCCGGGTGCGCGCCCGCGATCCGCAGTGCCTCCGGGAACGCCACGGCCGGGATCTCGTCCGGCACACCGGGCAGGTCCGCCACCGACGGCACCCGCTCCCGCACGGTCGTGACCATCCGCGCCAGCACGCGGGTGAGCACCGCCATCACGTCCCGGTGGTCGCGGATGAAGCCCAGCTCCGCGTCGAGCGACGTGTACTGCGCCAGGTGCCGCGCCGTGTCGTGCGGCTCCGCCCGGAACACCGGCCCGACCTCGTAGACGCGCTCGAACACGCCGACCATCATCTGCTTGTAGAACTGCGGCGACTGCGCCAGGAACGCGCGCCGCCCGAAGTAGTCGATGCCGAACACGTTCGCCCCGGACTCCGTCGACGACGCCACGATCTTCGGCGTGTGCACCTCGACGAACCGTTCCTCGTCCAGCGCGGCGCGGAATCCCGCGACCGCGGCCGCGCCGACGCGCAGCGCCGCGCTCCGCCGCGGATGCCGCAGAGAGATCGCCGCCTGGTCCAGTTGCGTCGGCAGCGTCGCGGACAACTCGGGCCGATACAGAGCGAAATCAGTGGGTACGGCGAGCGGGCTGAGGGTCCGTAGCGCGACCTCGACCATCTCGGTCCCGCCCGGGGCAGCCGGGTTCGCGGCCACCAGGCCGGTCACCTCGACGACGGTCTCCTCGGTCAGCCGTTCCAGCTCGGCACGCGTCGCAGGCGCGGTGATCACCACCTGGGCCAGGCCGGACGCGTCGCGGACCACCAGGAACGCCACCGATTTGAGCAGCCGGCGGCGGTGGATCCAGCCCTGGATCGTAACGGTCTCACCGGCGTGCGCGGCCAACTCGGCGGAAAGGATGCGTTGCATGAGGGCACCTCCAGATCGCTTCGCAACGCGATCCCGGCACCTCCCGGCCGGACGGCCGTGAGGCAGGTGCGGGCGAGCGGGTCCTCGCGGTACCACCGCACCTTCGCGCGGCCCCTGGACGGGATCGCGCCTCGTTCGTCGCCCGATGACGGGGGCCAGACCGGCGGGTTCTACTCCGCGCGACTCCCACGCGTTTCCTCCCGCGGCTCGGGAGGGTCTTCGCACGCCGGCGCACGATCGCCTTCACAGCTTCCGGCGACTCTCTCGGCGTGCGGTCCGGCGCGCTACTCGTCTCCGTCAGCGCCGTTGCCGCGTACCGTACCCACGGCTCCGGCTCTTGATCTATTGATTTTTTCTGTGCGCTTTTCTGCTTTTCTGTGCGGTATTTTTCGCCGAAGGAGACATTGCCGTTGGGTAACCGGAGGTTTGCCGTTTGTGGTGAGCGCCGTCACACGCCATCGGGCGTGAGCCACGTCGCGGTGCGCCTCTCGGGGCCCAATGCCCGGCGTAGGCTGACTTTCGTGACGATCGAGCGCTCCGGGCCGCCGACAGCGACCGCGATTAACAGCAGCATCCACCCCGCCCCCGAGGGCCGGAGAATGTTGCGCATCGAAGCGCGCAATGCGAGCACGCCGATCGAACGCAAGCCTCCGTGGATCAAGGTCAAGGCCAAGATGGGCCCGGAGTACACGGAACTGCGCGGGCTCGTCTCCCGCGAGGGCCTGCACACCGTGTGCCAGGAGGCCGGCTGTCCCAACATCTACGAGTGCTGGGAAGACCGCGAGGCCACGTTCCTCATCGGCGGCGACCAGTGCACCCGCCGCTGCGACTTCTGCCAGATCGACACCGGCAAGCCGGCCGAGTTCGACGCGGACGAGCCGCGCCGGGTGGGCGAGTCCGTCGCCACCATGGGCCTGCGCTACGCGACCATCACCGGCGTGGCCCGCGACGACCTGCCCGACGGCGGCGCCTGGCTCTACGCGGAGACCGTCCGGCAGATCCACAAGCTGCAGGCCGACTGCGGCGTCGAGCTGCTCATCCCCGACTTCAACGCGGACCCGGTGCAGCTCGCCGAGGTCTTCGACTCCCGCCCCGAGGTGCTGGCGCACAACGTCGAGACCGTGCCGCGCATCTTCAAGCGCATCCGGCCCGCGTTCCGCTACGAGCGCTCACTCGACGTGATCACCCAGGCCCGCGCGGCCGGGCTGGTCACCAAGTCCAACCTGATCCTCGGCCTCGGCGAGGAGCGCGAGGAGGTCAGCCAGGCGCTGCGCGACCTGCACGCGGCCGGCTGCGAGCTGATCACCATCACGCAGTACCTGCGGCCGACGCCGCGGCACCACCCGGTCGAGCGCTGGGTCAAGCCGGAGGAGTTCGTCGAGCTCCAGGCCGAGGCGACCGAGATCGGTTTCGCCGGCGTGATGAGCGGGCCGCTGGTGCGCTCTTCGTACCGCGCGGGCCGCCTCTACCAGCAGGCGCTCGACGCCCGCTCGGCCAAGGTCGCCTGAGAATCCGACTTCACCTTCACCACCCGCGCGGCCCGATTCGGGCCGCGCGGTTTTTCTGTCCGCGGGTTTCCGGGGTCGTCCTGAGCCGTTGCGGCTCAGGTCAGCGGGCTGCGGCTTGCTCCTCGGGCGGCTTCCGGACTCCCGATAGGCCTCCGGACCCGGCAGCATCCGGGCCCGGCAGCATCCGGACCCGGGCGGCCCCCGCACCGGGCGATCTCCGGACCCAGACGGTCCCCCGTACCTCGGGCGGTCTCACCCAGGCGGCCTCCGGACCAGGGGCAGCCGCCGCCCCCAGGCGGTCTCCGGACCGGGCATCCTCCGCACCCGCGGCAACCGCCGCCCCAGGCGGTCTCCGGACCAGGCGGCCTCCGGACCCGAGGCAACCGCCGCCCCCAGGCGGTCTCCGGACCGGGCAGTCTCCGCACCCGAGGCAACCGCCGCGCCCCCGGGCAGCCTCCCCGGAGACCGATGAGCTTCCGGTCCTCGGTCAACCTTCGATCACGGGTCAGCCCTCGGTCAGCGGGCGCTACGCGCCCGAAATTTCATGAAATAGCGGCCTGCTTGGCCAGCGGGGTCTGAATGCGATCGCGCGCGAGCGGGCCGCTCCGCGGGTCAGCGGGCGATCACCGGGGTGCGGGTGCCGATGACGTAACCGCTGGTCAGGGCGATGGTCAGGACACCGACCAGGATCAGCGCGGTGATCGCGAGCGCGCGGCCCTGGGCGCCGGTGCGGCGGATGCGGTAGAGCGCCATCGGCGCGGTGACCAGCGCGGCCGGGGCGAAGACCAGAGCCAGGACCAGCGAGATGATGGCCAGATTGTCGTAGCCGACCGGGCGCGCGGTGGAGATGAAGTCGCGGCGCGGATCGGCCTGGCGCGGCGCGGACCAGGAGTTGAACGGCGGCGCGGCCTCGTGCCTGCCCTGCTCCGGCTCGGACTCGAAACGGCGCTGCTCGGGCTCGTCGTCCTCCCAGCGATCCCACTCGTCCGGCGACAGGAACCCGGATTCCGGCAGGTCCGACTCCTCAGGACGCGGCTGCCACTCACGGAAGAGCCCACCCTCGGGCTCGCCACGGTGCGGCTGCCGTCCCCGGAACAGCTCGTCCTCCGGCTCGCCGCGGTATGGCTGGCGCTCCCCGACCAGCTCGTCCTCCGGTTCGCCGCGGGAAGGCCATCCCTCGTCCGGCTCGTCACGATGCGACTGCCGCTCCCGGAAAAGCCCCTCCGGTTCGCCCTGGGCGGGCCATCCCTCGTCCAGCTCGTCGCGGTGCGGCTGCCGACCGCGGAACAGCCCGCCCTCCGGCTCATCGCGCGAGGGCTGCCCCGCGTCCGGCTTCCCGCGGTGGGGCCGCCACGCCTGGAAGAATCGGTCGTCCGACGCGCGGGCGCGGTCGGCGGGCGGTTCCCGGAAAAGCCCCTCGTCCGGGTCCCGGGACGGTGGCGGCTCCGGCTCGCGGGCGTGCGGCTTGCGGGCCGCCGGCTCGGGTGCGGGTGGTGGCGGTTGCTGCCACGGACGTGGCGGCGGACGACGCGCCGGGGGCGGGCTCGTGGCGCCGACCAGCAGGACCGTGCGGCGGTAGCGGTCGTACTCGTCGCGGAGGGCGCGATCGGAAAGGGTGTCGTAGGCGACGTTCAGCAGCGACTGGATGTTGTCGCTGCCGCCGACGTCCGCGTGGTGCAGGCGGGACATCGCGCGCCAGGCACGCTTGATCTCCCGGGCATCGGCATCCTCGGCCAGGCCCAGCAGCGCATACGCGTCACGGCCGCCCAGCTCGCGGAAGTCGCGGCTCATGCCGGACACCCCGCGAGGCCGGCAACGCGGGCCAGGCCGGCAACGCGAGCCGAACTGGCAGCGTGGGCCGAGCCGGCAACGCGAGCCAAGCCGACAACGTCGGCCAAACCAACAGCGTGACCGGCAGCGCGATCAAGACCAGCGGCGGCGGCCGAGCCGGCCGCGCGGACCGGACCAACACCGCGGGCCAGGGTGACAGCGCGCCGAGAACGGCGGCTCGTGGGCTCGCTCATGCGGGTCGGTGGGGCTCAGGCGTTCCGGAAGCAGGCAAAGCGCCTCCACGCGGGATGAACCACTCCTTCCGGCCGAAGGAGGTGGGTAGTGCGAACGTTACCCAAGGCGATCCTAGATCGCCGCTCATCCACGCGGTCGCATTCCCGTCGCTTTCCGATATACCCGTTTTGCCCCGTAATGAAACCGGTCCTGGACCCGGTCCGGGACCGGTTTGGGACTCGGTCCGGGACCCGGTTCGATGCCCGGTTCAGCAGGCCCGCGACTCAGTCCCCGGCTCAGCCCGCGACCGCCGGTGGCGCGTTCAGGAGGCCGAGCCGGTGTGCGACCGCGGCGGCCTCCACCCTGTTCGCCACCTGGAGCTTCGCGATGATCCGGGAGACGTGCACGCTGGCCGTCTTCGGCGAGATGTAGAGCTCGGCCGCGATCCGCGCGTTGCTCAGGCCCTCCGCGACCAGCCGTAGCACTTCACGCTCCCGCTCGGTGAGCAGCGCCGCGCCCGGCGCGGTGACCGCGGTCGAGAGACCGGCGACGGTGCCGCGCAGGCCCAGGCGGCGCGCCAGCGTGCTGACGTCCGCGGAGAGCGGGGTCGCACCGAGCGCGCCGGCCAGCGCGCCGGACTCCTCCAGCGCCGCGACCGCGGCGTCCCGGTCTCCGGCCGCGGCCGCGACCTCGGCCAGGCTCAGCAGCGCGCAGGCCAGGTCGTGCGGCCGGCCGTCCCGCCGCCACGCGTCCACGGCCGCACGCCAGGCAGCCGCCGGATCGTCGTTCGCGGCCTTCGCCATGACCTCACCGCGCGAGATCGGCAGGCCGCCGACGCTCTCCAGCAGCCCCAGCGAACCGGTGACGCCGCCCGGCAGACCAGCAACGTCTCTCACCGAACCGGCCGCGCCCACCGGCAAACCGGCGCCCACCGAACCACCAGCACCGGTGACACCGCCGGCCGAGCCCGCGACGCCCACCCGCCAGCCGGCCATGGGCAGAGCCGGAACCAGGCCGTTGAGCAGTGCGAACGTCTCGGCCGCATACGCCTGCTGCGGCGGATACACCGCCGGCCAGCCGCTCATCGCCGCGGCCGCCTTGCCCGCCAGATCCGTGTCCGCCGTCTCCCGCGCCGCGTGCGCGACCGCCACGATCAGCGGCCAGTCGTAGCGCGGATATTCGCCGAGGCGTGCGTCGCCGATCGCCCGGTACGCCGCCTCCCGCGCGGCCGGCCCGTCGCCGCGGGCCAGCGCCGCCGTGATCGACAGCTCCAGCAACGGCATCCGCAGCTGCTCCTCCAGGTACGGCCGGCCGAGGAACGCGAGCGCCCGCGCCACCGCCTCGTCCGCGCCGGGCAGGCCGCGGGCCAGCCAGAGCCGTGCGCGCAGCGCGGTCCAGTGCGCGCCGAGGTTGCCGGGCGGGTCGAGCCGGGCCGTGTCCGCGCAGCGTGCGTCCGCCTCGTCCCAGCGGCCGAGCGCGATCAGTGCCTCGGCCGTGTTGGAGATCAGGAAGAGGCCGACGGACCGGCTGATGCCGACGCGTTTCGCCTCCGCCATGCCCTCGGCCGCGGCCCGTGCGCTCGCGGCCCAGTCGCCGATCTCGAACAGCGAGTCGGAGTTGTTGACCAGCGCCTTGACCAGGCCGTGGACGTCGCCGATCTCACGGGCGAGCGCGATCGCGCGGCGCTGCTCCTCGATGCCGGCGCCCATCTCGTTGCTGCGGCAGTCGATGCGGGCCAGCGCCAGGATCGCGGCGACCTGGGCCGGGCGGTCGTCCGTGTTCTCCGCAGCGGACCGGACCAGTGCGGCGGTCGCGAACCCCCGCTCGCGCCCGGTCTTGGTCAGGTGGCCGGAGATGTCGGCCAGCAGGTGCACGCGGGCCGCGGAGGGCTCGCAGCGCACGGCCAGCTCCAGCGCCCGGTCCATCTCCGCGCCGCCGTCGGCCTTGCCGAGCACGCGCAGCAGGCGGCCGCGCTGCTCCAGCAGCCGGGCCACGCGCAGCGGCTCCGCGTCGTCGTCGGCCTCGGCGAGCGCGGCCCGGGTGAGGCTGACGCCGCGGTGGTAGTCGCCGGACGCGGTGACCGCGCCGAGCGCCTCCTCGACCAGGTCCAGGTGGGTCATGCCGAGCAGCGCGGACGCCTCCGGCACCTGCTCCCAGAGGTCGAGCATGCGGTCCAGCAGGCGGCTCTGCTCCGCGTACGCGTACCGCCGGCAGGCGGCGTCCGCGGCCGCGTGCGTGGTGACGAGCGCCCGCGGGTGGTCGTGCGCGACGAACCAGTGGTGGGCGATCTCCGCGGGCGCGCGGGACGAGCCGACCAGCGACACGTCCGCCTCGATGATCGCGGCGTAGCGCGCGTGCAGCCGGGTGCGCTCGCCGGGCAGCAGGTCGTCGTGGACGGCCTCGCGGACCAGCGCGTGCCGGAACTCGTAACCGCCGTCGGCGTCCGTGACCATCAGCTGGCCCGCGATCGCGGCGCGCAGCGCGGCCTCCAGCTCGTCCGTGGGCAGGCCGGCAGCCTCCGCGAGCAGCTCGTGGCCGACCTGGTTGCCGCCGACCGACGCGATCCGCAGCACGCGCTGCGCCGGCTCCGGCAGCCGGTCGACGCGGGCGAGCAGCAGGTCGCGCAGCGTCTCCGGGATGGTGGAGCAGCCGACCGGGTCCGCGGTCGCGGCCAGCTCCTCGATGAAGAACGGGTTGCCCTGCGCGCGGCCGTGGATGTCGTCGACCGCGCGGGCCGTGGGCTCGGCGCCGAACAGGTGGGTGAGCACGCGCGCGGTGCCGTCCCGATCCAGCCGGTCCAGCTCGCGGCGCTCGACGCCGCGCACGCGGTCGAGCTCGGCGAGGTAGGGCCGGAGCGGGTGGCCGCGGTGCAGCTCGTCCGACCGGTACGTGCAGAGGAGCAGCACCCGGGCGGTGCGCCCGGAGCGGATCAGGAACGCGATCAGGTCGCGCGTGGACCGGTCGGCCCAGTGCAGGTCCTCGATCAGCAGCACCAGCGGCCGTTCCGCCGCCATCCGCGCGAACAGGCCGGCGACCAGGTCGAACAGGTAGCCGCGACTGGCCTCGGCGCCCTCGGGGCGGCTCAGCTCCGGCAGCAGCACGGAGAACTCGCGCTCGTGGCCGGCGAACAGGTCCGCCCCGCCTCGGCGCAGCACCTCACGCAGCGCGGACGCGAACGGCGCGAACGGCAGGCCCTCCTCGCCCAGCTCCAGGCACTGGCCGGTGAGCAGCTGCACGCCCTCGCCGCCGACGCGCCGGCCGAACTCCTCGCAGAGCCGGGTCTTCCCGACCCCGGCCTCGCCGCCGATCAGCATGACCGCGGTCTCGCCGCCGCGGGCGCGCTTGAACGTCTCACGGAGGGCGGCGAGATCGCCGTCCCTGCCGACGAGCGTGCTTCCGGTCGCGTGAGAGCTCACAGGACCGAGCATGCCATGGGGGTACGACACAGGCGTCGATGGCACGAGCGCGAGCACGGGCCGGGCGGCCGTCTCCGGCGCCCGGCCCGCGTTCCCCCGTGCCGACCCCTCAGCGGTTCCGGGGTGGTCCATCATCCGATACGCCGTTTCAGCCCTGCGTCGGGGCAGGTCCGGGACGGCGGGGATGCCATCGGCCGGCTTTCCGGACGCGTACGCGGGAGGCGAGCGCGTCCGCCCGCGCCGCGCGGATCAGGTCGGCCTCGCGGGAGCGGTGCAGTGCGAGGATCATCTCCGAGTTCTGCAACATGATCGATATGCCTTTCGTTCGGTGGTGCCCGTCTCCGTGCTGACACCTACGGTCCTCGGGAAGGCAGGCCCGCCGCATGGGGTGCGTGCCGCATTCCCGGGCGATATTGGCGTCTTACGGACGTCTTAGCCCGGCTCGGTAAGGGCCGTATTCGCCGTAAGGTACTTACGCAGCGCGGGCCAGGACGGGCGCGCGGAGCGGTGGCGCGGCACCGTAGACTCGACGCATGGCAAAGCCCCAGGAGAAGGTCACGTTCGGCGCGCGGCTGAAGCAGATCTGGATGGTGTTCCAGTTCACCGCCAAGCACGACAGGTGGTTCGCGCCGCTGCTCGCGGCCGCGCTGATCATCCCGATCGCGCTCGCCGTGCTGGCCATCCTGCTGAGCTGGGGCGTCTTCACGGTCATCCTGTTCTTCCTGCTCGCACCGCTGGCCGCGCTGGTCGTGCTGAGCATCCGGTCGAACAGCGCGATGATGACCGCCGCCGAGGGCCAGCCGGGCGCGGCCGCGTCGATCCTGGAGCAGATGCGCGGCGACTGGCGGGTGCGGCCCGCGGCCAGCTCGACCACCAGCTTCGACATGGTGCACATCGTGATCGGGCGGCCCGGCGTGATCCTGGTCGGCGAGGGCGACCCGAGCAAGGTCCGGCACCTGCTCGGCTCGGAGAAGAAGCGGCTCTCCAAGGTGATCGGCAACGCGCCGCTGCACGACTACGTGATCGGCACCGGGGAGAACGAGCTGTCCATCCGCAAGCTGCGGATGACGCTGCTGCGCCTGCCGCGCGACATCTCCGGCGCCGAGGTCAACGCGCTCGACAAGCGGCTGGCCGCGCTGTTCGCCCGGCCGCAGATGCCGAAGGGCGCGATCCCGAAGAACATGCGTCCCAGCAAGGGCCAGTTCCGCCAGTCGCGCGGGCGCTGACCGACCGCATCGCCGTCAGCAACAGGGGGAGGTCTGCCGTGCCGCTGCTGCGCCGCATCATCGGGTCGGTCCTGCGCCGGATCCGGCTCGCCCAGGGCCGGACGCTGCAGGACGTGTCCCGCGACGCCGATGTCTCGCTGCCCTACCTCTCGGAGATCGAGCGGGGCCGCAAGGAGGCGTCGTCGGAGATCCTGGCCGCGATCTGCCGCGCGCTCGGCATCGGGCTCGGCGACCTGCTCGACGAGGCCCGCCGTGAGCTGGCTCGCACCGACCCGCGCCGCATCTCCCCGCGCGCCACGGCTCACGTCTCCTTCGTGCGTCTGGGCGGCGACGCCCGTCCGGGCGGCGACGCCGGGCAGGTGACGGCCTCGGCGCAGGGCTCGCGACGGCGCGGCCGGGTGACGGCCTCGACGGGCGATCGCGCGCGGTCCGCCGCGCGTGCGGGCGGCTGGGTGACGGCCGCCGCAGGCCGTGGCCCGCGATCGGCCGCGCGCCTGTGCGGTGGCAACGCCGGGCGGTTGCGGGCGACCGTTGCGCTGGCAGCGATTCTCCGCGCAGAAGAATCCTTCGAGGGTACGGCGGCGGCCGCCGCACGCTGAACGGAAGCGATCGGGTGGGTCCGCCCACCCCCGACTTCCGGGAGCGTGTCATGCACCCCATCCGTCCGGCCCTGCCCACCCAGCACCACCCCGCGGCGCGGCACTACGCCTCGGCGCAGCCGATCAGGATGCGCGACGAGCCGCCCACGGGTGGCGGCCTGTTCGAGGGCCAGGTCTTCGAGCGGCTGCTGCAGGAGCGGATCATCTTCCTCGGCCGTGAGGTCGACGACGCGATCGCGAACACGATCTGCGCCCAGATCCTGCTGCTGGCCGCGGACGATCCGAAGCGCGACATCGTGCTCTACATCAACTCCCCCGGCGGCTCGGTCAGCGCCGGCATGGCCGTCTACGACACCATGCGCTTCGTCCGCAACGACATCGCGACCGTGGCGCTGGGCATGAGCGCGTCCATGGGCCAGTTCCTGCTGTGCGCCGGCACGCCGGGCAAGCGGTACGCGCTGCCGCACGCGCGGATCATGATGCACCAGGTCTCCGGCGGCATCGGCGGCACCAGCGCGGACATCGCCATCCAGGCCCAGAGCATGCTGCACGTGCGACGCACCACGATGGAGCTGATCGCCCGGCACACCGGCCAGACCCCGGAGCAGATCGCGGCGGACTGGGACCGCGACCGGTGGTTCACGGCCGAGCAGGCCCGCGAGTACGGCATGGTCGACCACGTCATCGCCAGCGCCGACCAGCTGGCCGCACTCCACTGAGGTCTCGCCGGGTGGCCGGGATCCCGGCCACCCGGCCCGGAGGCCCGCGACCACCGCGGGGTGTGCGGGACCACCCACGGATCCGTCGGCCGCGGGAGCGCGCGGAACCGGACCACGCTGGAAGCGGGAAATCTGAAATTTCGGCTTTTAGGGTTTTCTCTGGGGTTATGGGTTTCTGCGCGGTGCGGGGATGACGATCGAGCGCGCGAGGCGGTCGTGGAGGCCGCGGCGCCGGTCGTCGAGCACGAGCAGCGGGATGACCAGGCAGATCGCGAGGCCGCGGATCAGGCCGCGCAGCGGGCCGATCCGAGCGCCGGTGGTGACGTCGACGACCGCTATGCGGACCAGTGCCATGCCGGGCGTCTGGGCGAAGAAACCGGCGAAAACCGTGTAGACAAAGATGAGCGCCACGACCGGTGACCAGCCGTCGTGGGCCGGATCGCCGTAGATTGTCGCGACGAGAAGGCAGAGCGCCCAGTCGATGACGAGCGCGCCGAAACGGCGGCCGAGAGTCGGCAGTTCGATTTCTCCGCCGGGGGGCGGATCATTCGAGTTCCGTTGTTCATTCGCGCGATTCGTTGCCACGAAGACCCAGGTTAACGGTCAGTATCCGGGAGGCGTGAACCCGGTCCGGGTGTGCGCTGTATGGTCCGTTCAGGCCATGTCGAGACCCCTGCACGGTGGATAATCCAACAGCACGCGGTCGTAACACGGCAGAAACAATCGAGACATGCTCGGGCAATCCCGCAGCCATACGGTCGCGACCAGCCTAGCCAAAAGTGGACGTGCCAGGAGGACGTGTGTTCGCCAATTCCGAGGAACTCCTGCGATACCTCAAGGATGAGGACGTTAAGTTCGTCGATGTACGTTTCTGTGACCTCCCGGGTGTGATGCAGCACTTCACGATCCCGACGGAGTCCTTCGACGAGTCGGTCTTCTCCGACGGCCTCGCGTTCGACGGGTCCTCGATCCGCGGGTTCCAGGCCATCCACGAGTCCGACATGCTGCTGCTGCCGGACGTCGCGTCCGCGTTCATCGACCCGTTCCGGGTCCACAAGACGGTCGCGCTGAACTTCTTCATCCACGACCCGTTCACGCGTGAGGCCTACTCGCGTGACCCGCGCAACGTCGCCAAGAAGGCCGAGGCATACCTCGCCTCCTCCGGCATCGCGGACACGGCGTATTTCGGCGCCGAGGCGGAGTTCTACATCTTCGACTCGATCCGCCACAGCACCTCGGCCAACGAGGCGTTCTACCACATCGACTCGATCGAGGGCTGGTGGAACTCGGGCAAGGAGGAGCCGGGCGGCAACCGCGGCTACAAGACCGCCTACAAGGGTGGCTACTTCCCGGTCCCGCCGGTCGACCACTACGCCGACCTGCGCGACAAGATGGTCACCAACCTGATCGGCTCGGGCTTCACCATCGAGCGTGCGCACCACGAGGTCGGCACCGCCGGCCAGGCCGAGATCAACTACAAGTTCTCGACGCTGCTGCACTCCGGTGACCAGATCCAGCTGTTCAAGTACATCATCAAGAACACGGCGTGGAACGAGGGCAAGACCGCCACGTTCATGCCGAAGCCGCTGTTCGGCGACAACGGCTCGGGCATGCACACCCACCAGTCGCTGTGGGCCAACGGCGAGCCGCTGTTCTACGACGAGACCGGCTACGGCGGCCTCTCCGACACGGCCCGCTGGTACATCGGCGGTCTGCTGAGCCACGCCCCGTCGCTGCTCGCGTTCACCAACCCGACGGTCAACTCGTACCGTCGCCTGGTGCCGGGCTTCGAGGCGCCGGTCAACCTGGTCTACTCGGCGCGTAACCGGTCCGCCTGCACCCGCATCCCGGTCACCGGCACCAACCCGAAGGCCAAGCGCGTCGAGTTCCGCGTGCCGGACCCGTCCAGCAACCCGTACCTGGCGTTCTCCGCCATGATGCTGGCCGGCCTCGACGGCATCAAGAACAAGATCGAGCCCCCGGCCCCGATCGACAAGGACCTCTACGACCTCCCGCCGGAGGAGGTCGCGAACGTCAAGACCGTGCCGGGTTCGCTCGACGCCGTGCTCGACAAGCTCGAGTCCGACCACGAGTACCTCACGGCCGGCGGCGTCTTCACCGAGGACCTGATCGAGACCTGGATCGACTACAAGCGCTCCAACGAGGTCGACGCGGTCCGCCTGCGCCCGACCCCGCACGAGTTCGCGATGTACTACGACTGCTGATCTCGCTTGATGCTGAAGGCCGGGCCCCTGCGGGTCCGGCCTTCAGTCGTGTGTCGGACGAATCGGCATGCTCATGACTCCCTATATTCAAAGACGGTAGTGTTCGACCGGTTGCCGAAGGTAATGTCATCGCGGTTCGCTCGCCGAGTCGTGATGGAGGTCGGCCTTGCCGGACTGGCGCGATTCAGTGGTCACCGCGCTGGATTTCTGGATCACCGCCGAGGGCGGCCCGCGGCGGTCCGGGAAAGCATCGGTGATCGGGCAGGCCCGGCCGGCAGAGCCCGGATGGTTCTCGGTAGATCTCCGGGGAACGCGCTTCTCCGGCCTGGATCAGGTCGAGTCGCTACGGCTGTGCGGGCCGGCGGGTCCAGAGTCCGGTACCGCGCATCCGGTGCTGGAGGCTGTGCTGGAGGGCGAGACGATCCGCTTCCGCGCGCCGCAGTTCGCCGACCTGGACGATCCGCAGCTCTGGCAGATCAAGCAACCACCCACGCACCTGCTGGTCAAGCTACGCGAGGGCATCACCGGACTCGGCGATGCCGGCTTGGCTCATGATCTCGCTGCCGGCAGGCTCGCACCGGCGCCTCCCGTCACCCGGCAGATCAGCGGCTTCACTCCGGCGCAGAACTCGGCCTACTCCGCCTGCCTGGGCCGCGGCGTGCACATGGTCTGGGGACCTCCGGGGACCGGCAAGACGCGGGTCATCACCGAAGCGATCGACACGCTGGTCCGCGACGGCAAACGAGTCCTCCTGGTCTCGGCAACCAACATCGCCGTGGACAACGCGTTGCTCGGCGCGATCAAGAGCGGACGCCACCAGCGCGGCGACCTGCTACGCGTCGGCCCTCCCCACCATCCCGAGGTGATGTCGCACGCCGATGTCTGCCTCCCGGCCCTGGTGGACGAGCGACTGGCAGCCGTCGCCCGGAGCCGTAGCCAGATCGAGCAGCAACTGGTCGGGATCCGTGCGGAGCGCGACGAACTCACCCGGCTGGACATCTCACTCACGGGCTTCGCGGCCGATGCCTATCACCTTGCGAAACGCGTCGTGGCCGCAGCCGCCGCGATACCCGGCCTTGCCCTGGCGGCCGCGGACGCCCGCGAGGCATCGAGATCGGCCCGATCCGCGGCCGAGGAGGCGAGCAGCAGCCTTGCCGACGCGGAACGAGCCTGGGAGGCGCTCGAACCCGCGCGACAGGCGTACAGCCGGATCGACGACATCCAGCAGGACCTCATCGATCTGGAGGCCGCCGCGGACGGGGAGGCCGCCCAAGCGCTTCGCGCTCGCCATCAGGCCGACCTCATCGACGCCGAGATCCAGGCTCTGACCGGTACGCACCGGTTGTCCCGCCTGACGAACCGCGGCCGGTTGCGAAGACTGGCCGAGGATCTGAGCCAGGCCAGGTCGCACGCCGAGGAGGCACAACTGCGCGCGCGGGAGGCGAACGAACTCCTCGGCCGCCGACGCCGCCGTACCATCGACCTCGCCCGGGAGCTGACCGATTCGGCGGGATGCGGACGTGCGGACCTCGATCGTGCGGAGTCCGCGCTGGGGACGGCGCGGCGCGAGGCAACACGCCTGAGCGACCTCGCCGACGCGGCCGGGAACGCACGCGAGACCGCGCAGCAGCGTCTTCTTACCGCCGAGGCCGGCGGCCCGACCGAAGCGCAGCGCGTCCTGGTCGCCGATGCGGACCGACGCGGGCTACCGGCGCTCCTCGCCCGCGCAAACATGCTCCGGACTCGGGCCGGCACCTCCGAGGCCGAGAAGCACCGCCTGGAGCAGCAGTACGCGAAGGTTCAGGAGGACTACACACGGCTGAGCCGCGATGCCGAGGGCGAGATCATTCGTGGCGCCCGGCTGGTAGCCACCACGCTCGCGCGGCTCCGCACCAGCAGGCCGCTGATGGACGGCCCCTACGATGTCGTGCTCGTCGATGAGGTCGGCGCCGCGAACCTGCCCGAGGTGCTGCTCGCCGTTTCCCGAGCGACCCGGGCCGCGGTGCTCCTCGGGGATTTCATGCAGCTGGGCGCCATCATCGACAACAAGCAGGTCAAGGACTCGGACCGGCCGGACGTGAAGACCTGGCTCCATCCGAGCGCCTTCGCACACTGCCGGATCGCCGACCCTCGCGACGCCCAGCGGCACCCGGGCTGCACGATGCTTGACGTTCAGCATCGGTTCGGGCCGGAAATCATGGAGCTGGCCAACGCGATCGCATACGACGGTCGGCTCACCGCAGGAGACTCCGTCCGGGCACATCCCGCGAACGATCCCGAGATCGTGTTCATCGACGTCGACGATCTCGGGGAGATCGCTCGTGTCAGGCCGGACGGATTGCACAGGGGATGGTGGCCTGCCGGCGCGCTCCTGGCCCGGGTGCTGTCCGACTATCACCAGAGCAGGGGCGAACGGACAGGGATCGTCACACCGTACGGCCGGCAGGTCGAGGCGACGCTGGAAGCCCTGCGCGACCACGAGACGGGATCGTCGCTCACCACGGAGGTCGGCACCGCCCACCGCTTCCAGGGCCGTGAGTTCCCGATCGTCGTCTTCGACCTGGTCGAGGACGCCTTCGCAGAGCGCTGGATGGCCAAGGCCGGCAGGGGGACGGACGCCTACCTCTTCGATGGCATCCGCCTCTTCAACGTCGCCATCACCCGCGCCCAGCATCGGCTGTACCTCATCGGCAGCCGAAGCCGGCTCACCGCCGCGATGCCTCACTCTCCGTTCGGCCACGTCGCCAGGCTGATCGAGCAGCGACGAGCCCGCGTCGTCCGCGCGAGTCAACTGGTGAGCCCCGCGAGCACTCCCCGCGACAAGCTGGCCGTGCTGGCCGAGACGTTCACCGGAGAGCTCGCGGAGTTGCTCGCCCAGCACGTCCGGGTCTCCGACATCGGGGACGAGCGCGAGTTCTACGCCACCTTCGCCGATCATCTCGCCGCCGCCCGGCGCTCGATCTGGCTGTGGGCGCCCTGGACCACCAAGCGGGTACGGACGATCCTGCCGATGTTGCGCGACGCCGTCGATCGCGGTGTGCACGTCACACTGTTCGTCCGGGACGAAAGCGATCAGGTGCAGCGGAAGCCCGAGCACCAGACGTTCCTCTCCGATCTGCGATCGGTGCTGCACACCGTCGTCGAGGTCAACGTCATGCACCAGAAGATCGTGGTCATCGACGAGCAGGTCGTGCTCCTCGGCAGCTTGAACGTGCTCTCGCAGTCGTGGACCCGCGAGGTGATGGTGACCATGCGAGGGTCGCACTTCGCACGGAAGCTGCTCGATCACGAACACGCGAAGGACTTCTCCCGGCCGCCGCCGTGTGGCGCCTGCGGTGGGAACGACGTCGCGCTTCGCCGGAGAAAGACCGGGGTCTGGTTCTGGCGCTGCTACTCGGAGCGATGCCCCCGATGGCGGCCGAACGGCCACGGCCACTGGTCGCAGGATGTCGTGTTCGGCGCGGCGGGGCAGCAACGACGCGCTGCGGGAACGACGGCGGCACCGCGCCGACGTGCGTGAGCCGGCCGCGGTCCGTGGTGCGGAGAAGGCGCAGTCCCGCGGGCGGGGTTAGGGACGCCCGCGGGACTGCTGTTCGGAGTGGCGACCGGCGGGGGTGAACGCTGCCGTGGTTCACCCCCGCCGGCGCCGGAGCTACCCCTGCGGCGGGGGTTTGGGGGCCGACGAGACGCTGGGAGGCGTGCTCGGCCTGCCGCCGGGGTAGCCGTTCTGCCCGCTGCCACGGGATGGATCATCGGACCGGGAGCCGTTGCCGTTGCGAGGGCTGCGGCCGCTGTCGCGGGGGTCGGTGCGGGACTGGTTCTGCGAGGAGGGGGACCAGGAGGGCTGGCGGTCGCGGCAGAAGGTCGCGACCCGGTCGGTGCCGCCGGCGTCGCGGACCAGGTCGTGGTAGCGGACGTCGCGCAGGGCGCGGTCGCGCTGCCCGTCGTCCATGCCGGTCAGCTCGCGGCAGAGCTGCCGCGGGCTCGGCGTGCTGCGGCCGCCGGCCTGCTCCGACGGGTCGGGGGCCGGAGGTGCCGGAGAACCGTAGGACGGCGGCGCGGCCGCGACCGGCGGCAGCGCCTGCGTGGTGCCGCTCTGCGACCGGGCCGACGCGGCCGGCCGGGTGCCCTCGCCCGGGTGCTGCAGCGGCGCGGCCACGGCGACGAGCGCGACGCCGCCGACGCCACCGACCGCGAGCAGTCCGAACGCCGCGATCTTCGCGGTGAGGAGCCGGGAGAGCGTGCCGGAGCGGTGGGGCACGGGTGCGGACCGGAACGCGGCCAGCGCGGCGGCCTCGCCGGGCAGCTCGCGGTCGGTCGGGGCGGGCACGGAGGCGGCGGCGAGCAGCTCGGCCAGCGGGTCGCGGGCACGGCGGAACCGGCCCTCCCGCAGGAGGTTCTCCGCTGATTCCCGGTCCATGCTCATCTCACCTCCCTCAGCGCCGGGGCCGGGGAATGTGTCACCCGGGGTGCGGGCCGGGGCGGCGGCGCGGGCGTGGAGAGGCGTTCGGCCAGCGTCTTCAGGCCCCGGTAGGCGGCGGTCCGCACCGCGCCGGCGCGTTTGCCGAGGATGCGCCCGGTCGCCTTCGCGTCCAGGCCGATCACCACGCGCAGCATGACGGCCTCGGCCTGGTCGCGCGGGAGTGCGGCGATCAGCGCGACCGCGGCCTCGGTGCCGATCAGCTCGATGGCCCGGTCCGCGGTGTCCTCCAGCACGCTGACGACGGATTCCGGCAGGTGCTCGATCGGGAGCGCGGAGACCGGGCGGCGGCGCTGGGCGCGCAGGCTGTCCATGGCGCGGTGCCGGGCGATGGTGGCGGTCCAGCCGCGGAAGCCGTCCCAGTCGCCGCTGAAGCCGCGGAGGTCGCGGGCGATCTGCAGCCAGGCCTCGGAGGCCACGTCCTCCGCGTCGTCGCCGACCAGCACGCGCAGGTAGCGCAGCAGGGCCGGCTGCTGGAGCCGGTAGAGCAGCCGGAACGCCTCCTCGTCGCCGGCCTGCGCGGCGCGCAGCGCGACGTCGACGTCCTCCGGTTGCTGCATCAACGACCTCCGCGCCCAAAATGCCCAAAATGCCGGTTTGCTGCCTGGTGGACGTGGGGTCCCTCAGTGACAGCGCCGGACGGCGGGAAAGTGTTACAGCGCGGCGGGCTCCCCGTCGAGGGTCGGCTCCTCCAGCGACGCGGTGTAGATGGTCGGACCGAGCCGGCCACGCTTCGCCACGTACATCGCGATGTCCGCGTGCTGGAGCAGCTGCGACGCGTCCGCGGCGTCGGTCGGGAAGATCGAAATGCCGATGCTGCCGTGGGTACGCAGTACCTGCCCGTCATCCAGCACGATCGGCTCGGCGAACGACTCCGCGATCCGGCGCCCGACCAGCAGCGCGTCCCCGGGCGCGGACAACCGGGGCAGCAGCACGGCGAACTCGTCGCCGCCGAGCCGCGCGGGCGTGTCCGAGTCGCGGACCGCGCCCTTGAGCCGCTCCGCCACCTGCTGGAGCAGCACGTCGCCGACCGCGTGGCCGAGCGTGTCGTTGACCTCCTTGAACCGGTTGAGGTCGATCAGCAACAACCCGATCCGGTCCTGGTGGCGCGCGGCCTCCCGTACCGCGCGATCGGTCTGCTCGTGGAGCAGCAACCGGTTGGCCAGGCCGGTGAGCGGGTCGTGAAGTGCCTGGTAGCGGTTGGCCTCGGCCTGGCGCTCGATCCGGCGCTGGTAGCCCAGCAGCACCGCGGCGGAGAGACCGAGCGGCAGCAGCACGACCCCGATCATGGCCAGCGAGGTAGCGCGCAGCCGGTCGTTCTGCTGCTCCGCCTCCTCCAGGAAGCCGGTGGTCTCCAGCCTGATCCGGTCCATCTGCGCGGAGATCTGTTTGCGCAGCGCCTGCTCGGCGAGGTCGGCCTGCCCGGCCTGCGCCTGCACCTGCGCGGACGCGCCGTCGTCGCCCAGCTCGATCATCTGGCGCAGCGTCCGGCCGTACGACCGGTAGGCGGGCAGGATGACGGCCACCACCAGCCGGTCGTCCGCGTCGCCGTTCTCCGCCAGCCAGAGCAGATTCTGCTCACCGCCGCCGATCGTCGAGGCGAGCGGTTTGCGCCCCACGTCCGAGCCGGCCCGCAGGTAGTCGCGCATCGCGTCCTGCTCGGCGTTGAGGCTCTGGAAGACCTGGCCCCACTCGTCGCTGATCTGGTTCAACCGGCCCACGCCGGACGTGGCGCGCTGCATGATCAGGTTCGAGGCCATGGCCAGCGCGGCCAGCGCGAGCAGGCTCAGCGCCAGGCCCGCGATGGCCACCCGGGCAACGCCGCGCCCGCCGGGAAAACGCGCCGGCATGCGGCCACCTCCCGTGCGACTCGTGCGGCCCTGCGGTGTGTGCGGCCCTGTGAGGTCACCGATCGGTCTGCCCCGCCGTCGGCTGAGACGTTTCGGGCCGGCCTCAGCGCGCGTCCGTCATCGGCCGGATCCCCGCGGGCAGGCCCGCCTTGATCGCCTCCACCTGTGCGCCGAGCTGCTGCGCCCGCGCCTCCGCGGACGCCTGGCGGATGATGATCGACTCGACGTTCTCCGCGGAGACCGGCAGCCCCGGGATGTAGACCCAGCCCTCCGGCAGCGACTCGCCGCTGAGCGCGTGCTCGGCCTGGATCCACGCCGCGACCGCGCTCTTGAGGTAGTGCTCCGGCGAGACGACCGCGGTGAGGTGCCCGTCCCGGATCGCGGTCAGCGTCTGCGCGTCCAGGTCGAACGCGCCGGACAGCCACGTCCCGTTCAGCTCGGTCCGGACCGACGCCAGGTTGTACGCGTCCGGGTCCCCGTTGCCGATGAACGCCAGTGCGTCCGGGTTCGCCGTCGCCAGGCGCGCCCAGGCGGCGCGGTTGGCCGGCACGTCCTGCGCGGTGTCGTACGGCCCGGTGACCGTGATCTTCGGCAGTTTCTCGGTGAACCGGTCGCGCATGCCCTGGGTCCGGAAGTCCATGGTCGGCACGCCGGGCGCGATCGTGCCGAGCACCACGGTCCCGGTCGTGTCCGTGGGCAGCCGCCGGATGATCTCGTCGGCCAGCATCCGGCCCAGCTCGTAGTTGTCGTTGCTGACCAGCAGCGGCACGCCGGACGCGGGCGCGGGCCGCACGCCGACCGCGATCAGCTGGACGCCGGCCTTCGCGGCCTCGGCCATCGGGCGGGCGAACAGCTCGGGCGAGAGCGTGGTGACCGAGATGCCGTCGATCCGGTTGTCCGTCAGCGCCTGGAACTGCTGCACCTGCCGCGGCCCGTCGACCACCTCGGGGCCGGAGACGGAGGACTGCACGCCGGCCACGCGCGCGGCGCCGGCCTGATATCCGAGCCCCATCTCGACCGAGAAGTTCGAGGCGGTGTCCGGCACCACGTAGGCGATGGTCGGCGTGCCCTCGTCGCGCGGATCGTCGCACGCGGTGAACGCCGCCAGCCCCGCGAGGCCGAGCAACAGACGGCGGCGAGTGGGTCTCATGCCACCATCTTTCACACTCTTAAAACATGATTTGTCGTATTCGGCGGATCAGACTGCGCGGGCGGTGCACACGGGAAACCACCCGGAAACCGATAACCTCATCACGTGGGTACGGCGCTGGTAGTGGAGAACGATCCTGCGGACGACGTCCGGCGACTCGGCGAGTGGCTGACCGAGGCAGGCCTGACACTCGAGATCCGTCGGCCGCACGCGGGCGACGAGCTGCCCGAGACGCTCGACGGATATGACGCCTTCGTGGTGCTCGGCGGTGATCAGAGCGCCTTTCCGGCCGAGGACGGCACGCCCGGCGCGCCCTGGTTCCCCGCGCTGGAAGGGCTGCTGCGCAAGGCGGTGCGGTTCCGCACGCCGACGCTCGCGGTCTGCCTCGGCGCGCAACTGCTGGCCACCGCGCACAACGGCACCGTGATCCGCAGCCCGTCCGGCCCGGAGATCGGCCCCGGGCTGATCGGCCGCCGCGACGCCGCCGACAACGACCCGCTGTTCCGGTACGTGCCGCTGCTGCCGGACGTGCTGCAGTGGCACCTCGACGAGATCACCGAGCTGCCGCTCGGCGCGGTGCTGCTGGCCGCGTCCACCCGGTTCCCGCATCAGGCGTTCCGGCTCGGCGACCGGGCCTGGGGCCTGCAGTTCCACATCGAGTGCGACACCGACATGATCGCCGGCTGGACCGCGTCCGACGCCGGGCTGCTGGCCGACCTCGGCTACGCGCCGGACGTCGTGATCGACGCCTGCACGGCCGCGCTCGCCGACGTGGAGGAGATCTGGCAGCCGTTCGCCGCCCGGTTCGCCGCGCTCGCGCTCGGCACCCCGCACGGCGCCGGGCCCGGTCGCCCGCTGCCGCTGCTGGGCCAGGAATGACGAGGCCGACGAGCGCGCGGCTGGCCCGCTACGGGTTCTCGCTCACCGACGCCGGCCCCAAGGCGGCAGATCTGCTGGGCGGGCTCGGGCTCTGGAACACCGACGGCCAGGAACCGGCCGACGAGGGCGCGGGCGAGTTGCTCACCGTACTGTCCCGGACCGCGGATCCGAACCTCGCGCTCCGCCAGCTGCACCGCGTGGTCGAGGCCGAGCGCCGCGCCCACCCGCCGGCCGAGACGCCGCCCCCGCCCGCCGAGAGCCGGCTGCGCCGCGCGCTGCACCTGCACCGGCACCACGAGGAGCCGGTCGACGAGAGCCTGCTCGGCACGCTGCGGCGGGACAAGGGCCTGGCCCGGCGGCTGTTCTCGGTGCTCGGCGCGTCCAGCTCGCTCGGCGACGACCTGGTCGCCGACCCGGACCGCTGGCAGGTGCTGCGCACGGAGAAGAACGGTGTCGCGCCGTCCGCGGAGGGCACGCTCGACCTCGGCGCGGACGGGCCGCCGACCGTGCCGGCGCTGCGCCGGGCGTACCGTGCCGCGCTGCTGAGGATCGCCGCCGCGGACCTCACCGCGGGCCGTGGCCTGGAGCAGACGATGGCCGCGATCACGGCGCTGGCCGACGCGACACTCGGCGCCGCGTACGACATAGCGGTCTCCGAGGTCCCGGCCGAGCCCAGCCTCTCCGTGATCGCGATGGGCAAGTGCGGCGCGGTCGAGCTCAACTACGTCTCGGACGTCGACGTGATCTTCGTGTGCCGCGGTGACGAGGATCTGGCCGCCGGCACCACGGTCGCGGCGCGCCTGATCGAGATCTGCGGCCAGGTCGCCTGGCCGGTCGACGCCGCGCTGCGCCCGGAGGGCGGCCGTGGCCCGCTGGTCCGCACGCTCTCCAGCCACCTCGCCTACTACCACCGGTGGGCGCGCACCTGGGAGTTCCAGGCGCTGCTCAAGGCGCGGCACGCGGTCGGCGACGCGGAGCTCGGCGCGGAGTGGCTCGCCCAGCTCGGGCCGCTGATCTGGCACGCGGCCGAGCGCCCGGAGGCGGTCGACGACATCCGCAAGATGCGCCGCCGGATCATCGACCAGGTCCCGCCGAAGCAGAAGGACCGGGAGATCAAGCGCGGCCCCGGCGGCCTGCGCGACATCGAGTTCGCGGTGCAGCTGCTCCAGCTCGTGCACGGCCGGGTGGACGAGTCGCTGCGCGTCGGCGGCACGGTCCCGGCGCTGCGCGCGCTGGTCAACGGCGGATACGTGGGCCGGCAGGACGGCGAGACGCTGCTGCGCGGCTACCGGTTCCTGCGCGCGGTCGAGCACCGGCTGCAGCTGCAGCACCTGAGCCGCACGCACACCGTGCCGGCCGGCACGGACGCGCAGCGCTGGCTGGCCCAGTCGCTCGGCTACGCGCCGCTGCCCGGCCGGGACGTGGTCGAGTCGTTCCGCGCGGACTGGGTCGCGCACGCGGCCGGCGTCCGCCGCCTGCACGCGAAGCTGCTCTACCGGCCGCTGCTGGAGTCCGTCGCCCGGGTACCCGCCGAGCAGCTGCGCATGTACCCGGAATCGGCCCGCCGCCGCCTCCAGGTGCTCGGCTATGCGGACCCGGCCGGCGCGCTGCGGCACATCGAGTCACTGACCGGCGGCCTGTCCCGGACCGCCGCGATCCAGCGCACGCTGCTGCCGGTGCTGCTGGAGGAGCTGGCCGACGCGCCCGAGCCGGACCGCGGCCTGCTCAGCTACCGCCAGCTCTCCGACAAGCTCGGCAGCGCACCCTGGTACCTGCGGCTGCTCCGCGACGAGGGACCGGTCGTGCGCCGCCTGGCCCGGCTGCTCGGTCTGTCCCGCTACGCGGCCGACCTGCTGGCCCGCGACCCGGAAGCGTTGCGGCTGCTCGCGGACGACGCCGAACTCACGCCGCGTACCCGCGAGGTGCTGGAGCCCGGGTTCATGTCCGCAGCCACCCGGCACCTGTCCGCCGACCTCACACAGGCGATCGCGGCCGTCCGCGCGCTGCGCCGCCGGGAACTGCTGCGCCTGGCCTGCGCGGACGTCCTGGCCAATGCGGAGGATCTGGCCCCGGCCAGGCCCGCCGCCATGCAGGACGTCGCGCGCGGCCTCTCCGCCGTCACCGACGCCACGCTGGCCGCGGCGCTGCGCGTCGCCCGTGAGGCCCAGGACACCCGCCCCGGCCTGCGGTTCACCGTGATCGGCATGGGCCGGCTCGGCGGCGACGAGATGAGCTACTCCTCGGACGCGGACGTGCTGTTCGTCTTCGACGCGCCGGCGTCCGATCGTGCAGCCGGTCAGTCCTCCGACTCTCAAGTCGCGCACGCGATCGCGGAGGAGCTGCGCCGGCTGCTCGGCATGCCCGCGCACGACCCGCCGCTCGGCATCGACGCGGACCTGCGCCCGGAGGGACGGCAGGGGCCGCTGGTACGCAGCCTCGCCGCCTACCGGTCGTACTACGAGCGCTGGTCCAAGGTCTGGGAGGCGCAGGCGCTGCTCCGGGCCCGGTACGTCTGCGGCGACGTCTCGCTCGGCGACGAGTTCCTCGCGCTCGCGGACACGCTGCGCTACCCGGACGGCGGGCTCAGCCGCGAGCACGTCACCGAGATCCGCCGGATCAAGGCACGGGTGGAGAACGAGCGGCTGCCCCGCGGCGCCGACCCGGCCACCCACACCAAGCTCGGCCGCGGCGGCCTCGCGGACGTGGAGTGGGCCGTACAGCTGCTCCAGCTCCGGCACGCGCACGCGGTGCCCGGCCTGCGGTCCACCCGCACGCTCGACGCGCTCGACGCCGCCCGGGACGCGGGCCTGGTCGACGACGCGGACACGGCCGCGCTCCGGGCCGGCTGGACGCTGGCCGCGGAGGTCCGCAACGCGCTCACGCTGGTCCGCGGCCGGCCCACCGACCAGCTGCCCCGGCACGGCCCGGAGCTGGCCGGTGTGGTCCAGATGCTCGGCGCGCAGGACCCGCAGGAGTTCGTCGACGAGTACCTGAAGACCACCCGCCGGGCGCGCGCCGCGACCGAACACGTGCTCGAAGGGTGACGTGTGCCGTGTGAGTCGTGCACGGGTGGCTTAGCCTTTCTCCCGGCAATGGCCGCCGATCCGGAAGCAGACCTCACCGTGTCCGAACAGACCACCGCCCTGTCCCCGCCCGCCCCGGCGCCGGCCGACGCACCGTCGCGTCTGCCGCTCCACCTGGCCCGCTGGGCCGGGCTGGCCGGCGCGGTGCTGCTGGCGACCGCGGCGTACCTGGGCGGCGCGCTCCCGGTGATCCAGCCGGAGTGGGTGTCGCCCGTCACGATCTGGCACGCGGAGAACGGTCCGGCGTCCGTCATCGCGTACTTCGCCGGAGTGATTCTGATCGCTTTCGCGTGGTGGCGGGCCCTGGCCGGCGCGATGACCGTGCGCTGGGTCGCGGTGACCGCGGCGCTGTGGTCGCTGCCGCTCATCGTCGCGCCGCCGCTGGCCAGCCGGGACGTCTATCCGTACTCCTGCCAGGGTGAGGTCTTCGCGGCCGGCATCGATCCCTATCGCCACGGCGTCGCCGCGCTGCCCTGCGAGTGGCTGGACCTGGTCACGCCGATGTGGCGGGAGACCGGCGCGCCCTACGGCGCCGTGTTCATGGCCGTGGCCGGCCTGGTCGCGCACGTCACCGGCACACTCTGGGAATCGATCGCCGGATTCCGCACGGTTGCCGTGATCGGCCTGCTGCTGGCCGCCGTGAGCCTGCCCGCGCTGGCCCGCCGCGCCGGCGCGAACCCGGCCCGCACGCTCTGGCTCGGCCTGGCCACGCCGCTCGTCGCGATCCATCTGCTGTCCGGCGCCCACAACGACGCGCTCATGATCGGGCTGTTCCTGGCCGGCCTCGCGGTCACGCCCCGGCCGGCCGCGCGGCGCCACGCCGTCTGGTGGTGGCGGCTGGCCGCGGCCGGCGTGCTGATCGGCCTGTCCGTCGGCGTCAAGGGCACCGCGATCGTGGTGCTCCCGTTCGCGGCGCTGCTGGCGCTCGGCGCGCCGTTCAGCTGGCGCGCGCTCTGGCCGGTCGCGGGCGTGCTCACGGCCGGCGCGGTCGGCGTACTCACGGTCACCACGGTCGCGGCCGGGCTCGACCTCGGCTGGCTGGCCGCGCTCTCCGGCACCGGCGACTCCGTGGTGTGGCAGTCGCCGCCGACCTCGTTCGGCCTGACCATCGAGTGGCTGATCCGGATGGTCGGCATCCGCTTCAAGTTCATCAACACGTTCCGGGTGATCGGCCTGGTCCTGCTGATCCCGGTGCTGGTGGTCGTCTGGCTGCGCGCCCGCCGCGACCAGACCGACGCGACGGTGCTGCACCACGCCGGCCTCGCGCTGGCGGCCACGCTCGCGCTCTCCCCGGTCGTGAACATCTGGTACATGGCCTGGCCGATCACGCTGCTGGCGATCGCGGCCGCGTCCGGCCGTGGCCTCCTGGGCCTGACGTTCGCCACCATCGGCGGACTGTTCCTGATCATGCCGGACGGCACCGGCCTGGCGTACTTCACCCGCATCCCCGGGGCGCCGCTGATGTTCGCGTTCTCCGTCTGGTTCCTGGTCCGGTTGTACCGCCGTCTACGCGAAGAACGGCAGCTGAGCACCGCATAGTGTCACCATCGGCTGATGGATTCGAACTCGTTCTCGTCCGAGGGGGCCGTGACCGCGCTGCACACCGCCGTGCTCACGGCCTGGAACACGCGTGACGCCGCCGCCTTCGCCGCCCTCTTCGCGGACCACGGCCTGCTGATCGGATTCGACGGCAGCCAGGTGCCGGCCGCGGAGATCCCCGCCCACCTGGAGCCGATCTTCTCCGGCCACGCGACCGCGGCCTATGTCTGGAAGGTCCGGGAGGTCCGGCCGCTCGCGGACCGGGTGGCGCTGCTGTCCGCGATCGCGGGCATGCTGCCGCCGGGCGCGGAGGTGGCACATCCGGCGCTCAACGCCGTGCAGTCGCTGGTGGCGGTGCGTGCGGCGACGGGGTGGCGGGTCGCACTCCTGCAGAACACGCCGGCGCAATATCACGAGCGGCCGGATCTGGCCGAGGCTCACACGGCGGAGCTGGCGGGCGCCTGATCACGGCGTCCCGGGCGCGGCCAGGTGCAGAAAATTCTTGATCCTCCCGCTTCCGGCGCGGTCCGGCAACGTTGCTCCCGCGGGCGCTTGAGCTTGCCTGGGGACGACCCCAGACCCCGAGCCCGCCGGCGCGCTGGTCCGGCCCCGCGCCTCACCGCCGGAATCCGCGCCGATCAGAAGACGGCAACCCAGATCAAGATCTTGCTTTCCCGCTTCCGGCGTGGCCCAGCAGCGTTGCTCCCGCGGGCAAACCTCGCCGTCCGCCAAGCCTCCGCCGGCGCTCCGCTTGCCTCCCGGCGTCGGAGCCGGTTCCGCCGTGGCACCGGAAAGAGCGCGCGGCTCCCGCCGTGCTCGCGTCGGTCGAGGCGCGTCGCGTGCCGCGGCAGCGATGGTGGCAACCGCCCGGACAGGTCTTTGCGCGAAACCGGTGCGGCGCGGGAGCGGAAGGGAGGAGCGCCGGCGACGACCGGTGCCCGCGGGAGCATGCGGACCGCAACCACCGCGAAGCGGGAAAATGAACTAGATCTTGATCTGGCTCTCAGTCCGATGGGGCGTGCAGTTCCAGGGCGGCGATGGCGGCGCCGCGGGCGCCGGCCATGTCCAGGTCGGGGACCAGGGCAAAGGTGGCGACGGCGGCCTGCTCGGCGCGGAGCAGCGTGTGTTCGCGGACGGTCTTGATGAACCACTCGCGGAAGTGGGGCTGGGTCTCGACGACGCCGCCGCCGACGAAGTAGGCGTGCGGGTCGGTGAAGTTGGCGGCGACGGTGAAGAGGCGGCCGATCGCGGTGGCCTGCTGGGCGAAGACGCGCAGCGCCATCTCGTCGCCGGACTCGGCCATGCCGCGCAGTTTCTTCGCGGCGGCCAGGACGGACGGCTCGGCGTGCAGCGGGTGGTCGGGGTAGCGGGTCAGCCAGTAGGGAAGCAGGTTCTTCGCGATGCCGGTCAGGGACGCGATGCTCTCCGAGTCGCCGGTGAAGCCGCAGTTGCAGAGCGGGAGCGGCTGGTCGTCCTCGATCAGGCCGTGCAGCGGGATCGTCACGTGGCCGAGCTCGCCGGCCATGCCCGCGGCGCCCTTGACGACCTGGCCGTCCTCGACCACGCCGCCGCCGAGTCCGGTGCCGACGATCGCGGAGATGGACGACGTCTCCGCCGCCTTGGCGCCGAAGTAGACGTGGTGGGCGTAGAGCGCGGCGGCGTTGCCGTCGTTGTTGTAGACGACCGGCAGGCCCAGCCGGGCCTCCAGCGCGCCGCGGATGTCGAAGCCGTGCCATTCCGGCTCGGAGAAGTTCGTCGAGCCCTTCTGCGAGATCACGCCGTGTGCGGTGGCGGGGCCGGGCGTGTCCAGGCCGACGGCCACCACGGCCTCGCGCGGCACGTCGGTGACCTTCAGGATGTTGTCGAGCGCGTCGGAGAGGGCGCCGACCGCCGCCTCCGGGCCCTGCTTGACCAGGCTCGGGATCTCGACCATGCGATCGACCAGGAACTCTCCGGCCGCCGTGAGGATGGTCGCGTTGTTGGCGGTGCCGCCGTTGTCGATGCCGACGACCACCGGACCGTTCACCAAGACCATCGTGCCTCCGCCCGTACGCCGGAACCCTGACCCGCATCGTACCGACGATCTTCTCCGGTGGAGATGAATCGGCCCCCGGGACGATCGTCCCGGGGGCCGTTCGAAGATTTAGCGGGCGAGCGGGAGGCCCTGCTTGTCCTTGAAGCTGCCCACGGCGATGATGATCAGATCGATCAGCGTCCAGACGCCGAAGCCGCCGAGCGTGATCAGCATGAGCAGGCCGGTGCCGATCTTGCCGACGTAGAAGCGGTGGACGCCCAGGGTGCCGAGGAAGAAGCACAGCAGAAGGGCGACGATCCAGGACTTCTGGCCGGCAGCGGTGGTGGTGGACATGGTGGTGTATCTCCTACCTGAGAGTTACCTGCAAAAATCGATGCACAATAACGGGGTACGGTGCTCATAGGCAACAGCCCCGCTGCTCATTGCTAATCTTCTGTGCGTGCCGTCCGACGGATTTCGTGCAGATCTCTCCCAAGCGTTCCGTGCGCGAATTCCCATTCTCTACGTCGAGTCATATGAGGAACACCGTGCGCTGGCCGAGATCGCCGCGGTCGCGCGCGATCCGGAACTCGTCCGTACCCCGCGGGCGCTGCTCACCTGGTCACCGACGAGCGGGCTGATCCAGCCCGACGGCACGGCCCGGCGCGGCGCGATCGACCCGGAGGACGCGATCGTCGCGGCGCTGCGCACGGAGGAGCCGAGCGTCTTCGTCTTCTGCGACCTGCACGCCACGCTCGGCCCCGCGGTCGTCCGGCTGCTGCGCGACGTCGCGGCCGCGTTCCGCGCCGGCCCGGTCCCGCGCACGCTGGTCATCCTCGCGCCCGCGCTGCACATCCCGCACGACCTGGAGCGGGACGTCTCGATCCTGGACTTCCCGCTCCCGGCCGAGACGGACATCCGCGCGCTGCTCGACCGCATGATCGACGACAACGTGGCGACCGGCCGGATCACGGTCACGCTCACGTCCGGCGACCGGGAGCGGTTCGCCAAGGCCGCGCTCGGCCTCACGCTGCACGAGGCGGAAAATGCGTTCGCGCGCGCCATGGTCGACGACCAGGTTCTCGCGCCGGCCGACCTCGCGGTGGTCCACGAGGAGAAACGTCAGGCGGTCCGCAAGTCGGGGCTGCTCGAGTTCGTCGAGCCGCACGCCGGGCTCGCCGACGTGGGCGGTCTGGAGAACCTCAAACGCTGGCTGGTACGCCGCGACGGCACCTGGCTCGACGAGGCCGCCGCCTGGGGCCTGCCCGCGCCGCGCGGCGTGCTGATCACCGGCGTGCCCGGCTGCGGCAAGTCGCTCACCGCGAAGGCGGTCTCGGCCGGCTGGGGGCTGCCGCTGCTCCGGCTCGACATGGGACGCGTGTTCAGCGGCCTGGTCGGCTCGTCGGAGCAGAACATGCGTACCGCCATCCGCGCGGCCGAGGCCACCTCGCCGTGCGTGCTCTGGGTCGACGAGATCGAGAAGGGCCTGGCCGCGTCGTCCGGCTCCGGGGACAACACCGGCACCGGCGCGCGGGTGTTCGGCACGTTCCTCACCTGGCTGCAGGAGAAGACGCGCCCGGTCTTCGTCATCGCGACCGCGAACGACATCGACCGGCTGCCGGCCGAACTGCTCCGCAAGGGACGGTTCGACGAGATCTTCTTCGTGGACCTGCCCACCGGGCCGGAACGTACCGCGATCTGGACCGTCCACCTCAGCCGCCGGCTCAGCCATCCGGCCGTCGCCGGGCGCCTCGACCTCTCCCCTGACCTGCTGTTCGAGCTGACGAAGCTGACCGCGGGCTACTCCGGCGCGGAGATCGAGCAGGGCGTGGTCGCGGCGCTCTACGACGCGTTCGCGGAACGGCGGCCGCTGCAGCGCGACGATCTGGTCCGCGCGGTGTCCAACACGGTGCCGCTGAGCGTGACCCAGGCGGAACGCATCGCAGCGATCCGGGCCTGGGCCTCCACCCGCGCGGTCGCCGCGACCGCGCCGGAGGACTGGGATCTGGGCGCGGGCAACGGACGGGCCGTAGAGTTCTGATCTCCGGACCGGTTGCGGGGGGTTTCTGGTGAGTTGGTGGCAGCGCTTTACCGCTTCGTCTCCCGACTCCGACGACGCCCCGGATCCGGACTGGTCGGCGAGCCCGGGATTCTGGCCGGCGTCGCCGTCCCGGTCCGATGAGTCCGCCGCCCGATCCGGTGCGTCGTTGTCATCGCGGACCGGTTACTCGTCGGCGAGGCCGGGGCCGCAGTCCGGCCTGTCGTCGCAGTCCGGTGCGGGGTCGGATCTCGGCTCGGGGTCGCAATCCGGTTCGCGATCCGGTCCGGGGACGCGAGCTAGTTCGGGATCACGATCCGGTTCGGGGTCCTGGTCCGGCTCGGCGTCGTGGGGCGGGCGTGCGGAGCCGGCGCCCTCGCCCCGGCTCCCGGCCGCGTCGTCGCCCGCGGCCGAGGACCAGCTGGTGCTGCCGTTGCTGCCGCCCGGCACCCGGCCGCCCACGTTCGTGGACCGGGTCGACGTGAACGCGGCCACGGCGGAGGAGCTGTCCGTCCTCCCGGGAGTGTCGCTCACCGGCGCGACCCGCGCGGTCGACCTGCGGGAGATCGGCGGCCCGTTCGCGAACCTCGACGAGTTCGCCACCGCGGCCGGCGTCGACCTGACCGAGCATCCCCGCCTGGCCAACCTGCTCGCCTGCCACAAACCCCAGGCCCCCTACAACCGGGCCGCCCCCTATCTCCCGGACGCCCGCATCCTCGACGTCTGACGGGCCTGGGCACCACCAGGGGTTTTCCGGACCACGACGGGACCGGCTCCTCGCGTCGAGCGGAGCGCCAGCGGAGCCCGACGCGAGGTTTGCCCGCGGGAGCAACGCTGCTGGACCATGCTGGAAGCGGGAAAGAAACTGGATCTTGTTTTTAGGATTTTCGGGCGCCGGTGAAAGCGATCGACATCATCGGGTGTTTCGCGCGGCCGGTCAGCGTGTCGCCGGCCACCGAGGCCTCGCAGCGCAGCGTGGCGGGGAAGGGGGACGTGATCCGCGCGCGGAAGCGGACCGTGTCGCCGTCCGCGCTCGCGTCGTCGATCATGCGGCCGTCCAGCGCGCCGGTCACGCCCTCGTCGGTGACGCGGAGGCTGAGGTCGGCGCGCTGCTCACCGCCGCCGGTCTGGAACGTGAGCGTCCAGTCGCCGGTGAGCGCGCGGCCGTGGAGGTAGCGGTCCGCGTTCTGGTGATATCTGCGGTGTTCGGCGGAGGTGTCCGGGGCCTGATAGGTGTCCTCGTCGTCGACACCGATGCCGAAGAACGCCTGGGTCGCCCGGTTCGCCCCGGCGGCGAGCCCGGCCGCGCGGGCGCGCATGGCCGGCTCGTAGCGGCGGATCGCGTCGTCCACCGTGGGCTCCTTGGCGATGGCGTGGGCCAGCTGGAACAGCGCCTCCGCGACATCGAAGCCTTCACCGCCTGGCTGGAGGCGCAGCCACGCACGCCCGGCCTTCTCCGCGTCGCTGCACTACGCTGGCTCGACACCACCACCGAGGAACACGTCAACGCCCAGCGTCTCGCTCAGGCCAATCAGGCCGCACATCGCCGCCTGGCCGACGACGGCCCTGGCGTCCTCGACACGTTCGCGCGTATCGTTCACATCTTCGCGCCTCCCGGCGCACCCCCGGCGGAGACGCTCTACATCCGCTCCGTCTTCAACGCGGTCGGTTCCGTCCTCCTGGTCACCGGCCCCGCCGACGCGGCCCCCGCCGACATCATCGCAGCAGCACGCCGCATGGTGATCTCACTGACCGACGAGTGACCCAGCTCAGGCGGGCGCGGCCACGTTCAGCCCGGCGCTCGCCGCGATCACCGCGAGCCGCTTGTCATATGTGACGAACGCGCTGATCTCCTGCCCCGACGCTATGAGCAGGTCCGCCGTAGCGAGGTGAACGGCGTCCAGAGACCTGAGCAGCGGATCCTGATAGGCGCCGGCGGTTGCCCGGACCGCAGCATTGATCTCCACCCGATGAAGCCGTGCAATGACGCCTGCCACGCTGCCCAGGACACCCGGCTGCGCGCGACGCAGCGCACGCGGCACCTCGACCTCAACCAGCGCCGAGGCCACCAACGGCTCGGACGCGCGCTCATTGAGCCAGGCGATGAGCGCGGCGGACTCCTCTTCCACGCGGATCAGTTTGATCAACGCTGCGCTGTCAAGGTAAATCACCAGCGCTCCTCCTCGCGGAGTGACGAGAGGAGGGCTGCGGCCTCCGACCCAGGCTCAGCCGCCACTGTCGGCATCGGAAACGGCCCGGTCACGGTGGGTGGGAGCACTGTTCCGGAGTCGATGAGCGCGGTAAGGGAGTCGGCGCCGGCGGGCACGATCCGTGCGATCGTCCTGCCCTGGCTCGTGATCTCGATGACCTCGCCCTGCTCCACCTTGGCGAGAACCGCTGCGGCGTCCTGGCCCAGGACCCGGATCGGAATCTGCTCCATACATGAAGCGTAGTGCCTCATGCATGGGACACGAGGCACTGGAAATGTCCGGCGGTGCCGACGCGACCGAGTCCCGGATCCATCGGGTCCGGGGCTCGGTCGCGGGACGTTACAGCGCGCCCAGGTACCTCTGCCGCTCGTACGGCGTGACCTCGCGGCGGTACTGCTCCCACTCCGACCGCTTGTTGCGCAGAAAGAAGTCGAAGACATGCTCGCCGAGAACCTCGGCGACCAGTTCGGAGCCGGCCATGGCCTCGACGGCCTCGGACAGGTTCTCCGGGAGGGCCTCGTAGCCCATGGCCTTGCGCTCGGCGTTGGAGAGCGACCACACGTCGTCCTCCGCGCCCGGCGGCAGCTCGTAGCCCTCTTCGATGCCCTTGAGCCCGGCGCCGAGCATGACCGCGAAGCCCAGGTACGGGTTCACGGCCGAGTCCAGCGACCGGATCTCGACCCGCGCCGAGTTCGGCTTGCCGTAGGCGGGGACGCGGACCAGCGCGGAGCGGTTGAGGTGGCCCCAGCAGACGTAGGCCGGCGACTCGGTGATCTGGTTCGGCAGCTGCTGCGGGAAGAGCCGCTTGTACGAGTTCACCCACTGGTTCGTGACCGCGGTGTACTCACGCGCGTGCACGAGCAGGCCGGCGATGAACGCCTTGGCGACCTTGGAGAGCTTCATCGGGTCGCTGGCGTCGTGGAAGACGTTGCGCTCGCCCTCGAAGAGCGACAGGTGGGTGTGCATGCCGCTGCCGGGCTGGTCGGTGAACGGCTTCGGCATGAAGGTGGCGCGGACGCCGTGCGAGAGCGCGACCTCCTTGACCACGTGCCGGAACGTCATGATGTTGTCGGCGGTGGTGAGCGCGTCCGCGTACCGCAGGTCGATCTCCTGCTGGCCGGGCGCGACCTCGTGGTGGCTGAACTCGACGGAGATGCCGATCCGCTCCAGCGCGAGCACGGCCTGCCGGCGGAAGTCGCGCGCGACCGCGTGCGTGGTGTGCTCGAAGTAGCCGCCGGTGTCGACCGGCGTGGGCACGGAGCCGTCCAGCGGACCGTTCTCCAGCAGGAAGAACTCGATCTCCGGGTGCGTGTAGAAGGTGAAGCCCTTCTCCGCGGCCTTGGAGAGCATGCGGCGCAGCACGTGGCGCGGGTCCGCCCAGGACGGGGAGCCGTCCGGGAGCAGGATGTCGCAGAACATGCGCGCGCTCTCGCCGCTGACGCCGCCCTCGAACGGGAACACCTGGAACGTGGTCGGGTCCGGCATGGCGACCATGTCGGACTCGAAGATGCGGGCGAAGCCCTCGATGGCCGAGCCGTCGAAGCCGATGCCCTCCTCGAAGGCGGACTCCAGCTCGGCCGGCGCGACCGAGACGCTCTTCAGCGTTCCCAGCACGTCCGTGAACCAGAGCCGGACGAATCGGATGTCGCGCTCTTCCAATGTGCGGAGCACGAACTCCTGCTGTCGGTCCACCTTCTGTACCCCTCGCAACGACGTGCCTGCATCACCAAAGGCCGTCGGATGGCCTGATGGAGACCTTACGCCCACCTAGGCCGGAGGGCCTGGCGCACGGTGTTCCCCAGCCCACCAACACGCTCAGCGGCGCCAGTGTCTCCCGGTTCGGTTACGCGCGTGTTACGCCGCATCCACACACGCCGATGTGCGCAACCTGTCCGGTTTATAGGCGTTGGAACCATTCAGACGGAGGGAGCGCACATGCGACACCTGAGTGGGCGGCCCCTGACGGTCGCCGGTGGCCTGCTGCTCGGATTGCTGCTCGCCGCCGTTCTGCTGGCGCTCAACGTGATGGGCGTCCACATCGACGACGATCCGCGGCCGCACGCGCGGCCGACGAACGCCGCCGGCGAGCCGCTGACCGGCAACCAGCCGGAACTGTCCAGCGCGCTGATCTCCACGGCCGACCTGGCCGCACGCCTGACGCCCACGCCGTCCGCGTCCGCGCCCACGCCGGCGCCGCACCGGACCGAGGCCGCGGCACCGCCTCCCACCCGGGCCGCGGCCGTGCCGCCGGAGCGCGCCGAGCGGTGCCGCACGCTCTTCATCGCACCGTGGGAGCTGATGCCGTCCGGCGAGGCGATGGCCGACTCGCAGATCACCATCAACCCATCAGGGGGTACGCCGCTGCTGCGTCAGATGCTGTCGCTGTTCACGGACGACGGCGCGACGGCGGCCTACGAGACGATCCGCGACTCGGTCACGGACTGCCAGGCGTTCGAGACGACGCTGGAGGACGGCAGCGCGGCCACGATCTCGCTGCGCGAGCTGGAGGTGACCGACGGCGGCGCGGACGGGGCGTACGCGGTGCGGATCGTCGCGCGCGGCAAGGAGGGCACGCTCACCGGCTATCTCGCGGTCGGCCGGGTCGGGCCGATGCTGTCCGTGCTGCGGACGGTCGGTCCGGAGGGCGCGATCGACTCCGAGGACGCCGAGACGACGCTGGACCTGGCGATCGACAAGATGGCGCTGCTGGAGGGCGTGATCCCGGACTGAAAGACTCAACCTGAGTCAATCGTGACCGGGTTAACACCTCCGATTGCGGCGTGACCGGGGTCCGGCAGGGAAAGATGAGCCCATGCCCACGTTGCGCCTCGCGCTTGCTCAGGTGAACCCGACCGTCGGTGACCTTCCGGGGAACGCCGCCCTGGTCCGGCAGTGGACGCGCGCCGCCGCCGGCTCCGGCGCCCACCTGGTCGCGTTCCCGGAGATGATGCTGACCGGCTACCCGGTCGAGGACCTGGTCTACCGGGAGTCGTTCGTGGCCGCGTCCCGCGCCGCGCTGGAGTCGCTCGCGGCCGGGCTGGCCGAGGACGGCCTCGGCGACCTCCCGGTGATCGTGGGCTACCTCGACTCGGACGGCCCGGCCCGGATCCGCGCGGACGCCACGCCCGGCCGCGGCCCGCGCAACGCGTCCGCGGTGCTGCACGGCGGCGCGGTCGTGGCCCGCTACTTCAAGCACCACCTGCCGAACTACGGCGTCTTCGACGAGGACCGCTACTTCGTCTCCGGCGACGACCTCACCGTGGTCCGGATCGGCGGCGTCGACGTGGCGCTGACCATCTGCGAGGACATCTGGCAGGCCGGCGGCCCGTTCGCGGTCGCCCGGGAGGCCGGCGTCGGGCTGGTCATCAACATCAACGGCTCGCCGTACGAGCTGGACAAGGACGACGTGCGCCTCCCGCTGGTGCAGCGGCGGGCCGCGGAGGCCGGCGCGACCGTCGCCTACGTAAACATGGTCGGCGGGCAGGACGAGCTGGTCTTCGACGGCGACTCGATGATCGTGGCCGCGGACGGCACGCTGCTGGCCCGCGCGCCGCAGTTCACCGAGACCCTGCTGGTCCACGATCTCTCCGTACCCGCGGCGGCCGTTGATCCCGGTTCTTTCGAGGGCCCGATGGGGGTGGTCCGGGCACACGTCACGGACGCACTCGCACCGCTGGACCCGGCCGGCCTGGAGGGTGGCATCGTCGAGCGGTCCGCCACCGAGCAGGAGATCTGGAGCGCGCTGGTGCTGGGCCTGCGCGACTACGTGCAGAAGAACGGGTTCCCGTCCGTGGTGCTGGGCCTGTCCGGCGGCATCGACTCGGCCGTGGTCGCCACGATCGCGGTGGACGCGCTCGGCCCGCAGCGCGTGGTCGGCGTCTCGATGCCCAGTGAGTACAGCTCGGAGCACTCCCGCGACGACGCGGCCGACCTGGCCAAGCGGCAGGGGCTGGACTACCGGGCGCACGCGATCGCGCCGATGGTGGACGCGTTCCTGGCCAACCTCACGCTCTCCGGCCTCGCGGTGGAGAACCTGCAGGCCCGGGTGCGCGGCGTCACGCTGATGGCGCTCTCCAACCAGGAGGGCCACCTGGTGCTCACCACCGGCAACAAGAGCGAGCTCGCGGTCGGCTACTCCACGCTCTACGGCGACTCGGTCGGCGGCTTCAACCCGATCAAGGACGTGCCGAAGACCACGGTCTGGAAGCTGGCCCGCTGGCGCAACGAGGAGGCGCAGCGCCGGGGCGAGACGCCGCCGGTACCGGAGAACTCGATCGTGAAGCCGCCGAGCGCGGAGCTGCGGCCCGGCCAGCTCGACTCCGACTCGCTGCCGGACTACGAGGTGCTGGACGCGATCCTGGCCGGTTACGTGGACGGCGACCTGGGCCGGGACGGCCTGATCGCGGCCGGGCACGACCCCGCGGTGGTGGACCGGACGCTGCGGATGGTGGACCTCGCGGAGTACAAGCGCCGCCAGTCCGCGCCCGGCACCAAGATCTCGATCAAGGCGTTCGGCCGTGACCGGCGGCTGCCGATCACCAACCGGTTCCGCGACGAGTCCTGAACCGTCGTTCACGAGGGTGCAACAATCCATCAATGCGTGTGAAATCTTCCACTCTTCCTCCACGCTCGTTCGCGCTGGTGGGACGATCTCGCTAGGAGCCCGGGGACCGCGGACGCGGCCTCGAGGTGAGAGGAGACCCCGATGTCAGAGGAAGTGCCCACGCTGTACGGCATCGCCGCCAACCGGCGCATCCGCACGCGTGACCTCATCGCCGCCAAGCAGCGCGGCGAGCGCTGGCCCATGCTGACCTCGTACGACCAGTACACCGCGTCGATCTTCGACCAGGCCGGCATCCCGGTGCTGCTGGTCGGCGACTCCGCCGCGAACAACGTCTTCGGGTACGAGACCACCGTCCCGGTCACGGTCGACGACCTGCTGCCGCTGGTCCGGGCCGTGGTTCGCGCCACGAAGAGCACGCTCGTCGTGGCCGACCTGCCGTTCGGGTCGTACGAGGAGGGCCCGACGCAGGCGCTGCGCACCGCGGTCCGGTTCATGAAGGAGGGCGGCGCGCACGCGGTCAAGCTGGAGGGCGGCCGCCGCGTCGCCGCGCAGATAGCGGCCATCACCGGCGCCGGCATCCCGGTCATGGCGCACATCGGCTTCACGCCGCAGAGCGAGCACGCGATCGGCGGCTACCTGGTCCAGGGCCGTGGCGACGCCGGCGAGCAGCTCCTGGCGGACGCGCACGCGGTCGCGGACGCCGGCGCGTTCGCCGTGGTGCTGGAGATGGTGCCGGGCGAGGCCGCCAAGCGCGTCACCCACGAGCTGGACATCCCGACCGTCGGCATCGGCGCGGGACCGGACACGGACGCCCAGGTGCTCGTCTGGCAGGACATGGCCGGCCTGCGCACCGGAAAGGCGCCCCGTTTCGTCAAGCGGTACGCGGACCTGGCCGGCGAGCTGAACCGGGCAACACGGGCATTCGCGGACGAGGTACGCGGCGGCGAGTTCCCCGCGGGCGAGCACACGTTCAGCTGACTCACAGGTGAGGGAGTCACGCTTCCCCCTCACCACGGAACGCGGGTCGATTCGGGCATAGCCGTACTAGGCTGAATAAATCGGCCCGCGCTTGCCCCGGGCCGGCCCCGAGCCCGAGAGGAGGCCCGCCGATGCACCGCACCGACGAGACGACACCACAACCGGATGCGCACGCTTCCGGCCCCAGGTCAGACCGCTCCCCCGGTACGGCCGGCAGGCCAAACCCCGCCATGCTCGGAGCCCGCCTGGCCCGCATTCATGCGCAGGCCGAGCAGGCTCCGGCTCCGGACGAGGACGAGCAGGCCGCACCGGCCCTCCAATAGGAAACGCAGATGACGGTGGCGCGGACCCTTTCGGGGTCCGCGCCACCGGTCTATACGTGCTGTCAGATCTTGGACCGGGATCGGGCGGATTTCGCGGCCTGGCTCGCCGGCGTCGCACTCCTGGCCGTCGCCTTCGCCGGCGTGATCTTCGCGGACGCGGCCTTCGCGGTCTGCTTCGCCACGGCCTTCGCGGCCGCGGTTCCCGTGGCCGCCGTCTTCGTGCCCGTTGCCTTCGTGCCCGCTGTCTTCGTGGCCGCTGTCTTCGGGGCCGGCGTCTTGGCGGCCGTCGCCTTCGTGAGCGAGGCTTTCGCGGACGGCGTCTTTGAGGTCGGCGTCTTCGCGAGCGAGGCCTTTGCGGTCGATGCCTTCGTGTCCGGTGTCTTCGTGAGCGACGCCTTCCCGGTCGGTGCCTTCGCGGCGCCCGCCTTTGTCGCCACGGTCCTCAGCGCGGAGGTCTTCGAGGTCGGCGTCTTCGCGACCGGCGCCGCCGCCCCGGTGGTGGCCCTGGCGGCCGTCTTCGTGGCGGTGGTCCGGGTGACACCGAGCGAGTCGGACGTCTTCCTGGCCGCCGCCTTGGCCTGCTTCGCCAGGCCGGCGGCCTGACGCACGGTCTCACCGGTCCTGGCCGCGGTCGCCGAGGCCTTCTGCGCGACCGCCTTGGCCGTGACCGCCTTCGTCGCGGCCGTGCCGGTCCTGGCCGTGGCGGCCCGTCCGGTGGCGGCGTTCCCGGCCGACGCGGTCCGGCCCGTCGTGCTCTCGTTCGTCGCGCTCCGGCCGGTGGTCTTCGCCGGTACGGCGGCCCGGCCGGCCGTTGCCGTCATGCCGGCCGCTGCAGTCCTGCCGGCCGTCGCAGTCCTGCCGGCCGTGGCATTCGTGCCGGTCGCGCGGGGCGTCGCCGCCTTTCCCGCGGCCGGGGCGGGCTTCTTCGCAGCCCGCGCGTTCGGCACCACGGTCGAGGCGATGCTCCCGCCGGAGGTCCTGGTCAGGACCGAGTTCCCATTGGTGATAGGCGTCTTGGCCGCATTCCCGTCCTTCGCCCTGGACGCCCGCGGCAGCGACGCCGTGCCCACGGATTCGAACGTCGCGCCCTTCGCGGCCGCCGCCCTGGTCGAGGCGGGCCGCGGCACCAGCGCGTCGACGGAGGTGGCACGCGTGCTCTTCGTCGCGGCGGCCGTGCGACCCGCGCTCTTCACCGCCGAGGTCCGCGACACGGCGGCCGTGGGTCCCGTGGCCTTTGCGGCACTCCCGGCTCCGACGGACTTGCGCGGGCTCGCGGCGGCGGCCGTCTTGGAAGCACCCGCGGCGGCGGCCGTCTTGGAAGCACCCGCGGCGGCGGCCGTCTTGGAAGCACCTGCGGCGGCGGTCGTGCTGGACGCGCTCGGGGTGGCTGTCCTTGACGTGCTCGCGGCGGCCGCCGTCCTGGACGTGCCGGCGGCGGGCCGGGAGCCGTTCGTCGTGGTCGCGCCGATTCGGGCGGCCGGGCTGGTCAGCGACGCCTCCAGGTCGCGTGCCTTCTTCGCGGCCGAGGTCATTTTCGTCGCGGCGGACCGGGCCGAGGCGGAAGCGGCCTTGGCGTTGTTCGCCGCCGTCCGGGTTGCCCGTCGTGTGGTCGTGACGGAATCGGCGGCACCCTCCGTGGCATAGGCGGCGCCAGTGTAGAGCGCACCTGCCGCCAAATCACCATTTGTGCTGATATTTTGCCCGACGCGAGAAGAGGCACCGCGCGCCTTGGACCCGCCGACCGGCACCGAGGCCCGGCCGGTCACCTTGCCGTTCCGCGAAGCGGGCAGATCGGCCACGGACTCACCGCCCGCCGCATTCGCGGAGGCAGCCGCCCCGCGCGCCGCCGACGCGCCGTTACGCGACGCCGCCGAGCCGTTCCGCGAAGCGGGCGAGCCGTTACGCGACACCGCAGATCCATTACGTGATGCGGCAGAGCCGTTACGCGACGCGACCGAGCCGACGGACGTGGCCGACCGGCTCCTCGCCGTCTTCGGCACCGTGGCCACCCGCTCGGCCCGGCCCACCGCCGGCGCCGTCGGCATTCCCGCCTCGAACCCGTCATCCGGCTCTCCCATGACCCCCGCGCCTCCCGCCGTCGGCGGCATCGCGGCCAGTCCGGTCGCCGGTGCGGTCCGGGAGTCCGCGGCCATCGCCGCCCCCGACTCCCCCGGTTCCATCGGCGGGATGGCGGCCACCGGCGAGATCCCGCTCGGCGGCATCGACGCGGCCGCCGGGCCCGGACCCGCGGAGATCGCGCCGTCGCGCTCGGCCTCGGGAACGAGCGGCTTCCGCGTACCCCCGGCGGCCTTTGATGTTTTTGTGGGTCGTGATCCGGCGGCTCCGCCGGAGGCTGACGCGGCCGCGCCGGAGGGGCGGGATCCGGCGGAACCGGACGACCTGGTCCGTGCCGGGCCTGCGACCGCGGAGGTGTCCGCACCGGTCGCCGGAGCGGCGTCCCCGGGGCGGGCCGCGCGTGAAGACGTGGTGGCCGAGGTCTTGGCAGACTTCTTCGCTGCGGCCATGGTCGGTCCTCCCTGGGACTTTTGTGCATGCGCCACCGCGCCCGGTGCTGTCTGCGCCGGTGCGGTCAGATTCGCTTGTGCTGCGGCACGATCCGGATGCCGCTCCGGCCTAACGCTCCCCCGTCCAGCGTTTGTCCTCGGCCTCCCACGACTCGTTGCGCTCCTGGACCTTCTCCAGGGCGTGCGAGGCGTCTTCCTCGGAGGCGAAGGGGCCGATCCGGTGTTTGGCCGGGCACAGATTCGCGTCCGATTCGACGCGATTGTGGCGTATACACCAATAGAAGCGGCCGACACTGTCGCTCATGACATCACTGTGCACCGCAAAGCGGCCAAGCGCTACCGATTCGCGCAAATACCAAGGTAGAGGGCTGCACGCCGTCCGGGGCCGACTCCCACCAACGGGCGACGAAGCCACCCCATCGGATGACAGAGTCGACAGCGAGGCCGGGGATCGCGCGATGTGCACCCCCATGGCCAACTCGGCATGATCTGCGACACAGTGGGGTAACGACGCTCAACCGTTTCGGCCCCGGGAGAGTCGAAACGGTCGGGGATGGCGCGACGCACCAGGGAAAGGCGGCCAGCATGCTCAGTCAGGAGGACAACCGCCGGCTCAACGAGATCGAGGAACACCTGGCCCTCACCGATCCGGCATTCGTGGCCAGGATGCGAGCCAGGAAGGCCAGGCGTCCGGGCATCGGCGCGCTGGCCACGATTGCGGTGATGTGGGCCGCCGTGCCGATCATCGGGGTCGCCGGCGGTCTGGTGCCGGCACTGTTCGCGGGCCTCGCGTTCGTGGCGGGCACCGTGCTGGTGCTGCGGCGCCCGTTCCGCCGGGCCTGAGGATCAGAAGAACAACAGCAGCGGGGGTACGCGTACCCCCGCTGCTGTGTGCGGTCAGGCCGTTCGTGGTCAGGCCTTCAGGAAGGCGAGCAGCGCGGCGTTGACCTCGTCGCCGTGCGTCCAGAGCAGGCCGTGCGGCGCGCCCTCGATCTCGACGTAGGTCGCCTGCGGCAGCCGCTTGCGGAACTCACGCGCGGTGGCGTCGATCGGCAGGATCCGGTCGCCGGTGCCGTGCAGGATCAGCGCCGGCACGTCGACCTTGGGGATGTCGTCGCGGAAGTCGGTGATCCAGGTCGGGACCGCGGCGCTGGACGCGAACCAGGACGAGCCGGCCGCCACGTTCCAGCTGTTGCGCAGCGCCTCCTCGGACAGGCGCGTGCCGAGGTTCTCGTCCGTGTTGTAGAAGTTCGTGTAGAAGTCGGTGAAGTACCGGTACCGGTCCGCCTTCACGGCCGCGCTGATCCCGTCGAAGACCTCCTGCGGCACGCCGGCCGGGTTGTCCTCCGTCTGGAGCAGGAACGGCTCGAGCGAGGCGAGGAACGCGGCCTTCGCGACCCGGGCCGAGCCGTACCGGCCCAGGTAGCGGGCGACCTCGCCGGTGCCCATGGAGAAGCCGACCAGCACCACGTCGTTCAGGTCGAGCGTCTCGAGCACGGTGTTGAGGTCCGCGGCGAACGTGTCGTAGTCGTACCCGGTGGTGGGCTGGCCGGACTGACCGAAGCCGCGGCGGTCGTACGTGATGACGCGGTAGCCGGCCTCCAGCAGCACCGCCTGCTGCTTCTCCCAGGAGTGGCCGTCGAGCGGGTAGCCGTGGATGAGCACGACCGGCTGGCCCGCGCCGTGGTCCTCGTAGTAGAGGTCGACGTTGGTGCTGTTCTCGGTACCGACGGTGATGTACGGCATCTCTGCCTCCGGTGCGCTCAGTGGAGAACGTGCGTTCTCCGCTCATCACGTACTCTAGAGAACGCGCGTTCTCCACCGCCACTTCACACACGGTGAGAGGCGTCACGGAACATGGAGGGAACATGACGACGCCGACCGACGACGCGGTACGGACCCGGGTGCTGGACGCGGCCGACCGCCTCTACAACGCCCGCGGCATCCAGGCCGTCGGCATGGATGCGCTGCGCGCCGAGTCCGGCGTGCCGCTCAAACGCCTCTACCAGCTGTTCCCCGCGAAGGAGGCGATCGTGGCGCAGGTGCTGCACCGCCGCCACGACCTGTGGACCTCGCTGGTCGAGGACGCGGTGGCGACCGCACCCGCGCCGCGCGAGCGCCTGCTGGCGATCTACGACATGCTGGCCCGCTGGTTCGACGAGGACGACTTCCGCGGCTGCGTCTTCATCAACACGTTCGGCGAGCTGGGCACCGGCGCGCCCCGGCTGGCGGAGATCATCCGCGCGCACAAGGCGGACTTCCAGGCCCGCGTGGCGGAGCTGTGCGCGGACGCGGGCGCGCCCGGCTCGCTCGCGCCTCAGCTGGCCATCCTGGCCGAGGGCGCGCAGACCACCGCCGCCATCGCCGGTACGAACGAGGCGGCCGGCCACGCGCGGGCCGCCGCCGAGACCCTGATCGACCTGGCCCTGGGGAGGACAACACCGTGACAGTCGAGGCGGTAACACCGACCAGCCCGCGCCCGATACGCCGTTCGATCATGGCGCAGAGCTGGCACGACCTGTCGTTCCTGCACTGGCCGGCGGACCCGGCGACGGTGCAGCGCTTCCTGCCGCCGGACACCCGGCCGGACACGTTCGAGGGCGTGACCTACGTGGGCCTGATCGGGTTCCGGATGGTCGACGTCGGGCCGGTGCCGGGCGTCGGCGTGCCGTACCTGGGCACGTTCCCGGAGACGAACGTGCGGCTCTACTCCGTGGACGGCCGGGGCCGGCGCGCCGTGGTGTTCCGGTCGCTGGACGCGTCCCGGCTGCTGCCGGTGCTGGTGGCGCAGACCGTGTTCCGGCTGCCGTACAAGTGGTCGCGGATGTCGCTGCGCCGGGACGGGGACGTGTTCACGTACACCAGCCACCGCCGCTGGTTCGGCAGCCGGGCGCGCAGCAGGATGGTGGTGCGCGCCGGCGAGGCGATCGCGGAGCCGACGCCGCTGGAGCACTTCCTGAGCGCGCGCTGGGGCCTGCACGTGGACGCGTTCGGCCGCTCGCTGCACCTGCCGAACGTGCATCCGCAGTGGCCGCTGCACCGCGCCGAGCTGCTGGAGTTCGACGACGAGCTGCTCACGGCCGCCGGCTTCCCCGCACCGCTGGAGGCACCGGTCAGCGTGCTCTACTCGCCGGGTGTACCGGTCCGGTTCGGCACGCCGCAGAGTATCGACAGGACTCCGCCCGGTAACTAGTCTGAACGGCATGACTCCTTACACGTTCAACGGTCCCGCGTGGCAGGAAAGCTGGGATCGCCAGCAGGAGGCCTACCTTCCGGACCGTGAGGAGCGCTTCACCGCGATGCTGGACGCGGTCGAGGCCGTCACCGAATGGCCGGCGCCGCGCATCCTGGACCTGGCCGGCGGCACCGGCTCGATCGCGCTGCGCGCCCAGCGCCGTTTCCCGCAGGCGAACACCACGCTGCTCGACCTCGACCCGGTGACGCTCGCGATCGCACGCGCCACCCTGGACGAACGCTCCACCGTCGTCACCGCGAACCTGATCGACCCCGGCTGGGTCGCCGCGCTGCCGCACCGCGACTACGACGCCGTGCTGGTCGCGACCGCGCTGCACTGGCTGACCCCGGAACGACTGGCCGCGCTCTACGCCGAGATCCGCACCGTGCTGCGCCCCGGCGGCATCCTGGTCAACGCCGACCACATGCCCGACGACGGCCTGCCCGGCCTGTCCAAGCGGCTCGGCGAGCGCGCCGACGCCCGCCGCGAGGCCCGCTACGCCGCCGGCGCCGTCCTCTCCTGGAACGCCTGGTGGGACCACGCGAAGACGGACCCCACGCTCGCCCCGCTGGTCACTGAGCGGGCGGCACTCTTCACGGCCGACCACCACCAGGAGTGGCTGCCGCCCGCGTCCTGGCACCAGCAGGCACTGCGCGACGCCGGCTTCACCGAGGTCGGCCTGATCTGGCGCGGCGCCCAGGACGCAGCCGTCGCCGGCGTCAGATAGCCGCACCTAGGATCAATCGCATGTCCGCTATCGACGACCTGCTGCCCGCCGCCCACGAAGCCGTCGACCTGGCCCGCGACATGATGCGCACCATGCGCCCCGGCGTCCTCACCGCCAAGGGCGACCGCGACATGGCCTCCGAGGTCGACATCGCCATCGAGCAGCGGGTCCGCGCCTTCCTCGCCGACCGCACCCCGCACGTCGGCTTCCTCGGCGAGGAAGAGGGCGCCCGCGGCACGTCCGACGGGCTCACCTGGTCCCTCGACCCGGTCGACGGCACGGTCAACTTCGTGCACGGCTCGCCGCTCTGCGCGGTCTCGCTCGGCCTGATCGAGGACGGCGAGTCCGTCCTCGGCGTGATCGACACACCGTTCCTGGGCACCCGCTTCTGGGCGTCACCCGGGGGCGGCGCGATCTGCGACGACGTGCCGATGCGGGTCAGCGAGGTCGCCGACCTGTCCGAGGCGCTGTGCGCGATCGGCGACTTCGCGGTGGGTCTCGACGCCGACGAGAAGAACCGGGAGCGCTTCGCGATCCTGGAGACGCTGGTCCCGCGCGTGCAGCGGATCCGCATGCTGGGCACGGCCGCCACGGACCTGGCCTGGCTCGCGGCCGGGCGGCTGGACGTGCTGGTCATGATGTCGAACAAGCCGTGGGACACGTCCGCCGGCACCGCGATCGCGCGCACGGCCGGCGCGCACGTCGTCGACCGGGACGGCTCCGCGCACAACGTCGCGTCCGAGGCCACGATCGCGTGCGCGCCGGGCCTGGCGGAGACGCTGCTGCCGCTGCTGGCCGCGCGGATTCAGTGATCAGCTCCGCGGGTTCAGTGAGATCAGCTCCGAGATGAGTCCGCCGCCGGGGAAGTCCATCAGGACCATGCCGGCGCGGACGACCGGAGTGTGCACCTCCGGGCCCTCGTTCAGATAGGTCAGCAGGAACGGGTTGACGCCCTGCACACCGAGCGCGCCGCCCGCGACCGCCTCCGGCGTGGCGAAGACGCTCGCGCCGGAGGTGAAGTTGACGTACATCTTGGCCGGGTCACCCGCACTGGTCCTGTCGAGGTGGCGGCGGACCTGGTCGCGTTTGGTGGCGATGGCGCCGACGTTCGGCACGTTGTACTCGTCCTGGACGTAGGTGGACGATCCGTCGCCCCACTCCGGCGTGAACTGCGACAGGCCGTACTGGTTGTAGCGACCGCCGAACGGCCCGTGTAGCAGCGCCAGCACCACCCGGCCGCGCACCGCCCCGAGCGTCGGCGTGGCCGCGGCAGCGGACCGGTTCACGGACGGCGCCCAGAACAGGCCGGGTCGCGCGTCGCGGTAGCGGTCGAAGATGTCCGGGAACGCGAGCTGGCCGGACGCGTCCGTGCACGAGCCGGTCTGGGCCGTGCACTCGTGCTTGAACCGCAGCACCACGGTCTCGGCCGGGTGCGCGCCGAGGAAGCTGGACAGCACGTTCAGCACGTCGTCGAAATTCGCGTTCTGGTACGTCGCGCCGTGGTGGATCGTGAACGTGTTCCCGTCGTTGATCCGCGCCCGCACGTCGATCACCCGGATCCCGGCGTCGAGCTGCGCGGCCAGCGTGGCACCGCTGTCGCCGTGGTTCTCCTGGGTCTGGGTCCAGGTGCCGCCGCGGATGGAGAGCGTCTCGTGCGTGCCCGGGATCGACATCGCGGCGAGGCTGGTCCCGCTCGGCACCGTGGCCATCCAGTCGGGATTGCTGGTGCTGCGCAACGACCGGTACGACGCGTCCGCCGCGAGCACCTGCCCCTGGGTGAAGAGCACGCCCGCGCCGGCCAGCAACACCGTGGCCCCGATGGTCAGAATACGTCGCCGCATACCGGCCACCCTGGACCCCGGACACGTCGAGCACCAGGGCACGAATCAACGAACGGGAATATCCCTCACGAACGGCCGGTGGCCTTGTTCACCGTGAACAGCTCGCCGGGCTGGCAATCGAGCGCGTCGCACAACGCGGTCAGCGTGCTGAAGCGCACCGCCCGCGCCCGCCCGTTCTTCAGGATCGACAGGTTCGCCAGCGTGATCCCGACCCGGTCGGCCAGCTCGGTGAGCGTCATCCCGCGTGCGGCCAGCAGCGCGTCGATGTGCACGTCGACGCGGTGTTCCTCCTCCGGTGGCACGGGTCAGACCACCTCGTCCAGCTCCGCGCGCAGCGCACCGCCGCGGCGCAGCACCTCCGCGACCGCGAGCAGCCCGAAGCCGAGCAGCAGCCACCAGAAGCCGGAGCGGAACGACAGCGCCCAGAACTCGCCGTAGACCACGGTGGACGCGGCCGCGTCGATCGCGACCTGCGCCAGCTCCGCGCAGACGCCGAGGACGAGCGTGGCAACGCCGAGCCGGCGCAGCCTGCGGGGCAGCTCCGGTGAGAACGGGTCCGTGCGCCGGGCCACGGCCACGATCCGCCAGAGCAGCACGATGATCAGGAGCCCCAGGAGGTACGCCGGCGCACCCTGGAGCGCGGAGAGCAGCCGCTCGCCCCACGCCGGGTCCGTGACCGTCACCTCCACGCCGCCGCCGTCCGCGAGCCGCACGCCCGCGGGCAGCCCGGTCACGCCGGTGGCGCCGGCGGTCTGGATCGTCAGGTCCACGGTGCCCGCCACGACCGCGCGGCCGATCGTGGCCACGCCGCCGAGCACGCCGAACCCGATGCCGACCACCAGCGCGGTATGCAGTTCTCCCAGCCAGTCCCGATGCGCGTCGATCATCGCTACCTCCCCGTCTTATCGAAAAACGATGTATTGATAATCGATAAGTTACGGGCCGTTGTCAAGCGGCGGCCGGGGCGTCCCACGGACGCCCCGGCCGCTGACCGGGAGTTGACCAAGCGGGGATCAGGACGAACAGGATTCCCCGCGCCGCGAGGTCCGAGGCTACGGCCGGGATGCTGCCCCCGGAGAACAAACATTGCCGACCGTAGATCTCACCACCGCCGCGACGTGACCGCGGCCGCGGGCGGCGGGCGACCGGCCGCGGGACTCGCGGCCGTTGCCCGTGTGACGCGAACCGGCTCCGATCGGCGATCGGAAGCGGAGCGCCGGCGGAGTCTTCCGAACGCCGGAGGTTGGCCCGCGGGAGCATGCGGGCCGGACCACGCCGGAAGCGGGAAATGACGTTCTTGCTCCTGGGGTTATTCCTGGGTCGTGGTGACCTTGGCACGGCCGACCGCAGGGCGGTTGATCGTGGCGCGACCGGCGGGACGGGCCGTGGACCGGGGCGTGGCGCCGGACGGGCGGCGGTTGAGCGGCGTGCCACCGGTGGCGGCCGGGACGCGCGTGTCGTTGCCCGCCTCGGGCTGCGTCGACGCGTCGTCACTGCGCGGCGACGCGTCGACGGCCGGCGGCGTGGCCTGCGCGGGACCGGTCGTGGCGGTGAGGTCGTCGAGCTCGGGCCGGAGCTCGCCCGGGGACTCGCGGAACGGGCGGATCTCGCCGGTGAGCAGGCCCGCGTCCCGGGCGGCCGCATGCCAGCGGAGGCTCTTCATGCCGGTCGTCGCCGCGGTGGCCGCCTCGACGATGCCGATGGCCAGCGCGGAGACCGCCACCGTGGCCGCGGGCAGGTGACCGGAGATCGCGGCGGCGCCGGTGGCCAGCGCGGCCGGCAGGTAGACCGCGGCACGCGCGCCGACCCTGCTGCGGATCCCGCGGCGCATCGCGACCGCCACGTCCGCCAGCGCGATCAGCGACAGCACCACCGTCACCGCGATCGCGAGCGGCGCGTCCACGCCGACCAGGCCGCGCAGGATCACCATCGCCGCGAGCAGCGCGGCCCCGGTCGCGACCCAGCCCGGCAGACGACGGCGACGCGTCGCGGCCGGCGGGTCGGTGAGCAGGTCGGAGACGCGACAGAAGGCGACGCCGAGCAGCCACATGCCGACGAACACACCACCCCACATGTGTACGGTCGCGGGCCATAACGCGATCAGCAGACCGAGCGTGGCCGACAGGCCGCCGAAACTGATCCCCAGCCACCAGGCGAGGAGTTCGCGGACCTGGCCACCCAGGTAGGCGGCCTCGTGTCGGGCGTGCGTGACCAGTTCATGTGGCATGTTCGGACCAACCTCCGTTGTGGGGTGACGGATACTGCTTTACCCAGGAGACCGGGCACACACCCGAGGAAAGCATCGTCTCTTCGACGGACAGCACGCCCGGCGCTTCCCGTGCGGGCGATACCCGCACCTCCGGTCGCCTTACGATTGACCCCGGGTTCCGGGCAGGCAGGATGATGTGATGGACGACAGCGGTGACGACGTGCTCGGCACCATCGAGACACAGATCGCGCTGCTCATGCGCCTCGGCGAGGCCACCCGGCGGGCCACCCCCGTCGAGCCGCACCGCGCGCTGGACAGGGCCGCCTACGTGATCCTCCGCCACCTCGCCGAGGCCGGCCCGACGAACGTGTCCGCGCTCGCCGCCCGCCTCAACCTCGACGGCTCCACCATCACCCGCCAGGTCTCCGCCATGCAACGCGACAACCTGGTCACCCGCGGCTCCGACCCCGCCGACGGCCGCGGCACGCTGGTCTCCCCCACCGACCACGGCCTCCACTGCGTGGCCGTGGTCCGCTCCGCCCGCCGCGACCTCTACGGCCACATCCTCGCCGACTGGAACGCCGCCGACCGTGCCACGCTCGCCAGCCTCATGCATCGACTGAACGTGTCGCTCTCCGCCCACAAGCCACCCGCGCGCGGCTAGTTTGTAGGATGTTCACGCGATGAGCGAGTCGGCTGGACGGCCGCGTCAGCGACTCCCCGGAGTCCTGCCGAGGAACGTCCGGACTCCACAGGGCAGGGTGGTTGCTAACGGCAACCCGGGGCGACCCGCGGGACAGTGCCACAGAAAACAGACCGCCGCCGCAGTTTTGCGGCGGTAAGGGTGAAACGGTGGGGTAAGAGCCCACCAGCACCCCGGGTGACCGGGGTGGCTCGGTAAACCCCACCCGGAGCAAGGCCAAAAAGGGCCCCAGGGCCTGCGCAGGTGCTTGAGGGCTGCCCGCCCGAGCCTGCGGGTAGGCCGCTCGAGCCCGCCGGCAACGGCGGGCCTAGATGGATGGCCGTCACCCGGCGCCAGTCGCCGGCACAGAATCCGGCGTATCGGCCGACTCGCTCATCGCCCCTTTCTGTTCACAGTTGTCGATCAAGTCTCGGTTGGCCAACCGGCGGCTCTGGCAGCCGACGTGGGCTGCCAGGCCCAGCCGGTGGCGTACTCCCGGCGCTCATGAACTTGCTTTCTGGGCCGTGACCGGCTGCTTCAGTGCCAGCGGAGCGAGTCCGGCCCCGATCGCCACGGCGGCCGGCGGGAGTAGGTCGAGGCTGGCCGCGATCGCGAGGAAACCGGCGAGGACCGCGAACGGGGACCAGCGCGGCACACCGCGCGGATCGGTGAAAGAGAGCAGGCCGAGCAGCGTGAGCAGGCCGAACTGGAACAGCAGTGGGCCGATGAGCTGGAGGGCGCCGGGCAGTGGGAGCGCGCGGCGGAACGGGTCGGAGAGGTCGCCGGCGATGATCCAGCCGAAGCAGCCGGCGCCGAGGATGGCGGCGGCCGTGGCGGGGGTGGCGAGCGGGGAGTGAGTCACCGCGGGGCGGATCAGTGTGGCGAGCAGCGCGAACAGCAGCATGGCCAGGAGGAATGCGGTGTGGCCGGCGTCCCAGGCGAGGCCGTTGCCCCGGTCGCCGTCGAAGCCGTCGATCCAGCGGAGGATGCCGTAGGTGAGCAGCAGCAGCGGGGCCGCGACGGCACAGAGACGCGTCATGGGGGAAGCCTGCACTGATGCGGGCGTACGTTCATCGGGGTTCTTCCCTGGACTGACCCGGATCTGACGGCGCGGGCGGCCACAGGGGATCATGGATGGATGAACGAGTTCCCGGTGGGCGGCGCGCCCTATGGCATCGTGTGTGACGCGGACGGGCAGGTGTGGACCACGCTGATCCACACCGGGCAGATCGCGCGGGTGTCGCGTACCGGCGAGGTCTCGGTATTTGATCTTGAAGCGACGGAGAGCGGGCCCGCCGTGATCGTGGCCGCGCCGGACGGCGGCGTGTGGTTCACCCGGTCGCGCGATCATCAGATCGGGCGCATCTCCGCCTCAGGTGTGATCGAGGCGTCTCCGCTGGCCGGCGCGGTCGGCCCGTTCGGGATCACGTGTGCGGCCGACGGCGCGGTCTGGTTCACGGAGATGGCGGGCAACGCGGTCGGCCGGCTGGCGCCGGACGGATCGGTCACGGAGTTCCCGCTGCCGGTGCCAGAAGCATTTCCAAGCATGATCGCCGAGGGTACGGACGGCGCGCTCTGGACCACGCTCAACGCGGCGAACGCGCTGGCCCGGGTGACACTCTCCGGCGAGGTGACGGTGTTTCCGCTGCCCACGCCCGCTGCGGGACCGGTCGGGATCACAGGCCGTTCCGACGGTACGGTCTGGTTCGCCGAGATCCTGGCCGGGCAGATCGGGCGGTTGTCGCCATCCGGCAAGATCACGGAGTTCCCGCTGCCCGATCGTGACGCCAAACCGCACGCGATCGTGGCGGATCCGGACGGCGGGTGCTACTTCACGGAGTGGGCGGCCAACAGGATCGGGCACGTTACCGCGGCGGGGGAATTCCAGCACTGGGACCTGCCGACGCCCGGCTCCGAGCCACACGGCCTCGCTATCGCACCGGACGGGGCGGTGTGGGTGGCGCTGGAGGCCGGCTCGGTCGTGCGCGCGGAACTCGCCTGAACGCGCGAACGCCGGTTGTCAGAGTCTCACCAGCGCCGTTCCTAGCGGAGGATCTCCCGATGCCCCGTCCTCATGTGCTGCTCAGCGTCGCCGTCTCCATCGACGGCTACATCGATGATGCGAACCCGGAGCGGCTGCTGCTCAGCAATACGGAGGACTTCGACCGGGTCGACCAGGTGCGCGCCGAGTCCGACGCCATCCTGATCGGCGCCGGCACCATGCGCGCGGACAACCCACGGCTGCTGGTCAACAGCCCGGAGCGGCGGGCTGCGCGGGTGGCGGCCGGTAAGCCCGCCTACCCGCTGAAGGTCACCGTCTCGGCCGGCGGCGACCTCGACCGCGACCTCACGTTCTGGCACCACGGGGGCGAGAAGGTCGCCTACACCACGGACGCCGCGGTCGAGAAGCTGCGCGAGCGTCTGTCCGGCCTCGCCGACGTCGTCTCCACCGGCCCGGCCGTGGATCTCGGCCGCGTCCTGGACGACCTCGGCGCACGCGGCATCGGCCGGCTGATGGTCGAGGGCGGCTCCCGCATCCACACCGCCTTCCTCTCCCAGTCCCTCGCCGACGAGATCCAGATGGCCGTCGCCCCGATCGTCGTCGGCGACGCCGACGCCCCCCGCTTCCTCAACCCGGCCACCTACCCGGGTGGTTCCGGCCGGCGCATGCGCCTGGCCGAGGCGAGGCCGGTCGGCGACGTGGTCCTTCTTCGTTACCTGCCGAAGCCCGAGGACATGCTCGAGTGGTGATTCAGCCACCGAGACTCGAGTGAGTGCAGGCCTCGAGGCCTTCCTTAAGGTGTCCCTGTGACACTCGAGCCCCACGTCGTGCAGAATTTCGGCGAAGTCTTCACCCGTCGATGGGTGGTCGAGGCGCTGCTCGACCTGACCGGCTACACCGAAAGCCGCGATCTCGGCTCGTTGCGCCTGGTGGAGCCGTCCTGTGGTTCCGGAGCATTTCTGGGCCCCGTGGTCGAGCGCCTCATCGCCAGCGCCAGAAAACACGGACGCGACCTGGCCGGCCTCGGCGACGCGATCCGCGCCTACGACCTCCAGCCCGAGCACGTGCAGGCCGCACGACGACTATGCCAGGCGCTTCTCCTCGCCGCGGGCGCAGCGGAGTCGACCGCGGCGAACCTGGTCGGCACCTGGATTCACCGTGCTGACTTCCTCATCCCGGGGCGGACGGCTCTCACCGCCGATGTCGTGATCGGGAACCCGCCGTACATCAGGTACGACGACCTCTCGGAGGACCTCGCGACCGAGTACCGCAGCACGTGGCCCACGATGCGTGGCCGGGGTGACATCTTCGTCGGGTTCATCGAGCGGTCGCTGAGGTTGCTGAAGCCGGACGGCAAGGTGGGGTTCATCTGTGCCGATCGCTGGATGCGGAACCAGTACGGCGCCGAGCTCCGGGCCCTGGTGGCGCGTGAGTACGCGGTCGAGCACGTCTGGACGATGCACGACGTGGATGCCTTCGAGGCACAGGTGTCGGCCTACCCCGCGATCACGGTGTTCGGAAATCACGCGCAGCGCGTCGCCTGGGTCGCGGACACCAACAGCGATTTCGGCCCCGCCGCGGCACAGGCGCTCACCGAGGCCGCGCAGGATGACAGCGTGGAGGAGTTCTCGACCGCCGGCGTCAAGGCCAACCGGTTGCCGCATTGGTTCGACGGCGGCGAGATGTGGCCGACCGGGTCTCCCGCCCGTCTGGCGCTGATCGAACTCCTCACCGATCAGTTCGCTCCGCTGCACGACCCGGATACCGGTACGAAGGTGTCGATCGGCGTCGCCACCGGAGCGGACAAGGTCTTCATCACCAAGGATCGGACGGTCGCCGAGCCGGATCGGCTTCTCCCGCTCGCGATGCGACGAGACCTCATGACCGGCTCCTTCGCCTGGCAGGGGAATTACCTGGTCAATCCGTGGGCTGAGGACGGTTCCCTGGTGCCGTTGCGGGACTATCCCCGCATGGCCGCATACTTCGGCCGACACCCGGTTCTCAAGGACAGGTTCGTGTCCCGGAAAGATCCGTCCTCCTGGTATCGCACGATCGACAAGGTACAGTCCGGCCTCACCGGAAAGCCGAAACTGCTGCTGCAGGACATGAAGACCACCATCCATCCGGTGCTAGAGGAAGGTGGCCATTATCCGCACCACAACCTCTATTACGTCATCTCCGACAACTGGGACATGGAAGTCCTCGGCGGGCTTCTGCTGTCGCGGATCGCGCAGGCCTTCATCGAGGCGTACTGCGTTCGCATGAGGGGCGGGACACTCCGTTTCCAGGCCCAATACCTGAAGCTGATCCGGGTGCCCAGTCCTGAGGGAATTGATGCGGAGACGTGTGATGCACTGAGGTCGTCCTTCCGGACACGTGACGTGCGCGGCGCGACTCTGGCCGCGGCGCGGGCCTACAAGATCGACCCCGCACTGTACGAACTCGACGAAGCATAGGGAGACCGCGGTACGTGAGTGCGACATTCGAGGATTACGATGCGGCCATCAGGGCCTTCTGGACCGGCCGCGATCTCCAGACTCAGAAGCAGATCGAGTCGGGGAAGGTCGACGCCGGCACGCGGGGAAGTGTCACCGGTGGCCAGCACCTGACCGCGCTGCAGAACCTCATCGCGTCGCAGTTCGCCCCGCTGACGGCGCTCGGCGCGACGATTCGGCAGACGGGTGTCATCCCACTTCCCGGCTATTATCGGCGTGCCAAGAACTGGGACATCGTCGTGACCTACGGCGACACCCTGGTGGCGGCCATCGAATGCAAGTCCCAGGTCGGCTCGTTCGGCAACAACTTCAACAACCGGACCGAGGAGGCCATCGGAAACGCGGTCGATCTATGGCGTGCCTATGAGGCGGGCCTGGTCGGTCCGGTGAAGCCGTGGCTCGGGTTCGTCTTCGTCATCGAGAATGCGGCCGGATCCACATCCGTCGTACGTGATCAAGGAAGACCGCTCTATGCGCCGGACCCCATGTTCGACAGCTCGTCCTACGTTCGCCGCTACGAACTCCTCTTCGAGCGGCTGTTGCGCGAACGCCTCTATGATGCCGCCTGCCTGATCAGCACCACCAAGGGTGAGGGCATTCATGACGAGCCGCTGGCCGCCGTGTCCACGCACAATCTGACGGCCGCGATCGCGGGCAGAATCGCCTATATCCAGGCCCTCGGCTGAACGGGGCGGCAGGACACGTCACCTCGTGTGACTGACCGCGGGCCAACGGCATGGGTCGTGCCTGCATCCGGACATGCGAGAACCCCCCGAGGCCCAGCCTGCCTCGGGGGGTTCTCTACTACCGGGGTGATTGCCTATGCGGCCTGCAGGAACGTGACCGGGGGTGTGGCCTGGGACGGGACTGCGGTGACCGGGGAGGGAGCGGTGGCGGTGCGGATCGCGGCGAGGGTGAGGGTCGCGATCCGGGTGGCGGCCTGGCCGTCGCCGAAGGGGGACGGGGTCTGGGCCAGGCGGGCCAGGTGGGCGGGGTCGAGCAGCCGCTGGGCGGCCTCCAGGATCGTCTCGGGCTGGGCGAGCAGGGCGAAACCGGCGCGCATGGCCTCGGGGCGTTCGGTGCTGTTGCGGACCACGACCAGCGGCTTGCCGATCACGGTGACCTCCTCCTGGACGCCCCCGGAGTCGGAGACGATCAGGGTGGCGGAGCAGGCCAGCGCCAGGAAGCGGCCGTGGTCGAGCGGGTCGATGACGGTGATCCCGGAGGGGACGCGCACGCCGTACCGTGTGATGGTCTGCCTGGTCCTGGGGTGCAGGGGCAGGACCACGGGGTGGCCGAGCGCGGCCAGCTGCGACAGGATGAGCGCGAGCCGGGCCGGGTCGTCGGCGTTCTCGGGGCGGTGGATGGTGGCGAGCACGAAGTCGGGGTCGGTCAGGCCGGTCTCGGCGAGGATGCGGCGCCGCTCGAGCTCGGTGGGGAGCATCGCGCGGGTGGCTTCCACGATCGGGTTGCCGGTGACGTGCACGGAGGAGGCGGGCGTGCCGGCGCGGAGCAGGAATTCCGCGTTCTCGTCGGTGGCGGCGCAGTGGACGTCCGCGACCGCGGAGATGACCAGGCGGTTGATCTCCTCGGGCATGTTGCGGTCGAAGCTGCGCAGCCCGGCCTCCACGTGCACCACGGGAATTCCGAGGTAGTGGGCGGCCTGCGCGGCCGCGTTGGCCGTGTTGGTGTCGCCCTGCACGATGACGGCGTCGGGGCGGTCCTCGCGCCACAGGCCGGTGAGGCCGGTGAGCATCAGGGAGAGCTGGTCGGCGCGCCCGGTGCCGCCGATGCCGGGAAGCGCCGGCTTGAGGTCCGGCACACCCGCGACCGACAGGAATGTGGCGACCAGCGCCGCGTCGTAGTGCTGGCCGGTGAAGACCGGCCGGGCGGCCGGACCGAGCGCGGCGATGACCGGCCCGAGCTTGATGATCTCCGGACGGGTGCCGAAGACGACTGCCACCGCGGTCATCGGGTACCGCGCAGGGAGTGAGCGAGGTTCTTGATCCGGTGACGGCCGAACCACATGGCGACTGCGAGCACGCCGCCGGCGATCGGGATGCCGTGGATCGGCAGCGCCGGCGTATACATGGTCTGGCCGCACTTGACCTTGCCGACCTCGACGGTGGAGCTGAGGACGCCGACCGCGCCGAGCAGTCCGATCCGCAGCGCGGTGGCGCTGGCGCTGTTGGTGGTCGCGTCCGTGCTCTGCTCGTTGATCATCAGCGTGGCGATGTTGCCGAGGCCGAGCAGTCCGCCGACGTTGATGCCGGTGTTCGGGCCGGTCTGCCCGGCGAGGCTGGTGGTGGACGTGGTGCCGGTGCCGATCAGGGGCGTGGTCTTGGTCTCGAGCCGCAGGTTCGCGAGGGTGGACTTCGCCCGGAGGTCGCCGAGGGACGTGGCGTAGCACTCGCTGGTGATGGCGTCCGCCTTGAGCGTGACGGTGCCGAGGCCCGCGACGTTCAGCAGTTCGAGCGAGACGCCACCGCCGCCGGAGACGGTGCAGGTGCCGTCGTTGCCGATGGCGACCGCGCCACCGTTGCCGGCCACGCCGGCGCAGGCCGCGTCCCGGCCCTCGGCCCAGGCGGTGGCCTGCTGCACGAGCACGCCCGCCTTGATGATGCTCTGCCCGCCGACCAGCGCCGGCGTGCCCGGGTTGGCCGTCTGCATGGGCTGGGTGCCGTCGTTCGCGACCTGGCTGGGCGTGGTGTGCGCGCCGACCAGGCCGCCGACCAGCGAGGTGTTCAGGGCCTGGGCGTACGCGTTGGACGTGTCGGCCATGGCCGGGGTGGCCGCACCGAAGATCGTCGCGAGGCACACGCCCGCGGCGAGCGCCGCGTTACGTGCGGTCTTCCGTCGTGAGTTCATGATCTGTGCCTTTGCGGTTCAGACGCCGGTGAGCGTGGAGGAGGAGTGGTGGTGGAGCTTCTGGGCGGTCTCGATCTCGGCCGCCCACTCGTCGGGCGTCTGCGCCTGGGCGAGCGCGATGCCGACCCGGGTGCCCGGGTGCTGGGTCTTCTTCCAGTCGGTCTTGCGGCGGATGATGCGGATGAGCGCCCACCACACCGCGGCCTGCAGCAGGTAGCCGTAGAGCAGGTTGCCCATGGCCAGCGCCAGCGCACGCCGGCGGGTGATCATGTTTCCGCAGCGGGTGCGGTAGAGCAGGCCCCAGACCGCGTGCGGGAACACACCGAAGAGCAGCGCCAGCGGTACGACACCCCAGGCGCCGGTCACCCACCATCGGTCCGCGCCGCCGCCGGTGTTGAGCGCGTACCAGAGGTCGATGCCGATCGCGGCCGGGAAGATGATGCTGCCGGACAGCTGGGACCACGGGACGTACAGGTAGTAGGCGATCTCCAGCGCGCCGGAGAGCGACACGTTGCGGGACTGCATGACGGCCCAGAGGTACTTCAGGCACTGGATGCCGCCCTGTGACCAGCGGCTGCGCTGACGGATCAGCGGTCGCAGCTTGTCGAGGCCGGCCTGGGCCACGAACGTGTGGTGGCAGTACTCCGTCCGGTAGCCCATCAGGAGCACGTGCAGCCCGAGCTCGAAGTCCTCCAGCAGCGCGCCGTGCCACGGCGTGCCGAACTTCTTGGAGATCTCGTTGAGCACCGAGAGGCGGGTGAACTGGCCGTTGCCGCCCATGCCGACGCTGCCGGTGCGGCGGCGCAGGCCCTGCATGGCCGCGATCGGGCCGGTGAACTCCATGTCCTGCAGCTGGACCAGGATGGACGCGTCGCCGGGCGCCGGCAGCGCGCTGCGGGACGCCAGCGTCTGCACGTCCGTGCTGACGAACGCCTCGACGTCCTCGACCACGCGGACCAGCACCTGGACGGCGCCGACCGTGCCGTCGGCGAACATCTCCTCGCCGGAGATGATGTCGAACGCGTGCGGGTCGAGCCGGCCGTCCGCGTCGACGACGCCGACGATGGTCTTCTTCTTGTCGCCGCCGTTGCGGGTGACCCACTCGTCGATCGAGGACCAGCCGAGGTTCAGCACATCACCCTTGCCGGTACGCGCGTCCGGCGCGACCCGCGTGATGACGTGCAGCTTCGGCAGCCGCGGTGCGAGCTCGGCCAGGACCCGGCCGGTGGCGTCGTCGGAGCCGTCGTCGATGACCCAGACGTGCGCCTGCGGGAACGTGGTGGTGAGGTGCAGGACGGTGCCGCCGATGACCTCTTCCTCGTTGAGCGCCGGCACGATCAGGTGCCAGTCGTTGTCGGCGGAGTCGCCCGGCGGCAGCTCCTTGATGCTGAGGTACGGCCGCATGATCACGATGACGTAGACCAGGAAGCCGACGCAGAGCAGGAACGCGCCGGTGTTGAGCAGGGCCAGCAGCCAGTTCGAACTATCCATCATTGCGGGCTCCCTGGGGCTTGTCGCCGTAGAGCAGGACGTAGAGGTAGGCGAGGCCGCCGCCGATGACCCCGAGCGTGGAGATCAGCGTGCCGACCAGGATGTGCGTCGCGGAGTAGCCGTCCTCCGCGCCCCAGATCCGCATCGCCACCTCGATGGCGAGAAGCCGCAGGTGGTTGCAGACCATGATGAACGCGATGGCGGAGATGAGCGCCAGGAACGACTTGATCAGCGAGACGCGGTGGATCACGAAGAGGCCGGACGTGGCCAGCAGGAACGGGATGGCCAGGAACGTCACGGTGCAGCCCAGCGTGATGGTCACGCCGCTCTGGAAGCCGTTGATGTCGAACAGCACGGACGATCCGTTGCAGACCGCGTCCGTGAGCCCGTTCCGCCGGGCCAGCCAGGCCGACATGCAGGCCTCGGTGTGCCGCAGCTCCTCGTCCCAGTAGATCAGCGCCGCGATCGCGAGCACCGAGGCGATCGCGAGCGCGATGCGGAACGGGCCGATCGTGGCCTCGGACATCGCGCGGTGCGAGCGCGGGCGGGGAAGGTCGTACGTCGTCATGTCAGCCGCCCACGTGCATGCTGTCGCGGTGGCGCTCGAACTTGCGCTTGTCCGCGAGTCGCCAGGTCTCCTGCAGGTCGTCGGCCTCGCCGCGCATCGCCCAGCCCACCCGCGGGTGGACCTTGAGGTCGTTGAGCTTGCGCTCGAGGCGCGTGGCGGTGCCGGACACCTCGCGGCGCGTGCGGTCGAGCGTCAGCAGCGCGAAGTGCCGGCCGTCCAGGCGGACGGCCGTGGCGTCGTTGTTGCGGCGGCCCTCGTCGCGCAGCGCCTTGGTGATGCGGCGGAGCGCACCGGCCGTGATGACCGCGTCGACGCCGATGACGATGACGCCGGCGGGCGTGCCGTACCGGCGGACGACGGCCTCCTGGTCGGCCAGCAGGCCGCCCCAGGCGACGCGGTCCGGCAGGCCGGTGGGGGCGTCGCGGTGCACGCCGAGCAGCTCGCCGTGCACACCGCGCTGGAAGCGGGCGTTGAGCAGCTCCGCGTCGAGCAGTTTGGCCAGCATGGCGGCCTGGACGGCGACCAGGTCGGCCAGCGCCGGCATCTCGACCGCGTGCGGCGTACGGTCCAGGCCGCACAGCGTGCCGATCAGGTTGCCGGCCCGGTCGTACATCGGGGCGCCGGCGTAGAAGCCGATGTTCAGGCGGTCCGCGACGGAGTGCTTGTAGCCGGGCAGCGTGGTGAGGTCGTCGATGACCAGCGGCATGGTGGCGCCGCCGCCGAGCAGCAGACCGCAGACCGACTCTTCCCAGGGCTGGTGGAAGCCCGGGGCGACCGGCAGGCCGTCCGCGTCGGCCGCGAGCAGGACCTGCTCGTTGTCGACGACGCGGGCCACCATCCAGGCGTCCAGGTCGGTGAGGCTGCGCAGCGAGCGGACGACCGAGTTGGCCAGGACCGTGAAGTCCGCGGGCGCGGTCTGCTCGGCCGGCGTCGGCGCGAGCTCCTCGCCGGACTTCCGGAAGCTGATCTGCTTCAAAGTGTTCCCCCGTTGTGTTTCCCCCACACCGGTACGCGTCGGACTCTGCTGGAGACGCGGTAGCGGCGGCCACGTCGCGGTGGCACCCTGCACTTCGGCCTCGCCGGCGAGGGCTTGACGAATCACCCGGTTGTCACTCGGTGGCAGGTGGGGTCCCCACGCGTGCGAAGCCTCTTGGCGATCGAGTCGCATGCCCGCCCCTCCGTCACTCCGTAATAACAGTCAGTTACCGACTGCTCACACAAAGATGCGGAGGCGCGGGCGGGGAATCAATGGCGGGGCGGGTTTTGCAACCGGGGCAACCCGCTTGCAACTTCCTCCGTGGAAGTTTCCACGCCCCTGTCGGCCGTTCGGGGGGTCGACCCCTTCATGCCCGGCCGTTACGTTGACAGCTACTCGTACCGGTTTGACACGGTTGGATCTTCAACGCGTGCCAGGAAGGCGGTCGAATTGAGAGCTCAGGCCGCGTATCGCGCCCCCGTCGACTGCCGGGGCAACAGCGGCCGGGGGTCGACGTGCCGCCCGTAGAGCCCGAGCGCGTCCACCAGCATGGCCTGGACGGCGTACGAGTCGGGCAGCCGCCACTGCACCTCCTCCGGCGACACCGCCCAGCGCACCGGCCCCTCGGGCATCCGGGTCGGCGGGGCGGGAATCCAGGAGCCGGGACCGTGCCGGACCACGTCCAGGCACTCGTCCAGCTCCGGTCGCAGCGGGTCACCGGGCGCGACCAGCAGCATCCACCGCCCGGTCGGCGTGACCGCGATCGGGCCGCGCACCTGCCCGCGCCCCGGGCCGACCACGCCGGCCAGCAGGCGGGCCGCGCCCAGCACGCGCAGACCGAGGTGTGCGGGCACCTCCAGCACGTCGAACGCGCGGCCGGTGGCCAGCAGCACCGAATACGGCCGGGAGCGCCACCAGGCCGCCACCCGGGCGACGTCGACCGTGGCCTCGCGCTCCCAGGACTCCAGCGCCGGGTGGCAGGCGATCGTCGGGCAGCCCGGTCGCCCGCAGACGAACTTCGTGCCGGTCAGGCACGCTCCGGGGAGCACGTGCCAGTCGTGGTCCGCGTAGCGCAGCGCGGCACGGCGCAGGCGCGGCCGTTGCAACACGCTGGTCAATCCGGACAGGGCCGGCGAAACAAATGGCGGTCGGGCGCTCCACCGCATGGCTAGAAAACCCCCAGGTCGGTAATTCATCCAGATTCTCGGGTGATCAAGCCGTCACCCGACGCACTCGCCGTCGTTATCGAGTGTCGTACCGGTTGCAACTTGCACATGAAGTTACGAACAGCGGGAGCCCGGCGAGCACACTCGCTGTGCGACCGCACCAAGCAGTGACCCCCACCGGCACCGGAAATTCAAAGACGTGTTTCTCCGCTCGGGGTGCCGCCATATCGAGCACGGTGAGCAAGGGGAGGACCAGTGGACGAGCTGCCGATCGGACGCCGCGTGGCGTACTGGAGGGGCCGACGCAAGATGTCCCAGCAGGTCTTCGCGGACCGGCTGGGGAAGTCGAAGAGCTGGGTGGACAAGGTCGAGCGCGGCGTCCGCCGGCTCGACAAGTTCTCCGTGATCTACGAGATCGCGGATGTGCTGCAGGTCGACGTGCAGCTGCTGCTCGGCAAGGATCCGGAGCGCCGGCCGGACACCGTCAACTGCATCGACCAGGTCGAGGTGGAGGAGATCCGCTCCGCGCTCGAGCGGTACAACCAGATCAGCGCGTTCTTCGCGGCCACGCCGCAGGCGCCGCCGCTGGGCGAGATGCGCAAGGCGGTCAGCCACGCGTGGCTGACGTTCCAGCACGCGAAGTACGGCGTGCTGGCCCGCGCGCTGCCCAAGCTGCTGCGCGACGGCCAGGCGCTGGACACGTCCACACCGGACACGGACCGCCCCGAGGCCGCCCACCTGCTCGGGCAGGTGTACCAGATCGCCTCGTCCACATTGCGCAAGCTGGGCGAGCACGAGCTGTCCTGGCTGGCGGCGGACCGGTCCATCGCGGTGTGCCAGCGTGCCGACGACCCGCTGCTGGCCGGCGTCGCGACGTACCGTGTCGGCAGTTCGCTCCTGGCTCTGGGCCGCGCCAGGCCCGCGCTGGAGATCCACGTGAACGTCGCGAACCAGATCGCCCCGGCCGGTGACACGGACAGCACGCCGGAGCGCCTCAGCGTGTACGGCATGCTGCTGCTCCAGGGCGGCATGGCCGCGGCCCGGCTCGGCGACACCGCCACCGTGCACGACCTGATGAACGAGGCGACCCGCGTCGCCGAGCACGTCGGCGTGGACGCGAACCACTACTGGACCTCGTTCGGGCCGACCAACGTGCAATTGCACCGCGCGGCGGCCATGGTGGAGCTGGGCGACGGCCGGATGGCGATCGAGACGCACGACAAGATCGCCGAGACCGGTGGGCTGGACTCGCTGCTGCCGGAGCGCCGGGCGCATCACTACCTCGACCTCGCCCGCGGATACTCGCAGATGGGAGAGATGGAGAGGGCGGGAGAGATGCTGCTCGAAGGTGACCGGCTCGCGCCGTCGGAGATCCGCTGCCGGCCGATCGCGCACGCGGTCATCTCGGACGTGCTACGTCGCACCCGTGGTACGCCGCCGGCCGCCATCGCCGAGTTGGCTGAGCACATGGGAGTTGGCGTATGAAAGTTCATCAACCATGATCGGCGGTGTGCCCGCGCGCGTGCTCTACGTCGTGGCCTGCGGATCTCCGGTCGCCAGCAAGGTCGGCGTGCTGGTGGATCTGGCGCGGGCCGACGGCTGGGACGTCTGCGTCATCACGACGCCGGACGGTCGCCGGTTCGTCGACGCGGCGGCGCTGGCCACGCAGACCGGACACCCGGTCCGTTCCAGCTACAAGAACCCGGGCGATTCGGACGTGCTGCCGCCGCCGGACGCGATCGTCGTCGCGCCTGCCACGGTCAACACGGTCAACAAGTGGGCGGCCGGCATCGCGGACACGCTCGCGCTCGGGCTGCTGGTGGAGGCCTACGGGAAGGGTCTGCCGATCGTCGCCATGCCGTACACGAACGAGGCGATGGCCGCGCACCCCGCGTTCCGGGAGAACATCGACCGGCTGCGCTCCTGGGGCGTGAGCGTGCTGTTCGGCGACGACGTGGTGGAGCTGCACCCGCCCGGCACCGGCGACCGTTACGTGGACCGGTTCCCCTGGGCCCTGACGCTGGAGGTGCTGCGCGTGCGGCTCCCCACGGACGGCAGCCTGACCTGAGGCGAGGCCGATAGAGTCTTCGCCGTGACATCGGAAACGACCGTCGGCCGGCTGGTGGACGCGCTCGAGGCGCGCTACCGGCCGGCCTGGGCGGAGGAGTGGGACCGCATCGGCCTGGTGCTCGGCGAGCCGGAGGCGGTCGTGCGCCGCGTGCTGTGCGTGGTCGACGTGGTGCCCGAGACCGTCGACGAGGCGCTGGAGATCGGCGCGGACCTGATCGTGGCGCACCATCCGCTGCTGCACAAGGGCGTGTCGTCGGTCGCGCCGACCACGTTCAAGGGCCGGATCGTGCACCGGCTGATCAAGGGTGACGTCGCGCTGTTCACCGCGCACACCAACGCCGACTCGGCGAATCCGGGCGTTTCCGACGCGCTCGCGGCCCGGCTGGGCCTGACCGATCTGCGCCCGCTCGTCCCGCGCAAGGACGATCCCACGCTCGGTCTCGGCCGGGTGGGCACGTTGCCCGCGCCGCTGACGCTCGCCGCGCTGACCGCGAAAGCCGCAGATCAACTGCCGAGGACCGCCTGGGGGGTACGCGCCGCGGGCGACCCGGAGCGCATCATTCGTACCGTGGCGGTCTGTGGTGGTGCCGGCGACTCGTTCCTGGGCGCGGCGGCCGCGTCCGGCGCCGAGGCATACTTGACCGCTGACCTCCGGCACCACCCGGCCGGTGAGCACCTCGCCGCGGGCGGCCCGGCGCTGCTGGACGCCGCGCACTGGGCCACCGAGCGCCCCTGGTGCGACGACGTCGCACAGTGGCTGCGCGCCGCGCACCCGGTCGAGGTGATCGTCTCGGACCTGGACACCGACCCCTGGACGCTGCATGCGGCGTCCCCGCTCTCCACTGAACAGAAGAAGGAGCCCTCGTCGTGAAGGCCGCGCCGAAAGATCAACGCCGTCTGCTGGATCTGCAGGCTGTCGACACCTCCCTGGCCCAGCTCGCACACCGGCGCAAGACGCTGCCGGAGTTCGCCGAGCTGGACACGCTGGCCCGCACCCTCTCCGCGCTGGAGGACGAGCGGGTGCGCGCTCAGGTCACGGTGGACGACATCGACCGCGACATCGCCCGCCTGGAGCGGGACATCGACCAGGTCCGGCTCCGCCGCCAGAAGGACGACGACCGGCTGGCCGCCGGCACCGGCCCGGCCCGCGAGCTGGAGGCGCTGCAGCACGAGGTGGCCAGCCTGACCCGCCGGCAGAGCGAGCTGGAGGATCAGGAACTGGAGCTGATGGAGCAGCGGGAGACCGCGCAGGCCACGCTGGACGAGATCGGCGGCCGTCAGGTCGCCGCGCGGGAGAACCGCGTGGCGGCCGAGGCGCGCCGCGATGCCGCGCTCCTGGAGATCACCAAGGAGGAGGAGTACAAGGCGAAGTCCCGCACGCCGCTGGCCTCGGACCTCCCGGGCGACCTGATCGCGCTCTACGACCGGCTCCGTGAGGCGAACGCCGGGCTCGGCGCCGCGCTGTTCCGCGCCGGGCGCTGCGGCGGCTGCCGCCTGGAGCTGTACGGCCAGGAGCTGCACCGGGTGAAGGCCGCGCCGGCCGACGACGTGGTGCGCTGCGAGGAGTGCGGCCGGATCATGGTGCGTACCGCGGAGTCCGGTCTGTGAGCCTGCACGTCATCGTCGAGGCGGACGGCGGGTCGCGGGGCAACCCCGGCCCGGCCGGGTACGGCGCGGTGGTGTTCGAGGCCGCCACCGGCCAGGTCCTGGCCGAGCGGTTCGACTCGGTCGGCGTGGCCACGAACAACGTCGCGGAGTACTCGGGCCTGATCGCGGGCCTCACGGCCGCCGGCGAGCTGGGCGCGACCGAGGTCGACGTGCGGATGGACTCCAAGCTGGTGGTCGAGCAGATGTCCGGCCGCTGGCGGATCAAGAACCCGGGGCTGCGTCCGCTCGCCGCCACGGCCGCCGGTCTGGTCGACACCTTCGACACGGTCCGTTTCTCCTGGATCCCCCGGGAGAAGAACAAGGCCGCCGACGCGCTGGCGAACAAGGCGATGGACGGCGAACGCAGCGTGTCGCCCATCGCCGCCGCTCCCGCGCCCGCCCCCGTGGAGACGCCGCGGTCCTGGGCGCCGCCGTCGATGGCCGCGGCGACCCGGATGATCCTGGTCCGGCACGGTGAGACCGAGCTGACCGCGGAGAAGCGCTACTCGGGCCGCGGTGACGTGCCGCTCTCCGCGCACGGCCAGGAGCAGGCCGAGGCCGCGGCCCGCCGGGTGGCCGCGCTCGCGCCGGGCCTGGCCGCCGTGATCACCTCGCCGCTGGCCCGGTGCGCCGCGACCGCGGCGGAGATCGCCCGTGCCGCCGGCGACGTGCCGGTGCTGGTCGAGCCCGGTTTCATCGAGTGCGACTTCGGCGACTGGGAGGGCAAGAGCTTCGCGGAGGTACGCGAGAACTGGCCCGAGGAGATGCGTCGCTGGCTGGACTCGACCGCGGTGGCGCCGCCCGGTGGCGAGTCGTTCAAGGCGGTCGCGAAGCGGATCCGGGGCGCGCGGGCCGCGGTGCTGGCCGCGCACGAGGGCGCGACGATCGCGGTGGTCAGCCACGTGTCGCCGATCAAGCTGCTGCTCCAGGACGCGCTGGCCGCGTCCGACGCGTTCCTGCACCGGCTCTACCTGGAGCCGGCCGGCATCTCCATCGTGGACAGCTGGCCGGACGGCAACGTGGCGGTGCGGACGGTCAACGACACCGCGCATCTGGCCTGACATCGACAACGACGACGCCCGCGTCCTGGGATTCCCGGGGCGCGGGCGTTCGGCGTACCACCGGATGATCGTGATCTAGGTCGATGAACCATCCGGCGCACGGGCCCCGCCACTGGCCGCATTTGTGAACTGCATCACTTCACAGCCTCATTCTGCCCATGGGTAGTCTCCCCGCGCCCAAGCGTGATCGTTAGCACCTGAAGGCGGCGCGCCCCCGCCGCCTCCTGACGCACGCCATTTGCAGGAGGTAGCACTTCATGGCCGAGCCACCGCCGGACATCACCCCCACCGAGGCCGCGGCGTCCGCGCCGGTCCAGGCCCGCACGGACCGCAGCCCGTGGAACTGGCTGCTGATCATCCCGATCGTGGTGCCGCTGACCACGCCGCTGTTCAACCACGACGACCCGCGCCTGCTGGGATTCCCGGTGTTCTACTGGTTGCAGCTCGCGTTCATCATCCTCGGCGTCTCCACCACCACGCTGGTCTACCGGATGAGCGGACGGGGTGAGCGCCGATGAGCGACCACATCGTCCAGATCGTCGTCTTCTCCGTGCTGTTCCTGCTGGTCAGCGGCATGGGATTCGTGGCGGCCCGCTGGCGCGCGCCGAAGGATCTCAACCACCTGGACGAGTGGGGCCTCGGCGGCCGCAACTTCGGCGGGTGGATCACCTGGTTCCTGGTCGGCGGCGACCTCTACACCGCCTACACGTTCGTCGCGGTGCCGGCGCTGCTGTTCGGCGCGGGCGCGGCCGGGTTCTTCGCCGTGCCGTACACGATCATCGTCTACCCGCTGGTGTTCCTGGTGCTGGTCCGGCTCTGGTCGGTGTCGCACCGGCACGGGTTCGTCACGCCGGCCGACTTCGTGCGCGCGCGTTTCGCGTCCCCGACGCTGGCGCTGCTGATCGCGATCACCGGCATCGCCGCGACCATGCCCTACATCGCGCTGCAACTGGTCGGCATCGAGGCCGTGCTGAAGACCATGGGCGTGACCGGCGACTCCACGCTGGCCCGGCACGCGCCGATCATAGTGGCGTTCGCGATCCTGGCCGCCTACACGTACCAGTCCGGCCTGCGGGCGCCCGCGCTGATCGCGTTCGTCAAGGACACGCTGATCTACATAGTGATCATCGTGGCGGTCATCTACCTGCCGGCCAAGCTCGGCGGCTGGGGGTCCATCTTCGACGCGGCGGAGGCCAAATTCGCCGCATCGCCCGCGCCGAACGACGGGATCACGCTCAACGCCAACAACCAGCTGCAGTACATCACGCTGGCGCTCGGCTCCGCGATGGCGCTGTTCCTCTACCCGCACTCGATCACCGGCGTGCTGGCCAGCCGCGACCGTGGCGTGATCAAGCGGAACATGTCCGCGCTCCCGGCGTACAGCCTGCTGCTGGGCTTGATCGCGCTCCTGGGTTTCATGGCCATCGCGGCCGGCGTGAAGCCGCTCCCGGGTGCGCGCGAGGGCACGGTGGACAGCAACACGGTCGTGCCGCTGCTGTTCGACCAGCAGTTCCCGGCCTGGTTCGCGGGCGTGGCGTTCGCGGCCGTCGGCATCGGCGCGCTGGTCCCGGCCGCGATCATGTCGATCGCGGCGGCGAACCTGTTCACCCGCAACATCTACAAGGAGTACCTGCGCAAGGACGCGACCCCGGCGCAGGAGGCGAACGTCTCGAAGATCAGCTCGCTGGTGGTCAAGGTCGGCGCCGTCGCCTGCATCGTCTTCCTCGACCCGCAGTTCTCCATCGACCTGCAGCTCATCGGCGGCGTGATCATCCTGCAGACGCTGCCCGCGGTCGCGCTCGGCCTCTACACACGCTGGCTGCACCGCGGCGCGCTGGTCGCCGGGTGAGTGGCCGGCATGGGCCTCGGCACGTGGATGCTCTACTCGATCCCCAACGCCGCCACCGGCCGCAAGCACTTCGGCGGCTCCGCGTTCCCGCTGTCCGACTTCGGTTTCGACACCAAGATGACGATCTACGTCGGCCTGGTCGCGGTCGCGGTCAACCTCCTGGTCGCGGTGATCGCCACCCCGCTCATGCGCTCCATGCGCCTCACCGAGGGCGACGACGCCACCGTCCGCGAGGACTACTTCGCCGACGCCACCCCGGCCCCGTCCCCCGCCCCGGCCGCTCCCGCGGACCCGGCCCCGACCGCAACCACGTAACCCACCCCGGTCCCCGCCGCTTCACCGCGGCGGGGACCGGGCGGCCGTCGATCACCAGCACAAACCGGGTCAAACCCACAAAATCTTTCTGCCCGCTTCCAGCGTGGTGGCGATCCGCATGCTCCCGCGGGCACCGGTCGTCGCTGGCGCTCCTCCCTGCCGGTCCCGCGTGTGGCCGGCCCAGACCCGCCCGGATGCTGAAAGTCCGCGTGTCAGGCTCAGCGGGTGGTGGGGGTGACGGCGGGGAGGCAGGCGACGAGGTCGTAGGCGCGGGCGACGGGGAGATCCTGGTAGGTGTCGAGGACGCGGATGCGGGCGGCGGAGAGGGCGCGGACGTCGGTGATGACCGGGGCGTCCGTGGCCAGCAGGGACTCGATGCTGCCGTCGGCCGGGGGTTCCAGGTCGACCGGCGGGAACTCCGCGCCCTCGGGGGCGGTGGCGGAGCGGCGGCGGGTCATGATCCGGCCGGTGGCCGTGGTCAGCGCGATGACCAGGAGATCGTCGCCGAGGTCGGCGGCGAGGTGGGTGCCGAGCGTCGGGATCTCCAGGCCGGCGACGGGCAGTGGCACGCGGGCCAGGTGGGAGTTGGCGGCGCCGATCACCAGCCGCTCGCCGCGGGCCAGCAGCATCCGCGCGGTCTCGGCCATGGCGGCGTCGCGCGCGTTCACGGCCAGGTGGGTCACCGAGCCGGCCGCGCTGCGGGCCTGCGCGCGCAACTGCTGGTCGAGCAGCACGGCCAGGCGCAGCTCGTGGCGGGTCGTCTCGTACTGCGCGGCGGGGACGGTGCGCAGGTGCAGCGGGCGGAGCGCGTCCGCGTGCGTGGAGAGCGCCGCGAGCAGCACGGTCTGCGCGTCGCGATCGGCCTGCGGCATCGCCAGGTAGGCGGCGAACGCGGGCATCGTGTGCGGCCCGGCCCAGCGTGCGGCCAGTTCCCGTACCGCGTCGACGAGATCCTTGCCGAAGACGTCCAGGCGGTCCAGCGCGGGCAGCATGGAGGCGAGGTCGCCGGGCAGGTCCAGGCCGGTGTAGCGGACCGCGCCGGACGCGCGCATCCACGCGAACGTGGCCCGGGTCTCCGGCGCGTTCCCGAACCGGTAGGTCAGCCCATCGGCCGGGAAGTCGCCGGGCCCGCCCGCGACCCAGGCCGCGAGCGCCAGGCCCTCGCTGAAGCCGGACTCCTGCGCATATGCCGTGAAGCCCATCCGCTCGACCAGGAACCGCAGCAGCCGGTGCCGCAGCAGCTGATATTCGCGCACGTGGTGCGAGGTCTCGCCGATGGCGACCACCCGCGCGCCGCCGATCGCGGCGCGTAGGGGCTCCAGGTCATCGAGCGGCGCCGTGGGGTCCAGAGTGTCCAGTCTCACGAACGGGCAGAGTACCGGCAGGCACGTGCTCGGGACGCAGACCGACGCCGATCATCCGGGCCGGGATGCCCTGCAGCACCGGGAACCGGTCCAGCACGCGGAACGGCAGCGGCGCGTCGACCGGCCGTTCCGTGCGCAGCAGCGGCGCGACCATGCCGCGCTGCGCGATCCGCTGCACGCGCTGGACGACGCGGGTGGGCAGCATGCGCCGGCGCTGCACCGCGGCCAGGTCCGCCTCGGTGAGCCGCCCGGCCGTGAGCGCGGGCGCGAGCAGCCGCGCGGCCGCGACCGCGTCCTGGATCGCGAGGTTGATGCCGACGCCGCCGATCGGGGACATGGCGTGCGCGGCGTCGCCGATCAGCAGCGCGCCGGGCACGTGCCAGCGGCGCAGCCGGTCGACCTGGACGGTGAGCGTGCGCACGTCGTCGAACGAGGTGATCCGGTCGACGCGGTCGGCGAGCGCGGGGAAGAGCGAGACCACCCTGGCCCGGAACGCGTCCAGCCCCTCCGCGACCACGGTGCCGTACGCGCCCTTGGGGATCAGGTACGCGATCTGCCAGTAACTCCCCCGGTCGATCGAGACCAGCGCACCGCCGGCCCCGACCAGCCCCTGCACGCCCTCCGGGTCGGTCTCGGTGCGGGGCAGGCGGAACCACAGCACGTCCATCGGCGCGCCGAACTCGACCGGGGTGAGGCCGAGCTCGCTCCGTACCCTCGAAGATCTTCCGTCGCAGGCGACGGTGAGCGTGGCGTGGATCGTGAGCGCGCCGGCCCGCACGCCGCGCACCGTGCCGTCCGGGTCGCGGAGCAGGCCGGTCATCTCGGTCTCGCGGAGCAGCGTGAACGTGTCGTAGCGCGCGGCCTCGGCGGCCAGCATCTCCAGGAAGTCCCACTGCGGGACGAACATCAGGTACGGCGGCCAGCCCCGCAGCCGGGTGAAGTCCGCGATCCGGCGGGTGCCGTCCGCGAACGTGATGGTGACGTTGCGGACCTTGCGGTGCGGCAGTTCCTCCGCGCGCCGGGCGAGACCGAGCTCCGCGATCAGGGCCAGCGTGGACGGGTGGACGGTGTCCCCGCGGAAGTCGCGCAGGAAGTCGGCGTGCTTCTCCAGCACGGTCACGCGGACCCCGGCGCGGGCGAGCAGCAGGCCGAGCATCAGGCCGGCGGGTCCGCCGCCGACGACGCAGACATCAGTGCTGATCTCGGTGCGACTCATAGCGCACCTCCAATCTCATCGACCGTTGAATTATAGGCACAAGCAGGAGGGAAGCGTTTTCGGATAGATGGCGGCAGTTGTCAACCTCGCGGCTTTCGTGCAAGCCTCGACATCGGAACATGTCGATCTTTCGGAGGCTCCACGTGACACTCACCCGGCGAGCCGCGCTCGCCCTCACCCTGCCGGCGGTCGCCGTCGCCGCGCTGCTCACCCCGGCCCTCGCCCAGGCCGGCTCCACACCCACGCTCGACCCCGCCGGCGCGGCCGCGCTCAGCGACCGCCTCGGCGACCGCTCGGCCGGCGCCTACCTCGACGGCGACGCCATTGTGGTCACCGTCACCGACGACGCGGCCGCGCGGACGGCCGAGGACGCCGGGGCCGTCGCCCGGCACGTCACCCGCGGCGCCGGCGCGCTGGCCGCGGTCGCAGCCGACCTGCGGGCCACCGCCGCGATCCCGGGCACGGCCTGGGCCGTACGCCCGGCCGAGAACCTGATCGTGGTCACCGTGGACGACACGGTCACCGGCGCCGGACTGTCCGCGGTCGAGGCCGCGGTCGCACGGTCCGGCGGCGCGGCCCGGCTGGAACGCGTCCCCGGCCGGCTCGGCACCCGGATCAGCGGCGGCGAGGCGATCTACGGCGGCGCCTACCGCTGCTCGCTCGGCTTCACGGTCACGGACGGCGTCGCGTCGTACTTCCTGACCGCCGGCCACTGCACCGAGGTCTCCGAGGTCTGGTACGCCGACCTGGACCACACCGCGCAGCTCGGCACCGTGCGGGGCGGCAGCTTCCCGGGCGACGACTACGGCATCGTGCGCTACTCCGCCGACGACCACCCGAGCGCGGTGGACCTCTACGACGGCACCACGCAGGAGATCACCTCGGCCGGGACCGCGGTCGCCGGCCAGGCCGTGCAGCGCAGCGGCAGCACCACCGGCCTGCACGCCGGTACGGTGCTGGAGGTGGACGCGACCGTCATCTACCCGGAGGGCACCGTCTCCGGCCTGATCCGGACGGACGTCTGCGCGGAGGGCGGCGACAGCGGCGGATCGCTCTTCGCCGGGCCGGTCGCGCTCGGGCTGACGTCCGGCGGCCTCGGCGACTGCTTCACCGGCGGTACCACCTACTTCCAGCCGGTGGACGAGGTGCTGGCGGTCTACGGGGTGAACATTCCCTAAGGGTTTTCCCTTGCACCCTTCGGGGCAAACGGCCCGGATCAATGCGATCCGGGCCGTTTGCGCAGCTCATGAGCCCCATACCGCCTAGTACCTCATGCGGGAAATAGGCCTTGTGAGGGGCATTGACCGATGACAGTCTTTCCCACATCTGGGGCGTTAACTCTCCCCAAATGAGTGGAATGTCCGCTGCCGATCCGTACCCCCCACGGAGGACCACGTGAGATCCACAAGCTCCTCGATCCGGCGCTCAGCGACCATCCTCGCCGCGCCCGCCGTCATCGTCGGCGCCCTCATCGCGCCCACGAACGCCCAGGCCGCTCCCACCCTGCTGACCGAGGCGTTCGCCGACAAGGCCACGACGCTCAGCGACAGCCTCGGCGCGGACCGCACCGCGGGCACCTACCTCGACGCGGAGACCGGCCGCATGGTCGTCACCGTCACGGACGCGACGGCCGCCCGCGCGGTCCGCACCCAGGGCGCGGTCGCCGAGACCGTCTCCTTCAGCACCGCGCAGCTCGACGCCGTGATCGCGGATCTGAACAAGACCCCGTTCGCCGGTACGAGCTGGGCGACCGACGTCATCAACAACCAGGTCGTCGTCTCGATCGACGGCACGGTCAGCACCGCCGACGCCGCCGTGATCAAGGCGAAGGTGGCCAAGGCCGGCGCGGCCGCCCGCGTCGAGACCACCGACAAGATCTCCACCACGATCGCCGGTGGCGCCGCGATCTACACCGGCGGCAGCCGCTGCTCGCTCGGCTTCAACGTGCGGTCCGGCTCGACGTACTACTTCCTGACCGCCGGCCACTGCACCAACGCGGGCGCGACCTGGACCAACGGCTCCGCCACGCTCGGCACCCGGTCCGGCACCAGCTTCCCGGGCAACGACTACGGCATCGTCCGCTACACCAACACCTCGATCACGCACCCGAGCGCGGTCGGCAGCACCACGATCAGCTCCGCCGCCACCCCGGCGGTCGGCACCGCGGTCACCCGCTCCGGCAGCACCACCGGTACCCGTACCGGCTCGGTCACCGCGCTGAACGCCACGGTCAACTACTCGCAGGGCTCGGTCTCCGGCCTGATCCGCACCACGGTCTGCGCCGAGCCGGGCGACTCCGGTGGCCCGCTGTACCGCGGCTCCGTCGCCTACGGCCTCACCTCCGGCGGCTCCGGCAACTGCACCTCCGGCGGCGTCACGTACTTCCAGCCGGTCACCGAGGCCCTCTCGGTCTACGGCGTCTCGGTCGGCGGCTTCTGAGCCATCCCTCCACCCCGGAGCCGCGCCGCCGGATTCCCCGCATGGGTCCGGCGGCGCGGTTCTGCGCCCGGGTTCAGGCCGCAGCTCAGGCCGTGGTTCAGGCCGTGGTTCAGTCCGTGGTTCAGGCTGCGGCGATGTTCGGCTTCGACGGGAAGAGATCGTCGAAGACGCGGCCGCGGTCGAAGGTCATGGCGTGGGCCCGCGCACGGGTCTCCAGGTCACGACGCTCCTCGGCGGTCATCTGCAGCACCACGCGGTCGACGGCCGCGGCGATGCCGTTCACGTCGCCGGCCTCGATGATGACGGCGGCGTCGCCGACCGCCTCGCCGGTGCCGCCGGTCAGGGCCGTGATGATCGGACCGCCGCCGGCCAGGCCCTTCTCGGAGAGCGCGATGCCGAACGTCTCGACGAAGTCCGGCTCGGGCTTGGTCGGCAGCGCGTACGCGGCACAACCGTTCATGAGCAGCGGCTTCTCGTCGTCGTCCACGTCGGTCAGGAAGATGATGTTCTCGTCCTCCTTCGCCATCGCCTGGATGTGCTCCAGCGCCGGGCCGTTACCCGCTATCACCAGCTTCACCCGGTCGCGGCACTCCATCTGGCCGTACGCCATGACGAGGTCGTAGATGCCCTTCGCCCGTGCGACCCGGGACAGGAACAGCACGTAGCCGTCCCGTTTCAGGCCCCGCTTGGCCAGCGCGGCGTCCACCGCGGCCGGGTCCAGCTCCAGGTACGCGGAGGCGTCGATCGGCGGGTAGCTGACCGTCACACGGCGGCGGCACTCCTCCGCGAACCGCGTGCCGACCTTCGCGTCGACCTCCTCGGCCGAGGCGATGATCTCGTCCCGCGTGTAGTCGGAGACGGCCACCACCTCGTCACTGGCCAGGAACTGGGTGAACAGCACGGTGGCGGCGCCGAAGCGGTCCTCGCGCAGGCAGTTACGGATCACGTTCGTGACGTCGGAGCCGACCGCCTTCGCGATCGTGTAGACGTCCGGCGCGAAACCGGCGGCGCGGGCCGCGTTGACCGCGTCGTTGACGACCTGCGTGTGCGGCACCGTATACATCGACAGGACCGTGGTCGGGACCGGCTCCGCGAGCAGCTCGACCAGCCGGCCGGTGAGACCGGCCAGGTGACGGCCGTCCGGCACGCGGTAATCGCCGACCGGCTCGGGACGCTCGACGGTGATGCCCTCGCTGTACGGCAGCAGCCGGTCCAGCGGCTTGAGCGGCAACCCTGCTGCCTGGAGCGTGGGAATCGTCCAGGTCAGCAGGCGCACGTCGTCGAACCCGCGGGTCAGTGCCACCTCGGCGAGGTTGCGCGCCTCGCCTGAATGGCCGCAGATAACCGGATCCGCCCGGACCACGATCACGAGACGGCGACGGGGGTATTTCATGGTCTTTCCTTTTAAGGTGCTGCCGCCGAGTCTGACAGGGACGGCGGACGGATCCCGCGCCCCCACGAGGACGGCTCCGGGCCCAGGGTGAGCTGCAGCCTGCCACCGCGGTGAATGTCCGCGGCACTCAGATGCGTGGCTTCCAAGGGCCTGCCGTTGAGGGTGGCGGCCTGAACGTACTGGACAGGCGGGGTCCGATCAATACCATCCACTCCGATCGGTGAGTCGCGGTGTCCGCTGGTCTCGATAACGAACTCGCCCTCCCCCGTCCGGATCATCGCACTACGAAACGCGGGCGAATTAATCAGGAAAAGATTCTGACCCGCAACGGGGAAAAGACCGAGCGACGCCCAGATGTACCAGGAGCTCAGGCCACCGGAGTCGTCGTTGCCCGGCAGACCACCCCGCCCGGTGCCGAATTGCCAGGTCAAGGCCGCATTAACGACCTCGGCAGTACGGTCCGGACGGCCCGCGTAGTGGTAGGCCCAGGGCGCTTCCATGTCCGGTTCGTTGTTCAGTCCCTCGAACCGGTTCAGCGCATATCCGGCCGCCATCTCGGACGGTTTCGGGCAGCGGCCGGGCTGGGTCACCGGATCCGCACCGTACCCGAAAAATTGGTCCAGAATTCGGGTGAAGGCCGTGTCGCCGCCCGCCAATGCGATACGTGCTCGCATGTCGTGCAGGAGCCGGAACGAGTAGTTCCACTTACCGCCCTCGTAGAACTCCGAGTCGCGCAGCAGACCGGTCTCCGGGTCGAACGCGTTGCGCCACCCGCGGCTGCGCTCCTCCAGATCCTCGGCGAGGCGCCGGTCGTTGAGCGCACGGGCCACCTTCGCGGTCGCGTAGTGCGCGAACGACAGGTCCAGCGTGTGACTGATCGGGTGCACGACGCCGTGCTCCCAGAAGTCCTCGCCGTACATCCGCCGCAGGTCGTCGACCATGTGGACGAGCGCCCAGTTCCAGTCCAGACCGTCGCGGCCGAGCGCGTGCGCGTCCGCCAGCGCGGTGTGCGCGAGCGCGCTGCCCTGGCGGAAGAACCGGTCCGCACCGCGCGCCATCCGGTAGCCGATCGGGAAGTTGCCCTCCTCCTCGCACACCCGGATGAGTGACTCCAGCAGGTCCGTCGCCCGGTCCGGCACGATCGCGGACAGCAGCGGCAGCTGGGTCTTGTAGATGTCCCACATGGTGCAGACGTCGAACGCGTACGGCCCGGAGTCCGGCCAGAACGGGGACTCGTCGTCGCCGAAGCACGGCTTGATCAGCGAGTGGTAGAGCGAGGTCGCCAGCACCGTGCGCCGGGCCGGCGTGCCGCCCTCGACCTGCACGCGGTCCAGATGGTCGCCCCAGCGCGCCCGGGTCCGCGAGCGCACCAGGTCGAACGCGGACGACTCGGTGCCGCCCGCCTCCTTCTCCAGGTTGCGCCGGGCCTGCTCGTGGCCGCGCAGCGAGAAGCCCATCCGGATCTCGACGGTCTGGCCGGCCAGCGTCGGACCCATGAAGAGCATGCCGAACGGGCGCAGCGTGGTGTGCCGGATGCTGTCGAAGTCGAGCCGGGTGCCGCCGTTGATCAGGCGCCGGTCGTACCACAGCATCTGGCGCCAGCGCGGCGTGTCGATCTCCATGAAGACGGAGAGCGGCACGCCCTCCATCCACACCGTGCCCTGCGCCTGGCCCTGGCCGAGGCTCTCCACCTGGGCGCGCAGCGGCACGGTCCGGCCCAGCTCGATCGCGAGGCCGCCGCAGGACATGTCGATCACGACGCGCGCGCTGCTGTGCCTCGGGAACGTGTAGCGGTGCACCGCGACCTTGTCGCCGACCGTGATCTCCGAGCGGATGCCGGTGTCCAGCGTGGCCGCGTAGTAGCCGGGCTCGGCCGTCTCGTCGTGCAGCGGCCAGGACTGCCCGAGGTCGTCCAGCGGCTGGACCATGGGCGTGACGCGCACGTAGTTGTAGTACTTACGGATCGCGCCGGTGCCGGACTGCTGGAAGTGTGTGAAACCGGACGCCTGCATCCGGTCGAACATCTCCTCCGGCACGCCCTCGGTGTTCTTCGCGTACCTGCCGTAACCGGTCGGATAAGCACCGGAGTAGGCACAGGCGGAGACCATGCCGAGCGGGGAGGTGGCGCCGGGGTGCGTGTTCCCGACCTGCGGCTTCGGCCACCACCAGGTTGCTGCCAGACCCTCGGCACGGGGCAGGTCGGTCGCCGCGGTGCCGATGAACGGATCAACGTCGTCTAAGATCCCAAAACTTTACCTGGCGTACGATCCCCGGTCGGTTTCCGGGACGTTTCGGCGCGCGATTTTCCCGGTTGCCGGGACGGATTCTCGATTGCCCGCCCTGTGCCCGCTTGCCATCCTTGGGCACCTGCCGGACTACCGCCTTCGAGGAGGATCGACGATGAACTTCGACGTTCGCACCACCGACCTGCGAGCCCTGAACTCCCTCACCAAGTACCCGTCGATCCCGACCTACCACACGCTCGACCCGAAGAACGGCGGCCTGCTCGACGGCACGGTCCCGTTCACCGGCCCGGTCCTCGCCACGGAGAAGGTCGACGGCTGCCTGACACGCACCACGCGGGTCTCCATGGCAGACGGGTCGCGGAAGCTCATCAAGGACGTCGCGGTCGGCGACGAGGTCCTGGGAATGGACGAAGAAGGCCGGGTCGTACCGACGCCCGTCGTGAACGTCTTCAACAACGGCCGCGCTGAGACCTGGATGAAGATTTCGGGACGGCGGCTCGGTGCCGGACGTGGCAACTCTCAGTTCAGCATCACCTGCACCCCGAACCACCGCTTCTGGATCGCCTCGCGCGATGAGTACGTCGCGGCCGAGAAGCTCGCCGACGGCGATGAGGTGACGCTCCTGCGCAGCGAACTGGATCTCACACCGTGTCAACGATCGGTACTCCTCGGCAAACTGCTGGGCGACGGTACCCTCGCCGTACGGAAGGGCTCCCGGACCGCAGCGGTCGAATGGGGTCACCGCGTCCAGGACTCGGCGTACGTCGAGTGGACGCTCCTCGGGCTCGGAGACATGGCAAGCTCCGCGATCAACGAGCGGACGAGCGGGTACGGCTCCACGATGGTTCGCGCACGCTCGTCGTTCCACCCCAGTGTGCGAGACCACTTCGGCGACATGATCGCGTCGGGGCGAAAGCGCATCCCGGGCTGGGTCGCCGATTCGCTCGACCCGCTCGCCCTGGCGTTCTGGTACATGGATGACGGTTCCCTGCAGACCGTCCCGGGTCAAGAGGATCGTGCGACGCTCTCGGTCTGCGGCTTCGACGAAGACGACTGTGCCGTGCTCCTCCGTGGGCTGCAACGCCTCGGCATCGTCGGGGAACTCATGCGCGACGGCGGGGGCTACCTGACGATTCGCCTGAACTCCGATGCGGCCGAACGCCTGTTCCTGACCGTCGCCCCATACGTACCGCCGGTGATGCAGCGCAAGCTGCCGGAGCGATACCGTGGCCATCAGGGCTGGCTACCACCCGCTGGCACACGCAGCTACAAGACGCAGCTCGTCCGTCAGATCATCGATCGCGTCGATTACGACCTCACGAACGTGTTCTCGAATCGCTACGACCTGGAGACCGGCACACACAACTTCTTCGCCAACGGCATCCTGGTCCATAACTCCAACAGCCGTGTCATTCAGCTGCCCGACGGTACCTACCTGCTCGGCTCGCGGGAGGAGCTGCTGTACGCACAGGGCGACCTGATCGGCAACCCGTCGCAGGGCATCGTGGAGAACCTGAAGCCGCTGGCCGAGGCGCTGCCGCCGGTCACCGGCGACGTGATCCGCGTGCTCTACCTGGAGCTCTACGGCGGCAAGATCGGCGGCCAGGCGAAGCAGTACAGCACGCGGGGCACGGTCGGCTGGCGGCTCTTCGACACCGCGCTCATCGCCGGCTACCCGGCGCTGCTCGCGGCCGCGCCGCAGGAGATCTCGGCGTGGCGGGAGAGCGGCGGCCAGCCGTGGGCCGGCGAGGACGCGCTGCACACGATCGCGGCCGAGGCCGGCGTGGAGCTGACACCGCGACTGTTCACGCTGGACGCGGCGGAGCTGCCGACCGACGTGGAGAAGATGCAGGCGCTGCTGGCCGACCGGCTGCCGGCCACACTGGTCGCGCTGGACGAGTCCGGCGGGCGCGCGGCCGAGGGCATCGTGTTCCGCACCCTCGACCGCACCGCGATCGCGAAGGCCCGCTTCCAGGACTACGCCCGCACGCTGCGCCGCAAGCGCTAGCGAGTGATCGGGGCGTCTCCCGTGCCGTGGGAGACGCCCTGATATTCGGTCAGTAGGTCACCGGCAGTGCGGACAGCCTGCGGGTCGACGGGTCCGGGATCCAGATCAGCTCGGCCGGGTCCACGGCCAGGCGCAGGCCGGGGAACCGGTCGAGCAGCGCGGCCAGCGCCACCTCGGTCTGCACCCGGGCCAGCGGCGCGCCCAGGCAGAAGTGCGGGCCGTGGCCGTACCCCAGATGCGGTGCCTCCCTCCGCCGGAGGTCCAGCCGCTCCGGGTCGGTGTAGACGCGCGGGTCGCGGCTCGCGGCCGGCAGCACGGCCGTGACCGGCGCGCCCTTCGGGATGGTCACGCCGCCGATCTCGATCTCCTGGCCGGCGAACCGCGGGATCGTGAACATCTGCGGCGGCTGCCACCGGGTCAGCTCCTCCACCGCGCCGGGCAGCAGCGCCGGTTCCGCGCGCAGCATGTCGAGCAGGCCGGGCTCGGAGAGCAGCGTCGCGACCGAGTTGGCGATCAGGTTCGCCGGGACCTGACCGGCCAGGACCAGGTGCCAGACCAGCGTGACCAGCTCGTCCTCGGAGAGGCGGTCGCCGTCCACGGCCGCCAGCATCCCGATCAGGCCGTCGTCGTCGCGGCCGCCCTCGACCGCGCGTTTCGCGTCCTCGATCATGTCGGGGATGCTCGCCATCAGCGCGTGGCCGTCGCCGGAGAGGATCACGGCGCCGTACTCGCGCCATCGCTCCCGCTCCCCCGCCGGCACCCCGGCGAGCTCGCAGATGACCGCCATCGGCAGCGGCGCGGCGAAGCCGGTCAGCAGGTCCGCCGGGCGCGCGTCCAGCAGCCGGTCGACGATCGGCGCGATGCGCGGGCGCAGGTCCTCCGCACGGCGTGGCGTGAACGCCGGCCGGGCCAGGCCGCGCAGCCGGCGGTGCTCCGGCCCGTCCTGCTCCTGCATGGTGCGCATGTAGCGGCGGCAGTGCTCCGGCACCGCCGCCCGCATGAAGCTCTGCTCGGACGGCGCGAGGCGCGGGTCGGTGAGCATGGCGCGCGCGTCCGCGTGCCGGGTGACGCCCCACATGGTGCCGAATCCGGGCGTGGACAGGCGCACCACCGCGGTCGCCTCACGTGCCCGGTCGTAGGCGGCGACCGGGTCTTTCAGCAGCTCGGGGTCGGTCAGGTCGAGTTCCATCACGCACTCCACATGTCGTCGGCATTCAGATGTTGAGCGTATCTGAAACGAAAATGTCGGTGCAAGGACGTATGGTGCGAGCATGTTTATCGAGCTGCGTCGCTACGCCTTGCATCCAGGCGCGCGGGAGGACCTGATCTCGCTCTTCGACCGCGAGTTCGTGGAGTCACAGGAGGCGGTGGGCGCGGTGGTGCTCGGCCAGTTCCGCGACCTCGGCGATCCGGACAGCTTCGTGTGGCTGCGCGGCTTCGCCGACATGAAGACCCGGCGCGCCGCGCTCGAGGCGTTCTACGGCGGCCCGGTGTGGACCAGGCACCGCCGTGAGGCGAACCGGACCATGACCGCCTGGGACGACGTCCTGCTGCTCCGCCCGGTCACCCCGTTCACCCCGGACACCGCGACGCGCCCCGCACCCGGCTCACCGGAGCCAGATCAAACCCTCTTGAACCTCACCATTCGGTACGCTGACGCGCCCTTCGACAGGGTTCCCGAGGCGCCGTCGTCGCTGCTCACGCTGGTCTCCGCCGATGAGGAGAACGACTTCCCCGCGCTCCCGGTCCGCACCGGCGAGAACGTGGCGGCGGTGCTGTCCCGCGACCCGTTCGACGCGGACTCGCTGCCGCCGGGCCGCACCGAGCGCCTGCGCCTGACGCCGACCGGGCGGTCCTGGCTGCGCTGAGGCCCTGCCGCCACCCGGGGTTTCCGGGACCAGCGACGGGACCGGCTCTGAGCGTCGTGCGGAGCGCCAGCGGAGCCCGGCGCGAGGTTTGCCCGCGGGAGCAACGCTGCCGGACCACGCCGGAAGCGGGAAAATGAACTAGATCTTGATCTTGATTCAGTCCGGGAGTTGCGCGGTGACGCCCTGCCGGCGGTTCGCGAACCCGCCGACCCGCGCGATCCGCGACGCCGTGCCGCCGGCCATGAACTCACCCCGGCAGGACTGGCTGCACCGGCAGCACATCGCGTGGGCCGGCCAGCCCCGGTAACGACTCGCCGGAGCCGCTGTCAGCTCCGCGACGCCGGGCCACGACCGGATTAGGCCGAGCCGACGCCCTGAAAGCCCGTTAAGCACGCGTTCGCGGACTGCGTTCCCGATGTTGCGGTACGTCACCGAACGGCAGAGTTGGCCCCCGACGCCAACGCTACTTCGGGAGGTGACATGACCAACGACCGCAGCCGCGCCCGGCAGCGAATCACGATTGCAACCGGGATTCTCGTTGCCGCTTCCGCGATCGCCTCGGTCGGCGCGGTGGCCGGGCGGGCCCTGGCCGACGAGACATGGACGCAGGAGACCACCGCGACTGTTCCGGCCGTGGTCGTGTCCATCCCGCCGAGCGCGGGCGCCACTTCTCCGGCCGGCGGTGCGGCCGTCGCCCCGGGCACGAGCACGCCGAGGGTCACGGCGGGTTCGACCGGGGCGACGACCGCGCCGTCGGCGGAGACACCAGCAGCCGGCCTGCCGGTGCAGCCCGCGGCGATCGAGCCGCCGCCTGCCGTACCGGTGCCGCAGCAGCCGTCGACGCCCGAGGCAGTGAGCACGCCGGCCGCGCCGGCCTCTCCGGCTTCGCCGGGGGTGTCCACGACGGACGTACCGATTCAAGCTCCCGCCTCCTAGGCGGATCCGGCAGCCCGCACTGCCGAAACCCCTGATCAACACGCTTATGAAAGCGAGCTTCAGCATGTCCAAGAACCGCAAGCGCGCCACCACCGTCGCGGCCGCCGGCGCCGTCATTGCCATCGCCATCGGCGGCGGAGTCGCCTGGGCGGCGTTCAACCGCGCCACCACGGCGAACGCGGCGGGCAACAGCGAGACGTTCAAGCCGCTCACCGTGGCGGGCACGATCGTGCTGGACACCGGGACGACCGGACTGCTGCCGGGCGAGAACGCCAACGTCAACATCAAGGTGACCACTCCCGCGGGTAGCACCGTCAACGGCAAGATCAAGTCGGTGACGCCGAAGACAGTGGTCGCGGGAGACATCGGCGGCATCGTCGAGACCGACAAGGCCGCCTGCGCCGGATGGCTCGGTCTCAAGACTTACGTGCCCACCGCCAACGCGGTCATCGCAAAGACGGCCGGCGACGTCAACGTTCTACTGACCGACGCGGTCACTCTGCACACCGATGCGACCGAGATCTGCTCGGGAATGACCTTCACCACCAAGTGGGACGTCGTTTTCGAAGCCACCCGCGAGGATGCAACCCCGACCGCGATCGTGCTGACCACGCCGTAAGCCAGGCTCAGCGCAAGCGAGGCCCGCACGATCCCCGGAGGGGCGCGTGCGGGCCCGCCGCGTACCCGCTAGTGGTTGAGGAGGGTTTCGACCAGGTCTCGGGGAAGGCCGTGGGTGTCGTGGAGGTCGCGGAAGTCGGCCTCGGTCAAGGGGCCGGTGCGGTGGAGGCGGCGGGAGACGATCTGGCGGCCGCGGGTGAGCAGGGTGCGGAAGCGCTTCTCCTCCGCGAGGAGCACCTCGCGGACCGACGACGGCGAGATCGGGAGTCCGAAGTGGGTGATCGTGTGGGTGAGCAGCTCCGGTGGGAGGTCGCCGAGCGTGCGCGCCGGGTCGTCGCGCCACAGCAGCGTGAGGGAGCGGCGGAGGAGGCGGCGCAGGACGTACCCGCGGCCGGTGTTGGAGGGTGTCACGCCGTCGCCGATGACGACGATCGCGGAACGGAGGTGGTCGCAGACGACGCGGGTGTCCGTCTCGCGCAGCGGCCACAGCGGCGGCACGTGTCGCCGCCACGGCGCGAAGCCGTCCGTGTCGTAGACCGATGATCCGCCCTGCAGAATCGTGACCAGGCGTTCCAGGCCGAGGCCGGTGTCGACGGACGGCTGGTCGAGCGGCGTCAGGCTGCCGTCGTCGCCGCGGCGGTAGAGCATGGTGACGTGGTTCCAGATCTCGACCCAGCGCGTGTCCGTGGTGGGGGTGCCGGTCGGCGGGCCGTCGCCGGTCCAGTAGAAGATCTCCGAGTCCGGGCCGCACGGTCCGGTGGGGCCGTTCGACCACCAGTTCTCGTCGGTGCGTTCGACCGGTACGCCGAGTTCGTCCCAGACCGGCGGCGCCAGCAGGTCCGTCGGGTGGACGGTCGCGTGCAGCCGCCCCGGGTCCAGTCCGAGCCGCCCGACCAGCAGCTCGTGGCCCCAGCGCAGGCTCTGCGGCCCGTCGTAGTCGCCGAACGACCACGTCCCCAGCATCTCGAACGTGGTCAGGTGCGTGTCGTCGCCGACCTCGTCCAGGTCCGTGGTCCGCAGGCATCGTTGCACGTCGACGAGCCGCCGGCCGAGCGGATGCGGCTCGCCCTCGATGTTCGCGGTCAGCGGATGCATCCCGGACGTGGTGAACAGCACCGGATCGCCCGGCGGCGGGATGAGCGTGGTCCCGGTGATCTCCCGGTGGCCGCGCGCGAGGTAGAAGTCGACGAACGTCCGTACCATCTGATCGGTTTGCATGGTTTTTGCCCTTTCGAGGAAAGCCGGAAGGGCCGTGCCATGGGATTGCAGCGGCCGTTTCCGGCCGCGCGGGAAGCAGAAGAGCTCAGGCAGCGGCGACCGGCGAGCGGGAAGCTCGCGCGGTCGCGGTGGTCATGCCCTCAAGACTCTGCACGGGTACGACGATAGCCTCGTCCGGCCGGTCCGCCGACGGATTTACGGTCGGTAGTCGGCGAGCGCCTGCTCGACCCGGCTCAGGTACGCGGAGTCCCCGGTCCAGACGGCCTCGGTCCCGAAGGTCTCCTCGCCGCGCACGACCGAGGTGCGGAATCCGAAGGCCAGGCCGAGCTCCGGACCGCGCGGATGCCCGGCCGCCTCGGACGTGTGCCGGCAGAGGAACTCGCCGAGCGCCGGAATGGACACCTCCGGCGGGAACGGCGGGGCCGGCAGCTCGGTGCGCTCCCCCGCGGGCAGGTATTCGCGCAGCATGGACTGCGTCCAGCGGGCGATGCCGTTCTCGTGCGTGGCCGGATCGTCCAGATCCGCGTCGAAGTCGCTGGTCGCCTTCAGGATCGCGGCGACCAGGAGCGGCGTGACATGCTCGCTCTCCGGGCAGGCGGTGCCGGCCTCCACGATCAGCGGCTGGAACTCGGCGGGAACGGCCGCGTCGGCCCGGAAGTAGCGCGGGTCCGACGGCGCCGCGTCCCGATCCGCGACCACGGTCGCCACCACGACGAACGCGACCAGCGCCACCGCCCCGGCAGCCAGCACCCGATTCCGCTCGACGCCCACAGGCCCGCTCCCACTCATCGATGTGGTCCGCAGCCTACAGATCGATCGACATCCGTGGGGCCCGCGATTCTCGATGGCACCAGGTCACGCGGTGGTGTTAACGTCTGCGCACGCCGGATCGGGTGCCCGGTGCGAAGACGCCGGTTACTTCCTCTCTCAAAGGGACAACGCGGGTTCGAATCCCGTCGTCGGCTCACGCCGACGTCGACTAGCGGCCTAAGTCGTCAACCGTCACCGACGTCGACTTTGATCTCGGGCACCCGGTTCCAGGCGTGTTTCGCGCCGGCAGGCCCGCAGCGGCCGGGCGCATCGCACCACCGGCCCGCGGGGTCTCCGGGGGCTCGGCCCCCGGAGCGGAATGACGGCCGCCCCGGTCCGCGCTTTCCGCGGACGTGGGACGGCCGAGGCCGGTGGGCGCAGCAGGGTTCGAACCTGCGACCCTTCGCTTGTAAGGCGAATGCTCTTCCGCTGAGCTATGCGCCCGGAGACCAGCGTCAGCGTACCCTGTGCGGGCTCTACGAGCCGAGTGAGGCCACGGCCTCCCGCCAGGCGGACTGGTCGCGCGGGCGGGCCCGGTCCTGCAGCTCCGCGAAGCGGACGATGCCGGTCCGGTCGACGAGGAACGTGCCGCGCTCGGCGGTGCCGCGCTGAGGGTCCAGGACGCCGTAGGAGCGGGCCGCCTCCCCGTGCGGCCAGAAATCAGCCAGCAGGGGGAACGTGAAGCCCTCGCGGTCGGCCCAGACCTTGTGGCTGAAGATGGAGTCGACGCTGATCGTGAGGACCTGGACGGCGGGGTTCTGGAAGTCGGGCAGGTGGGCCTGGAGGTCCTGGAATTCACCCTGGCAGGTGTTGGTGAAGGCCAGGGGGTAGAAGACCAGCAGCACGGCCTGCCGGCCGCGGAACGAGGCCAGCGACGTCTCCTGGTTGTTCTGGTCGCGCAGCACGAAAGCGGGCGCCTCGTCCCCCACCTGGATCACGCTGAACCCCCAGCTAGCACCGAACCCGGACACGCCTCGTCGCGACGGCACGGGCCCGGTGCCGCCGCGACGGTGAAACATCCGGCCGCCCGGGAGGGAGCGGTCGGCAAGCTTGTTATTTCTTGGCGCGGACGGTGCGCGGCGAAACGAGCCGCGCCGCAGTCCAGTCCTTACCCGCGTTCACCGTCGAGGTCTGGGTCAGACCCGCGGTCGGTGCCGATTCGCTGATCTCACTCGGCTCCACATGGCCTTCCCTGCCCGCTTTCGGAGTCAGGAGCCACACCACGCCGGCATCGCCCAGCGGGGTGAGCGCGTCGGTGAGCAGCTCGAAAAGATCACCGTCTCCGTCGCGGAACCAGACGAGAGCCACGTCGACGACCTCGTCGGTGTCCTCGTCGACCAGGTCGTTGCCACTACGGTCGGCCAGGGCGTCGCGGAGATCGTGGTCGACGTCGTCGTCGTACCCCATCTCCATGACCACCATGCCCGGTTCGATGCCGAACCGGTCCGCCAGGCTCCGTACGCCGTCGGCGGCCTGACCAGCGGTCGCGCTCACTGTTGAGTGCCTCCTTGTCTCCTGCTCAGTCCCGGCCGCCGGGTGGCGGCGCGGGGGTCTCCCCCGGAAGTGCTGTTCCGATGACCGGTAGTCCACACAGTTACCGGCCGGGACGCAAGTGGCGCACCGAGCCTTCGGCGAGTTGTTGCGTCCGGTTGGTTACTCAAGGCTTGCCTGCTCATCGGGATACATAGTGTCACGGGGCGAGCAGGGCCTGGGCACCTTGGGCGATGGAGTCCTCGGAAACGAGGATCTGGCGGGCGGCCGGGCCGAGCGGCACGAACGAGTCGACGGACGCGACACGCCGTGCTGCGCCTACGAATCCGGCGTCCACGAGCGCGGCCAGGACGCCCTCGCCGACGCCGCCGGAACGCCGTGTCTCGTCCACGATCAGCACCCGTCCGGTCGCGGCGGACTCCCGGATGATGTCCGCGACCGGGAGCGGGGAGAGCCAGCGCAGGTCGACCACGCGTACGCCGTAGCCCTCCGCGGCGAGCCGGGCGCCGACGCGCAGCGACATCCGTACCCCGTTGCCGAATGTGAGGATTGTCAGATCTTCCGCCGATCCGAGCGGGTAGACGCGGGCACGCCCGATCGGGACGTGCGCCGTGTTCCACCCGGCCGGGGCCGCGTAGGGGGCCAGCCACTCGCCGTCGCCGTCCGCGTAGAGGTCGCGCGTGTGGTAAAGCGCGATCGGCTCGACCACGGCGACGACCGAGCCGTCCGTCTGCGCAGACGCCAGGCAGGCCCGCAGCATCGGGGCCGCGTCCTCCGCGCGGGCCGGCACGGCCACCACCAGGCCCGGGATGTCGCGCAGCACGGCCAGCGAGTTGTCGTTGTGGAAGTGCCCGCCGAAGCCCTCCTGGTAGCCGAGACCGGCGATCCGCACGACCATCGGGTTGCGGTAGGCGCCGCGGCTGAAGAACTGCATGGTGGCGGCCTCGCCGCGCAGCTGGTCCTCCGCGTTGTGCAGGTAGGCCAGGTACTGGATCTCGGGGACCGGGAGCAGCCCGGCCAGGCCGGCGCCGAGCCCGAGGCCGAGGATGGACGTCTCGTCGAGCAGCGTGTCCAGCACCCGGTCCGGGCCGAAGCGGTCGGCCAGCCCCTTGGTGACGCCGTAGACCCCGCCCTTGGCCGCGACGTCCTCCCCAAAAATGATCATTCCGGGGTACGTGAGCGCCGCGTCCGCCAGCGTCGCGTTGATCGTCTGGGCCAGCGTGAGCGGGCCGCGCGTCTCCGGCAGCCGGTCCAGCGTGGCGGCCCGGACGGCCGCGCCGGGCCCGGTCGCGAACGAGGCCGCCTCCGTGATCGCGTGCGCCACCCGGACCGGACGGCGCGGCGCGATCGGCGCCATCACCTCGGCCGCGGTGGCGAGCTTGGACTCGCCCAGCACCTCCTCCGCGACCTTGCGGACCAGCCAGCCGATCTCGTCGTACCGGCCGATCAGCTGTGCGGGGCTCGCCAGCCCGGCCTCGGCGAGCAGGCGCGCGGTGGCGATCAGCGGATCGCGCTCCGCGTCCGCGGTCATCTCGGCCGCGCTGCGGTAGGCGACCTCCGCGTCCGCGCCGGCGTGGCCCATCAGCCGGACCAGCTCCAGGTGCAGCACGGCGGGGCGGCGCTCGCGGCGCACGTACGCCGCGGCCTCCGCGGCGGCGTCGTAGGTGGCGGCCAGATCGCACCCGTCCGCGTGGAAATATGTGATGCCGGGGCGCGAGGACAGAAGAGCCGCGACCCAGCCCTCCGGCGACGGCACGCTGATGCCGAGCCCGTTGTCCTCGCAGACCAGCAGCAGCGGCACCTTGGCGCCGGAGTGGTCGGACCAGCCGGCCGTGTTGAACGCGGCCTGCGCGCTGGCGTGGTTGACCGAGGCGTCGCCGAACGAGGCGACCACGATCGCGTCCGGCGGCCACGGCGAGACCGGCTGCGGGCGGGCCGGCCCGGAGCGCTCCGCGGACGCCAGGTGCCGCCCGTGCTCGATCGCGACGGCCGTGCCGACCGCGCGGGGCAGGTGCGACGCGACCGTGGACGTGGTCGGGACCACGTGCAGCGACGCGTTGCCGAAGACCTTGTGCCGGCCGCCCGCGATCGGCTCCTGACCGGACGCGATGACGCCGCGCAGCACGTCCCGCGCGGCCTCGGCCAGGGGCGCGCTGTCGTCGCGCTCCGCGGCCGCGTGCCGGGGCCCGTCGTCCAGCGGGGACTCGCCGCCGGCGGCCTGGACCGCGCGGGCGCAGTAGTAGCCGCCGGAGCGGTAGTGCAGCAGCGCCGGGTCGGTGTGCCGGACCGCGGCCGCGACCGCGGCGTTGCCCTCGTGGCCTGACGAGCCGATCGTGTAGTACCCCTCACCGAAGCTGCGCAGCCAGCGCGAGGCCAGGTCGAGGTGGCGGCTGGTGAGCTGGGCGTCGAAGAGTTCGAGTGCGCGGGCGCCGGTCAACCCGCTGCCGTCCCGGACGGGGTCGGCGGAGGTCCGCCGCTCGTCCGGCTTGGTCAGCGCGCCGACCGCCTCCCGGAACCGCTCGTCGAGATCTTGAGGGGTGGTCACCCCGAAAGCATTACCGACCCATGCCAGCACTGGCCACTCGAACGGACCGCCCCGGAGCGTTCATTCACGCCATCCGTCCAGGTCGACGCCCTTGCCGACCTCGGCCCGGAAACCGAACGTGATGATCTGGCTCTCACCGGCCGGCACGCGCAGCCGCCAGGTCAGCTCGCCCATCTCGTTCCGGTCGGCCGGGGCCGGGTCGAGCCGGGTCTCGCGGACCGAGATCGCCTCGTCGCGGGAGACCGGCAGCTGATCGAGCACGGTCACCCGGGCCTCGCGCGGCGTGTGGTTGCCGATGGTGATCGTGTACTCCGCCTCGCGGCGGCGGGTGGTGGAGAGCGCGGCCTTCGTGGCGGTACGCCGGGTCTGCTCGCGCTCCACGCGTACCCGGTCGTCGACGCCGAGCGCCAGCTCCAGCTCCTCGCCCGGCGCCCACGGCTTCAGCCCGGTGCGCCCCACGAAGTCCCCGCCGTGGAACACCGCGGCCGGGCCGGGCAGCAGCGTGTGCTCGCTGGTGTTGGTCACGGTGGCCCGCAGGTACGCGGCCGCGTCCCGGACCGGCGCGGTCACGTAGTCGAGCCGGGCCGGCAGCTCCAGCGACGCCACCACGGCCCGGTGCGCGCTGCCGTCCGCCGGCACCGCGACCGGGCGCGACGGGCGGTAGGTGGCCGCGGCCACGCCCTGCTCCACGGTGGCGACCGCCTCGGCGACCTCCGCGGTCTTCGCGCGCATCATCCGGGGCGCCGCGGCCGGGGCGGGCGGCCCGGCCGCGTCCATCATCGCGGCGTAGACCGGCATGGCCGGCGGCGGCGCCGGACGGAACCGGTCCAGGAACCAAGGGTCCAGCTCGGGCACGGTCACCAGGCCGGCCGGGCGCGCGGTGGAGAGCCGCAGCTCGGTCTCCGGCCAGTCCTCGCCGGTCTGCTGCCGGACCAGCCCGAACCAGGTCAGCACGAGCGAGTCGCCGCGCTCGTCCAGCCGTACGTCGTAGCTGGACTCCCAGGACGCGCCGGTCGCCACGTAGGACAGCTCCAGCTCGACCTCGCCGGTGTGCGCCGCCTCCAGCGCGACCATCGCCACCAGCCGGTCCGGTGCCTGCTTCGCGTAGAGCGCGCCCAGCTCGCGGGTGACCGCGGCCAGCTCCTGCTGCAACGTCTCGCGGCGCAGCTCGGTCTCGCGCTCCCGGGCCTTGCCGGCGGACAGCTGCTCGGCCAGCGAGTCGCCGAACGTCACGATCGCGCCCGGCTCGGCCGTACCCTCGGCCAGTGCCTTGGCATAGCTCATGCCGGCCCGGCGGGCGAGCTCGTGCAGGAACTCGGTGCGCTCCTTCTCGATCTCCCGGTCGTCGTCCAGCTCGCGGAGCGCGTTCTCCAGGCCCTGCCGGCGCTCGTCCAGCGCGGCCACCTCGGGGTCGGTGCTGCGCGGCTGGTGACGGGTGGTCACGTCCACGCCGAGCACGGTGGCGGCGCCGCGCCCGCCGACCCGGACCGAGCCGGGGTCGACGGTCTGCGGCAGCGGCCCGAGCGGGACCGTGTGGTCGCCCGCGGGCAGCCGCACGGCCGCACGGCGGGTGACGCGGGCGCGGTCCGGGTAGACGGTGACGCCGACGACCGTGGCGTCCACCGGCTCCGGGAACAGGGCATCGCTCATGCGGTAAAGGATGTCATCCCGGCAGGAACGAGAAGCGGACCTGGCGTTCCGGGTTGTCGCCGTTCGGGTCGACCAGGCAGATGGACTGCCAGGTGCCGAGCGTGATGCGGCCGTGCAGCACCGGCAGCGTGGCGTGCGGCGGGATGAACGCGGGCATGACGTGGTCGCGGCCGTGGCCGTACGACCCGTGGCGGTGCTGCCAGCGGTCGTCCGCCGGGAGCACGTCCTCCAGCGCGGTCAGCAGGTCGTCGTCCGAGCCCGCGCCGGTCTCCAGGATCGCGATGCCGGCGGTGGCGTGCGGGACGAAGACGTTGAGCAGACCGTCACCCTCACCGGCGACGAAGCGCGCGGCTTCCGCAGTGATGTCCACGACGACGGGTTGGTCTCCGGTGCGGATGGTGATCAACTCGGTGCGCATGACCCGCAGTGTCCCACTGCGGACAACCGGTTCGTTAAGCAGAAGTTACCGTTCGGTATCTGTGGCAAGCATCGCGTCTGGCGGTGGTAAGCGTGACGCCCCCCGTCATACGAGGCAGGATGGCCAGAGAGACTTATCCCACAGACATACCGTTTCCATCTACCCTGAGGAATGCCCGTGGCCACGGAACGCAAGCGCCCGGTCATCAGCGATGGCCTACCAAGCCAGCTTCCGGACATCGACCCCGAAGAGACCAGCGAGTGGGTCGAGTCGCTTGATGGAGTGATCGACGAGGCCGGCGCCAAGCGCGCGCGGTACGTCATGCTTCGACTGCTGGAGCGGGCTCGGGAGCGTCAGGTCGGCGTGCCGCCGCTGACCTCGACCGACTACATCAACACGATCCCGCCGGAGCAGGAGCCCTGGTTCCCCGGCGACGAGATGATCGAGCGCCGCATCCGCGCCTACATCCGGTGGAACGCCGCGATGCTGGTGCACCGCGCGCAGCGCCCCGAGGTCGGCGTCGGCGGTCACATCTCGACGTACGCGTCCTCCGCCAGCCTCTACGAGGTGGGCATGAACCACTTCTTCCGGGGCAAGAACCACCCGGGCGGCGGCGACCAGATCTACTTCCAGGGCCACGCGTCCCCGGGCATGTACGCACGTGCGTACATGGAGGGCCGCCTGACCGAGGACAACCTGGACGGGTTCCGTCAGGAGCTGTCGCACCGGGGTGGCGGCCTGCCGTCGTACCCGCACCCGCGGCTCATGCCGGACTTCTGGGAGTTCCCGACCGTGTCCATGGGCCTCGGCCCGATGAACGCGATCTACCAGGCGCGGTTCAACCGCTACCTGCAGCACCGCGGCATCAAGGACACGTCCGACCAGCACGTCTGGGCGTTCCTCGGCGACGGCGAGATGGACGAGGTCGAGTCGCTCGGCGCGATCGGCCTGGCCGCCCGCGAGGAGCTGGACAACCTCACCTTCGTGGTCAACTGCAACCTGCAGCGCCTCGACGGCCCGGTCCGCGGCAACGGCAAGGTCATCCAGGAGCTGGAGTCGTTCTTCCGCGGCGCCGGGTGGAACGTCATCAAGGTCGTCTGGGGCCGGGAGTGGGACCCGCTGCTCGCGGCGGACTCCGACGGCGCGCTGGTGAACCTGATGAACACCACGCCGGACGGTGACTACCAGACGTACAAGGCCGAGTCCGGTCTCTACGTCCGGGAGAACTTCTTCGGCCGCGACCCGCGTACCCGCAAGATGGTCGAGGGTCTGTCCGACGACGAGATCTGGGGCCTGAAGCGCGGCGGTCACGACTACCGCAAGCTCTACGCGGCGTACAAGTCCGCGACCGAGCACACCGGCCAGCCGACCGTGATCCTCGCCAAGACGATCAAGGGCTGGACGCTCGGCTCGCACTTCGAGGCGCGCAACGCCACGCACCAGATGAAGAAGCTGACGCTGGACGACCTGAAGAAGTTCCGCGACCGCCTCTACCTGGACATCTCGGACAAGCAGCTGGAGGACAACCCGTACCTCCCGCCGTACTTCAAGCCGGCCGAGGACTCCGAGGAGATGCAGTACCTCCAGGAGCGGCGGCAGGCGCTCGGCGGGTACGTGCCGTCGCGCCGGACCGAGCCGAAGAAGCTGGCGATCCCGGCGACCGAGGTGTTCGGCGACATCAAGCGCGGCTCCGGCAAGCAGAAGGTCGCCACCACCATGGCCTTCGTCCGGCTCCTCAAGGACCTGATGAAGGACAAGGAGTTCGGCAAGCGCTGGGTGCCGATCATCCCGGACGAGGCGCGCACGTTCGGCCTGGACTCGCTCTTCCCGACGAAGAAGATCTACTCGCCGCACGGCCAGAACTACACGTCGGTGGACCGGGAGCTCTTCCTGTCGTACAAGGAGGCGACGACCGGCCAGATCCTGCACGAGGGCATCAACGAGGCCGGCTCGGTCGCGTCCTTCACGGCCGCGGGCTCGGCGTACGCCACGCACGACGAGCCGATGATCCCGCTCTACATCTTCTACTCGATGTTCGGGTTCCAGCGGACCGGTGACGGCTTCTGGGCCGCGGCGGACCAGATGGCGCGCGGCTTCGTGATCGGTGCCACCGCGGGGCGTACCACGCTCAACGGTGAGGGCCTGCAGCACGAGGACGGTCACTCACTGCTGCTCGCGGCCACGAACCCGGCGGTCGTGGCGTACGACCCGGCGTTCGGGTTCGAGATCGCGCACATCGTCGAGAACGGCCTGCACCGCATGTACGGCGAGCAGCAGGAGAACATCTTCTACTACCTCACCGTCTACAACGAGCCGATCCTCCAGCCCGCCCAGCCGGCGGACCTGGACACCGAGGGCCTGCTCAAGGGCATCTACCGCTACTCCCCCGCCCCGGCGGTGGAGGGTGACGCCCCGAAGGCGGCGATCCTGGCCTCCGGCACCGGCATGGGCTGGGCGCTCAAGGCGCAGCAGCTGCTGGCGCAGGACTGGGGCGTGGCCGCGGACGTGTGGTCGGTGACCTCGTGGACCGAGCTGCGTCGTGACGCGGTGCAGGTCGAGGAGCACAACCTCATGCACCCGGGCGACGCGCCGCGCAAGCCGTACGTGCAGGAGAAGCTCGCCGGCGTCGACGGCCCGGTCGTCGCGGTCAGCGACTTCATGCGCGCGGTGCCGGACCTGATCTCGCGGTGGATCCCGGGGTCGTACACGTCGCTGGGCACGGACGGCTTCGGCATGTCGGACACCCGGCACGCGCTGCGCCGCCACTTCCACGTGGACGCGGAGTCGATCACGGTGGCCACGCTGCGCCAGCTCGCGCTGGACGGCAAGGTACCGGCCGGCGTGCCGGCGGACGCCGCGCGTAAGTACGCGATCGACGACGTGCACGCGGCCCCGGTCGGCGAGACCGGCGGCGATTCCTGACATAGCACGACAAATCCCCCGTCGTCCGGAAGGCCCGGATGACGGGGGATTTCGTATATCAGCATTCCACTCATAACCGGACAAGATCGGCCGATCAGGTCGGTCATGCGCGTGGGATGGTTGCAGAACGGGTTCCAGCTGAGCCACAAGCTGCTGATGCTCGGCGTCGGCGGCGTCGTCGTCACCGCCACGATCCTGGTCGGCGTGGGCACGTACGAGTCGAGCTCGTTCCAGGACACCACCGAGGAGAGCGTCAACCGGCTCACCTCGGAGGATCTCAACCACGTCAGCACCGGCATCACCCAGCTGGTGAAGGCGTCCGGCGACACCGTGCAGAGCCAGGTCAACCGCGACATGGCGTCCGCGAGCACCGCGCTGTCCAACGCCGGCGGCATGCGGCTCAACGGTGCCCAGACCGTCACCTGGGAGGCGACCAACCAGGTCAGCCAGGCCAAGACCACGGTCTCGCTGCCCCGCGCCGAGGTCGGCGGCCAGTGGCTCGGCCAGAACCGGAACCTGAACGCCCCGACGCCGCTGGTGGACGACGTCACCCGGCTGATCGGCGGCTACGTCACCGTCTTCCAGCGCATGAACGAGGCCGGTGACCTGCTGCGCGTCGCCACGAACGTGAAGGCGGCGAACGGCAACCGCGCGATCGGCACCTACATCCCCGCGATCGGCGCGGACGGGAAGCCGAACGCGGTGGCCGCCGCGATCAAGGACGGCAAGCCGTACCGCGGCGTGGCGCAGGTGGTCGGCACCTGGTTCATCACCGCCTACGACCCGATCAAGGACGACGACGGGAAGGTGATCGGCTCGCTCTTCTACGGCGTGCCGCAGGCCGAGGCGATCGAGTCGCTGACCAGCACGATCGCGGAGACGAAGGTCGGCGACAACGGCTGGGCCTCGGTGATCAGCACGGCCACCGCCGACCGCGGCCGGGTGATCGCGTCCAACATCTCCGACGCGGTCGGCCAGACCGTGCTGGACGCGAAGGACGCGGACGGCACCGCCTACATCAGCGACATCATCACGACCGCGGAGGCGCTCGAGGCGAACGCGAACGGCACCGCCACGTTCCAGCTCGGCGGCATCACCAACACCGCGGTCGCGGACACCCGCACGGTGATCACCTACTACGCGCCGTACAAGTGGGCGATCGCGGTCGGCGGCTACCTGCCGGACTACTCCGAGGCGATGGAGAAGGTCGACGCGGGCCGCAACGAGATGCTCACCGCGTTCATCGCGGTCGGCCTGATCCTGGCGATCGGCGGCGGCATCATCGCGTACGTCCAGGCCCGCCGGATCACCCGCCGGGTCGGCGACCTGACCGGCGCGCTGGCCGGCTTGGCCGAGCGCGACCTCACCGTGCGCGTCACGCCGGCCGGCGGCGACGAGATCGCCCGGATGGGCCACGCGCTGAACACCGCGGTCACCGGCCTCCGGGAGCTGATGAGCGAGGTCACCAACGCCTCCCACCAGGTCTCCCAGGCCGCGGACCGGGTCGCGGACGTCGGCGGCGAACTGGCCAGCGCGTCCACCACCGCGGCGGCCGAGGCCGGCTCGGCCGGCGACACCGCGGCCGAGGTGTCCCGCGCGGTCTCCACCGTCGCCGCGGGCGCGGAGGAGATGGGCGCGTCGATCAGCGAGATCTCCAGCAACGCGCAGGAGGCCGCCCAGGCCGGTCGCGACGGCGTCGGCCTGACCAAGCGCGCGGCCGAGGTGATCGACGAGCTGCGCACGTCCAGCGAGAAGATCGCGGACGTGGTGAAGCTGATCGCCAGCATCGCGGAACAGACGAACCTGCTGGCCCTGAACGCCACCATCGAGGCGGCGCGGGCGGGCGCGGCCGGCAAGGGATTCGCCGTGGTCGCGGGCGAGGTCAAGGAGCTGGCCCAGGAGACCGCGCGCGCCACCGAGGACGTCACCGCGCGCGTCTCCGCGATCGACGCCGACACCGCGAAGGCCGTGCAGGCGATCGAGGCGATCACCGCCACGATCACCCGGGTCAACGACTTCCAGAACGCGATCGCGGCCGCGGTCGAGGAGCAGGCCGCGACCACGAACGAGATGGCCCGCAACATCGGCGAGGTCGCCCAGGGCAGCGAGCAGATCGCGGCCACCATGACCCGGGTCAACGACACGGTCGAGACGACCCGTGGCGCGGTCGACACCTCGCAGGAGGCGGCCGGCACGCTCAGCGGGACCGCGAGTCACCTCCAGACCCTGGTCAGCCGGTTCCGCCTCTAAAAAAAATCACAATCTTTCAGCGGTACGCCCGACACGCCCGACGCCTCGCTCAGCGGCGCCGGGCTCGTCGGTCGCCGTCGCGGTCTCCCGCCCGGATCACCGCTCGGCGGATCCAGGTTTCCGTCACCTCCGCCGGCATCGGATCACCGCTCGGCGGATCCGGGTTCCCGGCCCGTGCGGCCGGGCGGCACCGGATCGCCGCTCGGTGGGTCCGGGTTCGCCGGGCGCGTGGCACGCCGCCACTGCGACGACGACCGGATCGTCCGGTGGTCTTCCGCGTGACGTGCCGACCGATTACAGTCCGAGAACCTTTCATGTTCGGCAAGTCGCGCGCCGGAGGTGGCCCATGACCACCATCAACCCCACACCGACCTCACTCCCCCTGGCGCTCGCCGAGCCGACCGTCCGCGTGCCCCGCACCTGGACCACGCTGCTGTTCGCCGCGAACCTCGGGCTCTGGATGGCGTTCTTCACGCCGATCCAGGTGCTGCTGCCGATCCAGATCGCCCGGATCGACGCCGGCGCCAAGGAGTCCATGCTGGCCTGGGTGATGGCCGCCGGCGCGCTCGCCGCGATCATCGCGAACCCGCTGGCCGGCGCGCTGTCCGACCGCACCTGCCTGCGCATCGGCGGCCGTGAGCTCGGCCGCCGGCACGCCTGGACGTCCGGCGGCGCCGTGCTCGCCGCGGCCGGCCTGGTGCTCCTCGCCCACCAGCAGACGATCCTCGGCGTCGCGCTCGGCTGGGCCGGCGTGCAGACCTGTCTCAACGCCATGCTCGCCTCGCTGACCGCCGCGGTCCCGGACCGGGTGCCGGTCGTGCAGCGCGCCGCGGTCTCCGGCTGGGTCGGCATCCCGCAGTCGCTCGGCCTGGTCGTCGGCGCCGTGCTGACCACCGCCGTCTTCACCGGCCTGATCAGCGGCTACATCGCGATCGCGATCGCGCTGCTGCTGCTCGGCCTGCCGTTCGCGCTGCGCACCACGGACGATCCGCTCCCGCGCAGCCACCGCCCGCCGCTGTCGATCCGCACGCTCCTCACGGACATGTGGATCAGCCCGCGGCGGCACCCCGACTTCGCCTGGGCCTGGGGCACCCGTTTCCTGGTGCAGCTCGGCAACGCGCTCGGCACGCTCTACCTGCTGTACTTCCTGACCGACGGCGTGCACCACCCCGACCCGGAGACCGGGCTGCTGGTCCTGATCCTGCTCTACACGGCCGGCATGATGGCCACGGCCGTGGTGTCCGGCCGCATCTCCGACCGGTCCGGCCGGCGCAAGGCGTTCGTGATCTGGTCCGGTGTGGAGATGGCGGTGGCCGCGCTGATTTTGGCGATCTGGCCCACGTTCCCGGCCGCGATCGTGGCCGCGATCCTGCTCGGCGGCGGCTACGGCGTCTATCTCGCGGTGGATGCCGCGCTGATCACCGAGGTGCTGCCGGCCGCCACGAACCGCGCGAAAGATCTCGGCGTCATCAACATCGCGAACGCGGCGCCGCAGGTCCTGGGCCCGCTGCTCTCCGCCCCGATCGTGATCCACCTCGGCGGCTACCCCACGCTCTACGTGCTCACCGCCGTCGTCACGCTCCTCGGCAGCGCCTTCGTCCTCAAGATCCGCGCGGTCCGCTGAGGCCGCCGGAAACTCTGTCGCCCGCGTGGTTAGGCTGAGCGGGTGACGGTACGTGTGCGATTCGCCCCCTCTCCCACTGGCATGTTCCACGTCGGCGGCGCCCGCTCGGCGCTCCAGAACTGGATCTACGCCAAGCAGCAGGGCGGGGTGTTCGTGCTGCGCGTCGAGGACACCGACGCGGCGCGCAACAAGCCCGAGTGGACCGAGGGCATCCTCAACGCGCTGGACTGGATCGGCATCGCGCGCGGCACGTACGAGGGCCCGCACTTCCAGTCGGCGAACGCGGCGCAGCACCGCGAGGCCGCGCAGAAGCTGTTCGACGCCGGTCGCGCCTACTACTGCGACTGCACCCGTGAGGACGTGCAGGCCCGCAACGGCTCGCAGCACCAGGGCTACGACGGCTTCCACCGCGACAAGGGCCTGGCGGCCGGCGAGGGCCGCGCGCTGCGCTTCCGCACGCCGGACGAGGGCGCCACCGTCGTGGTGGACCTGGTCCGCGGCGAGCCCACGTTCGAGAACAAGAACCTGGAAGACTTCGTGATCGCGCGCGGCGACGGCTCGCCGGTCTTCCTGCTGGCCAACGTGGTCGACGACATGATCATGGGCATCACGCACGTGATCCGCGCCGAGGAGCACCTGCCGAACACGCCGAAGCAGCAGCTGCTCTGGGAGGCGCTCGGCGTCAAGCCGCCGATCTGGGCGCACGTCCCGGTCGTGGTGAACGAGAAGCGGCAGAAGCTGTCCAAGCGCCGCGACAAGGTGTCGCTGGAGCAGTTCCGCGACGAGGGCTACCTTGCGGACGCGATGCGCAACTACCTGATGCTGCTCGGCTGGGCGCCGTCCGGCGACCGGGAGATCGTGCCCTGGTCCGTGATCGAGGACGAGTTCCGCCTGGAGGAGGTCAACCCCTCCCCCGCGTTCTTCGACGAGAAGAAGCTGCGCGCGTTCAACGGTGAGTACATCCGGGCGCTCAGCCTGGACGACTTCATCGCCGCGGTCGCGCCGTTCCTGGCCGAGGGCCCGTGGCCGGCCGAGTCCTACGACCCGCTGGTCTTCGCGAAGGTGGCGGAGCTGGCCCAGACCCGGATCGCGCTGCTCTCCGAGATCAACCAGAACGTGGACTTCCTGTTCCTGGCCGAGCCGCCGGTCGACGAGGCCGCCTGGGCCAAGGCGATGAAGGACGGCGCCGCCGACCTGCTGGCCGCCGCGATCACCGCCTATGAGGCCCAGGAGGACTGGTCCGCCGAGTCGCTGAAGGCCACGCTGGAGGCGGTCGGCGCCGAGCGCGGCCTCAAGCTCGGCAAGGCCCAGGCCCCGGTCCGCGTGGCGATCACCGGTCGCACGGTCGGCCTCCCGCTCTTCGAGTCCCTCGAGGTCCTCGGCCGCGACACCGTGCTCTCCCGCCTCCGCACGGCGCACGCGAAGCTCTGACAACACACGACCCGATGGGGGTACGGCCGGGAGCGCGCGCTCCCGGCCGTACCCCCATCGGGGTCTGTCCTTGATCTGGACCTGACGCGGCGGCACAGGCGCATCGCGCCGGCACCTGGACTCCGCCAGGGCAGCGCTCGCGGCGCAGCGGCATCGCTCCGGCCGCGCCCCGATCTCGTTCCCGCCGACGTCGACTCGGCCGGATGGCCGGCGCCGACCGCCACGATCGCGGCCGGCGGTCCGCGGGCGACTCAGCCGTAAACGGCGCGGGCCAGCCGGTGAACGTCGATACGGAGCCGGGTGAGCGCCCGGAACGACGGCGTGCGATGGTCGGCCAGGACGCCGCGGAGCAGCGCGTCCTCGGTGGCGGTGCCGCGGCGGTGCAGCGCCACCTCCACCGCCTTGCGGGCCGGCTCGGTCAGGATCAGCGAGGTGCCGGGCCCGTCCAGCCGCAGGCGCAGCGGGGCCGCGAACGGCCGCCGCAGCCGCCACCGGGCCGGGTCGTCGATGCGGGACGGGAGCGAGGCGCGCACCTCGTCCAGGTCGATGCCGAGCGTGGCCAGCAGCTCGCGGTCCCGATCGCGGGCCGCGCCGGGGCAGGCCTCGCGCACGGCGTCGGCCGGCACGCCGAGACGCGCCGCGGCCCGGTCGGAGAGCGCCAGCGCCACCAGCAGCGTCTCGTCGTCGAGGTGGGTGCGGCCGGCCTCACGCGCCAGCAGCCCGGCCCGGACGATCGCACCCCGCGCGCCCTCGTCGAACCGCGACAGCGTCCCGGCACGGGTGATCGCGCCATCGCCGGACCGCGCCCGCAGCCCGCGACTGATCGCGCGCCGCACCCCGTCACCGCACCGCGTCAGCGGCACGACGAACCGCCGTCGGCCATCACCAATTTCAGGATTTTTCATGACTGCCCCCGAATCGCGTGTTTGCGGTGTGCGGTCTGGCGGCGGACGCCGAGCGCGGCCGCGATCGCCTCCCAGGACCAGCCGGACGCGCGTGCCTGCGCCACATGCGCGGCCTCGACCTCGTCGAGCAGCCGGCGCAGCGCCGCGACCGCGGCCAGACCGGTCGCCGGATCATCCGTGCCGGCCGCGGCGGCCAGTGTGGTGAGACGACTCATGCCCGTCAGCATAAGCTGACACAGCCCGCGCTGTCAGCGCCGGCTGACGAATGATTGACGGCCACCACCATCCGGGTATGGGTACGCCCATGGCCAAGAAGAGTGATGTGGCGGTGATCGCGCATCGGCGGAAGGTGCTCGGCGGCGGGCTCGACGAGCTGCGCAAGCTGCTCACCGACGAGATCCACGACGAGCTGATCTGGTACGAGGTGCCGAAGAGCAAGAAGGCGCCGAAGAAGATCCGCAAGGCGCTGAAGGAGGGCGCCAGGACGGTCTTCGTGTGGGGCGGCGACGGCATGGTGCAGCGCACGGTGGACACGCTGGCCGGCACGGACACCACCATGGCCATCCTCCCGGCCGGCACGGCGAACCTGTTCGCCACGAACCTCGGCATACCCGAGGATCTGCCCGAGGCGGTACGCATCGGCCTGCACGGCCGGAAGAAGAAGCTGGACCTGGGCCGGATCAACGGCGAGCACTTCGCGGTCATGGCCGGCGCCGGCTTCGACGGTCACCTGATCTCCGAGGCGGACCGGGGCGCGAAGGACCAGATGGGCAAGCTCGCCTACGTCTGGACCGGGCTGCGGCACATCCAGGACGACCCCGCACCCACGAAGATCACCGTGGACGGGAACACCTGGTTCGAGGGCGAGGCCAGCTGCGTGCTGTTCGGCAACGTCAGCACGATCACCGGCGGCATCCACGCGTTCGACGACGCGAAGCCGGACGACGGCTGGATCGAGGTCGGCGTCGCCACCTCGCAGAACGCGATCGAGTGGGCCCGCACGCTGGGCCGGATGGCGTTCGGCCGCTCCGACAGCTCACCGTTCGTGCAGATCACCCGCGCGAAGCGGGTGGTGGTGACGTTCGCCGAGCCCACGCTGTACGAGCTGGACGGCGGCGACCGCGACCTCACCCGCAAGCTCAAGGTCAAGGTGGTCCCGGGCGGCGTGACGGTCCGGATCCCCGAGAAGGAGTAGCGGTCAGCGGCGGCGGGCCAGGAACGCGATCCCGGCCAGCCCGCCGGTGATCAGCACCAGCACGCCCACGTTGATCAGCAGCATGCCGCGCAGGCCGCCCATGCCCTTGAAGATGTCGCCGGTCGGGTCCACCGGCTCCTGCGCGTTGATCCGCTCGCCGCCGCCGATGCCGCCGGTCATCACGTCCGTGGTATCCGGCAGCGGCGCGCCGGCCAGCCGCAACGCGTTCGTCATGTTGAGCCGGCCGAAGAACCAGGCCGCGCTGGTCTTGCCGTCCGGCTGCTCGGCGGGCCGGAACACCCGCGGACCGCCCTCGGCCAGCGGATACAGGTCGTACGAGTACCGGTCCTTGTCGCCGTACCGCACCACGACGGTGTACTTCGGACCCAGCTTCCCCTCGTCCGGCGTGCCGGACCGCCCGCTGTTGCCGGTGAGCCAGCTGACCTGGCCGAGCATCCCGGCGAACAACTCGTCCCCGTGGCTTTCCGCCGTGATCTCGATCGGGTCCTTCAGATCCTCGCCGGACAGGACCACCGCGGTCGGCTTGGCATCATCGGCCAGCGCGGGAAGCGGCGCGGCGAACAGCGCGGTGACGATCAACAGGAGTGGTATCACGATCCGCCGGACGTTCTCTGTGATCATGAAACCCGCCGTTCCGTCGGATCGAGACCCCTACCCTGCCTACCCATCTAGAGTTCGCAGGACACGCAAGATGTTGCATCGGTCTAGGTCGGAATTGGAACCATGTGCGACTCACGGCCGACCAACGAGGGAAATTCCTCGATCGGCCGCCGCATCGTAACCAGCTGGAGGTATCTGATGGGTCACAGGGGCACACGCGTGGCGCTCGCGGTCTGCGCCGGGCTGCTGGGCGCGATGGTGGGCGCGTCACCCGCCCTCGCCCACAACTCCTTCACCGGCAGCAACCCGGAGGAGGGCGCCACGGTCGAGAAGGCGCCGGAGGAGATCGAGCTGCGCTTCCTGGAGGAGGTGGACGCGGCCGCCACCAAGATCTCGGTCACCGCGCCGCACGGCGCCTCCGGCATGAAGGGCGACGCCCGCTTCGACGGCAAGAAGATCTTCGTCCCGTTCGGTGTCGGCCAGGCCGGAAAATACACCGTGAACTACGAGATCCCGTCCGACGACGGCCACCCCGTCAAGGGCAACGTCTCGTTCACGCTGACCGAGGCCGCCGTTGCCGCCGCCGCCCCGACCCCCACCGCGGAGCCGACCACCGCCGCCCCCACGCCCGAGACCGTCCCCGCCACCGACGCGCCGGTCCTCGACCCCACCGCCAGCAGCGAGAACGACGGCGGCACCCCCGTCTGGCCCTGGCTGGTCGGCGGCCTCCTGCTGGTCGTCGCCGTCGCCGGCGGCACCATCGCCTACGGCCGACGCAAGGCTTCCTGAAACCGATCAAGAGCCGCCTACGGTACGGCCGGAACTCCCCCTTCCCGCTCCGGGACGATCCATCAGCACCGTCGTCCCGGGGCGGTCACAGCCCGGCCACGCACGTACCGGCCGCCGCAGGCGCGGCCGGAACGTGCGCCGTCTCCGTCTCGCGGCCCTCGCCCGTGCACCGCGGCACCCGCTCCGACGCGGCGTGCGGAACGGAGCGAAGCGGAGGTGAAGCCCGCCGCGAGGTCTGCCCGCGGGAGCAAGCGGGCCGGACCACGCCGGAAGCGGGAAGATCGGTATTGATCTGGATTTTTCAAGCAGCCGCGACTCGGTCAGCGACTGTGCCGCAGATATCGCTCGGCCGACGCGGCCAGCGCCGCCTTCGCGCCGGAGCTGATCACGCGGCCCCACCACGCGCCGTAGATCGTGTCGAAGTCGAACGGCTCGACCAGCGCGAGCGCGCGGCTGATCGCGGCCGGGCTCTCCGGGATCAGGTTGGGGTAGGAGTACATGAAGCTGACCCAGCGGCGGTCCATCACGACCGTGAGGACGTCGCCGGTGCAGAGGCCGCCGGGCCAGTGCAGGACGGTGCCGCCGGGGAAGTGCGTGCCGCAGTTGATCAGGGTGCGGCCGGGGAGGATCTCCAGCGTGTCGCCGTCCCAGAGGCGTACGTTGCCGCGGCGCGTGACCCACTGACGGTCGGCCGCGTGCACGTAGACGGGAATGTCGCCGAACGCGCGGCTCCACTCGATCATCGCGCCGTAGAAGTGCGGGTGGGAGATCGCGATCGCGGCCAGCCCGCCACGCTGGTGGATCTCGGCGACCGTGCGATCGTCCAGGTAGGGCACGCAGTCGAAGAGCACGTTGCCGCCCTCGCCGGGGATGATCAGCGCGCGCTGCCCGATGGCCACGGACGGCTCCACGCCGACGCCCCACAGACCGGGCGGTTCGGGACGGACGACGCCGCGGTGCCCGGCCGCGGAGAGCCCGGCCAGCGTGGTCCAGCGCTGGCCGTCCCACCCGGTGTACTGCCGCTCGTCCGCGCAGATCGCGCAGGAGCGGGCGTCGAAGCGCGCGGCACCGTACTGGACCCCGCAGGTGCGGCAGATCGGCAGCTCCGTCACGCCAAAACCCTAGTCCAGCAAAGGCCTTTCTAGAGAGCGCGGTGCATGATGTGCAGCCCGACGTACCCCTCGATGGGGTGGTGGAAGGCCGCGGGCACGGTCGCCAGGATGTCGAAGCCGAGCGAGGTCCACAGCTTCACGGCCGGCGCGTTCGTGGCCACCACCGCGTTGAACTGCATGGCGTGGTACCCGGCGGCCTTCGCGTCCGCCAGCGCGCGCTCGCCGAGCGCCCGGCCGATGCCGCGGCCGCCGTGCTCGGGCGACACCGCGAAGCCGGCGTTGGCCACGTGCGCGCCGTGGCCGGGCTGGTTCGGCGCGGTGTACGCGGTGCCGACGACGGTGCCGTCCGGGTCGACCGCGACGATGGTCGTGCCGGCGGTCCATTTGGCGCGTGCCCACTCCTCCGTGGTGTCCGGGCCCCAGGTGAAGTGCTCGCCGGTCGAGATGACCCAGCGGAGGATCGGCCAGATGCCCGGCCAGTCCGCGTCCGTCGCCGTCCTGATCTCCATCCGGCCAGCCTATCGGCGGGCGACGACCGCGGTAGCCCCAAGATCATCGTCTTTCACGACGTGGGCGGTCAGGCCCGCGCCCGTCAGGATCGCGACCGCGAGCGCGGCCTGCGCCTCACTCGTCTCGGTGAGCAGGCGGCCGCCCGGCGCCAGCCACCCCGCCGCCGACGCGGCCACGCGGCGCAGCAGGTCGAGGCCGTCCGGGCCGCCGTCCAGCGCGTACCGGGGCTCGTGGTCGCGCGCCTCCGGCGGCATCAGCGCGACCGCGTCCGTCGGCACGTAGGGCACGTTCGCCAGCAGGACCGTCACGGTGCCGCGCAGGTCCGGCAGCAGCGGCGAGAAGAGGTCACCGGCGAACGCGGTGCCGCCGAGCGGGGCGAGGTTGCGCGCGGCGCAGGCGACCGCGACCGGGTCGATGTCGGCCGCGACCAGGCGCGACCCGGGCAACGCCAGCGCGGTCGCGCCGCCGAGCGCGCCACACCCGCAGCACAGGTCCAGGACGGTCGCGTTTTCAGAACCGAGCGACGCGGCGGTACGCACGAGCAGCTCGCTGCGCTGCCGGGGCACGAACACGCCGGGGTCCACGGCCCACCGCCGCCCCGCGAACTCCACCCAGCCGACCACGTGCTCCAGCGGCTCCCCGGCGATCCGGCGGGCGGCCATCGTCTCCAGCTCGCCCGGGGTGGCGGCCGCGTCGCGCAGCAGCCGGGCCTCGTCCTCCGCGAACACGCAACCGGCCGCACGCAGCCGCTCCACCAGGTCGATCACGCGCGGAACGTACCGGAAACTGCCAGCAAACGCCCAGCAATTCCGCCTGGGCGGTGTGCCGTCCGGCCACGCATCCTGTGAGACATGGGGGCCATCGAGACCGAACACCTGACGAAGCAGTTCGCGGATCTGCGGGGCGTGCACGACCTCTGCCTGTCCGTGCCGGTCGGCGAGGTGTTCGGGCTGCTCGGGCCGTCCGGCGCGGGTAAGACCACCACGCTGCGCCTGCTGCTGGACCTGGTCCGGCCGACCGCCGGGCGGGTGACCGTGCTGGGCGAGCCGCCGGCGTCGGCCCGCGTCCGCGCGCGGATCGGCTACGTGCCCGCGGAGGTGGTGTTCGAGAGCCGGGAGAGTGCGCTGTCGCTGCTGCGCGGGCTGGATCGGGCACGGGGCGGGCGGAATGCGGCGCGGATGCGTACCCTCGCGGATCGTCTGGGTCTGGACACCGGCCGCCGGGTGCGCTCGCTCTCGCCCGGCAACCGCCGCCGGCTGGCGCTGGTGCAGGCGTTCATGCACGATCCGGAGCTGCTGCTGCTCGACGAGCCGGCGTTCGGGCTGGATCCGGCCGGGCGCACCGAGCTGATCGCGCTGATCCGCCAGGCGCGTGCGGAGGGGCGCACGGTCGTGCTCTGCGCGCGGCAGGCCACCGAGGCGTGGGAGGTGGCGGACCGGGTCGGCGTGCTGCACGAGGGCCGGCTGGTCGGCCTGGAGCGGGTGGAGCAGCGGACCGCGCGCCGCCCGCCGCGACGCGTGCAGGTGCACTTCGCGGACCCGGTGCCGCGCGCGGACTTCTTCGGCCTGCCCGGCGTCACCGACCTGGGCCTGGACGGCCGCGTGCTCTGGTGCACGGTGGACGGCCCGCTGGACCCGTTGATCAAGGCGTCCGCGCGGCACATCGTCACCGACATGATCATTACGGAGCCGACGCCGAGCGAGGCGCTGATCAACCGTTACTACGCCGCCACCCACCTCCCCTTCGGGGACAAGTCATGATCCTGCTGTGGCGCACGCTCGCCGATTTCCGTCGGCGCACGCTGGGCTGGGCGGTGGTGGCCAGCGTGTTCGCCATCGGCTATGCGCGGATTTATAGTGATTTACGGAGCAGTGGCCTGCTGGTCGAGAGCCGGACGCCGGCCATGCAGGATCTGATCGACACGGTCGAGCGTGCCCCGATGGCCGGATACCTGGAGACCACGGTCTACGGCCTGATGCCCCCGCTGCTGGTGGTGCTGTGCGCGGTCGGGCTCGGCGCGCGCGCCGTCGCCGGCCTGGAGGAGACCGGCGAGCTCGAACTGCTGCTGGCCGGCCCGATCGGCCGCCGGCGCCTGGTGCTCACCCGCTACGCCGGCCTCGTCGTCTCCGTCACGCTGATCGGCCTGATCATCTGGGCCTCCGTGCAGTGGTTCGTCTTCGCCGGCCGCATCCGGATCGACGCCGTCGACGTGGCCGCCGCCTGCGCCGGCGTCGTCCTGGTGGGTCTCTTCTTCGGCTCGATGGCCTTCGCGGCCGGCGCCTTCACCGGCGACCGCACGGTCGCGCTGACGCTGACCGGCACGCTGGTGACCGTCGCCTACAGCCTCCGCGCGCTGGCCGACACGGCCGACGAGACCCGCGCGATGCGCTGGCTGTCGCCGTTCCAGTACCACCTCGGCGGCGAGGGGCCGCATCCGCTGTGGCCCGGCGGTTACGAACTGCTGCTGATCCTGCTCACGGGCGGGCTGCTGACGGCCGCGGTCTACGGCTTCGGCCGGCGTGACGTGGGGACGGAGGCGGCCTGACGGCCTTTTCCACCGATCTTCCCGCTTCCGGCACGGTCCAGCCCGCTTGCTCCCGCGGCGGGCTTCACCTCCGCTTCGCTCCGTTCCGCACGCCGCGTCGGAGCCGGTGCCGCGGTGCACGGGCAGGGGCCGCGAGACGGCGCGACTCGCGTCCCGGCCGCGCCTGCGCCGCCTTTCCACAGCCGCACCTTGTCAGACGCGCATGGAGTTCCCTCAGGATTCCAGCCTTGACAGCGGGACCTTCCCGAGGGTCACATCACGTCGCGCCCGGTCAGCGGATGAGCGCTGTCTTGTCCAGTTCCTCGAGCAACGTCGCCCTGTCGACCTCGCCGGTCTCGCTCACACCGACCTCCGTCGTCACGTCCTCATCGCCGATCGCACTGTTCCAGCGCCGCAGCAAATCGGGCATCCCGTCCGACCTGCCGATCGCAACGGCCTCACCAAGGCCCGCATCGGCCTGGACGAACGCGGTCTGGCGAATCGCCTGCTTCCGTGGTTGATAGACGACAACGAGGTCGGCCAGACGTATCACGAACGGTGCGGCCGCCCCGCTCTTCCTGGACTGGTTCTCGAAGTCCTCGATCTCGTCCTGCCAGATGTCCGCCCCCTCCATCCGATCGAAACCGAGGCGTCCGTACAGCGAGTCGGCGTCCTGGCGGACCTGCCCGACGTGCCACCGGCGCCCGTATCTCTCGGTCTTCCGCCCCGGTCTCAGCGCGTCGCGGACGAGCGCTTCCCGGTCAGCGAACAGATCCAGCTGCGGCGAGGCAACAAGCCTCGCCCGCGCCACCCGGCCCGTCAGCCTGATTGACATGCAACGATGCCAACCATTGAGTAGTCGCGACGTAACCTTGAGTAGCAGTTACTACAGGGCCGGCTCGGCGTGCATCATCGAGGGCTCACAGCCGGACCAGGTGACGGCAGCCCTGTTTGGGAGATCCGGGACGGCAGCGCGATACTCGGCGGAAGATCAGCCCGAGGAGAGCCGAGGTCACCGCGTGCCGACGTCGCCGGGCATAGACGCCCACCACGACCACCAGCGGCATGCCGAGGCGGACATGGCGTGGCGGCGGGCATTCGAGCTGGCCGGAACGCTGCCGGTGCCGCTGCCGGCCGAACGGGTGACGCTGGCGGAGGCGGCCGGGCGGACGCTGGCCGAGGATGCCACCTCCGCCGTGCTGCTGCCGGGGACGGACACCGCGGCCATGGACGGCTACGCGGTCGCGGGATCACCGCCGTGGCGGGTGATCGGGCAGGTGCTGGCCGGGCGCCCCGCGAACGGCCTTCCCGACCTGGCGGACGGCACGGCGGTGGAGATCGCCACCGGCGCACCGGTCCCGGGCGGCACGGACGCGGTGATCCCGATCGAGGTCTGCCACATCGAGGGCGACACGGTCCGGCCCGCGACACCGGTCCAACCCGCGACACCGGTCCGACCCGCGACACCGGGACAGCACGCCACACCGGGACGGCACGCGATAACAGGACAGCACGCCACTCCGGCGCAGCCCGCGACGACGCCGCGAACCCGCACGCACATCCGCCGCGCCGGCGAGGACCTGACGCCGGGCCTGCCGCTCGCGTCCGCGGGCACGCCGGTCACGGCCACGCTGACCGGCCTGGCCGCGCATGCGGGCCTGGATCACCTCACCGTCCACCGGAGCCCGCGGATACGCCTGACCGCGACCGGCGACGAGGTCATCCCGTCCGGCATACCGGCGCCCGGCCAGGTACGCGACGCGCTGACCCCGCTGCTCACCGCGCTGCTCCACCACACCGGCGCCACGCTGGCCGCGGCCGGCCACGTGCCCGACCGCGCCGAACTGCTGGAAGCGGCGCTCGAAAGCACCGACTGGGACGTCATGGTCGTGACCGGCTCGTCCTCGGTCGGCCGCGCCGATCACCTCCACCGCGTGCTGACCGCGCTGCGCGCCCGCTGGCACGTCGACGGCGTGGCCTGCCGCCCCGGCCATCCGCAGGCGCTCGCCCAGCTCCCGGACGGCCGGTGGGTGGTCGGCCTGCCCGGCAACCCCTACGCCGCGCTGGTCGGCGCCGTCACGCTGCTCCGCCCGCTGCTCGACGCGCTCCAGGGCCGCGCCCCGCGCCGGTTCCCGAGGCTGCCGGTGACCGGCGACGTCCGCCCGTACCCGACCGGCACCCGCCTCATCCCGGTCCACGTCGCCGGCGATCACGCGACCGTGGTCCCCGGTTCGCGCCCGGCCAGCCTGCTCGCGGCCGCCACCGCGGACGCGCTCGCGGTCGTCCCGGCCGACTGGACGCCCGGCGACGCGACAGAGCTGCTACCCGTGCAGTGACGCGCCCTTGAGCACCTTGTCGACCGTGTTGCGCGGCGCGTGCAGGCCGATGCCGACCAGGTTCAGGTCGTCGCGGCGGACCGCGGCCACGGCCTCCCGGTTCGCGGCGTCGTGGCCGGTCTTGAACAGCTCCTCCGTGAAGATCGCCAGGGAGACGCCGCGGGAGAGCGCGCGGTCGTGGGCCGCGGTCAGCAGCGCGGCGTCGCCCGCGAAGACCATCACCGGCTGGCCGAACATCGGCAGGTAGGCGGTGCCGTCCGCGTCCGCGTAGGGCTCGCCGAGCAGGTGCGGGGCCGCGCCGGCCAGGCCGCTGATCAGGAACGCGGTCACGTTCAGCCGCTGCCAGGTCAGCAGGTCGTCCCGCAGCAGCACGGCGATCTTGGTTTCGAACCTCATGCCGCTCAGCCTGATGCACGCCACGGCCGCCGGTCTTGTACGTTTCTGACCATGCGTGAGCTGGTCACGGCCTGGCAGCCGGCCGTCCCGGGCGTGCGGGAGGTGTTCCACGCGCGCTTCGTCGCGCACGCCTACCCCGCGCACACGCACGACGCCTGGACGCTGCTGATCGTGGACGACGGCGCCATCACGTACGACCTGGAGCAGCACCATCACGGCACGGTCGGCCCGATGGTGACGCTGCTGCCGCCGCACGTGCCGCACGACGGCCGCGCCGCCACCACGCACGGTTTCCGCAAGCGCGTGCTCTACCTCGACACGACCGTGCTCGGCACGGAGCTGATCGGCGCGGCCGTGGACAGTCCGGGCCTGGCCGACGCGCTGCTGCGCCGCCGCATCGCGCGGCTGCACGAGACGCTGGCGAGCCCGGGTGACGTGCTGGAGAGCGAGAGCCGGCTCGCGCTGATCCGTGACCGGCTGCGCGCGCACCTGCTGCCGCACGTCCCGGCCGGGACGCCCGCCCGGCGAGGGCTGGCCGACGACCTGCGCGCGCTGCTGGACCGGGACACCGCCGCCGGGGTGACGCTGCGTGACGCGGCCGCGGAGCTGCACGCGCATCCGAGCCATCTGGTGCGGGCGTTCAGCCGCACGTTCGGCCTGCCGCCGCACCGCTATCTGACCGGCCGCCGGGTGGACGCGGCCCGCCGGATGCTGCTCGCCGGCCGGCCTGCGGCCGAGGTCGCGATCGCGGCCGGCTTCCACGACCAGTCGCACCTGAGCCGCCACTTCACCCGGGTCCTCGGCGTCACGCCGGGCCGCTACGCGGCAGGATCACGATCAAGAGCAGCATCAGGGGGTACGCCGTGAGCGCGCACGGCGTACCCCCTGATGATCTGGAACTTAGTTCTTGACCGTGAATGCGGTCGGCAGCAGCGGCAGCGTGGCACCGCCGGTGGTCCGGAGCTGGTCCGCGCCCACGTCGGCCCGCGGCCCGCACAGCGCCGTGAGGATGATGCGGTTGAGCGCCTCGCCCTGCTCCGGCGTGGCGCCGAAGTTGAGGCCGTAGGGAACGCCGGCCGCGACCTGGGTACGCCCGTCCGCGGACGTGAGCACCTGGGTGATCTGGCCGATCACCGCGCCGTCGTGGCCGTAGAACGTGCCGCAGGGCGACTGCATCGCGTAGACGCCGAGGCCGTAGCGGAGCGCGTCCGGCGCCTCCGGGATCATCGGCACCGCGCCGTCGAACAGCGCCTTCTGCTGCGCCGGTGTGAGCAGCCGGCCGGTGAACAGCGCGCGGTGGAACGTGTTCAGGTCGTCCATCGTGGAGATGATCTCGCCCGCGGTCCACGCCCAGGTCATGTTGTAGACGCTGAAGTCCCGCAGCGCGACCTCGCCGGTCTCCAGGTTCGGCCACAGCACGTAGGCGCCCGCGTGCGGCCCGCGGATCTGCGGGTCACGGCCCGGGAAGTACGTGTCGCGGAGCCCCAGCGGCGTGATGATCCGCCGGTTGATCTCCTTCTCCACGTCGTTGCCGGTCACCTTCTCGATGATCAGCCCGGCCAGGATGTAGTTGGTGTTCGAGTAGGAGAACACCTCGCCCGGCGCGCCGGTGAGCGGGAACGACTGCCCGAGGCGGACCAGCTCGTCCGGCGTGAACGTGCGGGTCTGCCACTCCTGGACGGTCTCGTAGTTCAGCGCCGACGTGTAGTTGCCGATGCCGCTGGTGTGGTTGAGCAGCTGACGCACGGTGATCTTCGGGTCGAGATCGAAGCGCGGCAGCAGCCGGTCCACGCCGGCGTCCAGCGAGAGCCGCCGCTCGCCGGCCAGCTGCAGGATCGTGGTGGACACGAACGATTTCGTCATGCTGCCGACGCGGTGCCGGGAATCCGCCCGCGCGGGCTTCCCGGTGTCGACGAACGCCACGCCGGACGCGCCGTTGAACGTCTTGCCGTCGCGGCGGACCTGCACGTAGGTTCCGGTCACGCCGGCCGCGACCAGCGCGTCCAGCGTGGGCTGGATCTCGGCGGCGAGCGGGTTGGTCCTCGAGTCGGTCTTCGGTCCGGCGAACGCCACCCCCGTGTGGGTCAGTGCCGCGGTGCCGGTCAGGACGATCGCCGCGAGGGCGGCGCCGGTCCGGGTCCACAGAGCTCTGTTACGCCATGGTTTCGACATGTGCACATCCTCTCGGCCGGGCCGGGGTGCGGGCGTCGGCCGCGAAGCGGAACCGCATGTCCCTCTCAGGACGGATCCGCGCGGTGCCGTGTCCGCCTCCAGGCAGCACTGTCCTCTCCCTACCGGGAACGAGTTTCGTCTCGGCCAGACTGCGATCTGCAAGGTGGCAGATTGGGGGTTGGCACTACGCCGGGGAGCGTGAGAGACTTGCGTCACGGTTGGAGTGGCACTGCAGATCGGTACTTCGCAAGGGCAGATCCGAGGGTTCGGCGCACGGCCCGACGGACTGCCGGCAAGAGCAGACGAGGGCAACCTGGCGGCAACCGGGTTGCCTTCGCAGCATCCAGGCCAAGGTCAACTTTCACCGCTTCCACATCTCCCTCCCCTCTCGCACCGCACGGCACAGCCGGCGGACGATCATCGATAGAGGACGACTCGCCAGGTCCCCCGCGGGACCGGCGAGTCGGTCGCACGCATGCACCCCGCGAGTCGTATGATGGGTCGCAGGCTGCGACCTCGCAGATCGGTTTATGCAACGGGTTACCTTCCTACATAGAGGATCTGTATGACCACGCCCCCGCCGGCTGAATCACCTGCGGTCGCGCGGCGCCGGCTGAGGCTCGCGCTGCGGCGAGCCCGTGAGGACAAGGGCTTCACGCAGCATCAGGTGGCAGACGAGATGGAGTGGTCCATCTCCAAGGTCATGCGCATCGAGAGCGGTGAGGTCACCGTCTCGGTCAACGACACCAGATCCCTGCTCAACTACCTCGGTGTCGCGGACACCGAGGAGGTCTCCCGGCTCGTGCAGTCCGCGCGCGACGCCCGCAAGCGCGAGTGGTGGGACGAGCCGCAGTTCCGCGAGCACCTCCCCCCGGCGATGCGCCGGCTCATCCAGTTCGAGACCGAAGCGCGCACCATCCGCTACTTCCTCTCGATGCTGATCCCCGGCCCGCTCCAGGTGCCGGATTACGCGCAGGCGGTCTTCGCGGCGTTCCAGACCAAGCTGCCCGACGCGACCGCCGAGGTCCGGCGCGAGGCACGCCGCCGGCGCCGCCGGGCCTTCCTGGAGCGGCGCGACAATCCCGCCGTGATGCTGTTGCTGGACGAGTCCGTGCTGCACCGCACGCTCGGCGACTTCGGCCTTCTCGCCACGCAGCTGTACGACCTGCATGCGCTGGCCACCCAGGGCCGGCTGACGATCCGGATCATTCCGTTCACGACCAGCACCGCGCTGGCCATGTTCGCGACGTTCGAGATCTACGACTTCAGCGACCCCGACGACAGCTCCGAGGCGAACGACAACGACGCGGTGCTCTACCGCGAGAGCAATCTCCTCGATGAGCTGGTCGAAGACGATGCTTCCGTTTCACGACATCTGACAGAGTTCACCGATCTCTGGAACGCCGCGCTCAATGAGAGCACGTCCATTCAGATGATTCTGGAGGCAGCGCAAAAGGCTGCCGGCCTTGCAGGAAGTACTACCAGTACAAGCAGCACACCCGGATAAAGAACGGCCGGGCCGGGTGTGCCCTTTCCGCCACCCGTGCCCGTCCGCGCCAGAGAGGGCACAGGCACAAAGTGACCAAGCACAACACCGCATCGTGGCGGCGCAGCACGTTCTGTGGGACGGGCGCCTGCGTCGAGGTCTCTACGGATGCGGACCACCAATACATGCGCGACGCCAAGGAAGACAACGGCGCGATCCTGGAGTTCTCCCACGCCGCGTGGGGAACGTTTGTCTCCGGGGTCAAGAAGGGCCGCATCAGCGCTGCGTGATTGCACCGGGGTGGGTGCGGAAGCGGTGACCTGTTTCCGCACCCCCGCCAGAAGGGAGTTATCTGGAGAAATAGCCCGATACCACCCTTTCACCGTGCCTACTCAAAGGCATCGGTTCCCTACCGTGCGCTCATCTGCTTATGGTGGAGGTTGAGCAGAGGGAGGGAGCTCTCATGCCAGCCGATCACCAACTGCAGTGGAGACGAGCCTGTGGCAACGGCGCGTGCGTAGAGGTGGCAACGACGCCATCCGTCGCGTACGTCCGCGACTCCAAGGCACCCCTGGAAGGCCGACTTGCCGTGTCGGGATCCGCCTGGAGTGCGTTCGTCACCGCCGTCACTGACGGCGACCTGTCCGCCATCCGCTAACGAGTGCGCCATGCGGGGGCGGGGCCCAGGCCGCCCCTGACCACAAGCTCAGCCGGACCGCTGCGCGGTGCGTTCGATCAGTCCCAGGAGATCCTCGAGGTCCGCCTCGAACTCCGCCTCCCGCTCCTCCGCCGACCCGGCCGCGAACCGCCCGGTCACCTCCGAGGCTCCGTAACCCAGCGCGAACGTCGACAGCATCCGCTGCAGCCTCAGCACCTCCGCACGCGCCACACCCGCGTCCCTCAGCGCGTCCCGGATTCGCTCCTGCACCCGATCGGCGTCGTCACCCTCCTCGGCCGCCGGACGGGCCACCAGCAGCGGGTACGCGCCCGGATGCGCATGCGCCAGGTCACGCGCGGCGCGGGCGATCGTGCGCAGCCGCTCCCGCCAGTCGCCGTCCGAGCCAGACGAGTCGTGCAGCTCCTCCAGCAACTGCCGGACCAGCCCGTCGAGCAGCGCCTCCTTGTTCCCCACATAGGGATACAGCGCCATCGAGCTCAGCCCGACCCGCCGCCCGACCGCGCGCATCGACACCGCGTCCAGGCCGGCCTCGTCCGCGAGCGCCATCGCCTGCCGCAGAATCACCCGCTGCTTCTCGTCCACTCCACCGAACGTAGAGCGAACCAGGCCCCGCGGGGGTACGAATCGCCGCTCAGCACCAGCGGCGAGGCGGGCGGCCGCGGCCGGTCTTGGGGCGGCGGGGGCGGACGGCGCCGTGGAGGTGGGCGCCGGCCCAGCCGTTGAGGCGGGTCTGGCAGCCGCCGGCACGCACCGGACCGGGGAGCGGCACGTCATCCGCCGGAGGCTCGTCCGCGTGCCGCGGGGAGCGGGACTGGCGGGGAACCACCCGGCTGCCGCAACGGGTGTCGTCCGGCTCGGGGTGGTCGGCTGCACCCTCCTCCGCCATGCTGTTCCTCCTTGCTGGGCTGTTCCGTGCGGCGGCGCACGCGGGGAGAGATGCTCGCCCCCGCGTTCGCACCCGTCGAGAGTAAGCGGTTTCAGGCGGTGTGGGGACCACACACGCTGCGGTGAACATCACTCGCGTCGCGCCCTTGATCAGGTAATTCATGGTCAAGAGAGGCGTTCGGCGCGGCCCGTGGCAGGCTTGGCCGGTGGCGAATGCGGCGGGCGGGACGACAACGGGCGAACCGGACGGTGGCGCGCTCGCCGCCACGGTCAGGCGAATCGAGCGGAGCGCGGGCGGTCTGGCCACCGCGTCGATCGCCCGGATGGACGAGACGCTCCCCTGGTTCCGGGATCTGCCCGCCGACCAGCGGTCCTGGGTGATGCTCGTCGCGCAGGCCGGCGTGCGGTCGCTGGTGGAGTGGCTGCGCGCGGGCGGCAACACGCAGGAGGTCTCGGACGAGGTCTTCGCGACCGCGCCGGGAAAGCTGGCCCGGACGATCTCGCTGCAGCACACGGTCGCGCTGATCAAGGTGACGATCGACGTGGCCGAGGAGCAGGTGGCGGAGCTGGCCGCGCCCGGCGAGGAGGTCTCGCTGCGGGAGGCGATGCTCCGGTTCTCCCGGGAGATCGCGTTCGCGGCCGCGCGCGTCTACGCCCGCGCCGCCGAGTCCCGCGGCACCTGGGACGCCCGGCTGCAGGCCATGCTGGTGGACGCTCTGCTGCGCGGCGACTCCTCGGACGTGCTGGCCAGCCGCGCGGCCGCGCTGGGCTGGGCGGACGCGGCCCCGGTGGCGGTCGCGGTCGGCCGCTCGCCCGGCGGTGACCTGGCCGCGATCCTGCACGGCTTCTACCGGGCGGCGCGGCGGCTGGGCGTGGAGCTGGTCGGCGGCGGGCACGGCGACCGGCTGGTGCTGGTGATCGGCGGCGCACCGGACCCGGTGGCGGCCGTGCAGCGGCTGATGGCCGGGTTCGGCGACGGGCCGGTGGTGGTCGGCCCGGCGGTGCCGAGCCTGGACGCCGCGACCGACTCCGCGCGCGCGGCGCTGACCGGCTATCGCAGCGCGGTGGCGTGGCCCGCGGCGCCACGCCCGGTCGCGGCTGATGATCTACTTCCGGAGCGGGCGCTCGCCGGCGACCTGGAGGCGCGGCGCACGCTGCGGGACTCGGTCTACGGCGCGCTGACCCGGGCGGGTGGGGAGCTGATGGAGACGCTGGACGCGTTCTTCGCCGCGGGCGGCGTGCTGGAGAGCGCGGCGCGCGGGCTGTTCGTGCACCCGAACACGGTCCGGTACCGGTTGAAGCGGATCGCGGAGGTGACCACGTTCTCCCCGCTGAACCCGCGGGACGCGTTCGCACTGCGGATCGCGTTGACCATCGGGCGGCTCGATCCGCCCAACGCGGTGTTGCCACCGTCACGTACAACTCCACGCCAAATGGACTCGAAGTCCTGACTTTGTAGGTATCCCACAAAAGCTTTAGTGTGGTTTGGTGCCTGTCAGCAGCGATAGACAGCGGCGGCATCCCGCAGAGTGTCAACCGTGCTAGCCGTTCTCTCCCCAGGGCAAGGTTCCCAGAAGCCCGGCTTCCTGAAGCCGTGGCTCGCGCTCCCCGGCGCCGAGGCCCGTCTCCGCGCGTGGTCCGAGCTGGCCGGCGTCGACCTGGTGCACCTCGGCACCGAGGCGGACGCCGAGGAGATCAAGGACACCGCGCGCACCCAGCCGCTGCTGGTCGCGGCCGCGCTGCTGGCCGCGGAGCAGCTGACGCTGACCGAGGCGACCGTGGTCGCCGGGCACAGCGTGGGCGAGCTCGCCGCCGCCGCGATCGCGGGCGTGCTGACGCCGGAGGCCGCGGTGACGCTGGCCGGCGTGCGCGGCCGGGAGATGGCCGCCGCCTGCGCGCTCGAGCCGACCGGCATGGCCGCGGTGCTCGGCGGTGATCCGGACGAGGTGGTCGCCGCCATCGAGTCGTACGGGTTGCATGCCGCCAACCGCAACGGCGCCGGTCAGATCGTCGCCGCCGGTGCGAAGGAGCCGCTGGAGAAGTTCGCGGCCGAGCGCCCGGGCGGCGTGCGGGTCATCCCGCTGGCCGTGGCCGGCGCGTTCCACACACCGTTCATGTCCCCGGCCGAGCAGGCGCTCGGCGTCGTCGCGGCCGGGCTCGCCACCGCCGGCCCGGCTCGCACCATCCTCTCCGACCTGGACGGCGCCGCCGTGTCCGACGGTGCCGAGATGCTGTCCCGCCTGGTCCGCCAGGTCACCGCGCCGGTCCGCTGGGACCTGGTGATGCGGACGCTGGCGGACCGGGGCGTGACCGCGGTGATCGAGCTGGCCCCGGCCGGCACGCTGGCCGGTCTGATCAAGCGCGAGCTCAAGGGCCCGGGTCTTCCCGCGATCGTGACGCTCAATACGCCGGACGACCTGCCCGCGGCCCTCAACCTGATCGCCACCTCGAGTCCCGAAGGACAGAACTGACATGGCAGGCAGCCGCATCGTCGCCCTCGGCCACTACCAGCCGTCCCGGGTCGTCACGAACGAAGAGCTCTCGCACACGATCGACACCAACGACGAGTGGATCCGGGACCGGGTCGGCATCGCCGAGCGGCGCATCGCGGACGGCGAGTCGGTCACCGACATGGCCACGTTCGCCGCGGAGAAGGCGCTGGCCAACGCCGGCCTGACCGCCGCGGACATCGACCTGGTGGTGGTGGCGACCTGCTCGGCCGAGGACCGCTGCCCGAGCGTCGCGGCCGGCGTCGCGGCGCGGCTCGGCATCAGCGCGCCGGGCGCGTTCGATCTGAACGCGGCCTGCTCCGGCTTCTCCTACGCGCTGGCCACCGCGGCCCACGCGGTCCAGGCCGGCGCGTCCGTCAACGCGCTGGTGATCGGCGCGGAGAAGCTCTCCGACGTCATCGACTGGACCGACCGCACCACCGCCGTGCTCTTCGGCGACGGTGCCGGCGCGGCCGTGGTCAGCACGGTCCCGGACGGCGAGCCGTCCGGCATCGGCCCGGTGCTCTGGGGCTCCGCCCCGGAGAAGGGCGACGTGCTGACGATCGCGGGCTGGCGGCCGTACATCAAGCAGGAGGGCCAGTCGGTCTTCCGCTGGGCCACCACCGCGATCGCGCCGGTGGCGAGGCAGGCGTGCGAGAAGGCCGGCGTCGCGCCGGAGGAGATCGCCGCGTTCGTCGCCCACCAGGCCAACACCCGGATCATCGACGGCATCGTGAAGCGGCTCGGCATTCCGAACGCCGTGATCGCGAAGGATCTGGTCGAGTCCGGCAACACCTCTGCGGCCAGCATCCCGCTGGCCCTCTCCAAGCTGGTCGAACGGCGCGAGGTGCCCTCCGGCGCCCCGGTGCTGCTGTTCGGCTTCGGCGGCGGTCTCACCTACGCAGGTCAGGTCGTCCGCTGCCCGTAAGACCCGCAAGACCCTGATGAAGAACAGTCAAACCCCGAAAGGACCACCACGCACATGGCTTCCCGCGAAGAGATCGTCACCGGCCTCGCCGACATCCTCAACGAGCTCGCCGGTGTCGAGCAGGCCGACGTCACCGAGGAGAAGACCTTCACGGACGACCTCGACGTCGACTCGCTCTCCATGGTCGAGGTCATCATGGCGGCCGAGGACAAGTTCGGCGTGAAGATCCCGGACACCGAGATGCAGAACCTCAAGACCGTGGGTGACGCCGTCTCCTACATCGAGGCGAACCAGAAGTGACCTCTGTCGACGTCGTCGTCACAGGGCTCGGCGCCACGTCCCCGCTCGGCGGGGACGTGGCGTCCACCTGGGACGGCATGCTCAACGGCCGCTCCGGGGTCAGCAGGCTGACCACGGACTGGGCGGCAGAGCTGCCGGTGCAGATCGCCGCGGCGCTCGCCGTCGACCCGTCCGAGATCATCGAGAAGCCGAAGCTCCGCAAGATGGACCGGTCCGAGGCGATCGCGCTCATCGCGGCGCGTGAGGCCTGGGCGGACTCCGGCCTCGCCGGTTCCGGGCTGGACCTGGAGCGGCTCGGCGTGAGCATCGGTTCCGGCATCGGCGGCGCCACCACGCTGCTCAACCAGGACGACATCCTGGAGGCGCAGGGCGCGCGGCGGGTGTCCCCGCACACCATCCCGATGCTGATGCCGAACGGCCCGGCCGCGTTCGTCGGTCTGGAGCTCGGCGCGCAGGCCGGCGTGCACTGCGTGGCCAGCGCCTGCGCCACCGGCGCGGAGGCGATCTCGCTGGGACTGGACCTGATCCGGTCCGGGCGTGCCGACGTCGTCGTGGCCGGCGGCACCGAGGCCGTGATCCACCCGCTGCCGATGGCCGGGTTCGCCTCGATGCGGGCCATGTCCACCCGCAACGACGACCCGGAGCGGGCCTCCCGCCCGTGGGACAAGGGCCGCGACGGCTTCGTGCTCGGCGAGGGCGCGGGCGTCGTGGTGCTGGAGCGTGCGGAACACGCGCGTGCGCGTGGCGCGAAGATCTACGCCCGGCTGGCAGGCTCGGGCATCACCTCGGACGGCTACGACATCGTGCAGCCGCACCCGCAGGGCGCGGGCGCGATCCGCGCGATCGGCAAGGCGCTGCGGGACGCGGGCGTGACCGGCACGGACATCGTGCACGTGAACGCGCACGCCACGTCCACGCCGGTCGGCGACGTCGCGGAGATCGCGGCGCTGCGGGCCGCGGTCGGCACCCACCCGGTGGTCACCGCTACCAAGTCGATGACCGGGCACCTCCTCGGCGCGGCCGGCGCGCTGGAGTCGATCGCCACGATCCTCTCGATCCGTGACAGCATCGTCCCGCCCACGATCAACCTGGACGACCCGGACGACGCGCTGGACCTCGACGTGGCCGCGCACAAGGCGCGTCCGCTGGAGATCCCGGCCGCGCTGAACAACTCGTTCGGCTTCGGCGGCCACAACGTGGCGCTGGTCTTCACCCGGGCGTAGCACCCGCCAGCACGTGAAAGGGGGCGGCTCGATCAACGAGCCGCCCCCTAAAAGCATGATCAGCAGACGGTACGCGGAAGCCCGTCCACCGCGACCGGCGAGCTGCCCTGCGGCTTGGCCTTGCCCGCCAGCACGTTCGCCAGCGCGGTGAGCTGCGCGGGCGAGCTGGAGTACGTCGCCATCAGCACCGGCGACCCGGCCGAGGCCAGCAGGTAGGGCAGGTCCATCGCCACCGTGACGGTCGCGCCGGCGGACAGGTCCGCGGCGCCGTCGCCGTACCCCACGAGGTGGACCGTGGTCTTTCCGCCGCTCGCCGCGACCTGCACGCCGGCCGCGCGCAGCGCCTCCTCCAGCGTCTTCTTCGACTCGGCGCGCCCGTCCACGGTGGTGACCGTGACCGGGCCCGGCATCGCCGCGCCGTCGCAGGTGCCCTTCAGCATCGTGATCGACCGGGCTGCCAGGTTCGCCAGCGGTTCCACGCCGGTCCGCGCACCGACCTCGGTGACCGGCGGCGTCGCGCTCTTCGCCAGCGTGAGGCGGAGCGTGATCACGCGCGTGACGGCCTCGACCAGCCGTTCCCGGGTGAGTGAGCCGTCGCGCAGTGCCTTCAGCAGGCCGGCGTGCGCGGCCGGCAGGTCCGGCGGCATCAGCAGCAGGTCGTTGCCCGCGTTGAGCGCGCGGACCGCGGCCTCGCCGGCCGGCCAGGCCATCGCGGGCTCCATGTTGAGCGCGTCGGAGACCACCACGCCCTGGAAGCCCATCTCGGTCCGCAGCAGGTCGACCAGCACCTTGCGGGAGAAGCTGGCCGGGACGCCCGGCTCGATCGCACGCACGTCCAGGTGCCCGGACATGACCATCTGCGCGCCCGCGTCGATGCCGGCCTGGAACGGCGGCAGGTCGCCGGCGTCGAGCGCCTTGCGGTCCTGGCTGAGCACCGGCAGCAGGTCGTGGCTGTCGCCGGTGGTGTGGCCGTGGCCCGGGAAGTGCTTGAGCGCGGCCGCGACGCCGCCGGTCCGGAGGCCGCGCACCGCGGCGGAGACCTGCTCCGAGACCGCCTTCGGGTCGTCGCCGTAGGACCGTGAGCCGATCACCAGGCCGCCAGGGCCGCCGAGCACGTCCGCGACCGGCGCGAAGTCGGTGTTGATGCCCATCGCGGCCAGTTCGCCGCCGGCCACGGACCAGGCCCGCTCGGTGGCGCCGGTGTCCCCGGCCGCGCCGAACGCCATGGCCGCGGGCAGCATGTTCACCCCGGTACGGATGCGGGTGACGATGCCGTACTCCTGGTCCGTGCCGATCAGCATCGGCGCGGCGCCGGCCGGCAGCTTCGCCTGCGCGGCCTGGAGGCCGTCGGTGAGCGCGCGGACCTGCGCGGGGTTGTCGACGTTCGTGGTCGGCTGGTTCTTGCCGGTCGGGTCGTCCGCGCTGAAGCCGACCAGGATCAGGCCGCCGAGCCGGTACTTCTCCACCATCTGGGCCGGGGTGTCCACGTCCGCGAGGCCCTGGTTGCCGGCCTTCGAGCCGCCGGAGACGTCGGTGGCGGACGCGCCGTACGCATACGGCATCAGCACCTGCCCGACCAGGTCCTCGTCCTTCAGCGTGGCGACCAGCGCCTTCGCCTGCAGCGCGGGGTCGGGCGCGACCGACGGCACGGTCAGCGGCGTCCCGGTGGGGTCCGGCGCCTCCGTGCCCGCCGGGGGCTCGGTGCCACACCCCGTCACGGCGAGCGTCAGCAGCAGCGTGGGTACGGCGAGCGTGCGCCACCGGCGGGACCGGCGGACGCTGTAGGGGTTGTCCGGCACGCGCGCCATTCGACCAGGCGTGCCGGAATCAGGCAACCCGGCACCGGACCGTCGTGCGGACGGTCCGGCCCTGAGCTGCATGAAGAGAATTCCTATATCACTCGAATCACCCGACGCGGGTCAAAAGCATGTTCGGCGCGCCGTCCCCGGCGTACCGGTACGGCTCCAGCTCCATGTCCCACTGGGTGCCCATCGCCTTGTCGAGCGCGTGCGACAGCGCCTCGGGGCCGCGCGCCGAGGACATGATCGCCCGCAGACGGTCCTCACCCAGCTGGATGTCGCCGGCGGCGCCGCAGGTCGCGCGGAACAGCCCTCGACCGGGCACGTACATGAAGCGCTCGCCGTCGACCCCCGGGCTGGGCTCCTCCGTGATCTCGAATCGGATCATGGGCCACTGCCGGAGGGCAGCCGCGAGCTCTGCCCCGGTGCCTGGCCGCCCGCTCCACCCCGACTCCGCCCGGCGGGCGCCGGGGTCGACGGGCTGCGCGGACCAATGCAGCTTGACCGGCGCGGTGAGGACGCGCGCGATCGCCCACTCGACGTGCGGGCACACGGCGAGTGGGGTCGAGTGGACGTATATGACGCCACGCGTTGGCACGGTGACCTCCCGAAGACACGAGGTGCGTCTTCCCCTACGACCTCGATCTAGAGCGGTCAGCCGGGTTTCATGATGCCGTCTGTGACAGATGGTGCGCCAGCGAATCGGGCAACTCTATTGCGCGGAACGGGCCTTTTTCTGCGTACGACATGCCTGGTGTAAGCTCTCTTGAGGGCGACTGTGGTCGCCTTCTCTTCTTTCGGAATGTCGTTCAAGGAGTACCTCCGTGGCGAGCAACACCTCAAAGACCGCGCGCGCATCAGTCCGCGCTGGACAGGCACAGGGTGCCGCCCTGAGCGTGCTGGGCGAGTTCAAGTACCTGATCCCGCTCAACAAGGGCAAGCACGTTTACGTGCGCAACCTGACCAACGCCAAGACCACGCACCTGAGCACCAGCTCGGACGCGTTCGTCGAGGAGATCCGGGTGCTTGCCGCCGCGGGTCACGGCGCCAAGATCCGTGCCGAGCTGGCCGCGCTGAACGAGGCGCACCCGCAGGACAACTGGGCCGCCACCGAGAAGAAGCTCGTCGACGCGGGCATCTTCGAGGGCTAGAAGCCTCCGACGAAGGGCCGGCGCCGTCATCGGCGCCGGCCCTTCGTGTTTACCTCCTGGAAATTTACGTCCGGGCGCGTGATGATTGTTACCCGCGGGTATGTGGTGGGCCGCGGCGATCATCGCGGAGGTGCCCATGTCGCAGCGCCAGACCCTCCCCACCAGCGCGGAGGTGCTCCTTCCCGACGGTGTCCGGCTGCACGCGGAGACCGGCGGAGACCCGGAGGCGCCGCTCACCGTCGTCCTGCTGCACGGCTGGACGCTCGACGTCCGCAGCTGGCACCGCGTGCTGGCGGCCACCGGCGGCGTCCCGGCCCGGATCGTCGCCTACGACGCGCGCGGCCACGGCCGGTCCGGCGCCACGCCGCTCGACTGCGCCACCCTCGGACAGCTCGGCGACGACCTCCGCCACGTGCTCGACGAGCTGGTCCCGACCGGCCGGATCGTGCTCTGCGGCCACTCCATGGGTGGCATGACCGTGATGGAGTACGCGCACCGCCACCCGGAACACTTCGCGGCCCGGATCGCCGGTCTGGTGCTGGTCTCCACGTCCGCCGAGGGCACCTCCCGCACCCACTACGGCCTGCCCAGCCCGCTCGCCACGCTGCTCCGGCTGGCGGAGACGACCGGCGCCGGCGTGCTCGCGCGCTGCGGCGTCTGGCACCCGCACCGCGCCGTGCTGCCCGTGCTCGGGCCCGGCGTCCGCTGGCTGCTCTACGGCGACCGCTGCGACAGCTCCGACCTGCGGCTCACGCTCTCCGGCGTGGGCCGGTGCTCGCTGCGCTCGATCGGGGGTTTCCGCACGTCGATCGGCACGCAGCAGCGGCTGGAGACGCTCGCCACGCTCGGCGACGTGCCGTCCGCGGTGCTGGTCGGCAGCCACGATCGGCTGACGCCGCCGGCCTGTGCGGAGGCGATCGCGGACGCGCTGCCCGGCACCGAGCTGACCCGCTGCCCCGGCGCCGGCCACATGCTGATGCTGGAACGGCCGTCCGAGGTGGCATCCGCGCTGGCCACGGTGGTGCTGCGGGCGGCCGCGAGCACGCCGTTGCACGCGCCGGGGCGGCGTTCCCGCGGCACCTCGCGGCGTCGCTCCCCCGGCGGCGCGCAGGCGGCCTGAGCAGAGCCGATCCCGGGCGCGGGGCCGGAAAGCTAGGATCGAGGTTTGCGTACGGCACGGCCTGGCTACCGGCCGGTAGGACGACGCGTCGACACGCGCACGGGCCGGGGGGTAGGTTCGATGGCCGCACCCAAAGCTCAGGAGCACAAGACCCGGTGACCGACGCCAATATCCTGCAACAAGAGATCGCCATCGAGCAGCGCCACGTGGACGTCGTCTACGCCCGGCTGGCGGAGCTGCGCGACGAGGCGGCGAAGGCCGAGAAGGCCGGCTACGGGCTCGCCCGCGTCGGCAACTTCGGCGCGCTCGTCGAGCGCGACGCGATGGTGTTCCACGCGGCGCGGCGGCGGCGGGCGCTCGACTCCGAGCACGAGGGCCTGGTCTTCGGCCGGCTCGACCTGAAGACCGGCCAGCTCTACTACGTGGGCCGGCTCGGCATCCGCGGCGAGGGGTCCGAGTCGCTGGTCGTCGACTGGCGTGCCCCGGCCGCGGCCGCGTTCTACCAGGCCACCGCGAAGGACACACGGGACGTGGTCCGCCGGCGCATGATCCGGTCGGCCGGCGAGCGCGTGACCGGTATCGAGGACGACCTGCTCGACCCGGAGTCCGCGCCGGACGACATGCACGTGGTCGGCGACGGCGCGCTGATGGCGAGCCTGGGCCGCGCGACCGGTTCCGGCATGAAGGACATCGTCGCCACCATCCAGCAGGAGCAGGACGAGGCGATCCGCGCGCCCGCGACCGGCGTGACCATCGTGTCCGGCGGCCCCGGCACCGGCAAGACCGCGGTGGCGCTGCACCGGGCCGCCTATCTGCTCTACTCGGACCGCAGCCGGTTCGCCGGCGGCGGCATCCTGGTGGTCGGCCCGTCCGGCGTGTTCGTCAACTACATCGCGACCGTGCTGCCGTCGCTCGGCGAGGACTCGGCCACGCTGCACTCGCTCGGCTCGCTCATCCCGGGGCTGAACGCGGTGCGGGTCGACCCGGCACCGGTCGCGGCCGTCAAGGGCTCGCTGCGGATGCGCAAGGTGCTGGAGCGCGCGACGCACGACGCGGTGCCGTTCGGCCCGACCGAGCTGCGCCTGCTCTACCGCGGCACGCTGCTGCGGCTGACCGCGGAGGACCTCCACCGCGCCCGGGAGCGTGCACTCCCCCGCGGCGCGCGCCGCAACGAGTCGCGCCGTGCCGGGTTCGACAACATCTTCCAGGCGCTCTGGTCGCAGGCGCAGCGCCAGCGCGTGTCCACGCTGCCGCCGCGGCCGGAGTTCGAGGCCGAGCTGACCGAGCGCGAGGACTTCCGGGACTTCCTGCGTGGCTGGTGGCCGCAGCTGCGCCCGAGCCGGGTGCTGGACTGGCTGGCCGATCCCGAGCGCCTCCGGCGGTACGCGCACGGCATCCTCTCCAACAACGAGATCAAGCTCCTCCGGGACGCGTTCTCGACGCTGGCCGCGGAGGGCCCCACCATCGCGGACGTGGCGCTGCTCGACGAGCTGGACGCGCTGCTCGGCCAGCCTCGCAAGCCGCAGCAGCGCAACCGGAACACGTTCCACGCCGGCGGTGGCGTGCAGGAGGTCACCACGTACGCGGACCGTCAGCAGGCCGCGCGCGCCGCCGCCACCGAGCGCCCGGAGGACTACCGGGACTACGCGCACGTGATGGTCGACGAGGCGCAGGACGTGTCGCCGATGCAGTGGCGCATGCTGGGCCGCCGCGCCGCGATCGCGTCCTGGACCATCGTCGGCGACCCGCTGCAGGCCGCCTGGACCGGCAACCCCGCGGAGCTGGCCCAGGCCCGGGAGCAGGCGCTCGGCGGCAAGAAGCGGCACGAGTTCACGCTCAGCACCAACTACCGGAACTCGCGCGAGATCTTCGAGGTCGCGGCCGACGTGATCCGGCGCGCGTTCCCGGACGAGGCGCTGCCGACCGCGGTCCGCTCCACCGGCGTCGCCCCGATCGAGCGCACCGTCGGAGTCGCGGCGCTGGCCGACACCGTTCGCGAGTCCGCCGCCGAGCTGTTGAAGCAGGTCGAGGGCACGGTCGGCGTGATCACCCCGGTGCCGCGCCGCGCCGAGATCGCCGGCTGGGTCGCGTCGCTTGCGGACGCCCGGGTCCAGGTGGTCACCAGCCTCCAGGCCAAGGGCATGGAGTACGACGGTGTCGTCCTCGTCGAGCCCGAGGAGATCCGCACCGACTCCGAGTCCGGCGTCCGCACGCTCTACGTCGCGCTCTCCCGGGCAACGCAGCAGCTCATCACGGTCGGCTCCAAGCCCTACCGCTGACGGGTCCGCCACGCGCCGGAGCAAAAACCAGGCCCCAAAGCTTCAGAAGCAGATTTCCCACTTCCAGCGTGCTTGCGGCCCGCATGCTCCCGACTCTGTTGCCTATTGATGGTTATGGGGTGTGTTCGAGGCGTGCGAGGTGGGTGGTGTGTTGTGGGGTGAGGTGGTGTCCGGTCCACCAGG
>NZ_JNXY01000019.1 GCF_000717135.1 Catenuloplanes japonicus
CACGACGCTGGAGACCCAGGTCGTCGCACAGACCAACATCGAGCGGGTCAAGAACGGCTGCAAGGCCCTCATCGTGTCGCCGGCGCTGACGAAGGCCGCGCGTGGTCACTCCAGTGACATGGCGAAGTTCGACTACTTCTCCCACACCGGCCGCAACGGCAGCACCTTCACCGCGCGAGTCAAGGCCGCCGGTTACGCCCCGGCCGTCGGCGAGAACATCGCCTGGGGCTACGCCGACACCACCGGCGTGATGACCGGGTGGATGAACAGCCCCGGGCACCGCAAGAACATCCTCAACTGCAAGGCCGTCAAGATCGGCGTCGGCGTCGCCCGCGACGCCAAGGGCACCATCTACTGGACCCAGGAGTTCGGCGGCACCACGCCGAAGCGGTCGCGGACGCCGTCGCGGATCTCGCGGGCCAGCGTGAGCAGCTGCTCCGTGGTGCCGGAGCCGCGGTTGGTGAGCGCCAGCGTGTGCTTGGTGGAGATGCTCACCGGCACGTCGGCGCCGGGGTGCCCCTTGCCGAAGCCGGCCCGGTCGATCAGCCACGCCGCGCTGACCTTGACCACGCCGCCGTCGGCCGGCCAGCCGGGCGGCTCGCCGATCCCGGTGGTCACGGCGCGCAGATGCTCCCAGGCCGCGGCGTCCAGCACCGGGTTGGTGAAGAACGACCCGACGGACCAGGTGTCCCGATCCTCGGAGTCCAGCACCATGCCCTTGCCGGCGCGCAGCGTCAGCACGGACTCGCGCGCGGCGGCCAGCGGCACCCGGTCGCCCTGGGCCACGCCGAGCGTGCGGGCCAGCTCCGCGTAGCGCACCGGGCCGGACTGGGTGGCGGGGCGCAGCCGGAAGTCGACGGAGAGCACCACGAACCGCTCGTTGTGCTTGAAGATGCTGGCCCGGTAGCCGAAGCCGCAGTCCGCGGCCGGCATGTCCAGCACGACGCCCTCCGCCCGGTCGTAGACCGTGACGGACGAGATCGTCTCGGAGACGTCCTGCCCGTACGCCCCCACGTTCTGGATCGGGGTGGCGCCGGACGAGCCGGGGATGCCGGAGAGGCACTCGACGCCGGACCACCCGGACTCGACCGTCTCGGCCACGAACTCGTCCCAGGGGTGGCCGGCCTGGACCCGGACGATCAACTGGTCCGGGCGGCGACTGATCACCTCCACGCCCCGGCTGCGCACCAGGATCGCGGTGCCGGCGAACCCGGCGTCTCCGATGACCACGTTGCTGCCGCCGGCCAGCAGCAGGACGGGGTCACCCGAACGACTCGCAGCCTTCGTCAAATCCACCAGTTCATCCGCATTTTCGGCTGAAACCAGCCGTTTGGCGGACCCGCCGAGCCGCAACGTGGTGTGCGGAGCGAGCGAACTGGGGACTGTCGACCCTGCGACGGTGGACATTTCAGCGCTAACGTCGTGCACGCCCCTAACCCTAGGCTGGGGACGAGCGGACTGGGCGGCCGCGTGGGAGGAACGTCATGACGAAGCTGCATGCCACGAAAGACTTCTGGATCGGCGCGCTGCGCGCCGAGGGCCCCGCGTTCGGCGCGGCCCTCACGGAACAGGCGCCGGGCGCGCCCGTTCCCACGTGTCCGGAGTGGACCGTGACGGACCTCATCGGACATCTGGGCGGCTTCTACGACTGGATAGGCACACACGTGACGCGCGGTGTGACGACCGCGCCCGAGCACGTCCGGCCGGAGACCACGGTCCCGGCCGGCGTGGACCCGAGGGCGTGGTGGGAGCAGCGGTTCGCCGCCGTGCTCGCGACGCTGGAGGGGGTGGAGGAGGATCTGCCGGCGTGGAACCCGATGCCGGCGCCGAAGAAGGCCGCGTTCTGGCTGCGCCGGGCCGCGCATCACACCGCGATACACCGGTGGGACGCGCAGATGACGATCGGGCTGACCGAGCCGATCGAGGCGAAACTCGCGGCCGACGGCATCGCGGAGCTGCTCGACACGCTGCTCCCGGCCGGGCGTGGCGCCGGGCCGCGGGACAAGTACGGCGTGATCCACCTGGTCGCCTCCGACCTGGAGCACGAGTGGTTCGTCCGGCTGCGGGGCGAGGGGCTGGCGCTGCTGGACACGGACACGATCCTCGACTCGGACGATCATCACGCGCGCGTGCTCGCCACCGGGCCGGCCAGCGATCTGCTGCTGGCGTTCTGGGGGCGGATCGGGTTCGACTCGCTGGAGATCACGGGAGAGCGTTCTCTCCTGGACGGCCTGCGGGTCGGCTGAGGACGCCCGTCGTCATGATCCGGGAGTGATAATGGCGACGTGACTAACCCCTCAACACAGAGCGTGACGTTCCCGGAGGGATTCCTCTGGGGCTCCGCAACGGCCTCCTACCAGATCGAGGGCGCCGCCCGTGAGGACGGGCGCGGGCCCTCGATCTGGGACACGTTCAGCCGCACGCCCGGCAAGGTGCACGCCGGGCACACCGGCGACGTCGCCTGCGACCACTACCACCGGTACCGCGACGACGTGGCCATGATGGCGGACCTCGGGCTGCAGGCGTACCGGTTCTCCATCGCGTGGCCGCGCATCCGGCCGGACGGCACCGGCCCGGTCAACCCGGCCGGCCTCGACTTCTACGACCGTCTCGTGGACGAGCTGCGTGGCAAGGGGATCACCCCCGTCGTCACGCTCTACCACTGGGACCTGCCGCAGTCGCTGGAGGACCGCGGCGGCTGGACCTCCCGGGACACGTCCTACGCGTTCGCGGACTACGCGCTCGCGGTGCACAAGCGGCTCGGCGACCGGGTCGAGACCTGGACCACGCTGAACGAGCCCTGGTGCTCCGCCTACCTGGGCTACGCGTCCGGCGTGCACGCGCCCGGCATCCAGGACCCGGAGTCCGCGTTCAAGGCCGTCCACCATCTGCTGCTCGGCCACGGCCTGGCCACCGAGGCGCTGCGTGACGCGGGCGTGCGGCAGCTGGGCATCACGCTCAACCCGGCCGCGGTCTCCCCCGCCGACCCGGACAGCGAGGCGGACGTGGCCGCCGCCCACCTGGTCGACGGCCTGCAGAACCGGATCTTCTTCGACCCGATCCTGCGCGGCTCCTACCCGGACGACGTGCTGCGGCACATCCGCCGGTTCTCGGACCTGAACTGGCTGCGGACCGGCGACGAGACGATCATCGGGCAGCCGATCGACGTGCTGGGCATCAACTACTACTCGCCGTCCTACGTGCGGTCGAAGCCGGGCATCGAGGGCAATCCGACCGCGCCCGGGACCGAGGGCATCGAGTTCCTGCCGCCGGCCGGCCCGGTCACGGACATGGGCTGGGCGATCGAGCCGGCCGCGCTGACCCGGCTGCTGGAGCGCATCCACACGGACTACCCGGGCACCACGCTGATGATCACGGAGAACGGCGCGGCGTACCCGACCGGGCCGGACGAGACCGGCGACCGGGTGCCGGACGCGGACCGCGTCGCCTACCTGGACGGCCACCTGCGCGCCTGCCACGACGCGATCGCGCGCGGCGTGGACCTGCGCGGGTACTTCGTGTGGTCGCTGATGGACAACTACGAATGGGCCGAGGGCTACAACAAGCGCTTCGGCGTGGTCTACGTGGACTACGACACGCAGCGCCGCATCCCGAAGGACAGCGCGCGCTTCTACTCCGAGGTCATCCGCAACAACGGGCTCTGAGAAACACATGCCGCGGGGGTACGCGTACCCCCGCGGCATTGTGAGCTTGACCAGGACTCAGCCGCAGTGCTGGCTGTTCGGCTCAGCCGAAGCGGCCGGTGATGTAGTCCTCGGTCTTCTTGACGCTCGGGTTCGAGAAGATCTTCTGGGTGTCGTCGTACTCGATGAGGCGGCCCGGGTCACCGGTGCGCTCGATCGAGAAGAACGCGGTGCGGTCCGAGACGCGGGCCGCCTGCTGCATGTTGTGCGTGACGATGATGATCGTGAACCGGTCCTTCAGCTTGAAGATCAGGTCCTCGATCGCCAGCGTCGAGATCGGGTCGAGCGCGGAACACGGCTCGTCCATCAGCACGACCTGCGGCTCGACCGCGATGGTGCGGGCGATGCAGAGCCGCTGCTGCTGACCGCCGGAGAGGCCCGCGCCCGGCTTGTCCAGCCGGTCCTTGACCTCGTCCCACAGGTTCGCCGAGCGCAGCGACTTCTCCGCGGCCTCCTGCAGCACCGCCTTCTTGTTGACGCCGTTCAGCTTCAGGCCGGCCACCACGTTGTCGAAGATCGACATCGTGGGGAACGGGTTCGGCCGCTGGAACACCATGCCGATCAGGCGGCGGACGGCGGTGACGTCCACGTGCTTGTCGTAGATGTTCTCCTGGTCGAGCGTCAGCGTGCCCTCGACCCGCGCGTTCGGCAGGACCTCGTGCATCCGGTTGATCGACCGGAGGAACGTGGACTTGCCGCACCCGGACGGGCCGATGAGCGCGGTGACGGTCTTCGGCTCGACGACGATGTTGACGTCCTCGATGGCCTTGAAAGAGCCGTAGTAGGCGTTGACGTTCGTCGCCTCGACGCGCTTTGCCATGGTCGTTTCTCCTCGGGGGTGCTTCAGCGGGTCAGCCGGTTGCGGCGGGCGAGCAGCTTTGCGGCGATGGTCAGGATGAGGACCAGCGCCACCAGGGTGAGCGCCGCCGTCCAGGCGCGGTCCGGAGAGAACCGCGACGAGTCGGTGGCCTGGCTGAACACGAACAGCGAGAGCGACGACTGGTTGTTCTCGAACGGGTTGAAGTTGATCGCCGCGGTACCGCCGGCGACCAGCAGCACCGGCGCGGTCTCACCGGCGGCGCGGGCGATCGACAGCATGATGCCGGTGACGATGCCGGGGAGCGCGGTCGGGATGACGATGCGCAGGATCGTCTTCCACTTCGGCACGCCCAGCGCGTACGCACCCTCGCGCAGCGGCGCCGGCACCAGCCGGAGCATCTCCTCGGTGGAGCGGACGATCGTCGGCAGCATCAGCACGCTCAGTGCGAGCGCGGCCGCGAAGCCGGAGTACTGCGGCTGACCGTTGTTGAACAGCGGCGAGACGATCAGCACCCAGAACGCGAGCACGAACAGGCCGGCCACGATGGACGGGATGCCGGTCATGACGTCGACGAAGAACCGGATCGCCAGGGACAGCTTGCCCCGGCCGTACTCGACCAGGTAGATCGCGCCGAGCACGCCGAGCGGGATGGTGATCAGCGCGGCGATGCCGACCTGCTCCAGCGTGCCGACGATGGCGTGGTAGGCGCCACCGTTCGCGTCGCGGGCGCCGATGTTGTTCATCGACGTGAGGAAGAAGTTCCCGTCGAGCCGGTTGATGCCGTTCGAGATCAGCGTCCAGGTCACCGACGCGAGCGGCAGGATCGCCAGCACGCACGCGGAGTGGATGAGCGCGCTCCAGGTGCGGTTGCGCGCGGACCGGGGGCCCTCCACCGCGTTCGCCGCGAGCCAGAAGCCGATCAGGTAGAGCACGGCGCCGAGCACCACGACCAGCACCCAGTTGCCGATGCCGGTGCCGAGCACCAGCGCGGCGGAGAGCGCCAGCGCCACGACCGCGGTCGCGAGCGCGGCCCAGGCGGGCAGCCGCTTGGTGTGCAGGCTGCCGGCCGTCACGTCCTGTTCCGGGGCGAGGAGCGTCATGCGGCCACATCCGTGAACTCGCGGCGGCGGTAGATGATCACGCGAGCGATCATGTTGACCACCAGGGTGATGGTGAAGAGGACCAGGCCGGAGGCGATGAGCGCGCCGCGCCCGATGTCGTCGGCCTCACCGAAACCGTTGGCGATGTTGGAGGCGATGGTGACGCCGCCGTTCTGGATCACGTTCGCCGTGATGATGAACGACGAGCCGAGCGTCATGGCCAGCGCGATCGTCTCGCCGAGCGCGCGGCCGAGGCCGAGCATCACGGCGGCGATCACGCCGGGGCGGCCGTAGGGCAGGACCGCGGTGCGGACCATCTCCCACTTGGTGGCGCCGAGCGCGAGCGCGGCCTCCTCGTTCTGCTTCGGCGTCTGCATGAACACCTCGCGGGAGAGCGAGGTGACGATCGGCAGCACCATGATCGCCAGCACCAGCGAGCCGAGCAGGATCGAGTTGCCGAACGGGCCGTTGCCACCGAACAGCGGGATCCAGCTGAAGTAGTGGTTGAGCCACACGGAGAAGTCCCGCACCGGCTCGATGAAGACCGAACGACCCCACAGACCGAAGACCACCGAGGGTACGGCCGCGAGCAGGTCGATGACGAAGCCGAGCCAGGTCGCGATCCGCCGGTGCGCGTAGTGCGACAGGAAGAGCGCGATGCCGAGCGCGATCGGGACGGCCACGACCAGCGCGATGACCGCGGACAGGACCGTGCCGAACACGATGGCCGCGATGCCGAACCGCGGGTCCGAGCTCTGCGCGTGCCACTCGTTGAACGTGAAGAAGTTCTCCTGGTTGGCCCGGAGGGCCGGGATCGCCTCGGAGATCAGGAAGACCGCGATCGCGACGATGATGACCAGGACCATGATGCCGGAGGCCTGCGTCAGGCCCCGGAAGGCCGGCTCGGCGCCGAAGGCCTTGGCCCGCGGCAGAGAGCTGCCACCGCCCCGGCCGTTGTTGTCGGTAGGACCATCGGAAGACGCCGCGGCGCCGGCGGCCCGGGTGCTGTGCGCACCCGGACCGCCGGCGCTGGCGTCGACCGAGCGGGGTGGGGTGTCACCCATCTGCGCGCTCCGTCTTAGGCGTTCGAATCGGGGGGTTGTCTACCGTCAGGCGATCGCGGCGACCGCGGTCTCGACCTTGGCGCGGACCGACTCCGGCAGCGGGGCGTAGCCCAGCTCGAGGAGCGTGGCCTGGCCGGTGGTGCTGGCCGCGTAGCCGAGGAAGCCCTTGATCAGCGCGAGCTTGTCGGCGGAGTTGCCGGCGGAGCAGGCGATCTCGTAGGTGACCAGCACGATCGGGTACGCCCCCGCGGTGGTGGTGGCGTAGTCGACCGACATCTTGAGGTCGTTGCCGGTGCCGGTGACCTTGGCGCCCTCGATGGTCTTGCCGGCCGCCTCGGCGGTCAGCTCGGTGTACTCGCCGGCGCCGTTCTTCACCTTGGCGGTGTTGAGGTCGGAGTTCTCGGCGAAGGACATCTCGACGTAGCCGATGGAGCCGGCCGCACCCTTGACCGAGGTCGCGATGCCGTCCGAACCCTTCTGGCCGGTGCCACCGGTGATGGCGGACGGCCAGGTCTTGGCGGCGTCGTAGGTCCAGTCAGCCTCGGCGACCTTCGCCAGGTACTTGGTGAAGTTCTCCGTGGTGCCGGACTCGTCCGAGCGGTGCACCGGGTTGATGGTGGTGTCCGGGAGGGTCACACCGGCGTTGTCCGCGGCGATCTCCGGCGCGTTCCACTTGGTGACCTTGCCCGAGAAGATCTTGGCGATCGTGGCGGGCGACAGGTTGAGCGTGTCGACGCCGTCGAGGTTGAAGACGATCGCGATCGGGCCGATGACGGCCGGGAGGTGGATCGCCGGGTTGCCGGCGCAGCGCTGGTCGGCCTTCGGCTGCTGGTCTTCCTTCAGCGCCGAGTCGGAACCCGCGAAGTCGGCGGTGCCGGCGATGAACGCGGTGATGCCCGCGCCCGAGCCGGAGCCCTCGTAGTTGATGGTCGAGCCGGCACACGCCGTCTGGTAGGCCTTGATCCACTCAGCGACCGCGTTCTTCTGCGCGGACGAGCCCTGAGCGTTGAGCGTGCCGGTCGCGCAGTTCGCGGCCGGCGGGGCCGAGGCGCCGCCACCGCCGGGGGCGGCCGACTCCGTGTTGTCCGATCCGCAGGCGCTGGCCGCGAGAACCGTGGTCAGCGCGAGGCACGCGAGAGCGCCCTGCCGGTGGAGCTTCACCTTGGGAATTCCCTTCAAGTGGACGGTTCGCCGGGTATGGCGTCCCGGCCGCCGGAATCTCACCGGCTGATTGCAAGCTAGGAGGGTCAGGTAGCCGTAACGCCCGGTGTAAATGAACTGGGGCTTAACAGGTCTGACCCTGGAAATGGCCTGCGTCTGAGGTCCAGCTGTCCGGTTCGTGAACTGAGTGACTCCTGACCGAAATATCGCATATATACGGTCAACCGAGATCACGTTGAGTTGTTGCCGTGATACCCCCGTTATCAAAATTGCAGCTCACGGCCACACGACGAAGGGCCCGCCGGACGCGATGTAGATCACCGCGCCCGACGAGCCCTCGGACGATTTCGGGGAGGGGTTACCCCACCGGGATAGGAGCCAGCTCCGACTCCGGCAGCTGCCGGCTCGGCGGGACCACGAACTTGTAGCCCACCTGGCGGACCGTGCCGATCATCGACTCGTACTCCGAGCCGAGCTTGGCGCGCAGCCGCCGGACGTGCACGTCGACCGTGCGGGTGCCACCGAAGTAGTCGTAGCCCCAGACCTCGCGCAGCAGCTGGTCGCGGGTGAAGACCCGGCCCGGGTGCTGCGCCAGGAACTTCAGCAGCTCGAACTCCTTGTACGTCAGGTCGAGCGGGCGGCCCTTGAGCTTCGCCGCATAGGTGTCCGGGTCGATCGTGAGCTCGCCGGCCCGGATCAGACCGCCGGCGCCGGCGGTCGCATTCGTCAGCCGGCCGACCGCGAGCCGCAGCCGGGCCTCGACCTCGGCGGGCCCGGCGCTGGCCAGGATGACGTCGTCCACGCCCCAGTCCGCGTTCAGCGCGATCAGGCCGGCCTCGGTGACGACCGCGACCAGCGGCACGCCCAGGCCGGTCGCGTGCAGCATGCGGCAGGTCGCGCGGGCCTCGGCGAGCTCCGAGCGAGCGTCGACGAGAACGGCGTCCGGGCTCGGGCCCGAGACGAGGGTGCGCACATCGCGGGGAGCGGTTCGCACCGAGTGGGGGAGCAGATCGAGAGCGGGAAGCACGACGGACGGCTCACCGGCGCGTGCCGTCACCAGCAGCAGAATTTCCACACAGACCTCCGTCCTGGCGGCACGGGGGCCGCGCAGGTGACCGGTAGCAGCTCAAGCACTCAGGCCGGCTACCCCGAACTGGCGTCGGCCCCGGCGTCGCTGACGGGCGGTAAGGCCTTACCTTAGCCGATCGTTAAACAAAAGCGCTCCCACGAGTTCAAGGAGTGAGCAGGCAGACGCGGTATTGACATCGGAATCACACACCGCCGACTCCGATCGATCGCCTCGCGCGCGGTTAGGACGCATCTGGCACGATCGCAGGCGTGTTCCCCTCCTCGAGCGATGACGACCGCCCGGCCGGACCGTCGAAGGACGCCGGTTTCTTCCCCAAGGCGCCGAGCCTGGTGGGTGATGCGCGCCGTGCCGCGGAGTCGGAGGAGGACGAGGAGCCGATCGAGCCGGTCGAGGTCCGCAGGCTGCTCTCGCTGGCCATCGCCGGGTTCGGCGCGCTGCTGGCGATCGGCCTGATCTTCGGCGCGCAGACGTCCGGGCCCGGGAGCGCGCGGCTGCCGTACGCCACCGTGGTCCTGGGTGTGCAGCTGCTCTTCATCCTGGCCTGGACCATGGCGACGCGCCCGCCCGCGCTGCCGCTGGTCGCGAGCGTGGCCGTGGGCACGGCGCTGGCCGCGGACGCCGCGGCCGTCCTGCCGAAGGTCGGCGGCCTGATGCCGCTGGTCTGGGTCGCGATCGGCGGTTTCCTGATCGGCCTGGTCGGCCAGTTGTTCCGCGGGCAGGACCGTGTGCGGGTCCGGGAGTCGTTCTTCTCCACGCTCGTCATCGTGCTCGGCGTGGTCGCGTTCGCGATGCTGATCGTGCTGACCCGGCGACCGGCCGGTACCCAGGCGATCGTGGTCTGCCTCGGCGCGGCCGGCGTGGCGCTGGTGGTGGCACGCGCGCTCGACTCCGTCTTCGCCTGGCCGCGGCTGGAGCCGCAGGTGCCGCGCGGCGGGCTGGGCGTCGTGCTCGGCACCATGATCGGCACCGGCGTGGCCGCGCTGATCGGCAGCTACCAGGTCGGCTTCAACCCGGGCAACGCCGCGATCGTCGGGCTGGTCGCGGCCGGTGCCGCCAGCCTGGTGGACCTGGCCAGCGACTACTCCGAGGCCGGGCGGCAGCTGGCCGGCGACGCGCCGACCATGTGGATCGCGCGGCACATGCAGGGCCCGCTGGGTGGTTTCGCGCTCGCCGCGCCGGCCACGTACCTCATGTCTGTCATGTTCCTCACCTGAGCCCATTGGGTATCCGGGTCCGTAGAAAACCTCATGAGACACAAGGCGCTGGGGAGGCGACGGTGACTGTGTACGAGCAGCCGACCGAGCAGTACGAGGTCGAGCGGCCGCGACGGCGCCGGCGGGGGCGTGCGGTCCTTGTCGTCCTCATCGTCCTGCTGGTGATTCTCGGCGTGGCCGTCGTGATCGCGGACCGCGTGGCCCACGGCTACGCGGAGGACCGCATCGGCGCGGAGATAGACAAGCAGGTGGCCGCGCAGGGCCTCACCGCCCGGCCGGCCGAGGTGGGTGTGGGCGGTGTCCCGTTCCTCACCCAGGTGCTGGCCGGACGTTACGACGCGATTTCCGTGGTGCTTCGCGATCTGGAGGGCCCGGTGCCCGGCGCGTCCGACGTCGTCCGGATCCCCACGCTGGACATCGACGCCACCGGCGTGTCCGCGCCGATCGACACGCTGCGCACCGGCCAGGGCGAGATCGTCGCGGCGAACGTGACCGGCGTCGGCACCATCGACTACGTCAGCCTCGCCGACATGATCGGCCAGGAGGGCATCACGCTGACCGAGCGGGACGGCAAGCTGCAGGCGACGCTGCCGGTCGAGGTGCTCGGCCAGGCGTTCGAGCTGAACGGCACCGCCGCCATCGCGGTCCAGGACAACCAGGTGCAGGTCCGCTTCGAGACGCTCACCGCGGACGGGCTGCCGGACAACCCGGTCGTCCGGAACGTGATCAGCGGTTACGCGGAGCAGCTCTCGCTGAACGTGGCGCTGCCCGCGCTGCCGTTCGGCCTGCAGGTCACGGAGATCAAGGCGGCCGCCGAGGGTCTTCAGGTGACCGCCACGGCCAAGGACGTTCCGCTGAACCAGGCGTAACACGACACGATGGTGGGGTCGGTCACTTCCCGCATGGTGGTCGACCCTGTCCGTGACATGGACTCGCTGGTAGGGTCCTTCGCATGGGCACACTGCTCACCAAAAGGCGCGCGGTCGACCTGTGCCGCGTGGCCGCCTGCCTCTGTCCCCGCTGTCACTGACGGCGGGGCTGCCTCCACGCCCGCGCGCCGGCTCGACTGAGCGGCGCGACCGCGTGGCACTCACCAATCTCTGAGCCCGGCACCGGCGCCGTCGCACGAACACGAGAACCCTCCATCTACAGGGTCCCGCGCGTGGTGCGACACAGACTCACACCGGAAATCCGCGCGTTGATCCGACCCACCAAATCCTCACAAGGAGTGATTCGATGAGTCGCGACACCGCACTCGTTTCGGCTGACTGGGCCGAGAAGAACATCGACGCTGACGGCGTCGTCTTCGTCGAGGTCGACGAGGACACCACGGCCTACGACGGCGGCCACATCGCCGGCGCGATCAAGCTGAACTGGAAGACCGACCTGCAGGACGCGGTCCGCCGCGACTTCGTCAACAAGGAGCAGTTCGAGGCGCTGCTGTCCGCGCGCGGCGTCTCCAACGACGACAAGGTCGTGCTCTACGGCGGCAACAACAACTGGTTCGCGGCGTACGCGTACTGGTACTTCAAGCTCTACGGCCACCGCGACGTCGTGCTGATCGACGGCGGCCGCAAGAAGTGGGAGCTCGACGCGCGCCCGCTGGTCAAGGGCGAGGTCTCCCGTCCCGCCACGACGTATGTCGCCCAGGACCAGGACCTGACGCTCCGCGCGTTCCGCGACGAGGTCGTGGCCGCGATCGGCACGCAGAACCTGGTCGACGTGCGCTCCCCCGATGAGTACGCGGGCCGCCTGCTCGCCCCCGCGCACCTCCCGCAGGAGTCCGCGCTGCGTGGCGGACACATCCCGACCGCGGTCAGCGTCCCGTGGAGCAAGGCGGCGAACGAGGACGGCACGTTCAAGTCCGACGACGAGCTGCGCAAGATCTACGGCGACGCCGGGCTCGACGAGGGCAAGGACACGATTGCGTACTGCCGGATCGGCGAGCGCTCCTCGCACACCTGGTTCGTGCTGAAGGAGCTGCTCGGGCAGCAGAACGTCAAGAACTACGACGGTTCCTGGACCGAGTACGGCTCGCTCGTCGGCGTGCCCGTGGTCCTCGGCGACGAGCCCGGAAAGGCGTGAGCACCATGACCGCTGTTACCACTGTTACCGACGCGTCCTGCGCCGCTCCCGACCAGTCGGCTCCGCTGCCGGCCGGCATCGACCTGGCCAAGGAAACCGTGATCACCGGCGTGGTGACCTCATCCGACGGTGAGGCCGTCCAGGGGGCGTACGTGCGCCTGCTCGACTCCACCGGCGAGTTCACCGCCGAGGTCGTCACGTCCGCCCAGGGCCAGTTCCGCTTCTTCGCGGCGCCGGGCTCCTGGACGCTGCGTGCGCTGTCCCGGCACGGCAACGGTGACCGCACCGTCGCCGCCGACCGTGGCCTCAACGATTTCTCGGTGACCGTCGGCGAGTGATTCGCCGGCTTCGAGCCGGTCCGCCTCACCCGAGGCGGACCGGCTCGCGCTGTTTTGACACCATGGCCGGGTGACGCAGGCCCAGGTTTCCCCGTGGTGGCGACGCCGGGGCGTGTTTCCGGCGGCGGTGACCGCGTGGGCGCTGGTGATCGCCGGGCTGGCGTACTACTCGTACCGCACGGACGACGCGACCGTCCGCGACCAGCGCACGCTGGAGCAGGCGATGCCGGTGGCGGAGTCCGCGTTCGCCGCGGTGCTGGCACGCGCGGCCGCGGGTCCCGGCAACGGCGGGCCGCGACCGGTGATCTCGTTCGGCGCGCCGCGCATCGAGCCCGGCTGCCGGGTGACCAGCGCACGGGACGGTGCGGAGCTGACCCGGCGCGCCACCGTCTACCTCGCGCCGGAGGACAGCACCGCGCTGGTCGACTGGATGGCCGGCGACGACGCGCTGCCGCACGGGTTCCGGATCTGGCTGGGCAAGGACTCGTTCCGGGTCGACGCGGGCGAGTTCATCGGGCTGCGCGGCGTGGTCGAGGAGCCCGGCGTGCTGCGGATCGCGCTGACCACGGGCTGCCGGCCGGTCGAGGGCGAGCTGCCGGCGATCGAGGAGCAGCGGCCGGATCCGGCGTCCGCCGGTCTCGCGGAAGGCGTGCTGGCCTCGCTCGGCGCACAGGGCGCCCGGCAGAGCGCGTCCGTGCTGGCCTGCCCCGGCGGTGGCACGCTCACCACGACGATCGTGGCCGGGCCCGCGGCGCGGGCGCCGGTGCTCGCGGAGACGCTGACCGGGCGCGCGGACCGGGTGCTGGTCGACGAGGACGACCGGTTCGCCTTTCACCTGACCGGCGCGGAGGGTGTCGCGGTGGAGGTCACCGACGGCGAGGTCGAGGTCGCCGCCACCACCTCCTGCGGCTAGCGCGTGATCCAGGCGTCGTTCACGTCGTCAGGACGACGTGAACGACGCCCATCAGGGCGTCAGCCGGCGACGCGGAGCAGGCGGGCGGAGAGGTGCGGGGTGAGCGGCAGGCCCTCGGCGGCCATGTCGTACGCGTAGAGCAGCGCGCCGTCGACGATGCCGAAGAGCCGGTGCCCCGCGGTCACCTCCTTGGCGGTGGACGTGCGCACGACCAGGTCCGTCACCAGCTCGAGCTGGGTGGTGCCCTTGGTCTTGCCCAGGTACATCTCCATGATGCCGGTGGGGCTGGTCATCAGCGCCTCGACGTCGTCGGTGATCCGGTCGTTCACCACCACCGGGCGCCACCAGCCGATCTCCCGGCCGGCCGGGCGGATCGGCTTCGCGTCCTCGTCGATGATCCACGCACGTGACTCGAAGGACAGGAACGGACGGCCGTCGTGGCTGATCCGCACCTCCTGCGCGAAGTGGAAGTCGTCGCCCTCGAGCGTCGGGTAGCCGCCCTGGCCGCGACCCCGCCACACGCCCACGTAGGGCAGCAGGCCGAGCAGGTGCGGGTGCAGGTCGGGCCCGCTGCGCAGGTTGTGCGTCTCCTCGTACGGGTACGCGTACTCCACCGGCGCGAGCGAGGCCCACGGCGGGAGCAGCGGGTTTTCCGACGTCTTGTCCGGCGATGTCACCAGCGTCCCCTTGATATGCGAACTGCGAGATAGACGAGCCCGCCCGCGAGCGCACCGAAGCCCGCCACCAGCAGGCTGACAAACCCGATCTCCGTAACCATGACCGGACCATCCTATGCTGACCGTCATGGCCCGATCTCTCGTCATCAAGGTGACCGCCGGCGCGGACTCCCCGGAACGCTGCGCCCAGGCCTTCACGGTCGCCGCCACCGCGGTCGCGGCCGGCGTCGACGTCTCGCTCTGGCTGACCGGCGAGTCAGCGTGGTTCGCGCTGCCGGGCCGGGCCGCCGAGTTCCGGCTCCCGCACTCCGCGCCGCTGCCCGACCTGCTCGACGCCGTGCTGGCCGGCGGCCGGGTGACGCTCTGCACGCAGTGCGCCGCGCGCCGGGACATCGGCACCGAGGACGTGATCGAGGGCCTCCGCATCGCCGGCGCCGCGGTCTTCGTCGAGGAGTCCCTGACCGAGGGCGCTCAAGCGCTGGTCTACTGAAGGTCGTCGCTTCGTTCCTCCGGCTCGGCGCGGCTCCCGGCGGTGTCAAAATCTCCCTGGGGGAGTGTCGCCACCTCTGGTCGCCCGTGCCTCACGGAGTCGTGGCCGCTTCGCGTGGGGCGTCCGCCCGGTGCGGCACGTATGCTCGGGCGGTGTCCGAATCATCGCTGGCCGAGATCCTGCGTGAGCGTGGACTGCGGCTGACGCCGCAGCGGCAGCTGGTGCTGCAGGCTGTCCACGAGCTGGCGCACGCCACGCCGGAGCAGATCCACAACGCGGTCCGCGAGGTCGCCGCCGGGGTCAACATCACCACGGTCTACCGCACGCTGGAGCTGCTCGAGGAGCTCGGGCTGGTGCGGCACACGCACCTGTCGCACGGCTCCCCGACGTACCATCCGGCCGGCCACGATCAGCACATCCATCTCGTCTGCCGGCACTGCGGCGCGGTGAGTGAGATGGACCCCATGCTGATGGCGCCGCTGGCCGATGAGCTCGCGCGCGAGAAAGGATTCACCGTGGACGTCGGACACGTGGCCCTCTTCGGCACGTGCGCCGATTGCGGCGACGCCGCGGGTCACGCGGCACACAGGGGGAAGTAATGCTGAACGTGCCGGGCGCGGTCGGAATCCGGGAGCTGGACGACTCGGTCCCGGACGCGCAGGGTTTCACCGACGTGGCCGCGCACTACGGCGACCCGTCCCGGGAGCAGCGGACGCTCGACACCGAGGCCGGCATCGTGGACCGCTCGCACCGCGGTGTGCTGGCCGTGCCCGGCGTCGAGCGCGCGAGCTGGCTGCACTCGATCTCCACGCAGCACCTGGCCGACCTGCACGACGGTCAGGGCACCGAGCTGCTGATCCTCTCCCCGCACGGCCACGTCGAGCACCACGCGGGCGTCGCGGAGACCGGCGACACGGTCTGGCTGGACACCGAGCCCGCCTCCACCGCGGACCTGCTCACGTTCCTGACCAAGATGGTCTTCATGACCCGGGTCGAGCCGCGCGACGCGACCGCCGGGCACGCCGTGCTGTCGCTGGTCGGACCGCGGGCCGCGGAGGCACTGGCCCGGCTCGGCATCACGGATCTGCCGTCGCCGTCCGTGCAGCCCGTCCCCGGCCCCAAGTTCCCCAGTGGAGCCTTGAAACCCCAACCCACCAGTGGGTACGCGGTGCGCCCGCTCCCCTCCGGGGGCTTCGTCCGGGCCGGCCGTCTGGGCTACGACCTGGTGGTGCCGCGCGAGGGCGTGGCCGCGCTGGTGAGCGCGCTCGGCGTACCCCCGGCTGGTCTGTGGGCCTATGAGGCGCTGCGGGTGGCGGCCGGCCTGCCGCGGGCCGGTTTCGAGACCGACCACCGGACGCTGCCGAGCGAGGTCGGGCTGATCGAGCCCGCGGTCCACCTGGACAAGGGCTGCTACCGCGGTCAGGAGACCGTGGCCCGCGTGCACAACCTGGGCAAGCCGCCCCGGCGCCTGGTGCTGCTCCACCTGGACGGCATCAGCTCGGACACGCCGCCGCCCGTGCACGCCCCGGTGACGAACGAGGCCGGTAAGCAGATCGGCTTCGTCGGCACCGCCGTGCGCCACCACGAGCTGGGCACGATCGCGCTGGCCGTGCTGAAGCGCAACACGCCGGACGACGCACCGCTGCGGGTGGGCGAGGCCGCGGCCGCGATCGACCCGACGGTCAGTCTGTGAAAGGCGCGGCGGAGTACCGGAAGGTCGGCGGCACGCTGATCACCGTGGCCCCGACCGGCGCGGAGTCCCGCAAGGCGGACGTGCCCGCGCTGCCGGTCACGCTGGACGAGCTGCTGACCACGGCCAAGGAGTGCGTCGCGCTCGGCGCCGCGATGATCCACGTGCACATCCGGGACGGCCAGGGCGAGCCCACGCTCGACCTGGGCCTGCTGCGGGAGACCGTGGCCGCACTGCGCGCCGAGACGGACCTGATCGTGCAGCTCTCCACCGGTGGCGCGGTCACCGACCCGGAGGACGCACGGCGGGCCGTGCTGGAGGTACGCCCCGAGACCGCGTCGCTGACCATGGGCACGGTCAACTTCGGCGACGCCGTGTTCCTGAACCGGTGGGACTTCATCGTGGACCTGCACACCCGCATGCAGGAGCGCGGGATCATGCCGGAGTACGAGATCTTCGACCTCGGCCAGCTGCACACGCTGCGGCGGCTGCTGGAGAAGCACGGGCTGCCCGCGAACGGCCACGTCCACCTCGACCTGGTGATGGGCGTGCCCGGCGGCATGGACGGCACCACCGAGTCCGTGGCCGCGTGCCTGGCCGCGATGCGCGACCTGCCGGAGGGGCTGACGTTCTCCGCGACCGGCATCGGGCGCACCACGATCCCGGTGATGCTGGCCGCGCTGTCGGCCGGCGGGCACCTGCGGGTCGGTATGGAGGACACGCTGACCTACGGCCCGAGCCGGCCCGTCGAGTCGAACATGCAGCTGGTGGCGCGGGCGGTGGGCTTCGCTCAGCTGGCCCAGCGCCCGCCCTGCACCCCCAAGGCAGCGCGCACGCTGCTCGGACTGGGCTAGCCCCTCAGCGCGCCCAGGAACGACAGCACGATCCGGTTGACGTCCTCCGGGCGTTCCAGCGGGGCCAGGTGTGCCGCGTCCGGGATGTCCGCGAGGCGGTGCGCGTTCGGGATCTCGGCGGCCAGCCGGTCGGCCAGGCGGCGGATGTCCGGCACGTCCGCACCACCGGCCGTGACCAGCGTCGGCGGGCGCACCTCGTTGAGCCGGTAGGTGGCGACCGGGTTCAGCTGGTGCACGTCGACCTGGCCCAGCGCGGCCTCGGCGGCGAGCGCGCGCCGGTCCATCCGCCAGGCGAAGTCCAGCAGGTCCGGGTCCATGGTCTTGAGGTCGCGGCCCGGCCCGACCACCCAGAACCGGACCTCGGCCTCGGCCATCGCGTCCACGTCGTCCGTGCCGACCTCGGCGGCCAGCGCCTCCCACAGCTCGTCGACCTCCTCGGACCACTCGTGGCCGGAGAGCGCGGAGCCGATCAGCGCGAGCCCGGCCACCCGGTCCGGGTACGCCAGCGCGGTGTCCACCGCGACCGCGCCGCCGAACGAGCAGCCGACCAGCACGGCACGCTGGACGCCCAGGTGGTCGAGGAGCGCGACCACGTCGTCGTGGTGGGCGAACGGCGTACGGGTCAACGTGGACTCACCGTAGCCACGCAGGTCCAGACGGATCACCCTGTGCATCACGGAGAGCGGTCCGACCTGTTCCCGCCACATGCGCCGATCGGCGATGCCCGCGTGCAGAAGAAGCACGGCAGGGCCGGTGCCGTCGTCGTCGTAGGCGAGACTCGCCCCGGAAAGATCAAGATAAGGCACCTTGCGACAGTAGGCCGCGTCGATGCGCGCGGCAATGCGAGTTCTGTCTACGTTCCGTGACTGCCATGTGAGGGTGCTAACTCCAGCTAGCGTTTTGCTTGCAACAGCTAGCACCCGGAGCTACCGTCGATGGCATGGCACCGGCAGACCTCCCGCGGGACATCGGCGGATTCATCCGCGACATGCGACACAACGCGAAGATCTCGCTCCGGCAGCTCGCGGAGCAGGCCGGCGTCAGCAATCCGTACCTCAGCCAGATCGAGCGCGGGCTCCGCAAGCCCAGCGCGGAGGTGTTGCAGCAGCTCGCAAGCGCGCTGCGGGTCTCCACCCCGGCCATGTACCTGAAGGCCGGACTGCTCGACGGCGAGGGCGCGGGCGTGCTGGAGGCGATCGCCGGCGACCCGGACCTGTCGATCGCGCAGAAGCAGTCGCTCAGCCAGATCTACGACACGTTCCGCCGTGAGAACGCGCGGGAGGCCGCGGAAGCGGCGGCTGCTGAGGCTGCCGCGGCAGCTTCGGAAGCGGCCGAGGCAGCTTCACCGGCAGAAACCGACAAGACGGACACGGCCGCCACGGACGGCGACGCGGCCGAGACAGCGCCCCCGGTCAAGACGGCGCGGACCACGACTACCACCACCACTGCGGAGGAGACGTCATGACGACGAACCAGCCCGAGACCACCAGCGCGCCGACCAGCACCCGCATCCCCACGCCGCTCTACGCGGTGGCCGGCGCCGGCGACCTGGCGTACCAGCAGCTGCGCAAGCTTCCCGAGGTCGTCGCCGAGCTGCGTGAGCGCGTCCCCGGCGCGGTCGCGGAGCTGCGCACCCGCGCCGAGGAGCTGAACGGCCGCCGGGACGAGTTCCGTGCCAAGGCCGCCGAGGGCATCAAGGTCGCGCAGGCCCAGGCCGGCACGCTGCGCACCCGGGCCGCCGGCCCGGACGGCGAGGTGGCCAAGCTGACCGAGGCCGCGAAGCGCAACGCGGCCGCGCTCGTCGCCGCCGCCCAGTCCGGCGCGCAGGTCGCGCAGGAGCGGGCGGTCAGCACGTACACCGCGCTGGTCGCACACGGCGAGCGCGTGGTCGGCTCCGGCGTGGTGCAGGCCGCGGACACCGTCAACGCGGACATGGAGGCCACCGAGGCCCCGGCCGAGGTCACCGCGACCCCGGCGGACGTCGCCGCTCCGGCTGCTCCGGCTGCTTCGGCGCCGCGCAAGACCAAGAAGGCGGCTCCGGCCGCTGAGTGACGCAGCGTGCGCGAGGCCCGTTACCCGGGCCTCGCGCACGGCTACGGCTCCCCGGGGAACGCTCTAAGCTTCAAGGCATGGCCGAAGCCCCGTTGTTCTATCTGGTCGTCCTCATGGTCATCAACCTGGCGATCCTCTTCCTCGCGCTCATCGTGCTGGGCGTCTCGTTCGTGCACTGCCTGACCCAGCGGGCGGACGCGTTCCCCGCCATCGGCACGCTGCCCAAGGGCGGCTGGCTCGCGATCCTCGGTCTCAGCATGGTCTTCTGCCTGCTGCTGCAGGGGCAGACCATCTTCCAGATGATCGGCATCGCGGCCGGCATGATCTACCTGCTGGACGTCCGGGTCGGGCTGCGCGACCTCTCCGACGGCAAAGGCTTCTGGTGAGGGACTTCCGCTGGCCGCCCCGGCCGGACGGCGGACCCCGCACCTACGGCCCCGGGCCCACCGCGCCGCGCAACGGCCGGCCCACGCTCCCCGAGCCGCCGACCGACGTCGTCGGCACCCCGCACGGGGTACGCCTGGAGCGCCTGATCAGCGGCGTCGGCGAGCCCGCCACGGTCTTCGCGCACGGGCTCGCCGGCAGCATCGCCGCGACCCGGCCGCTCGGCAGCGCGGTCAACGGCCGCCGCGTCTTCTTCCAGTTCCGCGGGCACGGGCGCTCCGAGGCGCCGGCCGGGCTGTGGGACTACGGCGACCTCGCCCGTGACCTCCGGGCCGCCGCCGACCTCTCCGACGCCACCCGCGCGCTCGGCGTCAGCATGGGCGCGGCCGCGCTGGCCCGCCTGCTCGCGGAGAGCCCGGCGCGCTTCGAACGCGTGGTCTTCTTCCTGCCCATCCCGATCGGCGAGCCACGCGGCGACACTCTCCGCGAACGGATCGAGACGCTGATCGCCACCGTGGAGGAGGGCGACCTCGCCGCGATCGCGGAGGCGGTCTCCGACGAGCTGCCCGCCCCGGTGCGGAACACGCCGGCCGGCTGGGGATACCTCCGCCAGCGGGTGGAGCAACTCTCCCGGGACGGCGTCGCCGCGGAGCTCGCCGGGCTGGCCGAGGCCACGCCGGTGCCCGACACGTCCGCGCTCGCCGCGGTGACCGCCCGCGCGCTGATCATCGGCGCGCGCAACGACGAGCTGCATCCGGTCGAGGCCGCCGAGGAGCTTGCCGCGCTGCTCCCGCACACGGAGCTCCACATCTACGACCGCCCCGGCCCGGTCTTCACCCACCGCGCCGACCTGCGGGAACGCATTTCCGGCTTCCTCAATGAGACTGCGTAACCTTTCTGCCTGTTTCGCGGTGATTTGGGTGTGAAGCTGTCGCCGAGGGTCGTGTTCCTTGCCGTCGTGGTCTGCGGTCTGCCGTCCGCCATCCATGTCGGCTGGCGCCTGGGCGGCCTGCCGTCGCTCGGCCCGGCCGGAGTCGGGCTCTTCGGCAAGGCACCCGAGGGCAGCCCGCCACCCAGCGCGGTCGCCACCTGGGGCACCGCGCCGGCCGGCACCGCGCCGCAGCCCGGCGCCGCGGCCGGCAGCGAGGTGGCCACGCCGGCCCCGGGCACGCCACCGCAGATCGCACCGCCGACCGGCACGCTGCCGGTCCCGCCGCCGGCGACCGGCACCACCTGGTCCCCGCCCGGATCGGCCACGCCCACCGCGCCGGCCACCACCACGCAGCCGTGGCCGACCGCGACACCGACCATGCCGGCCGCGACCGAGCCCCCGACCGGCGAGCCGGAGGCCACGTTCTCACCCGAGCAGCCCGGCGAGGAGATGCCGTCACCGGAGAGCACCCCGGAGTCACCGTTGTCGGACGAATCCTCGGAGTGGTCGCGGGACTGGTCGCGGGACTGGTGACGCGAAGCCGGGAGGCCGCCCACCACCACGTGCCGCTCCCCGACCGGCACGCCGGCGGACCGGGCACCGCGGTCGCCAGCCGTGCGGGCCGGGAGGCGGGGATGGCGCGGTGGGCTTAGGCTTCCAGACCGTGACGCATCCGCAGCCGCTCGGTCCCGACGCCCGGCCCCCGATCACCGCGCACCCCGCCACCGGCGGCGCCGTCCAGGAGTTCCTCGCGGGCTTCCGGCTGCTGCTGCGCGGCCTCGGCCTCTACGTCAGCAACCCGCGCCTGATGCTGCTCGGGCTGATCCCGGCGCTCATCTCCGGCGTGGTCTACCTCGCCGCGTTCGGCACGCTCTTCTACTTCATCTCGGACATCGCGGCCGCGATCACGCCGTTCGCGGACGGGTGGGAGGAAGGTCTCCAGGAGGTCGTCCGGCTCGCGGTGGCCGTGGCGGTGCTCGGCGTCGTCGTGCTGGTCGGGATGCTCACGTTCACCGCGATCACGCTGGTCATCGGCGACCCGTTCTACGAGAAGATCTCCGAGGCCGTGGAGAATCGCTACGGCGGCGTACCCAATGAGATCGATCTGCCCTGGCACACGTCGATCCGGCTCAGCCTGGCCGACTCGATCCGCCTGATCGGCCTGACCGTCCTCTGCGGCATCCCGCTGTTCCTGCTCGGCTTCATCCCGCTCATCGGCCAGACCGTGGTCCCGGTCGTCGGCGGCCTGGTCGGCGGCTGGTTCCTCGCGATCGAGCTCTCCGGCTTCCCGTTCTACCGCCGCGGCCTGCGGCTGGCCGACCGCCGCCGGGTGCTGCGCGCCCACCGCCCGGCCGCGCTCGGCTTCGGCGTCGGCGTCTTCGTCTGCTTCCTGATCCCCCTCGGCGCGATCCTGGTCACGCCGGCCGCGGTCGCCGGCGCGGCGCTGCTCTCCCGGCGCGCCCTCGGCTTCCCGATCGAACACGGCGGCCAGCGCGTCAACTGACGTTTCAACGGCCGGTCTCGGGCACGCAGGGCCTCGGACCGCGCAGGGCCGCGCAGGCCGCCGGACCGCGCAGGCCGCCGGACCGCGCAGGCCGCCGGACCGCGCAGGCCGCCGGACCGCGCAGGCCGCCTCGGGCGCTCCGCGCCCGAAATTTCACCATTTAGCGGTGCGCTGCCCATCACCGCGCCGTCGCTGGCCTCGCCGCCTGGATCCGGGGTGTGCCGGACCGGCCTGGGGGCCGCGCTAGATCTCGATGGCGAGCTGGCCGTCGACCACGCGCGGGATGACCGGGTCGGACGGGTTGCGGGAGGTCGCGGCGGACAGCGCGCCGGCGAGGCTTCCGGCGGTGGCCAGCTGGCGGAGCGTGACCGCGGTCGGCGGCAGCAGCGTCCACTCCCCCGTGGCCTGACGGTCCAGCGCGGCCTCGGGCGTCACCCAGGCCGCGTCGTCCGACTCCGCGGTCATGACGCTCGGGTCGGCACCGGGCGGCAGCGGGGCCAGGTAGAAGTACGTGTCGAAGCGGCGGGGCTCGAACTCCGGCGTGATCCAGCGCGACCACGGCGTCAGCGCGGCCGGGTCCAGCAGCACGCCGGACTCCTCCGCCACCTCACGGGCCGCGGCCTCCGGGGGCGTCTCGCCGGGCTCCGCGCTGCCCCCGGGGAACGCCCACACGCCGCCGAACACGAGCGCGGAGGCGCGGCGCATGACGTACACCCTCATCGGCTCCTCGGGTTTGATCATCACGACCGTGGCGGAAACGCGGGGCACGACCGGCGCCTCCCCGGAATCGGCGAAACGGCGCAGCCGGTCGATCATGGGCGCGGGCAGGGGCCACAGCTCAGCCATTCCGCGACCCTAACCCGCCGCGGGGTCGGATAGCGTGCGTGGCATGACTGATCGACCCGTTCGCTGGGGGATCCTGGCCACCGGCGGCATCGCCGGCGCGTTCGTCTCCGACCTGAAGCTCATGCCGGACGCGGAGGTCGTGGCCGTCGGCTCGCGGTCGCTGGAGTCCGCGCAGGCGTTCGCCGGCAAGCACGGCATCCCACGCGCCCACGGGACGTGGGCCGAGCTGGCCGCCGACCCCGACGTGGACGTGATCTACGTGGCCACGCCGCACTCCGCGCACTTCGAGGCCACCAGGGTCTGCCTGGAAGCCGGCAAGGCCGTGCTCTGCGAGAAGCCGTTCACGCTGGACCGGACGCGCGCGCAGGAGATGATCGACCTGGCCCGCGCGCGGAACGTGCTGCTCATGGAGGCGATGTGGACCCGCCTCAACCCGGTCGTACTGAAGGCGGTGCAGCTCGTCCGCGACGGCGCGATCGGCGAGGTCACCACCGTGGCGTCGGACTTCGGCGTGTCCGGGCCGTTCGCGCCCGAGCACCGGATGCGCGCACGGGAACTGGGCGGCGGCGCGCTGCTCGACCTGGGCGTCTACCCGATCACGATCGCGCACCTGTTCCTCGGTCTGCCCGACCACGTGCGCGCCTGGGCCAAGGTCGGCCCCGAGGGCACCGACGAGAACACCGCGATCATCTTCGGGTACGACCGGGGCGCCGTCGCCACGCTCACCTGCGGCATCCTCGGCACCACCCCGAACAGCGCGGTGATCAGCGGCAGCACCGGCCGGATCACGCTGCACGACCCGGCGTTCGTGCCGCGTGCGCTGACCCTGCACCGCGACGGCGCGGAGCCGGAGGTGATCGCGGAGGACTACGCCGGCATCGGCTACCACTTCGAGGCCGCGGAGATCCACCGGTGCCTGCGTGGCGGGTTGACGGAGAGCCCGGCGGTGCCGCACTCGCTGACGCTGGACATCATGGGTCTGCTCGACGAGGTGCGCGGGCAGATCGGCGTCTCGTACAGCTGAGGGATGTCGCAGCCGGGGAGCACGTCGCCGCGATTGTCGGGTGCGACGTGCGTTCCGCGGGCGGCTTCGTCCTGTTTCTGCGGGGGTGGCGCGGTCTCCTCTCGGTCAGGCGGTGGGCGGGAGTGGGACCCGCCCACCGCGCAGGGGATCAGCCGAACACGGGGGCTACGACGAAGTAGGTCAGGCAGGCGATCAAGGCTGCGGCCGGGAAGGTCGTGACCCAGGCGATGATGATGTTGCCGGCTACGTTCCAGCGGACGGCGGAGAGGCGTTTTGTCGCGCCGACGCCCATGATCGCGCTGGTGATGGTGTGGGTGGTGGAGATGGGGGCGTGCAGGACCAGCGCGTTGAAGTAGAGGACGCTGCTGGCCACGGCCTCGGCGGCGAAGCCCTCCGGCGGACGCAGGTCGATGATCTTGCGGCCGAGCGTCCGTATGATGCGCCATCCGCCGGCGTAGGTGCCGGCGGCGAGCATGGCGGCGGACGTCCAGAAGACCCACTCCGGGATGTGGGTCTTGTCGTCGGCGAAGCCGCCGGTGTAGAGCGCGAGCACGATGATGCCCATGGTCTTCGCGGCGTCCTGCATGCCGTGACCGACGGACATGGCGGCGGCGGACGCGGTCTGCGCCCAGCGGAAGCCGCGGTTGAGCTTGGACGGCTGGCCCCTCCGGAAGGTCCACAGCAGCGCGATCATGACCGCGAAGCCGAGCGCGGCGCCGACCAGCGGCGACAGGACCATCGGGATGAGCACCTTCTCCACGATGTTCGCCCATTGGACGGTGCCGCCGGTGGCGAACAGCGTGGCGCCGACCAGGCCGCCGAAGAGCGCGTGCGAGGAGGACGAGGGGAGGCCGAAGTACCAGGTGATCAGGTTCCAGGCGATGGCGCCGACCACGGCCGCGAAGAGCACGCCGAGGCTGGCCACGCCGGTGGGCAGGTGAACCAGGCCGTCGCCGACGGTCTTGGCGACGCCGGCGCCGAAGTGGGCGCCGATGAAGTTGCCGACCGCGGCCATCGCCAGCGCGACGCGCGGCGTGAGCGCCCGGGTGGACACGCTGGTGGCGATCGCGTTGGCCGCGTCGTGGAAGCCGTTGGTGTAGTCGAACACCATGGCCACCGCGATCACGGCGATCACGGCGATCAGCTCGGGGCTCATGCCGGGCTCCCTGTCACGCCACGGTCACGACGGGACCGGCGCCGGGCCGACGACGCGCTCATGACTCCTTGACCGCGATCGTCTCGACGGTGTTCGCCACGTGCTCGAACGCGTCGCAGGCGGCCTCCAGCTCGTCCGCGACCTCCTTGAGCTTGAGCACGGTCAGCGCGTCGTACTCACCGGAGAAGAGGCGGACGAGCAGCATCCGGTACGCCCGGTCGCCGTCGTTCTCCAGGCGGTTGCACTCGATCCAGTACTCCTCGAGGTCCTTCATCGCCTTCAGCCGCGGCATCGCGTCCGCGGTGAGCTTGGCCTGCTGGTCCAGCACGTTGACCAGCTCGTGCAGCTCGCGCGGCAGCGCCGGGAGCTTGGTGAGGCCGTAGAGGTAGAGCAGGTTGCCGACCGCCTCGAGGTGGTCCATCACGTCGTCCAGCTGCGACCCGAGGGAGTAGATGTCCTCGCGGTCGAACGGGGTCACGAACGTCGAGTTGATCTTCTTGTAGAGCTCGTGCGTGATCGCGTCGCTGTCGTGCTCGATGTCGGTCAGCCGCTCGCTGACCGACTGCACGTCGACGCCGGGCAGTGCCAGCTCGTTCAGCAGTGCCGTGCCGCGCACCAGGTTCTGCGCGGCTCGGGTGAAGAGCTCGTAGAAGACGCCCTCGACAGGACGGAAGGAAAACTTCACGGAGTGGACCTCGCTGCATCGGGCCGATGTCCTGCGGCCTGGTGGTGTTAGAGCCGACAGGACGTTGATCCTGCGCAGGTGATGCTAAGGAACCCACCTCGAAGGTGAACCCTCGGATACCACATGCATCACGTCATTCAAGTGCCGTTCACCATCTATTAACTTTGATCGGTCAATGATCAAACCCAGCGTGACATTTCAGGCACATTTCGTAGACTACGGCGCTTCCGCCGCGACCACCGGCCGTCTGGGGCGACGGGCCGTGCGCAGGTAGCGGGCCAGTCCGGCGAGATCAATGTCACCGATCAGGTCCACGCCGGCCGTCGCGAGCTCGGCCCAGCACGCGGCGCGGATCCGCCTGGTGCGGCGCGGCACGCCGAAGAGGCGTACCCGCCGCCCGTCCGCGTGCGCCTGCCGGACCAGGTCGTGCAGCAGGTAACGCTCCTCGGCCGGGATCGGCTCCTCGCCGTCCCACCCGAACCGCCAGGACCAGTGCTCACTCACCATCGGCACCAGGGCCGCGGGCGCGTCGTCGCGGCCGACGTCGTCGAACGTGCCGTCCGCGAAGAGGTGCCGTCCCGGATCCGCGGCCAGCACCTCGCGGACCTCGGGCCCGCCGGAGACCAGCACGGTGACCGCGCCGGGCACCACCCGGCCGCTCACACAGCGCGTCACCAGACCGGCATGCGGCGACACCTCCTCGTGCAGAAGACCCAGAAGATCCCGCACGGGTACGCCCGCGGGCAGCTCCAGCACCAGCCCGAACGGCGGCGTCGGCCCGTGGTGCACTCGCCCGCCCCGGCGTCGCGCCCGGTCCAGCAGCGGGCGCAGCACCACCCTGCCGAGCGGACGGCCGCGTACCTGCGCCCGGCCGTCCGGTCCCACCTGCACCGGGATGGAGGCGCTGCCGTACCCCCGGCGCAGCGCCGCGCCGAGCGGATCACGCCGCCGCGGGTCGAGCAGCGCGTGACTGCCCGGCAGGTAGGGGCGCGGGCGGCGGAGCATCGCCAGCCCGAGCGCGGCGGCACCACCGGTTCCGGCCAGGCCGACCAGCCCGCTGGCCACCGTCGACACGCTTCCCGTCATAGGGATAAATAGTACGAAAGGTATCCCCGGTAGCGGGTGACAAACTGGACCGGCTGACATCTACGGGGGAGGCAGCGCGTGACGGATCTCGCCACCGAGTTCGAGGCCGAGCGGGACCACCTGACCTCGGTCGCCTACCGCATGCTGGGCAGCCGCGCCGAGGCCGAGGACGCGGTGCAGGACGCCTGGCTGCGGTACGCCTCGGCCGACCGCGCCCAGATCCGTGACCCGCGCGGCTGGCTGACCACCACCACCGGCCGTATCTGCCTCGACGTGCTGCGGTCGGCCCGGGTGCGCCGGGAGGCCTACGTCGGTCCGTGGCTGCCCGAGCCGATCGTCGAGCGACTGCCCGCCGTCGACACCGACCCGGCCGAGCGCGCGGCCCGCACCGACCAGGTCGGGCTCGCGCTGCTGGTCGTGATGGAGCGGCTCACGCCGGAGCAGCGGGTGGCGTTCGTGCTGCACGACATGTTCGCGGTGCCGTTCGACGAGATCGCCGGCACGCTAGGCGTCTCCGCGGCGGCCGCGCGGCAGCTCGCGTCCCGGGCCCGGCGCGCGGTCGCGGACGGCGGTCCGAGACACACCGCCGGCCTGGCCGAGCAGCGGCGCGTGGTGCAGGCGTTCCTGGCCGCGGCCGACCGTGGCGATCTGCGCGGCCTGATCGCGGTGCTCGACCCGGACGGCGTGGCGATCAGCGACGGCGGCGGGCACGTCACCGCCAGCCGCCGCCCGGTGCTCGGCGCGGAGAAGGTGGCCCGGTTCGTGGCCGGGCTGTGGGGCCGCCGGGAGGACCGGATGGACCGGCTCCGGGTGGAGCCGGTCCTGGTCAACGGCGACTTCGGACTGCTGATCGAGGGGGCCTGGGCGGACGGGCGGCCGTACCGGCAGGTCGCGTCGTTCGCGGTCACCGAGGGCCGGATCACCGGCTTGTTCAGCCAGCTCAACCCGGAGAAACTGGCTCGCGTTCAGACGGACAGCTTCTCGCTGGAGCGCCACGCGGCGCCGAGCGAGGTCTTGCCGTTGGTCCGCAGCAGCGAGCCCTCGTAGAGCCGGGCCGCGATGACCAGCATCCCGGCCGCGGCCAGCGCCAGCACGCCCAGCGAGGCGAACGGCTCCCAGCCGGCCGCGTCGCCGGTGAACAGCCGGACCGGCATCGCGATCGGCGCGGAGAACGGGATGTACGACATGATCGTCATCGCCGGCTTGTTGTCGCTGAGGAAGATCGTCCCGAAGAACGGCAGCATCACGGCCAGCTGCACCGGCGTGGAGACGCTGTTGATGTCCTCCTGACGGCTGACCAGCGCGCCGGCCACCGCCCACATCGCGGCCAGCAGCACGAACCCGACCACGAAGAACGGCAGGAACCAGGCGATCGCGGGGGCCAGCAGGTTCAGCAGGCTGACGCCGTTGTCCTGCTCGCTGCCGGACAACCGCAGGCCGGCGATCGCGACCAGCGCGAGCAGCCCGATCTGACCGAACGCCAGCAGCGCCCCGGCCAGCACCTTGCCGGCCAGCAGCACCCGTGGCGGCACGCTGGACACCAGGATCTCCACGATCCGGGTCTGCTTCTCCTCGGTGACGCTCTGCGCGATCTGCAGGCCGAACATCAGGGACGTGAAGAAGAAGACCATGGCGAAGAGGTACGGCACGAGGAACGCCAGCCCCGGGTTGATCGCGTCCGGGTCCAGCAGCCGGACCTCGGGCGAGACGCTCAGCGCGGACACCACGTCGCCCGGCTCGTCGTCCAGCGCCAGCACCACGCCGCCGACCAGCGCGGAGTCGACGTCGCCGTCCCGGACCAGGCGCTCCGCCTCGGCCGCGTCCGCGACCTCGCGCACCTCCAGGCCGGCGGCGGTGAGCTGCTCGGTGGCGGCGCCGGTGACCACGGCCACGCTGGTCGCGCCGCCCCCGATCAGCGACGGGACGACCGTGCCCAGGATCGCGAAGACGAGCAGGAAACCCGTACTGATGAGGAACGTCTTGTCCCTGATCTTGACCTTGAGCTCGCGCGCGGTGACGAGTCGCGTCGCCTCCCAGTTGGACAGCTGACGGCTCATCGGGTCACCTCTCGGAAGATCTCGGCCAGCGTCGGCACGACGGGGCGGAAGGTGCGGACCGGGCCGCGGGCGAGCGCGTCGCGCAGCAGCTCCTGGTCGTCGGCGCCGTCCTCCAGCTCGACGACCGCGCGACGGCCGTCCAGATCGGTCAGCGTGGTGCCGGGACGGTCGCGCAGCCAGCCCAGGTCGGAGTCGACGGCCAGCTCGAACTGGCGGCGGGCGTACTGGTCGCGCAGCGCCTCACGCTCGCCGGCCGCGCGGATCGTGCCGTCCGCGATGATCACCAGGTCGTCGCAGAGGCGCTCCACCACGTCCAGCTGGTGGCTGGAGAAGAGCACGGACGCGCCGGCCCGCGCGCGCTCGCGCAGCACCGTGACCACGTTGTCCACCGCCATCGGGTCCAGACCGGAGAACGGCTCGTCGAGCACCAGCATCTCCGGACCGTGCACCAGCGCGGCCGCCACCTGGGCGCGCTGCTGGTTGCCCAGCGACAGCGTCTCCAGCTTGTCGTCCGCGCGCTCGGCCAGGCCGACCCGCTCCAGCATCTCGTCCGCGCCGCGCTTGGCGTCCGCCGCGCTCATCCCGTGCAGGCGGCCGAGGTAGACGACCTGCTCGCGGGCGGACATCTTCGGGTAGAGGCCGCGCTCCTCCGGCATGTAGCCGAACGACTGGCGCTCCGACCGGGTCAGCGGGCGGCCGTCCCAGGTCACCTCGCCCGCGTCCGCGGCCAGCACGCCGAGGATGATCCGCATCGTGGTGGTCTTGCCGGCGCCGTTCGCGCCGACAAAACCCGTCATCCGTCCCGCGGTCACGTCGAACGAGACGTTCTTCAGCACCTGCCGACCGGCGAACCCCCGGTCGACCGCGCTCACGCTGAGCACCTTCGTCATGCCTGCAACGCTATTGGCCGAAGATCTTCCTCGCGTCCGGCGCGCGGCGGATCGCGCGTGTCACCCGCCCGAGGGACCCGGGGCCACCACGCCGTGCTCGTAGGCGAACACCACGGCCTGCACCCGGTCGCGCAGACCGAGCTTGGCCAGCACCCGGCTCACGTGCGTCTTCACCGTGGCCTCGCCGAGGAACAGCCGCTCCGCTATCTCCGCGTTCGTGCAGCCGCCGGCCAGCAGCACCAGCACCTCGTTCTCCCGGGGCGTCAGCTCCCCCAGGTCGGCCTTCTTGGGCGGCGCGGTCTCCCCCGGCCGCGCGAACGTGGAGATCACCCGGCGGGTGAGCTGCGGATCCAGCAGCGCGTCGCCGCGGGACAGCACGTGCACGGCGTCGATCAGCGCCTCCGGCGTGCCGGTCTTGAGCAGGAACCCGCTGGCGCCCGCGCGCAGCGCCTCGAACAGGTAGTCGTCCCGGTCGAACGTGGTCAGGATCAGCACGGCCGGGCCGTCGCCTCCGGTCACGGCCGTGATCCGCCGGGTGGCCTCCAGACCGTCCACACCGGGCATCTCCACGTCCATCAGGATCACGTCCGGGTGCAGCTCCGCGGCGCGCGTGACCGCGGTCAGGCCGTCCGCCGCCTCGCCGACCACCTCGATGTCGTCCTCCGTCTCCAGGATGACCCGGAAACCGCTGCGCACCAGGTGCTGGTCGTCGGCCAACAGAACGCGGATCATGCCGCGACCTCCTTGCTCAGGGGAAAACGGGCGCGGACCCGGAAGCCGCCGCCGTCGCGCGGGCCGGTCTCCAGCACGCCCTCGTGCGCCGCGACCCGCTCCCGCATGCCGATCAGGCCCATGCCGCGCGCGTTCGGCGTGCTCAGCAGCCGGCCCTCGTCCGTCACGTCGACCTCCAGCTCCCGGCTCAGGTAGCGGATCCGTACGTCCACCGCGACCGGACCGGCGTGCTTGAGCGTGTTGGTCAGCGCCTCCTGCACGATCCGGTACGCCGCGACCGACACCGACTCCGGCACGGCGCCGGCGTCGCCGTACACACCGTGCTCGATCCGCAGGCCGGCCTGGCGCGAGCTCTCCAGCAGCGCCGGCAGATCCTCGATCTTGTGCACCGGCGGCGCGGTCGCCTCCGCGTCCGTCGCCCTCAGCACGCCCAGCATCCGGCGCAGCTCGTCGACCGCGGTCCTGGCGCCCTGCTCCACCGCGGACAGCGCGGTGCGTGCCTTGTCCGCGTCCTTCTCCAGCACCCGGCGCGCGGCCGCGGCCTGCACACCCATCACGGCGACGTGGTGCGCGACCACGTCGTGCAGCTCGCGGGCGATGCGGACGCGCTCGCTCAGCACCGCGCGCTCCGCCTCCTTCTCCTGCGACCGGCGCAGCTCCTCGGCGCGCTCGACCAGCAGGTGCCGGCTGAACGCGGCGTGCCAGCCCTGGTCACCGAAGTAGTACGCGAATCCGAAGTAGAGCACGTTGATCAACAGACTGGTCATGATCGACGCGAGCAGCGGCGGCAGCGGGCCGGCCGCGGTCGAGAACGCGTTCGGCGGCAGATCCGGCAGCTCAAGCGCTATCGCGATGCCCAGCCAGGCGAACATGGCGACCGTGACGCCGACGCGTGAGATCTGCGACCAGCGCCGGTTGCGGCTCCAGGCGCCGGCCGTGTAGATCGCGGTGAAGAGCGCGATCTGGGACAGCTGCGGTTCCTGGGCGTGCCGGAACTGACTGCCGATGTAGGCGGCGGAGATGACCAGCATCACCACCTCGGGGAAGCGGCGGCGCCACATCAGCGGCGCGGTCACGGCCACCGCCCAGATCACCTGCTCCAGCCTGGACGGCGGGTTGTCGAAGACCTGGAAGCCGGTGCTGGTGGACAGCACGAAGCTGAACGTGCTCCCCACCATCGCGGCGATGCCGATCAGGATGTCGTTGCGCCGTTGATCGGCGGTCGGCTCGGGCCGCCGCCATTCGTCCCCCGTGGTCGTCGTCACGCGCCCAGTCTGGCGGACGTGCGCGACAACACCAAGATCACGTGACCAGCGCCAGCCACTTCCGGTACGCGGAGGCGAACGGCTCGGTGCCGTCCCCCAGCGCGCCCATCAGCCAGTCCGCCGCGAGATGCGACTCACGGACCAGGTCCTCCGGGTAGCCGAACCGCTCCCGGTGCTCCTCGAACTCGTCCTCGTCGCGCAGCTCCACCAGGCCGGTCGCCCGGCGGCGCACCACGTCCAGGTCGAGGTCTATGAGGTGGACGGTGTCGCCCTCCCACCGCGCGCGCGTGGTGATGTCGCAGTAGACCTCACTCGTACGCGGAGGCGGGTTGAACATGCCGGTCCAATACGCGCTGTGCGGGACGAGCAGCACGAACGGGATACGCTCCACCGACGCGCGGCCGTGGTAGATGCTCGGCGTACCGGCCGTCACACCCAGCCAGACCCCGAGGTCGTCCTCGGTGAGCCGACGCGCGGGGTAGTCCCGGTGTGCGGTGCCGTCGTACTTCTGGTAGACCACCCGGACCACGTCTGACATGAGCGCACCTTAACCGATGCGATCGACGAGTCCGCGCGATCATGGCAGGGGTCGGCAGGACGTTGCAGAAAGTTGCGCAAATTGACGACAAGTCGTATCCGTGGCGCGTTTTACGGACACCGGGGGCAGGGAAACGTCGGTGGCTCCCGGTACCGTTCCCCGGGTGACGAACGCTTCCCCCTCGCCCTCCCCGCGCCAGCGCAAGAGCCGCGAGCGTGCCGGCGAGCTGCTGGCCGCCGCCGTCGGCGCGGTCCCCGGCGGCTCCTCCCGTGAGGGCCAGGTGCAGATGGTCGAGGCGATCGCCGACGCCATCGCCGACAAGGAGCACCTGCTCGTCCAGGCCGGCACCGGCACCGGCAAGTCGCTGGGCTACCTCACGCCCGCGCTGATGGTCGACGGCCCGGTGGTCGTGTCCACCGCCACGCTCGCGCTCCAGTCCCAGCTGGTCGACCACGACCTGCCCCGGCTCGCCAAGGCCGTCAAGCCGGTCCTCGGGCGGGAGCCGTCGTTCGCCGTGCTCAAGGGCCGCCACCACTACCTCTGCCTGGCCCGGTTGGAGAATTCGCAGGAGGACGAGCCGGAAGAGGCCGCGCTGATCGACGCCGCCGATGTGGGACGCGCGCCCGCCCCCGGCTGGCTCGGCGAGTCCGGCAAGCTCGGCAAGCAGGTCGAGCGCGTGCACGAGTGGGCCATGGAGACCGAGACCGGCGACCGTGACGAGCTCGACCCCGGCGTCGACGACCGCGTCTGGCGGCAGGTGTCCATGCCCGCGCGCGAGTGCGTCGGCGCGGCCCGTTGCCCGTACGGGGACGAGTGCTTCGCCGAGGCCTCCCGCGCCCGCGCCCGCGAGGCCGACGTGGTCGTCACCAACCACAGCCTGCTCGCCGTCGACATGCTGGCCGGCCGGCACATCGTGCCCCCGCACAAGCTGCTGATCATCGACGAGGCGCACGAGCTGGCCGACCGTGTCTCCTCCGCGTCCCAGGCCGAGCTCACGCCGGAGGCGATCACCGCGGCCGCGCGGCGCTCCCGCCCGGTCATCCAGCCCGACGTGCTCACGTCGCTGGTCGAGGCCGGTGACGCGCTCACGCTCGGCCTCGCCGAGGCGCCCAGCGGCCTGATCACCGGCGAGCTCCCGCAGGCGCTCGCGGAGGCGTGCACGCTCCTCGGCGCCGCCACCCGCCGCGCGCTCGAGGCGATCGGCGACGTCAAGTCCGACGACCCGGACCCGGTCCGCAAGCAGCAGGCCAAGGCCGTGCTCGACGAGATCGGCAACACCGCGACCCGCCTGCTCGAGGGCAGCGACCACGACGTGGCCTGGGTCGAGAAGCACGAGACCGGCACCCGGCGCGCGCTGGTCGTCGCGCCGCTCTCCGTCGCCGGCCTGCTCTCCGAGACGCTCTACGAGGAGCGCACCGTCGTCGCCACCAGCGCCACGCTCGCGCTCGGCGGCCGCTTCGACCTGGTCGCCCGCTCGCTCGGCCTGCCGCTCGGCCCGGTCAAGCCCACGCCGATCGCGGCCGCCGCGGCCGAGGCCGCCCGCCCGGCGAACGCCGCACCTAAGCCGCCCGCGCCGGTCGAAGGCCCCGGCTGGCGCTCGCTCGACGTCGGCTCCCCGTTCGACTACACCAAGCAGGGCATTCTCTATGTGGCCGCCCACCTGCCACGACCCGCCGCCTCCGGCCTCCCCGAGGCCGCCGGCGAGGAGCTGCTCAAGCTGATCACCGCGATCGGCGGCCGCACGCTCGGCCTCTTCTCGTCCCGCAAGGCCGCCCAGCAGGCCGCCGACCTGGTCCGCGCGAAGACCTCGATCCCGGTCCTGCTCCAGGGCGAGGACGCGTTGCCGGTCCTGGTCCGCCGCTTCCGCGCGGAACGGGACAGCTGCCTCTTCGGCGTCATGTCGCTCTGGCAGGGCGTCGACGTCCCCGGCGACGCCTGCCAGCTGGTCATCATCGACCGGCTCCCGTTCCCCCGCCCGGACGAGCCGCTCTCCGCCGCCCGCTCCGCCGCCGTCGACTCCACCGGCGGCTCCGGCTTCACCTCGGTCAGCGTCCCGATCGCCGCCATCCGCCTCGCCCAGGGCGCCGGCCGCCTCATCCGCGCCTCCGGCGACAAGGGCATGGTCGCGGTCCTCGACTCCCGCCTCGAAACGGCCCGCGGCTACGGCGCCTTCCTCCGCAAGACGCTCCCCCCGTTCTGGTACACCACCAAGCCCGACATCGCCCTCGGCGCCCTCCAGCGCCTCGCCAAGTCGTAATCCTCTGCGCCTGGGCCGCGTCTCGCGTGCGGCCCAGGCTCCTCCCGCCGACTGATCACTCAGTCACATCGTCACCGGCTCAGGGCGACCCGCAACAGGTGGCGCTCTGCGCCACCGGCCAGTGATCCAGGCGTCCCTCATGCTGTTAGAACAGCATGAGGGACGCCTGGATCACTGAAGCAAGCTCGTGGGCCGCGCCCAATTTGCGGTCGCCCCAAGGGCAAGATCAAAGACACAGAGGCATTTTTCCCATTTCGCGGTGGTTGCGATCCGCACGCTCCCGCGGGCACCGGTCGTCGCTGGCGCTCCTCCCTTCCACTGCCGCGGGTGGCCAAGCTCAACCCAAACCCCGCCCGCACGCACCGCCCCGGTCAACCTCCCATGATCAGGGCGTCCCCCATGTTGCTAGAACAGCATGAGGGACGCCCCGATCATGGAGGGGCACTCCGCGCAAGCGGGCACTCCGCGCAAGCGGGCACTCCGCGCAAGCGGGCACTCCGCGCAAGCGGGCACTCCGCGCAAGCGGGCACGGGAGGGCACTCCGCGCGGGCACGGGACGCGCCTCGCGCAACGCGCGCACGACGGAAGCCGCGTGCTCTTCCCCGTGCCGCGCGGAACCGGCTCCGACGCCGGGAGGCAAGCGGAGCGCCAGCGAAGTCTTGGCGGACGGCGAGGTTTGCCCGCGGGAGCAACGCTGCCGCACCACGCCGGAAGCGGGAAATGACCTGGACCTTGAAGTTGATCTTGATCTTCGCGAAGCGGGCGAAGGACCACCCGGCACAAAGCGCGACAGGGCCAGGGCTGGGGTCTCCCAAGCAAGCTTGCGCACCCGCGGGAGCGAACGGGCCACATCCGGAAAAATCCGCTTTTAAGGGGTGTTCGGGGTGACGACTACCGCATCCGGTGGGACCTCGGGGCGGCGGTCGGTGGTGAAGCGGCGGACGGCCGTGTTGAGGACCGCGATGAGCGGGACGGCGACCAGCGCGCCCGTTATTCCGGCCAGGACCACGCCGGCGGCGATGCCGATGATGACGGCCAGCGGGTGGATGGCGACGGCACGGCCCATGATCAGGGGCTGGAGGATGTGGCCCTCGACCTGCTGGACGCCGATCACGACGCCCAGGATGATCAGGGCGGTGACCCAGCCGCTGTCGACCAGCGCGACCAGGATCGCGACCGCGCCGGAGACGGTGGCGCCGACGATCGGGATGAACGCGCCGAGGAAGACCAGCGCGGCCAGCGGGAACGGGAACGGCACGTTGAAGATGAAGAGGAACAGGCCGATGCCGACCGCGTCGATGAACGCGACCAGCACGGTCGCGCGCACGTAGGCGACCAGCGTCTGCCACGAGGCCTCGCCCGCGTCCGCCATCCGCCAGCGCGCGTTGACCGGGAACAGCCGGACGCCGAAACGCCAGATGTTCCGGCCGTCGCGGAGGAAGAAGAACGTCGAGAACAGCACCAGCAGCGCGCCCGTGAACAGCTCGAACACGGTCGCCGCGGTGGAGACCGCGCCGGTGGTGAGCGCCTGCGTGTTCTGGTCGAGCCACTGCTGGCCGGTGGTGAGCGCGGTGTTGAACTGCTGGTCGTCGAGGTGGAGCGGGCCCTCGCGCAGCCAGGTCTGGATCTGGCGGATGCCGACCGTGGCGTTCTGGCTGAGCTCGGGCAGGCCGTCGACGAACTGGGTGACGACCATGGTGAGCGTGCCGACGACCGCGCCCAGGCCGGCGACCAGCACGAGTCCGGTGGCGAGCGAGCGCGGGAAGCGGAGCTTGAGCAGCCAGCCGACCGCGGGGGTGAGCAGCGCCGAGAGCAGCAGCGCGATGGACAGCGGGATGACCACGATGCGGATCGTGCCGAAGAAGCGGAGCAGCACGTACCCGATCACGCCGACCACGATCAGGCGCCAGGACCAGGCGGCCGCGAGGCGCAGCGCGTGCGGGACCTCGGCGTCGTCGCGGCTCATCGTGGTCGCGTGGACCTCCGGAGCCGGCTCGGGCTCGTCGAGCGGCGGTTCCGCCACGACGGGCTCGGGCGGTTCCTGGATCGAGGACTCGTACGCGCGCCGGAGATTGCGCCGGATCCTGCTCAGTCGTCCCACAGCCACCTCCTGACCGTAACCCTTGATCACTGTCGCACCCGCGCGCCAGGCCCGGAGCTGCGCGGGTAGCGTCTGGAAGCGTGAACGACGACGCCAAGCTGCCGATCAGGCTGCTGCACGACCGCGTCCTGGTCCGCCTGGACGGTGCCGAGGGCGAGCGCCGCTCCTCCGCCGGGATCGTGATTCCGGCCACCGCCTCGATGGGCCGGCGGTTGTCCTGGGCCACCGCGGTCGGTGTCGGGCCGAACGTGCGGTCCGTCAGCAACGGTGACCGGGTGCTCTTCGACCCGGAGGACCGGTCCGAGGTCGAGCTGCACGGCCGGGAGTACGTGCTGCTCCGCGAGCGGGACGTGCATGCGGTCGCCGCGGAGCGCGTGGAGTCGGACGGGACCGGCCTCTACCTGTAGTACGCCGTGATCGGGATCGGCACCACCGGCGACGCCGGTGCCTCGATCGGGCGGCTCACCCCGTCCGGGAACGTGATGTGGTACCGCTCACCGTCCCAGCGTGCCTGGGGCGTCTGCGGGTCGCGGCCGACGAAGACGGACCGCTCGGCCGAGATCTGCGCGAGCAGCGCGGCCTCCTCCACCTGGGCCGAGCCGATCTTGCTGTAGAGCCCGCGGTCGAGTCCGTCGCGCAGCAGCGCGAGCTTGGTAGCGGAGAACTGGAAGCCCTTCATCGCGCGCAGCCCGGCGTCGCCGGCGACCCGCTTGGCCCAGCGGCGGGCCGAGTGCCGGCGGCCGAGGCTGCTCAGCGTGGCGACCTCGGGCGGGGAGAGCCAGCCGGCCCGCACGTACGCCGGGAGCGCGCGCTCGGTGAGCCGCCCCTCCCAGCCGCGCAGCCAGATCGCGAAGCCGACCGTGCCGAAGAAGACCGGGATCATCAGGCCGAGGTAACCGTAGAGCAGCACGATCGGCTCGCCGGTCGCGACCACCAGCGACGGCAGGATGTTCCACGTGCCGTGCAGCATCATCGCGACCAGGATGCCGGAGATCGGCGCGAGGTAGCGGACCGGGCGCTCCGCGGCACGGGCCGCGACGCCGAGGCCGACGCCGGCCATCGAGGTGAAGAGCGGGTGCGCGAAGCCGGTGAACAGGATGCGCACGATGAAGATCAGGAAGAGTTGCTGGGCGCCGCTGGCCGGGCCGTACTGCTCGTTGCTGGCCGCGTAACCGTGCCCGCCCAGGTAGAGGATGTTCTCCACCATGGCGAAGCCGATCGCGGAGAGCCCACAGTAGACGATGCCGTCCGTGATGCCGGACCACTCGCGCCGTCGCCGCCAGAGCAGCAGCACCGGGCCGAGCGTCTTCATCGTCTCCTCGATGAACGGTGCCACCAGCGTCGCCACCAGGGAGTCGGACAGGCCCCAGCCCTCGAAGAGGTACGACGCGTAGCTGTTCACCACCAGCGCGACGCCGGTCGCCACGAACGCGCCCCAGGCGAAGCAGAACGCGAGATATCCGACCGGCTCCGGCTCGTAACGGTCGAGCCACATGAAGCAGCCGATCAGCACCGGGACCGGCACCAGCGCCGCGATGCTGCCGAGCAGCAGGCCGTCGACGCCGATGTTGAAGCCGAGGAAGACCACCACCGCGATGGCGCACCCGGCGATGAACATGATCATCGCGGCCAGGCCGATGATCCGCCAGACCCGCTTCCGCCGGCTCGGCTCGGGCGCCGCGACCGGCGCGGCCGGCGGGACCTGCTCGGGCCCGTCGATCAGCGGCGGGGAGGGCTGCGGTGAGATCTCCGACATGGGGATCAGCGTATCCAGAAAGGGCTTGCCACGATCACCGAGTGCGTGGCTATTATGGCGGTCAGGTCACGAGTGCCAGCAGATAGCCCCGGCTTGCTGGCCGGCAACCCTCGTCAGTTCGCGGTGGGGTGCCCCGGGTGATGACCGGGCCTGTGCGGAGTCGCACCGGCAAGCGCGGACCCCGTTCCCGACGTGTGCTCGGGGTCCCAGAGACCCCGGAGGTCGTCGCATGTCCACGATCACGCTGCCTGCCCTCGATCTGGTCGTCACACCCACCGCGCACACCGCGCCGGCCGTGCTGGGCGTGCCCGGTCAGATCAATCTCGACTACGCGGCCACCGCGCCCTGCGCGACCGCGGCCGCCGAGGCCGTCAACGCGATCCTGCCCTGGTACGCGAGCGTCCACCGCGGCGCCGGCGCGCTCTCCCAGCGCTGCACGCTCGCCTACGAGCGGGCCCGGCAGACCGTCGGTGACTTCCTCGGCGCCCGCGCCGAGGACCACGTGATCTTCACGCGGAACACCACGGACGCGCTCAACCTGCTGGCCGCCGCGCTGCCGTCCGGCACGACCGTGGTCACGTTCGGCGGCGAGCACCACGCGAATCTGCTGCCCTGGCCCGGCAACCCGCTGCGCCTGCCGGTCCCGTCCTCGCCGGCCGAGGCGGTGCGCTCGCTCAGCGCCGCGCTGGCCGAGCTGCGCCGCGGCGACGGCTGTCCGGAGCACGTGCTGGTGGCCGTGACCGGCGCCAGCAACGTCACCGGCGAGGTGTGGCCGATCGCGGACCTGGCCTCGGTCGCGCACCGCTACGGCGCCCGGATCGCGCTGGACGCGGCGCAGCTGGCCCCGCACCTGCCGGTGGACATCGCCGCGCTGGACGTCGACTACGTGGCGATCTCCGGCCACAAGCTCTACGCGCCGTTCGGCGCCGGCGTGCTGGCCGGTCGCGGCGACTGGCTGGACGCGGCCGAGCCGTACCTGCGCGGCGGCGGCGCCACGGCCCGCGTCGGCGCCGGCACCCACGACGTGGTCTGGAACACCGGTCCCGCACGCCACGAGGCCGGCACGCCGAACCTGCTCGGTGCCGTCGCACTGGCCGCCGTCTGCGCCGCGCTGCAGGTCGCGGACCGCGACGCGCTCCGGGCCGACGAGGAGCGGCTGGTCACCCGGCTGCGCGACGGTCTGGCCTCGATCCCGGGCGTGGTGGAGCTGCGCACGTTCGACGCCGACGCGGAGCGGGTCGGCATCGTCTCGTTCGCCGTGGCCGGGCGGGACTCGTCCGCGGTCGCCACGGAGCTGGGCCGCGAGCACAACATCGGCGTCCGGGACGGCCTGTTCTGCGCACACCCGCTGGCCAAGCGCCTGCTGACCGAGGCGTCCGCGCGGTCCGGGCTGTCGCTGCCGCCGACCGCGCTACGGGTCAGCGTGGGCCTGGGCAGCACGGAGGCGGACGTGGACGCGCTGATCGAGGCGCTGCGCTAGAAGATCAAATTCTTGATCTGCCGATCTGGTCTCACATCACCTGCCGAGGCCTCCCGGCGACACCGGTCGTCGCATGAGCAGAGCGTTTACTCCGCTCAGGGGTGGGTGGCCGGGGCGGCAGTGGGCTTCCTGCCAGGTCCGTGGGCGCAAGGTCAAAACCCGTCCGAGCGCGCCCGACCAGGCGCTCTCCGCGAGGCTTTGCTCTGCTTACCTAGACAAATCGCCCGCCTCGGGGGTGAGCCGCGCTCGGTCAGGATTCGATCGACGGGGCGTGGCGGCCGAAGGCGCGGCGGACCTGACGGATCGCGTCCTCGTGCTCCACGCCGGAGGCCCGGACCAGGTCCGTCGCGGTGGAGCGGACCTGGGCCACCACCACGGAGCCGGAGAAGCCGACGCCGGCCGCGTAGGCCCGGCCGGCGTCCGAGGCCGCGCTCAGCGCCCGGCCGCGCGCGGCCTCCGGCTCGACGCCCAGCTCCAGCTCGGTGCGGAGCAGCTCGACGGACTCGCCGAGCGCACCGACCGCGCCGGCCAGCGTGGGCGGCACGGTCTCGCCGTCGTTCAGCATGGTGATCACGCGGCGGACCAGGACGCGGCTGTTGCGGAGCGCGTGCGCCACGTACTGCGCGCTGTCCAGGTATTGATCGAGCGGGGCGCGGGCGCGCCACCGTACCGGCGCGAGGGTGGCGTTCTCCCGCCCGGCCTTGATCGCCTCGTCCATCGTGGTCAGGTCCGACTCGGCCGCGCGCAGCCGGTCCAGCACCTCGGTCGCGCGGGCCGCCTCGCCCGCGGCCAGCGCGGCGGATGCGTCCTGCAGGCCCTGTGCGAGCAGGTCCAGCGCCGGGCCGGCCGCGCGGGTGACCACGGTGAGCGGGTTGATCGGCAGCAGCAGCGCCATCACGGTCAGGCCGACCGCGCCGCCGATCAGCGCGTCCCAGAACCTGCCCAGGTAGATGCCCTCGGTCGGCGGCGTGAGCGTGGCGACCAGCACCGCGGACGAGCTGGCCTGCACGACCAGCGACGATCCGCCGCCGAGGAAGATCGCGGCGACCACGGCCAGGCCGACGGAGACGCCGATCTGCCACGGGCCGGTGCCGATCAGCAGGATCAGCAGGTCGCCGACCGCGATGCCCAGCGCCACGCCGATGACCAGCTCGAACGCGCGCCGCAACCGCTGCCCGACGGACACGGCGAGCGTGATCACGGCCGCGATCGGCGCGAAGAACGGCGTCTGGTGGTGCAGCAGGTCGTTCGCGATGAGCCAGGCGATGCCCGCGGCCACGCCGGTCTGCAGCGCGAGCCCGCCGTTGCCGCGCACCCGGGTCAGGCGCTCGCGGAAGGTGCCGCCGGACCGCCGGCCCAGATCGGCGACCCGCTCCCCGAACGGCACGCTGCCCATGTGAGCGACAGTACCGGTGATCTTCGCCCGGTGGCTGTCAGGATGAGACGGTGAGCGATCTGATGGCGGCCTGGCGCGACGCGCTGGCCGGTGCGGGCGGGACCGATCCGGGCGGCGTCGCTGGCGCGGCGCTGCTGGCACGCTGGCGGGAGCCCCATCGGGCCTATCACGACGAGGTGCATCTGACCGCGATGCTCTCCACCGTGGACTCGTGCGCGGCGATGGCGGACGATCCGGACCTGGTCCGGCTCGCGGTCTGGTTCCACGACGCGGTCTACGACCCGGCCGCGTCCGGGAACGAGGAGGCCAGCGCGCTGCTGGCCGCGTCCGAGCTGGCCGTGCTGGGCGTCGCGGAGGAGAAGATCGCCGAGGTGGCACGGCTGGTGCGGCTGACGACCGGGCACGCGGTCGCGGACGGTGACGCCAACGGTGCGCTGCTCTGCGACGCCGATCTGGAGGTGCTGTCCCGGCCTGCGGCCGAATACCAGATCTACACCGCGGGGGTACGCCGTGAGTACGCCCACGTCCCGGACGAGCTCTTCCGCGCCGGCCGCGCCGCCGTGCTGCGGAACCTGCTGGAGCTTCCCGCGCTGTTCCGCAACCCGGAGCTGGCCGCACGCTGGGAGGCGCCGGCCCGCGCGAATCTCACCCGCGAGCTGGCGACGCTGACCGCCTGACCGTGCGCACGGGAACGCCCGACCGTGCGCACCGGCCGCCGCGTCACCGGCGGGGCCGCTTGACCGTGTGTTTCGGTTTCCGCAGGCCGGAGGCGCGCAGCATGGCCACGATCTCCCGGCTGGAGACGAGCCGTGCGCCGAGCCAGAGCGCGGCCTGCAGGCGCTCGGCCGGCACGTCGTAGTGATCGCGGTCGAACGCGCGCGGCGGCGCGCCGAGCATCTCGGCGAATGCGTGCAGCTCGGCCAGGGAGTGATCGCTGACCAGGTGCGACCAGATCCGGCCGTGGGCGGGCCAGGCGGGCGGGTCCACGAAGATCACCGATCCACCGTACCGTCAGAGGATGGCGGATCTGCTCGCACGACTGGCGGAGGCGCTGCCCGCGGCCGCGCTGCTCACCGACCCCGACCTGCTCGACGGTCACCGGCACGACGAGGCCGACCTGTGCGAGTCCGGCACACCGGCCGTGGTGGTCCGCCCGCGCACCACCGCCCAGGTGCAGGACGTGCTGCGGATCGCGTCCGAGCTGGGCGTGCCGGTGGTGCCGCAGGGCGCGCGGACCGGGCTGGCCGGTGCGGCGAACGCGGTGGACGGTGCGATCGTGCTGTCCATGACCGCGATGACGCGGATCCTGGAGATCGACCCGGTCAACCGCACGGCCGTGGTGCAGCCGGGCGTGGTCAACGCGGTGCTGGCGGCCGAGGCGGCGCGCGCCGGGCTGCGCTATCCGCCGGACCCGGGCTCGTGGCAGACCAGCACGATCGGCGGCAACGTGGCCACGAACGCGGGCGGCATGTGCTGCGTGAAGTACGGCGTGACCACGGAGTACGTGCTCGGTCTGGAGGTCGTGCTGGCCGACGGCGAGGTGCTGCGGACCGGGCGACGGACCGCGAAGGGCGTCGCCGGGTACGACCTGACCAGCCTCTTCGTCGGCTCGGAGGGCACGCTCGGCGTGATCACCGAGGTGACGCTGGCACTGCGCCCGCCCGCGGAGGAGGCGCTGACGCTGGTGGCCGTGTTCGGCTCGACCGCGGCGGCCGGGCGCGCGGTGGCCACGATCGCGGAGCGGGGACTGTCGCCGAGCCTGCTGGAGCTGCTGGACCAGACGCATCTGCGGGCGATCGAGGCGTACCGGCCGATGGGCCTGCGCACGGACGCGCGGGCGCTGCTGCTGGCCGCGGCCGACACCGGCCCGCGCGCGGCGGCGGACCTGGCCAGGATCGAGGAGGCGTGTCTCGCGGCCGGGGCCGAGGAGGTGTTCGCGGCCACGGACGCGGAGGAGGCCGCGGCGCTGCTGGAGGCGCGGCGGCTGGCGCACGCGGCGATGGAGCGGTTCGCGGCCGAGACGTACCCGCGCGGGGTCGGTGCCCTGGTCATCGACGACGTGGCGGTGCCGCGGGCCCGGCTGGCCGAGCTGCTGGACGGTGTGGACCGGATCGCGGCGCGGCACGGCATCCCGGTCGGCACGGTCGGCCACGCCGGCGACGGCAACATGCATCCGAACATCGTGGTGGACCGCACCGACCCGGCGAGTGTGGAGCGTGGCCGGGCCGTCTTCAACGAGATCATGGAGCTGGGGCTCTCGCTGGGCGGCACCTGCACCGGCGAGCACGGCGTCGGACTGCTGAAACGCGAGTGGCTGGCACGTGAGGCCGGCCCGGTCGGCATGCGCGTCCAGCGCGCGGTCAAGGACGCGCTGGACCCGGCCGGCATCCTCAACCCGGGCAAGGTCCTCTAGCCACCGGCTTGCGCCGATCGGGTAGCTTCCGCGACGACCATCGATCAATGGGGACGGTGGCGACGAGGAGGCATGTTGAGACTGATCACGATGGTGGAGGACGGCGACGTCCGCGCGGTGCTTCGGGAACTGGCCGGGCTGACCCCGGCCGAGCGCGGGCGCGGCCGGACCGCTCTCCAGGAACGCCGGTCCTCGATGGGCGCCACCGACTGGCGGGCCCGGCCGGTCGACGAGTGGCAGGACGAGCGGATCGCGCAGCTCGCCGCGGAGCTGGGCTGCGTGAAGGACGCGCGGGCCGCGGGCGCGTGGCTCCGCCGCGACACGAACGCGATGCCGCTCGCCGTCCTGGGCTGGGAGCACGAGTGGCTGCCGGAGGTGCTGAACCTGCGGCCGGTCGCCTGGCGCGCCGAACTGATCGGCCCGCTGGCGAGCGCGCTGGAGCGCGGATCGGGCGCGTTCCCGCTCATCGAGCGCCTGGTGCGGGACACCGGTGCGACGCCGCCCACCTCGACGGCCTTCCTCAACCGGTGGCTGAACGACCGCAACCGGGCCTATGCCCGGCCGGACCACGCAGAACTCCTGGTCGGGCGGCTGCGGGACGACCCGATGACCCCGCACCTGCTGCCGGCCGCGCTGCGGGACTCCGGCGTCCACTGGTCGCCCGGGATGCTGGAGACGCTCGGCGCGGCGGGGATGATCGACCGGCTGGCGATCCTGGACGTGTACGTCGGCAAGCTCTTCGCCGCGCCCGACCGTACCGTCCGATGGCACTGGCTGGGGATCCTCCAGGCCTTCGCACCGACCACGGCCGAGCGTCTGGCCCGCGTCCCGGACCACCTCACCATGCTCGACGGCGATTCCAAGGTCGCGGCGTTCGCGCTGGAGTCGCTGACCGCGCTGGACGCGGCGGACCCGGAGCTGCTCACCGAGGTGAGCGAGCGCGCGCTGCGCCGCCCGGAGAAGAAGCTGGTCCGGGCGCACCTGTCCACGCTGGACGCGGTGGCGCGGCGCGATCCCGGCCGGGCAGGTCAGGTCGTCCTGGCCGCCGCCGTGGCGTTCCAGCACCCGGACGCGGCGATGCAGGAGCTGGCGCTCACCACGGCCGGCCGGCATCTGGAGGCGGCCGGCCCGTCCGTGCTGCCGGAGTTGCGCGCCGCCGCGGAGACGCTGGACCCGGCCGTGGCGGTACGGGCCGGCGAGTTGCTCGGCATGCCGGGCGAGGTGGCCACCGCGCCGGCGGCGGACGTCCTGCCCGTCCCGGGCCCGCCCGTGCCGGTGCCGGACGCCCCGGCCTCCGCGGCCGAGGTCGCCGCGGAGGTGGGCGCGGTCTGCGCGGGCGACCAGGACGTCGTGGCCTTCGAGCGCGCGCTGGACGGCCTCGTCCGGACCGCCCACCTCGATCGGGACGGCCTGGCCGAGGTGCTCCGGCCGGTGGTCCGGGCCGCCGCGAAGAGGGGCGTGCCGTCCCGCGAGTGCACGACGGCGGATCTGCGCGAGGTCGCCGCCGCGGTGACCGGCGACGCGCTCGACGACGCCCTGGCCGTGCGCCGCGGGCACCGCGCCTTCCGGCCACCGGCGGCGCTGCTGGCGGATCGGATCTCCGAGGCGGCCGACGCGGTCCGGGCCGGGCCGCCGCCGTTCCTGCTCGCCACGCCGACGCTCGCCACCGGCGCGCTGGACGCGGCCGTGCTGGTGGAGCGCGTGGCCGCGTACGAGCGCCTGGGCCTGACGCCCGGTCCGCACGATCTCGCCCAGGCGCTGCTCCGGGTGTCGCCCGGCGCCGATGATGCGGTGCTCGCCGGCGCCGGCGGGCTGGGTTCCGAGGCGGGGAAGCAGGTCGCCGCGTGGCTGTCGGCCGGCGGCGTCGCGCACCGGTCGTCCGCGCCGGAGGACTGGGAACGGCCCGGCCGCCGGTGGGAGAAGCGCTGGGCGGCCGCGGCGCCCCGGCTCGACCCGCCCGTCCCGCTCCCGCCGGCCGCCACGGACCTGCTCGCCGAGGACGAGGTGTTCCTCTCCGGCTGCACCGACTTCTCCTGCTGCGGTGCCGCCCCGAGGCCGTTCTGGGCCGCGCAGCTGCCACACCACCGGGACGAGCTGACCGCGCGGATCTACCGCGACACCGGTTCCCGCCGCAAGGCGATGGCCCGGTGGGTGCTGCCGCTGCTGGCCGAGGGCGGCGGGCCGGCCGGGTACGCGCTGCACCTCGTGCTCGCCCGTGGCCTGGAGTTCTCCGCCACCGACCAGCCGCACGACCGCACGGCCGTGGTGGACGCGATCCTGATCATGGCGGGCCGCGGTGACCTGGACACCGCGCTGATGGGGCGTCAGCTCGCCGTGGTGATCCGCGCGGACGCGGTGCTCGCCGCGCGGGCCGCGGCGACGTTGCGGGTCGTCGCGGACGCGGGCGCGGACCGCACCGTCTTCGAGATCGTCCGCGCCGCGCTCCCGGGCGTGCTCGGCGACGAGCCGGTCCGCGGCGCCGGCGACCTCCTCGCGCTGGCCGCGCGCTGTGCGCTGCGCAGCAACGCCGGCGGCGAGATCCCCGAGGTGACCGCGGTGGCCGGGCGCAAGGGCTCGAGTCTGGTCGTGAAGAACGCCCGGACGCTGCGGGACGCGCTGGCGTGACCGGGCCGGGGGCGGGCGGATCGCCCGCCCCCGGCGTCAGATCTTCGGCAGCTCTTCCACGGCCTCGTTGCGGTCGGCCGCGAAGCCGCGCACGTCGGCGGCGCCGAGACGGGCCGCGTCCGCGGTGAGGTCGTCCGGCATCAGCTGCGACTGGCGCTCGGCCGCGACCCGGGCCAGGTAGTGCTCGACCTCGCGGGCGCGCACCGCCTCGTCCCAGCCGAGCACGTTGCCCATGATCTCGGCGGCCTGCTCCGCGCTCTCCGTGCCGCGGTCCGCGGTCTCGAACGAGATGCGGGTGCGCCGCGTGAGCACGTCGTCCAGGTGCAGCGCGCCCTCCGCGTGGGCGGCGTAGGCGACCTCGACCGCCAGGTATTCCGGCGCGCCGGTCAGCGGCGAGGCCAGCAGCGGGTCCGCGTCGATCATGGCGATCAGGTGCATGGCCAGCGTGCCGTAGCGCTCCAGCAGGTGCTCGATCACGCCGACCGGCATCTGGTGGCGGCGGGCCAGGTCGGCCCGGTCGCGCCAGGCCGCGGCGTAACCGTCCGCGCCGATCAGCGGCAGCTGCGACGTGCGGGACGGGCGCACGGTCGCGCCGAGCCGCCGCGCGGCCTTGTCCACCACGTCCTCCGCCATCACGCGGTACGTCGTGTACTTGCCGCCGGCGACCAGCAGCAGGCCGAGCATCGGCTCCACGACCGCGTGCTCGCGGGAGAGGCGGGACGTCGAATCCGCCTCGCCGGCCAGCAACGGCCGCAGCCCGGCGTAGACGCCCTGGATGTCGTCCGTGCTCAACGGCCGGTCCAGCACCTTGTTGACCTGGTCGAGCAGGTATTGGATGTCGCTTCCGGACGCGGCCGGGTGCGACCGGTCCAGCTCCCAGTCCGTGTCCGTGGTCCCGATGATCCAGTGGCCGCCCCACGGGATCACGAAGAGCACGGATTTGGCGGTACGCAGAATGAGCCCGGCTTCGCCGGTGATGGCGGAGCGCGGCACCACCAGGTGCACGCCCTTGGACGCACGGACCCGCAGCCCTGGCCGGACGCCGACCTCGCGCAGCATGCGCGTGATGTCGTCGCTCCACACACCGGTGGCCGCGATGACCGTGCGCGCCCGGACCTCGAACTCCGCGTCCGGCGAGCCGGCCGGCGCCTCCATGTCCCGGATGCGCACGCCGGTGACCTCGCGGGCCTGGCGGAGCAGGCCGGTGACGCGCGCGCTGGTGACCACGGCCGCGCCGAGGCTGGCCGCGGTGCGTGCCACGTTGACCACCAGGCGCGCGTCGTCGACCTGGCCGTCGTAGTAGCGGATGGCGCCGGTCAGCACGTCCGGCCGGAGGCTCGGGAAGATCTCGCGGGCGCCGGTGCGGGTCAGGTGCCGGTGCAGCGGCATGCCACGGCCGCCGCCGAAGATGCCGGCGAAGACGTCGTACGCCGCGACGCCGGCCCCGTAGTAGGCGCGGCGGAACGCACGGCCGGGCCACTCGCGCGGCCCCTCCCGGCCCTCCAGCGGCACCAGGATCGGCACCGGCCTGACCAGGTGCGGCGCGATGCGGGTGGCCAGCAGGCCCCGCTCGGTCAGCGCCTCGTGCACCAGGTGCAGCTCCAGCTGCTCCAGGTAGCGCAGGCCACCGTGGATCAGTTTGGAGGATCGGCTGGACGTGCCGGCGGCCAGGTCGCGCGCCTCGATCAGGGCTACCTTGAGCCCTCGTGAGGCGGCGTCCAGCGCGGCACCGGCACCGGTCACGCCGGCGCCGATCACGAGCACGTCGAAGCGCTCGCTGCGCAGGCGGCGGAGGTCGGCGGCGCGGCGCAGCGGGGAGAGCTGGCCGGCGGTGTATCGAGACACGGCAGGGTCACGCACGTGTCCCACCGTAACCCCACTCCTGTGACGCTGTAGCCGTACTGTGCGGATCATGACTGTGCCCGGCCCCCCTCTGCCGTTCCCGGAGCCGGTCCCGATGCCGCCGATGCAGCCCTGGGGACCGCAGATGCCGCCGCCGTGGGACCCGGGTCCGCCGCGGGCCAATCCGTGGCCCGTGGTCGGCGCCGTCTTCGCAGGTCTGTGGTTCGTCGCGGTCACCGTGACCGCACAGTGGATCGGCTGGTTCGTCGAGCAGCTCGGCCTGGCCACGACCGGTGACGCGACGCCCGGTGTGGCCGCGATCTGCGGTGTCGTGGCCGCGGTGCTGGCCGCGATCCCGAGCCTGCTGCTGGCGCTGCTGCCGAAGTCCGTGGGCGTGCGGGCGGCCGGGCGGGCGTGGCTGCTGGGTGCCGGCGCGCTCGGCGTGTTCAGCCTGCTGCGGCTGGTGCCCACGCTGGAGCACGAGTTCTATCTGCTGGCGCTCGCGATGGTGGCGTCGCTCGGCGCGCTGCTGCTCCGGCTGTTCGGCCGTACTCCCCATATAGGTGAAATTTCCGAAGAGTCGTCTTCGGCAATTGAGGTGATTTCGGACAGCCGTCGGCCCGCGTTGCTGCTCGCGCTCGGCGCGGGCCTGGCGATTCTCACGCCGTGGCTGTGGGCCGGTGCGCTGGGCGGACTCGCCGAGACCGTGCTCGCGGTCGCGGCGGCCGCCTCGATCGGCTGGTTCGCCGCGTCCGTGCTCGACGAGCCGTTCTGGCGCGCGTACGGCGGACGCGGCGGCCCCCGGATCGTGCTGGTCGGCGGCCTGGTCGCGGGCGTGGCGCTGGCCGGGATCGCGGGCGGCGCCGGGCAGGCCGGCACCGACCTGGCGATGCTGATGATCCCGATCGCCGCGTTCGCCGCCGCCGCACTGCAGCCCTACGCGCGGGCCGGACTCCCGCCCGCGCGTCCCGGCCGCCGGCGCGTCTCCGGCCCGGTCGCGCTGATCGTGACCGCGGCCGCGACCGGTCCGCTGGCCTTCGTGGACCCGGAGGAGATCACGCTGCTGCTCTCCGGGCGCGACGTGCCGTACTGGACCGGCGTGGCCGCGCTCTGCATGTGGCTGGTCGCGCTGGTCGCCGGCCTCGCCTACGGCCTGATCCTGGCCGGTGGCGTGCGCCGGGCCCGGACCCCGGTCGCGGCCGGCGTGGCGGTGCTGCTGCTGGCCGCCGCCGGCGTGGTCTACGCGGTCCCGGGCACGCCCGGCCTCTTCGGCGACCGGCTCTTCGTGATCATGGCGGACCAGCCCGACCTCTCCGGCGTGGACACCACCCGGACCGGCCAGACCGGACGCGACGCCCGCGTCACCGACGTCTACCGCGCGCTGGTCGCGCACGCGGAGGCCAGCCAGCGGGACCTGCGCGCCGCCCTCGACCGGCTGCGCCTGGACTACACGCCGTACTACCTGGTCAACGCGGTAGAGGTGGATGCCGGCACGGGCGTGCGCGCCTGGCTGGAGTCGCGCGACGACGTGGCCGAGGTCCGGCCCAGCCCGTTGCTGCGCCCGCTGCCGGAGCCGGTGGAGACCAGCACCGGTGCGGACGCGGCGCCGTCCGGACCGACCTGGGCGATCCGCGCGATGAAGGCGGACCTGGTCTGGGAGCAGGCGAACGTGCGCGGCGCCGGCATCGTGGTCGGCACGTCCGACTCCGGCGTGGACGGGGAACACCCGGCGCTGCGCAGCACGTTCCGCGGCGGGGACGACTCCTGGTACGACCCGTGGAACCACACCGCCACTCCCACCGACCACGGCGGGCACGGCACGCACACGATCGGCTCCGCGGTCGGCGCGAACGGCATCGGCGTGGCCCCGGAGGCGACCTGGGTCGGCTGCGTGAACCTGGACCGCAACCTCGGCAGCCCGACCCGATACCTGGACTGCCTGCAGTTCATGCTGGCGCCGTTCCCGCCCGGCGGCGACGCGTTCACGGACGGGCGGCCGCCGCGCGCGCCGCACGTGCTGACCAACTCGTGGGGCTGCCCGGACCTCGAAGGCTGCGACCTGACCACGTTGCAGCAGGCCACGGCCGCGTTCACGGCCGCCGGGATCATGTTCGTGGCCGCGGCCGGCAACAGCGGGCCGTCCTGCGACTCGATCGACGACCCGCCGGCGCCGTACGCGGACGTGCTCACGGTCGGCGCCGTCAACAGCGGCGGCGACGTGAGCAGCTTCTCCAGCCGAGGCCCGGCCGAGGGCGGCGCGGCCAAGCCGGAGGTGATGGCGCCCGGTGAGGACGTGCTCTCCGCGATGCCCGGCGGCACCTACGGCGCGAACAGCGGCACCTCGATGGCGACGCCGCACGTGGCCGGCGAGGTCGCGCTGCTCTGGTCCGCGCAGCCCGCGCTGATCGGCGACCTGGCCCGGACGCGCGCGCTGATCACCGGTAACACCACGCCGGTGCCGTCCACCGGCGACTGCGGCGCGGCCTCCAACGAGGTCGGGACCGGGCTGGTGGACGCGCAGGCGGCGGTCGCGGAGGCTCTAGGATCTTGATCGTGGATGCCGAGTTCGCCATCAGGGAACTGACCGAGGACGACGTGCCGGCCGTGGTGACGTTGTGCGCCGGCGCGCTGGACCTGCCGGAGGACGCGGCGGAGGCGGCCGAGATCGTGCTGCGCCTGCGCGAGCGCCCGGCCCCGGAATCGCCGGCCCAGCACCGTACCCTCGGCTATGTTGCCCTTGATCCTGAAGGGCTCGTGCTCGGCACGGTGCTGTGCTCGATAGCGCAACGCGACCCGAGCGTGGGCCACATCGACCTGATCGCGGTACGGCCGGACGCGCGCCGGCGCGGCATCGGGCGGGCGCTGATCGTGCGCGCGGAGGCCGGACTGGCCGGGCTCGGCGCCGCGGAGGTGCTGATCGCGGGCAACTCGCCGTACTACGCGTGGCCCGGCATCGACGTGCGCTACACGCCCGCGGTCTGCACCGCGATGGCGCTCGGCTACGAGCAGGACCGCACCGCGTGGAACATGACCGCGCACCTGGTGGCTGGCTCCAGGGCGCTGCGCGAGACCGCCACGGCGGAGAAGCGGCTGGCGGACGGCGGTGTCACGGTGCGGTCTGCGGTCCGCGACGACATCCCCCGGCTGATCGACTTCGCGACGCGGAACTTCGGCGGCGACTGGCCCGGCGAGATCACCGACTCGATCGGCCGGGACCGGGCCGGCTGCCACATCGCCGAGCGCGACGGCGAGATCCTCGGTTTCGCGGCGTACGGGTCGTCGCGGCCCAGCTGGTTCGGCCCGATGGGCACCGCCTCGACCGCGGAAGGGCTCGGGATCGGCGGCGTGCTGCTCCGGCGCTGTCTGGCGGATCAGCGCGCGCACGGGCACGAGCGGGTGGAGATCGGCTGGGTCGGCCCGCTGCCGTTCTACTCCGGCGCGGCCGGCGCGCGGATCGAGCGAGTGTTCTTCCTGTACCGCAAACAGCTCTGACCTTTTCGGGATAATCTGGCCATACCCCCGGTCTTGTCCTGACACGACTGGGGGTTACGCCGGTGCGAGTGATCATCGCGGCGTCCGACGGGGACGACCCGAAGTGGGCCAACCACCTCGGCGTGCCCAAACAACTCGCGCCGCTGGACGGCGCGCCGATGCTGGTGCACACGATCGAGCAGGCGCGCGCGATCAGCGACGACGTCCACGTCACGCTCCCGGACGACCCCCGGTTCGACGTGCTCTCCGCGCTGCCCGGCGTCACCCGGCACGTGCGCGGCGGCGACTACCCCAGCGAGTACGCCTCGACGCGCGACCTCTGGTCCCCGGACGACCGGACCGTGCTGCTGCTCGGCGACATCTACTTCACGAACCCGGCCGTCGCCACGATCGCGGACACCGCCGATCGTGCGATCCGCATCTTCGGGCGGGAGGGCGCGTCGCCGTACACCGGCAACGACTGGGGTGCGGTCTTCGCCACCTCGTTCTGGCCGGAGCACCACGCGGAGCTGGACCGGCACCTGACCGAGGTGCACTACGAGCACTCGGTCGGCCACTGCCTGCGCCACGCGGGCTGGATGCTGCTCTGCGCGGTCCAGGGCACGCCGTGGGAGGTGCACGAGGTGCGGGCGCCGTGGTTCGTGCAGATCGACGACCTGACGGACCCGATCGACCAGGCCGCGGACTACGCGCGGCACCCCGCGTTCCGCGGCCGGGTGACTACCAGCTGACCGCCTCGGACTCGACCGTCAGGTTCAGATCACGGACCGCCAGCTCGGTGATGTCGGCCAGCTGGTCCCGGCCGATCCTGGCGCCGTACAGGCTGGGCACGCCGTTGATCCCGGACAGCACGTTGCCGCGCAGGTCGGCGCCCTCCAGGTCGCAGTCGACCAGCTCGAGGTCCTTCATCCGGCAGTCGCTGAACGCGGCCGTGGTCAGGCGGCAGCGGGTCAGCGACGCCTTGTCCAGGTTGCAGCCGACCCAGGTGACCGGGCCCGTGGCCTGCACCGCCTCCCACACCGCGAAGTCGAGCCGGCAGTCCTCGAACGTGACGTCCCGCAGCGTGCCGTCGAAGAGCTGCGCGCCGGTCAGCCGGCAGCCGATCAGCTCACAGCGATCCATGGTCAGCTCGCGGAGGTACGCACTGGAGAGGTCGACGCGGTCGAGCACGCACTCGGTGAGCCGCACGTTGCGCCAGTCGGCCTCGAGCAGTTCCACGTCGGTCAGGTAGCACCGGGTCAGCCGGACGCCGGCCAGCTCCAGCCCGGACCAGTCGGCCCCGGAGACGAACGCGTCGGTCAGGTCGGTCAGCGGCGGCTCGGACACCGGGTCGAGCTCGCGCGGGTCGAGGCCGGGCGCGACGATCCCCTGCTCCTCGGCGCTCACCATCTCCACGCGACCGAGCCTAGCGCCGTGATTGCGGATCGTCCTGCCCTCTCGCCCAGGGCGGCGTAGCGCTACAAGCCCGAAAGCGAGCCTAGCCAGTCACGGCACCAAACATCCGGAAAAATCCGCTCTTGGGATAGGGTGCTCGGTCGGACTCCCACAAGAACCCCCAAAGCCGCAAAGTTGGCGACTTCAGACCATCGCGGGTCACGTTCGGTTATCTTCTGATCACCCAAGGTACACGGCCGCGCTTCCGTACAGCGCTAAACGGGACGACCCGACACAGCACACGCATGCGGGTCAGGACCGACAAAGCCGAACTATGCGGTTAATAGCCGTAGGAGGACCACGCATGCGCAAGTCCCAGCCAACAACCGGCCGCCGGCTGCTTCGAGCCGGCATCGCGACGGGTGCGGTAGCCGCCGTACTGCTCGCCGCAGCTCCACCCGCACTCGCCGCCAGCACGGCGGTCACGCTGAGCCCCCCGACCGGCCCGACCACCGGCACGAACGTCATCACCGCCTCCGGCCCCGGCCTTCTCACCGGTATCAGCACGCCCGCGACCACGACCGAGGCGCGTTTCGTCGCGTCGACGACCTGCCCCGCCACGGCCGGCACCGTGACGGCCACCAACATCAAGGCCACCAGCGTCGCGGCCGGCACCAGCCCGACCGATGACCTGGACATCACGGTGCCGGTCCTCGCCGCCGTGCCCACCACCTACAAGGTGTGCATCTACGGTTCCGGCAGCGGCGCGACGACCACCTCGTCGCCGCTCATCGGCAGCAACGCGAGCGCGACCGTCACCTACCGCACCCACTACGCGCCGGTCCTCGCGCCGACCACCGGCCCGGCCGGCGGCGGCAACACGGTCACGCTGACCTCGACCGCGCTGATCGGCACCGGCACCACGGTCGGCTCTGTGCTGAACCCGACGGTCTGCGCCGGCACCTACACGACCACGGGCGCGAACATCGTGGCCACCACCGTGAAGACCTCGGCGGACGTCGCGACCATCACGATCCCGGCCACCGCGGCCGCACCCAGCACCTACAAGGTGTGCCTCTACAACGGCACCACGGTCGGCACCAGCCTGCTGATCGGCGTCGGCGACGCGCTCTACACGCCGAAGTACCCGCAGATCACGCTGAGCGCCATGACCGGCAAGAACGCGGGCGGCAACTCGATCACCGGTACCGCGACCGGCCTGTTCACCGGCTCGCCGGCCATCGTGTTCTCGGCCGCGCCGACCTGCCCCAGCACCTACGGCACGCCGGACAGCGACCTGATCGCGACGTTCACGAAGACGGCCGACGTCGCCACGATCACCGTGCCGACCGGTGTGCTGGTGCCGAACGTCTACAACGTGTGCGCCTACGTCAGCAACGCGTCCAGCTCCAGCGCCATCATCGGCGCCAGCGGCGACACCTACACGCCGAGCGTGCCGACGCTGACGCTGAACCCGGACTCCGGGTCCACCGCCACGGCCACCACGATCACGGTCAACTCGACGCAGAACTTCCTGCTCGGTGTGACCACCCCGGGCGCCACGCTGTCCAAGGCGGCCTGCCCGTCGAAGTACACGACCACCGGCAGCAACTTCGCCGCGACCGGCCCGGTCCGCATCTCGAACACCAAGGCCGCCATCACGGTACCGACGACGGTCGTCCACGACACCGTGGCGTCGACCACCAGCTACAACGTGTGTGTCTACAACGGCTCGGCCGGTAGCAGCACGCTTGTCGGCACCTCGACCTACCGGGTCGGCGCCGCGCTGGCCGTCAGCACCATCTCGCCGACCGGCGGCCCGGCCCAGGGTGGCAGCGAGGTCACGATCACCGGTACCGGCTTCACGCCCGGCCTGACCGCATCGATCGCCGGCAGCCCGATCACGAACATCGTGGTCGCCAGCAGCACCACGTTCACCGGTACCACCACGCCGCACGCGTCCGGCATCGGCCTCTCGCTCACCGTCACCACCGAGGCGGGCACCAAGACCAAGACGTCCGCGTTCGACTACACGTTCGGCATCACGGTCACGCCGAACACCGCGCCGTCCGGCACGACCAGCGTCACGCTGGACGTCCTCGGCGCCGGCTTCAGCAGCATCGGGTTCGCCAACCCGACCGTGGTGGGCAACAACGCCGACGCCCACGTCTACCTGGTTCGCGGCGGCACCGGCAGCGCGACCGCCTACAACCCGCTGGAGACCGGTGCCGGCAACGGCATCAAGACCATCCCGCAGATCCAGGAGTGCGGCAGTGTGCTCGTGATCAGCGACCTCGAACTGCTCTGCACGCTGAACCTGAACGACAGCGTGACCAACGCGACGCCACCGGTCGCCGGTCAGGGCGCGGTTCCCGAGGGCACGTACACGATCACGGTCGTCGCCAGCGGCATCTCGGCCGCCTCTGTTCCGGCCGCCGCGATCTCGCGCTCGCTGATCACCAGCGGCTCGACGTTCACGGTCGCGCCGTACTGATCGGCCTGACAACCGCATCACCCGCTTGACGCGCCGCCCGGGGGACCTCCCCCGGGCGGTCGCATATCCGGGGCCGGCCGCTGATCAGCGGCCGGCCCGCACGTTCTCTCAGCCGAGCGTCGCCCAGCGCTTCTCCAACGCGACCAGGCTCTCCTCCGGATCCGGTTTACCGTCCATGTCGACCGCGACCGTGTAGACGCTCCTGGTGCCGCTGAGCCGCCAGCAGAGCAGCAGCGTCGGGCGTTCCCTCGGGGGTACGTCCGGGCTGAGCCGGATCGTCTTGGTGCACTCGGCGTCGCCGTGCTGCTCACGCTTCTCGGTCACCCAGGACAGTTCGCGATAGCCGGTCAGGTCCGCGCGGGCGGAAGCGACCTTGAGCCGCTTGCGCCCGTTCGGGGAGATGGTCTCGTCGACCTCGACCTCGGAATCCTTGACCGTGTTGTTGTGCGGCACCGCGCGCAGCGTCTGCGTCGGCTTCGGCAAGGCCGCCGCCTTGCCCTCGTCCGGCTCGGCCTTCTCGGCCGCCGCCGTGGTCTTCACCGGCGCCGCGCTCGACGCCGGCGCCGACGGTGACACCGAAGGCGACGGCGAGGGTGAGGACGGAGCGGGCGAGGGAGCCGCGGTAGGCGGCGCGGGTGCGCCCACGTCCACGGTGTCCACCGCGCCGGGCTCGCGGGCCTGCGAGGCGATGATGCCGCCGCCCACGCCCAGGACCGCGAGCACGCCCACCGCGCCCGCGATCATCTGCTGCTTCGGCCGGCGCAGGCGCCGCAGGCGGCGTGCTGCCGCGGAGGTGTAGGTCCGCGGGCCTTCTTCGTCGCGCATGTCAGTCCTCTACGGGTTTCGGCTGCCGGGCCACACCCGCGGAGGTCGCGATAGGCGGGCCCCGAAACCCCAGGCTTTCATGCGAAACGGACATTTTCCGCTAAATAGGCGAACAGCAAACGGGCGGGCCGCCGAAGCGACCCGCCCGTTCAGGTAGTGCAGGGTTGGACTTAGAAGTCCATGCCTCCGCCGTCGGGGGCGCCGGCCGGGGCCGGGTTCTTCTCCGGCTTGTCCGCCACCACAGCCTCGGTGGTGAGGAACAGGGCCGCGATCGAGGCCGCGTTCTGCAGCGCGGAACGCGTCACCTTCGCCGGGTCGATGATGCCGGCCTTGAGCAGGTCGACGTACTCACCGGTGGCGGCGTTGAGACCGAAACCGGCCTCCAGGTTGCGCACCTTCTCCACGACGACGCCGCCCTCGAGGCCGGCGTTGACCGCGATCTGACGCAGCGGGGCGTCCAGCGCGACCTTGACGATGTTCGCACCGGTGGCCTCGTCGCCGACGAGGTCCAGCTTGTCGAACGCGGTCTTGCCGGCCTGGACCAGCGCCACGCCACCGCCGGGCACGATGCCCTCCTCGACGGCCGCCTTCGCGTTGCGAACGGCGTCCTCGATGCGGTGCTTGCGCTCCTTGAGCTCGACCTCGGTGGCCGCGCCGACCTTGATGACCGCAACGCCGCCGGCCAGCTTGGCCAGGCGCTCCTGCAGCTTCTCACGGTCGTAGTCGGAGTCCGACTTCTCGATCTCGGCGCGGATCTGGGCGACCCGGCCGTTGATCTGGTCGGCGTCGCCGGCACCGTCGACGATGGTGGTCTCGTCCTTGGTGACCTGGACCTTGCGGGCGCGACCGAGCTGGTCGAGCGTGACGCCCTCCAGCTTGAGGCCGAGCTCCTCGCTGATGCCCTGGCCGCCGGTCAGGATCGCGATGTCGGTCAGCATGGCCTTGCGGCGGTCGCCGAAGCCGGGCGCCTTGACGGCGACGGACTTGAAGGTGCCGCGCACCTTGTTGACGATCAGGGTGGCCAGGGCCTCGCCCTCCACGTCCTCGGCGATGATCAGCAGCGGCTTGCCCGACTGCATGACCTTCTCCAGGATCGGGAGAACGTCCTTGACCGACGAGATCTTGCTGTTCGCGATGAGGATGTACGGGTCGTCGAGGACGGCCTCCATACGCTCCGCGTCGGTCCAGAAGTAGGGCGAGATGTAGCCCTTGTCGAAGCGCATGCCCTCGGTGAGCTCGAGCTCGAGGCCGAAGGTGTTGCTCTCCTCGACGGTGATGACGCCTTCCTTGCCGACCTTGTCCATCGCCTCGGCGATGATCTCGCCGACGGTGCTGTCACCGGCGGAGATGGAGGCGGTGGAGGCGATCTGCTCCTTGGTCTCGACGTCCTTCGCCAGCTGGCTCAGGCCCTCGGAGACGCTCGCCACGGCGGCTTCGATGCCACGCTTGAGACCAAGCGGGTTCGCGCCGGCGGCGACGTTGCGGAGGCCCTCGCGGACCAGCGCCTGGGCGAGGACGGTCGCGGTCGTCGTGCCGTCACCGGCAACGTCGTCCGTCTTCTTCGCGACCTCCTTGACCAGCTCGGCGCCGATCTTCTCGTAGGGGTCCTCGAGCTCGATCTCCTTGGCGATGCTCACACCATCGTTGGTGATGGTGGGGGCACCCCACTTCTTCTCGAGCACGACGTTGCGGCCCTTCGGGCCCAGCGTCACCTTGACGGCGTCGGCGAGGGTGTTCATGCCCCGCTCGAGTCCGCGGCGCGCCTCCTCGTCGAAAGCGATAATCTTGGCCATACGGCGTTGTCCTCCTGGACACTCACGGCACCCGGAGTTGTCCGCCGGCATGCCGCCTCGCTAACGCACCTTCGAACGATGTCACCTGCAAATGGACGTCGTCCGCCGGCCGGGCCGGATAAGCCCGCGACGACCGGCCACCCCCTCGTGAACCGCCTCGCGGCGGCCCCTCGGACGTGACCCCACCGTCCCGACCTGTTGGCACTCACCATCAGCGAGTGCCAGAACCTTTTTTAGCACTCTGCCCATGCGAGTGCAAGCACGGTCCGTAGTCCCGCGACCGCTCTCCACCGAGCCTCGCGGCCGGCTGCGGGGTGGTGACCGGCGCCCAGCGAGCACGCCGCTCCGCGTAGGTGATCGTGATCGCAACGAGCCCGAACGCGGCGGCGGGCAGCGTCAGCAGCCCGGCCGGCAGAAAGAAGCCGAACCGTTCCTTCCCCCGGGAGAGCCCGGACCGGATCGCGGCGCCGAGACCCACGTCCCGCCCGGTCGCGGCCTCGGTGGTGACGGCCCAGGTGCCGCCGGCCCAGCCGACCGCCTGCCACCGGATCAGCTCCAGCGACAGCACAAAGGTGAGCACGAGCCCGCCGACCGCCATCCCGGAGGAGATATCGAGGAAGGGCTGTGCGTCGCCGGATTCCCCAGCGGAAGTCGCGAACTCCAGAGCGGCGGCAAGCAGCAGAAACGCGAGCGCGGGAAGAACCTGCGTGGCCAGGATGATCGAAAAGACGCTTCGCCGGCTCCGATTGAGCGTCGCCATGATTAGTGCGAACCAGCCGGACAGTCCGGCGCCGGGCTGGTTGACGAGGGGGTCGTTCGGGTTGTTGGCGGCGTTGTAGTAAAAGGGCTGTGCGATTGGCGGGTAACCCACCGGTGGTGCTCCTCAAAAAAAGCTGCCTGATGCAGCTAGTGACGCGAAGGGTATTAGCGGAGCTGGATTGTCAGTTTGATGTTCATCAACGTATGACGAGAAGGGTAATCAGACCCCGGACATGAGTAGGGCGCCGCCTCACCGACGTGAGGAGCGACGCCCCGAATGGGAGATGGGAGGGGGTCGGCCCGGCCGGGCCGCCACCGGCGAATCAGGCGATGACCCGCACCTTCTCCGCCTGCGGCCCCTTCTGACCCTGCGCGATCTCGAACTCCACTCGCTGCCCGTCGTCCAACGCCTTGTAGCCGTCCATCTCGATCGCGGAGAAGTGGACGAAGACGTCCTGCCCCCCGTCAACCGCGATGAAACCGTAGCCCTTTTCGCTGTTGAACCACTTGACGGTGCCCTGTGCCACGGTGCACTTCCTCACTTCTATGGTGCTGGTTGCGCCAACCCCCCGGCTTAAGCAACTGCTCATCCGGGGCCGCCGATCCGGGCCCCTCTTGGTCCTCGAAACACTGCGGCCGAACCGCACGCTACACGAGCAACACCGACCGTGCACTACCCTAAAACGGACACCGTGGACGACGGTCGGCTACTGATGGTGATCGTTGCCGCGGCCACAGAGGAACGAACCCGGACGGACCGTTCTCGTCGATACAGGTTGCCCGATCACCCGCTTCCGGGTAGGCAGAGCAACATGACCAGCACCATTGCCCCGGTACGCCACCCCGCACCCCACACCATCGCACGCGTACGGGTCCCGGACGCCGCGCGAATGCGGGCACTTCGCCTGGAAATGCTCGCCGATTCTCCGCTCGCATTCCTGGAAACGGTGGCAGAGGCCGCGGCACGACCGCACGAGCATTTCCGCGCGCAGATCGCACACAACATCCGATCCGGATCGGCGGCACAGTTCGTGGCCGTCGAGGATGGACGGTTCGTCGGCCACGCGGGCGGCGTCGTGCTCGCCGCGGACCGCCGGGTGACCGTCGTCTTCGCGGTCTACGTGACGCCCCGCCTACGGGGAACGGGCCTGGTGGGGGCGCTGATCGAGGCGGTGGCACGGTGGTCGCGGGACGAGCGCCGGCCCGAGCTGATGCTGGAGGTGGTGAGCGGCAACGACCGGGCGGTCCGCGCCTACGAACGACTCGGTTTCCGGGACACCGGCGTGCGAGTACCGCACCCCGTCATTGCGGGTCTCACCGAACTGCAAATGCGCCGCGACGCCTGACGAATAGGCACAGAAGAAGCGAAACTCCGCACAGATACGTGCCCATTACAGTGAGTAAGCATCAGCACTTGGGGAATCGGGCCCCGGCCGGCACCGAGACGTAGGCGTGCGACACCCAGGTCCCGGGCGCGAGCCGGTCCCAGAGGTTCGTGGTCCGCACCGTGCCCGCGACCTTCTGCCCGCGCTTCTGGCACTGGATCGGCACCTGCGCGGTGTCGGCCGCCATGCCCGCCTCGGCCGCGGCGCCGGTGGTGCCGGCCCGCAGCCGCACCGGACCGTCGCCGGTGACGATCGTGCCGCGCTTGGCGTTGCCGGTCCACAGGAAATCGACGCTCACCCAGGAGTTGTCGGTCAGCCGCAGCGCGTCCCAGAACGTGCCGTCCGCCAGGTCGATGCCGGCCGGGTTGAGCACGGCGCGGTCGAACTCGTCCCGGCCCTGGTTGTACTCGGACTCGTACGCCGCCTGTGCCTGCGGCTTCCCGCGCTGCAGTCCGGCCCAGGTCTGGCGGGGCGCGTTCCAGTAGTCGTCGGTGGTGTTCCACGGGCCCACGTCCCAGACCGGCGCGTACGCACAGCGCCCGTTGTCCGCGCAGACCCGGACCGTGCGCTCGCCGGAGCCCTGCGCGGAGAGCCCGAGCCGGGACGGCAGCGCCACGAAGTGGTCCCGCTCCACGATCACGTGCCCGTTCGCGGTCACGCCGCCGACCAGGCCCTCCCGTGTGGCGAACACCCGGTAGGAGAGCGGCCTCTTCTTACCGGCACCGGCGGCCTCCGCCGCGGAGGCCACGGGCGCGGCCTGCGCCACGGAGGGACAGAAGACCATCGAGAGTACGAGAACCAGCACAGCGCCCAGACCGCCCCGCACGATGACACCCCTCCCGTTTCCGGCAATAGGGGACTCATCGGCAGGGCCGGCCGGGAGCTGAGGGAAACTAGAGCCGCGCCTGCCAGTGCACCGTCGCCATGTTCGGGCGGAAGCCGAGCGCCTCGTTGATCGCGATCATGTAGGTGTTCTCCGCCGCGTTCCAGGCGTGCACCCAGCGCAGTTCCGGCGCGCTCTCGCGTACCTGCAGATGGTTTTCGATCTTGACTGCCAGACCCAGGCGATGCCCGCGGTGCTCCGGGTCGACCAGTGTGATCTGCTGCCACCCCCACGACCGCGGCTCGTCCAGCTGCTCGATCATCGTCCACGCGACCAGCCGGCCGGTGGCGTCGTGGCGCATGGCCGCGTGGAAGAGCGTGGAACCCTTGTCCCGGTACGTCCGCTCGTAGTTGCGAATCACCTCGGGGTCCGGTTTCTCGCCCTCGTACTCGATGTCGCCGGTCGGCGCGTCCACCATCAGCCGCCCGTTGAGGTAGGCGATGTCCGCCACGTCCGCCTCCGGCACCTCGCCGGACCAGACCACCGGCGTGTAGCCGCCGAGGTGCGGCGCCACCCGCGCGCGCAGCGCCTCCACCGGCACCTGCTCCAGGTCCAGCAGCCGGCCGATCGCGGGCGAGGCCCGGTGGTAGCCCAGCGTCTCCGCGAACGACGAGCCCACCGAATCGCCGGACAGCGACTCCGTCGTGTGGCCCAGCACCGTGACGCGGCCCTCCGCGCGGGCCAGCGCGGTCAGGTGGTCGTGCAGCGCGCGGCCCACGCCCCGCCGTCGCGACGAAGGCCGCACCACCACCTCGATCATCGCGGTGTCCCGGTTCACCTCGTCCGGCAGGATCAGCAGGCCGGTGCCGGCGATGACGCCGTCCAGCCGGGCCAGGAACGCGAGCCGGCGCTCGTTGACCTGCGGATTGCGGAACCGGGCACTGACCCGGAGCGCGCTGAGCGTCGGCAGCTCCGGATCATCGACCGGGGAGGCGGCGCGCATGATGCCGACCGCCTCCCCCAGGCTCGCGTCGTCGGCGACATCGAACGGTGAGATGGCGATCGTCATGGGTGCAGAATGCACACCTGCCCACGCGAGGGCGAGCGGTTTTGGTCGGGGAGACGCGCGCACCAGCACCTCGATGAACGATCAGCGCTGGGGTCGTCGGGTCGGCAGAAGAGATTGTTGCCAAACTCAGGATCCGCAACCCTTACGGCGTCACGTCTCCCCGCACGGAGCATTTTGCGGGGTAACGCGGATCACGTCAAGACATTCGTCACTCAGTGATCATCATCCACCCCGGAGGGTGATCGATCAGCGCAGCAGACCCGCCTCGCGGGCGGCCTTGAGCGACGGCTTCACCGTGTGCGTCGGCCCGACCAGGCCGGCCACCGCGTCCAGCGTCTTCAGTCCCTCGCCGGTGTTGTAGACGACGGTCTCCTTGGACGGGTCGAGCTTGCCGGACTTCACCAGCTTGGCCAGTACCGCCGTGGTCACGCCGCCCGCGGTCTCCGCGAAGACGCCGGTCGTGCGCGCCAGCAGCCGGATCGCGTCGCGGATCTCGTCGTCGTCCGCGTAGTCCATCCACCCACCGGTACGCCGCACCGCCTCCAGCGCGTAGATGCCGGCAGCCGGGTCGCCGATGTTCAGCGACTTCGCGATGCCGGTCGGGCGCACCGGACGGATCTCGTCCGTCTCCTCGTGCAGCGCGACCGCGATCGGGTTGCAGCCGGCGGACTGGGCGCCGAACACGGTCCAGCCGTTCTCCGGCGCCTCGACCAGGCCGATCTCGACCAGCTCGGAGAACGCCTTGTCGACCTTGGTGAGCAGCTCACCGCTGGCCATCGGGATCACGACCTGCTCCGGGATGCGCCAGCCGAGCTGCTCCGCCACCTCGTAGCCGAGCGTCTTCGAGCCCTCCGCGTAGAACGGGCGGACGTTGACGTTCACGAACGCGGTGTCCTCGAACTCGTCCGTCTCGACCAGCTCGCCGCACAGCCGGTTCACGTCGTCGTAGGAGCCCTCGATCGCGACCAGCTCACCGCCGTACACCGCGGTGGTGATGATTTTGCCCTGCTCCAGGTCGGACGGGATGAACACGATCGACGGCACACCCGCGCGGGCCGCGTGCGCGGCGACGGAGTTGGCCAGGTTGCCGGTGGAGGCGCAGGCGAAGCGGGTGAAGCCCAGGCCCTTGGCGGCGGAGAGCGCCACCGAGACGACCCGGTCCTTGAACGAGTGCGTCGGGTTCGCGGAGTCGTCCTTGACCCAGAGCGCGCCGGTGATGCCCAGCTCCGCGGCGAGCGCGGGCGCGGCGACCAGCGGCGTCATGCCCGGGTTCAGCGTGACGCGCTCGTCCGGGTTCTGACCGGCGGGGAGCAGCGCGGCGTACCGCCAGATGTTGTCCGGGCCGGCCTCGATCTGCTCGCGGGTGACCTTCTTCAGCGCGTCCTGGTCGTAGGCGACCTCGAGCGGGCCGAAACACTCGTAACAGGCGTGCTGCGCGGCGAGCGGGAACTCGGCGCCACAGCCACGACAGACGAGCGCGCGAGCGGGACTGACGACAGACGTCATGAGGAGGTTTCCTCTCATCTTTCCCATCGCCACACCATGTGACGGGGACGGAATTGGCACCTGCTCCCCGCACACGCTCGTCGTCGAGCGCGGGCGGCGGTGGTTGCCGGGGCGTCATCGGGCCGTATCCCTAAGCCCCTCTGGATGAGGTATTCAGTTGTGCGTCCGAGTTTACGGCCGCGTTTCGCGATCACCACCAGCCGATCCCGAGGTGTGAGCTAATCGTCGCGGTTCACTCACGTGGCGCGCCCGCGGCCAGCGCCCGCATCCGGCGGCGCAGCACCTGCTCCATCAGCAGCACCAGCGCGTCCTTGACCGAACCGCGGGCGCGGGCGTCGCACTCCGCGATCGGCACCTCAGGCCCGACGCCGAGCGCGTCCCGCACCTCGGCCAGCGCGAACCGGGGCGCGCCGTCGAACGGGTTCACCGCCAGCAGGAACGGGACGCCCAGATCCTCGAAGTAGTCGACGGCCGGATAGCTGTCCTGGATGCGGCGCGTGTCGACCAGCACGACCGCGCCGAGCGCGCCGTCGACCAGGTCGTCCCAGAGGAACGAGAAGCGGTCCTGGCCCGGCGTGCCGAACAGGTAGAGCATCAGCGACGCGTCCAGGTGGATCCGGCCGAAGTCGAGCGCGACCGTGGTGGTGGTCTTGCCACCCACGGCACGGGTGTCGTCCACCCCGATCGACACCTCGGTCAGGTCCGCCTCGGTCAGCAGCGGCTCGATCTCGGAGATGGCGCTCACGAAGGTGGTCTTCCCCACCCCGAAGCCGCCACTGATCACTATCTTCACGACCACCGGCGCGGCGGTGGAGACGTCAGAGGGCGCGGACACGGTCGACGATCCTTTCGATCAGCGCGAGGGGCAGCTCGTCCACCGGCTGCATCACCGTCACGTAGTCCTCCGCCGCGAGGTCCGCCACCAGCACCCGGGTCACCCCGATCGGCAGTCGCAGGTGAGCGGCGACGTCCGCGACGGCCCGCGGCTCCTGACAGAACCGGACGATGCGCAGCAGCTCGAAGCGCAGCGGCGCGGAGAGCGCGGCGGGCGCGGCCCGGACCAGCGTCTCCAGCCGCAGTCCGTCGCGCAGCGGCCGGGTCCGCCCGCCGGTCAGCAGGAACGGACGGATCACGCCGTCGTCGGAGACGATCTCCTCCGGCGGGGTGACGTCGCGGCGCTGCTCGGCCGGGGGCCGCCAGGGCGGCACCATCCGCGGGTCCGGCGGGCGGAACTCCGGCGTGCTCACCGCGGCAGCGTCCGGCGGGACTCGGCGATCAGCGCCGGGGTGAGCAGGTCGCCGACGCGCTCGCCGAGCATCGCGATCTCGTAGCCGATGAGCGACACGTCGCAGTCGCCGTCCGCGAGAACGCCGAGGCAGGTGCCGCCGCCGAGCGTGGAGACGACCAGGAAGCCGGAGGTCATCTCGATCATGATCAGTTTGAGGCCGGAGAAGTCGTACCGGCGGGCGGCGCTGCGGGCCAGGCTGGTCAGCCCGGAGACGACCGCGGCGAGATGGTCGGCGTCGGCCCGGTCCAGGCCGGCCGAGGTGGCGATCAGGATGCCGTCCGAGGAGACGGCGACGGCCTCGCGCACGCCGGCCGTACCCCGGACGAAGTTGCTTATCAGCCAGTTGAACCGCTGTGCCGTGGTGCCGGGTCCGGCTTCGGTGCTCATCGAATCTCCCCAGTGGAGTCGGGGCCGCCGGCGCGGCCGGGATCGCCATCGCGGTCGGTGCCGCCTTCGTGGATGTGGCCTTCGCGGGTGTCGCCCGCGCCCGCCGCGCGGCCCAGTTGCATGCCCCGGCGAAGCGCCGTCATGGTGGCGCCGATGTCGCTCGGCGCCGGGCGTTCGGCCGCGAGCCGGGCGGCCGTCCCGTTCGACGCGCCGCGCGGGCCCTGCCGGGGCACCGAGACGCCACGGCGATGCCTCGGCACGCGCTTGACCAGCCCGTTCGGCGTAACGTCGGCCTCGGGCGCGGGCGGCGGCTGCGGTGGCTGCGGTGGCTGCAACGCCTGCCGCTGGGGCACCAGGGCCACCGGCGGGACCAGCGCCACCGGCGGCGGGACCATGGCCACCGGCGGCGGCGCGGCCTGCACCGGCTCCCTCACCAGCAACGACGCCGGGACCTTCACCCGCGCGGTCGTGCCGGTCACCGGCGACTGGCAGATCTCCACCTGCACGCCCAGCTTCCGGGCGAGGTGGCCGACCACGTAGTGACCGAGGAACCTGGTCGGCGCGACCGTGAACGACTCCGCGCCGGCCAGTCGCGCGTTGGCCCGTGCCAGCTCCTCCGCGGTCATGCCGACGCCCTGGTCCACGATCGCGATCAGGTACGACTCCTCGTCCACCCACCGCCCGTGCACCTCCACGTCGAAGTCCGGCGGCGAGAAGGTGAGCGCGTTCTCGACCAGCTCCGCGACCATGTGGGCCATCTCGGCCACGTACGCGCCAGGGGCGAACGCGTCGTCGATCCGGCGCAGCGACACCCTGCGGTACTCCTCCACCTCCGCCAGCGCGGACCGCAGCACGTCCGACATGGGCAGCGGGCGGGACCAGCTCCGCGGCGTCGCCTCACCGACCAGCACCAGCAGGCTCTCCGCGTTGCGCCGCATGCGGGTCGCCAGGTGGTCCAGCTCGAACAGGTTGGCGAGGCCGGCCGGGTCGGTCTCCTCGCGCTCCAGCCGGGTGATGAAGCTGAGCTGGCGGCTGAGCAGGTTCTGGTTGCGGTGGCCGAGGTTCGCCATCGAGTCCGTGGTGTTCCGGCGCAGCACGGCCTGCTCCGCGGCGAGCCCGTAGGCGGAGTCCTGCAGCCGGTTCAGCGCCTCGGCCACGGACCTGATCTCGGCGCCGGCCTGCGCGGAGACGGCCACCGGCGGCGGAGCGCCCTCCGGGGACGAGCCGTCGGTGTGCAGCGCGGCGACCGCGGCCGGTAACCGGCGGGTGGCGGCCGCGTCCGCCTCGCTGACCAGCCTGGCCAGCGGCCGGGTGATGCCGGTCGACGCGGACCGGCCGAGCAGCAGCGCGCCGGCCAGCGCCACCAGGATCACGATCCCGAGCCCGGCCAGGTCGAACGTGGCCTCCGCGCGCAGGTCGTCGGTCCGGTCCCGGACATCGCCGGCGACCACGGCACGCACCTCGGCGAGCTCTCCGGCGAGCACGGTGCTCGCCCGCAGCCACTCGGCCGGATCGCGGCGCGGCCAGTCCCCCGGCGCGACCAGCGCGGCCTGCTCGGCGGCGGTGATCACGGCCGCGTCCGGGCCGGTGGTGGCGTCCTTCAGCCGGTCCAGCGCGCGGGCCGAGGCGTACCGGGAGGTCTCGGCCAGCGCCACGCGTTCCGCCGCGAGCACCGTCGACAGCGCCGCGTGCTCGCCGTCGGCGAACCCGCCGCGCGCGTAGGCCGCGCCGATCAGCCCGCGCGACTCGGAGGCGGCCTCCTTCGCGTCGGAGAGCGCCTGCAACGCGGCGAGGCCGCGCCGCAGCTCCGGGTCCGGGTCCGGGAACGGCGCGTCCAGCCCGACGTCGACCCGGTTCAGGGCCGCGATCCGGTCCGTGTACGACTGCACCGCCGACTGCCGCCCGGCGCGCCCGGTGTCGACGTCGGCCCGCAGCGCGCCGAGCTCCTCCAGCTGCTGCACGACCGCGTAGACCGCCTCCGGGCCCGGTCCTTCCGCGTCGCGGAGGCCGGTCAGCGCGGTCCGGCTCTCGTCGACCCGCAGGCGCTGTGCGGCCAGATCCGCACGCCGTGCCGTGTCACCGGCCAGCACCACGCCGGTCAGGTCCCGCTCGTACTGCAGCTCGTGCACCAGATCCTGGGCCGACATGCTCAGCTCGACCGTGGCGGTGGCGCGGTCCGCGGCGCCGTACTCGTCGATCTCCTTCATCACCAGGTCGCCGAGCAGCAGCATGATGACGGCGAGCGGCAGCGCCAGCAGGCGGGCGACCCGGCCCCGGATGGAGGCCTCGCGTTTCCGGCGCGGTCGCACCGCGACGCCCGCCGCGGTCTTCCACTCCGGGACTATGGGTGTGGAACCGGAACTGTCCCGCATGTGGCCTCTTCCCGAAAACCCGTGCCCGTCACCGTCTGGCAGCAGACGGTGAACCACGGGCTCGGGCATCCGTCGCACGGCATGTGCGAAGGGCCCACGAACGGGTGACGGGTCAGGAGGTCACGTCCTTGCGGGTGAAGCGCCAGAACGCCACCGACCAGAACAGCGTGGCGTAGCAGATCGCCGAGATCGTGCCCTTCACCATGTCGTCCGCCTGGATCGGCGTGGAGAGCAGGCCCAGCCAGGCGTCGGAGAAGTGCGTGGGCAGCAGGTTCCGCAGGTCACCGAGCGCGGTGATCTGGTCCAGGATGTTGGAGAGGATCATCAGCAGCACCGCGCCGCCGACCGCGCCGAGTGGCGCGTCGGTCAGCACCGAGAGCAGGAACGCCAGGCCCGCGGTCACCAGCAGGCCGATCGCGAGATAGCCGACCACGCCGAGCAGGCGCAGCACGCCCTCGCCCGGCGGGATCTGGGCCGCGACCGTGCTGCGCAGCGGCGACCAGCCGTACCGGGCGGTGCCGAGCAGCATCGCGGTGACCGCCAGCGTGAGCAGCGCCAGGCCGGAGTAGGTGAGCGCGACCGCGAGCTTCACGGCCAGCAGCCGGGCCCTCGGCACCGGCACGGCCAGCAGGTAGCGCAGGCTCCCCCAGCTGGCCTCGCTGGCCACGGCGTCGCCGTGGAACAGCGCCACCACCACGCCCAGCATGAAACCGGCGGAGACCAGCAGCGTGAACAGCGTGAAGTTGAGCCCGCCGGAGGTGGCCAGGTCGATCAGGCTGCCGAACTCGCCACCGCCGTTGCGGTCGTCGTCGCCGCCGGTGTCGAACTGGAACGCGATCAGGATGATCACCGGCAACAAGATCATGAAACCGAGCGCCAGCCGGGTACGCATCCGCGTCGCCTGACGCCGGAACTCCGCGCCGAACGACAGCGTCCGTCCGGGTTTGTAGCCCACCGCACCAGAAGAGGTCATCGGTCCCCGCTCCCCCGCGAGTTGTCGCCCACCAGCGCGAGGAACGCGTCCTCCAGGCGTCGTCTCGGCACCACCCGGTCCACGCCGACACCGGCCCCGACCAGCGCCGCCACCAGGTCCCGGCGTGGCGTGCCGTCCAGGTCCACGATCAGGCCGCCGTTCTCCGCCTCCTGAAGGAAGCGCACACCGTCCAGCCCGTCCAGCGCGGCCCGCGCCGCGACCGGATCGTCCACGTCCACCTGCACGGTCGGCGAGTCACCGACGATGTCCGCGACCGGGCCGGACGCCACGATCGTGCCCTTGTTCACCACCACCGCGTGCGTGCAGGTCTGCTCCACCTCGGCCAGCAGGTGGCTGGAGACGAGCACGGCGCGGCCGTCCGTGGCGTACCGTTGCAGGACCCGGCGCATCTCCGCGATCTGCGGCGGGTCCAGGCCGTCCGTCGGCTCGTCCAGCACCAGCAGCTCCGGCAGGCCGAGCATGGCCTGCGCGATCGCCAGCCGCTGCCGCATGCCGTGGCTGTACTTCTTCGTCCGCCGGTGCACGGAGTCGCCCAGCCCGGCGATCTCCAGCGCCTCGTCGAACCGGGCGTCCGCCCAGGGCCGGCCGGTCGCCCTCCAGTACGCCCGCAGGTTCTGCTCACCGGTCAGGTGCGGCAGGAAGCCCGGCCCCTCGACCAGCGCACCGACCCGGGACAGCACCGGCGAGCCGGGCGTCAGCCGGTGCCCGAAGATCCGGATCTCGCCGCGCGTCGGCTGGGTGAGGCCCATCAGCACGCGCAACGTGGTGGTCTTGCCGGCGCCGTTCGGGCCGAGCAGGCCGACGACCTGGCCGCGGTGCACCGTGAAGTCCACCCTGGACACCGCCACGAAGCCGTCCGCGTACTCCTTGCGCAGCCCCTCCACGACCAGCGGCGTGTCCGCGAACCCGGCCACGACCGAACGGTCCACCCGGCGGTTCCGGGCCCGCGCGACCAGCAGCACCACGGCCAGCCCGACCGCGATCGCGGCCAGCAGGCCGGCCAGCACCCAGCGCCAGACCGCGTCCGGGCTCGCGATCTGCGTGCCGCCCAGGATCGGCAGCGTCACGGCCGGCTCCACCCGGACCGTGTAGACCGCGGGCTCGGCCGGGCTCGCGAACGCCTGGTCCGAGGTGGCGACCACGATCCGGATCCGATGCCCCTCGTCGATGCGCCGGACGATCGCGGGCAGCGTCACCGTGACCGGGCGGGCGTCGTCGGCCGAGGCCGGCAGCCCGGTCAGGCGTACCGGCGCGATCAGGCCCTCGGAGAGCGTGGCGCCGCCGTCCGGGTCCACGTCGTAGAGCTTCACGAACAGCACGGCCTCACCGGTCGGCGAGCCGGCGCGCAGCATGACCTGCGGCGCACCGCCCACGTTCAGCGCGGCGGTCAGCGGCTCCGACTGGAACACGGCGTGCTGGCCGGGCAGGTCCGCGACCGCGGCGCCGAGCACGGACGAGAGCGCGCCCGCGCCCGGCAGCGAGGAGAGCGCGGCCGGGTTGCCGCCCGGCGGGTTCGCGATCGGCTGCACGCCGCCGCCGACCGTCACCGCGGCCGTGGACTCGCCGCGCAGGCCCGGGTAGTCCGTGATCGTGTACGCGTTCGTGACCAGCCCGCGGTCGATCGCGTCGAAGCCGGACACCCGGGAGTAGGTGAACGAGTCCGCCGGGGCCGGGCCGTCACCGGCCACGTAGTGGTCCAGCCAGGCGAGCGTCAGCGCGTCCACCCTGTCCTGATCGGTCTGCGGGCCCTCGCCGCCGTCGTGGCCGCCCGCGTACCAGGCGACCCGGACCGGCGTGCCGTTCGCGGCGATGCCCCGCGCGTTCGCGTCCGCCTCGGCCAGCGGGAACAGCGTGTCTGCCAGGCCCTGGACCAGCAGCGTGGGGGCCTTGATCCGGTTGAGCACGTTGGCCGGGCTGGACCGGTCGAGCACCGCGACCGCCTCCGGGTTGGCCCGGCCGGTGGTCGCGATCGTCATGAAGGCCTGGCAGACATCGGCGGCGAAACGACCACAGGCAGGATCGACCTCGGCGGGTACGACTCCGGGCGCGCCGCCGCCCGCCGCCCCCGATGAGAAGAACGTGCCGGCCCAGGCCTTCTTGAACACGCCGTCCACCACCGCGCCGCCCGCCGCGTCCGGCAGGAACGCGCGGCCCAGGTCGTTCCACGTGATCATCGGCACGATCGCGTCCACCCGGGAGTCGCGCGCGGCCAGCAGCAGCGACAGTGCGCCGCCGTAGGAGCCGCCGACCGCGCCCACCCGCGGGTCACCGGGCGCGTCCTGTCGCACCTCCGGCCGCGCGGCCAGCCAGTCCAGCAGCCGCTGCGCGTCCTTGACCTCGTACTCCTCGCTGTCCAGATGGATCTGATCGCCGCTGCGCCCGAAGCCGCGCGCGGTCCAGGTGAGCACCGCGTAGCCGGACGCGGCCAGCCGTTCGGCCTGCGCGTGCACGCTGTGCATGTCGCCGCCGAAGCCGTGCGCCAGCAGCAGCGCGGGCACGGTGGACCCGGCCGACGCGCCGTCCGGGACGAAGTAGCGGGTGTCCAGCGTGACCGGCTCGGTGCCGGACGGCCCGGACCGTACCGTCAGCATCTCGTCCTTGAAGGTGAAACCGGGATCCTCGGGCCGCACCGCCCACCCGGTCAAGCCCGCCACCAGCACCAACGCGGTGGAACCGGCGAGCCAGCGGCGGGGCGTCATTCGCGGGAGCGCGCGGCGGAGCCGGCCGGACAGAGCGCGGAGCATGGCGCGAGCCTACGGCGGAACGGCTGTGCCGAACCTGAGAAGCGTGATCACGCTAGTGTCGCTGGGGTGGGCGATGCTGAACTGACGCTGACCGCGATGCTGCGACCTGCCGCGCTCGACGCGCGCCGGGGGATCGTGCGGCTGCACCCCGAGGTGATGGCCGCGCTCGGCCTGCACCAGGGCGATCCCGTCCGGCTCTCCGGCCGGCGCACCACCGCGGGCATCGTGGCGCTCGCGGAGCCGACCTCCAGCCGCGCGATCCTCTACGCGGACGACCTGGTCCTCGGCAACCTGGGGCTGCGCGAGGGCGGGCAGCTCACGGTCGCGCCGATCCCGACCACGGGCGCGCGGCGCGTGGTGCTGTCCGGGCCGCCGGAGATCGTGGTCGCGGTCTCGGCGGACATGCTGCGGCTGGCGCTGCTCGGCAAGGTGGTCACGGCCGGCGACGACGTGTCGCTGCTGCCGCAGGACGTGCTGCCGGACGCGACCACGCACAGCCTGGTGCAGACCGCGCGCCGCAGCCTGGCCAACACGGTCGGCTTCGGCTGGACGACCGCGCTGCTGCGGGTGGACTCGGTGTCGGACTCGGACGGCGCGCTGGTCACGATGGACACGGTGGTGACGTGGGCGTCCGGGCACACCACGCACGGACAGACCTTCCACGCGGAGGCCGCAAAACCCTTCACACCCCCTTCAGCGGTACGCCGTGCGCCTCGGGTTTCCGGGGCCGGCGCTTCCGGGTCCGGGTTCTCCGGCGCTTCCACCTCCGGCATGTCCGGCGCCGGTCAAGCGGCCGCCACGTCGCCGGAGCGGTCCGCGGACGGGGTCGTCGAGGGCGAGATCGTCGACGCCGACGAGGAGGCCGAACCCGCGCCGCCGCTCGAGGATCTGCCCGGCCTCCGCGCCCAGGCCCACGAGCTGCGCGAACTGCTCGACCTCGGCTTCCACCACCGCGAGGTGCTGGGCCGGCTCGGCGCGGCCGCCGCGCTCGGCGTGCTGATCACCGGCCCGGCCGGCTCCGGCAAGGGCGTGCTGGTCCGGTCCGTCGCGGCCGCGGTCGGCGCGCGCGTGGTCGGCCTCTGGGCACCGGAGCTGGCCTCGCTCACCAACGAGTCCGCGGCCCGTCGCCTGCGTGCCGCCGCCGACGCGGTCACCGGCGCGGACACACCCGGCGTGCTGCTGGTCGCGGACGTGGAGGCGCTGGTCCCGCGCGACGAGACCGGGCCGCTGTCCACCGTGTTCCGGCAGGTCGTCACCGGTCTGATCAAGGCCGGTGCGGCCGTGGTGTGCACCAGCAGCCGGCCCGAGGAACTGGACACCGGGCTGCGCGCGCCGGACCTGCTCTCCGTGCAGATCAGCGTGTCGCTGCCGGACGCCGCCATGCGCCGCGAGCAGCTCGACGTGCTGACCCGGGGCATGCCGCTGGCCGAGGACGTGCGGCTGGACGACGTCGCCGGGCGTACCCCCGGTTTCGTCGCCGCCGACCTGGGCGCGCTGACCCGGGAGGCCGCGGTGCGTGCGGCGCTGCGCCAGAAGAGCGACGTGCCGGAGACGCCGACCATCGCGATGGCCGACTTCTCCGCCGCGCTCGAGGTGGTCCGGCCGACCTCGATGGCCGAGTCCACGCTGGAGCTGGCCCGCGTCACGCTGGACGACGTCGGCGACATGGCCGAGGTGAAGGAGCTGCTCACCGAGTCGGTGCTGTGGCCGCTGACCTACCCGGACACGTTCGCCCGGCTCGGCGTGCAGGCGCCGCGCGGCGTGCTGCTCTACGGCCCGCCCGGCTGCGGCAAGACCTACCTGGTGAAGGCCGTCGCCGGATCCGGCAAGGCCAACGTGCTCTCGGTCAAGGGCGCGGAGCTGCTCAGCAAGTGGGTCGGCGAGAGCGAGCGCGCAGTCCGCGAGCTGTTCCGCCGCGCCCGGGAGGCCGCGCCGACGCTGGTGTTCCTGGACGAGGTGGACGCGCTGGCCCCGGTCCGCGGCCAGTCGAGCGACGGCGGCACCACGGACCGCGTGGTCGCCGCGCTGCTCACCGAGCTGGACGGCGTCGAGTCGCTGCGCAACGTCGTGGTCATCGGCGCCACGAACCGCCCCGACCTGGTCGACCCCGCGCTGCTGCGCCCCGGCCGTCTGGAGCGCGTGGTCTACGTACCGCCGCCGGACGGCGAGGCCCGGACCGCGATCCTGCGCGCCGCCTCGAAGCCGGTGCCGCTCGCGGACGACGTGGACCTGGCCGAGCTCGGCCAGGAACTGGAGGACTTCTCCGCCGCGGACTGCGCCGCGCTGATCCGCGAGGCCGCGCTGGCCGCGATGCGCGAGTCGCTGGACGCCACCTCGGTCACGGCCGCCCACGTCGCCACCGCCCGCAAGCGGGTCCGCCCGTCGCTGGACCCGGCCCAGGTGGCCCACCTCGCCGCGTACGCAGAGTCACGTACCCGCTGATGCTCCTGGGCTTTTGACCTTTTCGTCGGCGTAAACCGATCCGCCCCCTTTCACCCCATCCCCACGCCGCTTTGCTCTGCTTACCTAGGCGCGCCGCGCCGATTTGCGGCATATGCGGTGCTGACAGTTTGCGCGGTTCGCCGGTTTTGGTGATGTAAGCAGAGCAAAGGCGGGCGAAGGGAAGGGGGTTAGGGGCGGGGAGATCGAGGTTACGGTCAGTGTTCGATGGCGAGGCGGACGCCGAGCGCGAGCAGGGCCGAGCCCATCAGCGTGTCCAGGCCACGGCGGACCGCGCGGCGGTCGAGAAGCCGGCGGATCGCGCCGACGACGAGTGTGACCGTGGTGAACCAGCCGGCCGTGACCGCGAAGGAGATGACGGCGAGCACCAGCGTGTCGCCGGCCGTGGGATGCTGCGGCAGGAACTGCGGGAGCAGCGCCAGGAAGAACACCGCGACCTTGGGGTTGAAGAGGTTCGTGACCAGGCCGGCGCGGAAGGCGGCCCAGTGCCGGCGGTCCCAGTCCCCGACGATCAGTGGTGACCAGCGGAAACGCCGGCGCCGGTGGCGGGGCACGTCGAAGGCGGCGGCGAGCGCGGCCAGGTCCGCGTGGGCCGGGGGCGCGAGCTCGCTGCGGGCGGCGACGGCGGTCCAGAGCGTGCGGAGTCCGACGAAGACCAGGTAGGCGGCGCCGGCCAGCTTCATGGCGAGGTACGACACCGGGGAGGTGGAGACCAGCGCGGCGACGCCGACTGCGGCGAGCAGGACCCAGCCCAGGATGCCGGTGGCGATGCCGACCGCGGTGGCGAACCCTGCCCGGCGGCCGGAGGCGACGGCGTGGCGCAGGACGATCGCGAAGTCCGGTCCGGGGGACATCGTGCCGAGCGCCATGACTCCCGCGAAGGCGGCAAGGTGCGTAACGGTCAGATGCATGACCGGAGACGTTAGTCCCCCATAGGGCGATTTATACCTAAAAATCTTCGCGTATTTCACTATGCGGGAAGGACATGTGCGCGCTCACACACGCGGACCGTACTCCGCCGGGAACGCCGAGAAAAGGATTACTGAGCGACGCCGGCGCGAACAACGCCGGTGACCTGCAGATCCTCGTCGAGCAGGACGAGGTCCGCGCGGAGGCCGGGCGTGATCGCGCCGAGCGTTCCGGAGAAGCCGGCCGCGCGCGCGGGTGTCCACGATGCGGCCCGCGACGCGTCCACGACGGAGAGGCCGGCGCCGACCGCCTGCCGCAGCGCCGCGTCCATGGTCAGCGTGCTGCCCGCGATCGAGCCGTTCGTCGTCAGCCGCGCGACCCGGTCGGCCACCACGACGGAGAGGCCGCCCAGCTCGTACGCGCCGTCCGGCATCCCGGCCGCGGCCATCGCGTCGGTGACCAGCGCATATCCGCCGCGCGCGGCACCGGCCACGAACGCCAGCGTGCCGTCGTGCAGGTGCACGCCGTCCGCGACCACCTCGCAGATCACGCCGGGCGCGTCGAGCAGCGCGACCGCCGGGCCGGGCTCGCGGTGGTGGATCGGCCGCATGCCGTTGAACAGGTGGGTGGCGACCGTGGCGCCGGCCTCGATCGCGGCCCGGGTCACCTCGTAGGGCGCGTCCGTGTGGCCGACCGCGGCGGCGACGCCGTGCGAGGCCAGCAGCTTGATCGCGTCGAGCGCGCCGGGGCGTTCGGGCGCGATCGTCATCATCCGGACCGCGCCGTCGCCGAGCGCGATCAGCGCCTCCAGCTCGGTGGTGTCCGGGTCGCGCAGGAAGTCCGGGTTCTGGGCGCCGCACCGGGCGCCGGAGAGGTAGGGCCCCTCGTAGTGCACACCGCCGAGCACGCCCTCGCGGACCAGCGGCACGTACGCCGCGGTCGCGTCCCGCATCAGCGCGAACGGCGAGCTGACCAGGCTCGCCAGCACCGTGGTCGTGCCGTGGCGCAGGTGGAACGCGGCCGCCGCGCGGGCCTCGTCCGGGTCGCCGGTGGTGAACGTGTGCCCGCCGCCGCCGTGGTTGTGGATGTCCACGAAGCCCGGCAGCACCCAGGCCGCCCGCTCGGCACGCTCGCCCGGCCCGTCGCCGACCGCGGCGATCAGCTCGCCGTCGATCGTGACGTGCCCGTCCTCGACGATCCCGTCGGGCGTGACGATCCGGCCGGCGATGTGCATGGTCACCCGTTTTTCCCGATGGAGGATGTGGACAGCGCTTCCAGGCCGAGCAGCGCGGCGCCGCGCAGGCCGGCCGTGTCGCCGAGGCTCGCCTTGACCAGCCTGGGCATGCGGTGGAACGTGACGCGCGCGGCCAGCGCCTCGCGGAGCGGCCCGAGCAGCGTCTCACCGGCCTCACCCAGCCCGCCGCCGATCACGAAGACCTCCGTGTCGAGCAGCGCCTGCGCGGTGAGCAGCCCGTCCGCCAGCGCGTCGACGGTCTCCCGCCAGATCTCCGCGGCCGCGTCCTCGCCCGCGATGACGCGCGCGACCACGTCCGCCGCGCTGGTGTTCACGCCGGTGCGTGCGACGTAGCGGCGGGCGACGGACGCGGCGCTGGCGATCGTCTCCAGGCAGCCGCGCTGACCGCACGGGCAGTCCGGGCCGCCGGGGCGGACCACGATGTGCCCGAGCTCGCCGGCCGCGCCGTGTGCGCCGCTGTTCGTGTGCCCGCCGCGCACGTGCGCGCCGGCGATGCCGGTGCCGATGCCCACGAAGATCACGTCGTCCGAGCCGTGGCCGGCGCCGAGCCGGGCCTCCGCGAGACCGGCCGCGCGCATGTCGTGGCCGAGCGCGGCCGGGATGCCGAGCCTTGCAGAAACAAGATCACGCAGGGGTACGTCCCGGAAGCCCAGATTCGACGAGAAGACCGCGAGGCCGCGCACCTCGTCGACCACGCCCGGGATGGCCACACCGGCCGCGACCGGCGTCTGCCCGGACGCGCGCGCCTTCCCCGCCAGCTCCTCCGCGATGTCGCAGATCGCGGCCGTGACCGCCTCCGGGCCGCGCGCGGCGAGCGTGTCGTGCCGTTCCGTGTGCAGCACCGGCCCGTCCACCGCGACCAGGCCGCACTTCATCCCCGTGCCGCCGATGTCCATGGCGACGACGACCTGTCCGCTCACGCCAGGACGACCGAGCGGGTCAGGTTGCGGGGCGCGTCCGGGTCCAGGCCGCGGTCGGCCGCGAGCGCGACCGCGAAGCGCTGGGCGATGATCAGGTCGGCCATCGGGTCGAGCGGCACCCGGCCGCCGTTCCAGCTGCCGAGCGCGGTGTGCCCGCAGTGCCCGCGGCTGTGCACGAACGTGGCGCCGGCCGCCTCGACGGTCTCGTCCAGCCCGGCCGGCACGTCGCCGAACGCCCACACCACGCGGCGCGGCGCGGCGATCGCGATCGGGCCGTGGCGGTAGTCCATCGCCTGGTAGGACTCGGCCCAGAACGTGGCGGCCTCGCGGCACTTGAGCGCGGCCTCCTCGGCCAGCCCGACGGTCCAGCCCTGCCCGAGGAACGTGATCTGCTCGACCAGGCCGGGCGCGACCGGCAGCGGCGTGCGCACCGCGACCTCCGCGTCCGTGATCGCGTCGCCGAGATCCTCGCCGAGGTGGGCGCGGAGCAGCGCGAGCGCGCTGGTGGCGAAGCGGGTCTGGACGACCGAGCGCTCGTCCGCGAACGGCAGCGCGACCACGTCGGTGGCCAGGTGCGCGGCCGGGTTGTCGCCGCTGCCGGTGATCACCGTGGTCGGCGTGGCGGCGAGCGCGGCCAGCAGGTCCGTGACCTCGGTGGTGGTACCGGAGCGGGTGATCGCGACGACCCGGTCGTACCGCCGGGTGGTCGGGAACTCCGACGCCTGGAACGCGTCCGTCTCGCCCAGTCCGGCCCGCTCACGCAGCGCCGCGTAGACCATGGCCATGAACCAGGAGGTGCCGCAGCCGGTGACGGCTACACGTTCGCCGGGCCGGCCGAGCACGTCGGCGTGCTCCGGGGCGAGGGCGGCGGCGGTACGCCAGCAGTCGGGCTGACTGGCGAGTTCTTCGTCGACGTAGGCCATGTGTTCGACCACCCCTCAGAGGAACCGGGAAGGGCACGGGCCGTGCTGCGCAGAACGGCTCGTTTCAATGCTGTTTCGCGCGCCATTGTGCGCAGATCCGCTGTCTCCGGGCAAGCATGGGCAACTTCGCGCAGCCAGGTGGTTTGCTAACCGGCCCTTTCGCGCATTACTGTGCACGAAATTACTCAGCGTGCGCACTAAGGTGCAAGGGGAGGCCGGCCGTGGATCGGTATGTGCGCTGGAACGCCCTGCTCGAACTGCTCACGGACAGTGGCCGGGTCAGCGTCGAGGACGCGGCCGCCGCGCTCAACGTGTCCCAGGCGACGATCCGCCGCGACTTCGACCAGCTCGCACAGCAGCAGATGATCATTCGCACGCGTGGTGGCGCGGTCGCGAACGGCGTCTCCTACGACCTCCCGCTGCGCTACAAGACCGCCAAGCACTCGGCCGAGAAGCAGCGGATCGGCGCGGCCGCGGCCTCGCTGGTCGCGCCCGGCCAGGTGGTCGGCCTCAACGGCGGCACCACGACCACCGAGGTGGCGCGCGCGCTCGCGGTCCGGCCGGACCTGAACACCAACGCCGAGGGCACCCAGCTCACCGTGGTCACCAACGCGCTCAACATCGCCAACGAGCTGCTGGTCCGCTCGCAGATGAAGATCGTGGTGGCCGGCGGCGTGGTCCGCCCGCAGTCGTTCGAGCTGGTCGGCCCGCTCGGCGGCGCGCTGCTGCGCGAGGTCACGCTGGACGTGGTGCTGCTCGGCGTGAACGCGATCGACGTGAAGCTCGGCGCGGCCGCGCACCACGAGGGCGAGGCCGCGATGAACTCGCTGATGGTCGGCCGGGCCAAGCGCGTCGTGATCATCGCGGACTCGTCCAAGCTGGGCGGTCACGCGTTCGCCCGGATCTGCGCCATCGACCGCGTCGAAACGCTGGTCACCGACAACGGCGCGCCCGCCTCGCTGGTCGCGGAGTTCGAGGAGGCCGGGGTGCGGGTGATCACCGCCTGATCCGGTGCGAGCTGCGTCGATGCTCGATATCGTGAGCATCATGGAGACCGAGGACATCGACGACGATTTCTCCCCGCCGGTGCCGCGGGCCGCGCCGGAGGACCCGGTGCTCGCCGAGCGCGAGCTGGCGATCCTGGAGTTCGAGAAGAAGTGGTGGCGGCACGCGGGCGCGAAGGAACAGGCGATCCGCGACGAGTTCGGCCTCTCCTCGACGCGTTACTACCAGCTGCTCAACGGGCTGCTGGACAACCCGCTGGCGCTAGCCCACGACCCGCTGCTGGTCGGCCGGCTGCGACGGCTGCGCGCCTCCCGTACCCGCTGATGGCTGTTGGGGGTTGAACGGCACCCACGACGGCAGTGGCAGCGTGCGCCACGGGATCAGCGCCATCACGCGGCCCATCACGATGCCGAGCAGCAGGCCGGCGATCGAGTCGGTCAGCCAGTGGTAGTTGAGGTAGACGGTGGTCCAGAAGACGATGATCGGCGGCGCGACCCGGATCAGCGTCTGCCAGCGCCGCACCCGCTCGCCGAACACCCACAGCGCCAGCAGGTAGAGCGTGAAGTACCAGACGATCGTGTTGACCATGTGGCCCGACGGGTACGACCAGTTGTACTCCCCCCGCGCGGCCAGCTCGTTGAAGATCTCGGCCTTGTTCGGCAGCGTCGACCGCGGCGCGTCCCGGCTGCTCAGCTCCTTGATCGGAGTGACCACCACTATGGTGAACAGCTGCGTGGCGGCCAGCAGGATGATCGGCCGCACGTCACGCCACCTATAGGCCAGCCACAGCGCCATCGCGCCGCCGAGCGCCAGGAACGGCCCGCCCTGGCCCAGATAGTTGGCGACGTAGGACGGGTAGTGCAGCACGGCCGGCTGGAAGCCGAACGCCCAGTCGGACACCGCCAGGTCCAGGTCGAGCAGGTGGCCGGCGGCGAGCAGGGCGGTCAGCCCCGCCAGCGCCGCCAGCAGCAGAACATCGAACCACCAGCCGAGTCGTCGCACCCGGGACACGCTACCGGGTTCAGACCAGCGACTTGATCCGCTCGTTGAGCAGGTCCGCCCGCACGCCCGAGTTGGGGCAGCCGCCGAAGTGGTGCAGCGCCACCACCTTGTTCGTCTTGCGGGAGATCACCGGTGAGCCGGACGAGCCGCCCTCGGTGTCGCAGAAGTAGGAGACGTCGCTGGCGGACGCGTACCCCGTGTAGGCCGGGTTGTCGACCGCGCAGTTGCTGCCGCGCTCGCCGGAGCTCATCGCGATCGCGGTCGGGTCGCCGGCCGGGTGCTGCGGGATGTAGAGCTGCGTGCCCGCGGCCGGCCGTGCCGTGTCCAGCGTCAGGTAGCCGAACTTCTGCACCGAGGCGAAGCTCTCCACCGTGAACAGCGTGAAGTCCAGCGTCTTGTCCGTGGCCAGCACCTTGTCGCCCCAGACCTTGGTCGACTGGAAGACGTCGTACCCGCCGCACTTCGCGCACTGGTAGTTGAACCAGACCTCCGTGTTGTACGCGTCCTTGGAGGTGGCGAAGCAGTGATTGTTGGTGACCAGCCGGTTCTGCGTGCCGATCCGCCACGCGGTGCACAGCTCGGTGCCGTTGATCAGCAGCCGGGCCACCGCCTTCGACCGGGTGTACGCCATCGGGTCCGTGGACTTGTAGCAGGCCGCGTCCGACTTCTCGTCGCCGCCGCACACGCTTTCCTCGCGCCCCGGTCCGGCCTGCTCTCTGGAGAGCTCCTGCGCGGCTTCGACCCGCTCCGGCCGGGTGTACCCGCGGGCCACCCGGTCGATGCCGACGCCGAGCCCGCCGAACGCGGTGTTCAGGCCGAGCGGGTCCGCGCTGGTGGTGTGCAGCTCGACCACGGCCGTGTCGCCGGAGACGGACATCGCCCAGCGCTCGCCGGTCGCCTCCGGTTCGCCCTCGTGGAACACGGCCCGGGTCAGGCCGGAGACGGCGTCGCGGGTGATGCCCTCGTACCGGTGCGACTCGCGGCCCTGCGGGTCGGAGACCGTGAGGTAGTCGCCGGGCAGCAGCGCGATGCGGCTGAAGTGCACCTTGACGTACTCGGCGCCGGGGAAGCGCAGCGTGGTGCGCCGTTCGGCGCCGAGCAGGTAGCCGAGCGTCCGGTCCACGGTCTCGACCGTGCCGATCGGCTGTCCCGCGTCCGCGGTCTCGCCGTCGCGCGGCGCGCCGGTCTGCGCGGGGCCCGGTCCGGTGGCCTGCGGGGTCGGCGCGGCCTCGGTCGCGGGCGCGGGCCGGGGCGCGGATGAGGTGCTCGGCGAGCCGGTGGGCGCGTCGGGGGTGGGCGTCGAGTGTTCCGCCGCCGCGTTCCATACCGCCGTGCCCGGCGTTTCCCGATCGCCGCCACCGAGGTAGGCGATCGTTCCGACGCCGGCGAGCGCGACCGCCGCGCACGCCCCGACGACCAGGCTCAGCCTTCGCCGCATTCCGCCCCTGCTTCCGCTATGTTGTGATTCGCACGTTTGATGCTTGTCTCATGCGCGACACACGAATGGTCAGATCAGACATTTGAGGAGATCTCGTCACTGTGTAACGAGCCACGATGAGCCGCGACGCGCGACGGAAAACGGCATGCTTAGTACGTGCGCATCACCTCCGCCCTCGTAGACCCGGCGCTGCTCGACCTCCCGTGGTCGACACCGCTGGAGCAGTGGCCCGCCGACCACCTGGTCGCGCTGCCACAGGGCATCTCGCGGCACATCGTCCGATTCGTCAAGCTGGCCGGCACCGTCTATGCGGTCAAGGAGACCGGCGAGCGCGTCGCCGAGAAGGAGTACGACCTGCTCCGCGCGCTGGAACGGATCGGTTTCCCGTCCGTCGAGGCGGTCGCCGTGGTCGCGGACCGGCACGCGCCGGACGGCGAGCCGCTGGACACCGTGCTGGTCACCCGGCACCTGCAGTTCTCGTTGCCGTACCGCGCGCTGTTCTCCCACACACTGCGCGAGAACACCATGATCCGGCTGCTCGACGCGCAGGCCGCGCTGCTGGTCCGCATGCACCTGACCGGCTTCTTCTGGGGCGACTGCTCGCTGTCGAACACGCTGTTCCGCCGCGACGCGGGCTCGTTCGCGGCGTACCTGGTGGACGCGGAGACCGGCGCGCTGCGCCCGAAGCTCTCCAACGGCCAGCGCGAGGAGGATCTGGACATCGCGCGGACCAACATCTTCGGCGAGGCGCTCGACCTCCAGGCCGCCGGGCTGCTGCACGAGTCGATCGACCCGGAGCAGATGTCCGACGAGGTCATGCAGCGGTACGAGCGGCTCTGGCACGAGGTCACGTACGAGCAGGAGATCCAGCAGAACTCCCGGCACCACATGGAGGGCCGGATCCGCCGCCTCAACGAGCTGGGCTTCGACGTGGCCGAGGTGGCCATGTCCGTCTCGGACAGCGGCCAGTCGTTCATGGTCCGGCCGAAGGTGGTGGATCCCGGCTACCACGTGCGCCGGCTGTTCCGCCTGACCGGGCTGGACGCGGAGGAGAACCAGGCCCGGCAGCTGCTCAACGACCTGGACACGTACCGGGCGGAGAGCGACCTCACGGACGAGCAGCAGGCCGCGCACCGCTGGCTGACCGAGGTCTTCGAGCCGGTGGTCCGCGCGGTGCCGTCCCACCTGCGCGGCAAGCTGGAGCCGACCGAGCTCTTCTCCCAGGTGCTCAACCACCGGTGGCGGCTCTCCGAGGAGGCCGGCCGCGACGTGGGCCTGGCCCCGGCCGTCCAGTCCTTCCTGAACGACGTGCTGGTCCACCGCCCCGACGAGCGCGCCGTGCTCGGCGTCGAGGTCGACGCGCTGCTCTCCTAGGGGGCCACGGTCTCCGGGGCCGGCGGGTTGGCGTCCGCGATCAGCTCGCGCAGGCCCTGGCGGCGGGCCACCACGAGCAGGCGGTCGCCGGGGCCGATCTCGTGGTCGCGCGGCGGCTGCCAGTCCACCCAGCTGCCGCCCGCGCGCGCCAGCCCGATCACGCGCGCGCCGCCCGGCCGCTCGGACGCGTCCAGCGTGCGGCCCACCAGGCCGCCGCCGGCGGTGACCGTCACCTCCGCGACCAGCAGCACGTGCCGCGCGACCGGGATGGTGGCCTTCACCTCGCGGTCCATCATCGCCTCCGCGAACGCGGGCGCGGCCAGGTAGGACACGCTGCGCGAGATCGCGATCTGGAACGCGCGCTGGATCCGCCGGGCGAAGTCGCCGTCGTAGAGCCGCAGCACCACGCGCAGGTCCGGCTTGACCGCGCGCGCGTTCAGCGCGGCCTGCAGGTTCGTCACGTCGTCGGTGGACACCACGACCAGCGCCTGCGCGTTGCCGATCTGCGCCGCGTGCAGCGTCTCCTCACGGGCCGCGTCGCCGGTGATCACCGGCACGCCGAGCCGCCGCGCCAGCGACACCCCGCGCGCGCCCGGGTCCTTGTCCACTGCGACCACGTCCACGCCCAGGTCGTGCAGCTGCGCCATCACGCGCGTGCCGACCGTACCGAGCCCGACCACCACCACGTGGTCCTGGTGCGGGATCGCGAGCCGGCCCGCGGCCAGCGCCAGCCGCGCGTTCACCACCGCGCCGACCACCGCGGCCGTGATCAGCGGGATCAGCGCCAGCCCGGCCAGCGTCAGCACGAGATCGGTGGCCTGCAGGATCTTGCTCTCGGCGAGGTCCGGATCCGCGCCGGTGACCGTGGTCAGCAGCGTCTCGTAGATCGCGCGCCAGAGGCCGACGTGTCTCTCGCCCGCCCGCATGAACTCCCTGGTCTGCAGCCCGCCGCTGATCATGATTATCCCGAGCACGCTCAGCAGCGCCACGCCGAGTTTGCGGTCGACCAGCGCGCGCCCGGCCCGCAGCATCACCGCCATCGGCTGCCTGCGGCGCCGCCTCGCCCGCAGCCGGCGCGCCGCCACCTCGGTCCCGGCCGGCCGGCCCGTCGCCTCGGCCAGCACGATCTCGGCCCGTGCCTGGTCCTCCGGCAGGATCTCCGGCTCACCGCCCACCGCGGCGTCCGCAAGACCACACACCACGGTCTCCGGGGGTACGTCGTGCCGCCGCGCGACGAACATCGTCCGGCCCGCGAGCCGGAAGTGCGTGGGGTCCGGCTCGCCCAGCGCGGCCGCGACGAACGCGGGCGCGGCCATCGAGGCGTCGGACAGCACGGCGCAGTCCTCGAAGACCTCGCCGACCCGGGCCCCCAGCCGTCCGTTGAAGACGCGCAGCACCAGGCGGATGCCGGGCGCGGCCTCGCGGGCGCAGAGCGCGGCGTGGATGTTGGTGACGTCGTCCGGGTGCACCAGCGCGAGCGCGGCCGCGTCGCCCAGGTCGACGCCGGTGAACGCGGTCTCGTCCAGGCGACCCGCGACCAGCGTGCGGACCCGGCGCATGGTCAGCAGCTCCGGCAGCGCCGCGATGTCCGGGACCAGCGCGGTGACCCGCACGTCCGGGCGCGCGGCCAGCAGTTCGTTGATCAGTCGCAGCGCCAGCGGGTCCCGCCCGCACACCACGTAGTGCGGTGCACGGACGTCGCCGGCGCCGCGCCCGTTCCACCAGCGGGCGAGCGCCCGGCCGCGCGGAAGATCCACACTCGCCATTCCCGGATCATAGGCACTCCGTCCAAGCGGGACGATTTGTGCGAAACGTCCGTAGTAGGTGGTTCGTTGGTGTTTGAGGACCCGTGCACATGGACCCTTTCGTCGCGGCACACGGCGGGAGAGCCCCCTCGCCCCGAAAGGAACGTCCGCCATGAACAAGTGGCTGACCCGCGCCGTAGGCACCGCCGGCCTCGCCGGTGGCTTCCTCCTGCTGACCGCGGCCCAGGCCCAGGCCGCGGACCGCGAACTCCTCCCCGCCGACGACCTGCTGCCGCTCTCCGGCCTCCAGGACAACGGCGGACTCCCGCTCCTGTCCGACCTGCTCGGCTCCGCCAAGTCCCCGACCGGCGCGGACCTGCTGGGCCCGTCCGGCTCCGGCCTGTTCGGAACGGGCGGGCCACTCGGCGGCAGCGCCTCCGGCCTCTTCGACGACGAGGGCCCGGCGGCGGGGCTGCTGGGTGACAACGGGTTGTCCGGGCTGTTCGGCGGCGGGCAGAAGGCGGCGGGTCACCACACCGCGTCACCGCGGCCGGCCGCGAAGCCGGGCTCCCGGCCCGCACACCGGCCGGCCTCGAAGCCCGCCTCGGCGCCGGCATCGGGCGCGACGTCCGCACCGGCATCGGGCGCGACGTCCGCGTCGCCTTCGCGGCCTACCTCCGGGCCGGTCTCCGCGCCGGCAGCGGGGCAGGCCTCAGGACCGGTCTCCGCGCCGGGATCAGGACCGGCCTCCGCGCCCGGATCGAAGCCGGCTTCCGGGCCTGCCTCGGGACCGGTCTCCGGGCCGGCGGCGGGTGCCGCGGACGCGCCCGGGGCGGCGCCGATCATCGCCGATGCGCCGGATGACCAGCCGTCCTCGGCGGTCCAGGGCCTGATCCCGAATCCGGCCGCGCAGTTCCTCGGTATCGACGCCGACTACATGCCCGCGCTGATCGGGAACACGCTCGCCGCCCAGCGGCCCGAACTCTTCGGCGGCTCCGGCGATGGCGGCGGGCTGCTCGGCGCGCTGACCGGACAGAGCCGGCCGTCCGAGACCCCGGCGCAGGGTCTCAGCGCCCTGCCCGGCCTCAACATGCTCTCCGCGCTGACCGGCCGGCCCACCACCAGCCGCGCGGCCGAACGCCCCGTCGCGAGCCGCGCGAACGGCCGCCCCACGGCTGCCCGCCCGGTCGGTGAGCGCCCCACCCGGGCAACCGGCGTGCGGCCCGCCGGCACACGCGCGGCCGGCGAGCAGCCCGCTCAGGCGCAGACGGCCGCCGAGCGGCCCACCGCCGTGCGGGCGAACACCGCGCGGCCGTTCGGCGAGCGCCCCACCACCACACGCGCGGCCGGCGAGCGGCCCGCAGCCGGTCGGGTGGCCGATCGGCCCGTGACGACGACGCTGCCGGGACGGCACCGTGCCAAGCCCGCGCCGGTCACCCGGCCGCTTCCCGCACAGACCGCGCCGCGCGGGTCCGGGGCACACCGGGCCGGCGAGGCACCGCGTCGCGGACTGAGCCCGGATCCGGGGCGGGGCGGTGGGCGGCTTGCCGGGCATCCGGCCAACACGTGGTCCGCGGTCACTCCGTCCGACGACGGCGCGATCGTCGTCACGCCCGACTCCGACCAGGGCTTCGGCAGCTCGCCCGCGCACCGGGCTCCGCAGGCGGACTCGCCGCGCGCATCGCAGGCGGACTCGCCGCGCGCATCGCAGGCGGACTCGCCGCGCGCATCGCAGGCGGACTCGCCGCGGGCGTCGCACGGGGTTCCGCAGCAGACCGCGCCGGTGGTGTCTCCGCAGGCGGAGAGCCCGCATCCGGCGGAGTCGCCGGATGATTCGTCGACGCGGGACCGGCCCGAGGAGCGGCCCGGGGAGCGGCCGGTCGCGGGGCCGGATCCGGACTACCCGCCGACGAAGCCGATCCCGGGGCAGGCGCCGGCCTCGGCGGACCTGCACGGTAAAGGGCTCTGAGCGGAAAGGCCCGCCTCCGGGGCGTACCCCTGAGGCGGGCCTTTGATCTTTTGGGTTTTGTCAAGGGCCGACGGAGACGGACGCGGTGCCGACGATCGCGCCCATATCCGTGATGACCGACATTTCGCCGGTGATCGTGCGGTCGCCGGTGACCTCGGACGAGACCGTCAGCGTGCCCTTGACCTTGGCGGTGCCGTTCTCCTCCAGGCGGACGACGTCGCCGGGGACGGCCATGGAGCCGAGCGTGGCCGAATAGTAGGCGTCGCGGTAGTCGAACGCGGTCGAGCCGGCCGGGACCGAGTAGGCCTGGACCACCACGCGGTACGTGCCCGCGGCGGGCGAGTCGATCGAGACCGATTCCTCCGCGTCGCCGCCGGCCGAGGTCGCGATCGGCGTGGTCGACTTGCCGAGGTAGACGTTCAGGTCCAGGTCCGCGCTGGTGTCGCTGGTGCCACCGATCTTGACGTCCAGGCGTTTGGCACCGGCCGGGACGGTCACCGAATATTCGGCGGAGTCGCCGTTCTTCAGCGTCGGACGGCGGGTCGAGAGGCTGCCCAGCGGGCCGCCCTGGGCCACGATCCGGACCGGGCCGAACCGGTTCTTCAGGTCCCAGCTGAGCGGCTTCTTCACGCCGACCGCGACCGGGCCGAGCGCGGTCTCGGACGGCGACACGTCGACGCCCTGCACCGAGGCCGTGATCCTGTACGGGTTGACCAGCATCGGCGTGGTCCGGCGCGACTCGACCTCGATCTCCCACACGCCGGACAGCGGCTTGCGGTAGTCACGCTCGATGCCGGCGCACGGCGAGACCGGCTCGAAGTTCGGGTAGCAGCCGGTGGTGGCGGTCGGGTCCGCGGGCACGCCGTACGGGTCGATGGCCACGAACCGCGTCTGCGAGCCCGCGGCCAGCCCGGACAGGTTCACCTGCAACGCCTGTGCACCCTCCGGCACCTCGACGAAGTAGGACCGGGACGAGTTCCGCTCGATCCGCCCGTCCGCGGTGAACGCGTGGCCGGGCACGGTGACCGGCGCGGCCGCGATCACGGTCCCGAACACCTCGAAGTCGACCACCGCGGTCTGCGGGTCGTCGACGGTCAGGATCGCGCTGTGCGCGCCCGCGCCGGGCCGCGCGCCGACCGTGATCGTGACCGGCTTGCGCAGCGGCAGCACCACGGTCCGGTCCGCCTCGAACGTGCCGTCGTTGCCGATCCAGCCGAGCCGGTGCGTGATCCCGTGCGCGGGCCCGGAGTTCCGGGTGATCGTGACCGGGTAGGGCTTCCACTCGCCGGGCCGCTGGCCGCCCTCCCCGGCCGCGCACCGGTTGTAGATGCCGGCGCCCAGGCCGGGCGACGGCACGTCACCGGAGCCGATCAGGTCGGACAGCGCGGTGCACACCGGCGCGACCGACGTGTAGGAACGCGTCTCCGGGTCTTCGGACAACACCTTCCACGCCGCGGGTACGTCGATCAGGCCGTAGCCCTGGGCGAACGTCTTCGCACTCGGCAGGTACGCCGCCGAGGTGTAGAGCGCGCGCCGCAGCTGGGCCGGCGTGATGCCACGGTCCAGCTTGCGTGCCGCGGAGAGCAGCAGCGTCGCCGCGCCGGTCGCCTGCGGGGACGACATCGACGTGCCCTGCAGCATCGCGTACCCGGCCGGCAGCGTGTATCCGGCCTGCGCGACCGGCGCCCCGGCCTGCCAGGTCGGCACGCTGGAGATCGCCGCGCCCGGTGCGACCAGGTCCGGCTTGAGCCCGCCGTCCTCGCGGGGGCCGCGTGACGAGAACGCGTGCATCGAGTACGCGGCCGTGACCGTCGAGCCGTAGTCGGCCGCCCACGTCTCCCGGCTGATCGTGGAGCCGACCGAGACCACCTCGGACGCGGTGGACGGGTCGCCGGTCGTGTTCAGGCCCGGCCCGGAGTTGCCGGCCGAGATGAACATCTGCACGCCGTAGTCGCGGATCAGCCGGTCGTAGAGCAGCACCCAGGCGTTGCGGCCGTCGTTGAGCGCGCCGAGGCCGCCGATCGACATGTTGATGATGTCGACGTGCCGGTTCTCGACCATGTCCACGATGCCGTCGGTCAGCGCCGCGTACGTGCAGGAGCCGCCCCACGTGCAGGCCCGCCCGGAGACGATCTTCGCGCCGGGTGCCGCGCCGTCGAACGCGGTGTTGCCGAGCAGGTCGTTGCCGGCCGCGATGCCCGCGACGTGCGTGCCGTGCTCGCTCTCCAGGATGCCGATGTTGACGTAGTCGGACGTGCCCCCGGAGACCGCCACGTCCTCGCGGAACTCCACGACGAACGCCATCCGGTCGATCACCTCGGTCTTCGGGTCGTCTACCCCGAAATGCCCGATGTCGTATTTTTCGCGGTAAGGCCGCATGACGGCCTCGTCCGTGAAGCTCTTGTCCTGGTCCGCGTCCACCCGGACGTCGTGCGACTTCGGGTCGTAGAGCACGCCGAACGCGTCCGTGGTGTCGCCGTCGCGGTTGACGTCGCCGGCCGGCTCGCTGGTCTTCGTGATGTCCTCGTAGAACCAGCCGAACGTCCAGTCGCCGTCCGGCGCCGCGAAGCGTGCCTTGCCGGCCGTGAACTCCGGGCCGGTCACGGTGGTGTTCATCCGCACCCAGGTGGCGTCCTCAAGCGGGTCGGTCGCGGTGAACGAGTCCACGATCTTGCGTTCGCCGGTGGTGGTCTTCTGCAGCGCGGGATGGTCGACGTCCACGCCGGAGTCCATGATCCCGATGGTGATGCCGCGGCCGTCGTACTCCGGGTGCTCCGCGACGAATCTCACCGCACCGGTCTCCGCGGTCGGCAGGTAGGGGTTGTCCGCGGGTGTGGACGGGCCGGGCCCGGCGTAGGCCTCGCGCGCGGTCGCGCCGCCGGACAGTCCCTCGGCCGGGTCCGGGCGCTGGACCGCGTAGTCGAGGTCGAGCGCGTCGACGCCGTCGATCCGGGCCGCGTCCAGGACCGCGGTGGTGGGCACGCGGGCGTGCACGTATCCGATCCGGTCGGCGACGCGGGAGACGGAACCGCCGAGCCGGACCACGTGGTCCGCGACCCCGCGGGCGGCACCCGGGCCGGTGGCGACCAGCACGGTGACCGACTCCCGGCCGCTGGCCCGCGCGTCGGCGAGCCGGCCGGCGTCGTCGGCGCCGAGCGTGGCGACGGGTGAGGACTTGGGTTTCCCGGCGATCGGCGCGGCGAGCGCGGGGGCCGGCAGCACGGGCCCGGACAGGCCGATGACCAGCAGCGTAGTAACGAGTTTGCGCAGCACAGGGGCAGGCTATAAGCGTTTGTGGGTAATTGTCCGATTGATGCCGAGACTTAACGCCTGCGATATATCAGCGCTTTCGTCCCGTACCCTTGCTGCCGTTCTTGTCTGATTTCCGGGGTTTGCCGGCCTGCTTCGCCGGGGGCTTCTCCACCGGCACGGACAACCGCACCTGCCAGCGGTTGTCGTCCTCGGCCGCGGACAGCTCACCCCGCACGCTCGCGGCCCGCTCCCGCATGGACCGCACACCGTGCCCCGCCTGCGGTGCCGGACCGCGACGCGGCGGGACCGGATTGCTCACGGTGGCGACCAGCCGCGCGCCCTCGACCGCGAGCCGCACCTCGACCGGCTGGCCCGGCGCGTGGTTGAGCGCGTTCGTCAGCGACTCCTGCACCACGCGGTAGACCGCGAGGCCCTCCCGGCGGCCGAGCCGCACGCCGTCCGGCACGACCATGGTCAGCGCCATGCCGGCCGCGCGCATGATGCGCACCAGCTCCGGCAACTCGGCCAGGCCGGGCGTCGCGCGCTGGCCAGGCTCGATGTCGTTGCGGAGCACGCTGAGCATGTCGCCGAGCTCCGCGAGCGTGCGGCGACCGGTGCCGGCGATCGTGTCGAACGCGCGCGCGGCCGCCTGGGGCCGGTTCTCCGCCGCGGCCGTGCCGCCCTCGGCCAGCACCACCATCACGCCGACCGCATGGCTGACCAGGTCGTGCATCTCCGGGCCGATCATGGCGCGTTCGTCGGCCGCCTCGCGGGCCTCGTCGGCCGCCTCCCGGGCCGCGTCCGCGTCGCGGCGGTCCGCCTCGGCCCGCTCGCGTGCGGCCTCCGCCTCGGCGCGGGCGTCCTCGGCCTCGGTGCGGGCGTCCTCGGCCTCGGTGCGGCGCTCCTCCGCCTCGCGGCGTCGCTGGTCCGCGGCCTGCTGCTGGCGGCGCGCATCCGTCGTCACCTGGCGGAACTCGCGTGCGACCCGGCGGCCCTCGGCCGCGCTCGGCGCCAGCCAGGCCGTGGCGGTGCCGAGCGCCACGATCAGGACGCCCTGCCACCAGCCGGCCCGCGCGATCAGCAGCGCGACCGTGAGGACCAGCGCCACCGCGACCGGCAACCACCGCCGCACCATGATCCCCACCTTCTCCGGCAAGCGCTCATTCTTACCGGACGCGGGGAGCGAGCGTGCGCCCAGTGGGTACCCCTGTCGCACCCAGCGCGAATCTGCCCCGCCCTACGTGCGGCTCAGGGCTTGTCGGCCTTCGGCGCGGGTCGGGGGCCGGCGGCCCGTGCGGCGGAGGCCAGGCCGAGGCTGCCGAGCAGCGCCGCGCCGCTGGCGACGGTGAAGAGGCGGCGACGGTCAAGGATCTTGGGTGCGGGCTCGCTCATGTCTCCGGCCTTCCGTCGAGGGGGCGCACTCACCCACAGTTCGGTAGACGGGCGCGAGGAGTGACCACTTCGCACCTGGGAGAACGCTCGGAATCGTGGAGCCCCCTGTCGGATTCGAACCGACGACCGCTCGCTTACAAGGCGAGTGCTCTGGCCATCTGAGCTAAGGAGGCGGGGCGTGCCCCGTCAGCATAGCCACTGCGTCCGCCGGGGTAGGAACGCCACCGCTGAGCTTTACCTGCTCGCCGTACCATTTAGGGGCTTTCGTCCCTAAGGTTCGTGACCGATCGCGCGGCAAGCCCTTGGCAGAGGTCACGAACGCGTTTACGGTGGCGTGACACGGGTGACATCCGGCGCGCCGCCAGGCACATCGGAGATCATCCAAGGGTCGGTGGAGACATCGACTCGCTCCTCTTCACTCGGATCGTCCGGCACGTTCCTGCCGGTGAAAGGAAGCTGGCCTCACCATGGCTACTGTTACCTACGCAAAGGCGTCCCGTGTCTACCCGGGCACCGAGCGTCCCGCGGTCAACGAGCTCCAGCTCGACATCGCGGACGGCGAGTTCCTCGTCCTCGTCGGCCCCTCCGGCTGCGGAAAGTCCACCTCGCTGCGCATGCTCGCCGGCCTGGAGGACGTCGACGGCGGTCAGATCCTGATCGACGGCCGCGACGTCACGCACCTCCCGCCGAAGGCGCGCGACATCGCGATGGTCTTCCAGAACTACGCGCTCTACCCGCACATGTCGGTGTACGAGAACATGGCCTTCGCGCTCAAGCTGCGCAAGACCTCCAAGGCGGAGATCGACCGCCGCGTCAAGGAGGCCGCCGGCCTGCTCCAGCTGGAGGAATACCTCTCCCGCAAGCCGAAGGCGCTCTCCGGCGGTCAGCGCCAGCGTGTCGCCATGGGCCGCGCCATCGTGCGTGAGCCGCAGGTCTTCCTCATGGACGAGCCGCTGTCGAACCTTGACGCCAAGCTCCGCGTCCAGACCCGTTCGCAGATCGCCAGCCTCCAGGCGAAGCTCGGCATCACCACGGTCTACGTCACCCACGACCAGGTCGAGGCCATGACCATGGGCCACCGGGTCGCGGTCATGCTGGACGGCAACCTGCAGCAGGTCGACACGCCCCGCGCGCTCTACGACACCCCGAAGAACGTGTTCGTCGCCGGCTTCATGGGCTCCCCCGCCATGAACCTCAAGACCGTCTCGCTGGTCGACGGCGGCGCCGACTTCGCCGGCATCGTGCTCCCGCTGACCCGCGAGCAGATCGAGGCCGCGCGCACCGGTGGCGACAAGGTCACCGTCGGCTTCCGCCCCGAGGACACGGACATCGTCGCCGCCAGCGAGGGTGGCCTGCCGATCGTGGTCGAGCTGGTCGAGGACCTCGGCTCCGACGCCAACGTCTACGGCCACGCCGAGATCGGTGGCACCTCCGAGCGCTTCGTGGTCCGCACCGACCGTCGTCACATGCCCAACATGGGCGAGACGATCTACGTGAAGCCGCGTCCGGACAAGATCCACCTGTTCAACGCGCAGACCACCGACCGCATCTGATCTCCAGAAGCGCATAAGTCAGGGGCGGCTCCCGAGAGGGGGCCGCCCCTGACTGCATCAAAAGCAGATTTACCCACTTACGCCGTGGTCCGGCAGCGTTGCTCCCGCGGGCACCGGTCGTCGCCGGCGCTCCTCCCTGCCGGTCCCGCGTCGCACGGTCAAAGGCAAGAGCTCCGTCAGGCGTCGCGTGCGCTGGACAGGCCCGAGGGCAAAGGCAGGGGCGGTGGTGTGGCGGCACCGCCCCTGCCCGCCTCCTTCGACCGGCCGGCACAGGCCGGTCGGCCGAGGTCCTTCGGCCCCCGGGGTGTCTGCCCACCGCCGGGGGCCGGCGACCCGCGGACGGTTCTGCCGGCCGTCCGGGGCCACGTCGTCGGTCAGGACAGGTTGAACGTCCCCGCGCCGGCCGTGACCGCGGCCTTGATGCCGTTCGGGTCCTCGACCGGGAGGCTGTAGTACGTGCTCGGCTCCTGCACGCTGCCGCTGCACACCGGCGCGCCGGACTCGCCGGCGAACACGTTGTTGCGGGCCACGCACCGGCCGGACGGTCCGGCGTAGCTGTTGCTGACCGGCTCCTCGACGTCCTCGAAGTAGTTGCCCTCGATCACGCAGCCCGCGTTCGCCTGGCAGGCCACGCCGACGTCCGTGTTGTAGACGAAGTAGTTGTTGACCACGTGCACCGGCTCCCCGAAGCGGACGCGCGGGTTGCGCTGCGGCGTCCGGTCGAACCAGTTGTGGTGATAAGTCACCTTCAAGTAGCCGATGTCCTGTGCGCCGTTGCTGTCGTCGTGCCCGAGCAGCATGTTCTTCGTGTGGTCGTGCGTGTGGTTCCAGGAGACGGTGACGTAGGACGCGCCGCGCTTGATGTCGATCAGTCCGTCGTACCCGTCGGAGAGGTCGTTGTGGTCGATCCACACGTGATGGGAGAACATCTGCACGTTGATCGCGTCGTCCGGCGTCCCGGTGAAGTTCAGGTTCCGGATGATCACGTTGTGCACCGCGTCCGCCGGCGGCGTCGTGGCGGAGGAGACCGGCAGCCCGACGTTGAGCCCGCCACCGGTCAGCCCGGACGCCGTGCCCACGCCGACGATGGTCTTGTCGCTGGTCACGTCGTGCATCGGGCCGGGCAGCGTGAGCACGCCGCTCACCCGCACGGTCAGCGGTCCCGGCGTCGCGATCGCGGTGAGGAAGTCGGCCGCGGTCCCGACCGTGACCGTGGGCCCGGCCGCGCCGCCGGTGGTGCCGCTCTGGCCCAGCGCGTTCACGGAGGCGAAGCCGAGCGGCGGCGCGCCCGGATCGGTGGGCGGGCCGGTCGGCGGCAGCGTCGGTGGTGTGGTCGGCTCGACGACCGTCCCGGTGGAGACCGAGAAGTCGTCGAAGCTCGCGGACGCGTACGACGTGGCGAGCCCGGCCCGCCCCGAGGCGAACGTGCCGTCCACGGCCGTGACGACCTGCGTGCCGTTCAGATAGCCGCGCAGCGTGCTGCCCGCGGCCTCGAGCGTCAGCGTGTACCAGGTCCCGATGCTGACAGAGGTCGCAGCAACGGCCAGTGTGATCGGCTCGCCGCCGGAGCGTTTGAGCAGCTCGACGCGCCCGGCGTTGGAGAGCGCGAGCCCGTAGTAGGCGCTGCCGCTCTGCACGCGCGCGGTGACGCCGGCCGTACGGCCGCTGCCGTTGAACCCGGTCGGCTTGACCCGGGCCCGGACGGAGTAGTCCGTCCAGGACGCGGTCCCGGTGTACGTGCGCGCGTCCGCGCTGGTCCCGGACTGCCGGTAGACGAGCGAGCCGTCCGTGACCACGGACCAACTGCCGCCGGACTTGGACCAGCCGTTGGAGTTGCCGTCCTCGAAGGTGTCGGTGAGCAGCGAGTCGGCGCGCGCGGCCGAGGCGGTGGCCAGGAACAGCGCGACGACGGCGGACAGGGCGATCGTGTGGGCGACACGTCGCATGCGGATCTCCTTGTGGGTCGTGCCCGGTTCCCCCGTGGAGCCGGCGGGGAAACCGGGCCGTGGGGGCGCTAGATCCTCCCGGCGCCGGCCGAGGAGCCGACGACGCCGGGAACGTCCGTGGCCGGCAGCGCCGGAGCGGCCCGCAGCACGGGCGTCCAGCCGGCGTCGGCACCGAGGTCCGGGTCGTGCGAGGCGTTGTAGGCGTCGAGCGCGCTGGTCGCGACCTCGGCGCGGTTGCCGGTCCGGGTCACGGTGCCGCGCTCGGTGATCGCGGTGCCGCCCCAGTCGTGAATGATCGCGTCCGGCCGCAGGTCGTCGTACAGCCGGAAGTAGTTGTTCTCCGCGTAGATCGCGGACTGCACGCCGACGCCCCACGCGTAGTCGAACGTCTCGCCGGACGACCGGTAGTAGTTGTTGTAGACGTCGACCTGCCCGAACCGCACGCGAGGCAGGCGCTGGATGCTGCCGTCGAACAGGTTGTGGTGGATCGTCACCTTGAGCCGGCCGACGTCCGGGCCGACCGTGTTCGACGAGCCGATCAGCATGGTCTTGTCATGGTCGGTGAACACGTTCCACGACGCGGTGACGTAGCTGGACGTGTGCGTGATGTCCAGCGCGCCGTCGTATACCTGGTACGGCCGTCCGAAGTAGACCGGCTGGTCCGTGTCGAGGTTGTCGCCGTCGGAGAACGTGGTGTGGTCGACCCACACGTTCTCGCTGCGCCGCACGGAGATCAGGTCGTAGTTCGAGTTCCAGTTACCGAGCTCGCCGTCCGTGGGCGACCAGGCCGGGAAGCAGTCCCGCGCGTCCTGGACCGACAGGTTCCGGATGATCGTGTTGCTGGCGCCGTCGGCCATCAGCGTCAGGCCGCTCAGCGTCGCGCCGTGCCGGCCCACGATCGTGGTGTTCGGCCCGATGTTGATCTGGGTCTGCGCGGCCTGCCGGGACACCGAGCGCACCCGCGCCGCCTCAAGGTCGCCGGACGGGTTGACCCACCCCCAGACCGCCGGGTCGTAAAACGCCAGAAAGGCATCCAGGGAGTACGCCGGATCGGCCAGATCGGCGCAGTCCAGCAGCGATCCGTCGGCCGCCTCGAAACCGTCGATGTCGTCGGCCACATAGATGATTTTCGGCGTGGAATTCGTCTTGTTCGTCGCATTGTCGCCGCCGAGCGCCGTGACCAGTTCGGCCCGGCTGCGGACGGTGAAGACGTGCGCGTCGTCGGCCGTGCTGCCGCCGGTGGTGCCCGGTCCGGCCGCGGCCCAGCCGTCGTTCGCCGGCAGCGTCTGCCTGCCGAGATCGACCCTGCCCCCGGCCTGTGCCGCCGAGGGCAGCGTGATCAGGAGCAGTCCCGCGACGGTGGCCGCGGTCAAGCGTTTCGTCATTGATCTCTCCACGTGATCGCCACACGAGTGCGTTCATGAACGCGAAACATCTAGGCTCAACGTAGAGATTTACGCCAATGAGAGTCAATGACGTCGATATGCAGGAATGTTGCACCGGAAAATGGCAGGTCGTTACGCCCGGCGAGCATTCGCCGGATTGTGGACGACTCTGTCCGATATCTAGCGCGCCGCCTTTCCGCCGGTTTGCAGGGAAGTCCTGTGAATCGATGCCTCGAACGGAGGCCGGGCCCATCCGACGCCGTCCTCCCAGAGCAGTCCGGGCCGTTCCGCCGCGGCCCGCAGCGCCGCGTTCACGCCGCGGATCACGTGCATCCGGTCCGGCGGCGTGCCCACGGAGTCGACCAGCGCGGCGTCGATCGGGTGCGGCGCCGGCGCGTCCTGGAGCACCTCCAGCACCGCGGTGAACGGTGCGGTCCGGGCCAGCGGCACGATCAGCCGGTCCGGCGTGTCGATCAGGTTCTCCAGCAGGTCACGGCGCCCTGGCACGTGCCGGGGCGCGTCGTCGCCGGGTAGCTGCAGCCGGTCGGTCGGATATTCGAGCACGGCCCGGCCGTGCGTGCCGTGCACGATCACCTCGCCCGGGATGAAGTCCTCGCCGCAGAGCGTCACGGCCATCACCACCGGCGGCCCGTCCGCGAACCGCACGCGCAGGCTCGCGGTGTCGTCCACCTCGATCGGCCGGGTCCGGTACCGCTCCAGCTCCACGCCGACCGGGATCGGGTCCGGCGCCAGCGCCAGCGCCTGCATCAGCGCGTGGGCCTGCGGGTTCGCGATCGCGCCGTCCAGCGTCGGGCGTCCGTTCACGGTGCGCCGCCCGGCCCACGGGGACCGCTGGTAGTACGCGTCCGGACGCCGCCAGGACGCGATCGCGGCGATGCCGGTGATCTCGCCGAGCCGCCCGTCCGCGATCGCCTGCCGCAGCTCCGCCAGCGCGGCCGAGCCGAGCGCCTGGAAGCCGATCTGCAGCGCCCGGCCGGTGCGGGCGACCACGGCGCTCAGCGCACGGTGCTCGGCCAGCGACAGCAGCGGCGGCTTCTCCAGCAGCACGTCCGCGCCGGACTCCAGCGCGTCCGTGGCGATCTCCCGGTGCGTGTGCGGCGGCGTGCAGATCACCACCACGTCCGGCCGGACCTCGCGCAGCATCTCCGCGTGGCCGGTGAAGATCCGGGTGGCCGGGTCGATCGGCGCGTCCTCGGCCGGTACGGGCGGGCGCGGGTCCGCGAACGCCGCGATCTCGATCCGGCCGGCGCGGGCCAGCCGGGCGAGGTTGCGGCGGTGCGAGAGCCCGTGCCCGCTCGCGCCGATCAGCGCGACGCGCTTCATGTCCCGGCCGCCTCGATGGTGGCGAGCGCGCCGTGCCGGGTCAGGCCGGTCAGCCAGGACGTGATCGACGCGCGCACCTCGTCGTCCGCGACCAGCGCGGCCGGGAAGACGGAGTCGATCTGCAGCAGCGCGTCCACCACCGCGGACGGCTCGGACGAGGTGTCCGCGAGCGCGGTCCGGATCCGGTCGGCCAGCGGGTCGTTCAGCGGCAGCGCGGTGCCGTCGTCCGCCGTGCCCTGCACGAACCGCATCCACGCGGCGACCGCCAGCGTCGCCCACCGTGCGTCCCGCTTGGCGGTCCGCAGATCGAGGATCGTGTGCAGGAGCCGCTGCGGCAGTTTCTGCGAGCCGTCCATCGCCACCTGGTGCGTCCGGTACAGGATCACCGGGTTCGCGAACCGGGCCAGCACGTCGTCGCCGTACCCGATGATCGAGACGCCCTCCGGCGGCCGGAAGCTCTCCGCGATGTCCTCGGCGATGAGTTTCCGCAGCGTACCCTGCATGCCTGGCAGTGCCAGCGCCTCCGCGACGGTCTCCTTGCCGGCCAGTGCGCCCAGGTAGGCGAGCGCGGAGTGCACGCCGTTGAGCGTGCGCAGCTTCAGCCGCTCCCACTGCCCCGCGTCGTCCGTCATGATCGCGCCGGCCTGCTCCCAGGACGGCCGCCCGCCGGGAAACCGGTCCTCGATCACCCACTGGGTGTACGGCTCGGCCGCGAGCGCCGCCTGGTCCTCCATCCCGAGCGCGCGCGCCGCCGTGGCCAGCGTCTCCGGCGTGGAGGCGGGCACGATCCGGTCGACCATCGAGTTCGGGAACGTGACGTTGTGGTGCACCCAGTCGGCCTGCGCGCCGGAGAACCCGCCGAAGGCCAGCCCGGCGCCGATCAGCCCGTGCGTGCGCCGCCCGTTCGACGGCAGGTTGTCGCAGCTGAGCAGCGTCAGCGGTCCCGCGTCCGCGGCCGCGCGCGCCAGCAGTCCGCGGATGAGCAGGCCGGGCACGGTCTGCGGCGGCCGGTCCGTGGTCAGGTCCGCCGTCACCGCCTCGTCCGCGAGCAGCTCGCCGGTGACCGGGTCCAGCTGGTACGCCTTCTCCGTCACGGTCAGCGTCACCACCCGGATCGCGGGGTCGGCCAGCAGCGCCACGATCGCGGCCGGGTCACTCGCCGCGTGCCGCACCCCCGACAAAGAGCCGATCACGCGGGTACGGGACGTGTGCGCCCCCAGCGTGGTCACGCTGAACAGGTTGTCCTGCGCGCGGAGCCGGTCGTAGACGCCGGTGCTGCGCGGCGCCACGCCGATGATGCCCCAGTCCCCGCCACCCGCCGAGATCGCCTCCTCGGTGTAGACCGCCTGGTGGGCACGGTGGAACGCGCCGAGCCCGAGGTGCACGATGCCGGGCCTGATCTCGTCCGGCCGGATCAGCGGCCGGCTCTCGATCGGCAGCGCGGCGATCGCGCCCAGCCCGAGCCGCGTGGTGCTGACCGTGCTGGTCATGCGTCCACCCCGTCCGCGAGCCGGGCGCTCCAGATCGGCCCGTCCGGGAAGCTGTAGTCCGCGACCGACTCCGGCTTCATCGAGGCGCTGTACCCGGGCTGCTCCGGCAGCAGGTACTTTCCCTCCCGCGTGGTGACCGGGTCGATGAAGTGCTCGTGCAGGTGGTCGACGTACTCCACCATCCGGCCGTCCAGGGACGCGCTCACCCGCAGGTAGTCGAAGATCGCCAGGTGCTGCACGTACTCGCAGAGGCCGACGCCGCCCGCGTGCGGGCAGACCGGCACGCCGAACTTCGCGGCCAGCAGGATCTCGGACAGCACCTCGTTGACGCCGCCGACCCGGCACGCGTCGATCTGCATGACGCCGATCGCCTCGGCCTGCAGCAGCTGCTTGAAGATGACCCGGTTCGCCGCCACCTCGCCGGTCGCGACACGGATCGGCGCCACGGCCCGCTGGATGCGCGCGTGCCCGAGGATGTCGTCCGCGTGCGTCGGCTCCTCGATCCAGTACGGGTCGAACTCGGCCAGCCGCGCCATGTTCGCGATCGCCTCGTCGACGTCCCAGACCTGGTTCGCGTCCATCATCAGCAGCGTCTCCGGACCGACCTCCTCGCGGATGATCCGGGCCCGGCGCACGTCGTCCTCGATCGGGCCGCCGACCTTCATCTTGACCGCGCGCCAGCCCTCCTGGAACGCGGCCCGGCTGAGCGCGCGCACCTTCTCGTCCGGGTAGCCGAGCCAGCCGACCGACGTGGTGTACGACGGAAAGCCCTCCTGCGCGACGAAAGCCAGCCGCTCGTCCAGCCCGACCCGGCCCTTGTCCAGGATCGCGGCCGCCTCGTCCGGCGTGATCGCGTCCGTGATGTGGTGGAAGTCGATCGACCGGACCAGCTCCTCGGTCGGCATCTCCGCGAGCAGGCGCCACAGCGGCTTGCCCTCGACCTTGGCCCGCAGGTCCCACACCGCGTTGACCAGCGCGCCGGTCGCCATGTGGATGACGCCCTTCTCCGGCCCGAGCCAGCGCAGCTGCACGTCCGCGGAGAGCGACCGCCAGAACGTCACCGGCTCCGCGACGATCTCCTCCAGCGTCTTCCCGGCGACGTGCCGGGACAGCGCCCGGACCGCGGCGACCGTGATCTCGTTGCCGCGCCCGTTGGTGAACGTGAAGCCCGCCCCGACGTGCGGCGTGTCCGTACGCAGCTCCACATAGGTCGCCGAGTAGTCGCCGCGGTTGATCGCGTCGGAACCGTCCGCCGAGTCCGACGTGGGGAACCGCACGTCGTGCACCTCGACCGTGAGAATGGTGGTCACAGCTTCTCTCCGATTTTGAAGATCTTCTTGGGCAGCCGGTAGGCCAGGTCGACGATCGTCTCGGCCGCCTCGTCGAGCGGCAGCCGGTGCTCCGCGACCAGCCTTGCCAGGTATCCGGCGTCGATGCGGCGGGCCACGTCGTGCCGCACCGGGATCGAGCAGAACGCGCGCGTGTCGTCGATGAACCCGGCCGTGTTGTAGAAGCCGGCCGTCTCGGTGACCGCCTCGCGGAACCGGCGCATCACCTCGGGCGAGTCCAGGAACCACCAGGGCGCGCCGAGGTAGAGCGCGGCGTAGCCGCCGGCCAGCGGCGCCAGCTCGCGGGTGAACACGTCCTCGTCCAGCGTGAACAGCACCAGCCGCAGCCGCGGGTCGTTGCCGTACGCGTCCAGCAGCGGCTTCAGCCCGTGCACGAACTCGACCGCGTGCGGGATGTCGCCACCCACGTCCCGGCCGTGCCGGTCGTAGAGCCACCGGTTGTGATTCCGGAACGCGCCGGGGTGCAGCTGCATGACCAGGCCGTCCTCGATGGACATCCGGGCCATCTCGACCAGCATGTGCGCCCGGAACGCCTCCGCGTCCTCGGCCGTGGCCGTGCCCGCCAGGCCGCGCGCGAACAGCGCGGCCGCCTCCGATGCCGTGAGCAGCAGCGTGCGCGCGGTCAGGTGCCCGTGGTCGGTGCTGGTCGCGCCGGCCGCGATGAAGTCCCGGCGCCGGGCCTCCAGCGCGCGGAGGTAGCCGCGGTACGTCCCGGTGTCCTCGCCGGTGATCTCGCCGAGCTTCGCGACGTTGCCGGCCCAGCCCTCGAACTCCATGTCCACCACGTTGTCCGGCCGGAACGTGGTGATCACCCGCCCGCCGGGCCCGCCCCAGCCGTCCTCCGCGAGCCGTGCGTGCCGGGCCAGGTCGTCCAGCGGCGACTCCGTGGTGGCCAGCACCTCGATGTTGAAACGTTCGAACAGCGCGCGCGGACGGAACTCCGGCGTGGCCAGCCGGGCGGAGATCTGGTCGTAGACCGCGTCCGCGGTGTCCGGGCCGAACCGGTCGGTCACGCCGAACACGGAGGCGAACGTCTGCTCGAGCCAGAACCGCGACGGCGTGCCGCGGAAGAGGTGCCACTGTGCCGCGAACCGCCGCCAGATCGTCCGCCCGTCCTGCTCGAACGCCGTGCCGTCGCGCGTGGGCACGCCCAGCTCGGACGGCGGAATGCCCTGGCTGAGCAGCATCCGGGTGACGTAGTGGTCGGGCACGATGATCAGCCGGGCCGGGTCCGGGAACGGCGAGTCGTCCGCGAGCAGGCCGGGGTCCACGTGGCCGTGCGGCGAGATGATCGGCTGTTCGGCCGCCAGCGCGTACAGCTCGCGGGCGATCCCGCGCTGGCTCGGCTCGGCGGGGAGGAGGAGGTCGGACACGAGGCTCCTAGAAGGTTGGTTCACTCGGGCCAGGGTGGGCGGTCGGGGCGGAGCAGGGATCGCCTCCCATAACTGCAAAGGTTTGCAGCGAAGAAACCATGAGCGGTAGCTGTCCGTCAACGGCCGAACACAAAGAAGGCTACTTTGCCCCATTTTGCCCGGCAAGATGATCCATATGGGAGCGCTTCCGCAATGTTTCCGCAACAAACATCCATTGACATGAGCACAACCGTTTGCATTAATTGGCCGACCAAGTGACGACGGCCACAGCATCGACATCGACGAAGGGGTTCGCGTGCCAGCCACGATCCGAGACGTTGCCCGAGCCTCGGGGGTGCACATCTCCACCGTCTCGCGGACCTTCTCGGCGCCGCACCTGGTCAATCCGGACACGCGCAGTCGCGTGCTCGCGTGCGCGGAGACGCTGGGCTACCGCCCCAACCGAGCGGCCCGCGCGCTGATCACCGGCCGCACCCACAACATGGGCCTGATCGTCGCCGACATCGCGAACCCGTTCTTCCCCCCGCTGATCAAGGCGGCGGAGAGCCAGGCCCGCCAGCGCGATTACCACATCTTCGTGACCGACACGAACGAGGATCCCGCCGCCGAGGAGGAGCTGGTCCACGCGCTCGCCAAGCAGGTGGACGGCATCCTGCTCTGCAGCCCGCGCATGAGCAACAGCCTGATCGAGCAACTGTCCCGCGAGGTCCCGCTGGTCGTCATCAACCGGCAGGTCACCGGCCTGCCCTCGGTGGTGATGGACGTCGGCCAGGGCGCACGCCTCGCGATCGAGCACCTGATCTCACTCGGCCACCGCGACATCGCGCTCCTCTCCGGCCCGCGCGGCTCCTGGACCAGCCGGGAGATCCGCCGCTCCGCCACCACCGCGGCCCGCGCCGGCAACGCCGAGCTGACCGTGCTCGGGCCGAACCCGCCGACCGAGCGCGGTGGCCAGACCATGGCCGAGCAGGTGCGGCGCGCCGAGGTGACCGCCGTGCTCACCTACAACGACCTGATGGCGATCGGCCTCATCGAGGGACTCGACTCGCTCGGCATCGCGGTCCCGGCCGAGGTGAGCGTCGTCGGCATCGACGACATCACGATCAGCCGGCTGACCCGGCCCAAATTGACGACGGTGGCCACCCCCGCGGGGGCCGCCGGACGGGCGGCCGTCGACATGCTCCTGCAACAGGACGGCTCCTGGCCGGGCCGCGTCGGACGCGGCGCCACCGGGACCGTTCCCGTCGACGACCGCCGCACCACCGCACAGGTAACGCTGCAGACCCAATTGGTCATACGCGACTCCACGGGCCCGGGCCCGCATGGCACTGCGGACCCGGGCGGCGCGGTCGCGCCGATCCCGGAAGTTGTCGCCTCCTAGCCCAAGGAGTGAGCGCAGAAATGCACCCCGCCACACATCCGGAGAACGCGCTGTCCGCGCGCTCTCACCGTACCCCTGGATATGGTCGTGTTCTTCGCGGCCTGGCCGCGACAGCGGTCGCGCTTCCCCTCATATTCGGCGCCGCCGCCTGCGGAAACGACGACGGCGGCAGCTCCGACCCGAACGCTCCGGTCGAGCTCAGCGTGTTCTGGTGGGGCGACGACTCGCGCGCCGAGACCACCAAGAAGGTGCTCGCGGCCTACCACGACGCCCACCCGAACGTGACGTTCGTGAGCACGTTCCAGGGCAACCAGGGCTACCTGGACAAGCTCTCCACGCAGGCGGCCGGCGGGAACGCGCCGGACATCTTCCAGCTCGACGACAACATGCTCTCCGAGCTGGCCGAGCGGAAGGTCACGCTGGACCTCACGCCGTACGTCGAGGACAAGTCCCTTGATCTGACCAAGTTCCCGGAGAGCCTCGCCAAGTACGGCGTGGTCGAGGAGAAGCAGGCCGGCGTCGCGCTCGCGGAGAACACGCCCGGCCTGATCTACAACAAGACCAAGCTGGCCGAGCTGGGCGTCGCGGAGCCGGCCACCGGCATCACCTGGGAAGCGTTCATCGCCTGGGCGAAGGACGTGAGCACCAAGTCCGGCGGCCGGCTGCCCGGCACGATGGACCCGAGCGCGGACTACAAGGCGCTCTGGGTGTGGCTGCGCCAGCAGGGCAAGGAGTTCTACAACGGCAAGGAGCTCGGCTTCACGGCCGAGGACCTGACCGCGTGGTTCGAGCTGTGGAAGGGCGCGCGTGACTCCGGCGCCACCCCGACCGCGGACGTGATCCACGAGGGCAACAGCTCGGACGCCAGCAAGCAGCTCGTCGTCACCGGCAAGGCCGCCACCAGCTGGGTCTGGTCGAACCAGCTCTCCGCGCTGTCCAAGAGCACCAAGGACCAGCTCGGCCTGATGGCGTACCCGGGTGACCCGAAGGGCCAGTGGGCGCGCGCGTCCATGTACTGGTCCGGTTCGGCCAAGACCAAGCACCCGGACGTGGTCGCCGACGTGATCAACTACTTCGTCAACGACGCGGCCGCCGCGAAGACGCTCGGCATCGAGCGCGGCATCACGCCCAACCTGGACCTGCGCAAGGAGGTCGAGGCGACGCTCACGGACGTGAACCAGAAGACGTCGCTCACCTTCGAAACCGAGATCACGCCCAAGTTCGGCGCCGCGCCGACGCCACCGCCGAAGGGCCACGCCGCGGTCCGCACGCTGCTGGTGACCATCGCGGAGACGGTCCAGTACGGCAAGGCCACACCGGCCCAGGCCGCACAGGACTTCATCACCCAGGCCAAGAGCAAGCTGGCGTAAGGAGGCTCGCTCGTGGCATTGACCACGGCATCCGCCCAGGTCGTCCCCGAGCACCCCGGTCGCCGTTCCCCCGCCGCGCGCAAGCGGCGGGGGTCCGGCAGCGGGCGTCATCGGGAGGGCGTGGCCGGATACGTATTCCTGTCCCCCTGGCTGCTCGGCCTGATGGGCATCACCGCCATCCCGATGCTGCTGTCGCTCTACCTCAGCTTCACCGACTACTCGGTCTTCTCCACCTGGGAGGACGTCGAGTGGATCGGGCTCGAGAACTACGTCACCATGTTCACGAACGACCCGTCGTTCGTCCGCTCGGTCCTGGTCACACTGGTCTACGCGCTGGTCATGGTGCCGCTCAAGCTCGCGGCCGCGCTCGCGGTGGCGCTGCTGCTCAACCGCGCCTGGCGCGGCGTCGGGCTGTTCCGCGGCCTGTTCTACCTGCCGTCGCTGCTCGGCGGCAGCGTGGCGCTGGCGCTGGTGTGGAGCGCGCTCTTCGCCGGTGACGGCGCGGTCAACGAGTTCCTGAGCTTCTTCGGGATCACCGGCAAGGCCTGGGTCAACGACCCGGACTACGCGCTCGGCACGCTGATCATCCTCGGCATCTGGCAGTTCGGCGCGCCCATGGTGATCTTCCTGGCCGGGCTCAAGCAGGTGCCGGTCGAGCTCTACGAGGCCGCGTCCGTCGACGGCGCGAGCCCGTGGCGGCAGTTCTGGCACGTCACCATGCCGATGCTCTCCCCGGTGCTCTTCTTCAACCTGGTGCTGGAGACGATCCGCGGGTTCCAGAGCTTCACGTCCGCGTTCGTGATCAGCAACGGCAACGGCGGCCCGGTCGACTCGACGCTGCTCTACACGCTCTACCTCTACAAGCGCGGCTTCACCGAATTCGACATGGGTTACGCGTCCGCGCTCGCGTGGGTGTTCCTGCTGGCGATCGGCATCCTGACCGTGGTCCTGTTCAGCACCGGCCGGTTCTGGGTGCACTACGCCGATGGGGAGGACCGATGACGACCGTGGCCCGTCACGTCGCCGTCCGGAGGAGCCGGTTCTCCGCCGGGCAGGCCGTCCGGCTGATCGTGCTGATCGCCGGGCTGCTCCTGGTGCTCTACCCGCTGGCCTGGGTGATCGGCTCGTCGTTCAAGTCGGACGCGGAGATCGCCAGCAACATCTCCGTGCTGCCGACCGAGTTCACGCCCTCGCACTACACCGCGGGGTGGAACAGCTTCGACGTCAGCTTCACCCGGTTCTTCATCAACAGCACCGTGATCGCACTGCTCACGGTGGTCGCCAACGGCGTGTCCTGCCTGATCGCGGCGTATGCGTTCGCCCGCCTGCGGTTCCCGGCGCGCGGGTTCTTCTTCGCCATCATGATCGGTACGCTGCTGCTCCCCGGCGACGTGCTGATCATCCCGCAGTACATCGTGTTCAACACGCTGGGCTGGATCGACACCCCGCTGCTGCCGCTGATCGTGCCGAAGGCGCTGGCCACGGAGGCGTTCTTCGTCTTCCTCATGGTCCAGTTCATGCGGGGCATCCCCCGTGATCTGGACGAGGCGGCCACGATCGACGGCTGCTCGCCGTACGGCGTGTTCTGGCACGTGATCCTGCCGCTGAGCAGGCCCGCACTGGTCACGACCGCGATCTTCTCGTTCATCTGGACCTGGAACGACTTCTTCACCCAGCTGGTCTACCTGAACGAACTGGAGGACTACACGGTCCCGATCGCGCTGCGCCTGTTCATCGACTCGACCGGGCAGAGCTCGCTCGGCGCGATGTTCGCCATGTCCGTGCTCTCGCTCGTACCGGTGTTCCTCTTCTTCGTCGCGTTCCAGCGGATGCTGGTCGAGGGCATCAACACCAGCGGCCTGAAAGGTTAGGAACTCCCGTGGACAACCGCCAGTCGCGCGCGACCGACATCCTCCCCCGGTCGCCGGCCGCACGCGACTGGCGGGACACGCTCCGCGACGCCACCGACCTGGCCCTGGCCGGGATCCTGATGACGCTCGCCGCGCTCCCCGTCGTCACCGCCGGTGCCGCCATCGGCGCCGCGTCCACCGCGATCGCGCAGTGGACAGATCAAGAGCGCTTTCCGGGGGTACGGGTGTCAGCGCGCACCTTCGCCCGCGGCATCCTCCCCGGCCTCCCGCCACTGCTCATCACGATCGCGGCCGCCGCGCTGCTCCGGCTGAACATCCACGCGCTCGGCACCGGCCTGGTCCCCGGCGGCCGACCGCTGATCTGGGCGACCGCGCTGCTCGGCCTGGTCCTCGCGGGCTTCGCGGGCATGGTGGTCGTCGAGTTCGGCCGCGCCGGAGCCGAGCCGACCCACGCCGGTACCGAAATGGACCGCTCAGACGCCAGGCCGGCCCGGTCCGGCGCCGGCCCGGACCACTCAGACGGTGAGCCGGCCCGGTCTCGCGGCGGCCTGGACCGCCTCGACGGTGGACGGGACCGCTCGGACGGTGAGCCGGCAACGTCCGGAGGCGAGCCGTTCCGGCAGGACGGCGCAGGCTGGCGCACGGCAGTTCGCGACGCCGCGCGTCTCGTCGCGGCGCGGCCCGCGGTGCTGGCCGCGAGCACCGGGATCATGGCGTTCACCATCGGCCTCGGATACCTGCTCCAGGCCATCCTGGTCCCGATCCTGGCCGGCTACACGCTGCTCGCGCTGCACGTCGTCCGCCGCCGCCTCGGTTGATCCCGCCCCGCGGCGTTCGCCCCGGTAATTCGACGGCGTGGCCCGGCCAGCTATCGACGCCGCGACGTCCGCCTCCGGCAACTCGACAGACTGGCCCGGCCAGCTATCGACGCCACGATATTCGCCCCCGGCAACTCGACAGACTGGCCCGGCCAGCTATCGACGCCACGGCGTTCGCCCCCGGCAACTCGACGGATTGGCCCCGACGCCACGGCGGCATCCCAGCAATTCGACAGCCCAGCCCGGCCGGCTATCGGCATCGTGGCGCTCGACCAGCAACTCAACGGGCTGGCCCGGTCGGCTATCGGCGTCGAGGTCCGGATCCGCCGCGATCAATCGGGCACTCCGTGCCCGAAATTTCGTAAAATAGCGGCCCATAGGCCGAGACCGTGGCCTCACGCTGGCACCGAAAGGCCAGCAAGCCGGTCGGCTTGCGGCGATGCCCCACGGTCGCAGGCGTCGGTCAGCCCTTCGCGAACCGCTGGATGCGGAAGCCGTTGTTGCCGCTGCCGCAGACGATCGCGACCTGGCTCCACGAGCAGCTGCCCAGCCGCGCCTCGACCAGCGTGCCGATCTGCTGCGGGTCGGTGGCGGTGTCGACCAGGCCGGACAGCCCGACGCTCTCCGCGGTGGAGCCGGACGGCACCAGGCCGAAGAGCAGGAAGCTGCGCGAGTTGACGCGCGCGCCGACGCCGTCCACGTCGAAGACCTTCTTGCCACCGTCGTCGAACAGCGTGGTCCGATAGGTGTCGTTCTCGCCCTTGCGCCACACCAGCAGCCCGCGGCCGGTCGCGACGATCGCACCGGGGTTGATCGCCGCGGTCACGCCCGGCGCGGGCTCCCGCCACGCCGGCTCGCCGCGCCCGTCCGCGATCTCGATCGCGGCGACCTCCTCGCTGTCGTTCGCGGCGCCGGCGTCCACCAGGCAGATCCGGCTCTCGCCGCACGGTATGAGCGTCTGCAGCTTCCGCTCCGGGCCACCGTTGTGCACCACCACCGGGTCCGCGGACGTGTCCAGGTCGTACGCGTCGATCCGGTAGCCGTTGCTGGTCGTGCCGACGTAGAGGTGCTCGGCGTCGGCCACCAGTTGCACGCCCAGGCTGGTACCCAGGTCGGAAGATTCGAGCGGGACCGGCCGCTCGGAGACGATCGAGCCGTCACCCACGTTGATCACCCGGGCCCGCTGGTCCGCGCTGACCAGCACGAACCGCTGCGGCGCGTCCGCGTTCCAGCCGAGCGGGCGGCCACCCGCGGCGGCCGGGCCGCTGAGGTCCCCGGGCGAGCTCATCCACACGATCCGGAAGGCCTCGCCGGAGGACTCGCCCTTCGGCACCTCGTAGGACCATTCCTCGTTGCCGTCCGTGAGGCGCAGCCCGAGCAGCCGGCGCGTGTCGTCCTCTATGAGCATCAGGACGTCGTTGAAGATGGCCAGCTGGTCGCCGTACTTCAGCTTGCGGTCCCAGAGGCGCTTGCCGGCGCTGTTGTAGACCACCAGCGGACGCGGGTCGTCGCCGATCGTGTCGCCGTCCGCGATCACGTAGCGGTCAGTCGCGTAGATCCCGGTCCAGGCCGACGACGACGTCTTCTCGCCGGTGACCTGACGCCAGGCCTCCTTGCCCGTGCCGAGGTCGACGCCGGTGATCTCCAGCGTCTTGTCGCTGCGCTGCGCCGCCACGTAGGCCCGGTCCCCGACGGTCGTGGTGTAGAAGTTGGACACGTAGCTGTCCGGTTTGTCGCCGATCGCCGGCAGCAGCGTCCCCTCGGTCATCGTCTGGAACGTGACCGGCGCGTCCCGGGTCCACTGCCGGTAGACGACGAGACCGGCCGTGACCATCAGCGCGAGCACTACCACGCCGGCCAGACCGGCCACCAGCAGCGGGCGCCTGGACCGCGGCGCGGCGGCCGGTGCGCCGTAGACCGGAGACCCGGAGACCGGGGGACCGTAGGTCGGCGGCCCGGAGACCGGAGGACCGGAGACGGGCGGGCCGGACATCGGGGTGACGCCGGGTGAGACCGGCGCGGCCGAGACCGGTGGTCCGGAGACCGGCGGGCCGGAGACCGGTGGCGCCGCCGCGGGGTGCGCGGTGGAGGCGGGCAGCGTGGTGGAGAGCAGCTCGGCCAGCGCGCCCTCGGCGACCGGGAGTTCCGGCTGCTCCAGGACGGTGGGCGGGATGTGCAGATCGGAGTGGAGGAGGCGGCCGATCATCGGGACCCGGGACGAGCCGCCGACCAGGAAGAGACCGGCCAGCTGGTTCGGGTTGACGCCGGCGGCGCGGATCACGCCGGCCGTCTCGTGCACGCCGCGTCGCAGCAGCGGCGTGACGAGCTGCTCCAGCTCCTCGCGGGTCAGGTGCACCGCGTGCTCGACGCCGGGCACCGCGATCGGCGCGACCATCGCCCGGGACAGCATCTCCTTGGCGCCGCGCACGTCGTCCCAGAACTGACGGCGGTTACGCCACTGGGTCACCGTGGACGGCTGCATCAGCGCCTGCCAGGCCTGCGCCGCGGCCAGGTCCAGCCGCTGGGTCGGGCCGTCCGGCGTGGACTGCGCGGCGGACGTGGTGATCAGGCGTCCGACGTGGTCGACCAGCACGGCGTCCAGGTCCAGGCCGCCGAGGTCGGCGACGCCGCCGGAGCTGACCACCGAGAAGCTCGGGCGGCCGGCCGGGCCGATGCCGTCGTTGCGGACCACCGCGACGTCCAGCGTGCCGCCGCCGAAGTCGAAGACCGCCAGCGAGGAGCCGACCGGCACCGGCCGGCTGAGCACCTCGGCGAAGTAGCGGGCGGCCGCGACCGGCTCCGGCGTGAAACGGGTGCCGGACGGGACGCCGGCCGGTGGCCAGCCGGCCCGTGCCACGGCCTCGGCCAGCACGTTCCGCCGGACCGGGCCCCACGCGGCCGGGTGGGTGAGCATGGCCGGCGGCAGGAAGCCGACCGTCTCGACCGCGGCTCGGGCGACCGCGCCGAGCACGGCCGCCAGCAGGTCGACGACCGGCACCTCGCGGTCGCCGAGCAGCACCGTGCTCTCGTCGATGCGGCGCTTCGGGTTCGGCTCGTAGCGGGCCGGGTCGGCCTGCGCGAGGCGTTGTGCGTCCCGCCCGACGTGCAGCCGGCCCTGCGCGTCCAGGTAGACCCCGGACGGCATGATCGGCTGCCCGTCGAAGAGCAGCGGACGGGTGCGGCCGTCCGGCGTGTGCAACACGGCGACCGTGTTGGACGTGCCGAGATCGACACCCAGCCCGTACGGGCCGTCCTGCCTCATGCCGCGCTCCCTCGCCACCTCCCGGGTGGCCGGGAGATCAGCCTCGCATGGTAGCGGCCCGGAAAAAACCCCTAATCAGGCGTTACGGCGACGGGTGATCTCGGAGAGCGCGACCGCGGCCGCGACCGAGGCGTTGAGCGACTCCACGTCCGAGGCCATCGGGATCGACACCAGCAGATCGCAGGTCTCGCCGACGAGGCGGGACAGCCCGCGCCCCTCGGAGCCGACCACCACCACGGTCGGGCCGGTGGCGGCCTCCAGGTGGTAGACGTCGGTGGCGCCCTCCGCGTCCAGCCCGATCGCCATGAAGCCGGCCTGCTGGCACGCCTTGATCGCCCTGGTCAGGTTCGTCACCTGGGCGACCGGGAGCCGGGCGGCCGCGCCGGCGCTGGTGCGCCACGCGGTCGCGGTGATCCCGGCGGCACGGCGCTCCGGCACGAAGATGCCCTGCGCGCCGAACGCGGCCGCGGACCGGATCACGGCGCCGAGGTTGCGCGGGTCGGTGACGCCGTCCAGCGCGACCAGCAGCGGCGCGGTGTGCTCCATGGCCGCGGTGACCATGTCGGTGAAGTCCTCGTACGCGAACGACGGGACCTGCACGCCGATGCCCTGGTGGAGCACGCCGCCGGTGAGCCGGTCCAGCTCGGCACGGCTGATCTCCATGATCGCGATGCCCTTGTCGGCGCAGAAGCGCACCGCCTCGCGGACCCGCTCGTCCTGCTCGATGCCCTGCGCCACGTAGAGCGCGGTCGCGGGCACGCCGGAACGCAGCGCCTCGACCACGGGGTTGCGGCCGACCAGCAACTCGGGCGAGTCCTTCGGCGGCGTGGAGCGGCGGCCCGGCGCGATGCGCGGACCGCGGGCGCCGACCTTGCCCGCCCCGCGGCCACCGGCGAGCGCGCCCCGGCCGGACGCGGTGCGCGCGGGCGCGCCCCGGCCGGTGCCGTTGCGGCCCCAGGTGGTGTCCTTGGAACCGGGGATGCCGATCTTGGGCGCGCGGCCCTCCGCGGCCGCGGCCCGGCGCTCCTTGTCCTGCTTGCGCGCGGTCTTCTCGGGCAGATCCTCGGTGCCGGAGTAGCCCTTGTGCCAGGGACGCTCGTCCGCGGGCAGCGTGCGGCCGCGGCCCGCGAGACCGTCGCGGTTCTTTCCGCCGGAACCCGACGGCGCGCCCTTCTTCGGCGTGACGCGCTTGTTCCTGCGCTGCGAATTGCCCGGCATCAGTGCTGCTCCCCAATGGTCCATCGTGGCCCGGCCGGGGTGTCCTCCACCGCGATGCCGGCGTTCTTGAGCTGGTCCCGCACGGCGTCCGCAGCCTGCCAGTCCTTGCGTCCGCGTGCCGCGGTGCGCTGTTCGAGCGCGAGCGCGACCAGTGAGTCGACGATTCCGCGGAGATCGTCACCGCCGCCACCGGCCTGCCAGGCCGGGTCCAGCGGGTCGACGCCGAAGATGTCGAGCATGGCTCGCACCTCGGCCAGCGCGGTGGTGACCGTGTCCCGGTCGCCGGCGCTGAGCGCGCTGTTACCGCGCGTCATCGACTCGTGCACGACCGCGAGCGCCGCGGACGTGTTCAGATCATCGTTCATCGCGGCCGCGAACGCGGGCGGGATGTCGCCGAGGTCACCCACGCCGACCAGTTCCACCGCGCGCTGCACGAAGCCCTCGATCCGCCGGTACGCCACCGCGGCCTCGCGCAACGCCTCGTCCGAGTAGTCGATCGTCGACCGGTAGTGCGGCTGCGCCTCGTAGTAGCGCAGCTCGATCGGGCGCACGCCGAGGCCAGCCACGTGGTCGAGGTCGAGCACGTTGCCCAGCGACTTGCTCATCTTGGAGGAGCCGAGGTTGAGCAGCGCGTGGTGCACCCAGTAGCGGGCGAAGCCGTAACCGGCGGCCTTGGACTGGGCGATCTCGTTCTCGTGGTGGGGGAACTGGAGGTCCAGCCCGCCGCCGTGGATGTCGAACTCCTCGCCCAGGTAGCGCCAGGACATGGCGGAGCACTCGATGTGCCAGCCGGGGCGGCCGCGACCCCACGGCGACGGCCAGCTGCCGGCCGGCGGCTCGGACTCCTTGACGCCCTTCCACAGCGCGAAGTCGCGCGGGTCCCGCTTGATCCGGGCCGGGCCGTCCAGCGCGTTCTTCATGTCGTCGGGGTTCTGGCCGGAGAGCGCGCCGTACGCCGGGAAGTCGCGCACGGAGAAGTACACGTCGCCGCAGCCGTCCGGGGACGGGTAGGCGTGACCGCTCTCGATCAGCGCCGCGATGATCTGCTGGATCTCCGGGATGTGCCCGGTGGCGCGCGGCTCGTAGGTCGGCGGCAGCACGTTGAGTGACCGGTACGCCGCCGCGAGCTTGACCTCGTTCTCGTACGCGATGGCCCAGAACGGGCGGTCCTGCTCGGTCGACTTCTGCAGGATCTTGTCGTCGATGTCCGTCACGTTGCGCACGAAGGTCACGTCGTAGCCGGAGTGGATCAGCCAGCGACGGAGCACGTCGTAGTTCACACCGGAGCGAAGGTGGCCGATGTGCGGGACGGACTGCACGGTGAGACCACACAGGTAGATGCCCGCCTTGCCGGGTGAACGCGGGACGAAGTCCCGCACCGACCGGGTCGCGGTGTCATACAAGCGCAGTGTCACCCTGCAAGGGTAACGGCCGGTCCCCGGATCCCGGGGACCGGCCATCGTACCAGTGGATGATCTTGATCAGGCTCTTACGGCTTCACCCAGGGCTTCAGCGGCGTGGTCACGGCCGAGTAGGCGTCGACGATGCCGTACCCCCAGATGCTGTTGAAGTTCGTGGTTCCGCTGCAGAGCGCGTCGTACTCGGGCGAGCGGCCCTCCTGCGCGTAACTGATCAGCGCCGGCGTCGGGCAGGCCCGCTCCGCCGCGGTGCGGTAGAGGTGCTGCTCGACCCAGTCGGGCGCGAGCGTCAGGCCGCCACGGCGCCAGTCCCGCGTGCCGAACTTCGACACGATCAGCGCGGCGACGCCGGCGGCGTGCGGGGACGCCATCGAGGTGCCCTGGCTGTACGCGTAGTAGCCGCACTTCCCGGCCCTGGTGCAGTCCTTGAACACCAGGTTCTCGAAGCCGGCGACCACGTTGCCGTTCGCGTCCACGCGGCCCTGGTCCTGCAGGATGTTCAACGGCATCGTCGAGAGGATCCGGTTGCCCGCGGTGTTGTAGCTGGGCGTGCCGAAGCCGTCCAGCGTGAATCCGCCGGGCGCGGCCACGGAGATCTGCTCCGTGCCCCAGTTCGAGTAGTCGGACTTGCGACCGGACGGGCCGACCGCGGACACACCGATCACGAACGGGCCCTCGACCGGCAGGTCCCAGCAGGTCGCGTTGTCGATCACGCGGGTCCGCTCGGTGCCGCCCGGGTAGTTCGGGCTGGACGAGTCCGGCCGCGGGTTGCCCAGGTTCTCGTGGCCGTTGCCGAGCGCGCCGACCAGCGTCACGCCCCTGTTGTGCGCGTAGGTCAGCGCACGCCGGACCGCGGTGATGGTGGCCTGCTGCTCCGCCTGCTCCGCGGCCGAGTCGGCCGGGTTGTTCAGGCAGTTGTAGGCCCACGGGTCGATGTAGAAGGACATGTTGACCACGTCCAGGCCGACGTCGCCCGCGTAGGTGAGCGCGTTGACCACGTTCTGCAGGAAGAAGTAGCCGGAGTCCTGGCCGCCCTTGAGCTCGACCAGCGTCACGTTCGGCGCGACGCCGGAGATGCCGGTGCCGTTCGCCGCCGCGCCGACCGAGCCCGCGACGTGCGTGCCGTGGCCGTAGTCGTCCGTGCCGACCGGGTCGAGGCAGCTCGCCACCTCGCACTCGCCGTCCACCTCGGGAATGTCCTTGGCGAAGTTGCGGGACAGCTGCCAGCTGAAGTTCGCCCCGAGGTCCGGGTTGCTGGCGTCCAGGCCGGTGTCGAGGATGCCGACGGTCACACCACGGTCACCCGGCTCCACCCGGCGGGCGTCGTCGGAGCGGACCATGTCCAGGCCCCAGAGCTTGTCGTCCAGCGGGTCCAGCTTCGGACCGCGGTGATCGCTGCGGTTCGCGGACTTCGAGGCCGGCGCCAGCAGCGCCTCCTGCTCGACGAGGTCGAGCTTCGGTGCCCGGCCGAACGCCCGCTCGTTGTTCGCGGCGCCGATCAGCGCGGATGACGCCGCCGCCTTCGCCGCGAAGTCGGCGGCCGTGGCGCTCACCGTGAACGTGCCGACACTCTCGTTGCTCTCGACCACCGTGCCTCCGGCCGCGGTGATCGCCGCCTTCGCCGCCGCGACGGAGACCCCGTCCTCGGCGACCACGGTGTATTCGGCCGAGGCCGGCGCGGCGGTGGCCGCGCCGGCCGGAACGGCCAGCACCAGCGCCAGCCCGGTCATGGTCGCGACCGAGCCGGCGGTGAAACGTCTGCTGAGCATCTGCTTCCTCTCGTGTCGGGTTACGGCCGTCGACGGCGGCCTGGAAGCATCCCATCCGACATCGGTGAACTCGCATAGAGGAATGCATAAATTCGACTCCGCCGACAATGACGGCCGGCCCCGGAACGCGGGACCGGCCGTCAGGTCGTCGGATCCTGGCTAGGGCTTGACCCAGGGCTGCAGCGGCGTGGTCACCGCCGCGTAGGCGTCCACGACGCCGTAGCCGTAGAACCCGTTGACGTTCTTCGTGCCCTCGCAGAGCGCGTCGAACTCGGCCGGGCGGCCCTCCTGCGCGTAGCTGACCAGTCGTGGCTGCGGGCACGCCTTCTCCGCCGCGGTGCGGTAGAGGTGCTGCTCGACCCAGTCGGGCGCGAGCGTCAGGCCGCCACGGCGCCAGTCCCGCGTGCCGAACTTGGACACGATCAGTGCGGTGACGCCGGCAGCATGCGGCGACGCCATCGACGTGCCCTGGAGGTAGGTGTAGTAACCGCACTTACCGGCCTTGGTGCAGTCCTTGAAGACGTAGTCCGCGGCCTCCGGCAGCACGTTGCCGTTCGCGTCGACCGAGCCCTCCTCCTGCAGCACCTTCAACGGGTACGACGAGAGGATCATGTTCGCGTCGGTCTGGAACGAGTCGGTCCCGTAGCCGTCACGGAACCAGCCACCCGGTGCGGCGACCGAGATCTGCTCCGTGCCGTAGTTGGAGAAGTCCGACTTGCGGCCGGACGGGCCGAGCGCGGAGACGCCGATGACGAACGGGCCCTCCACCGGCAGGTCCCAGCAGGTCTTGTTGTCGATCGGACGCGGGCGCACGGTGTCACCCGGGTAGTTGGGGCTGCCCACGTCGGTCCGCGGCTTGCCGAGGTCCTCGTGGTTGTTGCCGAGCGCGCCGACCAGCGTGACGCCCTTGTTGTGGGCATAGGTGAGCGCGCGCTTCATCGCCGTGATGATCGCCCGCTGCTCCGCCTGCTCCTGCGCCGAGTCAGCCGAGTTGCCGAGGCAGTTGTAGAGCCACGGGTCGACGTAGAAGGACATGTTCACCACGTCCAGACCGGCGTCGCCCGCGTACGTCAGCGCGTTGACCACCGACTCCAGGAAGAAGTAGCCGGAGTCCTGGCCGCCCTTGAGCTCGACCAGCGTCACGTTCGGCGCGACGCCGGAGACGCCGGTGCCGTTCGCCGCGGCGCCGATGGTGCCCGCGACGTGCGTGCCGTGGCCGCCGTCGTCCGTGCCGACCGGGTCGAGGCAGCCGGCGACCTCGCACGGGCCGTCGATCGCCTCGATGTCCGGCGCGAAGTTGCGGGAGAGCGACCGGCTGAAGTTCGCCGCGAGGTCGGGGTTGGTCGCGTCCAGCCCGGTGTCGAGCACGCCCACGGTCACGCCCTTGTCGCCGGGCTCCACCCGGCGGGCGTCGTCGGACCGGACCATGTCCAGGCCCCAGAGCCGGTCGTCCAGCGGGTCCAGCTTCGGGCCGTGATGGCCGCCGCCCTTGCCCCTGGCCGCCTTCTTCGCGGCGTCCACCAGGTGCTCCTGCTCGACGAGGTCGAGCTTGGGCGCCTGGCCTATCGCCTTGTCCGCGCTCGATGCCCCGATCAGCGCGGCCGCGGCCGTCGCCTTGGCCGCGAAGTCGGACGCGGTGCTGCTCACCGTGAACGTGCCGACACTGTCGTTACTGGACACCACCGTGCCGCCGGCGGCCGTGATCGCCGCCTTCGCCGCGGCGGCGGAGACACCGTCCTCGGCGACCACCGTGTATTCGGTCGTGGCGGTGCCCGCCGGTGCGGCGGTGGCCGCGCCCGCGGGAACCGCCAGCACCAGCGCCAGCCCGGTCACGGTCGCGACCGAGCCGGCGGTGAAGCGTCTGCTCGCCATGTGCTTCCTCTCGAGAGTCGAGGCGGCCGCCGACAGCGGCCTGGAAGCATCTCACCCGATCTTCATGAATTCGCATAGAGGAATGAACAAAAGCTTTACCGAGGCGTAGCAGGCGAAACAGGTCCGCTACGGACGAGTCATCCGAAGCACGTCCAGAGCGGTGTCCAGCTGCTCCTCGGTGAGCTTTCCGGACGAAACGTGGCCGCGCTCCACGACCACCTCGCGGATCGACTTGTTCTCCTTCAGCGCCTGCTTCGCGACGGAGGCGGCCTCGTCGTACCCCAGGTGGCGGTTGAGGGGTGTGACGATCGACGGTGAACCCTCCGCGTAGCCGCGGGTGACCTCGATGTCGGCCTCCAGGCCGTCGACGCAGCGGTCGGCCAGCAGCCGGGACACGTTCGCCACCAGCTTGATCGACTCCAGCAGGTTGCGGCCCATCACCGGGAGCATCACGTTCAGCTCGAAGTCGCCCTGCGAACCGGCGAACGCCACGGCCGCGTCGTTGCCGATCACCTGTGCGACGACCTGCCGGGCCGCCTCCGGCACCACCGGGTTCACCTTGCCCGGCATGATCGACGAGCCGGGCTGCAGGTCCGGCAGGCGCAGCTCGCGCAGGCCGGCACGCGGGCCGGAACCCATCCAGCGGATGTCGTTGGCGATCTTGTAGAGGCCGGTCGCGATCGTCCGCACCTGGCCGGACGTCTCGACCAGCGCGTCCCGCGCACCCTGCGCCTCGAAGTGGTTGCGTGCCTCGGAGAGCGGCAGGCCGGTGGCGGCGCGCAGCTTCTCGATCACGGCGGGCGCGAAGCCGGGCGGCGTGTTCACGCCGGTGCCGACCGCGGTGCCGCCGAGCGGCAGCTCCGCGAGCCGGGGCAGCGCGGACTCCAGGCGCTCGACGCCGTACCGGACCTGCGCGGCGTACCCGGAGAACTCCTGGCCGAGCGTGACCGGCGTGGCGTCCATCAGGTGGGTGCGCCCGGACTTGACCACCTCTGCCCACGCCTCGGCCTTACGCGCCAGGGCGTCGCCGAGGTACGAGAGCGCCGGGATCAGGTCATGGGTGACCGCCTGCGTGGCGGCCAGGTGGATCGAGGACGGGAACACGTCGTTGCTGGACTGCGACGCGTTCACGTGGTCGTTCGGGTGCACCTCGCGGCCCAGCTCACGGGCGGCCAGCGTGGCGATCACCTCGTTGGTGTTCATGTTGGACGACGTGCCGGAACCGGTCTGGAACACGTCGATCGGGAACTGGTCGTCGTATCCGCCGTCCGCCACGTGCGCGGCCGCGGTCTCGATCGCCTTCGCCACGTCGGCGTCGACCACGCCGAGCTCCGCGTTCACCGCCGCCGCCGCGCCCTTGATCTGGGCCAGCGCCCGGATGTGGGCCGGCTCCAGACCTCGCCCGGAGATCGGGAAGTTCTCCACGGCCCGCTGGGTCTGGGCCCGCCACAGCGCGTTCACCGGCACCCGGACCTCGCCCATGGTGTCGCGCTCGATCCGGAATTCGCTCTCGTTCGCAGTCACGGACCCATCCTCTCTCGGCGGCGTTCCGGCCGCAGATGATCTAAGCCACGCCCATCTCGTCGAAGATCTGCCGCGCGCGCCCGGCGTACTGCCGCGCCTCCTCCGGCTCCCGCCGCCGCAGGCAGTCGCCGAGGCCGGCCAGCGCGCGGGCCTGCTCGTACCGGTGCCCGATCTGGACGCTGATCGACAACGACCGCCGGTACGCCTCCGCCGCCGCCTCCTCGTCGCCCCCGGCCAGCAGCGTGGCCGCGAGATCGTTGCCGACCAGCGCCTCGCCCTGCCGGTCGCCGACCGTGCGCATGATCCGCAGCGCCTCCTGGTGGTGCTGCTCCGCCTCGGCCGCCCGGCCCTGGAGCCGGCGCGCGGTGCCGAGATCGTTGAGCACCTCGGCCTCGTTGTACGGGATCCCGCGCTGCCGGCGCAGCGCCGCGGCCAGGCAGCGGGCGCCCGGATCGGCCGCGCCCATCCGTACCCGGACCGCGCCGATGTGGCCGAGCGCGACCGTGACGTTGTGCTGGTCCCGGCGTTCGGAGGCGAGCAACAGGTGGCGGCGGTGGTAGTGCAGCGCCTCCTCGTACCGGCCGAGCAGGGTGGCGACGAACCCCATCTTCGGCAGGTGCAGCATCCGGCCCCGGTCGTCGCCGAGCCGCTCCCAGACCGCGTAGGCCGCGCGCGCGTTCGCCAGCGCCTCCGGCAGCAGGCCCATCATCAGCTGCACCGCGGACAGGTTGCCGCGCGTGGTGGCGGCGCCGCGGTCGTCGCCGAGCCGTTCCCGCAGGCGCAGCGACTCGGTCAGGTGCGTGACCGCCTGCCGGTACCGCCCGGTGCGGTAGTACGACGAGGCCAGGTAGTTGAGCACCTGCGCCACGGCCGCGTCGTCGCCGGCCAGCAGCGCCGCGGCCAGCCCGCGCTCGTGCAGCACGATCAGGTCGTCGTGGTACGCGTTGACGTACAGGAACCGCCACGCCGCCCGCGCCAGCCACCAGGCGTAGTGCGCGTGCCCGGCGCCGATCGCCCGGTCGGCCAGCGCGATCAGCCCGCCACGCTCGTCCTCCAGCCAGCGCAGCTTGTTCGGCAGCGCATCGATCAGGTCCGGCCGCTGGGTCGGCCCCCAGCCACGCACGTCGCCGGAGGTGTGCGCCTCCATCGCGACCGTGGACGCGTCCGCCGCGTGCAGGTAGAAGTCGAGCAGCCGGCCGACCGCGGCGTGCCGTTCCGGCAGCGGGTCCCGGGCCGCCAGCCCGGCGGCGAACTCGCGCATCAGGTCGTGCAGCCGGTACCGCCCGGCCTGCGGCTCCTCGACGAGGTGCCAGTCGACCAGGTCGTCCAGCACGTCCTGCGCGTCGTCCAGCGGCAGGTCCGCGAGCGCGGCCGTGGTGAACGCGTCGAACCGGTCGCCCGGGTGCAGCCCGAGCAGCCGGAACACGCGCTGCGCGCCGGACGGCAGATGCGCGTAGGACAGGTCGAACGCGCTGGCCACCGTGCGCTCCTCCGCGGCCAGTTCCGGCAGCGCGGAGCGTCCGGCCAGGCGGCGGGCCAGGTCCGCGACCTTCCACCGGGGGCGGTGGGCGAGCCGGGCCGCGGCCAGCCGGATGGCCAGCGGCAGGTGCCCGCAGCAGCGCACCACCTCGGCCGCGGCCGCGGGTTCCGCGCGGACCCGGTCGCCGGCGATCCGGGCCAGCAGGTCGACGGCCTCGGCCTCGGAGAGCACGGGCAGCGACTCGGGGCGTACCGCGTCCAGGCCGAGCAGCCGGCGCCGGCTGGTGATCAGCGCGAGGCTGCCCGCGGACGCCGGCAGCAGCGGCGCGATCTGCGCGGTGCTGGCCACGTTGTCCAGCACGACCAGCGCGCGCCGGGAGGCCAGCTCGCTGCGCCAGAGCGCGACCCGGTCGTCCATGTCGACCGGTATCCGGTCGCCGGGCAGGCCGAGCTGACGCAGCAGCGTGACCAGCGCGGCGGACGCGTCCAGCGGACGGCGCAGGCTGTGCCCGTGCAGGTCGATGAAGAGTTGTGCGTCCGGGTAGCGCGGCGCGACCAGGTTCGCCACGTGCACGGCCAGCGTGGTCTTGCCGCTGCCGGCCATGCCGTCGATGACCTGGATGACCGGGCCGTCGAAGCCGGCGTGCTCGACCGCGCGGACCAGCCGCGTCACGGCCTCGGCCCGGCCGGTGAAGTCCGCGACCGTGCGTGGCAGCGCGCGCACCGGCAGCGTCCCGTCCCGGTGCGCGGGCGCGGTCTCCACCTCTCCGGTGAGGATGGCGCGCTGCACCTCGCGCAGCGCCGGGCCCGGCTCGATGCCGAGCTCGCCGGCGAGTGCCTCCCGCGCGTCCCGGTAGACCGCGAGCGCGTCCGCCTGCCGGCCGGCCCGGTAGAGCGCGATCATCAGCTGGCCGCGCAGCCGTTCCCGCAGCGGGTGCCGCTCGACCAGCCCGGTCAGGCCGCCGATCGCCTCGCGCTCCAGCCCGAGCCGCAGCTCCACGTCGAACGTGTCCTCGATGGCCAGCAGCCGCTGCTCGTCCAGCGCGGCTGCGGCACGGCGCACGGCCGGGCTGGTGATACCGGCCAGCGTGGGGCCCTGCCACAGCGAGAGCGCGGCGCGGAAGTGGTCACGTGCCTCGGTCCACTGCTCCTTCTCCACCGCGAGCCGGGCCTGGCCGAGGCGGCGGGCGAAGACGTTCACGTCGATCTGGTCGGGGTCCGCGACCAGGCGATATCCGGCCGGGTCGGTGACGATCAGCTCCGCGGGCAGGCCGGCCTCGGCGAGCGCGCGGCGGATCCGGGAGACGCTGCTCTGCAGCTGGCCGCGCGCGGTGGCGGGTGGCGACTCGTCCCACAGCGCGTCGACCAGCTGATCTATCGAGACCACGTGCAGCGAGTTGAGCAGCAGCATGGCGAGCACGACGCGGTCCCGCCCGGCCGCGACCGGCGCGTCCACGTCGCCGTTCGCGGCCCGGAGCGGACCTAGGATCCCGAACCACATCTCAACCCCCGGGCCCGCGTCGCCGATGAGATGTGCTGTCGAACCGATGTTTGAGCGTGAGAGCGGAACGGCAGCGAATCGGAAGCGCTCCCCGGCAGGCTATGGCTGCGGATGTGTAAACACGTCTTGCAAGATCCACATCGGGGGTGGTCGCCTGCCCGTCCGCGCACCATCACGGCCGGGCGGGCATGCGACCAACGAGACATGGCGGCTACCGGCGGCCCACGGTGAGGACCGGCTTGGTGACCTCGGCGAAGAAGTCGTTGCCCTTGTCATCGACGACGATGAACGCGGGGAAGTCCTCCACCTCGATCTTCCAGACCGCCTCCATGCCCAGCTCGGGGTATTCGAGCACCTCGACGTGGCGGATGCAGTCCTGGGCCAGGCGTGCGGCCGGGCCGCCGATCGAGCCGAGGTAGAAGCCGCCGTAGCGGTGGCAGGCCTCGGTCACGCCGCGGGAGCGGTTGCCCTTCGCCAGCATCACCATGCTGCCGCCCGCGGCCTGGAACTTCTCCACGTAGGCGTCCATCCGGCCCGCCGTGGTCGGGCCGAACGAGCCGGACGCGTACCCCTCGGGGGTCTTCGCCGGTCCGGCGTAGTAGACCGCGTGGTCGCGCAGGTACCGCGGCATCTCACCGCCGTTGTCCAGCAGCTCGGCGATCTTCGCGTGCGCGATGTCGCGCGCCACCACCAGCGGGCCGGTCAGCGAGAGCCGGGTCTTCACCGGGTAGCGGGACAGCTCCGCGCGAATCTCGTCCATCGGGCGGTTGAGGTCGACCTTGACCACCTCGTCCGTCTCCAGCGACTCGTCCGTGACGTCCGGCAGGAAGCGGGCCGGGTCGGTCTCCAGCTTCTCCAGCCACACGCCGGACGGGGTGATCTTGGCGACCGCCTGCCGGTCCGCGGAACAGGAGACCGCGATCGCGACCGGGCAGGACGCGCCGTGCCGGGGCAGCCGGACCACGCGCACGTCGTGGCAGAAGTACCGCCCGCCGAACTGCGCGCCGATGCCGAACTGCCGGGTCAGCTCCAGCACCTCGGCCTCCAGCTCCACGTCGCGGAAGCCGTGCGCCAGCATCGAACCGGAGGTGGGCAGCGTGTCCAGGTACTTCGCGCTGGCCAGCTTCGCGGTCTTCAGCGCGTGCTCGCCGGAGGTGCCGCCGATCACGATCGCCAGGTGGTACGGCGGGCAGGCCGCGGTGCCGATCAGCCGCAGCTTCTCCTCCAGGAACTGCATCATCCGCGTGGGATTGAGCAGCGCCTTCGTCTCCTGGTAGAGGTACGACTTGTTGGCCGAGCCGCCGCCCTTCGCCATGAACAGGAACTTGTAGGCGTCGGGATGCCCGCCCGGGTCCTCCGCGTACAGCTCGATCTGCGCGGGGAGGTTGGTGCCGGTGTTCTTCTCCTCCCACATGGTGATCGGCGCGAGCTGGGAGTAGCGAAGATTCAGCCGCGTGTACGCCTCGTACACGCCGCGCGCGATCGCCTCCTCGTCCAGCCCGTCCGTGAGGACGTGCCGGCCGCGCTTGCCCATCACGATCGCGGTGCCGGTGTCCTGGCACATCGGCAGCACACCGCCGGCCGCGATGTTCGCGTTGCGCAGCAGGTCCATGGCGACGAAGCGGTCGTTCGGCGAGGCGGCCGGGTCGTCGATGATGGACCGCAGCTGCGTCAGGTGCGCCGGGCGCAGGTAGTGGGCGATGTCGTGCATCGCCTCCGCGGTCAGCTGGGTCAGCACGGACGGCTCTATGGTCAGGAATCGGCGCCCGCCCGGACCGTGGACCACGTCGACGCCCTCGTCGCTCACGAGGCGGTACTCGGTCAGATCTTCCCCGAGCGGCAGCAGGGGGGCATGGGAGAAGGCGGCGGCACTGCTCATGAGCGGAAAGCCTAGGCCAGTCCCGGCACGGGGGCGGTGACCGGTCCGTGGCTACTTGCCGGAGACCCCGCAATTGGGCTGCTTTTCGCCTCCGCAGCCGCTCTGCGGGGGTTGCGGCCCGCCCGTTTGGTCGGAGTTACCGCCATTGGCAAGTTGAGACCCGTAGGGCACGTAGCCGATGTCCCGGCCGTCGCCGATCACCAGGCCGGCCGGGCCGACCGCGAGCACGTCCGCGCCGGAGCGCAGCTGGGCCAGGACCGCACCGTCGGACGGGGCCAGCGCCACCACCCGGTCCGGGTCCTTCTCGATCACCACGACCGCGTACCGGGCGATCGCGGCCTGCGTGTCCTCGTCCGCGTTCCGGGACCAGGCCACGCCGGACTCACCCAGCACGTAGCCGCGCAGCAGCCGGTTGTCCGCGGAGCGCACGGCCACGTAGCGGTCGTCCACGGCCAGCACCCGGTCGCCGGGGTCGCCGGTCCAGAGCAGGCGGCCGTCGTACGTGTCCGCGATCACCTCACGCCGGTCCGGCGCCACGCCGAGCACCACGTTGCGCCCGCCACTGGGGTCGTCGCGCTGCGCGCACCCGGCGCTCTCCGCGGTGCGCAGGTTCAGCGCGGTCTGCTTCCACACCTCGCGCCCGGTGGCCGCCTCGTGCCCGGAGACCGTGAAGTAGCAGGTGCCGTCCGCGGACTGGGCCAGCACGCGGATCACCCGCCCGCCGGCCGTGGTCACCCGCTCCTCGCGGCCCGGGTCCGCCACCCGGGTCACCCGCCCGGTGCCGGTCTCCACCACGTAGACCTTGTTGTCGATCGGCAGTCCCAGCAGCACCGGCGCCGGCTGCGGACCGGCCGCGTCCTCGTTGACCTTCGTCGTGGTCAGCAGCTTCGTACCGAACGACTTGGGGTTGTCCGCGCTCAGCCCGACCTGGATGCCGGGCAGGTCGGTGGACCACAGCGGCGCGGTGCCGCGCGGCTCCCAGGCGGAGAGCACGCAGTCCTTCGCGGCGAAGCAGCGCACGTCGATCAGCAGGTTCCGATAGGTCCAGACGCCGAGCGCGTCCGTGCTCTGCCGCAGCACCGTACCGTTGGCGGGGTTGAGCACCTGGTAACCCTTGGTGAGCATCTCGCCTGTCAGCACCACCGCCTCGTTGCCGTCGCCGGCCACCGCGTTCCAGCTGATCCCGGTCTTCTCCCAGGCCACACCGCCGTTGCCGATCGCGCGTCCCTCGACCGCATCACCCCGGTCGATGACCACGGCACCGCCCGCTATCGTGACCGACCGTGGCAGCGCACCGACCCGCTGCTGCCACAGCGGCGCCGGTTCGGAGAGCGTGCCGCTCTGGTTCACCCAGGCCAGCAGGCCGGGCCACGGGTTCCAGACGTTGGTCAGCGCCAGCGTGACCAGCGCGACCACGGCAAGGATCAGCCAGCACCGCACACAGATCCGCCGGCCGTTCGCCACGGGCCCACGCTAACCACGCTGATCACGATGGTCCCGCTTGCACATTTCCCGCCTGTCCATAACAAATAAGATCAAAACCCTCCATCGGGGGTACGCCGTAAGCTGTTGACCATGCTTCGCCGAGTGGTCGGAACGCGGTACGTGACACCGCTGCGTGAGGGTGGATCACTGCCCGGCGTGATCGAGGCCGACGACCTCGGCACCTACGTGGTCAAGTTCTCCGGCGCGGGCCAGGGGCCGAAGGCGCTGGTCGCCGAGGTGATCGCGGGCGAGCTGGCCCGCCGTCTCGGCCTGCCCGTCCCCGAGCTGGTCGTGCTCGGCCTGGACCCGGTGATCGGCCGCGCCGAGCCGGACCAGGAGGTCCAGGAGCTGCTCAAGCACTCCGGCGGCGACAACCTCGGGATGGACTTCCTGCCCGGCGCGTTCGGCTTCGACCCGCTGGCCCACCCGGTCGACCCGATGCTGGCCTCGCGGATCCTCTGGTTCGACGCGTTCACCGAGAACGTGGACCGCAGCTGGCGCAACCCGAACCTGCTGACCTGGCACCACGGCGGGCTCTGGCTGATCGACCACGGCGCCGCGCTCTACTTCCACCACAACTGGCCGCGGGCCGGCGCGGTCGTGCACCGGCCGTTCAAGGCCGACGACCACGTGCTCGCGCCGTTCGCCACCCGGCTCGCCGAGGCGGACGCCGCGCTCGGCCCGCAGATCACCTCCGCACTGCTGACCGAGGTGCTGGCGCTGGTGCCGGACGGCTGGCTGGCGCTGCCGGACAGCGAGGACCCGTCGCTGGCCACGCCGGGCGGCGTGCGTGCGGCCTACCACGATCACCTGCTGGCCCGCGTGGCCGGCCGGGACGCCTGGCTCCCGGCGGGGGTGGCGAAGTGACCGAAGTCTTCGAGTACGCGCTGGTCCGCGTCATGCCCCGGGTCGAACGCGGCGAACGGATCAACGTCGGCGTGATCCTCTACTGCCAGCGCGCCGGCTTCCTCGCGGCCCGCACCCAGCTCGACCCGGACCGGCTGCACGCGCTCGACCGGACCGCGGACGTGGACGCGGTGCTCGGCGCGCTGCGGTCGTTCGAGGTCACCACCGCCGGCGACGTGGTCTGCGGCCCGGCCTCCGGCATGCGCCCCGGCGAGCGTTTCCGCTGGCTGACCGCGCCGCGCAGCACGGTCATCCAGACCGGCGCGGTGCACTCCGGCCTGACCGCGGACCCGGGCGCGGAGCTGGAACGGCTGATGGACGTGCTCGTCCGGTAGCTCGCAGACATTTGTCAGCGCGAGCTGGGAGACTGGCCGCGTGAATCCGCAGTTCTCGGGTCCCCCTCCCGCATATACCGGGCATCCCGGATATTCCGCGCCCCCGCCGATTCTCGCCCCGTTCGGCGAGCGGCTCGTGGCGTACCTCATCGATGCCCTGCTGATCGGCGCGGCCAGCCTGATCTACACGATCCCGCTGGTCATCTACGTCGTCTCCCAGGCCGTCGCGCTCGCCGGGCCGAACGGCACCACCAACGAGGAGGCGCTGCCCGGCTACCTCGCCTCGCTGTTCATCTCGATGCCGGTCGCGTTCGTCCTCGGCATGCTGATCAGCTACCTCTACCACGTGGAGCTCGCGCTGAAGACCGGCCAGACGCCCGGCAAGCGGATGATGCGGCTGCACATCGTGGTGCTCGGCCAGCAGCCCGGCCACGGCATCAGCCGGGGCACCGCGGTCAAGCGGTGGGGCGCGACGATCGGCCTGGCCATGGTGCCGGGCGGGTCGTACCTCGACGGACTGTGGCAACTCTGGGACAAGCCCTACCAGCAGTGCATCCACGACAAGGCTTCCATGACAACGGTCGTTAAGGTTTCTCCGGTGAGCAGCACAGCATTCGCCGGCGGTGTGTTCCAGTGAGCGACATCGCCCCCGGCTGGTACAAGGACCCGGCGGACCCCGCCACGCAGCGCTGGTGGGACGGCGAGGGCTGGATCGGCAAGGCACTGCCCGCGGACGTGACGCCGCCGGACGGCCCGCCGCCACCGGAGCCCGAGCCTGAGCCCGCCCCGCCGGTTCCCGGAGCGGACGGCACGCCCCCGGCGCGCGACGGCGGCCCGCAGGGCTGGCCCGTCAGCCAGACCCCTCCGGCAGCGTTCCAGGGCCCGCCTCCGGGCTGGCAGGGTGCGCCCCCGCCCGGCTGGCAGGGCGGCCCGCCGCCGCCCGGCTGGCAGGGCGGCCCGCCGCCCGGTTATCCGCCGCATCCCTACGGTCCGCACTACGGCCCGCCCGGCTGGGTGCCGCCGGCCATGCCGCACGGGATGCCGCTCGCCGGGTACGGCGCCCGCCTCCTGGCCCGGGTGATCGACCTCGGCGTGCTGCTCGTGCTGGTCCTGATCGCGAACTCGTGGTTCCTCGTGCAGTACGTCGAGGAGTTCCAGATCTACCTGCCCGCGGTCAACGAGTACGTGGCCGCGGTCGAGCGCGGCGAGACCGCCACCATGCCGACCGCGTCCGACCGGTTCGCACTCCTGCAGCTGGCCATGCTGCTGGTCACCGCCATGGTCTGGTTCGCCTACGAGGTGCCGCAGATCGCCGCGAACGGCCAGACGCTGGGCAAGCGGCTGGTCGGCATCAAGACCGTCTCGCTCTCCCAGGGCACCGCGCCCGGCTTCCTCCGCGCGTTCCGCCGGTGGAACCTCTACGGCGTCGCCACGCTCTTCTGGTCCTGCTGCGGCATCGGCCTGCTCTGGCAGATCCTGGACGGGCTGTCGCCGCTCTTCGACCGGCACCTGCAACGCGGCTGGCACGACAAGGTCGCGGACACCGTGGTGGTCCAACTGCCCCGCAACGCGCCCGTCCCGGCACAGCCCGGCACCGACACCACCGGAGGAGACCGATGACCCGGCTGACCCGCGCCGACCTGGATGCGATCCCCGCCTACGTGGCCGGCCGCAGCCCCGCCGACCTGGCCCGCGACCTCGGCCTGTCCGAGGCGATCAAGCTGGCCAGCAACGAGGTGCCGTTCGGTCCGCTGCCCGGCGTGGTGGACGCGATCACCGCGGCCGCCTCGGGCACGCACCGCTATCCGGACCCGGCCGCGGTCGCGCTGCGGGACAAGCTCTCCGCGCGGTACGGCGTGCCGGTCGAGCGGCTCGTCACCGGCTGCGGCTCCGTGGCGATCTGCGAGAACCTGGCGCGCGCCACCTGCCTGCCGGGCGACGAGGTCATCTTCGCGTGGCGGTCGTTCGAGGCGTACCCGATCGTCGCGGCCGGCGTCGGCGCCACCGCGGTCCGGGTGCCGAACACGCCCGCCCACGGCCACGACCTGGACGCGATGGCGGCCGCGATCACGGACCGGACCCGGCTGATCTTCGTCTGCAACCCGAACAACCCGACCGGCACCAGCGTGCGCCGCGAGGAGATCGACCGGTTCCTGGACGCCGTGCCGGAGAACGTGCTGGTGGTGCTGGACGAGGCGTACCGGGAGTTCAACACGGACCCGGACGTGCCGGACGGCATCGACACCTACGCCGACCGGCCGAACGTGGCCGTGCTGCGCACGCTCTCCAAGGCCTGGGGCCTGGCCGGCATGCGGGTCGGTTTCCTGGTCGCGGCGCCGGAGGTGGCGGCCGCGGTCCGCAAGGTGACCACGCCGTTCTCGACGAACCTGCTGGCCCAGGCCGCGGCGCTGGCCGCGCTGGACCAGGAGGAGGAGGTGCGCCGCCGCTGCGCGCTGGTCGTCGGCGAGCGGGACCGGCTCACCACGGAGCTGCGCAAACTCGGTCAGGAGATCCCGGAGAGCCAGGCGAACTTCGTGTGGCTGCCGCTCGGCGACCGGGCCGCCGCGTTCGGCTCCGCGCTGGAGTCCCGCGGCGTGATCGTCCGCCCGTTCCAGGGCGACGGCGTGCGGGTCACGGTCGGCACGGCCGCGGAGAACGATGCGTTCCTCGCGGCCGCGGCCGACGCGCTGTAGCTATTCGGTGATGCCGACCGCAACGGCCTCGTGCATGAAGTAGTAACCGTCGTCCGGCGACAGGTATGACGCGTTCACCCTGCGCCGGACGGCGACGACCAGGTTGTCCTGGGCGTAGGCCGGACCCGGCGTCCAGTGCAGCTCCTCCCCCGTGCTCTTCGAGATCGGCACGCCGAACGCGAAGAGGGAGATCTGGGCGCCGGTGGCCTGGTCCAGCGTGACCATCCGGTTGTCCAGGTTGATCAGGTGGACGCGGTCCTTCTGCACGGCCAGCACGCGGAGCTTCTTGTCGTACTCCCGGCCGGGCCAGGTCCAGACCACGGCGCCGGTCTCCATGTTCGTCGCGGTGGCGGTGCGTGCGCCGTCCGTGGTGAAGACGACGTCGCCCCACACCCTCGCGCCCTCGACGTCGGCCTGCGGCGTGGCCACCACGGCCGTGTCGGTGAACCGATACGCCTTGCCCTTGGCCTTGTCCTCGCGCACCAGCCCGCAGCGGGACGCGCCGAGGAAGCAGGAGTCGGCCTTGAACTTGTCCGCGTACGCCCAGTCGTACTTGGCGCCGCCGGCCAGGTTGTAGACGGAGAGCCCGGCCGAGGTCTGGCAGGCGAACCGGCCGTCCGCGGTCGTGAAGCTCTTCGGGCCGCAGTCCGCCTCGATCTGCGGCCGTTCCGTGCCGGTGCGCGCCTCGTAGACCCGCACCGAACTCTCGCCGCGCACCACGACCAGCGGGACGCCGGCCGAGTCGTCCGCGGTGTAGAGGTCCGGCGGCGTCCAGGTCAGCTGCTCGTTGGTGCGCCGCTCCCGGGGCGTGCCCGCGTCCGGCGCCGACTCCGGGCCGGTCGCCCGCCAGGCCCGGCTGCCGTCGCCCCCGTTGATCGCCACCAGGTCACCGTCCGACCAGCGGCTGATCACCAGCTCGCCGGAGGTGACCACGCCGAGCAGGCTCTGCGGCCAGCGGCGCAGCGACCACGACGGCGTGCGCTCGGTGGTCCCGTTGTAGGGCACGTCGACCCGCACCAGCCGGTCGCCCGCGAAGACCCGGGCGTTGCCCGCGATCAGCGGCGCCCAGTAGAGCAGTCCCGCGGTACCGGCCACGCGAGGGATGGGCCGGCCGTTCGTCGATGTCGTGACGGTCAGCACCTCGGCCGGGCCGAGCACTCGAATCCCCGCGACCACGCCGAGCACGAGCAGCACGACGGCCGCTACGGCCGCCTGCCACCACACTGCGCGGCTCTTCTTCTCCGCCTCCTGAAGCACCCCGGCACCCTACCGTGTACCCGCTGAGAGCTCGGTGCCGATCCGGTCAAGGTCACGTGAATTCGATCAGCTGACGGCGTGCCGCGCGCTCGAGATCGTGCAGATCGTGCCGGAGCGCCCCTTCGGACACCACCGCCGCCAAACCGCCCAGGAACAGCGCGATCAGTCTTCCCCGGGCCGCCAGCGGCGTGCCCACCTGCACCGCGGTCACCACGGTGTCGCCCCGGTGGCGACCCTCCTCGACCGGCGTGAACGTGTACGTCATCCGGTAGTCCGCGCCGATCCCGGGCGAGCTGACCACGAGCCGGACGCCCTCGTCGCACTCCTCGACCCGGAACTCCTCGGTGACGCGCGCACCGTCCGGCATGTGCCGCGTCTCCCGCCAGACCGACCCGGCCCGCAGGTCGCCGCCGGTGATCACCTCGACGTGGTCGACCGTGGAGAGCCACGCGGAGCGGTGGTGCAGATCGGTGAAGAGCCGCCACACGTGCGCGGCGGGTGCCTGGATCATGCGGCTGACCGAGATGGTCGACACCATCGCCTCCCGTAACCACGTATTGCCGCAGAGTAACGGGGCTTCAGGGCGTGCGGATAGCCAATTCCGGACTGTGCCTAATCAAAGCCGCCATTTACAAGGCCAAATCGGATCAGATCGGTCAACGGGTCGATGACCGCGGTCGCGCCGAACCCCTCCCACAGCGGCCGGGGCTCCTCGCGCCGGGCGCGTACCGCCTCGATCAGACGCACCGGATCCGTACTGGCCAGCACCTCGGCCACGTCGGCCACCTCACCGCCGTCCGCGGCCAGCACGCTGGCGACCAGCACGTTCAGAAAACCGTGATGCACGAAGCCGGTCTCCGGGTCCGCGCTGCGCAGCGCGTGGTGCGGGCCGGCGGTCAGCTTGAACGGCAGGTCCCGCTCCCGGCAGGCGCAGATGATCGCGGCCAGCTCGACCGGCGTGGGGAACAGCTCCGCGGCCAGCCCGCCGGTGCGGAACTTCGCGGCCACCGGCGCCCCGGCCGCCCGTGCCGCCGCAACCGTGTCCAGCGCGCCCAGCAGGCCCCAGCTGAGCGGGATCTCCGCGTAGCCCCTCGGTGCCGCGCCGGAGGCCAGCGCACGGATGAGCCGGTGCAGGCCGGGCTGCGGATCCTCACCGCGCTTCGCGACCGGGACCTCGACCTGACGCACCGTGAACCGCCGGTCGATCCGGGAGCGGGCCCGGACGAACGCGTCCAGCCCGGTGTCCGCGATCACCGCGATCTCCGGCCGCTCCGCACCGAACGGCCACGCCGGGCCGGCCACGCGCTCCAGGCCCGACGCGCGCTCCGGGCCGCCGAGCGCGCGCTCGGACCCGGACAAGCTCTCTGCCCTGGACGGGCGCTCCGTCCCGGACGCGCGCTCCGCGCCGGACAGACGCGCCCGCGCCAGTACCGACATCGAGATCAGCAGCGGGCCGACCAGCTCCGCGTACCACGCCGCGGCGTGCTCGCGGTGCGCCGATGCGGCGTCCAGCAGCGCGGCGTCGTCAAGGGGCACGGTGCCACCCCGTGAGACCAGCGCCGCGTCATCCACCAGGCCCGCGAGCAGCGGCGGTATCAGCCCCGTCGGCATGGCTATTGAACCTAATGGAAGTCTCGATAGACCGACAGGGGCAGCGCCGGTCAGAAGCGGCGGACCCGCAGGAAGACGATCAGCTCGGCGATCGCGCCGCACGCGATCGCGCCCACCAGCGGCCAGGGCGAGCCGAGCACCGCGTAGATCAGGATCAGCAGCGGCATGGCCAGCGTCGCCGCCAGCGCGATCATGAGCGGCCGTTCCGCACGCAGCAGCGCCGGGAAACCCGCCCGCACTGTCCGGGGCATCTGGGCCAGGTAGAGCACCATCGCGATGGCGCCCAGCACGGTCAGTGAGACCGCCGCGAACCGGGACAGCGCGCCGTCCACCGCGGCGGAGAACGCAACCAGCAACGCCACGATCAGCCCGCCCGCGCCGCCGATCAGCAGCGCCCGGTGCAGCGTCTCCTCCGTGGTGCGCCCGAGCGTCTGGGTGGCCGTCTCCCGCACCCGGGGGTCGAACGCGACCGGCTCCTCCCGTGCGGCCTCCGCGGCGAGGCCCTCCAGCGCCCGCGCGTACCGCCGCTGCTCCAGCCGCAGCAGACCGGAGTCGGAGCCGCTCGCGGCCAGGTCCGGGTTCAGCCGGATCGCTTCCCGGTACGCACGCTCGGCCAGGTCGAACTGGTGCAGCCGCGCCGCGACCACGGCGAGCACGAGGTGGCTCTCCGGCTCGGTCGGCGCGAGCGTGACCGCGTGCCAGGCCGTGTCCAGCGCCACCTGGCCGTTGCGGGTCTCGCTGAGCAGCGCGGCGCCGGTGCGCTGCGCATAGGCCTCCTGGGCACCGAGCGCGATGATCTGCTCCGCGACCTGCGCGCCCTCGGCGAACCGCTGCAGTTCGACCAGCGCGATGCCGCGCACCACCAGCGGCGCCACCTGCCCGGGTGCGGCCACGACCGCCTGGTCCGCGCTCACCAGCGCGTCCGCCGGGCGGTCGGTCACCAGGTAGACCCGGGCCAGCATGGCGCGCGCCCAGGGATCGTCCGGCTCCAGCGCGAGCGCGGCCTCCAGCTCGACGATCGCGTCCGGGTAGGCCTCCAGATCGGCGAGCAGCGCAGCACGCTGCACATGTTCGTTCGCGGTGATCGCTTCGGCGCCCTCGTCCGGGGTCCGGTCGGGCGTGCTGTCGGGGGCGGCGTCGCTCGGCACGCGTCCGAGCTTAGGCGAGCGGGTCCCGCCGCTCCCACGTCAGCCGGGCGTGCTTGACGGTGGCCCGGCGCTTGGACGGTGGCCCGGGGTCGCCGGATGGCGTGTGCCGGGTGTCGGCCCCCACCTGTCGTTTGTCGCTGCGGGTGCACACCGGGCGATATCCGGCGCGAACATTCCGCCCGAAACAACGTGAATGCCGCCCGGACCACGGGAGTCGGAACAACGCAGATGGCCCGGGGACCGGACCCGTACAACGCGGCGCCGGCGAGCAGCTACTGACGCCGGTAGACCATCGCGACCGCGATCCCGGCCAGGCCCTCCGCGCGCCCGGTGAGGCCGAGCCCGTCCGTGGTCGTCCCGGACACCGTGACCGTGGCGCCGACCGCCTCGCCCAGCGCCTTCTGCGCCTCGTCGCGACGTCTGCCGATCTTCGGCCGGACGCCGATCACCTGGATCGAGACGTTGCCGATCTCGTAACCGGCCGCGCGCACCCGGCTCGCGGCCTCGGTGAGCAGCGCGATGCCGGACGCACCGGACCACTCCGGCCGGTCGGTGCCGAAGTTGCTGCCCAGGTCGCCCAGCCCGGCCGCGGAGAAGAGCGCGTCGCAGGCCGCGTGCGCGGCGACGTCGCCGTCCGAGTGCCCGGCCAGCCCGGTCTCGCCCGGCCAGTGCAGGCCCGCGACCCAGCACTCCCGCCCCGCCTCGAACGCGTGCACGTCCGTCCCCACGCCTGCCATCGGAATGATCACGTGCTGGATCCTGCCTCATGGGTCAGCAGGTATTCCGCGACCACCAGGTCGATCGGGCGGGTGATCTTCATGGCGAGGTCCGAGCCGGGGATGCAGAGCACGCGCTCGCCCAGCTTCTCCACCATGCCCGCGTCGTCCGTGTGTGCCGCGACCGCGGCCGCGTGCGCGGCGACGAGCAGATCGCGGCGGAAGCCCTGCGGGGTCTGCACCGCACGCAGCGTGGACCGATCGACGGTGCCGAGCACGACCTCGGCCGCGTCGACCTCCTTGATCGTGTCGACGACCGGGAGCACCGGGATCACCGCCCCGGCACCGTTCCGCACGGCCGCGGCCACGGACTCGACCAGCCCGGCCGGCGCCAGCGCCCTCGCGGCGTCATGAACCAGAACAACATCGACATCCGGCGGTACGACCGAGAGCGCGGCCGACACGGACGACTGCCTATCGGCCCCACCGGGGACGACGGTCACCTCGGCGATCGGGGCGAGCAACTCCCGGACGAACGTCACATCCGTAGGCGGCGCCGCGACCACGATCAGTCGCACGCCCCGGGCTGCGGCGGCCCGGCGCACCGCGTGCACCAGCAGCGGCTCGCCGGCCAGCAGGCGCAACGCCTTCGGGCCACCGGGGCCCAGCCTGACGCCGGCTCCGGCGGCAGGAACAAGGACCGCGACGTCACCGCGCGGGTCAAGGTGCGCGGTCACGTCGCGGTCCTGTCGTTTGTATCGGGGTGGAACACAGGCCGTGGATCAGGCCTCGGTGAGAACCTTGTCGAGGAGGGTCTCCGCCTCGTCCTTGGTGCTCTTCTCCGCGAGCGCCACCTCGCCGACGAGAATGTCCCGAGCCTTCGCCAGCATGCGCTTCTCGCCGGCGGAGAGGCCCCGCTCACGCTCACGACGCCACAGGTCGCGGACGACCTCAGCGACCTTCAGCGGGTTGCCGGAGGCCAGCTTTTCCAGGTTTGCCTTGTAACGCCGCGACCAGTTGGTCGGCTCCTCGGTGTGCGGGGCACGGAGAACATCGAAGACCTTGCCGAGGCCTTCCTCTCCGACCACTTCACGCACACCGACGATCTCGGCGTTCTCAGCGGGAACCCGCACCGTCAGGTCACCCTGAGCGACCCTCAGGACGAGGTAGAGCTTCTCCTCGCCCTTGACGACCCGAGTCTCGATAGCCTCGATGAGTGCGGCCCCGTGGTGGGGGTAAACAACGGTCTCGCCGACACTGAAAACCATAGGTTCGAAACCCCTTTCGCTGTGTCTAGCGTAACACGATCGGACACCGATGTCCCACCCCGACCCTGACCATTTGCGCAGCTCAGACACCCTGTGAAAGGTCTTTCTCGGGCTTGACAGCGCGCCATTCAGATGATTCGCTGACGCAGCGTGACCAATACATCACCGACTTGCGGCAACCGTCTAGATCGACAGTCGCTAAGGTCGGACAGATCAGCACGTCTGGATCGAGCTATCCCATCCAGGGCGAAACGGAGCGCCGGCGGCGGCCCGTACGACAAGGGTGGAGCAGGAAAAATCATGGCCAGGAAAAAATTGCACGGTCTTGCATGAAGACTGCACGGTCATGTAAAGGCGGTGGCTCAACGATGCGGCGGCCCTATTCTACCGCCGATGGCCACCCCGCGCCCCACTGGCGGTGAACGCTCGGGTGCGAGACGCTATAAGCCGGACCCCGGTCTACTTCACGGCGGGCGGTCAGGGGGCGCAGATGGGGACGCTTGGCGGCAACGGCGACGCACCACCTCCGGACGACAGTGACCTGCCCGAACTTCCCCCGGAGTGGCGATCGATCGTCATACCGGACGATGCGTCCGCGCTCGCGGACGAGGCAGCGGCCGTCCGGCGGGAGCTGCGCGAGCGCCGCCGCCTCACGGAGGCGCCGGCCGTGCTCCCGGAGCAGCGCCGCGCCCGGCCGGTGGACTGGCTGGCCCGCCCGCCGAGCGAGATCGCGCTCCGCATCCCCCTCGTGATCATGGCGATCGCCATCATCACGACGCTGACCAGCCTGTTCCTGGTGAGCTGGCTCGGTCAGCCCCGGCCGCCGGCCACCCAGCGCACCGCGTCCGGCCAGACGCCCAGCCCGGGGCGCACGCTCCCGGCGCTCGACCTCATCGGCACGGACGGTGGCAGCACGCCGGTCCGGGGCCTGCTGCCCGCGGTGTTCGTGATCGTCGACGGGTGCGCCTGCGAGCAGCTGCTGCGCGAGACGCTCGCGGTCGCGCCGCCGGGCGTACGCGTGGTCGCGGTCAGCAGCGCGCCCGTGTCCGCGTCACCCGGGCCCGAGCCGAACCTCACCCGCCTCACCGACCGGTCCGGCACGCTGCGCGCGGTGTCCGACCTGCCCGAGCCGACCGGCCAGGGCGCCGTGCTGCTGGTCACCAGCGGCAACCAGGTGCTGCGGACGATTCCCGCCGCCACCTCCGTGGACGAGTACCGCCTCCCGCTCGAAGCACTGCACTGACGCGACCGTGATCCAGGCCCGGTGAACGTCGGTGGACGGTCCGGCAGACCGCGCGGGTCTTTCCGGACCACGGCGGAACCGGCTCCTCGCGACGAGCGGAGCGCCAGCGGAGCCCGACGCGAGGTTTGCCCGCGGGAGCAACGCTGCCGGACCACGCCGGAGGCGGTTGTCGCCTCCTGAGAAGGCGCTCTACACGAGTTCCAGGAGGACGGCGTAGAGCGTGAGGCCGGGGCCGAACGCGAGGGCCAGCACGCGGCGCGGTGGGGCGGGGCTGCGGCGGAGCGCGTCCAGGATGAGCAGCACGGTGGCGGAGGAGCAGTTGCCGTGGGCGTCGAGGACGGCGCGGGACGTGGCCAGCGCGGTCTCCGGCAGGTCCAGCCGGCGCTCGACGGTCTCCAGGATGCGCGGGCCGCCGGGGTGCACGGCCCAGCCGTCGACGTCCGCCACGGTCAGGTCGTGCGCGGCCAGCAGCTCGTCGACCATCGGCCGGACGTGCCGGGCCAGCACCTGCGGGACGCGCGCGGACAGCCCCATCCGGAAGCCGAGGTCGGTCACCTCCCAGGACATGTGGTCCGCGGTCGTGGGGTCGGTGAGCGCGGCGATCTCGCGCACGGCATAACCACCCCGCTGCTCCGGCCGCACCACCACGGCCACGGCCGCGTCGCCGAAGAGCGCGTGCGAGACCACCTGCTGCGTCTCCAGCCGGGCCGCGGGCGGCTGGATGTGCAGGCTGGTCAGCTCCGCGCAGAGCAGCAGCGCGGGACGGCCGCGCGAGGTCACGAAGTCGGAGATCGCGCCGAGGCCGGGCAGCGCGGCGTAGCAGCCCATGTGCCCGATGAAGAGCCGCTGCGTGCGCGGTGACATGCCCAGGTCGCGGGCGAGCAGGATGTCCAGGCCAGGCGTCGCGTAGCCGGTGCAGGAGCAGACCGCGAACAGCCCGACGTCGGTCGCGGCGAGGCCGGACGCGACGAGCGCGCGCTCCACCGCCTCCTTGCCGAGCGGCATCGCCTCCTCCTGGTAGCGACGCATGCGCCGTTCCGTGGACCAGCCGGAGACGTCCTCGTCGAGCGGGCTGACCGCGGCCTGCCGGGTGCGTACGCCGGCGTTCGAGAAGATCTTCTCCGCGATCGGGGCGACCCGTCCGGGGTAGTGCGCGGCGAAGTACCCGGACCACAGCTCGGCCTGGCTCGCGGCCGGCGGCAGCGCCACGCCCGTGCCACCCATGATCACCACTGTTTTCGCCCCAATCCCTGGTAAGCAACCACGGTCGACCTGATCGGGTGCATGCGGCGGGCGCGTTCCGGCACGGGCCGGCCCAGCAGCCAGCCGGTGAGCGCGGGCAGCCCCGGACGGACACCCCGGACGCGCAGTCGCACACCGTGCCGGGCGCAGAGCCTGGTCAGCCGCGCCGGGTCCACATAGCACCGGGGGTCGTGGATGCCGCGCGCCCGTGGCACCAGGAACTCCGCGACCGTGATCGTCACCAGGCGGCTGAGCAGCGTGTCGTTGAGCGTGTCCAGCACCAGCAGGCCGCCCGGCCGCAGCACCCGGCACAGCTCCGCGACCGTCGCCGGCAGGTCCGGCACGTGTTCGAGCAGCTCACCGGCGACCACCACGTCCGCGACCGCGTCCGGCAACGGGAGGCGGGCGGCGTCCGCGCGGACCGGGACGAGGCCCTTCGCACGGGCCTGGGCCAGCGCGGACGCGGTGAGGTCGACGCCGACGTGCCGGTAGCCGAGATGGCGCACGTGCGGGGCCAGCAGGCCGGCGCCGCAACCGACGTCGACCAGCAGCGCACGCTCACGAGGCGCGGGCGGGATCAGCGCGGCGCGTGCCACGGCGAGCCAGTGCAGCAGCTCGAACAGGCCGCCCGGACGCCACCACTCCCCGGCGAGGGCGTCGTACTGCCGGGGGTCGTTCCGCGCCGCTAGCTGGGGCGGGGCCATCCGTCGAGCCTGGCACGAACCGGCCGGAACAGCCAGACTCCACGCTATGAGGACCGCACTGCTGCGCGCCGCCCACCCCGAGCCCGGCCTCGCGGTCACCGCCGTCAGCGCGCTGCTGGCCGCCGGCGCCGGGCACCCGCTCGCCCGCGGCGCGCTCGTCACCGCGACCGTGCTGTCCACCCAGGCCGCGGTCGGCTGGAGCAACGACTGGCTGGACGCGGCCCGGGACCGGTCCGTGGGCCGGGACGACAAGCCGGTCGCCACCGGCGCGGTGAGCAGGACGGTGGTGGGCGTGGCCGCGCTGGTGTCCGCGCTGGCCGTGCCCGGGATCGGGCTGTTCACCACGGTCCCGGCCGCGGCCTGCATCACACTGGCGCTGGTCTCGGCGCTGCTCTACAACGCGCCGCTGAAGCGCACGCCGTTCTCCGTGCTGCCCTATGTGGTCTCGTTCGGCGCGCTGCCCGCGTTCGTGGTGCTGGCCCTGCCGGGCGCGCCGCTGCCTCCGTTGTGGCTGGTCGTGGCCGGTGGGCTGATCGGTGGCGGCGCGCACTTCGCGAACGTGCTTCCCGATCTGGAGGACGACCTGACCACGGGGGTACGCGGTCTGCCGCACCGGATCGGGGCCACCGCATCCCGGATCGCCGCGGCCGTGCTGCTGCTCGGCGCCACCGTCACGCTCGCGTTCGGACCGCCGGGCCCGCCGTCCTGGGTGGGCATCGCCGCGCTGGCCGCCGCGGCGCTCGCGCTGCCCGCCGGATGGCTCGTCGCACGCGCGGCCGCCGCCCGCGGCCGCCGGTCGCACGCCGCGTTCCGCTCCGTGATCGCGGTCGCGCTGATCGACGTGGTTCTGCTGGTCGCGGGCGGTGCGGTGGGGTGAGCGCCGGACAGTTGGCGGGTCGGCTCACGAAGCGGATCACGGCCAACTAGGCTGAAGCCCGGCCAGCTCGCGTTCTGGTAGTAGTTCGAGGAGGACCGACGTGACGCGCTCGATGACGGTAAGCCGCCGGGCTGTGCGCCTCGCGGTGGGAGCCGCCGCGGTCGCTCTCGCTGTGACCGGCTGCAGTGCCGGCCAGATCGCGGAGACGGCGCTGAAGCAGGCCTCGGTCTCGGGCGTGACGGCCAACTCGGCGGACGGGAAGCTCGCGGTGCGCGGCCTCGCCGTGGCGTACGAGGGTGTCGAGGGCTACGCCGCCGGTGCGTCCGCGCCGGTGGAGGTCGCGCTCGTCAACCAGACCGGCAACCCGATCACCGTCGTGGTCGGCGTGGCCGCGCCGGAGGGTGCGGACCCGACCGTGATCGCCGCGCGCCAGATCCTGCTGACCGGTGCGTCCACGGGCGCGTCCGCGTCGCCCGGCGTGCCGTCCGCGACCCCGTCGAGCTCGCCCGCGGCCTCCGGTTCCCCGTCGCCGAACGCGACGGGTTCCCCGAATGCGACGGGTTCCCCGACGGTGACGGGTTCGCCGACCGCGTCGGCCACTCCCGCCGCGCCCACGGGTCAGCCCGCGCAGATCACCATCCCGGCGAGCGGCATCGTGACGTTCACGCCGGAGAGCGCGCAGAAGCTGTCGCTGGTCGGCCTGGCCGCGGCGCTGCGCAGCGGCATGGCGGTCACGCTCACGTTCCAGGTCACGCAGGGTGGGGAGACGAGCCCGCTGCTCACGGTCAAGACGCCGGTCGCGATCCCGCTGACCCCGGCGCCGCGCGAGGCCGGCGAGGCCGAGGAGCACCACGAGTAAGAGCTTCTTCACAAGCCCGTCCGCCGCGTGCGGGCGGGCTTTTGTCGTACCGGGTGGCTAACGTTGCCGGGTGACCCGACCGATCCCGCGTGGCGCGTCCGCGGCCCGCCCCCGTTCCGGTGGCTCCAAGGAGCCGCGCGCGACCTACCAGTGCGACGCCTGCGGCCATCAGCCCCCGAAGTGGCTGGGTCGCTGCCCGGAGTGCGGCGAGTGGGGCTCGGTCATCGAGGCGGCGCCCGGCCCGATCGTCTCCGGCAAGGGGGTCAGCTCACGCATGCCCGCGGAGCCGGCCCGTCCGATCTCGCAGATCAGCGCCGCGCCGGCCAAGGCCCGCCCGACGCACGTGCCGGAGCTCGACCGCGTGCTCGGCGGCGGCATGGTCCCCGGCGCCGTGGTGCTGCTGGCCGGCGAGCCGGGCGTGGGCAAGTCGACGCTGCTGCTCGACGTGGCGCAGCGCTGGGCCGAGGCCGGCGAGACACCGTCGCTGGTGGTCAGCGGCGAGGAGTCGGTCAGTCAGGTGCGGCTGCGCGCGGAGCGGATGGGCGCGCTGCACGACGAGCTCTACCTCGCGGCCGAGAGCGATCTCGGCGCGGTCATCGGCCACCTCGACGCGGTCAAGCCCGGCCTGCTGATCGTCGACTCCGTGCAGACCATCTCCACCGGCACGAACGACGGCGTGGCCGGCGGCGTCACCCAAGTCCGCGCCGTCACCGCCACGCTGGTCAGCATCGCGAAGGAGCGCGGCATCGCGACCGTGCTGGTCGGTCACGTGACGAAGGACGGCAACGTGGCCGGTCCGCGCGTGCTGGAGCACCTGGTCGACGTGGTGCTGCACTTCGAGGGCGACAAGCACTCGTCGCTGCGCCTGGTCCGCGGCATCAAGAACCGGTTCGGCGCGGCCGACGAGGTGGGCTGCTTCGAGATGCACGAGGGCGGCATCAGCAGCCTGTCCGACCCGTCCGGCCTGTTCCTCACGCGCTATGCGGAGCCGGTGCCCGGCACCTGTGTGACCGTCGCCATGGAGGGCCGGCGCGCGCTGGTCACCGAGGTGCAGGCGCTGATCGGCGGCGCGGTGCCGGGCTCGCCGCGCCGCACGGTCTCCGGGCTGGACAGCGCCCGGCTGGCCATGGTCCTGGCCGTGCTGCAGCGCCGCGTCGAGCGGCTCACGCTGCACGACAAGGAGGTCTTCGCGGCCACCGTGGGCGGGATCCGGGTGACCGAGCCCGCGGCCGACCTCGCGATGGCGCTGGCCGTGGCGTCCGGCGGGCTCAATCTCGCGCTCCAGCCGACGCTGGCCGCGATCGGCGAGGTCGGGCTGACCGGTGAGGTGCGGCGGGTCGGCGCGGCACCCCGGCGGCTGGCCGAGGCGGCTCGGCTCGGCTTCAAGTTCGCGCTGGTCCCGCCCGGGTGTGGTCCCGGGTCCACCGGGGTTACGCCGGAGGGCATGCGGGTAGAGGAGGTCGGCGACCTGCGCAGCGCGCTGCAGTGGGCCGCGCGATTCTCGGCAGAGTGAAACGGCGGGGGAACGTGACTCAGCGTGATAGATAATCACTGTATGGGGTTGCGGCCGAACCGCAACGGCGGCCGGTGGATGACGGTCCGTAGACTGTGCGGGTGCCGATCGACCGAGATGCCAGCAAGCCCGCTGGTGCCAGCCTCCCTGGCCGCGCCAGCGTGGTCGGCTCACCCGCTCGCGCCGTGACCGGCTCCCCCGGGCTCAACGGCTCCAGTGCCGTCGGTGACCCGCTCCGGGCCAACCTCGCGCTGATGGCGCCGGGCACCGCGCTCCGCGACGGTCTGGAGCGCATTCTGCGCGGCCGGACCGGCGCGCTGATCGTGCTCGGCTACGACGCGGCCGTGGATGCCATCTGCACCGGCGGCTTCCCGCTGGACGTGGAGTTCTCCTCCACCCGGCTGCGTGAGCTGTGCAAGATGGACGGCGCGGTGGTGCTGTCCAGCGACGGCACGCGCATCGTCCGCGCCGCCGTGCACCTCATGCCGAATCCGGACATCTACACGGAGGAGTCCGGCACCCGGCACCGCACGGCCGAGCGCGTGGCCAAGCAGACCGGCTACCCGGTGATCTCCGTCAGCCAGTCCATGCACATCATCGGGCTGTACGTGAACGGCCAGCGCCACGTGCTGGACGACTCCGCCGCCATCATGAGCCGGGCCAACCAGGCGCTGGCCACGCTGGAGCGCTACAAGCTGCGGCTGGACGAGGTCTCCGGCACGCTCTCCGCGCTCGAGATCGAAGACCTGGTCACGGTGCGCGATGCGGTCGCGGTCGTGCAGCGGCTGGAGATGGTCCGCCGCATCGCGGACGAGATCGCGGGTTACGTGGTGGAGCTGGGCACGGACGGCCGCCTGCTCGCGCTGCAACTGGACGAGCTGATGGCCGGCGTCGACGCGGACCGCACGCTGGTCATCCGCGACTACCTGCCGACCGGCCGGAAGGCCCGCACGCTGGACGAGGCACTGGTCGAGCTGGACCTGTTGTCCGCCGCCGAGCTGATCGACCTGGTCGCGGTCGCGAAGTCGATCGGTTACCCGCCCGCGTCCGACGCGCTGGACGCGCCGGTCAGCCCGCGCGGCTACCGCCTCCTGGCGAAGGTGCCGCGGCTGCCCGGCAGCGTGGTGGACCGGCTGGTCGATCACTTCGGCAGCCTGCAGCGCCTGCTCGGCGCCACGGTCGAGGATCTTCAGGCGGTCGACGGCGTCGGTGACGCCCGTGCCCGCAGCGTCCGTGAGGGCCTGTCCCGGCTCGCCGAGGCCAGCATCCTCGAACGCTACGTTTAGCCGCTCTCGGGTTTCCTCGCTCTTTATCTGCAGTCTCCCCCGGCCACGGCGCGACTCAGCCGCCCCGTGAGGCGCAGGCGACCAGAGGTGGCAAATTTTCCCCCAGGGAAAATTTGCCACCGCCGGGAGTGGCGCCGAGCCCGGAGGAGCGAAGCGACGACCAGAAGCTCAGCTCAGCTCGATCGTTATCGCCGTGGTGATCTGACGGGAGAGACGGCCGAAGAACTGGTAGGAGCCGGCCTCGGGCGCCACGCCGGCGGGCCAGCCGCCGTCGCACTTCGACGAGTCCTTGCCGTTCCAGACCGCGGTGCCGATTATCGTCTCCTCGCCGGCCGCGAACGTGCGCATGTTCGACACGCCGGGGTCGCTGCAGATGTCCGACGACCAGACCGTCTCCGCGCCCTTCTTCAGGTACATCTCCTGCTCCTTGGATCCGACGTCCACGGTGCAGGAGGCGGTCGACGAGTTCTTGACCTTCAGCTGGAAGCGCAGCTCCGTACCCCGCTGCGTCTTGGTCTTGTCCGTCACGCCGGTGATCGAGATCGCGCCCTGGGCGCAACCGCCGCCGCCGACCACGATGCCGTCCGCGCCCGCGGTGGGGAAGAGCGAGGTCTCCGACGCCGGGAGGTTGGCCGAGCCGCCTTCCGGCGCGGGCTCGAACGACTTGTCCTGACCGGGCGGATTGGTCTGCGGCGTCAGCACCGTGGCGGTGGACTGCGGGGTGGGGGTGCCGTCCGCGCCCGGCGTGGGGCTGCCCGTGGCTGCCTGGCCGTTCGGCGAGCCGTCCCCGCCTCGGTTGGCACACGAGTAGACGATCACCATGACGACAACGAGCAGCACGCCGATGACAACGGCGCGCCTCCGCCAGTAGACGGCGGGTGGGTGGGGTCCAACCGTCATTCTCATGATGGGGTCACCGTATCGAGCGATACGCGTGCGGCGAACGCGACGCGCCGTGAGTATCACTCACAGGTAGACCTTGCGTTGGTACACGGCATGCGCGCCGGCCACCCTGTCCAGGAAAAGCAGTCCGGAGCAGTGATCGATCTCATGCTGGAGCGCGCGCGCCTCGAATCCGTCGGCCGCGAACTTCACGGTGACGCCGGTGCCGGGCATCTGCGCCTCGACCACGAGCCGGCTGGCCCGCTTCACGTCGCCGGTCAGGTCCGGCACGGACATGCAGCCCTCGCGGCCGGGCCGCCAGCGGCTGGCCTCGACCACGGTCGCGTTGCAGAGCGCGAACGTGCCGTGCACGGTCACCGCCTTCGGGTGGCCGACCACGTTGACGCAGAAGACCTGCGCGCTCACGCCCACCTGCGGCGCGGCCAGGCCGACGCAGCCGGGTGAGACGCGCATGGTGGCGATCAGGTCGGCGGCGAGGCGGACCGTCTCCGGGTCGCACGGGTCGACCTCGGTGCCGGGCCGGCTGAGCGCGGGGTCGGGCGCGGTGACCACGGTGCGCGGCGTGCCCGGCTCGCCCAGCGCGTCCGGCGTCCAGCCGGCCAGGTCGTCGATCGGCGCGGTCACAGCAGGTCCGATTCCGCGTGCCGCAACGTCACCTCGACGTCCAGCTCCTTCGCCACCGCGTGCAGCCGGTCCGCGAGCCGCTCGGCCGTGTCCGGGGGCAGGTCCACCTCCGCGATCAGCAGGTAGAGCGGGCCGGTCAGGCGGGTGGTGAGGTCGGTGACGTTGCCGCCCTCCTCCTCGACCACGCGGGTGACGGCCGCGACGATGCCGAGCCGGTCCGCGCCGTGCACGCTCACCAGGTACGGCTCACCCTGCGGCGCGCCGCCGGCGTCCGGCTCGACGGCCCGGACCGTGGCCAGCAACTGCCCGTCCGCGGTGAGCGGCGCGAGCGCGGCCTCGACCGCGCCCGCCTCCGGCCCGTTGCAGACCAGCGTCATGGCGAAGTGGCCGCGCAGCCGGGTCATGGTGGAGTCGGTGAGATTGGCGCCGAGGCCGGCCAGCACACCGGCCACGTCGGCGACGATGCCGGGCCGGTCCCGGCCGATGACGGTGATCGCAAGCTCCTGCACCCGTGCAGTCTCCCCGAGCGGGCGCTCCGGCGCGCGTTCCCCCGCCGGAGGGTCCAGCGTGCGGGACACACATCGGATCGGGCAGGATGGTCGCGCGATGACGACTATTGCCGAGACCGCAATCGACTGGTTCGACGCGAATGCCCGGGATCTGCCGTGGCGGGAACCGGACGCCTCCCCCTGGTCCATCCTGGTCAGCGAGGTGATGCTGCAGCAGACGCCGGTGGTACGGGTGCTGCCCGCCTGGCGCAACTGGATGGCGCGCTGGCCGACGCCGACCGCGCTGGCCGAGGATCCGCCGGGTGAGGCCATCCGGATGTGGGACCGGCTCGGCTACCCGCGTCGTGCGCTGCGCCTGCACGCGTGCGCGACCGCGATCGTGGCGGAGCACGGCGGCGAGGTGCCGGACAACCTGGACGAGCTGCTGGCGCTGCCCGGGATCGGCGTCTACACGTCACGGGCGGTGGCCGCGTTCGCCTACGGCCAGCGGCACCCGGTGGTGGACACCAACGTGCGCCGGTTCGTGTCGCGTGCGGTGGCCGGCGATCCGGACGCGGGCCCGGCGACCACGCCGGCGGACCTGGTGGCCTGCGAGGCGCTGCTGCCGGTGGCGCCGGCACGGGCCGCGCGGGCGAGCGCCGCGTTCATGGAGATCGGCGCGCTGATCTGCACGGCCCGGTCGCCGCGCTGCGAGGAGTGCCCGGTGCTGTCGACGTGCGCGTGGAAGGCGACCGGGAAGCCGATGCCGGAGGGGCCGACGCGGCGGCCGCAGAAGTACGCGGGCACGGATCGGCACGTGCGGGGCCTGATCATGGCGGTGCTGCGGCAGTCTGACACGCCGGTGTCCCGGCACCGGATCGACCTGGTCTGGCCGGATGTGACCCAGCGGGACCGCGCGCTGGCCGGGCTGCTGACGGACGGGCTGGCCAAGGACGCGCCGGACCTGCCCGAGCATTACGTGCTGCCATGAAAAAGGGGCCCTCGCGGGCCCCTTTTCCTTATTCGTCGGTTGTCGCCGCCCCTAGATCGGCCGGGACCGTTTCCGGCACCTCGACCGGCCGGTCCGACGCGGTGAACGTCAGCTTCGACTGGTCGATGTTGTCCGGGTCGCCCTCGCAGTCGACGACGATGATGTGCCCGGGGCGCAGCTCGTTGAAGAGGATGCGCTCGGACAGGTTGTCCTCGATGTCGCGCTGGACGATGTGCAGGATCTCGTCCTGCTGGAGCTGGTGGAAGACGATGGTGTCGTCGATGCGGTTCAGGAACTCCGGGCGGAAGTGCTGCTTCAGCTCGTCGTTGACCTTCTGCTTCATC
>NZ_JNXY01000020.1 GCF_000717135.1 Catenuloplanes japonicus
GCGATGGGGAGGCGGGAAAGAGGCGGGGCGGGGCGGCGGCCGTGGGGGATCGGGGCGCATGCGGTGGCGGGGGAGGGCGGATACGCTGCGGCCATGAGTGAGGGCTGGGCCGAGCAGCGGCGTCGTGCGATCGAGGCGCATGCGGCGGCCCGGCAGGCGGTCCGGGACGGGGAGGCGGCGCGGGCGCGGGAGCTGCTGGCCGGGTTCGTACGGGAGGCGCGGGAGCGGGGCCTCGAGGCCGAGGCGCTGACGGCCGTGGCCTACGGCGGTGGCGGTGGGCGGCTGCGGACCGGGCTTCGAGGGTGGTATCTCCGGGTGGACCGGTCGGTGGCGGTCGGTACGGACGGGGAGTTCTATGCGCTCAGCGCGCCGGGCGGGCTGCTGGCGCGGCTGACCGGCGTGACCGTGGCGCCGTCCGAGCCCCGGCTGATCGTGGGCGAGGGCGGCCGGGACGGGGACTCGGTGCCGCTGGCCGAGTTGCTGCGCCGCCGGCTGGGTGACGCATGATCGAGCTCGACGGGACGCCGGAGCCGCAGAAGGAGCCGCGCTGGGGATGGCTCTGGGCGTACCCGCTGGTGGTGGTGTTGATCGCGGCGGTCTGGCTGGGGGTGCGCGGCCGGGCAGAGGAGGAGATGGGGGAGGAGTTCACGGCGCACGTGGCCGTGCAGGACGAGGTGCACGTGGCGGCCGGCGAGGTCCGGCTGCGTGGCGTGGCGACCGTGACGAACGTGGACGACGAGGCCGCGGTGGTGCACGCGGTGCACGCGGAGTGGCCGGGCGTGCGGATCGCGATGAACGAGGAGCGGCCGCACCGGATGAGTCCGGGCGGGACCGCGCCGATGGGCGTGACCATCACGATGACCTGCGTGCACGACGCGCTTGCGGGCGCGGTGGGGCGCGCGGTGGTGGACCGGTCGCCGGGCGGGGACCGGGGCGAGGTGGATCTGCCGATAACGGCGGCGCGGCCGTGGCCGGTGATGCGGCTGAAAGCGTGCGAGGTGCTGGCGCACGATCCCGCCGGCTGAAACCGGGTGGGGGTAGGGTGTGCCGGTGTCGCAGACCATCGAGCTGGACGTGGCAGCGCCGTCCCCGGAGCGCACAGACCAAGGCTGGCTGGCCTATCAGCGTCGGCGGCTCTCCGCGTACCCACTGGTCATGCTCTTGATCGTGTTTTTCGGCGCGGGAGCGGTGGCGGGCGGTGGCGGTGTGTATCTCGCGCTGCGGCCGAGCGCGCCGCAGGAGGCGCCGTCGGCGGAGCCGGAGCTGACGATCTCGCGGGACCCGAAGTTCTTCCAGGTCTCGCGGGCGGGGGCGGAGGCGCGGGCGTACGGCAGGATCGTCGTCTCCAACACCGGCCGGGCCGAGGTGGTGGTGTACGCGGTGTCCGCCGAGGCGAACGGGCTGCGGATGACCACGGTCGAGGAGAAGGCGCGCTGGCTGCAGCCGGGCGGGACGATCGAGATCGACGTGACGATCCTGTTCGACTGCACGTCCGAGTCGCCGGTGCCGGCCTCGACGCGGGTGCTGGTCGAGTCGGCGGACGGGGCGCGCAGCGAGATCGGGTCCACGATGGACCTGGCGGCGGCCGGCTGGCCCGCGACCTACGTGACGTCATGCGAGCCGAAGTAAGGAAACGATGTTCGCGCTGACCGTCGACGACGACCTGCGGCTGACGCTGGCGGAGCCGCACCACGCGGAGCCGATCACGGCGCTGATGCTGCGTAACCAGGACCGGCTGGCGCGATGGCAGCCGTGGGCGGCGTACCGGCCGTCGGTGGAGAGCACCCGGTCGTACATCCGTGGTTGCCTGGACCGGTTCGCGGAGGGGCGCGAGACGTACCTGATGATCGAGCACGACGGGGTGCCGGTCGGCGCGTGCGGCATGCGGCGGGACGCGCAGACGCTGATCGCGGACATCGGCTACTGGCTCGACGCGGACGCGGAGGGGAAGGGCCTGGTCACGCGCGCGGTGACGGCGCTGACCGATGCGGCGTTCGACAGCTACGGCATGCGCCGCGCGGAGATCCGCACGATGGTGACGAACAAGCGGGCGCGTGCGGTCGCGGAACGCTGCGGCTACGACTTCGAGGGCGTGCTGCGGCGGGCCATGCGTTTCCCGGACCGCAACGAGGACGTGGCGCTCTACGGGATCGTAGAGCGCCACGCCTGAGCGGTCAGGCGCCCCAGCCGGCCTGTTCGCCGCCGACCCGGTCCGCGACGATCCTCTCCTGGTAACCGCTGCGCTTGTACGCCGCGACCGGGTTCGGGTCGAGGCCGAGCTCCTCGCGGACCTCGCCGAGCAGCGGCCGGACGTCCGTGTTGTACGCGTCCATCAGGATCGCGTTCGACTCCAGCACGTCGCCCTCGGCCTGCGCCTTGAACAGCGCGTCGCGGTCCACCAGCAGCGCCTTCGCGGTCGCCTCCTGGATGTTCATCACGGACCGGATGATCGCCGGGATCTTCGCCTCGATGTTGTGGCACTGGTCGAGCATGAAGTTGATCCCGTAGGACGGCGAGAGAGCAGAAGCCCGGACGATCTCGTACATGATCCGGAACAGCTGGAACGGGTCGGCCGCGCCGGCCATCAGGTCGTCGTCCGCGTAGAACCGGCTGTTGAAGTCGAACGCGCCGAGCTTCCCCTGCCGGAGCAGGAACGCCACGATGAACTCGATGTTCGTGCCGGGCGCGTGGTGGCCGGTGTCGATGCAGACCGTCGCCTTCGGGCCCAGCTCGATGCAGTGCGCGTAGGACGTGCCCCAGTCCGGCACGTCGGTGGCGTAGAACGCGGGCTCGAAGAGCTTGTACTCCAGCACGATCCGCTGCTCGTCGCTCAGCCGGTCGTAGGCCTCGCGCAGCGACGCCGCCAGCCGGTCCTGGCGGGACCGCAGGTCGTCCTGGCCCGGGTAGTTGAGGCCGTCGGAGAACCACAGTTTCAGGTCGCGCGAGCCGGTCCGGTCCATGATGTCCACGGCTTCGAGCAGGTGGTCCGTGGCCTTGCGGCGGATCGCCGGGTCGGGGTTGGTGACCGAGCCGAGCTTGTAGTCGTCGTCCTGGAAGACGTTCGTGTTGATCGCGCCGAGTCTGACGCCGTTCTCCACGGCGAAGGACGACAGAGCGGAGTAGTCCGCGACCTTGTCCCACGGGATGTGCAGCGCCACGCTCGGTGCGACGCCGGTGAAGCGGTGGACCGTGGCCGCGTCCGCGATCTTCTCCTCGGGCGTGCGCGGCACCCCGGCCTGCGCGAACACCTTGAACCGGGTACCCGAGTTGCCGAACGCCCAGGACGGCGTCTCGATCTGCTGCTCGCGAAGCGCCTGCTTCACCGCGTTCAGGTCAGCCATGTCACTCACTCTTCCGTAGCTGGTCGTCCAGGTTGAACACCTCGGTCAGCAGCACGAACCCCTCGTCCGGCGGCCCGCCGTCGATGCCGGTGAAGAACTGCGACATCTCCGACTGCCAGCGCTTGTTGACCTCGGTCCGTGCCATTGCGGCCTGTGCCGCGGCGAGGTCGTCCGCCTCGACGTATCCGATGAGCAGCCCGTCCGGGCGCAGAAACAGGGAGTAGTTGCGCCAGCCGGTGTCCCGCAGCGCGGCCAGCATGTCCGGCCAGACGGCCCTGTGCCGCGCGACGTACTCGTCGAGACGATCCGGCTTGACGTGCAGCTCAAAGCAGTACCGAGGCACAACTACTCCCTGTAGCGATCTAGAAGTCGAACTGGTCGATGTTCTGCGCGGTGAACTCGGTCGGCGGGCCGAGCACGATCTCGCCGTCCGCGGCGATCGTGTACTCGCCGAGCTTGCCGGCCGTGAACTTCTCGCCGGCCGCGCCGGTGATCTGGCCGGACGCGAGCGCGGCGCCGGCGTAGGCCGCCAGGTAGCCGATGTCGGACGGGACCCACAGCGAGAACTTCGAGACGGTGCCGTCCTTGACGTACTCCCGCATCTGGTTCGGCAGGCCCAGCCCGGTGATCGCGACCTTGCCCTTGAAGTTCGAGGAGGAGACGTAGCGCGCGGCCGCGGCGATACCCACCGTGGTCGGCGAGACGATGACCTTCAGGTTCGGGTACGACTGCAGCAGGCCCTGCGCCTCCTGGAACGACTTCTGGTCGTCGTCGTTGCCGTAGACCGTCTTGACCAGCTTGAGCTTGCTGTTCTCCGGCTTCTGCAGCTCCGCCTCGACGACCTTGATCCAGGCGTTCTGGTTGGTCGCGTTCGGCGTCGCGGAGAGGATCGCGATCTCGCCCTCGCCGCCGGCCAGCTCGTTCGCCATCTTCGCCAGGCTCTCGCCGATGCCCTGCGTGGTGGCCTGGTTGATGAAGACGTCGCGGCAGTCCTTCGACGCGTCCGAGTCGAACGAGACGATCTTGATGCCGGCCTGGCGAGCCTGGTTCAGCGACGGGCAGACCGCGTTCGGGTCGTTCGCCGCGATGCCGATCACGTCCTGCTGCTGCTGGATCAGCGTGTTGATGTAGCTGACCTGGCTGGATGCGGCCGCGTCGTTCGGCCCGACCAGCTTGTACTCGCCCTTGAGCTCGCCGACCGCGACCTCGCCGCCCCCGGCCAGCACGTCCGAGTAGGGGTTGTTCAGCTGCTTCGGCAGGAAGGCGATCTTCAGGCCCTCCTTGAGCGCGGCGTTCGGGTCCGCCTGCGCGGTGGAGGCCGGTCCGGCCCCGCCGGTCTCGTCGCCCTTGCTGGTGCCGCCGCACGCGGCGAGGCCTAGCGTCAGCAGCGACGCGGTGGCCACGGCCAGCGCGCGCGTGGAGTGGATCCTCATGATGTGCGTGCCCTTTCGGTGGGAGGTTTTCGGTGCCACGGGGGTGCCAAATGCAAGATCAAGAGCTCTGCGCGGGTACGGCTGCGCGCAGCCGCCGCTTCTGTAGCGCGTTCCGGGTGCCGGTGATGATGTTGGGGAGTAGCACCGACGCGATGAGCAGCACGCCGGTGACGATGTTCAGCGCCTGGCCGGACACGTCCTGCAGCCGCAGCGCGTTCTGCAGCGCGGCCAGCAGCAGCACGCCGGAGAGCACACCCCACAGGCTGCCCTTGCCGCCGAAGATCGAGACGCCGCCGAGCAGCACGGCCGCCACGACCGCCAGCTCCAGTCCGGCGCCGTTGTCCGCGCGGGCGCTGGAGTACCGCAGCGTCCAGAGCACGCCGGCCAGGCCCGCGACCGCGCCGCTGACCACGTACAGCCAGAACTTCGTGCGGGTCACGTTGATGCCGGAGAAGCGCGCGGCCTGGTCGTTCGCCCCGATCGCGAACAGCGACCGGCCGAACGGCGTCGCGTGCAGCACCACGCCGGCGATCACCGCGAGCACCACCAGGATGATGAGCACGTTCGGGACCGCGCCGCCGATCGTGCCGGTGACCCAGCCCGTGTAGGTCCACGGGAAGTCCGCCACCGCGGCGTCGCCCAGCACCACGAGCGCCAGGCCCCGGTAGAGCGCCAGCGTGCCGATCGTGACCGCCAGCGACGGCAGCCCGAGCCGGTTGATCAGGAAGCCGTTGACGGCGCCGAGCAGCGCGCCGGCCAGCACGCACAGCGGCATGATCGTCTCGATGGTCAGGCCGCGGTTCCACAGGTCGCCCATGATCGCGCTGGTCAGGCCCAGCGTGCTGGCCACGCTCAGGTCGATCTCGCCGGTGATCACGATCATCGTCATCGGCAGCGCGATCAGCGCGATCGGCAGCAGGTCCAGGATCAGGAACGTGAAGTTCGAGCTGTTCCCGAAGTTCTCCACACCGATGCTCGCGCCGATCAGGACCAGGACCGTGACGCCGATGATCGCGCTGTCCCAGCTCGCGAGCCGTCCCCTCAGCTCAGACATGTGAGTCCCTCTTCCTCAGCGACCGGGCGATGCGTACCGCGACCAGCCGGTCCGCGCCGATGGCCAGCACGATCAGCGCGCCGACGATGGCCTGCTGCCAGAACTGGTTGATGTCCAGGACCGCGAGCGCGCTGCCGATGACCGTGAGCAGCAACGCGCCGAGGCCGGCGCCCCAGATCGTGCCGCTGCCGCCGAACACCGCCACGCCGCCGACCACCACGGCCGCGACGACCTGCAGCTCGTAACCGTTGCCGGAGGCCGCGTCGACCGTGCCGAACCGGGACGCGTAGAGCACGCCGCCGAGGCCGGCCAGCGCGCCGCTGATCACGAACGCGACCAGCGTGTTCCGCGCGATCTTGATGCCGGCCAGTCCGGCCGCCTGCGGGCTGGAACCCATCGCGTACAGCTCGCGGCCGATCCGGTAGTTGCGCATCATCACGCCGACGCCGGCGATCACCGCCAGCGCGATGATGACCAGCCACGGCACGCCGAGCAGGTCGCTGTTCGCGAAGCGCAGGAAGTGCCGGGGCACCTCGTCCGCCGTGACCTGCTGGCCGCCGGCCCAGGAGTAGGTGAGGCCGCGGTAGGCGTACATCGTGCCGAGCGTGACCACCAGCGCGGGCACGTTGCCGAAGTGGACCAGCGCGCCGTTGACCACGCCGGCCACCGCGCCGATCCCGAGGCCGAGCGCGAGCGCGGCCACCATCGGCAGGTCCTGGTTGTGCTGCATCACGGTCGCGACCGCGAACGCGCTGAGGCCGAGCACGGAACCGACGCTCAGGTCGATGTGCCGGGTGATCACCACGACCGCCATGCCGGACGCGAGCACCGCCAGGATCGCGGTGTTCAGCAGGATGTCCCTTATGCTCTGCGACGACAGGAACCGGGACTGGTTTATCGCGGTGTAGGCGACCAGCGCCACCAGCGCCAGCACGATGCCCATCTCGCGCTGGCGGAAGACGTACCCGAGGCTGCGTCCTGGCTTTTGATCTTGCTTGTGGATCTCCGTGACCGCGACGCTCATGCCGTCACCTCCGCTGCGCTCCGGCGCCGGCCTGAGTCAGGGCACTGAGCTGCTGATTCGCTCGCAAGCTCGCTCATGCCGTCACCTCCGCTGCGCTCCGGCGCCGGCCTGAGTCAGGGCACTGAGCTCCCGATTCGCTCGCAAGCTCGCTCATGCCGTCACCTTCTGTCCCATCGCCGCGTACATCACGGACTCCTCGGTGGCCTCGGCGCGGGAGAGTTCCGCGACCAGGTGGCCCTCGCGCAGCACCAGCACCCGGTCCGCCATGCCGAGCACCTCGGGCAGCTCGGAGGAGACCATCACCACGGCCATCCCGTCCGCGGCCAGCGACGACATCAGCCGGTGCACCTCGGCCTTGGTGCCGACGTCGATGCCGCGGGTGGGCTCGTCCACGATCAGCAGCTTCGGGCCGGTGGCCAGCCACTTGGCCAGCACGACCTTCTGCTGGTTGCCGCCGGAGAGCGTGCCGACCGCGTCGGAGAGCCTGCCGAATCTGGTCTGCAGCTTCCGCGTCCAGCTCTCGGCCTCGCGCTTCTCCGTGCCGCCGAACAGCAGGCCGAGCCGGGCGAGCGCGCCGGAGCGGGGGAGCGTCACGTTCCGCGCGATCGACAGGTCCATCACCAGGCCCTGCTGACGGCGGTCCTCCGGGACCAGCGCCAGGCCCGCGTTCATCGCGGCGCGCGGGTTGCGGGGCTTGAGCCGCTTGCCGTTGAAGACGACCGTTCCGCTGTCGTACGGGTCGACGCCGAACACGGCCTGCATGACCTCGGAGCGGCCGGAGCCGACCAGCCCGGCCAGCGCCACGATCTCGCCGGCCCGGACCTCGAAGCTGATGTCCCGGAACACACCCTCGCGGCTGAGGCCCTCGACCGTGAGCACCACGTCCCCGGCCGTCACCTCCTGCTTCGGGAAGAGCGCGGAGAGGTCGCGGCCGACCATCCGCCGGATCATGTCGTCGACGGAGAGATCCTCGACCTTCTCGGTGGCGACGTGCCGGCCGTCCCGCATGATCGTCACGCGCTGGCAGAGCGCGGTGATCTCCTCGAACCGGTGCGAGATGAACATGATCGCGGCGCCCTCGTCGCGCAGCGACCGGACGACGGAGAAGAGCCGCTCGACCTCGACGCCGGAGAGCGCGGCGGTCGGCTCGTCCATGATCAGCACGCGGGCCTTCGTGGAGAGCGCCTTCGCGATCTCGACGATCTGCTGGTCCGCGATGGAGAGGCCGCGGGCGGGCCGGTCCGGGTCGATGCGCACGCCGAGCCGGGCGAAGAGCCGCTCGGCCGTGGCCCGCATCGATCTGCGGTCGATCTGGCGCAACCGGGTCAGCGGCGCGTTGCCCATCGCGATGTTCTCCGCGACGGACAGGTCCGGGAAGAGCGTGGGCTCCTGGTAGATCACCGCGATGCCGGCCGCCTTCGCATCCGCGGGGGAGTGGAAGGTCCGGTTCTCGCCGTCGGCCCGCAACGTGCCGGTGTCCGGCCGATGCACGCCGGCCAGCATCTTGACGATCGTGGACTTGCCCGCGCCGTTCTCACCGACCAGCGCGTGGGCCTCGCCGGCGTACAGCGGGAAGGAGACCCCCTGCACCGCGGCCACCGCGCCGAAGGACTTGGAGACGTCCAGCACCTCGAGTAACGCCGGGCCTGACGACGTGCTTCGATCTGTCGTCACGGGCCACCTCCGCCTGTTGTCGGGGTCTGTTGAAATGTTTCAAGACGTGTAGGGCGACGTTAGGTGGCCCCGGTCACACGTGTCAAGCAGCGGAGAGAAATCGTTAGGAAACATGCCGTTCGCACGGATGTGCGTACCGTAAGGTGTCTCTACAACGTTTCAAAGGCGTCAGGAGTGCCCCGTGGTGAGCCAGCAACGTGCCCGGCCGGGCTCCCGCACGCCGTCGGTGAAGGACGTCGCCGCCGCCGCGGACGTCTCGCTCGGCACCGTCTCCAACGTGCTCAATCGTCCCGAGCGCGTCAGCCCCGCCACCCGCGAGCGCGTCGAGCGCGCCATGGCCGACCTCGGCTTCGTGCGCAACGAGTCCGCACGGCAGCTCCGGGCCGGGACCAGCCGCACGCTGGCCTACGTGATGCTCGACGCCACCAACCCGTTCTTCAACGACGTGGCGCAGGGCATCGAGCTCGCCGCCGAGGACGCGGACCTCTCTCTGTTCATCTGCAACAGCAACGGCCGTGCCGAACGGGAGGAGACGCACCTCGACCGCCTGCTCCAGCAGCGCGTCCAGGGCATCCTGATCACCCCGGTCAACGCGGACGCGCCGCACCTCGACGAGATCGCCCGCCGCGGCATCCCGGTCGTGATCGTCGACCGGCACCGCGAGTCCGACGCGTTCTGCTCCGTCGGCGTCGACGACGTGCTCGGCGGCCGGATCGCGGTTGAGCACCTGATCGAGCAGGGGCACTCGCGCGTCGCGTTCGTCGGCGGTCCCGACTCGATCGGCCAGGTCCGCGAGCGGCTGGAGGGCGCGCGCCAGATCTGGGCCGAGTTCGGCCGCAATCCGGAGGATCTGGTGTGGCTGCCGACCGACGCGCTCTCGGTCAGCGAGGGGCGGTCCGCCGGCGAGCGGCTGGCCGGGATAGCCGCGCGGCGTCGTCCGACCGCGGCGTTCTGTGCCAACGATCTGCTGGCGCTGGGGCTGCTCCAGCAGGCCGTCGGTGCCGGCGCGCGCGTGCCGGAGGATCTGGCGATCGTGGGCTTCGACGACATCGAGTTCGCGGCCGCGGCCGCGGTGCCGCTGACGTCGGTCCGGCAGCCGCGCCAGGAGCTGGGCCGCGCCGCCGCGAAACTCCTGCTGGACGAGGCCACGAATCCCCACCACCGCCACGAGCAGGCCACCTTCATCCCGGAGCTGGTCGCCCGCGCCTCGACGGCGAACCGGTCCGCGACGCAGTCCTGAGCCGGCAGGCGGGTGACGCGTCCTGACCGCCGCCGGGCACCGGCCCGCGACGGAGTCCTGAGGACGGTCGATCCGATCTTGACCCGCTGTGGCGTCGCATGGTGCGGTGTCTCTGTGGAGTCGGCCGGTTGCGCGCGGTGGCAACGTTGAACGTTTCATGCGACCGGGCAGGGCTTGACCCGCCGGACGCGCCCGCCGTAACCTGTCCGACATTCATGAAACGTTTCAGGGTAGCCAGTAGTCCCGACCATCCCGCGAGAAGGACACCATGACGAACCCCGCAGTACGTGACCTGCTGGAGCGCAGCAACCGGCTGGGCGCGGACCCGCGCAACACCAACTACGCCGGCGGCAACACCTCGGCGAAGGCGACGGAGACCGATCCGGTGACCGGCGCGCCGACGGACCTGCTCTGGGTGAAGGGGTCCGGCGGCGATCTCGGCACGCTCACCGAGGCCGGGCTCGCGGTGCTGCGGCTGGACCGGCTGCGCGCGCTGGTGGGCGTCTACCCCGGCGTGGAGCGCGAGGACGAGATGGTCGCGGCGTTCGACTACTGCCTGCACGGGCGCGGGGGTGCGGCGCCGTCGATCGACACCGCGATGCACGGGCTGGTGGAGGCGCCGCACGTCGACCACCTGCACCCGGACGCGGGCATCGCGATCGCCACGGCCGCGGACGGGCCCGCGCTGACCAAGGAGATCTTCGGCGACCGGGTCGTCTGGGTGCCGTGGCGGCGGCCGGGCTTCCAGCTCGGGCTGGACATCGCGGCCGTACAGGCGGCGAACCCGCAGGCGATCGGCTGCATCCTCGGCGGCCACGGCATCACCGCGTGGGGCGGCACCGGCGCGGAGTCGGAGCGCAACTCGCTCACCATCATCGAGACCGCGGCCGCCTACATCGAGGCGCACGGGCGGCCGGAGCCGTTCGGCGCGACGGTCACCGAGCCGCTGCCGGAGGAGGAGCGCCACGCCCGCGCGGCCGCGCTGTTCCCGGTGATCCGGGGGCTGGCGTCGACCGATCGCGCGCAGGTCGGCCACTACACGGACGTGCCCGAGGTGCTCGACTTCGTGGGCCGGGCGCGTCTGCACGAGCTGGCGGAGAAGGGGACGTCCTGTCCGGACCACTTCCTCCGTACCAAGGTGAAGCCGTTGGTTTTGGATCTTGGACCCACCGCGGGCATCGAGGAGACCGTCCAGCGGCTGAAGGAGCTGCACGAGGCCTACCGCGAGGACTATCGCGCCTACTACGAGCGCCACGCCACGCCGGACTCCCCGGCGATCCGCGGCGCCGATCCGGCGATCGTGCTGGTGCCGGGCGTGGGCATGTTCTCGTTCGGGGCGAACAAGCAGACCGCGCGCGTCGCCGGCGAGTTCTACGTCAACGCGATCAACGTGATGCGCGGCGCGGAGGCGCTGTCCAGCTACGCGCCGATCGACGAGTCGGAGAAGTTCCGGATCGAGTACTGGGCGCTGGAGGAGGCCAAGCTGCAACGGCTGCCGAAGCCGAAGCCGCTGGCCACGCGCGTGGCGTTCGTGACCGGCGGCGGTTCCGGCATCGGCCGGGCGATCGCGCTGCGGCTCGCGGCCGAGGGCGCCTGCGTGGTGGTCGCGGATCGCAACTTTGAGGGCGCGCAGAACGTCGCGGCGGAGATCGGCGGGACCGACCAGGCGATCGCGGTCGCGGCGGACGTCACGGACGGCGACGCGGTGGCGCGTGCCATCACGCAGGCCACGCTCGCGTTCGGCGGCGTCGACCTGATCGTCAACAACGCCGGCCTCTCCGTCTCCAAGCCGCTGCTGGAGACCACCGAGGCGGACTGGGACCTGCAGCACGACGTGATGGCCAGAGGCTCGTTCCTGGTCTCCCGCGAGGCGGCGAGGGTGCTGGTCGCGCAGGGGATGGGCGGCGACATCGTCTACATCTCGTCGAAGAACTCGCTGTTCGCCGGGCCGAACAACGTGGCCTACGGCGCGGCCAAGGCGGACCAGGCGCACCAGGTCCGGCTGCTCGCGGCCGAGCTGGGCGGCCACGGGATCCGGGTGAACGGCATCAACCCGGACGGCGTGGTCCGCGGCTCCGGCATCTTCGCCGGCGGCTGGGGCGCGAAGCGGGCCGCGGTCTACGGCGTGCCCGAGGAGGAGCTGGGCGCCTACTACGCGCAGCGCACGCTGCTCAAGCGCGAGGTGCTGCCGGAGCACGTGGCGAACGCGGTCTTCGTGCTGACCGCGGGCGAGCTGTCACACACCACCGGGCTGCACATCCCGGTCGACGCCGGCGTCGCGGCCGCCTTCCTCCGATGACCGCGGGCACACCGGCGGCCGTGCGGACCTTCGCCGCCGTCGACCTCGGCGCCTCCTCCGGCCGCGTCGTCCGCGCCACGCTCGCCGGGAACGATCTGCACCTCGACGAGGTGCACCGCTTCCCGAACGAGCCGGTCAGCGTGAACGGCACGCTGCACTGGGACGTCCTCGCGCTCTACCGCGGCGTGCTGGAGGGCCTGCGCAAGGCGGGCCCGGTGGACAGCATCGGCATCGACTCCTGGGCCGTCGACTACGGACTGATCGACGGCACGGGCGCGCTGCTCGGCAACCCGGTCCACTACCGGGACGCGCGCACCACCGGCCTCTGGCGGGACGTGGCCGCGCGGCTCGGCGAGGAGCGGCTCTACGCCACCACCGGCCTGCAGCAGCTGAACTTCAACACGCTCTACCAACTGTCCGCCGCCGCCGGGACGCCGCAGCTCGGCGCCGCCCGGCACGTGCTGATGATCCCGGACCTGATCGCCTACTGGCTGACCGGTCAGATCGGCGCGGAGATCACCAACGCGTCCACCACGCAGCTCTTCGACCTGCGCGAGCGTGCCTGGTCGACCGATTTGATCACGGAGATCGGCCTCGACCGGGCGCTCTTCCCGCCGCTGCGCGAGCCGGGCACGGTGATCGGCCGGGCCCGCGAGCTCGCCGGCGAGCCGGTCGTCGTCGCGGTCGGCTCGCACGACACCGCGTCCGCCGTGGTCGCGGTGCCGGCCGAGGGGGCGGATTTCGCGTACATCTCCTGCGGCACCTGGTCCCTGGTCGGTGTGGAGCTGGACGCGCCGGTGCTCTCCGAGGCGAGTCGCGCGGCGAACTTCACCAACGAGGGCGGTGTCGACGGCACCATCCGCTATCTGCGCAACGTGATGGGCCTCTGGCTGCTCCAGGAGTCCTGTCGCGCGTGGGGCGACCCGGACCTGCCCGCGCTGATCGAGGCCGCCGCGACGGCGGAGCCGTTCCGCTCCGTCATCGACCCGGACCATCCGGACTTCCTGCCGCCCGGTGACATGCCGGCCCGGATCGCCGACTTCTGCCGGCGCACCGGCCAGCCGATCCCCACCGATAAAGCACAATATGTCCGGACAATTCTGGATAGCCTCGCGCTGGCCCATCGCCGCACGGTGGTGGAGGCGTCCGTGCTGTCCGATAAGCGGATCGACGTCGTGCACGTGGTCGGCGGCGGCGCCCGCAACACGCTGCTCTGCCAGCTCACCGCGGACGCCTGCGGCCTGCCGGTGCTGGCCGGCCCGGTCGAGGCGACCGCGCTCGGCAACGTGCTGGTCCAGGCCCGCGCGGCCGGCGCGACCGGCCCGTCCCTGTCCGACCTGCGCGCGCTGCTGCGCGACGCGCAGCCGCTCGTCCGCTACGAGCCCACCGGCGACCAGGCCGCCTGGGACGCCGCCGCCACGCGTCTGGGCTGGGAAAACCCTTAGAAGCATCACATGGTACGGCCCGCGCCGCGGCCCCCTCGAGCTCTGAGCCCGAGGGGGCCGTCCTCGTGCAGTGCGGGCGGCCGCGGGCGGGCCGCGCTCCGGCGAGCCGGTGTCCCCGGGCGTGACCACGCCCGAGGCCGGTGCCGGGTCGTCGCGCCCCGCGGTGCGGTGACCCGGCACCCGGGTGAGGCGCGGTGAAAAGCCGTCGCGGGCGCGGCGGGGCGCGCGTAGCCTGCGGGAAACCTGAGGAATGAGGGAGTGGTGACCTATGACCGTCGTCGGTGCCGGGCCAGTGGAGGAGACCGAGAACCGAGACGTGAGGACACCTGAGAGTGGATATTCCGAACTACTTCGTCGTCCGGGAGAGTAGCCAGCGGGTCATGAACCCGATCGAGCCGTCGCAGCTGGCGACGCTCGGCGCGGCACTGCGACTTCCGTCCGGGACCACGGTCCTGGATCTCGCCTGCGGCAAGGGCGAGCTGCTCTGCACCTGGGCCCGCGACCACGGCATCGTCGGCACCGGCGTGGACATCGGCACCGCGTTCCTGGCCGCCGCGCGTGCGCGGGCGGCCGAGCTGCGCGTCGAGGACCGGGTCGTCTTCGTGCACGGTGACGCCGGGAAGCACGTGGCGGACGCGCCGGTGGACGTGGTCGCCTGCATCGGCGCGACCTGGATCGGCGGTGACACGCCGGGCACGATCCGGCTCATGGAACAGAGCGCCGGCGAGAAGGGGCTGCTGCTGGTCGGCGACGTCTACTGGCGGGCCGACCCGCCGCCGGAGGCCGTGACCGCGCTCTTCGGCGACCTGCACGGCGTGGACTGCCTGTCTCTGCGCGGGCAGGTCGAGCGGTTTCACGAGCTGGGCTACGACGTGGTCGAGATGATCACGGCGGACGAGCGCGGCTGGGATCGTTACGTGGCCGCGAGCTGGATGAACATGCGGCAGTGGCTGGACGCGAATCCGGGCGATCCGCTGGCGCCGGAGATGAGGTCCGACCTGACCCGGTCCCAGCTGCATCATGTGCGCTGGCAGCGGCCGTACCTCGGCTGGGGGATCTTCGCCCTGCAACGTCGCTGAGGGTTTGTGCCGGTGACGGCCGGGGCACTGTCCCACCTGGACGGTGCCCCGATCGTCGGTAACGGAACGTCAAGATCGGTCTGCTAGCGTTCGCGCCGTTCCATAAGCGAAGTGGCTGGAGGATCCATGGCTGTCACCGGTGACCTGAGCAAGATCGTTGACAAGGAGTACCAGGACAAGTCGCTCGAGGAGATCGCGGCCGCGCCGGTCGCGGCCCTCGCCGGCATCAGCGAGAACGGTGCCAAGCACCTGCGCGACGCCCTGGGCATCAAGACGATCGGTGAGCTGGGCCGGAACAAGTACTTCCGCGCCTCCGCCGCGATCGTCGACCTGCTCGACGCCAAGTAGGACGGGCAAGAAGCACCAAAAAACGCAGCGGGGGTACGCGTACCCCCGCTGCGTTTCTGGATTTGATCTAGATCGACTCGTCCAGGGACGCGTTCCAGACCCCGGACGCCTCCTCGTGCGAGTGGACGCCCTCGTGGAAGGCGTCGGCGATCTTGAGGAACTCCTCCCGCTCCACGTTGTCGAAGCCGAGGAACCTCGGGCGGTGCACGGCGAACCCGTCCCTGTCGGTGTGCGGACGGAACGGGACCGCCACCGCCATGGCACACCGCTCCGGGAAGTAGGAGACGGCGCGCACGATCAGCGCGTCGGTGCGCGGCGTGGCGGCCAGGTGGATGAACCCCTCGACGACGAGCGCGGCACGCGTGGCCGCGAACTCGTTGGACTCGAGCGCCTCCTGGCCGGTCAGGGCCGAGATGGTCGGGTCCTCGTCGGTGAACCGGGCCACGGCGCGGTCACCGCCGGCCTGCTCGTACCCCATGAGCGGGACGAGCGGGTCGCCACCGGACACGTTCCAGATGGCGTGTGCTGCGAAGAAACCGGCTAAGCGGGCTGTCTCTTGCATGGCTCGGAAGGATACGGCACCCGGGCTACGCCTCCTGTTGCACGCGTTTGTCAAGATAAGCGGTCGGGTGAGCCGCAGATCACAGGTGGCTGACCTCGTTGAACGCGACCAGCGCGGGCGGACGGCCGTGCCGGTACAGGATCGTGGTGAGCCCGCAGTTGACCGCGTTGAGGCCGAGCCAGCGTGGTTCCGGCGCGTCCAGCGCGTCCCGGACGAACCAGCCCACGGTGAACGCGTGCGTGACGATCAGCTCGTGCGTCTCCGTGTCCGCCGGCCGCGCGTGCTCCCGGAGCGCGGCGCGGGCCAGCGCCTCCCCGGACGTGTACTCCTCGTCCGTGACCCCGGCCAGGAAGTCCTGGAAGACCCGGGGCAGCGCGGCCCGGTCGCCGACCGGCGGGATGTAGTCACCGCAGGCCTCTGACTCGCGCACCGGCACGCCCGGCAGCTCCGCCGCGATGAGCCGCGCGGTCTCCGCCGCGCGCGGCAGCGGCCCGTGGTGCAGTGCCGTGATCGGCAGCGCCGCCAGCCGCTTCCCGGTGGCCGTGGCCTGCCGGCGTCCGGTCCCGGTGAGTACGCCGCCGTCTGCCTCGCCGTGCCGGACCAGGTGGATGTATCTCATCCGACAAGTATGGCGTTCGTCCCTATTGGATGATCTCCCCTACGAACTGTGACGGCCACGACCGGGCAATATAACTCCTGGTATGCGAAAGGACGGGTTTCTGTAACGCCAAGTATCACTTTCCGCAGATTGAACCTGGTGCGCGGTGACTCTACGGTGTGACGAGTGAGTGCTGTGAGAACGTTGGGCACCCTCGGAATCCGCTCCGTCACCGACCGGCTTCGCCTGACCTACCGGCAGACGTTCCTGGGCCGGCAGCCGGAGATCGCGGCCTTCCGTGAGTTGCTGCGCCCGGACAGCCCGCACGTGCTGCTGGTCGCCGAGGGCCCGGCCGGGATCGGCAAGACCGCGCTGCTGCACCGGTTCGCCGAGGAGGCGCGGGCGGCCGGGCGGACCGTGCTGACCGTCGACGGCGGCCGGACCGGAGACGACGGCCCGGACGGCGACGACGCGACCGTGGTGCTGATCGACGACGCGGACCGGATTCCGGACCTGGAGGCGTGGCTGGTCGACGGCCTGCTGCCCCGGCTGCCGGTCGACGCGCGCGTGGTGCTGACCGCGCGCCGCTCGCCGGTGACGCGGTGGAGCGCGGACCCCGGCTGGTCCCAGGCGATTCGCCCGCTGTCGCTGGGCCCGCTCAGCCGTCCGGACGCCGGCTCGCTGCTGCACCGCTTCGGCGTGGCCCCGCACCTGCGCCACGAGATGATCGCGTTCGCCGGTGGGAACCCGTCCGCGCTCACGCTCGCGGCCCGCACCGCCGGGTACTCCACCGTGGACGGCGAGCGCTGGGCACCCCCGGCCGAGCTGCTGGACCGCGTGGTCGAGGCACTGGCCGGGCCGATGCCGTCCGCCACGCACCGGCTCGCGCTGCAGGCCGCGGCGCACTCCGTGGTCATCACCGAAGACCTGCTGCGTGCCGTGACCGGCGACGAGGCGGCCGCGATGTTCGAGTGGCTGCGCACCCGGCCGTTCATGCACGCGTCCCCGTTCGGGCTGGTGCCGAACGGCGCGGTCCGGCACACGGTCGAGGCGCAGCTGGCGATGCGTGACCCGGACGGCCACCGTGCGCTGCACGCGCGCCTCCGTGACTACCTGTTCGCGCGCGCCCGGGTCGCGGCCGGGGACGCGGTGATGCCGGCCATGGTCATGCTCGGCTACCTGCACCGCCGGTTCGGCGCGACCGCGTTCTACGACGCGATCCTCGGCCAGCCGACCGGCCCGGACGACGGCGCGCTCGCGACCAGCGGCGTCTACGAGGACGCGGTCGACCCGGCGGAGCTGCCCGTGCTGCTGGCGCTCAGCGACGAGCCGGAGCTGGTGGCGTACTGGTTCGCGCGACAGCCGTCCGCGTTCCGGGCGTACCGGTGGGAGGAGCCGATCCCGCTGCTGGACACGAACCGCGGCGGGCCGTTCCATCCGCTGGAGCCGCGTCCGCGCCGCGGCCGGCTGATCGGCTTCTCCGCGCTGCTGCGGCTCGGCGCGGAGGACGCGGCCGAGTGCGAGCGCGACCCGGTGCTGGCGGCCGCGTGGGCGTACACGCACACGGCCGCGCCGCTGGGCAACGGCGACGAGCTGGACGTGCTGCGCTTCGTGGCCCGGCCCGCCGCGGGCGCCCCGGCCGCGGAACGCCCGGCCGGCGAGCGGCTGGCCGACCCGCAGGAGCGCCGCCGGGCCGCGGCCGTGCAGGATCTGGCCGTCTACCGGGTGCTCGGGCGGGTCGTGCGGGCGGACGGCCCGGGGTGGTCGTTCCTGGCCACGGACGATCCCGCGACCTGGACCGGCGCGCTGCGCTACTTCGACATGACGTCCACCGGCCTGACCGCGATCACGGGCGGGCGGGAGCGGCAGATCTACGCGCACGACTGGCGGGCCGCGCCGGCGGCGGAGTGGCTGGCCGGCAACTCCACGCGCCCGGTGGAGGCGCTGCCGCCGCGCGTGGAGTCCGGGCTGACCGTGCTGACCCGGGCCGAGTTCGACGCGGAGGTGCGGGCCGCGCTGCGCGTCTGGCGCCGGCCGGAACGGCTGGCCGGGAGCGCGCTGCTGCGCACCGGCCTGGTACGGGAGGCGGCGGACCCGGTCGCGGCGCTCCGGACGACGCTGGCGTCCGCGGTGGAGGCGCTGAGCCGGCAGGCGCGCACGGCCAAGCAGCATCGGGTGCTGACCACCACGTTCCTGAGCGGCGCGCCGACGCAGGAGGCGGCGGCGCGGCGGCTGGGCCTGCCGTTCAGCACCTATCGCCGGCACCTGACGCTGGGCCTGGCGGCGGTCTGCGACCGGCTCTGGCTGGGCGAGGAGTAAGAGCCGCCGGGGGGGGGTGGCTCCGGGAGGTCCGGAGACCAAGGCGAGTTGTAGGGAGACTAGTCATGTCGGGTCAGAAGCTTCTCGCGGCGGCTGCCGCGGCGCGGCTGGACCTGGACTGTCTATATCAGGCCCTCCTTGCCGATCGGGGCGGTTATCTCAGCTGACCAGCGTCAGCGCGAGACCACGCCGCCCCTCCCGACAGCCGGGACCGGGCGGTTTTTTCATGCCCCGGTCAATTCAATTCCCAATTCCTGATATCACCATGCCTTCGTATCCCAATTGGTAGAGGAACGGCGTTGAGGACGCCGGTGTTGCGCGTTCGAATCGCGCCGGAGGCACGCAATTGAATACATCGGGCCCGGGTAGCCCAACTGGCAGGAGGCGCGCCGTTCAGGGCGGCGACAGTGTGCGTTCGAATCGCATCCCGGGCACGGAGGGGTCGTAGCTCATCGGGAAGAGCGCTGCTTTCGCACTGCAGAGGTGGCAGGTTCGAGCCCTGTCGACTCCACGCAACACCCGGTCCGGCGTGCACGCGCCGGACCGGCCCCTCGCGGGCGCGCCGACGTTGGAGAGTCGGGGCCGGCTGTAAACCGGCTGCACTGCGTCTGAGCAGGTTCGAATCCTGCCGCCCGCACGGCCGTGTGTCCGAGTGGTGAGGTACGCGACTGCAAATCGCGGCACGCCGGTTCGAATCCGGTCGCGGCCTCCACAGTGTCCGATTCGCGCGACACCCTACGATCAGGCGGTGCGAATCGAGTTCACGTACGCTCGCCCCCGGGAGTACTTCCGCCAGCAGATGGCGTCGACTGCCCGGCTGGCCGCGATGCCGAGCCTGGTCGGCGCGGTGCTGCTGGCCGTCGCCGGCGCGGTCTGGGCCGTCTCCGCCCTGCTGATGCGGGGCGTCCCCAACGACCTGGCGCTGGGCGGGCTCGCGTTGATCATGATCGCGACCGGCCTGTGCATCCGTGCCCGGGAGCGCTGGGAGGCCGAGACGGTCGTGCCCGCGTCCTGGTGCTCGCCGCGCGACTGGCTCATCACGGACGAGGCCCTGGAGGCCACCACCCCGATCGGCCGGACGTCGTGGAGCTGGGCCGCGATCCGCTACGCGGTGAAGATCCCGGACGCCTACTTCTTCCGCGCCGAGGCCGGCGGCCAGTCCTTCGACGTGCCGCGCAAGCCGCTCACCGAGGAGCAGGAGCGCGTGCTGGTCGACTTCATCACCGAACGCGGGCTGGTCCTCGACGAGCCGATCCGCGCGGGCGGCTGACCCGGGGCGATCCTTTCGGACAGCTGACACCCCTGGCGGCGGCTGGTTACGCTCCGCTGGTGACCCTCACCGTGGCTGACCTCACCGGATACGTCGAGCGTGACCTCGACGCCGACCTGGCCCGCTGGCTTCCCGGCGCATCGGCCGTCTCCGTCCCCGCGGACACCCGTCCGGTCGCGCCGCTCGCCGCCCGGATGAGCCCGGCGGACGCGGCCGCGCTCACCGGCCTGGACCGCCGGGTGCGCACCGGCACGTTCCCGCAGATGCTCGACATGTACGACTGGTCGTACGGCTTCGACTTCGAGGCCAACGACTGCGGCATCCTCGACTCCGACTACGAGACCGAGCTGACCGACGACGACGTGTACGCGCTCGGCGCCGACGGCGACGGCAACTACTACGTGGTGCTGGAGAACGGGCAGGTCGCGGTCTGGTTCCACGAGGAGGAGGTGCTGGAGGCCGGCACCCGCTTCGACAACCTGGACGTGTTCCTCTGGCACGTGGTCCGGTGCGCGGCCGTCCGGGCCGGCGCGCTGACCCGCGCGGACGTCGAGGACGACTTCCGCGCGCTGGCCCAGGACGGCGCGCTCGCCGAGCCGTTCGGCCTGCTGCACCGCCTCAAGTAGAAGGCTCACGTGACGGTCAGGCCGCGCGCGCGGAAGATGTCGCGCGCGGCCTCCACCGCCTCCTCGGCCGGCGGCACCGTGTCCCGCAACGGGAACTCCAGGCCGATCGCCTCGTACTTGTGCTGCCCGAGCCGGTGGAACGGCAGCACCTCCACCCGCTCGACCGTGGGCAGCTCCGCGACGTAGTCCGCGATGCCGGCCACGTTCGCCGGGTCGTCGGTCAGGCCCGGGACCAGCACGAACCGTACCCACATCGGTTTGTGCAGGGTCGCGAGGCGACGGCCGAAGCGCAGCGTGGGGGCGACCTCGCCGGTCCCGGTCACCCGCCGATAGGTGGCCGGATCCCGGGACTTCACGTCCAGCAGCACCAGGTCGACCGCGTCCAGCAGCGCGTCCGAGGCGCGGTCGCCGTAGAAGCCGGACGTGTCCAGCGCGGTGTGCAGGCCGCGCATCCTCGCGGCGTGCAGGAACGCCTCCGCGAACCGGGCCTGCTGCAACGGCTCGCCGCCGCTCAGCGTCACGCCGCCGCCGCTGACCTTGATGAACCGCTCGTACCGCGCGACCTGGGACATCAGGTCGTCCACGGTCATCAGCGTGCCGCTGCGCCGGTACCAGGTGTCGGGGGAGTGGCAGTACCGGCAGCGGAGCGGGCAGCCGGCCAGGAACGCCACGAAACGCGTGCCCGGACCGTCCACGCCGATCGACGTGTCGAACGAGTGGACGGCCCCCTCGATCCTCACAGCTTCCCGTGGAACGTCCGGGAGATCACGTCGTGCTGCTGCTCCCGCGTCAGCCGCACGAAGTTCACCGCGTAACCGGACACCCGCACGGTGAGCTGCGGATACTTCTCCGGGTGCTCCATCGCGTCCTCGAGCGTCGCGCGGTCCAGCACGTTGACGTTCATGTGGAAGCCGCCGGTCCCGGTGTACCCGTCCAGCACGCCGGCCAGGTCCCTGATCCGGTCCTCGCGCGTGTGGCCGAGCCCGTCCGGCGTGACCGTGCAGGTCAGCGAGATCCCGTCGCGCGCGGACGCGTAGGGCAGCTTGGCCACCGAGAGCGCGGCCGCGACCAGCCCGTGCCTGTCCCGGCCGTTCATCGGGTTCGCACCCGGCGCGAACGGCTGCCCGGCGCGGCGGCCGTCCGGCGTGTTGCCGGTGTGCTTGCCGTAGACCACATTGGACGTGATCGTCAGCACGCTCATGGTCGGCTCCGCGCCCCGGTAGGCCGGCTGCCGCCGGATCCGTGACATGAACGTCTCGACCAGCCAGGTGGCCATCGCGTCCACCCGGTCGTCGTTGTTGCCGAAGCTCGGGTAGTCGCCCACGATCTCGTAGTCGACGGCGAGGCCGGTCTCGTCCCGGATCGGCTTCACCGTCGCGAACCGGATCGCGGACAGGCTGTCGACGGCCACGCTCAGGCCCGCGATGCCGGTCGCCAGGAAGCGGTGGACGGGGTAGTCGTGCAGCGCCATCTCCAGGCGCTCGTAGGAGTATTTGTCGTGCATGGCGTGGATGACGTTGAGCGCGTCGACGTAGGTCTCCGCCAGCCAGTCGAGCGTGCGCTCATAGGCCGTGACCACCTCGCCGAAGTCGAGGACATCTGATTTAACGGGATTTGTCGCCGGTGCCACCTGTTCGCCGGATATCTCGTCCCGGCCGCCGTTGATCGCGTAGAGCAGCGCCTTCGCCACGTTCGCCCGCGCGCCGAAGAACTGCATCTGCTTGCCGACCCGCATGCCGGACACGCAGCAGGCGATCGCGGCATCCTCGCCGTACTCCCGGCGCAGCGCGTCGTCGTTCTCGTACTGGATCGCGCTCGTGTCCAGGCTCACCTGCGCGCAGAACCGCTTGAAGCCCTCGGGCAGCCGTGCCGACCAGAGCACGGTCAGGTTCGGCTCCGGCGCCGGGCCCAGGTTGTAGAGCGTCTGCAGGTAGCGGAAACTGGTCCGGGTCACCAGCGGGCGACCGTCCGCGCCGAGACCGCCGAGGCTCTCCGTCACCCAGGTCGGGTCGCCGGAGAAGAGCGCGTCGTACTCCGGCGTCCGCAGGAACCGCACGATCCGCAGCTTGATCACGAAGTCGTCGACCAGCTCCTGCGCCTCGATCTCGGTCAGCGTGCCCTCGTCCAGATCCCGCTGCAGGAAGACGTCCACGAACGTGGCGGTCCGGCCCAGCGACATCGCGGCACCGTTCTGCTCCTTCGTCGCGGCCAGGTAGGCGAAGTACAGCCACTGGATCGCCTCGCGCCCGCTCGTCGCCGGCCCGGAGATGTCGTGACCGTAGCCCGCGGCCATCTCCTTCAGCTCACGCAGCGCGCGGATCTGCTCGGCCAGCTCCTCACGGTCCCGGATCACGTTCTCCGTCGAGCGGGCCGCGTCCAGGTCCAGTTTGGTCCGCTGCCGCGCCGCGATCAGGAAGTCCACGCCGTAGAGCGCCACCCGCCGGTAGTCGCCGATGATCCGCCCACGACCGTAGGCGTCCGGGAGCCCGGTGATGATGTGCGACCGCCGGGCCTGCAGCACCGCCTGCGGGTAGGCGTCGAAGACGGCCTCGTTGTGCGTCTTGCGGTACGTCCCGAACGTCTCCTTCACGCGCGGGTCCAGCGCGTAGCCGTAGGCCTTGAGCCCGTTCTCCACCATCCGGAGGCCGCCGTTCGGCATGATCGCGCGGCGCAGCGGGGCGTCCGTCTGCAGGCCCACGATCAGCTCGTTGTCGCGGTCGATGTAACCGGGGCGATGGCTGGTGATCGTCGACGGGGTGCGCGCGTCGACGTCGTAGATCCCGCGCTCGCGCTCCGCCGGGAACATCGCCTGCAGCGTCGCCCAGACGTCCAGCGTGCGGCAGGTGGCGCCGGTCAGGAAGTGGTGATCGCCCTCGTAGGGCGTGTAGTTCTCCCGGATGAACCCGGCCACGTCGATCGCCGCACGCCAGCCACCGTCAGAAAAGCCCCGCCAGGGCTCGCGCTCCGCCACCCCTGGCCGCGCCTCCGCCCGTGCCTGCACCTGTGCCGTCATCACCGGCCTCCCTTCCATCGTCACCTGCCAGCGTCGTCGTGCCCGCTGCGCACGGACAGGGCCGGAGGTCCCGGCCCTCAGGGCCCCGCGGGATCATCGGGCCGAGCCAGATCAAGATCTAATTCATGTCCCGCTTCCGGCGTGGTCCGGCAGCGTTGCTCCCGCGGGCAAACCTCGCGCCGGGCTCCGCTGGCGCTCCGCACGACGCGAGGAGCCGGTTGCGTCGTGGTCCGGCAGACCTGTGCGGGTTACGGCGATCGGCTACTTCCGGGCCTTCCGCGCTCTCTGCGCTCTCTGCGCTCTCCGCGTCCGAAATTTCGGCGTATTGGTTGCTTTAGGCGGGCTGGTGCTGTTCTGCTTCCGGCAGGAGCGCTGGGGCTCCGATGCAGGGGAACGAGCGTCAGCTGCAGATGCCTCGGTGGCTGGGGTTCGTGCGGCCTGTCTGCCCCATGGGCGCTTGCGCATATAGGGCAAAATGCCTGTCCGGGCTGCGGCGGGAGAGCGCCCAAGATCCTTGCGTACGCCACCGCTGTTATTCGGCCGGAATAACAGCGGTGGCGTACGCAAGGATCTTGAGTCCTGAATATTGGAATACTTCCCTTGGTATGCGGGATGAGGGCGGGGCGTGGTGCTGGCGGCTGTGCGGGAACGGGAGAGGACCGGGCGCTAGTTCGTGGTCGTCGAGGTTTGCTGGTGGGCTGTCCAGGTGGCGGAGACGGTGGCGCCTGCTTCGGGGTTGTCGACCAGGAGGATCAGGTTTCCGGTGTGGTCGCTGTAGAGGGCATCGATGCGGATGCCGGCGTCGGCCATCAGACGGGTGAGCGCGCCGACCTGGCCGGGCGTCTCCTGGTCCAGGCGCTGCACGAGCGGCTTGCGGACGGCGATGATCCGGTCCGGGCCGAGCGCCCGCAGCGCTGCCTCGGGGTCCGCGACCAGGAAGTGTGCCACCGGGCCGAAGGCGCCGCCGCCCTCGATGCTGACGCCGGCGGCGCCCAGGGCCTCGCCGATCTCGGCCAGCGCGCCGACGTGGTCCGCCACGCGGATGGTCAGGTCGAACATCACGCCTCCAGGCCGTAGTCGCGGACGACCTCGGCCATCCGGAGGCGGTATCCGGCGAAGAAGCGGTCCCGGCCCAGTTCCTGGGCGCGGCGATGGTCCTGGTTCCGGCGCCAGGCGGCGACCGAGGCCTCGTCCTCGAAGGCGGCGATCGCGACGTACCGGTGAGGGTCGGAAACGCTCTGGAATTTCTCGATCTTCTCCAGGCCGCGGATGGTGGGCAGGAGCGCGCGCAGGCGGTCGGACTCGGCCAGGTACTCGCGGTGGGCGGCGGGATCACCGGGGTCGAACCAGAACTCGAAGATCATGGCAATCATGGCTCGACCGTACGGCCACGATATTTGCGCTACGGTCGAAATATGGATGCGGACGTGGCGGCGGTGGCGGGGCTCTTCGCGGACCGGACGCGTGCGTCCGTGATCGCGGCGCTGCTGGACGGCCGGGCGCTGACCGCGGGTGAGCTGGCCCGCGCCTGCGACGTCACGGCGGCCACGATCAGCGCTCACCTGCGGCGTCTGCTGGAGGCGGACCTGGTGGCCGTCGAGGCGCAGGGGCGGCATCGTTACTACCGGCTGGCGGATGAGCGTGCGGGGCGGGCGTTCGAGGCGCTGGCGGTCCTGGCGCCGGTGCGGCCGGTGCGCTCGCTGCGCCAGTCTCGCGTGGCGGCCTCGCTGCGTGCGGCCCGCACCTGTTACGACCACCTTGCCGGGCACGCGGGTGTCCGGCTGGCCGAGGCGTTCGTCTCCCGCGGGATCCTCGGGCCGGACGGCTTTCCCCTGCTCGACCCGGACACGCTGACCTCGTTCGGGGTGGACGTGGGCGCGGCGGGCCGGTCCCGGCGTTCGTTCGCGCATCCCTGCCTGGACTGGAGCGAGCGCCGCCACCACCTGGCCGGCGCGCTCGGCGCGGCCGTGCTGACCAGGCTGGTGGAGCTGGAGTGGCTGATCCGCGACCGGTCCAGCCGCGCGGTCCGGGTGACCGATGCCGGACGCGAGGGCCTGCGCACCCGCTTCGGATGCGAACTGGGGTAGAGCCTGCACTAGCGACGGGACGGGATCGCGCCGGTAGCGTCAAACGGTGTGATGGTGCGGACGGCGTGGCAGGCGGTGACGCTGCGGCCACTGGCGTTTCTGGCGTCGTGGTGGCCGTGGCGGGCGCTCGCCTACCTGCTGAGCGGGGTGCTGCTCGGGGCGGTCACGATGACGGGGCTGCTCGTGCTGGTCGTGGGCGGCGCGCTCAGCGCGATCCTGCTGGTCGGGTTCGTCGCGCTGCCCGCGTTCGTGCTGTCCGGTGTGGTGGTGGCCCGGTTCGAGCGCTGGCGGCTGCGGCTGGTCGACGCGGACGTGCCGGTCAACCCGCACCGGCCGGTGGGGAACTGGCGGAAGTGGCCGCTCGCCCGGCTCCGGGAGCAGGCGACCTGGCGCGAGTTCGGTTACACGATGCTCAGCGTGGCGGGGCTGTGGTGGATCGACCTGGGCATGCTCGGGGTCACGCTCGGCGTGCCGGGCGTGGCGATCAGCTCGCCGTGGTGGGTGACGGACGAGGCCGGCTGGTGGACCGCGGTGCCGGTGCTGATCGGGCTGGTCATGACGCCGGTCGCGGCCTATCCGATGACCTGCTGGGCGGCGGCCCGGGGCGCGCTCACCCGGGCGGTGCTGGCGCCGCGTGACACGGAGATCGGCGAGCGGCTGCGGGACGTGTCCGCGTCCCGGGCGCGGCTGCTCAGCGCGTTCGAGGTGGAGCGGCGGCGCATCGAGCGGGATCTGCACGACGGCGCCCAGCAGCGGCTGGTCGCGCTGACCATGAACCTCGGGCTGGCCCGGCTGGATCTGGAGCCGGGTTCGGCCGCGGACGCGCGCGTCGCGGAGGCGCACGGGCAGGCGAAGCAGGCGCTGGCCGACCTGCGCGAGCTCATTCGCGGCGTGCACCCGCACGTGCTCACGGACCGGGGGCTGGAGGCGGCGGTCCGGGACGTGGCCGGGCGCTCGCCGGTGCCGGTCGAGGTGGACGTGGCGCTGCCCGGCCGGTTGCCGAACGCGGTGGAGGAGACCGCCTACTACGCGGCCTGCGAGGCGCTGGCGAACGTGGCCCGGCACAGCGGCGCGGCCCGCGCCACGGTGCACGCGCGGCTGCGGGAGGATGTGCTGGTGCTGGAGGTACGTGACGACGGCCGGGGCGGGGCCGCACCGGGCGCCGGGTCCGGGCTGATCGGGCTGGCCGACCGGGTGGCGGTCGGCGACGGGCGGCTGCGGCTGTCCTCACCCGCGGGCGGGCCCACGCTGGTCCGGGTGGAACTTCCGTGCGTGCCCCACTGACCGGTGCGCGGAAGCCGGAAGGCGCACTGACCGTGGTGCTGGCCGAGGACGGCGCGTTGCTGCGGGCCGGCCTGATCGGGGTGCTGGAACGGTTCGGGCACACCGTGGTCGCGGAGGCCTCGGACGCGCCCGGCCTGGTCGAGGCCGTCACCGCGCACCGGCCGGACGTCGTGGTCACGGACGTGCGCATGCCGCCCGGCTTCTCCGACGAGGGACTGCGCGCCGCGCTCCGGCTGCGCGCGGCCACGCCCGGCCTGCCGGTGCTGGTGCTCAGTCAGTACGTCGAGCGGACCTACGCGTCCGAGCTGCTGGAGTCCGCGGCCGGCGGCGTCGGCTACCTGCTCAAGGAGCGGGTGGGGGACGTGCGCGACTTCGAGGACGCGCTGCGGCGGGTCGCGGCCGGCGGCACGGTCATCGACCCGGAGGTGGTCCGTCAGCTGCTCGGGCACGGCCGCGCGCCGATCCGGCGGCTCACGCCGCGTGAGCGGGAGGTGCTCGGGCTGATGGCGGAGGGCCGGTCCAACGCCGCGATCGCCCGCGCGCTGGTCGTCTCCGAGGCGGCCGTGGCCAAGCACATCGCGAACATCTTCACGAAGCTGGATCTGCCGCCGGCCCCGGACGACCACCGGCGCGTGCTGGCGGTGCTCGCCTACCTGGCCTGAGGCCGGCAGGAAACAGAAGATCAAGAACCCACGGGGGTACGCCCTGCGCGCGACCGGCCCGTCCGGCTTCTCCGGGCCGTAGGCGGCGCCGAGGACCGCGGTGATTCGCGCGCTTGCCCGATCGTCGGGCGCCGGGCCCCGCGGCCGGATCGTCGGTCACGGAGCGGGACGGCTACGCGGCGGGCGTACCCACGGCTATTTGATTTTGATCATCAGATCGTCGAGCGTGAGGTCGGCCGCGCTGGTCAGCAGCAGGTCGGCGGCGCCGAACCGGGCGTGGTCGGCGTGCGGGTTCGGGACCGCCACACAGCGCAGACCGGCGGCCTGTGCGGCGGCGACGCCGTGCGGCGTGTCCTCGAACGCGAGCGCGGAGGCCGGGCCGAGGCCGAGCTTGCGCAGCGCCAGCAGGTAGACCGCGGGGTCGGGCTTGTGCGCGGGCACCTCGTCGCCGGTCGCCAGCACCTCGAAGCGGTCGCGCAGGCCGGCCTGGTCCAGCAGTGCGCCGACGTGCGGCAGCGGGGAACTGCTGGCCACGGCCAGGCGCAGGTGCAGCGCGGCGGCCCGGTCCAGCCAGGCCCGCACGCCGGGCGCGGGGACGAGCGCGGCGTTGAGCGCGAGCCGGTGCTCCTGGCGGCGCCGGTGGCTGACCTCGCGGTCGTAGTGCGCGCCGACCGCGGCGGCCAGCGCGGCGTAGCGGGACTCGCTGACGTCGCCGCCGTGGTCCGCGAAGAAGCCCGCCGGGTCCAGCTTCAGCCCGTGCCGCTGCCACTCGGCGCGCCAGCTGTCCAGCAGCGTGGTCTCCGTGTCCATCAGCAGGCCGTCGAAGTCGAAGATCAACGCACGGATCGTCACGGTCTCAGTATCCCAGTTGCATGATCATACGTGTGTCTGCATATAATTCCGGTGTGTCCAAGGTGCTTACGTCATTGCCCGCCGGCGAACGCGTCGGAATCGCCTTCTCCGGTGGTCTCGACACCTCCGTAGCGGTCGCGTGGATGCGCGAGAAGGGTGCCGTGCCCTGCACGTACACGGCCGACATCGGTCAGTACGACGAGCCCGACATCGCCTCCGTGCCCGGCCGCGCCGGTGAGTACGGCGCCGAGATCGCCCGCCTCGTCGACTGCCGCGCCGCGCTGGTCGAGGAGGGCCTCGCCGCGCTCGCCTGTGGCGCGTTCCACATCCGCTCCGGCGGGCGGGCGTACTTCAACACCACCCCGCTCGGCCGCGCCGTGACCGGCACCATGCTGGTCCGCGCCATGCTCGACGACGGCGTCCAGATCTGGGGCGACGGCTCCACGTTCAAGGGCAACGACATCGAGCGTTTCTATCGGTACGGGCTGCTGGCCAATCCGTCGCTGCGCATCTACAAGCCGTGGCTCGACGCCGCGTTCGTCGACGAGCTCGGCGGCCGGCACGAGATGTCCGAGTGGCTGCAGGCGCGCGACCTGCCGTACCGGCACAGCACCGAGAAGGCCTACTCCACGGACGCGAACATCTGGGGCGCGACCCATGAGGCCAAGTCGCTGGAGCACCTGGACGTCGGCCTGGAGCTGGTCGAGCCGATCATGGGCGTCAAGTTCTGGGACCCGTCCGTCGAGATCCTGCCGGAGGACGTGACGGTCCGCTTCGAGCAGGGCCGCCCGGTCGCGATCAACGGCAAGACGTTCGGCTCCGACGTCGACCTGGTGCTGGAGGCGAACGCGGTCGGCGGCCGCCACGGCCTCGGCATGAGCGACCAGATCGAGAACCGGATCATCGAGGCGAAGAGCCGCGGCATCTACGAGGCGCCCGGCATGGCGCTGCTGCACATCGTCTACGAGCGGCTGGTCAACGCGATCCACAACGAGGACACGCTGGCGACCTACCACAATGAGGGCCGCAAGCTCGGCCGGCTGCTCTACGAGGGCCGCTGGCTGGACCCGCAGGCGCTGATGAGCCGCGAGTCGATCCAGCGCTGGGTCGGCGCGGCCGTCACCGGCGAGGTCACGCTGCGGCTCCGTCGCGGTGAGGACTACTCGATCCTCAGCACCACCGGCCCGGAGTTCAGCTACCACCCCGACAAGCTCTCCATGGAGCGTACGGAGAACGCCGCGTTCGGCCCGCTCGACCGCATCGGCCAGCTCACCATGCGCAACCTCGACATCGCGGACTCGCGCGCCCGGCTGGAGCAGTACGCGCGGATCGGCATCGTCGGCGGCGCCCAGGTCATCGCGGCCCAGCCGTCCACCACCACGCTGATCGGCACCATGCCGGCCGGCGGCGCGGACGCGATCGCGGCCAGCCCGACGCCGCCCGCCGACGACCAGCTGCTGGACGCGGCGGCGATGGAGTTCGGCACCGACTGATCGTCGTGCGCAGAAGCCGGTCGCGGGAGGTTTCCGCGGCCGGCTTCTTCGTGTTCTGCTCTCAACCATCGGACGGGCTGGGGGCGTTTGCCGTGTGTGATGTCAACTGACGACGGGTTCCGGGAGTTCGTCCGGGCGCAGTGGGGGCCGCTGACGCGGACCGCCTACCTGCTCACCGGCGACCGGAACCACGCGGAGGACCTGGTCCAGACCGCGCTGGAGAAGACGCACCGCAAGTGGCGGCGGGTGTCCCGGATGGATGCGCCGGTCGCGTACGTGCGCAAGGCGATGGTCAACACCGCGATCTCCTGGCGGCGCCGGCGCGGCAACGGCGAGATACCCCAGCAGCCTCCGGAGGAGCGGATGGCGGACGGGGACCCGTACCGGCAGGTGCTCGAACGGCAACAGCTGATGGCCGCGCTCCGCACGCTGCCGCCGAGGATGCGGGCCGCGCTGGTGCTGCGCTACTTCGAGGACCTCACCGAGACGGACACGGCCGCGGCCATGGGCTGCTCGGTCGGCACCGTGAAGAGCCAGGTGTCGCGCGGCCTGCAACGCCTGCGCGCGCAGCTCGAGACGCCCCTTCCCGCCGTGCTACAGGAGAGCCGCGCATGAATATCGAGACCACACTGCGTGACCGGCTGGCCGGCTCCGCCGCCGCGCTGGACCTGCCCGAGGACCCGTGGCCGGCGTTCGCCGGGCGGGAGAAGCGGCATCGCCGTACCCGGCGCGCCCGCGTCGGCGTGGTGGCGGCCGGCCTGGTCGTGCTGGCCCTGCTGCAGTTCGGCGGCGTGCCGATGCCCGGCTGGGCGCCCGGCATCGCGATCGCGGCCAGCAACGGCGCGCTGCTGGACAGCCCGCTCCGGGGCTCGCTGGCCGGCGACACCGCCTGGCTGGACGGCATGCGCGACGCGATCCAGGACATGCCGGAACAGCGCGAGAACTGGATGGTCGCGGACCGGAGCAAGATCAAATTTCTGTACGCCGGCGACCTCGGCGACGTCCGCCTCGCGCTCGCCCACGTGCCGTTGCGCTGGGGGTTCCTGACCGACCCGCAGCTCGCCTGGTACGAGGGGCCGGCCGGCGCCGAGCCGCGCCGGATGACGCAGATCTCGAACGTCGCCGGCACCGAGCAGGCCGCCACCGCGGCGATGGCCGCCGCGGACCGGCCCGGCTACGCGATCGTGGTCGGCCCGTCCGGCACCACCGCGGCGATCAGCGACGGCTTCACCTACGGCGCGGACGGCCGCGTGCACCACCGGCCGCCGATCACCGGCGTTCCGGGCAGCGGCGTCGTGGAGATGGTGCTGCCGCCCGCGCCGCAGAGCCCGATACTGACCATGACGATCACCAAGGACGGCAGCCGCTTCCAGGTCGGCGGCGTCGGCATGGGCTGGTCCGGCCCCTCACCGGACTTCGCGGGGTACGAGACGCTGGCCGCGGACGCGCTCGGCGACCGGCCGTTCGACCGGTCCGCGTTCGGCCGCTGGGTGCAGAGCGAGGCGAACGCCAGCGGCATGGCGCTCGGCGAGTTCCAGCTCGGCGTGCGCTGGACCGGCATGATCAACGGCCAGGAGGCCGCGCTGTTCACGCTGCAGCGGCCGGGCGAGGGCGTGCTCGCGTTCGCGGCGCACGGCGGGCAGAACGGCTTCCGCGAGGACCTGCGGCTGCTGCTCCCCGCGGACGGCGCGGACCGGCGGCCGATCGGCTGGTGGCTGCGCGCCGAGGGCGAGGACGACGCCACGGACCGGGTGATCCTGATCGGGCCGCGCGGCGCGGCCACGATCGCGGTGACGGTGGCGGGGCGTGCGCCGGTCTCGGTCCCGCTGGACGCGGCCGGGTTCGGCGAGACCCGGATCCCACCGGGAACCGCGGCGACGATGACGGCGTACGCGGCGGACGGCACGGCGATCGGCTCGTCACCGGTGTCACCGCTCGTCGACGAGTCCGGCAGCATCGTCGGCGACCGGCCGGAGACCCGGGTCGTTTCCTGAGCGGCGAGTCATGCCGGGCGCGCGGTGCGTGCCCGGCATGCGCGGTATCGATGAAGGGAGGGCGGAGGGAGGCCGCGGTGGGGGAGCGGATTCCGTGGCGGACCTGGCGGCTCGGGCTGGTGGTGTCGGGCGGGGCGTTTCTGAGTGGGCTGGACGCGGCGGTCGTCGGGCTCGGGCTGGAGCCGTTGACGGCGGAGTTCGGGGGTGGTCCGGCGCGGGCGCAGTGGGTCGCCACCGGGTACCTGCTGGCGTTCGCGGCGGTGCTGCCCGCGTGCGGCTGGCTGATGCGGCGCGTCGGGGCGGAACGGTTGTGGCTCGGGGGTCTGGCCGCGTTCATGGTCGCGTCCGCGGGGTGTGCGCTGGCAGGGAGCATGGAGTGGCTGATCGGGCTACGGGTGCTGCAAGGGGGCGCGGGCGGGCTGCTGCTGCCGGCCGGACAGTCGATCATCGGGCGGATGGTCGGGCCGCTGCGGCTCGGCCGGGTGATGGGGACGCTGGGGCTCGTGGTCACGCTCGGCCCGGTGCTCGGGCCGGTCGCCGGCGGGCTGCTGATCGACGCGGCCGGATGGCGCTGGATCTTCCTGGTCAATCTGCCGTTCGGGCTGCCGCTGCTCTGGTCGGCCGCGCGCCTGCTGCCCCGCGAGCGCGGGAGCCGGGCCGCGGCCGGCGCGCTCGACGTGCCCGGACTGCTGCTGCTCGCGACCGGACTGCCGCTGATCATTCATGCGTGCGCGGTGCGGCGGGTGGTTCCGCTGATCGCCGGGCTGACCGCGCTGGCGGTGTGCGGATGGCTCGCGTTCCGGGGCAACCGCCGGCCGATCCTGGACCTGAGGATCTTCATGCTTCGGCGGTACGCTGCCGCGTCCGTCGTCGTGGCCTTCTCCGGTGCGGCGCTGTTCGGTGCGCAGATCGTGCTTCCGCTGTACTTCCAGGCCGGCCGCGGGGCGTCGCCGTCCGGGACCGGGCTGCTGTTGATCCCGGCCGGGCTGGCGACCGTGGCCGGGTTGCCGATCGCGGGGCGGCTCGTGGACCGCCACGGCGCCGGGCCGGTCGTGGTGGCGGGGGCGGTGCTCACCGGCGTACCCACGACGGCGTTTGCTCTTGATCTTGATGGGGTGACGCTGCAGGCGCTGCTGGTGCTGCGGGGCGCGGCGACGGCGCTGGTGATGGTGGCGGGCACGACCGGCGCGTATGCGGCAGTGTCGCCCGCGCAGCTGCCGGACGGGACCACGCAGGTCAGCATCCTGTCCAGAGTGGGCGGCGCGGCCGGGGCGGCGGTGTGCGCGGTGTCGGTCGCGAGCGGCTTCCCGGTGACGTTCGCGCTGCTCGCGGCCGCGTCGGTCGGCTGCCTGATCGCCGGCACCTGGCTGACCGCGGAGGAGCGCCGGGGCGCCTGACCGCGGCGGCCTGCGGTGCGACGGCCCGGCACGGGCCGGTCAGCCGGCGCAGGAGGGGGCCGCAGCGACCCCGGCGGGGGCAGGGGGCGCTGCGGCCGGTAAGGAAGGGCGCTATCCGGGGGAGGATCGCGTGTCCTCCGGGTACCCGCCGGAGGGCGTCATAAACGGCGGTCAGCCGAACGTGGGACGCCCGCCGGACTGCGTGCCCGCGACCGCGGTGGCGACCTGCGTGCCGGAGAGCGTGCCGCCGGTGTAGAGGCCGCCGCCGACCGCGGTGCCGGAGACGGTGCCGCCGGTCCGGACCGCGTAGGTGGTGCCGCGGGTGATCTGCGACGACGAGAAGACCACGCTCTGGAAAGCCTTCGTGGACTGGAACACCGCGATCTGCGTGCCGGACGTGGTGGCCAGGTGCACGATCGTCCCGGCCGCCTGCGACGCGCCGAACGTGACCTGCACCCAGCCCTGGCCCGAGCTGGGCAGCGTGCTGGTGGTGGAGCTGATGCCGGCCGAGAGCAGCACACCGCCGGTGATGGTCAGCGCGCCGTTGGAGTCCAGGCCGCCCTCGCCGCCGCCGCGGGTGGGCGAGCCGGCGACCACGACCGTGCCGCCGCCGATGGTGAGCGCGCCGTTGGAGTCGAGGCCGTCCGTGCCGCCGCTGACCGTGACCGTGCCGCCGGTGACGGAGATGAGCGCGTTCGGGCTGTTCTGCATCTCGCCGGTGGTGGGGTCGGACGCGTTCACGGCGTCGTCGGACGCGGTGGCGGAGACGGTGCCGCCGGAGAGGTAGACCTTCAGGCCCTCGATCCCCTCGTACGACTTGGTGACGTTCACCGTGCCCGCGCTGATCCGCACGTCGGTCTCCGCGTGCACGCCGTCGTCGCCGGTCGCGACCGTGGCGGTGCCGCCGTCGATCGTGACGCCGGCGTCGGAGTGGATGCCGTCGTCGGACGCGTCGATCGTGGTCCGGCCCTCGCTGATCACGGCGAGCACGCCGGCCTTGAGGCCCTTGGTGGACGCGGTGCCGGGCGTGACGCCGCTGCCGCCGCCGGACTTCGCGGTGACCACGCCGCCGGTGACGATCACGTCGGTCTCGCCGTTGATCGCGTCGCCGGCCGTGGACGTGGAGGAGACCGTGCCGGCGCCGATGTAGACGTACCCCCGGGTGGTGTCCTCGTCGTTGTTGGCGGTGACGCCGTCGCCGGCCGAGGTGGCGGTGATCGTGCCGCCCGCGACGTAGACGTAGTCCCGGCCGCGGATGCCGTCGTCCTTCGCGGTCACGGTGATCGTGCCGGAGTCGATGTAGAGGCCGTCCTTGCTGGCGATCCCGTCGTACGCGTTGCCGGTCACGGCCAGCGTCCCGGTGCCGGTGATCGTGGTGTCGGCGGCGGAGAAGAGCGCCGCGTTCGGCTCGTCCACGCCGGAGGGGTAGCTGTAGGTGGTCGCGTCGCTGAGCCGGTTCGTGCTGCCGGCCTGGAGCACGACCATGACCTCGTCGGCCGCGATCACGTTGACGGCGGAGGACGTGCTGTTCGCGACCGTGACGCCGTTGAGGATCAGCCGGACGATGCCGGTGCCGGTGCTGTTGACCGCGATCTGGCCGTTGGTGAGCGACCCGGAGAAACGGTACGTGCCGGCCGCGTTCACCGTGACCGTGCCGCCGGAGACGGTCACGTTCGGGCTGGTCGTGGTGGCGGAGGCACCGGTGAGCGAGACGGCGGCGACGTCGGACTCGTTCCAGGCGTGGTCGGCGGCGCTGTCGTGGTGGGCCTGGTTCGCGGCGAGCGCGGTGGCGGCGGCCGGGCCGGCGGCCAGCACCTGCGGCGCGGCGTCGACCGAGGCTGCCGAGGCCGTGGGCATGGTGGCGGCGACTGCCCAGACGCCGAGCGTGGCGACGGCGGCGAGCGCAGAGACTCTGGGGAGCGTGGAGCGTGGCATGCGGGGTCCTTGTCGTGATGGAGGGGGTTCCTGCCCGGGGCAGGGAAGGGCGTGGTGCTCTATGGGTTGGTGCGTTGGCTGAAGTGCCGCCGCAGCGTCCGCCGCCACGGTCCGGCCGGCAGCTCCGGTCGCAGCGCGGCCAGCCCGGTCGCGTACTTCGAGATCGACACCGGCCGGTGCCCGTGCGCCCACAGCAGCCGGTCCACCTGGCACGCGGCCGACCCGGTCTTCGTCTCCACGACCGCGACCCCGGGCAGCCGGAGCCCGCGCCCGTCCGGCGCCTCCCAGCGCAGATCCGTGTCGATCGTCGCGCGCGAGTCGCCGGCCGGGTTGAGCAGCGTGCACCGCCGGTAGCGGGTGACCAGCGTCGGCGCGAGCGTCAGCCCGCGGTCGCCGAGCACGCCGGTGACGAACGACCAGCCGGGCGCGACCGTGGCGTGGTCGCCCGGGTGGTACGGCAGGCGGTTCTTGACCGTGCCGCCGCGCCCGCCCTCGGTCTTCACCTCGAGCCAGCAGAGCGCGGACTCCACGTACAACCGTGTCCTGATCTTGAATCTGCGCCGCCGCCGGTGTGCCGCGAGCCGGAAGCTGGCCAGGTCGGGCGTGTCGAAGTAGACGGACTCGTAGCGGAACGCGCGGGCGCCGTCGATCTCCAGCACGCGGGTGCGCGGGTCGAGCCGGGGGAGCAGCGCCATCGCGTCCGGCAGCGGCAGCATGTACTTGCGGTCGACGCGGGTCTGCAGCGCGGCCTTCTCCAGCAGCTCCGGCAGCCCGACCGCCTCCAGCGTGTCGATCACCGGAACACCCGGACCGGGGCGTGCGCGTGCGAGTAGCGGACCTCGACCACGGTGGTCTCGTTGACCAGGTCGATCCGCTCGACGGTGGCGGAGTGCACGCGCGCGCCGAGCACCCGTTCCAGGTGCCCGATCAGCGCGGTCCGGTCGACGATCGCGCTGTCCAGCACCATCACCTGCCGCTGGTAGCCGCGCAGCAGCCGGGGATGGTCGCCGACGTACATGACCACCAGGATCAGCGCCATCAGCGACGGTCCGATCCAGAACGGGCCGCCGCTGAGCGGGCCGAGGATGCCGAGCGCGAGCGCGGAGAAGTAGTACGCCACCTCGTGCTGGTCCAGCTCGGTGGAGCGCAGCCGGATGATCGACAGGACGCCGAAGAGGCCGAGCCCGAGGCCCGCGCCGACGCTGCTGGAGCTCAGCGACCCGGCCACGGCCAGCACGCCCACGTTGACGCCGAGGTACGCGACGACGAGGTCCCGGCGCCGGTGGCGTGGGAAGTAGAGCCCGAAGACCAGCAGGGTCACCGCGACCAGGTCGATCGCGAACAGCACGAGCCGGGACATGGGGTAACGTCCTTCCGAGGTGTCCAGCCGGGGTCCTGGGGGTGAACGGGGCCCGACATACCGATTACGTATTCATCGGTATCGATGGACAGGGTAAGCCTCGAATCGGGACGGCCAACCTCAGAATTACCTCAGAATCTGGAACGATTCGAGAAACCGATTACCGGGGTGAGCAGGCCACGGACACCGCGTCGTCCCACGCCGAGCCCTTCAGTCCGAGCGGCAGCTGCGTCTCGCGCGCCACGTCGTCGACCGTCCGCACCCACACGTCCAGCTGCAGCGGCGTCAGCGGCACACCCGGGTTGCAGTCGACCACCGCCACCGCCTGCATGCCGGACGCGACGCCCGGATCGATGCGCCGCCGCCGATCGATGCCGGTCAGCGTGATCCCCGCCCCCGCGCCCTGAAACGTCCGGATCTCCACCGGCAACGGCCCCGCGTTGATCAGCGTGATCACGCCGGTGACCTGCGCGTGCAGCAGATTTCCGCCGGTCTCGCCGGGCCGCCCGGGAACCACGGCCAGCGCCACCGTCGCCTCGTCCAGCGCCCGCCGCTGCGCCCGCGCCCGATCGTGCCCCCACGCCGCACCCCCGGCAGCCGCCACGGCCAGCGCGATCACCGCGAGCACGACCCGGGCCCGCGGCGGTCGTGGCGCGGCGGTCTCGGGCGCGTCCAGATCGATGAACTCAGTCATGATGTTCGGCGCGTGAGATCTCGCCGAACGCGAACGCCAGGTACTCCGCGAACGGCCGCGTCCCCAACAGGCTCGCGATCAGCAGCGCGCTGTGCCGGGCCTGCGCCGTCGCCTTCGGCGGCGCGTCCTCACCCTCCGGGTCGTAGACGCCCAGCGCGCCGGCCAGCAGCACCAGCACCACCTGCGGATCCACCTCCGCCTGCCAGGTCATCGCCTCGCGCACGCAGTGGGCCAGCACCGCGCGGACGTCGTCACTGTCCACACCGTCCTGGTGCGACGCCTCCACCAGCAGCCGCGTCACCGCGCCGAGCACCAGCCCGGACCGCTCCTGATCCTGCGCCGCCAGCGCCTCCACCGCCTCGTCGAACGCCTCCGCGTCCTTCGCACGCGCGGCCTCGACCGCGCCGGAGGCGGCGACCGCGATGCCACGGGCGGTCGGGGGAAGGTGGCGCCACTCGTTCATGAAGGGAGCCTAACCAGCCGCCCGCCTAGGTGAGCAGAGTGGCGTTGCGCAGATAGAGCGGAGACCACTCCGGCGCGCCCCGCCGCCCGTGCTTCGGATCCACCCCGATGAACGTCGTCCGGTTGATCACGGTGGTCGTGTGCCGCGCGGCCCAGTCCACCGAGGTCCGCTGCCGGATCCGCTCGCCGCACCGCCACGCCCGCGCCTCGAAGTCCACGATCGTGTCGTGACCGTGCACCTGCCCGAACGGCGGGAACGCCGGATCCCCCAGCCAGCCCTCGTAGAGCTCCGGCCCGGCGTCCGCCCACAGCGGCCCGGTGAAGCTCCGCAGCAGCGCGTCCGGCCGGGTGTTCAGCAGCTCCGCCGTGGTCGCCGCGGTCACCGGCGACCCCAGCTCCCGCCACGATCCCACGGTCAGTCCCGCGTGCGTGACCAGCAGCTCCTCGCCCTGCGCGGTCCGTACCGCGGCCGCCACCCGCATCCGGTCCCGCAGCCACCAGTCGTTCAGCAGCGCCGACTCCGCCGCCGCGAGCGGCTCCGGCGTGAACGGATCGACCACGCCCAGATACTGCGCCTCGTGATTGCCGATCAACTGGATCCAGCGCTCCGGCGCCTCCGCCAGCCGCTCCCCGACCAGCTTCAGCACGCCCGGACTGTCCGGCCCCCGATCCACCAGATCCCCGACCTGAATCACGGCGGCCTCCGGATCCTCGACCAGCGCCGGCAGCACGGCGGCCAGCTGATCCGCGCAGCCACCCACATCTCCGACGATCACTACCGTAGTCATTCGACCCCTCCCCGTAGCGTCCGCCAAACCTACCCACCTCCCCTCTCGTCCAGCCCTCCCCCCGACGCGACCGGGGGACAAGCCCCAGGCCGGGACCGACCTCGGGCCCCTCACGCGGGAATCGCGGGGAGGCATCGGGCGGCGGGAATCGCGTGGAGGGAGCCGGGCGGTGGCAGCCGCGGAGGGATGGTGAGTGGCGGTGAGGGCGAGCGTGGGGTCTCGGCCGGTGGGCGGGGTGGTGATGGCGGAGGCGGGGTGGGGTCAGCCGAGCCAGTCGGGGATGAAGCGGGTGAGGTGGAAGCGGCGGGCGGGGAGGTCGGGGGTGTCGAGGACGGCGGAGAGGTGCCACCAGTCGGCGCCGCCGAAGGCGTCGTCCACGAGGGAGGACGGGAGGAAGAGCTGGGCGATCAGGGTCTCGGTGGCCGGGGACTGGACGGGGTGGCCGACGCCGCTGGTGGCCACGTCGCCGTGGCCGCCGATCGTGAAGAGCGTGTCGTCGTCGGTGGAGAGGGCGTCGGTGGCCTCGGTGAACGCCTCTTCGACGTCGTCGGGCAGGTCGAGGCCGGGGTCCTGGGGGACGCTCCAGCCGGTGCGCGCGTGCAGCGGGAACGGGGGGAAGACGTGGTGGTCGTGGTCGGTGCGGTCCTGGACGGCGGTGCCGGCGGGGATGTGCAGGAGCGTGCTCTCGTCGGGGCACATGTCCATCTCGGAGAAGAGGATCAGCGTGCCGTCGGCGGGGAGGCCGAGGTCGTGGCTGCCGGCGGGGAGTGCGGCCAGGTCGACGGTGACGAGGTGTACCTGGCCGTCGGGCCAGGCCACGTCTTCCGGGAGCGCGGGACGGCCGCCGAAACGGCCGGCGATCGGGCCGTCGCCGTCGCGGGTCAGCTCCGTACGGGGGCGGGAGTGCTGGAGCCACCGGTCGATCAGGTCGTCGGGCAGGCCCTGCTCGCGGGCGGCTTCGCGAAACACGTGTCGCTGGTCCATAGCCGCTCATCCTGCACGATTCGGTCAACCGTCGGCCGGGGCGCGCACCTCGGCCGGCAGCGGCGCCGTTATGGTCGGGCCGTGAGCGGGGTCTTCGTGGGGCTGTGCACGCTGGACGTGATTCAGTCGGTGGCGCGGGTGCCGGGGGAGAACGAGAAGGTCACGGCGTTGCGGCAGACCGTGGCGGCGGGCGGGCCGGCTACGAACGCGGCGGTGACGTTCGCGCACCTCGGCGGGGAGGCCGTGCTCTGGACCGGGATCGGACGGCATCCGCTGACGGCGGGGATCAGGGCGGATCTCGATGCGTGCGGGGTACGGGTGCACGATCTGGCGGCGGCGCAGGACGGGCCGCCGGCGGTGTCGAGCATCCTGGTCACGGCCGGCACCGGGGCACGGGCCGTGATCTCGACGAATGCGGGGAGCGCGCACCTCGTACCCCCGAATGATTTTGATCTTGATGGGGTCACGGCGCTGCAGGTGGACGGGCACCACCCGGCGCTGGCGGAGGTGGCGCTGCGGGCGGCGCGGCGGCACGGGATTCCCACCGTGATGGATGCGGGCAGTTGGAAGCACGGGACCGCGCGCCTGCTGCCGCTGATCGACGTGGTGGCGTGCTCGGCCGATTTCAGGGTGCCCGGCGGCGGGCCGGTCGAGGAGGGCCTGGACGTGCCGTGGATCGTCATCACCGCAGGTGGCGAGCCGATTCGCTGGTGGGGGCCGGGCGGTGCGAGCGGCGAGGTCGCGGTCGAGCAGACGTCCGTGGTGGACACGCTGGGCGCGGGCGACGTCTTCCACGGCGCGCTGACCCACGCGATCGCGACCCTGCCGGGAACGACCCTGCCGGGAACGGGCTTGCCGGGAGCGCCGGGACGGATGCCGCGGGAAGGGGCCGGGCCCGCGCTGCTCACGCCGGACAATTTTCCGGCACTCCTGGCGCGTGCCGCGCACACGGCGTCACGAGCGTGCGCGCATTTCGGCACCCGCACCTGGATGCACCATACAGATACATGGATGACCGGGGCGGTATGACCGGATTGCGCGGGGCCTTCGTAGAGTGTGGTCATGGAGGACGGGGCGCTGCTTGATCCGGTGCAGGACCGCGTCTACCGGGTGCTGATCAGGCTGGCATCGGCCGGCGTGGACGAGGTGGCCCGGCTGGCCGAGGTCCGGCCGGACGACGCGGCCCGCGCGCTGCACGCGTTGCGCGATCAGGGGCTGGCGGCGGAGCGCGCGGGCGAGACCACGGTCTTCGTCCCGTTGGCGCCGGATGTCGCGCTCGGTGACCGGCTGCTGCGACGCCAGGCCGCGCTGGAGGACGCCCGGCGGGCGGTCGCGGCGCTGTCCGAGGAGTTCCGGGACACGGCGCGGCGGCGGGACGCGGACCGGCTGGTGGAGATCGTGCACGGGCGCACCGCGCTGCGCGACCGGCTGCGGACCGTGCAGGCGGAGGCGCGCGAGGAGATCCTCTGGTTCTGCCGGGCGAATCCGCTGGCCATGCCCGGTACGGAGAACACGGAGGAGCCGGGCGCGCTCAGCCGGGGCGTGCGGTACCGGGCGATCTACGAGCGCGGCCTGCTCACCGACCCGGGCGAGCTGACCGGCATCACCGAGAGCGTGCGGCTCGGCGAGGAGGCACGCACGCTGCCCGCGCTGCCGGTCCGGCTGGCCATAGCGGACCGTCGCACCGCGATCTGCCCGCTGGTCCCGGACGGCGAGCGCGGCTTCGTGGAGCCGACCGCGGCGCTGGTCCGCCGCAGCGAGCTGCTGGACGCGCTGCTGGCGCTCTTCGAGTCGCACTGGGAGCGGGCGACGCCGCTGCGCCTGTCCGGCGGCGTGATCGAGGAGTCGGACGCGGACGTGTCCGAGAAGCATCTGCTGTCGCTGTTCGTGGCGGGGCTGCCGGACAAGTCGATCGCGTCGCAGCTGGGCGTCAGCCGCCGTACCGTGCAGCGCCGCCTGGACCGTCTGATGTCGATCGCCGGCGTGGACACCCGGACCGGGCTGGCGTTCCAGGCGGCGAGACGAGGCTGGCTCTAGCTCTTCGCCGCGGGACACCCGCAGTAGCAGGGTGTGCCGGGGGCGGGCCGGTACCAGGTACGTGCGGCCCACGGCCGGCGCGGCGCGAACGAGCGTCGCGGGAGCGGCGGTTCCACCGGGCGCACAGGCGGGGGCGTCCAGGGGGCGTCCTCGTCGCCGCTGAAGGGGGTCACCGCGCTCACCTCTCTCTGTCGATAACAGTCTGTAAGCGGTAGGCCGGAGTCGCCCACCGCACGGGCTGCCGCAGAGGCGACATGGCGAGATTTGGACAGTGCAGCAATCCCGCCGGGTGACGCGTGTTCTCTGTGACACGTCCCCATCCCGACAGGAGCGCGCCCATGGTCGACCATCCGCCCGAGGAGTTCGCGGAGCTGTACCGCGGGCACTTCCACCGGCTGGCCGTGCAGCTCTACGCGTACCTCGGCGACCACGCGGAGGCGCAGGACCTGACGCAGGAGGCGTTCTGCCGCGCGCTGGAACGCTGGCAGAGCATCCGCGGGTACGAGGAGCCCGTCGCCTGGGTCCGCCGGGTCGCGTGGAACCTCGCCTCGAGCCGGCTGCGCCGCGTGCGGATCGCGTTCCGGCACCTGGCCGGTCAGCGCGAACAGTACGTGGCCGGCCCGGAGCCGGACCACGTCGACCTGGTCCGCGCGCTGGCCTCGCTTCCCGACCGGCAGCGCCGCGCGGTGGTCCTGCACTACCTGGGCGGGCTGAGCACCGCGGAGATCGCGCAGCAGGAGGGCGTGGCCGAGGGCACGGTCCGTTCCTGGCTGACCCGCGGCCGGACCGCGCTGTCCGCCCGCCTCGACAACCCGATCCTGATGCTGCCGGAGGTGCGCCATGGCTGATCACCTGGAGGACGTGTTCGCCCGTTTCGAGGCCGCGGTCGCGCCGACGTTCCGGCCGGCGCCGGTCGGCGAGCTGACCCGGCGGCGAGGGCGCCGGGCGTGGACCGGCATGGTGGCCGGCGCGCTGGTGCTGCTGGTGGGCGCCCCGGTCGGCGCGCTGACGCTGGCCGGATCGTCGTCGGACGCGGCGCCGGGGCCGCTGGAGCGGGACATCGGCCAGATCCCGCTCCCGGACTGGGAGCTGCGCGCGCCGGCGCAGTTCGGCTATGCGAACGGCACGATCTGGGCCTACGCGGACGGGGGCTGCGGCGAGGACGTCTGCGTCGACTCCCAGCTGGCGTCCTCCGTGGACCTCGGGCTGACCTGGCAGATCCGGCGCGGCGGCGACGGCTACACGCACGCGACGCTGTTCGTCTCCCCCCGCGGCAACGTCTTCCTGCGGGAGGCGGGCGCGGAGTCGATCGCGCAGGTGCTGCCGGAGACCGGCGCGAGCATCCTGACACCTGCGGTGCCCGGCCCGCCCGAGCTGCTGCTGGAGCTCGGTGGCGACCTGATCCTGGAGTGCCCGGGTCAGGAGACCTACGGCGGTCAGGAGGCGCTGGCCTGCGACCGGCCCGAGGTGACGGACCTGACCTCGATCGTCAAGCCGGAGGTGCCGGCGGGCATGGGCCGGCTCACGCAGCTGATCCGGGACGGCGCGGGCCGCACCTGGCTGCTGGGCCGGGACCCGGACTCCCGCCGGTACCGGGTCAGCTCCTCGGCGGACGGCGGCCGCACGTGGGACACGCCGGTGGAGCGGGAGAGCCCGGCCGACGACCTCCGGCTGACCGTCTCCGCGATCGACGGCGACGCCTGGGTGGTGACCGCCGCCCCGGTGCGCGTCTGGAGGCTGACCCACGACGGCGGGACGCTGACCGTGAAGGACGGCGAGGGGGCCACGGGTGCGTGGTCCTCCACGGCGACGGCGTCGATGCTCCGGGCCGTCGGCGAGGGCGCGCTCATCGCCGCGACGCCGGCGGACGGCTCGTGGCTCCTCGAGCCGGGCCTGGGACAGCTGCCGCTGGAGCCGGCGTTCGCGACGGTGAGCATGCGGACGTTCCCGGACGGCGCCGTGATCCTCCGGAACGGGATCGGTCACGTGGGTGTCGGCGTCGGGCGCGGCTGGAACCGCAGCTGGGCCTGGCCGGTGCCGTGACGAGGACGGGCGGGGTCCAGCGGCCCCGCCCGTCGCCTCAGCTGATCCAGCGCACCTGCGAGTTGAACACGCCGGTCCAGTTGAAGACCGCCATGTTGTCCCAGCCGTCGCCGGAACCGCTGATGTTGTACGGGTCCCAGCCGTTGCCGGGCACGGCGTACCAGGTGGGCTCCCAGTAGAAGACGCCGATCGCGCCGCCGGCCTTGGCCGCGTTCTGCACCGCGGTGAACGCGGCGCCCTGTCCGGCCCACGTCGCGGCGTAGCCGGAGCAGGCGGTGGTGATGCTGTTGCCGGTGCTGTCCGCGTTGCCCGTCGTGAACGGCGCGGCCGTCTCGGCCAGGATCACCGGCTTGCCGTAGCGGGAGAGCGTGTCCGCGATGACCGTGGTCAGGTTGGACAGCGTGCCGTGCCAGTTGCAGTAGTACGAGAGCGCGGTCACGTCCCAGGTCACGCCCGCGGCCCGGATGCCGTCGTAGAACCAGCGCGCATGATCGAGACTGTCCGAGTTGGCGGTGTGGATGATCACCTGCGTGCCGCTGTTACAGGCTTTTACCGCGTTATATCCGGATTTGAGCAAGGTCGCCAGCGGCCCGAAGTTGTTGTTCACCACCTTGCCGTCGTTCCACAGCATCCCGACGTTGATCTCGTTGCCGATCTGGATGCTGTCCGGCGTGGTGCCCTGCGCCTTCAGGCTGTTGCACAGGCCGTACGTGTGGTTGTAGACGTCCGTGGCGAGCGCGCTCAGCCCGTGGCTCGCCCACGCCGCGGGCTTCGTCTGCACGCCCGGGTCGGCCCACGTGTCCGAGTAGTGGAAGTCGACGAGCAGCTTGAAGCCCTTCGCCTTCACGGTCTTCGCGTAGGCCAGCACCTTCGCCGCGTTGTTGTAGCCACTGGCCGGGTTCACCCAGACCCGCAGCCGGAGGTAGTTGACGCCCGCGCCGGACAGGATGTCGAGCGGGTCGGCCTGGGTCCCGGCCGCGGTGTAGTACTTCGCGCCGAGGTCGGCGGCGCGCTGGAGCGTGGAGACGTCGGCGCCGCGCATGGAGAGCGTGCTGGCCTGGGCCGGGGCGGCGATCAGGCTCGCACCGAGGACGCCGGTGAGCAGCGCGCCGAGGACGGTTCGCAGAGACATGAGGTTCTGCCTTCCTCATGATGACGGTTGTCGATGAATACTGTGAGCGCTCACAGTAGACCGTTCTGCAGAAATTCAAAAGCCCTCGACGGTACGCTGTGAGCGCTCACAGCCAGAGTGGCATCACGTACCCTCGCCATCGCACATCGCACAACCCGAAGGTGAGGTCCGGAATGGACGTCGGTTTCATCGGACTCGGCGGCATGGGCCGGCCCATGGCCGCCAACCTGATCAAGGCCGGCCACGCCGTGCGTGTCTGGAACCGGTCCCCGGAGCCGGTCGCGGCCGCCGTCGAGGACGGCGCCGTCGCGGCCGCGTCCGTCGCGGAGGTCTGGCAGGCCGACGTGGTCGTCTCGATGCTGGCCGACGACGCCTCGGTCCGCGCGGTCCTGCTCGACGAGGCGCTGCTGTCCCGCGCCGCCGCGACCGTGCACGTCAACATGGCCACGGTGTCGGTCGGGCTGGCCACGGCGGCGGCCGCGCTGCACGCCGCGCACGGGATCGGCTACGTCTCCGCGCCCGTGCTCGGCCGCACCGAGGTCGCCGCGGCCGGAAACCTGAACATCCTGGCGTCCGGCCCCGCGGAGCTGCTGGACCGGGTGTCCCCGCTGCTCGCGGCGATGGGCCGCCGGACCTGGCCGCTCGGCGACGGCCCGGAGCAGGCCGTGGTCGCGAAGATCTCGGCGAATTTCATGATCGCGTCCGCGATCGAGGCGCTGGGCGAGGCGTCCGCGCTGGCCGAGGCGCACGGCGTGGATCCGGGCGCGCTGGTCGACGTGCTGACGAACAGCATCTTCCCGGGCCCGGTCTACAGCGCCTACGGCACGATGATCCGCAACGACCGCTACGCGCCGGCCGGTTTCCGCCTGCCGCTCGGCCTCAAGGACGTCACGCTGGGCCTGACCGCCGGCTTCGACGCCCGCGTCCCGATGCCGTTCGCCGGCATCCTGCGCGACCACTTCCTGGACGCGATCGCGCACGGCGACGCGGACCTCGACTGGGGCGCGGTCGCCAAGGTCTCCCGCCGCCGCGCCGCGCTCCCGCGCGACTGACCTACCGGCCGGGTTCCTCCTCGACCAGGTAGCCGTTCTCCAGCAGCCAGCTGACCGAGGGGCGGTCGCCGGCCCCGGGGAGGAAACGGGCGTGCAGCCGGTACTTCAGGCCGAGGCCGGGCTGGCCGAACCAGGGCGCCACCGGCCCGGCCTCGACCGTGAACGCGCGCAGCACGCAGTACACGTGATAGTTGCTCGCCGGTGCGCCGCCCGGTGTGTTCAGACTCTGCGGCGGCAGCGCGCGTTGCAGGTAGAGCGTGTCGACCGGCGCCAGGTCACGGCCGCTCGGGAGGCCGAACCGGTCGATCCTGGCCCCCTCGACCATGGTCTGCTCGTAGCGCACCGCGACGCCGCGCAGGATCAGGAAGCCGTCCTCCGGCGGCTGGACCCAGCCCTGCGCCGTGCGGTACCGGTCCGTGAACGCGTCCCGGTCCAGCCCGCCGAAGCGTTGATATCCGGTCATCAGCGAGCCGGTCGGCGCGTCCGACGGCAGTTGCTCCGGCCCGAGCTCGCCGCGGTCGGCGTAGAACGAGCCCGTCGGCGTGGCTCGCGGTGGGATGCCCGGCCGGCACGTGCTGGAGTCCGCGGCGGACGCAGGGGCGGGCGGGGTGGCGACGGTGACGAGCGCGGCCGTGACGACCGCGGTGGCGAGCGAGCGGAACTTCACCGTGTACCCCCAGAGGAATCGATCCACACAGGAGCATTCTGCGTGTACGAAAGCCGCCTATTACCGTTATCCGGGAATATCGCCCGGGTGGTCCGGGAGCCCGTTAGCGTTGGTGGGCGCGGAACGCGGACCGGTACGCGGCCGGGCTGGTCCCCACGGTCCGCCGGAAGCGCTCCCGGAACGCGGTCGGTGAGCCGAAACCGACCTGCCCCGCGATCCGGTCCACCGGGTGCCCGGTCGTCTCCAGCAGGTGCTGTGCCCGCCGCACCCGCGCCCGCAGCAGCCACTGCAGCGGCGTGCTGCCCAGCTGCTCCCGGAAGTGTCGGTTCAGCGTGCGCGTGCTCATCCCGGCCTGCCGCGCCATGTCGTCCAGGGTCAGCTCACGATGCGCGTGCTCCTCCAGCCAGCGCAGCAGCGGCTCCAGCTCCGAGCCGCGCGGCGTGACCGGCAGCGGCTGCACGATGAACTGCGCCTGCCCGCCCTCGCGCTCCAGCGGCATCACGGAGAGCCGGGCCGCGTCCGCCGCCACCGCGGAGCCGTGATCGCGCCGGATCAGGTGCAGGCACAGGTCCAGGCCCGCGGCCGCGCCCGCGGAGGTCAGCACGCCGCCCTCGTCGACGTAGAGCACGTCGGCGTCCACCTCGATCTCCGGGTGCCGCGCGGCCAGCAGCCCGGTCGCCAGCCAGTGCGTGGTCGCGCGCCGCCCGTCCAGCAGCCCGGTCTGCGCGAGCACGAGCGCGCCGGAGCAGATCGACGCGATCCGGGTCCCGCGCGCGGCGGCGGCGCGCAACGCGTCCAGCGCCTCGGCCGGCACCGGCGCGTGCGGGTCCGCGACGCCGGGCACGATGATCGTGTCCGCCGTGGCCAGGTCGGCCAGGCCGTGCCGCGCGCGCAGCGTGAACGCGCCGGCCTCGACCTCCTCGGTCAGGGCACAGACCAGCACACGGTACGGCGTGCGCCCGTCCGGCAGACGCGTCCGCCCGAAGACCTCCAGCGGCGTCGCGAGATCGAACGCCACCACCCCGTCCAGCGCCAGCACGGCCACGGTCTGCATGGCGAGAATTCAACCACTCGCCGACGCGGCCCGGACACTCCCACCGCAGGTGCGCCGCGCCTGATTCATGTCTTTCCAGCAAGAAGAACGAACAAGAGGGCACCTGGCGAGAATCAGTTGGCATGTGGCATTTCAGCCACTGCCGCGCGGCGCGGAAGGCGCCTACCGTCGTCGCGGTGACGAAGCTCCTCCTCGCCGTGCACGTGCTCGCGGCGATCATCGCTATCGGCCCGATCACGGTGGCGGCCAGCATGTTCCCGGCCGTGATGCGCCGCGCGCTCGCCGACCCGCCGGACCCGCAGGCGGCCTCCTGGGCGCGGCTGCTGCACCGGATCTGCCGCGTCTACGCGGCCGTCGGCGTCGCCGTGCCGGTCTTCGGCATCGCCACCGCCAGCAGCCTGGGCGTGCTGACCGACGCCTGGCTGCTGACCTCGATGGCGCTCACCGCCGCGGCCGCGCTCCTGCTCATCCTCGCCGTCCTGCCCCGCCAGCAGGCCCTGACCGAGGCGCTGGCCGAATCCACGACGCCGGCCGGAGTCACCGCGGCCGGTTCCACGACGCCGGCCGGGGCCGCGACGCGCGCCGGGTCCGCAGCGCCGGTCGAGACCACCGCACCGGCCGCGCCCGGCGCGCCGCTCGGGCGGGCGATTCCGCGACTGGCCATGTTCACCGGCCTGTTCAACCTGCTGTGGGCGATCGTCACGGTGCTGATGATCGTGCGCCCCGGCTCGACGACGGGCGCGTGAGCACGTGACACGTATGCTCCGGATCGCCGCCGCGGTCGAGGCGCTGTCGCTGCTGGTGCTGCTGACCAACCTGGCCACCGTGCACCTGGACGGCGTCGCGTCGCTGACCGGGCCGATCCACGGCTGCGCCTACCTCTTCGTGATCATCGCGGCGTTCCGGCTGCCCGGCCTGTCCCGGGCCGCGCGACTGTCCTCACTCGTACCCGGGATCGGCGGTCTTCTGGTCCTAAGGGGATCCCCCTAACGCGAAGCGGGGGAAAACCCGATTCCCGGCCGATCATCGACGGAGCACGATTGGCCGCATGCGAAGGCTCCTCTCCGTACCACTGATGGCTCTGTTGCTCGTCGGTCTTGCCGTTACCCCCGCACGGGCGGAGACGGCGCGGCAGATCGACTGGCACCCGTGCGACGCGGTCTCCGGCGCGGAGTGCGGCGACCTGGTGCTGCCGGTCGACTGGAGCCGGCCGCGCGGTGAGACGTTCGTGCTGCCGGTGGCGCGCCGGATCGCCACGGACCGGGAGCACCGGATCGGGTCGCTGGTGTTCGGGCCCGGCGGGCCGGGGGACTCCGGCGTGCAGCGGATCATCGACCACAACCGGTTCAGCACGGAGCTGTTCGCGCGGTTCGACGTGGTCAGCTTCGACCCGCGCGGCGTGGGCGCGTGCGACACCTCGGCCGTGGGCGCGCGACCTCCGGTGATCATGGAGAGCCCGGCCGCGTTCGCGCAGATGAAGGGCTACAACGCACGGCTGCGGGACGCGTGCCGGGACGTGCCGGTGTACCGGCACGCGGATACCGCGAGCGCGGCGCGGGACCTGGACGCGCTGCGTGCCGCGCTCGGCGACCGGCAGCTCACGTTCCACGGCAGCTCGTACGGCTCGCTGCTCGCCCAGCGGTACGCGGAGCTGTTCCCGGGCCGGGTGCGCGCGATCGTCGCGGAGAGCGTGGTCGACCACGACCTGGACACGCGCGGCTTCGTGCGGACCCAGGCGGCCAACGGGCAGCAGATCTTCGACCGCTGGGTGACCTGGTGCGACACCACCGTGAGCTGCGCGCTGCACGGTCAGGACGTGCGCGCGGTCTGGCACTCGCTGCCGGCCGGCTTCGACCGGGACGTGCGCGCGTTCCGGGCCTTCTACCAGGGGGATTTCGCCGGGCTGGCCACCACGGTCGCGGCGCTGGCACGGGGTGAGACCGTGCCGCCGCCCGCGCTGCCGCCGATGGCGACGCAGGTGTTCTGCGCGGACTGGTCGCTGCCGGTCCGGTCCTGGGCCGCGTACGACGGATTGCTGCGCGAGGCCCGCCGGATCGCGCCGGACCTGCTGCCGGTCGCGGCCGTGCTCGGCATCGCGTCCTGCCTCGGCGCGCCGGTGCCGGTGCGGAACCCGCAGCACCCGGTGTCCGTGCACGGCCTGGACCGGCCGATGCTGCTGATCAACGCCCGGTACGACCCGGCCAGCGCGTACGCGTGGGCCACACGGGTGGCCGGGCAGCTCGGGGCCGAGGGGGTGCTGGTCACGTACGCGGGGGTGCAGCACGGGACCTACTCCCGGCCGTGCGTGGGGGCGCTGGTGGACCGCTACCTGGTCGACCTGGCCGTGCCGGCCCGGGGGACGAGCTGCCCGGAGTAATGGGGGAGGTGCGGGGGTGCGGCTGCCGGCCGTACCCCCGCACCTTTGGCGGTTCTAGAACGACGTGCCGGAAGCACGGTTGACCCGGTGATAGGTGGCCGCGATGAGTGCGGCGAGGACGTCGGCGGCCCGTTCGGCGGTGGCGGTGTCCCATGGGAGGCCGTCGGGCGTGCGGGAGGAGCCGGGCAGGCCGCCGGGAGAGGCGGATGAGGCGGCCACGCCGGACAGATAGGCGGCAGCCAGCCGGTCGGCCTCGGCCATCTCGGTGCGGACGGCCTCGACCAGCGGCAACGCGAGAATCCGGGCGGCGAGATCGCGCACGGCGACCTCGCGGGCGCCTGTTTCCCAGGCGCCTGCTTCCAGGGCGCCTGCTTCCCGGGCCGCCTCGTCCGGCACCGCTGCCAGCGAGAACCGCGTCGCCGGCAGCGTGAACGGCGGCACCGGTGGCTCGTCGGCACCGGCCGGCACGACCTCCACCGGCTCCCGCGCCGCCGCGAGCGCCCGCGCGTACCCGCTTATCCGCAACAGCGGCGCCGCCCCGATCGTCAGCGTCACGCCGTCCCCGTCACCGTCCGGCGCGGTCCGCCCGGCCGACCCGGGCGCCAGCGCCTCCCGCAGCGCGTCCGTGCTCTCCAGCAGCGTCCGATACGACTCGTGCGTTAGCACGTCGATCGAGTCGACCGCCGCCACCCCGGCCCGGCGCCCGTAGGCCAGCCGCAAGCCGCGGCCGAGGATCTGTTCGGTGAGCGTCTCCGAGGCGAGCGCGCGCAGCGCCAGGATCACGCCGACGTTCGGCACGTCCCACCCCGAGTTGAGCTTGTCGACCGCGACCACGGCGCGTACCGGTGACGAGGGCTCGTCCACCCGCGCCAGCGCGCGCAGCGCGTCGTCGCCGGACCGCGACGTCACCAGCAGCACCCGTCCCGCGCCCGGCAGCAGGCCGGCCAGCTCGTCCGCGACCTCCCCCGCCTCGTCGATCGCCCGGCACACCACGAAGATCAAGGGCGTCACCGGGGGTACGCCGTGCGCCCGTGCCCAGGCCAGCCACGCGCTCTCCTTCGCTGCCCGGAGCCGGCACGCGTCCCGCAACCGTGCCTCCCGGTCCTGGCCGGGCGCGGACGCGCCGACCAGCACCGGCACCGCCACCAGCCCGTCCGTGATCGCGGACGCGAGCGGATAGCGGAACACCACTCGTGCCCGGTCGGCCCGGTCCGGCGTGGCCGTGAAGCCGATCAGCGCGCGCGGCGCCAGGTCCCGCACGGCCGCGGCGAACGCGCGCGCGGCCTGCCGGTAGACGTGGTGCTCGTCCGCGATCACCACCAGGTCGGAGGTCTCCGCGAGCCGCTGGTAGAGCCCGGCGCCCAGCGCCTCGTCGGGCGCGCGCAGCCGCCGGCTGGCCGAGGCGCCGGGCCGGATGAGCTGCTGCACGGTGAAGACGTAGAGCGTGAGTGCGTCCGGCGGCGGGGCCGGCCCGCGCGCACGCCCGGTCACGATCACCGGCGTCCACTCGCCGCCGGGCACGTACCGGGGATGGCCGGGCGTGAAGTTGCCGACCGTCTTCTCGTGCACCGCGGTCCCGGGCGTGACGATCAGGATGTTACGGACACCGCGCTCGGCCAGGTATGCGACGAGCGCGGCGCTCACGTAGGACTTGCCGACGCCGGTCGCCAGCTCGCAGACCGCCTCGCCGCCGTCGCCCGGTGCCACCGCGCGTGCGGCGGCGGCCAGCGCGCCCGCGTTCGGCGCCCGGAGGTCCATCGCGGCCGCGATCTGGGCGACCAGATCCGGGTCGTAGGGCAGCCAGTCCGTCACCGGGACACCCGCGCGCGCGACGCCCGCCGGCCACGGCTTGCCGGCACCACGGGGTCGCGTGGCGCGTGGCGCGCGTCGGCGGAGCACGCGGGGTGGCGTGGCCTGCGGCGCGCGCCGGCGGGGAGGACGGCGTTGCCGCGGCGGCCGGTCACCGCAGTACCCGGTGGTGGCGGAGGAGGTCGTCCGGTGCCTTGAGTGCGCGGGAGCCGGGGCGCAGGCCGCGGAGCAGCGCGGCCGTGCCGGGGAGCACGGCGCGGCCGACGATCGTGACGGTCTCGTCCGGGTGCAGGGCCGCGACCGCGGCGGCGGCGAGCCGGTCGTCGATCACGCCGTCCGCGACCGCGAGGCGGGTGCGGCCGCGCACGCCGGTGAACGGCCCGCGCGGCGCGATCCGGAAGCCGAGCTGGGCCGCGACGAACTCGGGGGACAACCGCTCCAGCAGCACGCGGTCGCCGGCCAGCTCGTAACGCGCGGGGGAGACCGCCAGGGTGCGGAAGCCGCTGCCGCCACGCCACTCCCGTACCACCGTGTGATCGATCTTCGAAGCGGCGGACAGGCGGCGCTGCAGCGTGCCGACCGCCTCGTCACCGACGTCGGCGAGCAGTCCGGCGCCGGCCAGCGCGGCCACGGTGCGCCGCGCCGCCGCCACGTCGGACGCGGCGATGCCGTCCGGCAGCGGCTCCACCGGCGTGGCCACCGTGTCCCGCGTGACGCCGCCCGGGTCCGTGCCGTCGACCACCATCCGCAGCCGGGGCAGCGTGAAGCCGGCGACCGTGGCCGCGCTCCGCTCGACCGCGACCCAGCGGCGGCCGAGCTTGTGCGCCACGGCCGCGGTGGTGCCGGAGCCGGCGAAACCGTCCACCACCAGGTCGCCGGGGTGGGTGGCGATCTCGATGATGCGGCGCAGCAGCGGTTCCGGCTTGGGGGTGGCGAACGGTTCGGTGCCGGGGAAGAGGCGGCGCAGGTGGTCGCGCTTGGCGTCCTGGTTCGTGCCGACCTCGTCCGCGGGCCACCAGGTGCGCGGGACCAGCCCGGCCTGGACCTCGTGCCGGTACCGCTTGATCACCGGGAGGCTGTCGCCGCCGCGGCCGAACCAGACGCGGCCGTCCGCGCGCGCGGACGCCAGCGTGGCGGGGCTGAACCGCCAGTACGACCCGGCGGGTGGCCGGACCACGCGGCCGGACGGCAGCTCGACCGCGAACCGGTTGCGTTCGGTGCCGCTCTTCGCGGTGCCGTTGTCGCCCTGCAGCCAGGGGCCGCGCGGGTCGCCGTCCGGGTTGCGGTACCGCCCGTCGACGAGCGCGGTGCGCGGCAGCAGGTTCCGGACCGTGCGCCAGCCGGGGCCGGCCGGCGCGTACACGTGGATGTAGTCGTGCGCGGAGGACAGGTCGGTGTCGTTGCGGCGGCCGCGGTCCTTCTCCCAGACGACCGTGCCGATGAAGCAGGACCGGCCGAAGATCTCGTCCAGCAGCACCTTGCAGTACGCGCTCTCCGCGTCGTCCAGGTGCACCCAGAGCGAGCCGTCCGGGGCCAGCAGCTCGCGGGCCAGCAGGAGCCGCTCGCGCATCATGGCCAGCCAGATCGAATGGTCGAGGCCGTCGTCGTACTGTGCGAAGGTCTGGCCGGTGTTGAACGGCGGATCGAGGTAGACGAGCTTGGCCGCGCCGCGGTAGGCCGGCGCCCACTCGGGGATGCGGGTCAGCGCCCGCAACGCGTCCCGGCAGTCGCCCTGGATGAGCAGGTTGTCGCGTGGCCCGCCGGTGACCTCGCCGACGCGACCGGTCTCGGCCAGCAGCCGGACCTCGGCGAGCCGCGGATCATCGCGGTCCACCCAGGAATATCCCGCCTTTTCGTCGCAGAACAGCGCCCGGTCCTGATGGACCCAGGAAAGGCTCAGACGACCGCTCACAAATTGTTTACCCTAGCCGTTCCGGTGACATCTTTTTGCCCGGAAACGCGCGATCGCGCAACAGATGAATGGCAGGTCCATGATCCGTGCAGCGCGGGTAAGGAGTTGACCATGGTCGATTCCTCAGGTTTGCGCGGCAGGCTCTTCGCCACCCGGGACGTGCGCTCGCTGGTGGCCGACACCGAGGTGGAGGGCCAGGCGCTGAAACGCGCGGTCGGCCCGATCCAGCTGACCGCGCTCGGCGTCGGCGGCATCATCGGCACCGGCATCTTCGTGGTGATCGGCGAGGGTGCGTTGCTCGCCGGGCCGGGCGTGATCCTCGCGTTCGTGCTGGCCGCGCTCGCCTGCCTGTTCTCCGCGCTGTCCTACGCGGAGCTGGCCTCGTCGATGCCGGTCTCCGGCAGCGCCTACACGTACAGCTACGCCACGCTCGGCGAACTGGTCGCCTGGATCATCGGCTGGGACCTGATCCTGGAGTACGGCGTCTCGGTCGCCGCGATCGCGGTCGGCTGGGGCGGCAACCTCAACGCGTTCCTGGACGCCGCGTTCGGCTACGCGCTGCCCACCGCGATCTCCGAGTCCCCGCCGGACGGCACGGTCAACCTGCCCGCCGTGCTGATCGTCCTGCTGATCACCGGCCTGCTCGCGCTCGGCGTGCGGGAGAGCGCGCGGGCGAACCTGGTGATGGTCGTGGTCAAGCTGGCCGTGCTGATCTTCTTCATCGTGGTGGCCTGCACCGCGATCAACTCCGGCAACTTCACGCCGTTGCTCCCGCACGGTGGCGACGGCGTGGTCAGCGCGGCCGCGATCATCTTCTTCGCGTTCATCGGCTTCGACGCGGTCACCTGCGGCAGCGAGGAGGCGCGCAACCCGGCGCGGGACCTGCCGATCGCGATCCTCGGCTCACTGATCATCTGCACGGTCTTCTACGTGCTGGTCTCGGTCGGCGCGGTCGGCATCGCGGGCGCGGACACGCTCTCCGGCAGCGACGCGCCGCTGGCCGCCGCGCTGAAGGACGGCGCCGGCATCACCTGGGCGGCCGCGATCCTGGCGTTCGGCGCGCTGGTCGCGATCACCAGCGTGGTGCTGGTGATCCTCTACGGCCAGACCCGGATCTTCTTCAGCATGTGCCGGGACGGCCTGCTGCCGCGCCGGCTGGCCACGCTGCACCCGCGCTTCGGCACGCCGGTGCTGCTCACGGTCGGGCTCGGGCTGCTGATCTCGGTGCTGGCCGCACTGGTGCCGCTGGGCGAGATCGTCCGGCTCACCAACATCGGCACGCTGTTCGCGTTCGTGCTGGTCAACATCGGGGTGCTGGTGCTGCGCCGGACCCGGCCGGACATGCCTCGGCCGTACCGGGTGCCGTTCGCGCCGGTGCTGCCGCTGCTCGGGATCGCGTTCGCGGTGTACCTGATGAGCGACCTGCCGGCAAGCACCTGGCTGCGCTTCGTGCTCTGGCTGCTGGCCGGCATCGTGATCTACGCGCTCTACGGCTACCGGCACTCGCGGCTGCGGGAGGTCAACCGGCCCTCCTGATGCCGCCGACCCGGGCCAGCACCTCGCGCTCCTTGATCTCCCGTCCGTCGTCGCCGAGCTGCACGCCGCGCAACTGGACCCAGTCCCGGCGCGGCGTGCCGGAGCCGATCGCGGTTATCCGCAGCGTGAGCGTGCCGAGCCCGTAGCAGTAGTCGGGCTCGGGGATCTGGACGGTGTCGCCGATACGAAGGGGCGCCGATGGGCCGGTCACCGCAGCCAGGCTCCTTTGACGGGGGTTCGTGTGGATACAGCGCCAACGAGCCACCCCCGGCCGGGGTTCCTGACGCCTAAACGGGGGTCGCGGGGCGCAGCACGGTCGCGCGCTTGGTGTCCGCGTTCTCCAGCGCGCCGACCATCGGCACGTCGTAGCCGGCGACCACGGTGAGGCGCTCGTGCGGCAGATAGGCCCGCCCGGGGTCCCCGGCCAGCACCTCCGTGCCGGCGGCGGCCGCGCGCTCCAGGAACGCGAGCATGCGCGCGGACATCTCCTTGCTGTAGAAGACGTCGCCGGCCAGCAGCACGTCCACGTCCGGGCTAGCCGGTCCGGTCAGCAGATCCTCGCCGTTCGGCGTCACCGTTCCAGGTACGCCGTTCGCCCGTGCGTTGAGCGTGACGGCGGCGACCGCGTACGGGTCGATGTCGTTCGCGATCACGTGCCGGGCACCCGCCAGCGCGGCCGCGATCGCGACCAGCCCGGAACCCGAGGCGAGGTCGAGAACGGTCTTTCCGCGTACGATGTCGGGAAAGTCCAGGATGTGGCGGGCCACGGCCTGCCCACCGGCCCACGCGAACGCCCAGAACGGCGGTGGCTGGGACTCGCCGGTGTGCGACTCCGTGTGCTCCCACAGGTCGATCGCGTCCTGCGCCAGGTGCAGCCGCACCTCGGGCACGAACGGCACCGGCGCGAGCCGGGTGTGGGCCAGCACGAACTCGGACGCGGACACGGCGATCGACTCCAGGGGCGAGCGGGGGAACCGAGCGCGGTTCCGGTGAACCGGGTAGGAAGTAGGAAACCACGCGGGAGGTCCGGCATGACGCAGCGGGTAGGGATCGGTCTGGGGCTGGCACTGGTGGTGGTGCTGGCGTCCGGCTGCGGCGGGGACGAGGCGCCCGAGGCGGCCGCCACCAGCGCGCCCCCGCCACCACCGGCCTCCGTGGACGCGCCCGCGCCGTCGCCGTCCGCCGCCCCGCCCGCGCCGGCCGGCCCGCCGGATCTGGCCGCGGCGCCGAAGGAGATGGCGAAGGGCCTCGACGTGCCGTGGGGCCTGACGTTCCTGGCCGACGGGTCCGCGTTCGTCGCGGAGCGGGAGACCGCGAAGATCAGGCACATCCCGGCCGGTGGCGGCGCCGCGACCGAGATCTACGAGGTGCCCGGCGTGGAGCCGGCCGGCGAGGGCGGGCTGCTCGGCATCGCGGTCAGCCCGGATTTCGCCACCGACCGCTGGCTCTACGTCTACTTCACGGCCGCGGACGACAACCGGATCGTGCGCGTCAAGGTCGACGCGGACCACAAGGGGGTCGGCGGCGAGCCGGAGGAGTTGTTCACCGGCATCGCGAAGGCGAACATCCACAACGGCGGCCGGATCGTGTTCGGCCCGGACGGGCTGCTCTACGTCGGCACCGGCGACGCGAACGTGAAGCCCCGCGCGCAGGACCCGCGCAGCCCGAACGGCAAGATCCTGCGGCTCACGCCCGATGGCAAGGCCGCGCCCGGCAACCCGACCGAGGGCTCGCCGATATTCTCGCTCGGCCACCGCAACGTGCAGGGCCTCGCCTTCGACCGGGAGGGACGGCTGTGGGCCACCGAGTTCGGGCAGAACCGGCTGGACGAGGTCAACCTGATCGAGGCCGGTAAGAACTACGGCTGGCCGGAGGTGGAGGGCGGCTCCAAGAACGCCGCGTTCGCGAACCCGAAGGTCACCTGGACCACCGCGGAGTCGTCGCCGTCCGGCATGGCGATCGCCGGGGACACGATCTACGTGGCCGCGCTGCGCGGCGAACGGGTGTGGACGATCCCGCTGAACGGCACGGACACCGGCGAGCCGAAGGCGGAGTTCCGCGAGAAGTACGGCCGGATCCGCACGGTCGCGGTCGCGCCGGACGGCGCGCTCTGGGTCAGCACGTCCAACACGGACGGCCGCGGCGACGTCCGTAACGGCGACGACCGTATCCTCCGCTTCCCGGCCTCGTAGGACCGGAACGTACCCCCGGCTGGGCTTTCCGGTCCTGTCCGGTTTTATCCGCAGAATGCGGCGTCGACGGTGCCGATCACGTGCTGGTGCCGCGATTCCTCCTGCGGCGTCGTGGTGAGCGCGACCGCGACCGCTCGCCCGTCCTCCGTGGCGCCGCCGCGCGTCTCGAAGCCGGGGATGTCCCCGCCGTGACCCCAGTAGACGCCGCCGCAGGTCAGCGGCGTGCTCGCCAGCCCGAGACCGTACCGGGCGCCGGGCCACAGGCCTGCCGACGCGTCCACCGTGGTGCGCATCTCGGCCAGCTCGGCCGGGCGGAGCAGCCCGCCGGACAGCAGTGTCCGGAAGAACGCGTTCAGGTCGCGCGGCGTGGCGATCATCTGACCGGCGGCCCAGCCCCAGGACGGATCCATCGCGGTCACGTCCACCCGCTCCGGCCCGTCGTAACCGCGCGGGTGCGGCGTGCGGATCGACTCGTCGCCGACGCCGGGGAAGTACGTCTCGCGCAGCCCGGCGCGGTCGATCACCCGCGTGGTGATCTGCTCGGCCAGCGGGCGCCCGGTCACCCGCTGGATCAGCAGGCCGAGCACGATGTACCCGGTGTTGCTGTACTTCCACGACGTGCCCGGCGCGAAGTCCGGCGCGTGCGCGAACGCGATGTCCAGCAACTCCCGCGGCTCCCGGTAGTGGTGCAGGCCGGTCGTGTACTCCTCGTCCGGGATGAGGTCGGTGTAGTTGGCCAGGCCGCTGGTGTGCTGCAGCAGCTGCCGGACCGTGATGTGCGCGCCGTCCGGCACCAGGCCCGGCAGGTACGTCTCGACCGGCGCGTCCAGCCGGACCGCGCCCTCGCCGACCAGCTGCAGCACGGCCACGGCCGTGAACGTCTTGGTGTTGCTGCCGATCCGGACGTAGCCGTCGACCGGCGGTGTCGCCCCGGTGCGCAGGTCCCCGGCCCCGGCGGTGTAGTCGCGGGTACGCCCGGCACGGTCCCGGACCGCGGCGATCGCGCCCGGGAAGCGGTCCGCCGTGACCAGCGAGTCCAGCCTGCGCTGCACGTCGTTCTTCGTGGCGGCCGCCGCCGGTGCCGGTGCGACCAGCGCGATGCCGCCGAGCAGTGCCAGCGACGCGGCGGTGCGTCCGAGGAGTGCCAGCGACGCGGCGGTGCGTCCGAGGAGTGTCATGCGACCAGCCTCGCCGTGCCGCACCCCGGAATCGATGGTGGTAGTCACCCTCTCCGGGGTAGGGGTTTCCCTACCCGCACATCGCCCGGTCGACGGCCGCGACCACGTGCAGGTGCTGCGCGCGCCCGTCCGGGCCGGCGGTGACCGCGACCTGGACCGCGCGGCCGTCGTCCCGGACGCCGCCGCGCGTCTCGAAGCCGGGCACATCGCCGCCGTGGCCCCAGTAGACGCCGCCGCAGCTCAGCGGCGTGCTGGTCAGGCCGAGGCCGTAGCGGACGCCGGGCCACATCTGGTCGTAGGTGTCCACGGTGGTGCGCATCTCGGCCAGCTCGACCGGGCCGAGCAGGCGGCCCTCGACCAGCAGCGCGCGGAAGAACGTGTTCAGGTCGCGCGGGGTGGCGATCATCTGGCCGGCCGCCCACGCCCACGACGGGTCGGACTCGGTGACGTCGTCGCGCGGATCGTCCTCGTAGCCGCGCGGGTGCGGCGCGCGGATCGACTCGTCCCGGGCGGCCGGGAAGTACGTCTCCCGCAGGCCCAGCGGTGTGATCACCCGGGTGCCGATCTCCTCCGCGACCGGGTGGCCGGTGAGTCGCTCGATCATCAGGCCCAGCACCACGTACCCCGTGTTGCTGTACTGCCAGCCCGCGCCCGGCGGGAACACCTGCCCCTGCGCGAACGCGATCTTGAGCAGCTCCTCCGGCGTGCGGTAGACGTGCCGGCGCTCGTCGAAGTCCTCGTCCTCCATGTGCTCGGTGTAGTTCGGCAGGCCGCTGGTGTGCTGCAGCAGCTGGCGCACGGAGATGTCCTTGCCGCGCGGCACCAGGCCCGGCAGGTAGGTCTGGATCGACCGGTGCAGCTCGACCCGGCCCTCCGCCACCAGCTGGAGCACCACCACCGCGACGAACGACTTGGTGTTGCTACCGATCCGCACGTAGCCGTTGACCGGCGCCGGCGCGCCCGTGGCCAGGTCACCGACGCCCGCGGTGTAGTCCCGCACGCCGCCGTCGCCCGGCTCCTGGACCGCCGCGATCGCGCCGGGGAACCGGTCCGCCGTGACCAGGCCGTTCAGACTCTGCTGAAACGCGTCCATCGGCACGGCCGGCGCGGGGATCTCCGGTCTGGGCTCCGGTCTCGGCTCGGCCACGGTGGGCGCGGCGCCGGCCACCGGGCGCTCCGCGCTCCCGGCCGGCGGCACGGACGCGGTCAGCGAAACGCCGGTGAGCAGCACGATCACCGCTGCGGGGATCCTCGCGCGCACGGTCATCCTGCAAGTGTGTCGTCCCGCGACACATTCTGGGTATGGATCACCACGCCGAATCGTGAACGCCGACCACCGTCGATGCGTTCCTCCGGGCAGGAGACGGGAGATCACGTGCAGACAGTCGACTGGGTGCCGGAGGGCGTGGACCTCGACCGGCCCAACGCGGCCCGCGTGTACGACTACTACCTCGGCGGCGCGCACAACTTCGCGGTCGACCGGCAGCTGGGCGACGAGGCGATCGCGCACTGGCCGGAACTACCGATGATCATGCGGGCCAACCGGGCGTTCCTGCGCCGCGCGGTCCAGTACCTGGCCGGGTCCGGCATCCGCCAGTTCCTCGACCTCGGCTCCGGCATCCCGACCGCCGGCAACGTGCACGAGGTCGCCCGCGCGGTCGACCCGTCCTGCACGGTGGCCTACGTGGACCGGGACCCGATCGCGGTCGCGCACGGCACCGCGCTGCTCAAGGGCGTGCCCGGCGTGGTCGCGATCCAGGCCGACCTGCGCGACCCGGCCGCGGTGCTCGCCCACCCGGACGTGCGCGCCACCATCGACCCGGACCAGCCGCTGGCCGTGCTGATGGTCGCGGTGCTGCACTTCGTGAGCGACGAGGACGACCCGGCCCGCATCGTGGCCGCGTACCGCGACGCGTCCGCGCCCGGCAGCGCACTCGCGATCTGCCACTCCACCCAGGGCGAGCGCGGCGACCGGGCCGCGGAGCACCGGCAGTTCTACACGCGGACCGCCACGCCGATGACCATGCGCTCCCGCGCGCAGGTGGCCGCGCTGCTCGACGGCTACGACCTGGTCGAGCCGGGCCTGGTCTACATGGCGGCGTGGCGGCCGGAGGAGGGTCTGCCGGCCCGGCCCGAGGTGTATCCCGGGCTCGCGGCCGTGGGGCACACATCGCGATAGATTGAGCACATGACGGTCCCTACGGTGACACTTCCGCTGCCCGACGGATCCACCGCCGAGATGCCGATGATCGGCTTCGGCACCTGGCGCACGCGCGGCGACGAGGCCTACACCGCGACCCGCGCCGCGCTCGACGCCGGTTACCGGCACATCGACACCGCCACCATGTACGACAACGAGGCCGAGGTCGGCCGGGCCCTGCGCGACAGCGGCGTCCCGCGCGAGGACGTCTTCATCACCACCAAGCTGCTGTCCGAGGACGCCGGGCGGGAGAAGCAGGCGCTCACCGGCAGCCTGCGCAAGCTCGGCGTGCAGCAGGTCGACCTCTGGCTGATCCACTGGCCGCCGGGCGGCCTGGCCGCGCCCGAGGTCTGGCGGGAGCTGATCGGCGCCCAGGACCACGGGTTCGTCCGGTCCATCGGCGTCAGCAACTACTCGCCGGAGCAGATCGACGAGCTCACCGACGCGACCGGGCGCCCGCCCGTCGTCGACCAGGTCCCGTGGAGCCCGGCCCGGCACGACGCCGCGCTGCTGGCCGACCTCCGGGCCCGCAACGTGGTGGTCGAGGGCTACGGCCCGATCAAGCGCACCCCGATGTCGGCGCCGGCGCTGCTGGAGATCGCGGCGCGCCACGGGAAGACGCCGGCGCAGGTGGTCCTGCGCTGGCACCTGCAGCACCGGATCGTCATCATCCCCAAGTCGGTGCGGCCCGAGCGCATCGCCGAGAACATCGACCTGTTCGGCTTCGCGCTCACCGACGCCGAGATGCAGACGCTGGACAAGCTCTAGATCCCGAGGTACCGCTCGGCCACCCGTCGCCGTCGTTCGTCCCGGAGCCCGGTCAGGTAGGCCCGGGGGCCCGCCCGCAGACCCGCACGGAACGCGTCCCGCAGCGGGGCCGGCGCGTCCGTGAGCGTCCGGGACTCGCGCAGCAGCCGTCGCATCAGGGCGGGGAGCTGCAGCGCCAGCACCGGGTCCGCCATCAGCAGCGCGGTGTAGGCCGCACCGATGCCGGTTCCGTCGCCGGCCAGGCGGTCGCGCACCGCGTCGAGGTCCCGGCCGGAGTCCTGTCGTACCAGCACGGCCGGCTCGTAGGCGATCGTGCCGCCGTGCAGCCTGACCTGCGTGAACGCGAGAATGTCCTCGGCCCGCACGGCCGGCGTCCCGGCGCCCAGCGCCACGTCCCAGCCGCCGATCCGCTCGAGCACGCCGGGGCGGAACACCATGTTGGTCCCGGCGCCCACCGGCGGCATCACGGCCAGCGGGTGCCGCAGGTGCTCCGTGGCCGGTCCGAACCGCGACGGCGCGAAGGACCGCCGGGTCAGCCGCTCCGCCCACAGCTGCGCCTCGGTCTCCAGCGATGCCGGCACGACCGCGCCGGTGATCACGTCCGCGTCCGGGTGGAGCAGGAGCGCGCGGGCTATCTCGGACAGCCAGTACGGATCCGGCACCGCGTCGTCGTCGATCCAGGCCAGGATCTCGCCCGGCGCGGCCCCGACCGCCCGGTTCCGCGCGTGCGACAGACCGGGGCGCGGCTCCCGGACGTGGTCCACGGTCACCCGGCCCGTCGTCGCGGCCGCGCGGGCCGCGTCCTGCACCAGCTCCACGACGTCGGTGGAGGGCTCGGCGCTCTCCACCACCAGGATCCGGAACCGCGGGTACTCCTGGGCCAGCAGGCCGTCCAGGCAGCGCGCCAGCAGGTCCGGCCGGTCGCGGGTGCACACCACCACGGTCAGCTCGGGCGGATTCGCGAGCACCGACACCCGTTCGGACAGATACGGGGGTACGACCCGGGGCACCAGCCCGTCCAGCGGGAGTGGACCGCGGCCGCTCACGCCGGCCGTCTCCAGCCGGCGGCGCACCGCCGCGCCGAGCTGCGCGTCGATCGCGTCCGCGAGCGACTCGGGGGAGAGCCCGCCGTCCGGGATCTCCAGCAGCAGCGTGCCGACCGGCTCGCTGAACACGCGGACCAGCAGCCAGGCGTGGGCGACCCGGCGCCCGTCCACGTCGACCGCGGGGATCCGCGGCAGCGGCTCGTGCAGTTCGATGTCGCGGACCAGCGCGGACCGGGTCAGACGCACCGGGCGCAGGATCCGCCGGATCGCGTGTTCCATGCCGGGGAGGCTCATCGGCGTACCCCGGCGGCGATCTTCCTGCGGTTGTCGGCGACCGACGGCCGGGGCACGGGCTGCCCGGTGGTCAGCTCGATCATGCTGCCCATCGCGGTCGCGGTCATGCCGGCGACCACGGCCCACGACCGGCGCAGCGAACCCGCGCGCATGTTGCGCAGCAGCGCGCCCCGGGACGTGCGCCGGTCGCGGCCGACGATGACCGCGGCCTGACCCTCGGCGAAGCAGCGGTGCAGGAAGAAGCGGAACGTCATGCGCTCCGGCCCGACCGGGTGATGGATGCGCGCGTCCGGCACGAACACCCACCGGCCGCTCTCGCTCATCCGCCGGCACAGCTCGTCCTCGCGGGAGTGCAGGCGGTCGCTGGCCCGGCCGTGGGACTCGGGGAAGCCGCCGACGGCCGCGAACGCCTCGCGGCGCACGGCCATGCTGGAACCCTCGGTCGCGGGCGTGACGCCGGCCGGCAGCGGGCTGTGCGTGGCGCCGACCGCCCACAGGTACTCGTCCGGGAACCAGTCCGGGCGGCGGCCGCTCCAGGCCGGGAGGATCGCGCCGCCGGCGCCGGTCACGGCCGGGTCCGCGAACGGCGCGAGCAGACCGGCCAGCCATCCCTCGTGGGCGCGCACGTCGTCGTCCAGGAACGCGACCAGCGGCGTGATCGCGTGGAACGCGCCGGAGTTGCGGGTGCCGGCCACGCCGCGGCGGAAGCGGTTGGCCAGCACGGTGATGCCGTCCAGCTCGTGCTTGATCTTGTCGAACAGCCGTGCGTTGTGGTCGACCACCACCACGATCTCGGCGGGCGCGGGCGTCTGTGCCTTCGCGGACTCGACGGCCTGGACCAGCGTGGTCCAACGGCGCTCGGTATGGCACGGGATGACCACCGTGACCGGGGAGACGTCGTCGGAGTTCACCGAGGGTGACATGCGGTTCCCTTCAACGGACCAGCGCCGTCGGGGGAGAGCGGCGTGGGTCCTGAACCTAGCCGCTGATCACGAAGAGTCAACCCGGTGGATCCGGGGGCTGGCTTCACGCGAGCCTTATAAGGCGCTTCACCAGGGGTTGTGTTCAGCCCCACCGGCCACGGGAGTCACGGTTTACACCGTTACGGAATGCGGGCGCCCGGGGCCGGACGAGGGCATGTCCGGTGCCGGTGACGACCGCCCCGGAGGGCCTGAAACGTGATTACGCAATGTCATGTTGTGGACTCGGCCACAAATCCTAAAAGTTACTGAGCGTGATCGGCGGGTTGCTGTCCAGCGGCGACCGGCCTGCACATAGGCTGCTTATGTGCAGGTCAAGCCGTGTGTCTGCGGGCATCCGAGAACCGCTCACGAGCACCTCCGCCGTGGGACGGACTGCGCTACCTGCGGACCGGAGAATTGTCCCCGTTTTCGGCGCCCGCGATGGTGGCGACGGCCGTAGTGTTGGCTGTCCGATCATCTGCTCGATAGAAGGGCGGCGTCGTGAAACTCGGCCTGCACATCTCCAACTTCACCTGGCCGGTCACCACCGACGAGCTGGCGCCGACGCTGGCCCGGATCGCCCGGGACGCGGACGAGGCCGGCTTCGACCGGATCAGCGTCATGGACCACGTCTGGCAGATCGCGGTGCACGGCCCGCCGGAGAACGACATGCTCGAGGCGTACACCACGCTGGGCTTCCTGGCCGCGCACACCAGCCGCGCCAAGCTGCTCACGCTGGTCACCGGCGTGGTCTACCGCGAGCCCGGCCTGCTCGCCAAGATCGTCACCACGCTCGACGTGCTCTCCCGGGGCCGCGCCATGCTCGGCGTCGGCGCGGCCTGGAACGAGGACGAGTCGCGCGGCCTGGGCCTGTTCTTCCCGCCGCTCAAGGAACGGTTCGAGCGGCTGGAGGAGTCGCTGCGGATCGTCCGGCAGATGTTCGACGGGCCGGAGGGGAGCTTCGAGGGCAAGCACTACACACTCGGGCGCACGCTCAACAACCCGCGGCCGATCGGCCCGCGCGTGCCGATCCTGATCGGTGGCGGCGGCGAGAAGAAGACGCTGCGGCTCGTCGCGCAGTACGCGGACTCCTGCAACCTGTTCCTCTCCGCGGAGACCGGGCACAAGCTGGAGGTGCTCAAGCAGCACTGCAAGGACGTCGGCCGCGACTACGACGAGATCGAGAAGACCTGCCTCTTCCGGTACGACCTGGGCGAGAACGGCTCCCGCGTCGACGAGACGCTGGAGGGGCTGGCGGCGGCGAGCCGGCTCGGCTTCACGGTCGCGCACGGCGGCGTCAAGAACCTCAGCGACCCGGCGACGCTGGCGCTCTTCCGCGACCGCGTGATCCCCGAGGCCTCGAAGATCTGAGCTGTCGCGGCGGCCCCCGGATATCCAGTCGAATCGATAGGATGCCGTTATGGGCATCGATTCCGTCGATCGACCGGGCGTGGGCCGCCGCGCCGTGCTGACCGCTGCCGCCGCCGTCCCCGCCGTGCTGGCCGTCCCGTCACCTGCCGAGGCTTCGGTCACCGGGCCGGGCAGACCCGTCGTGCCACAGCCGCCGGATGCGGAGTTGCGGCGTGCGCTGCGTGAGGTCTCGCCGGCCCGGATCGAGGCGATCGTCCGGAAGCTCGCGTCGTTCGGCACCCGGCACACGCTCTCCGTGCAGGACGATCCGGCCCGGGGCATCGGCGCGGCCCGCGACTGGATCTTCGAGGAGCTCGGCCGCTACGCCGCGGCCTCCGGCGGCCGGATGACCGTGCGCAAGCAGTCGTACACGCAGGAGCCCGCGAACCGGGTCCCGGTCCCCACCGTCATCACGAACGTGCTGGCCACGCTGCGCGGCGACGAGGAGCCCGACCGCGTCTACCTGGTCTCCGGCCACTACGACTCGCGCGTCACCGACGTCATGGACGCCACCTCCGACGCACCCGGCGCGGACGACGACGCGTCCGGCGTCGCGGTCTCCATGGAGCTGGCCCGCGTGTTCGCCACCCGGCACGTCAAGGCCACGATCATCTTCGCGGCCGTGGCCGGCGAGGAGCAGGGCCTCTACGGCGCCGCGCACCTGGCCGCCCAGCTCAAGGCCGCCGGCACGGATGTGCAGGGCATGTTCACGGACGACATCGTGGGCGCGCCCAACGAGCCCGGCGGCGCACACACGATCCGGCTCTTCGCCGAGGGCGTGCCCAGCTCGGAGACGCCCGCGCAGGCCGCGACCCGGCAGTCCGTCGGCGGGGAGAACGACTCCCCGGCCCGCCAGCTCGCCCGCTTCGCGCTCGGCACCGGGGCGAACAGGGACACCGGCATGGAGATCCGGGTGATCTACCGGCGGGACCGTTACCTGCGCGGCGGTGACCAGATCCCGTTCCTGCAGCAGGGTTACCCGGCGGCGCGCTTCACCGAGCCGCGGGAGGACTTCGCGCACCAGCACCAGGACGTCCGGGTCGAGGGCGGTGTGCAGTACGGCGACCTGCCAGAGTTCTGCGACTTCCCGTTCATCGCGCGGGTGGCCAGGGTGAACGGCGCCGTTCTCTGGTCGCTGGCGCAGGGGCCCGGCACGCCGAAGGGCGCCACCGTCGTCACCTCCAACCTGACCAACGACACCACGCTCCGCTGGCAGCCCGGTGCCGCGCGGTACGAGGTGGTCTGGCGCGAGACCACGGCGCCGGACTGGACACACGCGATCGACGTCGGTGCCGCCACCACCGCGACGGTCACGCTCTCCAAGGACAATGTGTTCTTCGGCGTCCGTGCGGTCGACGCGGCGGGGAAGCGCAGCCCGGTCGCGTTCCCGGTCCCGGGCGCGTGACCCGCGCCTGACGCGCGGCCCGTCGCCGCAAGCGTCCGCCCCCGCAGCCCGGACATCAAGATCGGGGCGTCCCTGATGTCGTGAGGAACGCCCCGATCACCTGAACGTCGGACTAGCGGGTGGCTGAGGCGGGGTCGAGTGCCGCCGAGCCGGAGTCGCCGGAGGACGGCGCCGCGTCGCCGGAGGAGGTCTCGGAGGTCGGCGCCGGGGGACGCCTGCGGGGGACCAGCAGCTTCATCGCAGGCTTCTCGACCAGCGTGAACAGCAGCCAGGCCGCGAACAGGGAGCCGGCCACCGACACGATGATCACGCCCGCGGCCGGCAGCGGGTCCCAGCCCTTGCCGCCGCGGTCCAGCAGCCGCAGCACGTTGCCGATCAGCGCCACGTGCACCAGGTAGAACGCGAACGACACCTCGCCGAGCCAGACCAGCACCGGCCACCGCCACGGCGAGCGGGCGCCGCTCAGGTCCGCCTTCGCGCCGCCGCCGATCAGGACCGTGTAGGCCACGGTGAGCAGCGCCATGTGGTAGCTGCCCGGGATCCAGAGCGAGCACGCCACGTAGATCGCCAGGAAGATCGCGGTCGAGGTCCACAGTCCGGGGCCGAACCAGTGGCGGCGGGTCAGCAGCACGCCGGCCAGCACGCCGGTCCAGAACTCCAGGCTGCGCACCGGCGGGAACATCTGGGTGAACCACCAGTGGTAGTGGTCCGGCACGAACTGGACCAGCGGGAACAGGCCGCCGTCGCCCTCCGGGTTGGAGATCAGCAGGATGAGCAGCGGCAGCGCGATCAGTCCGGCGTAGATCCAGCCGGTCGGGACGCGGCGCAGCGTCGGCAGCACGAACGGCAGGCACAGGTAGAAGAACAACTCGCAGCAGAGCGTCCAGCTGACCGAGTTGACCGTGTAGGCGTAGCCGTCCGCCCAGGGCCAGGTCTGCACCAGGAACAGGTTGGCCAGCACCGGTGTGAGGTCGAGCCGGTCGCCCCAGGCCACCATCACCAGCAGCACGATGAGGAACATGGCCAGGTGGTTCGGGTAGATCTTGGCGAGCCGCCGGCGCCAGAAGCCGAGCTTGGTGTCGCCGGGCCGGGCCGACCAGGCCAGCACGAAGCCGCTCAGCACGAAGAAGAACGAGACGCCGGACGCGCCCAGGCCGAAGATGCTGTCCCAGGCCTTGTGCCAGCGGTCCGGCTGGATCAGGTTCAGCGTGCCGACGTGGAAGCCGAAAACCATGAACGCGGCTACCCAGCGTAGTCCCGTCAATGACGGTAAGCGGGACAGTGGCGCCCGTGCCGTTTCCGCCGCCGGCACCGAGGTCACGCTGGTCATGCCGCACCCGCCATGTCGTGTCGCAGGATCCGGCTCGCGCCGGGCAATCTGCGAGACCTTACACAAAGGGTGAGAATGGAAGATCTTGGGGGCCGATCAATCCGTGGGGCAATATGTCCAGACCTCTCCGTAATCGGAAGGCTGGTCGCGGGCGGCCGTGTCGTCGCAGGAGAGGAAGCCCGCGTCGATGCTGTTCCACGTGGTGAGCGTGCCGGCGACCGGTGTGGAGCCCCCGCCGCAGGTGACCCGGAAGCCCGCCTTGACCACGGAGGTGCCGGAGTAGCCGAGCACCCAGCCCTTCTGTGTCGACCCCTCCAGCATCGTGCGGAGGCTCTCCAGCTCGGAGTCGGGCGACGAGGCCGCGCCGAGGCTCAGGTTGAGGTGCTCGCCGAGCGATCTGGCCAGCGTCGGGATCCAGGTGCGGTCCGTGCCGTCGCCGGTCACCTCCGGCGTGATCGGGCGGTCCACGAGATCCCGCCAGGTGGTGAGGTCGTCGTTCAGGAAGCGCGCGACCACCTGCAACAGCGTGGGCGTCGAGGCCGGCGCGTCCCAGGCGATCGTGCCGGTGTCCGGTGTGCAGGGCGGCGGTGCCGGGGAGGCCGAGGGACCCGGCGCGGGCGATCCGCCGCAGCCGGTGAGGAGCACGGCCGTGAGCAGCGCTGCGCACCTGCCGGGACTTCTCATCCACACAGAATTCCACCTCCCGGGGGTACGGGAGGGAGCATCGACGAGAGTGCATGGGTTCGGCTAGGCTGCCGGGGTCGGCCGGGCGACAGGGCATCCCCAGCGCCGCGGCAATCCGTGCCGTGGCGCGCAGACTGACGGAGGACAGTCATGCGCTGGACCAGCGGCTTGCTGGTGACGACGGCCCTGGCGACCGCGCTCATCGGCGCCCTTGCCGGTTGCGGCACCGCCCCCGGCTCGGCCACACCCGGCGTCGGCGGCTCGGCGCCCGCGCCGGTCGTGCCGAAGAGTGCGAACGTGGCGGAGGCGCTCGACACGGTCAACGCCCAGTTCGCGGCGATCAAGGCGGGTGACTGGGCCACGGCCTGGGACGCGTGGACGGACGCGGCCAAGGACGAGATCGCCAAGGACGTCTACGTGAGGACGAACGAGGCCTGCCCCGCGCTCACCGCGGCCGCGTTCGAGCTGGAGCGCGTCACCCCGATCGACGACACCACGGTCGACGTCGGCTGGCGGCGCGACGGCATCAGCGAGCACGGCACGTCCCGCCTGGTCGGGACCGTCTGGCAGTTCGACCCCGGCACCACGCTGGTGGAGTACGCGGCCGGTGCCGACGCGGCGATCGCGAAGCGCACCGAGGCCGGGGAGTGTAAGTAGCGTCGCGCGGCGGGCCTCACCGCCCGCCGCGCAGCACCCGCAGCACCGCGCCGGGCCGGAAGAGGTCGCCGGCCGGCCGCAGCAGGTGCTGGACCTCCAGCCACAGGCGCCGCACCTCCGGGTCGGTCACCGCGGCCCGGTTCAGCCGGGTGAGATAGGGCGTGAGCAGCGCGCCGCCACGCGGACGCCGGCCCTTCGTCTCCGGGTAGGCCAGGTCGGCGCCGGTCGAGAAACGCCACGGCGTCGCGCTGATCCGGGCGATCTCCGTGTAGAACTCCCGGGCGAAGCCGGCCGGCGCGCCGGGGTGCCCGTCCAGCAGGCGGCCGAGCGCGAGCGCGTGCAGCGCGGCGCAGGCCATGCCCTGCCCGTAGACCGGGTTGAAGCTGCAGAACGCGTCGCCGGCCGTCGCGTACCCCGAGGGCAGTTTGCGCAGTTTGTCGAAATGGCGTCGTCGGCTGGCCGGATATTTGTGCACCGTCACGTCGGTCAGCGGCTCCGCGCGTGCGGTCAGGTCGCCGAGCAGCGGCACCGGCAGCTTCCCCAGGCTGTCCTCATAGGAACCGAGGGAGTTGTGCACGCCCACGACCGAGATGATCCACCGGTCGCCCTCCAGTGGCCAGGCGATGCCGGTCAGCGTCTCGTGCGGCGCGACCGGCGAGATCAGGACCGCCTTGGCGCCGTCGGCGTCGCCGGGCGCGCGGGGGTAGACACGCGTGGCGTACTCCGTGTGGATGCGCACCTCCTCCTGGGCCGGCGCGGGGAAGCCCAGCTCCGCGAGCCAGCGGTCGGAGCGCGTGTTGCGGCCGCTGCAGTCCACGACCAGCTCCGCGGGCAGCCGCTCCCCGCTGTCGAGGCGCACGCCGCCCACGCCGTCGGCGGCGGGCAGCAGACCGGAGACCGCGGCCCCGGAGCGGACGGTCAGGTGCGGCAGCGCGAGGACACGGCGGCGGATCGTGTGCTCCAGCAGCGGGCGGCTGACCGAGAGGATGTCCAGCCCGACCGGGAAGCGCGGCCAGAACCGGCCCTCGCGGTGGACCAGCAGGTCGCCGGCCGAGTCCAGCAGGACCGCCCCGGCCGCGATCAGCTCGTCGCCGAGCCCGGGGAACAGCTCCTCCAGCGCGCGGCGACCGGAGATGAGCAACCCGTGTGCATGCGCTGACTGTGGGGTACCTCTACGGGTGGAGGGCTCATCGGGGAGACGGTCCCGGTCCACGACGGTCACCTCCGCGAAGCGGTCGGCGAGCGCGCGAGCCGCGCACAACCCCGCGATCCCGGCACCGATGACGATCGCGTTCGTTGGTTTGGACACGCTCCGCTCCTTAAACGTCGTCATTCCGTGACCGCTATCCATTATTGAACGTCGATTTTGATCACGAGGTACCGCCTTGACAGACTTCTTGGGACCGTTCTTGAGACGCCGTCGAGATACGACTGGCAGCGTTCCTGTCATGCCACGGAACTCCCTGCACCTGCTGCTGACCTCGGTCGCGGCCGCACTGGTCGTCGCCGGCTCGGCGCTGCTGCTGCCGGCGCTGAGCGGCAACGCCGCCTGGCTCCCGAGCGCGGAGGGCGCGGAGGGCCCGGGAGCGCCCGCGGCCGCGGCCGCGTCAGCCGACCCTGCGGCCGCGTCAGCCGACCCCGCGGTCGAGGCGCGCCGCGCGTGGGAGGCGAAGGGCGAGGGGCTGACCGCGGCGCTCACCGCGTACGCCCAGGGCGGCGCGGAGTTCGCGGTCACGCTGGTCGACAACCGCACCGGGCTCGCGTTCGACTACTTCGGCGACGAGTCGTTCGAGTCCGCCAGCGTCGCCAAGGTGGACATCCTGGCCGCGCTGCTGCTCCGGGCACAGGACGAGAACCGCGATCTGACCGCCCGGGAGCTGGAGCTGGCCACCCGGATGATCGGCGTCAGCGACAACGACGCGGCCACCACGCTCTACGCCGGGCTCGGTCAGGCGGCCGGCCTGACCGCGGCGAACGCGCGGATCGGCCTGTCCGGCACCGTGCCGGTGGACGACAGCTGGGGCCTGACCACCACCACACCGAACGACCAGGCCAGGCTGGTCGGCACGCTGCTCGGCGGCGACCTGTTCACCGGCTACTCGCGCGAGACCGCGACCGGCCTGATGACCTCGATCGACGAGAACCAGGACTGGGGCATCAGCGCGGCCGCGGCCGAGGGCGAGCGGACCGCGCTGAAGAACGGCTGGCTGAGCCGCGACACCGAGGACGGCGAGTGGATCGTCAACAGCGTCGGCCGCATCACCGGCGACGAGGCCGACCTGGTCCTGGTCGTGCTCTCGCACGGCAACGAGGGCTACCGGACCGGCGTCGACCATGTGGAGAAGGTCGCCACGATGACCAGGGAGCAGTTGGGCGTCTAGGCGGTACGCTGGACGCACTTGTGTGCGGATGACGAACACCTGATTCTCGGGAGGGTCTCATGGCCGAGGCGTACATCGTCGGTGGCGTACGAACCCCGATCGGCCGCTACGCCGGCGCGCTGGCCCCGGTCCGCCCGGACGACCTGGCCGCCCACGTCATCCGCGCGCTGCTGGCCCGCTTCGGCTCCGTCGACCCCGAGGCGCTCGACGACGTCGTCCTCGGCTGCGCCAACCAGGCCGGCGAGGACAACCGCAACGTCGCCCGGATGGGCGCGCTGCTCGCCGGGCTCCCCGTCGACGTGCCCGGCACCACCGTCAACCGGCTGTGCGGCTCCGGCCTGGACGCCGTCTCCTACGCGGCCCGCGCGATCCGCGCCGGCGAGGCGGACCTGCTGGTCGCCGGCGGCGTGGAGAGCATGAGCCGGGCGCCGTTCGTGCTGCCCAAGGCCGCTTCCGCGTTCTCCCGGTCGGCCGAGATCGCGGACACCACGCTCGGCTGGCGGCTGGTCAACCCGCTGATGGAGAAGCAGTACGGCATCGACTCGATGGGCGAGACCGCGGAGAACGTCGCCGCTGACCACGGCATCTCCCGCGAGGACCAGGACGCGTTCGCGCTCCGCTCCCAGCAGCGCGCGGCCGAGGCCCAGGCGAGCGGGCGGCTGGACCGGGAGATCGTTCCCGTCACGGTGCCGGTCCGGCGCGGCGAGCCGATCGTGGTCGCCACGGACGAGCACCCGCGCGAGACCGGCCTCGACCGGCTGGCGAAGCTGCCCACGCCGTTCCGGGCCGGTGGCACGGTCACCGCGGGCAACGCGGCCGGCGTCAACGACGGCGCGGCCGCGCTGCTCGTCGCCAGCGGTGACGCGGTCGCCCGTTACGGACTGACGCCGCTGGCCCGGGTGACCGGGGCCGCCACCGCGGGCGTACCCCCTCGGGTCATGGGCCTCGGTCCTGTCCCCGCGACCCGGAAACTGCTGGCACGGGCCGGTCTCACCGTCGCCGACCTCGACCTGATCGAGCTGAACGAGGCGTTCGCCGCGCAGGCGCTCGCGGTGCTGCGCGCGCTCGGCCTCCCCGACGACGCGCCCCACGTCAACCCGCACGGCGGCGCCATCGCGCTCGGCCACCCGCTCGGCATGAGCGGCGCGCGCCTCGCCCTGACGCTGGCCCTGGAGCTGGCCGACCGCGACGCCTCCCGCGCGCTGGCCACCATGTGCATCGGCGTCGGTCAGGGCATCAGCCTGCTCCTGGAGAAGCCCTAGCGGCGCCGCCCTCTGGTGATCCAGGCGTCATCGAAGTCGTTGGAACGACGTGAGTGACGCCTGGATCATGGTCGTGGTGCGGAAACACCAGATCATTTCCCGCTTCCGGCGTGGTGCGGCAGCGTTGCTCCCGCGGGCAAACCTCCGATGATCGGAAGACTCCGCCGGCGCTCCGCTTCCGACCGTCGGTCGGAGCCGGTTCCGCGGTGCTCCCGGGAACCCGGGCGCGGGACGCGTCGCGATCGGACCGTGCGGGGTCGCGATCGGACCGTGCGGGGTCGCGATCAGACCGCGCGGAGGGCGGGGGAGGAGCCGGTGACGCGGAGGTCGGACTCGATGCGGGCGGCCGCGGCCAGCAGCGGGGGGAGCAGGTCGCGGCGGAGCGCGTCGGTGGAGGTGCGGCTGGCGTGGACGGAGACGTTCACGGCCGCGACCACGCCGCCGTGGCGGTCGCGGACCGGCACGGCCATCGAGCGCAGGCCCTCCTCCAGCTCCTGGTCGACGATCGCGTAGCCCTGCGCCTGCACCCGGGCCAGCTCCGCCCGCAGCCGCGCCGCGTCCGTGATCGTGCGGGAGGTCAGCCGCCGCAGCTCCACGCGCGCGAGGTAGTCGTCCAGCACCCCGGCCGGGACCGCGGCCAGCAGCACCCGGCCCATCGACGTGACGTAGGCGGGGAAGCGCGTGCCCACGTTGATCGACACGGTCATGATCCGGCTGGTGGGGACGCGGGCCACGTAGACCACGTCGTCGCCGTCCAGCACGGACACGGACGAGGACTCGTGCACCTCCGCGGCCAGCCGTTCCAGGTGCGGCTCGGCGACCTCGGGGAGCGAGATGCTGGACAGGTACGCATATCCCAGCTCGAGCACACGCGGGCTGAGCCGGAACAGCCGCCCGTCCGTGTGCACGTAGCCGAGGTCGGTCAGCGTCAGCAGGAACCGGCGCGCGGCCGCCCGGGTCAGGTCGCAGATGCGCGCGACCTCACTGAGCGTCAGCTCCGGGTGGGCGGCGTCGAACGCCCGGATCACCGCCAGGCCGCGTTCCAGCGACTGGACGAAGTGGCCCTCCCGAGCAGTGTCAGTCACGCTGAGCCACCCTACCCCTCGTCCGCGAGGACCCGGCGCGCGACGGCCAGCGCGGCGTTGCTCGCCGGCACGCCCGCGTAGACCGCGGTGTGCAGCAGCACCTCGCCGATCTCCGCCGCGGTCAGGCCGTTGCGGCGGGCCGCGCGCACGTGCATGGCCAGCTCGTCGTGGCAGTGCAGCGCGGTCAGTACGGCCAGCGTGATCATGCTGCGGCTGCGCCGGTCGAGGCCGTCGCGGGACCAGACGTCACCCCAGGCGTACCGCGTGATGAAGTCCTGGAACGGCGCGGTCAGCGGCGTGGTGGCCTCGGCCGCGCGGTCCACGTGCGCGTCGCCGAGCACCTGGCGGCGCACGATCATGCCGGCGTCGCGGGGGTTGTCCGGGCGGGTCTCCAGGTGGTCCAGCAGCAGCGCGGTGACCGCGTCCGGGCGTTCCACGTTGGCCAGGTGCGCGGCCTCGGGCAGCACGGCCAGGCGCGCGCCGGGAATCCCGTCCACGATGACCTGCGCGTGCGACGGCGGCGTGGCCGGGTCGTCGCGTCCGGCGATCACCAGCGTGGGGGCGGTGATGCGCGGCAGGTCCGGGCGGAGGTCCAGGTGCTCGATGACGGCACAGCAGCGCGCGTACCCCTCGGGCGGGGTCTTGAGGATCATGCTCTTGAGGTCCGCGGCCAGGTCGGTGTGCCGCTGCGCGAATCCCGCCGTCAGCCAGCGGCCGAGCAGCGCGTCCGCGATCGCCCCGACGCCGTCCGCCCGCACGGTCCGGGCCCGCTCCGCCCAGCCCTCCGGCGGCCCCAACCGCGCGGACGTGCAGCACAACACCATCCGGTCCACCCGCTCCGGCGCGTGCGCGGCCAGCCACATCGCGGTCATCCCGCCGAGCGAGAGTCCCACGACGTGCGCCTTCGCGATGCCGAGCCGATCCAGCAGCGCCAGCGCGTCCCGCCCCAGATCCTCAAGGTCATAATCCCCCGGGGGTACGGGTGAGCGCCCGTTCCCCCGCGCATCACAGCGCACCACCCGGAACCGCCTGCTCAACGCCGGCATCTGCGGATCCCACATGTGCAGATCACTGCCCAGCGAGTTCAGCAGCAGCACCACCGGCGCCCCCACCGGCCCGTCGACCACGTGATGCAGTTCCACGGCCGTCATGCGTCACCCTTCGGGTGGTAGGAGAGGGCGCGGTCGACCAGCGCGCCGGCGCTGCCCAGGTAGGCCGCAGGGTCGAGGAGCGCGGCGACCTCGTCGCGGGACAGGCGGGCGGCGATGCGCGGGTCGTCGGCCGGCGAACCGCCGCCGCGGATCACGTCTGCCACCAGGTCGTGGGCGGCATCCTTGCCGACGGAGGGAGACAGCGCCGCCGCGATGCGCTCGGCCAGCAGCGCGCCGCCGGTCAGGTCCAGGTTGGCGCGCATGCGGGCGGTGTCGATCTCCAGGGTGCCGAGGCAGTCGCGCAGCCAGTGGGCGGCGGAGCCGGTGGCGCGCAGCAGGTCGGTGAGCGGCAGCCACTCCGCGTGCCAGGCGCCGGCCGCGCGCTGATGCTCGTGCGGCATGGCGGCGTAGAGCGTGGCGGCCAGGCCCGGGGCGCGCGCGGCGGAGGCGGCCGCGGAGATCGCGGCGATCGGGTTCGCCTTGTGCGGCATGGAGGAGGAACCACCACGGCCGCCGCCCTCGCGGACCTCGCCGACCTCGGTCTGCGCCAGCAGCACCACGTCCTGCGCGATCTTGGCGATCGTGCCGGCCGCGCCCGCGAGCGCCCCGGCCAGCTCCGCGATCCGGCCCCGGTCGGTGTGCCAGGGCAGGATCGGCTCGTTCAGCCCCAGCTCGTCCGCGAACGCACTGATCAGCACGATCCCGTCCTCGCCCGACCGGCCCTCCGTGAATGCGGCCAGCGTGCCCACCGCGCCGCCGAGCTGTGCCGCCGGAGTCCCGTGCCGCATGCGGGCCAGCCGGGCGCCGGCCGCGTCCAGCGCCGTCATCCACCCGGCCGCGACCAGCCCGAACGTCGTGGGCAAGGCCTGCTGCAGGAGCGTCCGCCCGGCCATCGGCGTGTCCCGGTGCGCGGCGGCCAGCGAGGCGGCCAGGTCCGCGGCCGAGGCCAGGTCCGCGCGCAACGGTCCGGTGGCGCGGTGCGCGACCAGCATGGCGGCCGAGTCGATGATGTCCTGGCTGGTCGCGCCGGCGTGCGCCTGCCGGGCCACGTCGGGCGGCAGCTGGGCGCGCAGCATGCGTACCAGCGGGACGACGGGGTTTCCGGCACCGGCCGCGTCGCGGGAGATCGCGGCCGCGTCGAAGCGCGCGGCCCGGCAGGCCTCCGTGATCGCGGCCGCGGCCGCGGGGGTGACCAGCCCGAGCCGGGCCTGGGCGCGGGCCAGCGCGGCCTCCGCGTCCAGCATCGCCTGCAGCCAGGCCTGGTCGCTCACGGCGTCGTGCACCGGGCCCGCGGACAGCACGCCCCCGAAAAGGCCGCGGTCAGATGGCGAAGAAGACGGTCTCATGGTCCCCCTGGAGCCGGATGTCGAACCGGTACCCGCCCGGCGCCGCGACCGCGACCAGCGTGGACCGGCGATGCTCCGGAACCGTGGCCAGCACCGGATCGGCCGCGTTCGCCTCCGCCTCGTCCGCGAAGTAGATGCGCGTCACCACCCGGTGCAGCAGGCCGCGGGCGAGCACCGAGACGTCGATGTGCGGCGCCTGCGGACGCCCCCCACGGTCCGGCACGATGCCCGGCTTCAGCGTGAGTATCGCCCAGTCGCCGGCGTCGTCGGTGGGACACCGGCCGAATCCACGGAAGCCGGTCTCCGGGCCGAACGCGCCGGCCGGGTCCGCCTGCCAGGTCTCGATCAGCGCGTCCGGCACGACCGCGCCGGTCCCGTCGAAGACCGTGCCGGCGAGCCGCACCGCGCCCGGCGTGCCGGGCGCGACCACCTCCGGGCCGTCGGGCCAGGGCAACCCGATCGAGAGGTACGGCCCGACCGTCTGCGACGGCGTCAGCCCGAGCTCAGTCATCGTGCGGCTCCTCCGTCGGCGTCCCGTCCAGCCCGGCCAGCACGATGTCGAAGCGGAAGCCGAGCGCCCACGAGTCCACGGTCGCGGACAGGTCGAACGTGGAGACCAGCCGCTGCCGCGCCTTCTCGTCCCGGATCGAGTTGAAGATCGGGTCGTAGGCGAACAGCGGGTCGTCCGGGAAGTACATCTGCGTGACCAGGCGCTGGGTGAACGCGCGCCCGAGCAGCGAGAAGTGGATGTGCGCGGGCCGCCAGGCGTTCGGATGGTTGCCCCACGGGTACGCGCCCGGCTTGACCGTTACGAACCGGTAGTTCCCGTCGGAGTCCGTCAGGCACCGCCCCACGCCCGTGAAGTACGGGTCCAGCGGCGCGTCGTGCTGGTCCCACCGGTGCTGGTACCGCCCGGCCGCGTTCGCCTGCCACACCTCGACCAGCGTGTGCGGGATCGGCCGGCCGTCCGCGTCCCGCACCTGGCCGTGCACGATGATCCGCTGGCCCTGGGCCTCGCCGCCGGGGGCGAGCGTCAGGTCGGAGTCCTCCGCGGAGACCCGGCCCTCGCCCAGCAACGGCCCGGTCACCTCGGTGAGCGTGTGCGGCAGCAGCACGAACTGCTCGCGCGGCGCCCGCAGCACCGTCGATCTGTAGCCGGGGGAGAGCAGCGGCGGATGCGTCGTACCGTCGTCGCGTCTGTAACTGCGCATGTCACGCCTCCTCGAGCGCGCGGAGCACGCTCAGCTCGGTCTCACTCGGCGGCTCGGTGGTGGTGAGGTCCGTCGCGATCCGCAGCTCCCAGCCGGTCGCGGCGCGGGCCTGGTCGCGGGTGACGCCGGGGTGCAGGTGGGTCAGCGTCAGCTCGCACGTCTCCGGGTCCGGCGCGAGGACGCCGAGATCCGTCACGACGAGCCGCGGGCCGGTGCCGCGCAGCCCGTGGCGCTCCCGGTCGCCCGGCCCGGCGCCGAAGCCGACCGAGGTGACGAAGTCGACCTTCTCCACGAACGTACGCCGGCTGTGCGTCACGATCACGATGACCTCGCGACAGGACGCCGCGATCTCCGGCGCGCCGCCGGCGCCGGGCAGCCGCACACGCGGATCCGCGTAGTCGTCGCCGATCACCGTCGTGTTGATGTTGCCGAACCGGTCGAGCTGGGCCGCGCCGAGGAAGCCCACGTCGATCCGGCCGGGCTGCAGCCAGTAGTTGAAGATCTCCGGCACGGAGACCACCGTGTCCGCGGTCTCGGCCAGGATGCCGTCGCCGATGGAGAGCGGCAGCCTGCCCGGTTTCGCGCCGATCGTGCCGGACTCGTAGACCAGGACCAGGCGGGGCGCGTGCGTACGCCGGGCCAGGTTCGCGGCGGTGCTGGGCTTGCCGATGCCGACGAAGCAGCGGTCGCCGTCCTTCAGCGCGCGGGCCGCCGCGACCGTCATCATCTCGCCGGCGCTGGCGTGTGCGGGGCGGGTCACGACAGCACCTCCGACCGCAGCCACGCCTGAAAAGCATCCCTGTCCCGCGAAATGTCGTCCCATGCCTGATAAAAGACGTTGTCTCGGTCGTAGTAGCCCATGGCGTACGACGGCCGGGCGCCGCCGGGGACGTGGGCCACGTAGTCGACGGTCCAGCCCGGCAGCACGATCGCGCCCGGCCGTGGCTCCAGCTCGTCGACGATCTCCTCGACCGTGACCAGGGACGTGCGGGAGGCGAGCACGACCTCCTTGTGCACGCCGGTGATGCCCCAGATCTGCACGTTGCCGTCGCGGTCCGCGCGCTGCGCGTGCACGATCGCCACGTCCGGGTTCAGCGCCGGCACCGCGGTCAGCACCTCGCCGGTGAACGGGCAGGTGATCGGCTTGATCGTGGCGGTCTGCGCGGGCAGGTCCGTGCCGGTGTAGCCGCGCAGCACCGCGAACGGCAGCCCGGCCGCACCGGCCGCATAGCGGTTCGCCATGCCGGCGTGGCTGTGCTCCTCGATCTCCAGCGGGGCCGGCCAGCCGTGCTGGGCCGCGTCCCGGAACCGGTGCAGCGAGCCCACGCCCGGGTTGCCGGCCCAGGAGAAGATCAGCTTGCGCGCGCACCCGGCGCCGATCAACTGGTCGTAGACGATGTCCGGCGTCATCCGGACCAGCGTGAGGTCGCGGCGTCCCTGCCGGATGATCTCGTGGCCCGCGGCCACCGGGATCAGGTGGGTGAAGCCCTCCAGCGCGATCGTGTCCCCGTCGTGAACCAGCCGGGCGACCGCGTCGGACAGCGTGGTGATCTCCCCCATGGCGCTCCCGATGTCGGCGAAGGTGTGCGTCCTGCGCACAAGAGTTCGTGGAACGAACGTAACGCCCGCCCCCGACCAGCGTCAACGCCATCTAAGCTGGCGGGTCGGTACGCATAGTGACGTAACAATATCGACGCGCGGGATTGACGTGGCCCAGGTCACGTCATACGTTCTCTCTGGGAACGTGTGTGCGTAATGCGCACAGGACATTGAGGCACAATACGGGGCAAAAACTCACCCGGGAGACTGCTCATGCGCCGCCGCTCTATCTTCAAGCTCAGCGCCGCCGCTGCGGCGCTCGCCACCCTCAACGCGTGCGGCGGTGCCTCGTCGGAGGAGCCGGGCGGCGACGCCGACGGCCCGAAGCAGGTGACGGTCGGCGTCATCCCGATCGTCGACGTGGCGCCCATCTACCTCGGCAAGGAGAAGGGCTTCTTCTCCGCCCGCGGCATCGACCTCAGCCTGGTCGCCGCGCAGGGCGGCTCCGCGATCGTGCCGGGCGTGCTCAGCGGCGAGTTCCAGTTCGGCTTCAGCAACATCACCTCGCTGATGATCGCCCAGACGAAGAACGTGCCGGTCAAGGTCGTGGCGAACGGCGCGGCCTCCACCGGCCAGGCCGGGAAGGACTTCGGCGGCGTCGCGGTGCGCAAGGGCAGTCCGATCACCTCCGCGTCCGCGCTGTCCGGGCGCCGGGTCGCGGTCAACACGCTGAAGAACATCGGCGACACCACGGTCCGCGAGTCGGTCCGCAAGGCCGGCGGCGACCCGGACGACATCGAGTTCGTCGAGATCGCCTTCCCGGACATGCCCGCCGCGCTGGAGAGCGGCCAGGTCGACGCGGCCTGGGTGGTCGAGCCGCAGCTGTCCACCGTGAAGGCCGCGGGCGCGACCGTGATCGCCTCCACCTTCACCGATACCGCGCCGAACCTGACGATCGCGGCCTACTTCGCCGGCACCAAGCTGATCGCGGACGATCCCGCGCTGGTCAAGGGCTTCACCGAGGCCGTCAACGAGTCGCTGGCGTACGCGGACGGTCACCCCGACGAGGTCCGCGCCGTGCTCAGCAGCTACACCAAGATCAGCGAAGAGGTGCGGTCCGCGCTGATCCTGCCGAAGTGGCCGGTCGAGATCAACCGGGCCTCGCTGGAGACGCTGGCCGGCCTCGGCGAGACGGACGGCATCTTCGGCGACGCCACGCCGGACCTGGGGAAGCTGCTGCCGTGAGAGGCCGCCTCGCGCTCGGCCTGGCCGGACTGGCGGGATTCCTGCTGATCCTGGAGGTGATCCCGCGCCTCGGCCTGGTTTCGTCGCGCTACCTCCCACCGGCCACCGAGATCGTGGGTGCGCTCGGCCGTGAGCTGGCCGAGACCGCGTTCTGGACCGCGCTGCGCGACACGCTCAACGGCTGGGTGCTCGGGTTGCTGATCGCGGCCGTCGCCGGCATCGCGCTCGGCCTGCTGATCGGCGCGGTGCCGCTGCTGCGCGAGCTGACCGCGTCCACGATCGAGTTCCTGCGCCCGATCCCGTCCGTCGCGCTCATCCCGCTGGTCGTGGTGCTGCTCGGCACCGGGCTCGAGTCCAAGCTGGTCCTGGTGGTCTACGCCGCGTTCTGGCAGATCCTCGTGCAGGTGCTCTACGGCGTGCGCGACGTCGACCCGGTCGCGGACGAGACCGCGCGCGCCTACGGTCTGGACCGGTCCGCGCGCATCGTCCACGTGCTCTGGCCGACCGCGCTGCCGTTCGTGATGACCGGCCTCCGCCTCGCCGCCGCCGTCGCGCTCATCCTCTGCGTCACCGGCGAGCTGGTCATCGGCGCGCCCGGCCTCGGCACCCGGATCGCGATCGCGCAGACCTCCGGCGCGGTCGCGGACATGTATGCGTTGATCGTCGTCACCGGCCTGCTCGGCGTCGCCATCAACGTGGGCGCGCGGGCCGTCGAGCGGCGCGCGCTCCGCTGGCACCAGTCGGTCCGGAGCGAGGCGGCGGTCTGATGCGCGTGCTGAAATGGACCGCGCTGCCGGTCGTGCTGATCGCGATCTGGTGGTTCGCGACCGCGGGCAGCGAGGAGTTCTACGTACCGCCGCTGCAGACCATCATCGAGTCCGCGCCGGACGTGTGGACGCTCGACCGCCTCCGCGCCGACGTGCTCCCCAGCCTGCTGCGCCTGCTGGCCGGCTTCACGCTCGCGCTGATCATCGGGATCGCGCTCGGCGTGCTGATCGGCGGCCGCCCGCGCGTGCGCGCCACGGTCGAGCCGGTGCTGGAGTTCCTGCGCGCGATCCCGCCACCCGTGCTGGTCCCGGTGATCATGTTGTTCGCCGGCATCGGCGACGGCATGAAGGTGCTGGTCATCGTGTCCGGCTGTGTCTGGCCGATCCTGCTCAACGCGGTCGAGGGCGTGCGCGCGGTCGACGGCGTGCTCACCGAGACCGCCCGCTCCTACGGCCTGACCGGCCCGGCCCGGCTCTGGCGGCTGACGCTGCCGGCCGCCGGCCCGCAGATCGTCGCCGGCGCCCGCCAGGCGCTCTCCGTCGCGATCATCCTCATGGTGATCAGCGAGATGTTCGCGGCCAGCTCCGGCATCGGCTTCACCATCGTCGAGTTCCAGCGCAGCTTCGCGATCCCGGAGATGTGGACCGGCATCATCGTCCTCGGCCTGCTCGGCGTGCTGCTCTCCGGCCTGTTCCGCCTGGCCGAGACCGCGATCCTGGGCTGGTACCACGGCCTGCGCCGCGCGCAGAAGGGTTGACATGCTGAACGTCGAAGGCCTCCGGAAGACCTACACCGGCGACGGCCGTGCCGTCGAGGCGATCCGCGACCTGACCTTCACCGTCCCGGACGGCGACCTGACCTGCCTGGTCGGCCCGTCCGGCTGCGGCAAGACCACGCTGCTCAAGTGCATCGCCGGCCTGCTCACCCCGTCCGGCGGCACGGTCACGCTGGACGGCACGCCGGTCACCGGCCCGCCGCCCGGCATGGCCGTCGTCTTCCAGGAGTACGGTCGCAGCCTCTTCCCCTGGATGCGCGTCGCCGCCAACGTGGAACTCCCGCTGCGCCAGAAACGCCTGCCCCGGGAACGCCGCCGCGAGCTGGTGCACGAGTCGCTGGCCGCGGTCGGCCTCGCCGACGCCCACGCCGCCTACCCCTGGCAGCTCTCCGGCGGCATGCAGCAGCGCGTCGCGATCGCGCGCGCCATCGCCTACGAGCCGCGCGTCCTGCTGATGGACGAGCCGTTCGCCGCCGTCGACGCCCAGACCCGCGCCGACCTCGAAGACCTGATCCGCGGCCTCTGGCAGCGCCTCGGCGTCACCGTCCTCTTCGTCACCCACGACATCGACGAGGCTGTCTACCTCGGCCGCCGCGTCCTGATCCTCTCCTCCTCACCCACGGTGATCCTGGAGGACCTCCCCATCGACCTCCCCGCCGAGCGGGACCAGCTCCACACCCGCGCCACCCCGCGCTTCACCGAGCTCCGCACCCACGTCTACCAGCAGATCCAGGCCGCGAAGAACACAGTTCACGCGGACCGGTAAACGCGTTCCCCCGCTTCCGGTGTGGTTGCGGCAGCGTTGCTCCCGCGGACGGCACCGGACCCCGCCCCTCGTGCGGTGGGTGGCGCGCCGCCCGCGTCGCGAAGATCAAGATCCAGTTCATGTTCCCGCTTCCGGCGTGGTCCGGCAGCGTTGCTCCCGCGGGCAAACCTCGCCGTCCGCCAAGACTCCGCCGGCGCTCCGCTGGTGGATCGCGGCGGGCCGGGACGAGGTCCAGGTGTCGTCCGGGTGCGCGGCGCGGGCGCCTGCATACCGGCGTTGTAGGTGGGCGTTCGCGCCGTGCGGCCAGGCGGTGCCCGGCCACGCCGCAGGCCGTCGGGATCCGCCACCCACGCCCTAGAACGGGAAGTGCTTGGGGCGCTGCTGGAGCGTGATCCAGCGGAGGTCGGTGAACGCGTCGATGCCGGCCCGGCCGCCGAAACGGCCGTAGCCGGAGGCCTTGACGCCGCCGAACGGGGCGATCGGCTCGTCGTCCACGGACTGGTCGTTGACGTGCACGATGCCGGTCTGCAGGCGCCGCGCCAGGTCGAGGCCGCGGGAGAGGTCGGAGGTGAGGACGCCGGCGGTCAGGCCGTACGGGCTGTCGTTGGCGATCGTGACCGCCTGCTCCTCGTCGTCGACCGTGATCACGGTGCAGACCGGCCCGAAGATCTCCTCCGCGTAGATGCGCATGTGCGGCTCCACGCCGGACAGCACGGTCGCCGGGTAGAGCGCCCCGGCCGGCGCGCCGCCGCCGGCCACCAGCTTCGCGCCCTGGGACACCGCCTCGTCCACCAGCCCGGCCACGCGTGCGGCCGCGGACTCGCTGATCAGCGGGCCGACCACGGTGGACGGGTCGGACGGGTCGCCGGCCGGGATCGCGGCGGCCTTCGCGGCGAGCAGCGCGATGAACTCGTCCGCGACCGCGCGGTGCACCAGCACCCGGTCCGCGGACATGCAGATCTGGCCCGCGTTCAGGTACGCCCCGAACGCGACCGCGTTGACCGCGTACTCCAGGTCGGCGTCGTCCAGCACCAGCACGGAGTTCTTCCCGCCGAGCTCCAGCACGGCCGGCGTGAGGTGGCTCGCGGCCAGCTCGCCGATCCGCCGCCCGACCGAGGTGGAGCCGGTGAAGTTCACCCGGCGCACCCGGGGGTCGGCGATCAGCGTCTCCGCGATCACGGCCGCGTCCGCCCGGTCGTTGGTGATCACGTTGAGCACGCCCGGCGGCAGCCCGGCCTCGTGCAGCAGGTCGGCCAGGTAGTGCGCGGCGACCAGCGGCGCGTCCTCGCCGGCCTTGACCACCACGGTGTTGCCGACCGCGAGCGGCGTGGCGATCGCGCGGGTGCCCAGGATGATCGGCGCGTTCCACGGCGCGAACGCGGCCACCACGCCGGCCGGCTGGCGCACGCCGAGCGCGAGCGCGTCCGGGTTGTCGGTGGCGAGCACCTCCCCGAGCGGTGTGCTGACCAGCGCGGCGGCCTCGCGCAGCATGCCGGTGGCCAGGCCGACGTTGAACATGGCCCAGCCGAACGGGCCGCCGGTCTCCGCGCCCATCAGCGCGGCGGCGTCGTGCGCGTGTTCCTCGAGCAAATCGGCGGCCCGGTTGAGGATCTTCCGGCGGACGGACGGCGGGGTGGCGGCCCAGGCGGGGAACGCGGCGTGGGCGGCGTCGACCGCGCGGGTCACGTCCGCGGGCCCGGCGGCGGCGACCAGCGCCAGCGGCGTACCCGTCCAGGGATTGAGGTCTTCGGTGGTGCGGCCGCCGGAGGCGGGAACGTGGTCGCCGTTTATCCAGAGATTGCGGGTGTCTGTCATGGGGGAGCGCTCCAAGTGTTCGCATTGCGCACAACAGTTACCCATATGAACGCTAGAGGTGGCCCACGTAACAGTCAAGAAACGCGGAAGACCCCGCCGATCGCGGGCCGATCGCTGCAGGGAGGCAGCAGTGATCGGTTCGCGACCGGCGGGGCTTCCGATGGCGCACCGGCCACCTCCGGGGCCACCGGAGAGTGAAGCCTGAGAGCCTGGTGCGCGCGCCGTACCGGGTGGTGCGGTGTTACCGGATCAGAGCGTGATGATCTTGATGTTGCTGAGCGTCACGTCGCCGCCCTTGCCCTCGGCGGAGCAGATGTTGATCTGCTTGACCTTGCCGGAGCCGTCCGTGGTGTTGAAGCAGAGGACGTAGTTGTTCGCGTCGCCGCCCTGGACCGTGACGTTGACGTTCTTCTGCAGGCCGCCGCCGTTGTAGCCCTTGACGTCGACGTTGTTCAGGCCCCACACGGCGCCGCCGCCGAACGTCGAGCAGTCGTCGCGCTGGTTGAGCTTGTCCGAGATGACGTTCCAGCACTTGGCGGACGCGCCGCCGTCGGTACCCTTCGGCACGCCGGCCCGGTCGATGACCGCGGACTGGATGGTCCGGGCGACGTTGCCCTTCTGCACGGTCACGTTGTTCAGGTAGACCTTGCCGCCCTTGGCGGTGGCCCAGCACTTGGTCATCTGACCGGTGCCCTTGGCGCGGTGGTTCTCGCACTTGTCGGCCGCGATGCCGACGCGGGCGGCCGCCCGGTCCAGCGAGGCGAGCGCGGACGCGTTGGCCTTCGCGGCGGACTGGGACACGATGATCTCGACGCCGCTGAGGCCGACCGAGCCGCCGGCCGCGTTCGCCTTGCAGTTGTTGAGCTGCAGCTTGTAGCCGGCCTTCTTGGCGATCGCGAGCGCGGACGCGACATTGCCGCAGACCACGGTCGAGTTGCCGTCGCCGCCCTTGATGGCGATGTCGGCGTCGGCGGCGGAGGCCGGCGACGGTGCGACGGTCATGGCCAGTGCGAGCGTCAGCACGCCGGATGCGACCGCGCCGATGCGCGTCAGGTTCTGCAGTCTCATGAAGTCTTCCCTGTGTTGGAGGCGGGGCCGGCGAGGGTCTGCACGGCGCCGGTGCTGAGGTCCTGCACGGTGACGGTGAAGCTGCGGGCGAGCGTGGGCTTGCAGTCCAGGCCGGTGATCACCGGTGGCTGGACGGAGAACCCGGCTACCTGCTCGCCGGCGCGTACGCCGTCGCCGTCTGCCTTGTGTTCGGAGACGACCTCGGTCTCGGAGGAGGCCTGCGAGTTGAGCGACACACCGTTGCCGATGCAGACGACGTCGATGGTGCCGATGGCCCGGATCGAGACCAGGCCGGTCGACCACGGCTTCGCTCCGGTCTCGCGGAACATGACCTTGAGCAGGGTGCCGTCCCACGTGGCGGTGTTCGTGCCGGCGAACGCGGGCGTCACGGCCACGGCCTGCGCCGGGGACGGCACCGCGATCAGAGCCGCCACGCCGCCGGTGACCAGGAGCGCGCCTATGCGGGAGATCGTCATCGTCATCCGCCCGTCACGTACTTGCGCTCGCAGCCGGAGTACCAGGCGTTCTTCGCCGGGCCGATGCACCGGTCACCGCCGGAGCCGCCGTCCGCCTTGCCGCCGTTGGGGCCGGCCACCAGCCGGTCGTCGTCCGCGCCGCCGTAGAGCGTGTCCCAGCCGGGACCGCCGACGAGGATGTCGTCGCCGGCGCCGCCGATCAGGGTGTCGTCGCCGGCGAGCCCGAGCAGGATGTCGTCGCCGCCGAAGCCGCAGATGACGTCCCTGCCCTTGGTGCCGATGAGCTTGTCGTCACCGGAGGTGCCGTTGATGGTGCAGGCCGGCCACGGCTTGGGCGCGGCCGGCGTCGCCGCCTGGGCCACACCGGGCGCGAACGCGGCGGCCATGAGAAGAGAGAACGAGGCGCCCGTCAGGAGGGCGCCCCGGGTCGGACTGGTCATCTCGCCATTCCTTCCGTGACTGCGGCACGAGGGGCGCGGCGTGCGCTGAGAGCCCGTGCACGCACTTGCCGACGAGTCGGAGGAGAACCTCACCTCGCGGGCGGCCCGGAGTGTGCCGCCGTGCTGCCCGCGAGGCGGGGGAGGACCGCAATGAGGTGAGGGGACCGGTCGCCCGGTCCCCTCAGCGAAATCAGCTGGTCTGGATGACCGTGAAGTCGACGTTGGTCAGCTTGACGTCGCCACCCTTGGCGTCCGAGATCGCGGCGCAGTCCTGGTAGTTCTTCGAGGACGCGGCACCGCTGAGCACGTTCGCGCAGGCCGCGTAGCCCACCGCGTCGCCACCGGCGATCTTGATGTCGGCGCTGTTGAGCTTCTTGCCCTTGCCGCCGGACGCGTCCTGGATCACGTTGACGTCGACGTCCTTGAGGACGACGCCGCCACCCTGCGCGGACGAGATGTTGCTGCAGGACTGGATCTTCGGCGGGGTCTTCTTCAGCTTGGCGTAGGTCTTCGCCACGTTGAAGCAGGCGCCGACGGCCTTGGCGTCGCCGCCCAGGATCGCGATGTCCGCCTTGTTGGTGGTCGAGGACGGCGTGCCGAAGCCGGCGGCGGCCGGGGCGGCGGCCACGGCGACACCGAACGCGGCGGTGGCGATCATCAGGGAGATGCGGCCGGTGGTGGCCATGGTGATCTTCATGGTGAGAGCTCCTGAAGTGCACGTGCCGGAATCGGTCCGACGCCGTCCCGAGGGAGTGCAGTAACCGGAGGTAACTGCGTGATCACCCGGGCATGGCAAACACTATTCAGCGCAGGCGCAAAGAGCCCGTATTTTCGCCATGTGTAGGCTGTCGCGTAATTTACACTACGATTTCGTAAAAAATCCGGCATGTCGGATACAAGAAACTAGGATGGATTGTTTACGCGGTGTAGTGCGCGACCGGCGCGGGCAGACAGGGCCTAGTACCCGCTAATCGCGGACCAAACCCTTTTGCGGCAACGAATCCGGCGCGCCGCCCAGCTTCTCCGCGACGCCCTCGTTGAACCGCTCCAGCAGGTCCGCGAACCGCTCCCGGTCCCGCGCCGGCCACGAATCGGTGAGATCCCGCAGCAGTTCCCGGCGCGCCGCGCGCATGCCGCGCAGCACCTCCGTGCCGTGCTCCGTGATCTGGATCAGCGCGGCGCGCCGGTCACCCGGGTCGGCCGAGCGGCTGATCAGGCCCTCGGCCTGCAGCGACTGCACCTGACGGGACACCGTGGAGACGTCCAGCCCGAACAGCGTGGCCAGCGCGGTCAGCCGCATCGGCCCGTCGTCGTGCAGGCGGCCGAGAATCGCGTACGCCGCGCGCTCCACGTGCCGCGCCACGCCGGGCAGGCGCACGTGGATCCGCTGGGTGCGCCGCACGAGCAGCGTCAGCTCGCGCTCGATGCGGTCCCGGTCGTCGTCGGTCATCGCGCCCATCCCTCGTGCCGCTGCGGTGCTCACCGCGGTGCCGTGCTGCTCGGGCAGGAGAGCTGTTGCCGCCACGAGGGCGCAGCCGCCGCGTCAGCCGAAGGTCAAGTGTGGCGGGCCCGCACCCTCACGACAAACCGGGCCGCCACGGTACGACCGGAGCCACCCCTCCCGCGTGCGGCGACCGCGCGTGGCCCCGCACAAGCGCGGGGACTGTGCGACCGATCACGATCGTGGCGGCCGCTCGCGCGTGCGGGGGCCGGGCGTGCGCACCTGTGCCAGAGTGCAGGAATGGCTCAGCGACCCGGCCTGCGCGACGTGCCGGCCGAACCGGGCCGCTTCCGGCTGGGCCTGCGCGTCCTGCGCGACTGGCGGCCCACGTTCCCCCGTTTCCGGGCGCTCGCGCGCGCGATGCTCACCTCGTTCGTGGTGCTCGCGGCCACGCTCTGGCTGCTGCCCGGCGTCAACGCCAGCGGCCTGGTCGCGCTGCTCTGGCTGGTCGCGCTGGTCACCGGCGTGGGCGCGCTGCTGCGGCCGCTGCTGCTGGTGCTCGCGACCGTGCTGGGCGGCCTCGGCGCGCTGCTGCTCGGCATCGTGGTGCAGGCGATCATCCTGTACGTCGCGCTGCGCCTGAACCCGGCCGGCGGCGGCACCGGGTTCGAGGTCGCGTTCGCCGCGTCCTGGATCGCGATCGCGCTGGCCGCGGTGGTCAACTGGGTGGTCGACGCCGGCACCGACGACACGTTCGTGCTGGAGAGCATGCGCCTGATGTCCCGCGTCCGGCGCAGCAATCCGCGTCCGGCGGACCACGACCGGGACGGCATGATCATCGTCCAGCTGGACGGCGTGTCCGCGCCGCTGCTGCGCTGGGCGGTCCGGGCCGGGAACCTGCCGAACATGGGCCGCTGGCTGCGCGACGGCACGCACCGGATGGCATCGTTCCACACCGGAGTGCCGGCCACCACGCCCGCGGTGCAGGCCGGCATCCTCTACGGCGACGTGCGCCAGGTGCCGGCGTTCCGCTGGTACGAGAAGGCGGAGCGCCGCCTGATGGTCACCAACCGCCCGCGCGACGCGGCCGAGATCGAGCGCCGCCTCTCCACCGGCCGCGGCCTGCTCCGGGACGGCGGCGTCAGCATCAGCAACGTGTTCCCGGGCGACGCGGAGACGTGCCTGCTCACGGTGTCCCGCGCGGCGCTGCCCGGCCCGTCCTCCGCCGGGTACGTCTCGTTCATGACGTTCGGCCTGGCCCGCGCGATCGTGCTGGGCTTCGGCGAGATCATGAAGGAGCTGTGGCAGAGCCGTCAGCAGCGCCGCCGTGACGTGCAGCCGCGCATCCGCCGGGGCGGCTACTACCTGCTGCTGCGCCCCGCGACGAACGTGCTGCTGCGCGACCTGAACGTGTCGCTGATCGCGGAGCAGATGGCGAAGGGCGCGCCGGTCGTCTACTGCGACTTCGTGGACTACGACGAGGTGGCGCACCACGCCGGGCCGGCCCGCCACGAGGCGCTGCACTCGCTGGAGGGCCTGGACCGGGTGGTCGGCATCCTGCACCGGCTGGCCGAGGACGCGTCCCGCAACTACCACCTGGTGCTGCTCTCCGATCACGGCCAGGCGCAGGGCGCCACGTTCCGGCAGCGGCACGGCGAGCGCGTCGAGGACGTGGTGGAGCGGCTGGTCCAGCGCGCCGGTACCGAGGCACCGACCGGCCCGGCCCGCTCCTCGACCGCGCCCGTGGAGCAGTGGGGGCCGGTGAACGCGCTGCTCACCGAGGCCGCGAACCGGTCCGGCCCGACCGCGGCGGCGACCCGGGCCGCGACCCGGAAGCGCTCCGAGGGCGGCGAGGTCACGCTCGGGCCGGCCGACGGCGGCCCGGACACGGACGGCGACCCGGAGTCCGTGGTGGTCGCGTCCGGGAACCTGGCGATGGTCTACCTGCCACGGCTGCCCGGCAAGGCCACGAAGGAGCAGCTGGACGCCGCGTACCCCGGACTGGTCGAGGATCTGGCCTCGCATCCGGGCGTGGGTGTGCTGGTCGTGGACGGGGAGGCCGGGCCGGTCGCGCACGGGTCCCGGGGGCGGCACCGGCTGTCGGACGGCGTGGTCGAGGGCGAGGATCCGCTGCTGCCGTACGGTCCGAAGGCCCGCGCCGACCTGCTGCGGCACCAGGGCATGGACCACGTCGGCGACCTGGTGCTGATCAGCCCGGTCGACGCCGCGACCGAGGACGTGGCCGCCTACGAGGAGCTGGTCGGCTCGCACGGCGGGCTCGGCGGCTGGCAGACCGAGGCGATGGTGCTGCACCCGGGCGCCTGGTCGCGCGAGACCGAGGAGTTCGACGGCCCCGACTCCGTGCACCGGCAGCTGTTGATCTGGCTGGAGAAGCTGGGCGTGCGCCCGCCGGAGCTCGCCGGCGACGAGGCGCCGATGCTGCCCGGGACGGCGGTGGCCGCACCGGCGTTTCCCGACGCGGCGACGGCGACCCGGAGCGATCGGCGATAAGCGCCGGGCCTTTCCGCTCCGGCGCCTCAGGGCGCCGAATGCTGACGTTCCGGGTGCGGAGCGCCCCCGGGCCGCAGGAGAGTTGTCTGCGCCCGCGTTCCCGGCACGGCGGCTACGCCGACGCCTCGCGACGGCGGTGTACCCACGTCGCCACCTGCGTGACCACCAGGACCAGCACGATCGCGGCCACCACGCCCTCCCACGGGCGCGGGAAGACCGTGCCGCCGAGCAGCCCGACCGCGGCGTAGACCGCGGCCCAGAGCACGCAGGCCGGCGCGTTCGCGTACACGAACGTCCGCCAGGTCACGCCGATCACGCTCGCGGCCAGCAGCATCGGGATCCGGCCGCCGGGCACCAGCCGGGAGACCAGCAGCACCGGCACCTCGCGGTGCTTCAGCTCGGCGCCCAGCTTGTCCAGCTTCTCGTTGCCGCGCAGCCAGCGCAGCCGCCGGGCCAGCTGCTCGCCACCCCAGCGGCAGGCCGCATAGGTGATCAGATCGCCGGTGTACGCGCCGAGCGCGCCCGCCAGCACCACGAACAGCACCATGATCGGGTTGTCGTGCGCGGCCAGCGCGGCCGCGCCGCTCACCGCCACGCCGGTCGGCACCACGGGCAGCACCGCACCGAACGCGACCAGACCGAACAGCGAGGCGAGCCCACCGAGCCCGACCGTCACGGCGCCCCGATCTCCACGGTCTCGCCGGGCGCGGGCAGGTGTGCGCGGACGTCCGGGATCAGCTGCTCCGCCGCGCGCACGAAGTCGCTGCCGGGGGAGTGGAACATGTGCGGCCGGACGCGGCCCATGCCCACCGGCCAGAACGTGCCGTAGTGGATCGGGATCGCCTCGGTCGCGCCGACGCGGCGGACCGCCTCCGCGCCGTCGGCCGGTCCGAGGTGCTGCGACGGGTGCAGGCTCGGGCCCCAGCCGCCGACCGGGACCAGCGCCAGGTCGACCGGGCCGAGCTCGGACATGCCGTCGAACAGGCCGGTGTCGCCCGCGAACCAGGTGCGGACCGCGCCCTCGACCACGAAGCCGAGCGCGTCGCCGCGGAGCCGGGACCAGGGCCCGCGTCCGCCGTCGTGGGCGGCGGGCACGGCGCGTACCCGCAGATCCTTGATCTTTGTCTCCTCGCCCGGCGCCAGCTCGACGCAGTTGCCGGAGTAGTGACTGCCCAGGCGGCGGTGGATGAGGCCGGCCGCGCCGCGCGGGACCACGAACGTCGTGTCCGCCGGTATGCGGCGCAGCGAGGGCACGTCCAGGTGGTCGGCGTGCAGGTGGGAGACGAGCACCGCGTCCGGCGCGCCGGGCAGCAGGGGCCGGGGGCCGCGCATGCGGCGCAGGTGGGCGAGCCGGTCGCCGAGCAGCGGGTCGGTGAGCAGCCGGACCCCCGAGTCCTCCAGCCAGACCGTGGCGTGCCCCCACCACGTGGCCCTTACCGCCGCGCCGTCCACGGTGCCCACCGTACGTGACCAGCGGCCGTGCTCACGTCAGGGGGAGGATCTTTCGGAGAGCGTTCGTGAGCTGGATACGGACCGTTTCCGGTGGCGTCCGTGAGGGGAACATCAGCGCCTGCAGCGAGAGTCCGTCCACGATCGTGTGCAGCAGCACCGCGTCCGCCTCCAGCCCGGGATCGGCGAGCGCGTCCGTGAGCAGCTCCGGCGGCGCGGTGCCGGTGAGCCCGGCGACGGAGAGCCGGCAGAGGTAACGGGTGCCCTGCCAGGCGGCCTCCCGGGTCGCGTCGATGCCGGGTGCCTGATAGGCGTGGTCCGCGATGGTCACGAAGACCAGCACCTCGACGCGGCGCTCCTCGTCCAGCGGCAGCAGCTCTTCCAGCACGGCCAGGACGCGGCCGAACGGGGTCAGCGAGTCGTCGTCGAGGTGCGTGCGGATGCGCTCCGGGACGCGCTCCATCATCAGCTGCGCGGCGAAGAGGAGCAGCTCGGCCTGGGTGGAGAAGTAGTGCCGGATCGCGCCGCTGGACCAGCCGGCCTCGGCCGCGATCGCGCGCACGGACGCCGCGCCGATGCCGCCCCGGCTGATCACCCGGAAGACGGCTCCGGCGAGCTCACGGCGGCGCTGGTCATGATCCACGATTCTCGGCACCCCTCTTTTTAGCACGGCTGTGTTACCTTGTTTTTCACACAGTCGTGCGAAATAAATCGGGGGAAGACGTGGATCTCGTGACGCTCGCCGGCCTGGCCGGGCTGGCGCTCATCGACAGCACCAGCATCGGCACGCTGGTGATTCCGATCTGGATGCTGCTGGCGCCGCGGGTGCGCGCCTCCCGCTTCCTGATCTACCTGGCCACGGTCGCGGTCTTCTACGCGGTCGTCGGCGTGATCCTGGTGCTCGGCGCGGAGGCGGCGACCGCGGCCTTCAGCGGGCTCGCGGATGCGCGCTGGGTCAGCTGGGTGCAGCTCGCCGCCGGCGTCGGGCTGTTCGCCTGGAGCTTCCGCTTCGACGGCAAGCGGCGGCGGGGCCCCGGCCGGGCGGACCGCTGGAAGGCGCGGCTCACCGGCGAGAACGCCACCGTCACCGCGATGATCGGCCTCGGCGTCGGCGCGGCCGCGCTCGAGGTCGCCACCATGCTGCCCTACCTGGCCGCGGTCGGCCTGATCACCTCGGCGGACCTGCCCGTCGCCGGCTGGCTGGTCACGCTCGCCGGCTACGTGCTGGTCATGATTCTTCCGGCACTGCTGCTCGGCGGCGTGCGCGCGCTCGCCCGCGACCGCATCGCGCCGCTGCTGGAGCGGCTCAGCACCTGGCTGGCCACGCACACCGAGGGCGCGCTCGGCTGGGTCCTCGGCATCGCCGGCTTCCTGCTGGCCCGCGACGCCGCGTTCCGCCTGGGACTGTTCGGCCTGATCGACAGGTGGTCCACCGGCGGCTGAGCCGGTAGCATCGATCACCATCGGTGGCTCGGCGGGCTCCACGCGCCCGCGAACCGCCCCGGACGGGAGCCCGGGGCGGTGTGCCGCACCACCGCCGGCATGCGGGCACATGCCGGGTCCGTGCTGATCCCACGCCTGAAAGGTTGCCCACTATGCGCGCATGGACGCGCCTCGCTCCCGTCGTCGCGGCCGGACTCGCCGCGGCGCTGCTCGTACCCCTGATGGATGCGCAGGCCGACGAGGCCGGCCCGGTCACGGTCGTGACCAGCACGTTCGAGGACGGCACCACCGGCGGCTGGGTGCCGCGCGGCGCGGAGGTCCTGAGCCACAGCACCACGGTCGCGCACGGCGGCACCGGCAGCCTCGCGATCGCCGGGCGCACCCGCACCTGGGAAGGCCCGGTGCTGGACGTGCTCGGCACGTTCGACAAGGGTGTCCGCTACACGATCTCCGTCTGGGTACGACTCGCCACCGGGTCCGACAGCGCCCGGCTGAGCGTCGAACGGCGGACCGGCGGCACCGCCTCCTACGACCAGGTCGTCGGCAACACCGCGCTCACCGCCGGCGCCTGGGTCAACCTGACCGGCACGTACACACTGGCCACGGACGTCGAATACCTCACGGTGTACGTGGAGACCGCCTCCGGCTTCGGCGACCTCCACCTCGACGACGTCACGATCTCCTACGTGCCGGACACGCCGATCCAGACGGACATCCCGTCGGTCAAGGACGTGGTCGCCGAGTTCCCGGTCGGCGCCGCGATCACCCCGGCCGCGCTGCTCGGCGAGCACGGGAAGCTGCTGGCCAAGCACTTCGACTCGATCACGCCGGGCAACGCGCTCAAGTGGGACGCCACCGAGCCGGCCGAGGGCACGTTCCGGTTCGCGGACGCGGACGCCATGGTCACGTTCGCGAAGGCACACGGCCAGGCGGTCCGCGGGCACACGCTGGTCTGGCACAACCAGACACCGGCCTGGGTCTTCCTGGACGCGAACGGCAACGCGATGACCGCCACGCCGGAGAACAAGGCACTGCTCCTGGCCCGGCTGGAGGCGCACATCCGCGGCGTGGCCGGCCACTACGGCGCGGACATCCCGGTGTGGGACGTGGTCAACGAGGTGATCGACGAGTCCCAGTCCGACGGTTACCGGCGCAGCAGGTGGTACGAGATCACCGGGCTGGACTACATCCGCACCGCGTTCCGGGTGACGCGCGAGGTGCTGCCGAACGCGAAGCTGTTCATCAACGACTACAACACCAACGTGCCGGCCAAGCGCGACAAGCTCCACGCGCTGGTGGCGCTGCTCAAGAGCGAGGGCGTGCCGGTCGACGGCGTCGGGCACCAGATGCACGTCAACATCGACTGGCCCTCGACCGCGGAGACCGAGGCGATGATCACGACGTTCGTCCCGCTCGGCGTGGAGCAGCAGATCACCGAGATGGACGTGTCGATCTACACCGGCAACGGCGAGTCGTTCCCGGCACCACCGGCGGACCGGCTGCTCAAGGTGGCCTACAAGTACCGGGACCTGTTCGCGCTCTACCGCCGGTACGCCACGGAGATCACGTCCGTGACCGTGTGGGGCCTCGCGGACGACGACACCTGGCTGGACACGTTCCCGGTGACGCGCAAGGACGCGCCGCTGCTCTTCGACACCCGGTTGCAGGCGAAGGACGCGTACTGGGGCGTGGTCGACCCGTCCAAGATCGGCACGACGACGCCGGCACCTACCCCCACCGGCGGCGCCACCGCGGGCGCCTGTGCCGTCACCTATCGGGTGACCGGGCAGTGGCAGGGCGGCTTCCAGGGCGACGTGAAGATCACCAACACGTCCGCGGCCGCGCTGAGCTCCTGGACGCTCGGCTGGAACTTCACCGCCGGCCAGCAGCTCAGCCAGCTCTGGGGCGGTACCGGCAGCCAGTCCGGCACCACGGTCACGGTCCGCAACGCGTCCTGGAACGGCACGCTCGCACCCGGTGCCTCCACCGGCGCCGGCTTCCTTGCGTCCTGGACCGGCACCAACCCGGCCCCGTCCGCGTTCACGCTCAACGGCACCGCCTGCACCAGCGCATGAACGGTTCCGGCGGGCCCGCGCCGGGCCCGCCGGACGCCACGATTCACCCCGGCGAGCTGTGGTGTACGCCCGTTGGGTCGCTCACGGCCGCGCGGTGTTGCACACTGTCGGCCGTGACGGAAGACAGCGGGCAACCCCACGCGCACCTGCGGGCAGCCGTGCCCCAGCCGGTGCGGACGGCCGTGGTGGTCAACCCGGTGAAGGTGGCCGACCTCGCCGAGCACAAGCGGCTGATCCGCGAGGGTCTGGAGCCGGCCGGATGGCCGGAGCCGCTCTGGCTGGAGACGACGCCGCAGGACCCGGGCGTGGGCCAGGCGCGGGCCGCAGTCGCGGCCGGCGCCGAGGTCGTGTTCGTGTCCGGCGGCGACGGCACGGTCCGGGCCGTGATCAGCGGGCTGGCCGGGACCGGCGTGGCCATGGCCGTGCTGCCGTCCGGCACCGGCAACCTGCTGGCCGCGAACCTGGGGCTGGAGGGCAACGTGGTCGCGGCCGTGCAGGTGGTGCTGGACGGCGGGCGGCGGCTGATCGACGTCGGCGAGGTGGACGGGACCGGCGACTGCTTCGCGGTGATGGCCGGCATGGGCTTCGACGCGCAGATGCTCGCCGGCACGTCCGAGCGGGCGAAGAAGCGGATCGGCTGGTTCGCGTACCTGTTCGGTGCCGCCCGGCACCTGCGCGACCGGCCGATGCGCGTGCGGATCAGGTTCGACGGCAACCGCGTGCTGGACCGCCGCGCGCGTACCGTGCTGATCGGGAACGTGGGCCGGCTCCAGGGCGGCGTGCGACTGCTGGTCGACGCCGAACCGGACGACGGCGTGTTCAACGTGGCGGTGGTGACCGCGCGCAGCCTCGGCCAGTGGGCGGTGCTGAGCCTCGGCATCCTGTACCGGTGGCGCCGGGTGCCGCGGATGGAGATGTATACCGCCTCCGAGGTGGAGATCCGCAGCAACCGCGCGCAGCCCCGGCAGCTGGACGGCGACCTGATCTCGCCGGACGAGGTGCTGCGCGTCCACCTCCGCCCGAAGGCGCTGGTCCTGTGCGTCCCCCGCCCGGAACGCTCCCGAGACCTCGCCGAGGGCGCGGACCGGGTCAAGGAACGCGCATGAGCGAGCTTGCGAGCGAATCAGCAGCTCAGTGCCGTAACTCATGTCGGCGCCGGAGCGCAGCGGAGGTGACGGCATGAGCAGCACGAATCAGGTCCCCGAGACGCAGCTCATGTCCGGGGACGAGCTCTCCGCGGACGACGCCTGGCGTGCGCTGCGCGTCTACGGCCGGTGGCACCTCTTCCACGACGCGTTCGTCCGGTTCCGCTACGGCGACGGGTTCAGCCACTCGCGCGCGTTCGCGCTGCAGCTGTGCCTGGCCGTGGTGCCGTTCCTGATCGCGCTGGCCGGTCTCGCCACCGACCTCGGCGTGGAGGAGGGCGGCCTGGTCGTCACGGACACGATCCTGGCGCTGACCCCCGGCGCCAGCCACGACGTGGTCAACGACCTGCTCACCGACGACGACGCGACCGAGGATGCGGGCGAGCTGGCGCTGACCCTCGGTCTGATCACCGGCATGGTCTCGCTCACCCAGTCGATGGCGCAGATCGAGCGCGGCGCGAACCGGATCTACGGCGTCGAACGCGACCGGCCCGCAGTGCTCAAGTACGCGCGCGCCGCGGTCGTGGCGATCTTCGCCGGTCTGCCCGCGCTCTTCGGCTTCCTCACGCTGGTCGCCGGCCGGCCGTTCGGCCTGTCGATCGCGGAGCGTTACCCGTGGGGCCAGGACTTCCTCGGCGTCTGGAACGTGGTGCGCTGGCCGGCCAGCCTGGCGCTGGTCGTCTTCGCGGTCGGCGTCATCTTCCGCTATGCGCCGCGCCGTCGCCAGCCCGGCCTGTCCTGGCTGCTGTTCGGCGCGGTGATCGCCACCGTGCTCTGGTGGGCGACCAGCCTGCTGCTCGCCGGATACGTCCGCTTCAGTGCCGGTTTCGGCGTCACCTACGGCCCGCTCACCGGCATCATCGCGCTGCTGCTCTGGGCGAACCTGACCGGGATCGCACTCTTCCTCGGCCTCGCGTTCGCCGCCCAGCTGGAGGCGGCCCGGGTCGGCGCGCCCGAGCCGGCCAAGCCCGACGAGTGGCACCCCTCGCCCAAGGACGGTCTCCCGCACGCGCCACGCCTCCCCGCCCAGCGCGCGAAGAGCATCAAAGCAGTCAAAGCCGCGAGGGTACGACGAAAGCCCGCCGGTTTCGCGGTCAAGCCCGACGGCCTCCGCAAGCCGATGCGCCCGCGTACACCCCCGCCGGAGTAGCCGCCCACCCGCCCGGTCGCTGCCCGGTGGCTCAGCGCGTCTCCGGTGAAGGCCCGGCGGCCCAGGGGGCGTCTTCCGGCGGCTGCGCGGTGGCTCAGGCGGCTGCCCGGTGGCTCAGGTGATTGTGCGGTGACTCAGGTGGCTGCGCGGTGGCTCAGCGGGTGTCTCCGGCGGGCGGCAGGATCGAGGCGGGGTCGGCGAACGGCCGGGCCAGGGCGTCGTCGGGGCCGGTCAGCAGCGCGCGCACGGCCCCGGCCAGGATGTCGGCGAGCTGGATCCGGGGCTCGTCCTCCGCGACCAGGAACCGGACCGCCGTCAACCGGCCGCCGCTCCAGTCCCGCAGGCGTGCCACGCGCGCGCCGGAGAGCGCGATCTGCCGGTCGTGGGCCATTGCCACGCCGTGCCCCGCGTCCCAGCGGGCCACCGCGGCGAGCACCGCCGGCGTCAGCGGATCGACGGCCGCACCCGCGGCTTCCGGGTCCGCGGCCAGCGCCTCCCGATAGGCGTCCGCCCGCCGTGCGGCGCTCGGCAGCGCTTCCCGCAGCTCGTCCATCACCCGCACCTCCGGGGCGTCGTCGTCGCGGAGGCGCGCGAGCGCGGCGAGGAACGGGGCCGCCGAGCCACGCCGTCGAAGGAGCGCGTTGGCCGCCTCCGGAAGCGTGCGGTCCGCCGCGGAGGCGGCGGGACGCGTCGCGTACCGGTGCAGCAGGGTGGCCTGTGGTTGCCGTCCCGGGCCTCGTGGGGCGAGCGTGCCGTCGCCGAGCAGCAGTTCCACCACGCGGGCGAGGACGTAGTGCGTCTTGTCCACCACGAAGACGGACGCGCGGCCCCGCAGCGGCGCCTCCGGGCCGAGGAACCACTCCAGCACGCCGCGATGTCTGGGCCTGAGCAGGTGGTTCGCCTTGTACTGGGTGGCGGGGGAGCGGATCCGCGCGCGCAGCTCGGCCAGGATCGCGGCCGCCTCGGGCGCGGAGATCAGGACGGACGCGTGCGCGAAGAGCGCGGTGGTCGACCCGACCAGGCGGTCACCCTCGTAGCCGGACTCGTCGCACACGATCTCCACCGCCCCGGCCACGTGCACACCCTGCCACGCACCCGGGCGGCACCCACAGCGCTTCTACCGTGGGCCGGCCGGCGCGAGGCGGACGGCGGCGGCCGTGGGCGGCGACGCGGCGCCCACAGCGCTTCTACCGTGCGCCGGCCAGCGCGAGGCAGACGGCGGCGGCCGCGGGCAGCGACAGGGACTCCGGCCAGCCGGGGCCGGCCGGTACGACCGGGACCGTGGGGTGGGCGGCCTCCATGGCGGCGCGGCGCGCGTCGTCGTCCGCGGACGCGGCCGAGGACCAGACCACCAGCTGCGCGGGCGCGGCCCGGGTGACCGCGGAGGAGAGCGCGGGCCAGGGCAGATCGGCGCCGAGCCGCCATGACTCGATGCCGTGCTCGAGCAGCACGACGGCCAGCGCGGACAGCGGCAGCTCGCCGGCGGCGCCGGGCTCGCCGGGCGCGGCCGCGAGCATCACGGTGGGGCGGCGGCCGGGCCGGGCGAGCCGGGTGAGGCGTGCGCCGAGCGCTGCCCGGATCCCGGCCGCGAGTGCCAGCGCCGGGGCGGCCCCGGTGACGGCCGCGAGCGCGGGCGCGCAGAGCGCGGTCCAGGTGGCCAGTGCGCCGTCCGTCTCCAGCGCGTCCGTGATCAGCCGCGCCACCGCCCGGTCGTCGACCCGGCCCGCCGCGGCCCACAGCCGGCGCGGCACGGCCCGCGGTCCGGGCACCCTGCCCGACGTCAACGGGCCGGACCGTGGCCTCGGCGTGCAGACCGGCGGCGCGGGGGCGCGGGCCGCCAGCGGTGAGCGGGGTAAGGGACAGGCGTTGCGGAGGTACGGCGTGGAGCTCACGGGTCGGTCCTCCGGGGCGTCGGCGGCGTCGTGCGATGGTGATGGCCGGGTGCGGCGCACGCCGTACCCACGCAGGGTTTTAAGATTGTGAATTGGTTTTAAAAGCGATCGATCCTAATTTCGTAACATCCTAGCGAAGAGGTGGCAACCGGTGGCGGATGGCCGTGACGTGATCGCGGCGCTGGAGCGGATGAAGCAGTCGCACCTGACGATGCATCACGCGGTGGCGCGGCGGCTGGACATCAATCCGACCGACGCCGAGGCGATCGCCCATCTGGTCGCGGACGAGCCGCTCACCCAGGAGTCGCTGCGGGCGCGCCTGCTGATCAGCAAGAGCGCGATGACCGCGCTGGTGGACCGGCTGGAGCGGTCCGGCTTCCTGGTCCGGCACGCGAATCCGGCGGACCGGCGCTCGACGCTGCTGACCGTGTCCGGGTTCGCGCGGCAGGGCTGGCACAACGGCACGGCGAAGGTGGTGGACGCGATCGGCCCGGTGGCGGCGGCGCTCGGGCCGGACGCCGCCGCCGTGGTGGCCGAGTTCCTCGACCGGGTCACCGAGCTGCAGCTCGGGCTCGCGGACGAGGTGATGCGGTTCCGGCTGGAGGCGCGGGAGTAGCTCGTCGGCGGCCCGGTCCAGGAACGACCGCCGGCTCGCGTCGCCGGCCTGGACCACGGCCACGTGGCTGAAGCCGGCGCCGACGAACCGCTGGATCGCGGCGACGTGCCTGCCCGCGTCCGGGCCGCAGGTGACGGCGTCGCCGTACTCCGCGGCCGGCGCCGCGGAGGAGTCCCCGGAGATCGCGATCGCCATCGGCACGTGCTCCTCCGGGCCGGTGAACCGTGCGTGATCCAGGCGTCGCACGACGCCTGGATCGCCGGTGGGTTCTACAGGCGCGGGATGACCCGGTCCGCGACCATCTTGGCGACGCGCAGGTTCTGCGCGTCGTCGCCGACCCGGGCGTAGACGTCGAGCTGCGTGTCGCCGGCGAGCACGAAGAGGTGCCCGGACTGGGTGAACGCGCTGTCACCGACGCCGGCCACGGCATCGCCGGCCTTCGCCTGGATCTTGAAGTCCGCGGCGGTCGTCCCGGTCACGAAGATCGCCAGCTGGCCCTCGGAGAGCTGCCACTGGCAGTACCGGGTGGCCGCGGTCTTGTCCAGGCCGTCCTTGTCGATCTGCGAGATCTGCCGTGCGGTGAGCGCGATGACCTCGGCCCGGTTGAGCAGCTCGCACGGGTCGCCGATCGAGTCGCCGGTGTTCTTGGCGCCGCCCGGCAGGCTCGGCAGCGTGGGCAGCGACTTCGGCAGGCCGGTCGGCGTGGGCACGGCCGATGCGGCGGAGGCGGGCGTCGGCGCCGCGGTGGTGGCCGGCGGCGCGGCGGGCTCCGGGTTCTCCGTGCTGACCAGGATGCAGCCGGAGAGGGCGGGGACGGCGAAGACGGCGGCGGCAAGCAGCGGAAGGGCGCGGCGTCGGAACATCTCTGACTCTCCGGAGGGCTGGATCGGCGTGTGAACCTGAGCGTCGTGCATCGTCGCAGGTCGTGGCCACTTCAAGGCCGATCGCGGCACATTTCCGGGAGTCCGGCGGCCCATGGAACCGCTCCCATCGCAGCTCGGTAACGGTGAGGAAATCTCGGAGTCACGCTGTTGACATGACGTACGTCTCAGTCGTAGCTTTCGACTCGAAGCGTTTCGACTAACCGCTTCGATAGCTCTGACCTGCAGAAACACGAGATCCGCGGAGGTGGCACGATGGCTTCGATGGCCGACGTCGCCCGCCGTGCCAACGTCGCGGTCAGCACCGTGTCGTATGCGCTGAACGGCACCCGCCCGGTCGCCAAGGCCACCGCGGAGCGCATCCGCAAGGCCATGGACGAGCTCGGCTACCGGCCGAACGCGCTGGCCCGCGGCCTGGCCAGCAAGCGCAGCCGCAACGTCGCGCTGATCTTCCCGATGCTGGAGCGCGGCCTCGGCCTGACCGAGATGGAGTTCGTCAGCGCGGCCGCGGAGACCGCCGGCGACCTCGGCTACCACCTGGTGCTCTGGTCCACGCCGCTCGGCGACACCGACCTGCTCACCAAGCTGACCCGGCAGGGCCTGGTCGACGGCGTGGTGATCATGGAGGTCCACCTCGAGGACGCGCGGATCGAGATGCTCCGGCGCAACGGCGTGCCGTTCTGCATGATCGGCCGGACCGGCGACAACCGCGACGACCCGTTCGCGGACATCGACTTCGAGAGCACGGTCCGCGACGCGGTGGCGCACCTGGCCGGGCTCGGGCACCGGTCGGTCGGGTTCGTCAACCACTCGCAGCGTTCCTTCGACACCGGCTACGGCCCGTCCGTCCGGGCGGCGCGCGCGTTCGAGGAGGCGGCCGCGGCCGCGGGTCTGCACGGCTTCAGCCGCTTTTGTGACGACTCGCCCGCGGCCGGCCGGGAAATCTGGCGCGACATCACCGCGGCCGAACCGGGCGTGACCGGCCTGATCGTCATGAACGAGCGGGCGAGCGCGGGCGTTCTCGCGGCCATCCTCCAGCAGGGGGGCCGCGTACCAGAGGATTATTCGGTACTTTCGGTCGCTTCCTCCGCGCGGGTCTCCGAGATGACCTACCCGCCGCTGACCACCTACCACCCGCCCGCGGCGGAGTTGGGACGGCTCGGCGTGCAGGTGCTCATCGACCGGCTGGAGGGGCGCGAGGTTCCCCTCGTACAGCAGTTGATTCCCTGCCGGCTGGTGCTGCGCGACAGCACCGGCCCGGCAGCACGACCCCACGGGGCCGGGAGCTGAGTTCCCGGTTCCGTACCGCAAGAGGCACCAGGTCTTATCCACTCACCACAGGCACCACAAGCTCCACCAGGAGGACGGCAATGTTCCGTACCAGGAAGATGGGGGTTGTCGCGGCCGCGCTGGCTGTGACCGCTTCCCTCGGTCTCGCGGCCTGCGGCGGCGACTCCGGCGATGAGGGCGATAGCAAGACGCTCAAGCTGTGGCACTACGAGAGCCCGGCCAGCGGACTGGGCATCGCCTGGACGGAGGCGATCAAGCAGTTCAAGGCATCGCACCCGGGCGTCGAGGTCGTCTTCGAGGAGAAGGGGTTCGAGCAGATCCGGCAGAACGCCGGCATGATCCTGAACTCGAACGAGGCTCCGGACATCATGGAGTACAACAAGGGCAACGCGAGCGCCGGTCTGCTGTCCAAGCAGGGCCTGCTGACGGACATGTCCGAAGAGGTCACCAAGCGCGGCTGGGACGCGAAGACCCCGGCCAGCATCGCCATCACGTCCAAGTACGACCAGGACGGCATCATGGGCGGCGACAAGTGGTACGGCGTCACGAACTACGGCGAGTACGTGATGGTCTACTACAACAAGGACGAGTTCAAGAAGCTCAACCTTGAGGTCCCGACCACGCTGGCCGAGTTCGAGACCGTGATGCAGAGGTTCAAGGACGCGGGCAAGACGCCGCTCGCGGTCGGCGGCGCGGAGTACCCGGCGCAGCAGATCTTCTACCAGCTGGCGCTCTCGCAGGCGAACACGTCGTTCGTCGACGACTACCAGCTCTACAAGAACAAGGTCAACTTCCAGGGCCCGGAGCTGACGAACGGCGCGAACAAGTTCGCCGAGTGGGTCAGCAAGGGCTACATCGCGAAGGACTCGGCCGGCGTCAAGGCCGAGGACATGGGCGTCAGCTTCATCCAGGGCAACGCCCCGATCCTGATCTCCGGCTCCTGGTGGTACGGCCGCTTCAGCGAGGAGATCAAGTACGACTGGGGCACGTTCCTCTTCCCCGGTAACAAGCTGAACGCCGGCTCCGGCGGCAACCTCTGGGTCATCCCGAGCAGCTCGAAGAACAAGTCGCTGGCGTACGACTTCATCGAGATCACCATGAAGCCGGAGATCCAGAACCTGATCGGCAACTCCGGCGGTGTCCCGATCGGGGCCGACCCCGCGGCGATCACGGACGCGAAGAACAAGGAACTGATCGAGAACTTCAACGCGATCAACACCGCCAACGGCCTCGCGTTCTACCCGGACTGGCCCGCACCGGGCTACTACGACGTGCTCGTGGGCGGCATGCAGAACCTGATCAACGGCTCCAAGACGCCGCAGGCGGTCCTGGACGAGATCGCCACGCCGTACAACGACAACCTCGCAAGTCTCGGCAAGTAGCACGGGATCGCGCCGGCGGCCGGAACAGGCCGCCGGCGCGTCAGTGAAAGGCACCCCCCACACCATGGCCAACACCAGGTCCCGGCAGGGCGGCAAGAGCGGTTACCTGCTCTTCCTGCTCCCCGGCGTGCTGCTCTTCACCGCGGTCATCGTCATCCCGCTCCTGATGAACATCGGGATCAGCTTCACCCGCTGGCAGGGCATCGGCAACCCGCAGTGGATCGGGCTGGAGAACTACGACCGCCTGATCCACGACGCCAACTTCTGGGCGTCCTTCCGGAACATCATCTACATCATCGTCGCGATGGTGATCATCCCGACGCTGATCGGCCTGTTCCTCGCGGCGGTCCTGTTCGACTACGTCGGCAAGAAGATCGGGCCGGGCGCGGCGAGCGCGTTCCGGTCCGGCCTCTACCTGCCGCAGGTGCTGCCGGTCGCGGTCACCGGCATCGTCTGGGGCTGGCTGCTCAACTCCAGCACCGGCGTCTTCAACTCCATCCTGGAGAAGATCGGCCTCGGCTTCCTGGCCCAGAACTGGCTCGGCGACCCGAAGTGGGCGCTGTGGTCGGTCATGTTCGTGATGGTGTGGGTCCAGCTCGGCTACCCGGTCGTGATGTTCATGTCCGGCCTGCAGCGCGTCGACCCCGAGCTCTACGAGGCGGCGGACCTCGACGGCGCGGGCTGGTGGCAGAAGTTCACCCGGATCGCGATCCACCTGATCAAGCCGGAGATCTACGTCGTGCTGGTCACGACGACCATCTCCGCCCTCAAGATCTTCGGCCAGATCTTCGTGCTGACCCGCGGCGGTCCGGGCAACTCCACCCTGGTCCCGTCCTACTTCGCGTGGCAGAACTTCTTCGAGAAGTTCAACGCGGGGTACGGCGCGGCGATCTCCACGGTGCTGACGCTGATCATCATCGTGCTGACCTATGTCTTCCTGCGCATCCAGACGGCCGACGAGCGCCGGGAGGCCTGATCATGACGTCCTCTGAAACGGTCAAACCCGCGAAGCCCGGCGGCCTCGCCACCAAGACGCTGGTCCTCACCGGCCTGACGATCTTCACCGGCCTGGTGCTCGCGCCGTTCCTGGTCGTGCTGCTCAACGCGTTCAAGTCGAGCGAGGACTACAGCCAGGGCGGCCCGCTCTCGCTGCCGTCCGCGATCTACTTCCAGGGCATGATCGACTTCTGGAACCGGGTGGAGTTCGGCGAGAAGCTGTGGAACAGCTTCCTGATCAGCGCCTCGGTCGCAGTGCTCGCGGTGATCATCTCGGTGCTCAACGCCTACGCGATCGGCATCGGCCGGCTCCGCGGCCGCACCGCGTTCCTGATGTTCTTCCTGCTGGCCAACCTGCTGCCGCAGGAGGCGCTGGTCTACCCGCTGTACTACCTGTCGAAGCAGTTCGACCTCTACAACACCCGGCTCGTCGTGATCATCATTCTGACCGCGATCCAGGCCGCGTTCGGCACCTACCTGCTCTCCAGCGTGTTCCGGGACTTCCCGCCGTCGCTGCTGGAGGCCGCGGCGCTGGACGGCGCCGGCAAGTTGCGCACGCTGATCCGGGTGGTCGTGCCGACCAGCTGGCCGACGCTCTCGGTGCTGTTCACGTTCTTCTTCATCTGGACGTGGAACGAGTTCTTCCTGCCGCTGATCTTCCTGATCGACAACGACCTGCAGACCGTGCCGCTGGCGCTGGCCGTGCTCCAGGGGCAGCGCGAGGTCGACATCACCACCACGGCCGCGTCCGCGCTGCTGGGCATCGTGCCCGCGGTCCTGTTCTTCCTCATCTTCCAGCGCACGCTGACCCGCGGGGTCATGTCGGGCGCGGTCAAGTAAACCCACCGGAGGACCTGCGACATGAAGTTCAGCAACGGCTACTGGCGGATGCGGGACGGGGTGACCCCGCTGTACCCGGCCGAGGTCCGCGACGTCTCGGTGACGCCGGACGCGCTGACCGTCTACGCGCCGACCAAGAGGATCGTCACCCGGGGGGACACGCTCAACCTGCCGCTGCTGACCGTCACGGCGACCTCGCCCGCGCCGGACGTCATCTCGATCAAGACGACCCACTTCGCGGGACGGCGTCCCCGTACCCCCGAATTCGCTCTTGATCGTGCCGGGACGCACGTCGAGATCACCGACGACGAGCAGTTCGCCGCGCTCACCAGCGGCGGCCTCACCGCGCGGTTCCACAAGGGCGACCAGTGGAAACTCGAGTTCGTGGCGGACGGGCGGGTGCTCACGTCCAGCGGCTTCAAGAACCTGGCCGCGCTGGACGTGGACGGTGACGGCTCCTACGTGCGGGAGCAGTTGCTGCTCAACGTGGGCGACACCGTCTACGGGCTCGGCGAGCGGTTCGGGCCGCTGGTCAAGAACGGGCAGACCGTCGACATCTGGCAGGAGGACGGCGGCACCAGCAGCGAGCAGGCGTACAAGAACGTCCCGTTCTACCTGACCAACGCGGGGTACGGCGTCTTCGTCAACTACCCCGGCGGCGTCTCGTTCGAGGTCGCGTCCGAGTCGGTGTCCCGGGTCGGTTTCTCCGTTCCCGGCCAGGAGCTGGAATACCTGGTCATCTACGGGCCGACGCCGAAGGACGTCCTCCGGAAGTACACGTCGCTGACCGGGAAGCCGGCGCTGCCGCCGGCCTGGTCGTTCGGCCTGTGGCTGTCCACGTCGTTCACCACGGACTACGACGAGGAGACGGTCAACACGTTCGTCTCCGGGATGGCCGACCGTGACCTGCCGCTCTCCGTCTTCCACTTCGACTGCTTCTGGATGCGCGAGTTCCACTGGACCGACTTCGAGTGGGACCCGAAGGTCTTCCCGGACCCGGTCGGCATGCTCAAGCGGCTCAAGGATCGCGGCCTCAAGATCTGTGTCTGGCTGAACCCGTACATCGCGCAGCGTTCCGCGCTCTATGCCGAGGGCGCTTCACGCGGATATTTCCTGAAAACGTCGGACGGCGACGTCTGGCAGTGGGACCTGTGGCAGGCCGGCATGGCGCTGGTCGACTTCACCAACCCCGAGGCCCGCACGTGGTACGCCTCGAAGCTGCGCGGCCTGCTCGAGCAGGGCGTCGACGCGTTCAAGACGGACTTCGGCGAGCGGATCCCGGTCCGCGACATCGTCTGGCACGACGGATCCGACCCGGAGAAGATGCACAACTACTACACGCACCTCTACAACAAGGTCGTGTTCGACGTGCTCACCGAGGTCCGCGGCGAGGGCGAGGCCGTGCTGTTCGCGCGCTCCGCGACCGCCGGCGGCCAGCAGTTCCCGGTGCACTGGGGCGGCGACTGCGAGTCCACGTTCGAGGCGATGGCGGAGAGCCTGCGCGGCGGGCTGTCGCTGTCCGCGTCCGGCTTCGGGTTCTGGAGCCACGACATGGGCGGCTTCGAGGGCAAGCCGCACCCGGCCGTGTTCAAGCGGTGGATCCCGTTCGGCCTGCTCAGCTCGCACAGCCGGTTGCACGGCAGCCAGTCGTACCGGGTGCCGTGGGAGTTCGACGACGAGGCGGTGGACGTGCTGCGCACGTTCACCACGCTGAAGGCGCGCCTGATGCCGTACCTGTTCGGCCAGGCCGTGCAGGCCCACGAGCAGGGTGTGCCGGTGATGCGCCCGATGGTCGTCGAGTTCCCGGACGACCTGGCGACCACGCACGTCGAGCGGCAGTACATGCTCGGCGACAACCTGCTGGTCGCGCCGGTCTTCAGCGAGGGCGGCGACACCACGTTCTACACGCCGGCCGGCGAGTGGACGCACCTGCAGACCGGCGAGACGTTCTCCGGGCCCGCGTGGCACCGGCGCACGGTCGGCTTCGGCGAGGTCCCGGTGCTGGTCCGGCCGGGCTCGGTGCTGGCGCTCGGCGACGTGGACGACCGCCCGGACTACGACTACGCGTGTGGCGTGACGCTCGCGATCTACGAGCCCGTGGACGGCGCGGAGGTCTCGGTCTCCGTCCCGGCGATCGACGGCACCGAGGCCGCACGCTTCACGGTCGTGCGTGACGGCGGCACGGTCACGGTGACCCGGGTGTCCGGTGATCCGTTGCCGTGGCGGATCCGGCTCGGCCACGCCGGCGATCCGGTGGAGCTCTCCGCGGAGACGTCCAGCCACGTCCTGGCGCTTTGAAGATTTTCGGAAACAGCAGCGGGGGTACGGGCATGCCCGTACCCCCGCTGGATTTTGATCTTTACTTCAGCACGCCGCCGAGGTAGGCGTAGCTGCCGTAGCCGCTGCCCGGCGCCCACTGCGACTTCGCGTAGAGCGCGTTGTCGGTGCCGCGGACCAGCACGGAGACGCGCCAGTCGTGGTTGCCGGCCGTCTCGATCTCGTTGGTCAGCACGCCGCCCAGCGAGGCCCAGTCGGACCAGGACGAGCTGCCGTTGCCGGACTGGATCCGCGTGTAGAGCGCGTTGTCCGTGCCCCGGACGAAGACCTGCAGCTTGTTGTTCTTGTTGATGATCGCCGCCGCGTTGCTGGTCAGCACGCCGCCGAAGCTGGTCCACTCGGTCCAGTCGTTGCTGTTCGGCGAGAGCTGCCGGCGCGACCACAGCGCGTCGTCGTCACCCTTGGCGAAGACCTGGATGCGGCTCTTGCCGTCCAGCACCGCGGTGGTGTCGCTGGTCAGACCGCCGCCGAGCGACTTCCACGGCGTCCAGCTACCGCTGTTCGCGGAGGTCTGGCGGCGCGACCACAGCGCGTCGTCCGTGCCACGGGCGAAGATGTTCAGACGCTGGAGCTTGTCGAACGAGACCGAGGTCTCGCTGGTGATCTTGCCACCGAGCGACTGCCAGCTGGTCCAGGTGGTGCTGTTCTGGTCCTTCTGACGCTTGCTCCAGACCGCGCCGTCCGTGCCCTCACCGAAGACGGTCAGGCGGCGGTTCTGGTCCGCGGCCACGGTCGGGTCGCTGTTCAGCACGCCGCCCAGGCTGGTCCAGGAGGTCCAGCTGTTGCTGTTCGGCGAGGTCTGACGCTTGGTCCAGATCGCGTTGTCGGTGCCGCGCGCGAACACCTGCAGGCGCTGCGACGCGTCCACGCCGACGCGCGGGGCGCCGGTGACGACGCCGCCCAGGCTCGCCCAGTTGGTCCACGAGCTGGAGCCCGGACTCGTCTGCGTCTTCACGAACACGGCGTCGTTGGTGCCGCGGGCGAAGACGGACAGACGGCCGTTGCGGTTGAGCGCGGAGTCGACCCTCGGGGCCTCGGCCGGCGCGGCGCTGCGGGCCGAGATCGGCTTCGCGGTGCCGAGCGGCGTGACCGCCTGGGCCGGAGCCGCGGCGAAACCGCCGCCGAGCAGCGTGAACGCGGTGGCCGTGACAATGGCGCTCCGTACACGTCGGGTTGCTACTGCACCCTCCATGACGTTTCTCCTTCCGATTCAGGTGGCACGCCGGACCGAACCGTCGAAAGGCGACGGATGGTGGAGGTCCGAGGTATCGCGTGCCCCCGGTTCTGGTTGGTGGCGGTCGGTCCGATACGCGCGTAAAGCCCGATTTGACCGACCACAACGGAGCGTAATTGGCGAAATGCGGTGGGGTGCGGAATTGCATGCGCCGCCACGCCGGGAAGGTTGTCGCGTAAGCGACAGTTCACAAAAAAGGGTGAAATAGCGGGATGTTAACGGCTGGTAGGCCGTGACGTTTCGGTTGATTCGCGGTGCGTGTGGCCACGGTGGGCAGGGCGTGCGTGCTAAGGGCGTCGCTCAATGCGGACGTGGGTATATTTATGCCTATTCAGCGGGATATAGGGTTTGCGGTGATCGGCATTCGGGTAAGGCCGTCGCCGATCTGTGGCCGGTGGGGTCCGCTGGTGTTGCCGACCGCGGCGGATCGGCTCCGGGCGACGGGCGGAGCGTGGCCGCGCGATCGGCGCGGTCCCCTGCTTTTGTTCGCCGGCCACGGCGGCACCGGCTCCTCGCGACGAGCGGAGCGCCGGCGGAGCCCGACGCGGGGTGTGCCCGTGGGAGCAACGCTGCCGGACCACGCCGGAAGTGGGACATGAATTGGATCTTTAATTTGATCTGCCGGCGCCGCGCCTCACTCCTTCTGCGCGACGTTCTCCCGTTCCAGGCGGCGGATCAGCCGGTGCGCGATGAGCAGTGGCAGCACGCCGAAGACGCCGAAGGACATGTCGACCAGCGTCCAGCCCCAGGGAATGCCGCGGATCGGCCCGCAGATCGCGGCCAGCGGAATGATCCCGGCGCACGCGATCATTCCGAACTGGATCACCCAGATGTTGCGCACCGGATCGCGCCACGGCCCGGCGAACGCCACCGCGATCACCAGATGCGCGAAGGCCGGCCAGTCCGCCGCGTACATGACATAGGGATATCGGTCGTTCGTGTCGATCAGGCCGTCCCGGACCTGTGTGATCCACTCCGCGAGCGGCCCGGTCCACTCCGGGATCATCGGCGCGAGCAGGCGCAGCTCCGACTCCACCGGAAACGCGGTGAGACCGCTCAGGACCAGCGCGACAATGAAGAACGTCAACCAGGCGCGGATGCGCGTCAGCGTGCTCACGCCGCGACGCTATGACCGCTTTCCCGCGGATCGGCGACCCTTCACCGGACCTGCACGGAGCCGCTACGACGTCATCAATTTCGCGGCCAGCGCGACCGGTGTCAGATCACCGCCGCGCAGGTCCGCGGCCGCGGCCGGCTCACCGATGTTCTCCAGGTGGTCCGCGGCGGTCCGCAGCGCCCGCGCGTCGCCGCTGAGCAGCTTGCGGGCGATGTGCGTCTGCGCGGGCGTCATCTTCGCGAACGCGCACATGTCCAGCGCCGCCATCACGCCCTCGTCCAGCGAGCCCTCCATCGCGCGGCGTGTGCCGATCTCCAGCAGCCACTTCGGCCACCACGCGTACCGGCCGACCAGCGCGCCGTACCGGATGGCCTCCTCCGGCGGGCGCCCGGCCGCCAGCAGGTCGACCGCGAGCGCGGTGTCGAACCGTTCGAAGCGCAGCGCGGTCATCGCCAGCAGCAGCATGGACGGCGCGCCGAGCAGCGGTTCCGCGGACGAGGCCGCGCCGGGGTAGTCGCCGTTGACCGCGCTGCTGATCACCCAGGCCTCGGCCAGCCTGGTGCTGTCCGCGTCCACCCGGTCGAGCGTGCCGCGCAGCCGGGAGCGGGCAGCCTGGGCATCATCGGCGAGGTGCGCGTCCAGCGGGCGCAGGAGGTGGCGGTTCACGGTGGCGGCGGCCAGCTCGACCTCGCGGCGTACCAGCGGGTTCGACACCCTGGGGGACAGCGCGGAGGTCAGCTCCTCCAGGAAGAAGGGCGCGTCGAAGCGGTCGGTCGTGGCGAGCAGCTCCGCCCACCACCCCACCGGATGCGGGGCGATCTCCTCCATTCGCCCAACTATATGGCGAAAAATCATCAGCTATGGGGTAAAAGCCTCAGGGTCGGTTACTCGGGTCGTGGCTTGGGTCACGTAACGTATCGCCCGGCGGTAACGTACGGAAAACTCCGACGAAACGACGGTTTCCCGCCGGGTGCGCAACCGCGGGTGAGTCCGTCCGCTGCGCGGCTGTGAGGAGGGACCATGACCCCGTTCAAGCCCGGTCTCGAAGGCGTGATCGCGTTCGAGACGGACATCGCGGAGCCCGATCGTGAGGGCGGCTCGCTCCGCTACCGCGGCGTGGACATCGAGGACCTCATCGGCCAGGTCTCGTTCGGCAACGTGTGGGCGCTGCTCGTCGACGGCGAGTTCGGCCCCGGCCTGCCGCCGGCGGAGCCGTTCCCGGTCCCGGTCCACTCCGGCGACATCCGCGTCGACGTGCAGTCCGCGGTCGCCATGCTCGCGCCCTACTGGGGGCTGCCGCAGCTGCTCGACGCCACCGACGAGCAGGCCCGCGCCGACCTGGCCCGCGTCTCCGTCACCGCGCTGTCCTTCGTCGCGCAGTCCGCGCGCGGGCTCGGCCTCCCGGCCGTACCCCAGAAGGAGATCGACAAGGCGGACACCGTGGTCGAGCGCTTCATGCGCCGGTGGCGCGGCGATCCCGACCCGCGGCACATCAAGGCCATCGACGCGTACTTCATCTCCGCCGCCGAGCACGGCATGAACGCCTCCACGTTCACCGCGCGCGTCGCGGCGTCCACCGGCGCCGACGTCGCCGCCTGCATCTCCGCCGCGATCGGCTCGCTCTCCGGCCCGCTGCACGGCGCCGCCCCGACGCGGGTGCTGCAGATGCTGGAGGCGGTGGAATACTCCGGCGACCCGGCCGGCTACGTCCGCGGCGTCCTCGACCGCGGCGAGCGCCTGATGGGCTTCGGCCACCGCGTCTACCGCGCCGAGGACCCCCGTGCCCGCGTGCTCCGCCGCACCGCCAAGGAGCTGGGCGCGCCGCGGTACGAGCTGGCCGAGGCGCTGGAGAAGGCCGCGCTCGAGGAGCTCGCCGCACGCCGTCCCGACCGCGTCCTGCCCACGAACGTCGAGTTCTGGGCCGCCGTCGTCCTCGACTTCGCCGAGGTCCCCGCGCACATGTTCACCTCGGTCTTCACCTGTGCCCGGGTCGCCGGCTGGAGCGCCCACATCCTGGAGCAGAAGAAGCTCAGCCGCCTCGTCCGCCCCTCCGCCCGCTACACCGGCCCCGACCCCCGCAAGCCCTCCGCCGTGCCCGGCTGGGAATCCCTGTGATGTCCTGGGGGCGACCCCGGACCCCGGCCCTGACGCTCCGGCGTCGGCTGGTCCGCTGACCGCCTCGCGACGACCCAGGTCAAGATCCAGTTCAGGTCCCGCTTCCGGCGTGGTGGCGGTCCGCATGCTCCCGCGGGCCAACCTCCGGGGGTCGGAAGCCTCCGCTGACGCTCCGCTTCCGACCCCCGATCGGAGCCGGTTCCGCCGCTGGTCACCCCACCCCACGCGAGCCGCGCCGTCCTCGCCCATCGCGTGGCGGCGCGCGTTTCGTTTCCGGCCCCTGGCCGGAGCTGGTCGCCTCGACCCCACGTGATCCCGCTGCCTTCGCCGGAGGGTGGCGGCGCGCGTGGCGTTTCGTTTCTGGCGCCTGGCCGAGCTGGTTCCGCGTGATCCTGCGGCCCTCGCCCGGCATGTGGCATTCCGCTTCCGGCCCCTGGGCGGAGCTGGTGGCCCACCCCGCGTGAGTCGCGCCGGCCTTCCCTCCGCGAGAGCGGCGGCTCGAGGTGGTGGCTCGCATGGAGCCCGACCAGGCCGGGCGCTCCGCGCCCGAAATTTCGGTAAATACCAGTCGGTTGGCCAGCCTCCCGGCCGCGTCCGATTTTCTGCATCCGGAAGGCGGCGGGTCGCCGCCTGGTGCGGTTGCCGTGCGTGTTCGGGCTCGACGCCCTGGGCCGTACTCAGGCCCGAATCGCGGCTTTTGTCTTGCCACAGGTCTCATCGCCCTGCCCGGAGATCGCCCATGAACACGTCGACAACTACGTCAGCCACCTTATGGAGCGTCCATAAGGTGGCTGACGTAGTTGTCGACGTGGATCTTCGTTCGTCACGCTTCGTGCTGGAGCGTTATAAGACGAAATTTCGGGCGCAATGCGCCCAGGGATTGCCGTCATCCCGCGACCTTGACAGGTGGTGTTCACTGTTCTTAAGTGAGAGCACTGCTCTCGAATCAGAGCGGGGGGCGGCTATGCGCTATATCCAGGCCAAGCACGGACAGAACATCTTCAACGACCTCGCGAAGTGGCTGACCGCGCACGGCGTCAGCCTGCTCGGCAGCCGGGTGCTCGCGGTCCGCGGCCGCAGCAGCGGCGAGATGCGCACCACCGTGATCAACCTGTTCACCGACCACGGCGAGCGCTACCTGCTCGCGCCGCGCGGCCACACCCAGTGGGTGCGCAACCTGCGCGTCGCCGGCGAGGCCGAGCTCCGCCTCGGCCGCCGTGTCGAACACGTCACCGCCGTCGAGGTCCCCGACGCGGACAAGGTCCCCCTGATGCGCCTCTACCTGCGCAAATGGGAGTGGGAGGTGGGCATGTTCTTCGACGGCCTGACCAAGAACTCGCCGGACGAGGACCTCCGCGCGGCCGCGCCCGGCTTCCCGGTGTTCCGCCTGGCCACGCAGCGGCGTTAAACTCGTCGCAGGCCGAGGGGCGCTGCGACGGACCGATCTGAGGAGTCCGCCACGCTCGGCCGGTGAATTGTCACGAAGGGCGCCTCCCGCGGTATCGCCGCGTGGCCTGACGAGGCCTCGCGACGTCGCACATCGTCCGCTCAGGGCGAGCGGACGCGGGAGAGGAGAAAAAACGTGGAAGGACAGGACTACAGGGTCGCGGACCTCGGGCTGGCCGAGGCCGGCCGGCACCAGATCCGGCTGGCCGAGCACGAGATGCCGGGCCTGATGGCGCTGCGCCGCGAGTTCGCCGAGGCCCAGCCGCTGCGCGGGGCCCGGATCGCCGGCTCGCTGCACATGACCGTGCAGACCGCCGTGCTGATCGAGACGCTGGTCGCGCTCGGCGCCGAGGTCCGCTGGGTCTCGTGCAACATCTTCTCGACGCAGGACGAGGCGGCCGCGGCCGTGGTCGCGGCCGGCACGCCGGTCTTCGCCTGGAAGGGCGAGACGCTGGAGGAGTACTGGTGGTGCACGATGCGCCTGCTGGACTTCGGCGACGGACAGGGCCCGAACCTGATCGTCGACGACGGCGGCGACGTCACGCTGCTGCTACACAAGGGCGTCGAGTACGAGCGGACCGGCACCGTCCCCGAGGCCACCGCGGCTGACCACGAGGAGCTGCGGATCATCCTGGACACGCTGCGCACCAGCCTCGCGGAGGACCCGCAGCGGTTCACCCGGATCGCGGCCGGCCTGCGCGGCGTCAGCGAGGAGACCTCGACCGGCGTGGCCCGGCTCTACCGGATGGAGGCCGAGGGCGCGCTGCTCTTCCCGGCGATCAACGTCAACGACTCGGTCACCAAGAGCAAGTTCGACAACAAGTACGGCATCCGCCACTCGCTCGCCGACGGCCTCAACCGGGCCACCGACGTCATGCTCGGCGGCAAGCTCGCGGTGATCTGCGGGTACGGCGACGTCGGCAAGGGCGCCACCGCCGCGCTGCGTGGCCAGGGCGCCCGGGTGGTGGTCACCGAGATCGACCCGATCTGCGCGCTGCAGGCCGCGATGGACGGCTACCAGGTCACCACGCTCGACGACATCGTGGAGCAGGGCGACATCTTCATCACCACGACCGGCGGCACGGACATCATCCGCGCGGACCAGATGGCCCGGATGAAGCACAACGCGATCGTGGCCAACGTCGGGCACTTCGACACCGAGATCGACATGGCCGGGCTGGCCGCCTACCCAGGCATCGAGAAGATCGAGGTCAAGCCGCAGGTGCACGAGTGGCGCTTCCCGGACGGGCACTCGATCCTGGTGCTCTCCGAGGGCCGGCTGATGAACCTGGGCAACGCCACCGGCCACCCCAGCTTCGTCATGTCGAACTCGTTCGCGAACCAGGTGATCGCGCAGATCGAGCTGTGGACGGCGGAGTACGCGACGAGCGTGCACCGCCTCGCCAAGCACCTGGACGAGAAGGTGGCGCGCCTGCACCTGGACGCGCTCGGGGTCAGGCTGACCACGCTCACCAAGGAGCAGGCGGAGTACCTCGGCGTGGACGTCGAGGGCCCGTTCAAGCCCGAGCACTACCGGTACTGACAGAGAAAGGGCGGGGCAACAGCCCCGCCCTTTCGCAAAGGATTACTTGGCAGCGGCCTCGTACAGCCGCTCCGGCGAGACCAGGCCCGCGTAGAGCTTGCCGTCGTCCGTCACCAGGATGCTGAAGAGCTTCCCGGAAAGCAGCCGGCCCTTGCCCCAGGCGCCACTGACCTCGGGGAACGACTCGGACAGCGCGGCCAGGTCCGGCGTGCCCCCGGGCGCGTCCTCCGGCTTGGCCGTCTCGCCCGGGGCCGCCTTCTCGGCAGCGCCCAGGTCCGCGGTGAAGACCGTGGTCCAGCCCTCGCCGATCGTCTTCGGCCCGGCCGCGGCGGCGACCTTGTCCAGCTCGGCCTGCTCCTCCGGGGTCAGTGCCTTGTCCGGGTCCTCGACCGCGGGGGCCTCCGGCGAGGCGCCGCCCTCGGTCACCACGCCACCGGGCGGCGGGTTGAACGCGAACTGCTCGTCGCCCGGCCGGTTGAAGTCGACCTGGGTGAACGCGACCTTGAACGCGGACGCGCCGTCCTGCTTCGCGATGATCTCGACGCGCAGCGGCACCTTCTTCTCCGCGTCGATCGCCAGCCGGACCTCGCCGACCAGCGACGTCTTGTCCCGCGGGCGGAGGATCAGCTCGTAGGCGTCGCGCCCGGCCACGCTGGCGGACCGCCCGACGACGACCTCCGTGGTCGGGTCGACGGCCGCGAGCGCCTGGTCCGCGGCCTCCTGCGGCGTGCTCGGCAGGTCCGACGGCATCGCCTCGGGCTTGTGGTCCGCCGACTCGGCCGGAATGGTCCAGTGCTGCGCGGTGTTGCCCGCGCTCTGCCAGATCCACACGTCCGTGCCGTTGCGGATCACGTCGGTCTGGCCGAGCGTGCCGACCAGCGCGACCCGGGACTTGTCCGGGTCCGAGTGCCAGACGCGCAGCGTGTTCGTGCCGGCGACCAGCGAGCCGAGGTTGCCGGTCTCGCCGCCGACGTCCGCGGCCAGCTTCGCGATGCCGGGCAGGCCGAGATCGGCGGTCTGCACGACCGTGCCGGACAGGCCGTCGACCTTCGCGGACTGCAGGTCGACCAGGAGCTCGGCCGCGCTGCGCGGCGGGAGCACCGGATCGGCGCCCGCGGCCAGCGCGCCTACCGCGGCGCCTCCGCCGATGACCGCAACCGCGGCGGCGGTCGGAATGAGCCAGCGTCGTGCGGTCGGGTTGTTCATCAGTGACATGGGTGTCGCACCTCCTGCACACCACTATGAGTCGGCGTGCCTGTGACGAAGCTGAGCGCCTGAGGCGGAGCTGAGACCGGTCGTGGCACTGTAACCATCATGCGACTTCTCGTGGTCGAGGACGAGGCCCGGATGGCACGGGCGCTGCAACGCGGCCTGCAGGCCGAGGGCTTCGCGGTGGACGTGGCAGCGGACGGTCCGGCCGGGCTGGACCTGGCCCGGCACGGCGGATACGACGCGATGATCCTGGACGTGATGCTCCCCGGCCTGTCCGGCTACCGCGTGGTGCGCCAGTTGCGCGCGGAGGACGTGTGGCTGCCGGTGCTCATGCTCAGCGCCAAGGACGGCGAGTACGACCAGGCGGACGGCCTCGACTGCGGCGCCGACGACTACCTGACCAAGCCGTTCTCGTTCGTGGTGCTGCTGGCCCGGCTGCGGGCGTTGCTGCGCCGCGGCGCACCGTCCCGGCCGGCCGTGCTCTCGGTCGGCGACCTCACGCTCGACCCGGCCCAGCGCCGGGTCAGCCGCGGCGGCGAGGAGATCACGCTGACCGCGCGCGAGTTCGCGCTACTGGAATACCTGATGCGCCGCGAGGGCACGGTCGTCTCCAAGACCGAGCTGCTCGACCACGTGTGGGACGCGGCCATGGACACCGCGCCGAACGTGGTCGAGGTCTACGTCGGCTACCTCCGCCGCAAGATCGGCCGGGACGTCCTGGAGACCGTGCGCGGCGCCGGCTACCGTCTCTCGGCCGCGTGATGACGACCCACGATCACCAGCAGCCGGGGGTACGCCGTGAGCGCTCACTCCGTACCCGCATCGTGCTCCTGGGGGTGGTCGGGCTGGCCGTGGGACTCGCGCTCGGCGGCGCCACGCTGATCGGCGCGCTGTGGGCCGCGATCGACGGCACCGCGGACGCGGAGGCCTCGAAGACCGCGCAGGCGATCGTGAAGCTGCTGGAGGAGGAGGCGCTGCCCGACACGGTCCCGGTCGCCGGCACCGACGTGCGCGTCCAGGTCGTCGACGCGCAGAACCGGGTGCACAAGTCGTCCATCGGCGCGGACCGGCTCACTTCCATGCTGCACGCGGACGAACTGCGCGACTCGACGGCCGGTGAGCGCGTGCAGATCGACGGCGTGCGCATCGGCCTGGCCGGTCCGGTGCTGATCGTGTCCGAGAGCACCGGCACCGGCGACGAGCGGCGCATCGTGCTCGTCGCCAAGTCCATGGCCGACCTGTTCCAGAGCGCCCGGTACGTCCGCGACGCGCTCCTCATCGCGTTCCCGCTGCTGGTCCTGGTGCTCGCGGTCGTCGGCTGGCGCGTCGTCGGCGTCACGCTGCGCCCGGTGGAGGCGTTGCGCCGCGGCGCCGAGGAGATCACCGGCGGTGGCCGGGCCGGACGGCTCCCGGTGCCCGCGTCCCGGGACGAGATCCACCGGCTCGCGCTCACGCTCAACGACATGCTCCAGCGGCTCGACACCGCCCGCGCCCGCCAGCGCGCGTTCGTCGCGGACGCCGCGCACGAGCTGCGCAGCCCGCTGGCCAGCATGCGCGTACAGCTGGAGGTGGCACAGCGGCTGCCGGACGACACGGACTGGCCCGCGTTCATCGACGACCTCATGATCGACGCGGACCGGCTGTCCCGGCTCGTCGACGACCTGCTGCTGCTGGCCCGCGCGGACGACTCGGCCGAGGCGGCGCGGCGCACCGCCCCGGTCGAGCTGGGCGAGCTGCTCACGGACCTGACCGGCCGCTACCCCGCGGTGGTGTTCACGCCGCCGTCCGAGCAGTTCTGGGTCGACGGCGACGCGGACGCGCTGCGTCGCGCGGTCGCCAACCTGCTCGACAACGCGGGCCGGCACGCGCGGGCCACGGTCGCGCTGGCCGTCACCACCGAGGGTCCGCGCCACCTGGTCACGGTCACCGACGACGGCCCCGGCATCCCGGCCGCGGACCGCGAACGCGTCTTCGACCGCTTCACCCGCCTCGACGACGCCCGCGCCTCGAACGACGGCGGCAGCGGCCTCGGCCTCGCCATCGTCCGCGAGGTCGTCCGCCTGCACCGCGGCGCGATCACGCTCACCGACGCGCCCGCCTCGGCCTCCGGTCTCCGCGCCGAGATCCGCCTCCCCGCGGCCGACTGACGCGTTGCCCCCACGCGGGTGCCGGCCCGCTAGCGCGTGGTGCAGACCTCGGCGGACTTCTGCACCGACGTGGTGGAGTAGACGACCGCGGCCGTGAAGCAGTAGTCCGCGTCCGGATTGTTCAGGTTCAGCGAGAAGCGCTCGGTGCCGGCCGGCAACTCCGTGATCAACTGTGGCGTCTGGCCCTTCCGGCCGCCGTTGAGGACCACCGGGCCCTCCGCGTTCTCCGGATAAGCCCAGGTCAGGGTCACTTGTGTCCGCCCGTCCTCGATCCTCAGGCCGGTGGGCGGGCCACCGGCCGGGCGCGCCGGGGCCTCCGCGGGCGGCGGCGTGGCGGTGTCCTGCACGGACGTGGCCGGAGCCTGCGGTGGCGGGGTCTGCTCGGTGTCGCGCTCGGTCAGCAGGAAGCCGCCGATCACCACGACCGTGCCGAGCCCGACCACGATCATCGCCGCGAGGATCTTGCCGATCGGACGCTCCGGATATCGCTCCGGGGCCGGACCCACCGGCCGCCGCGTCGGGACCAGCATGCCCGGCTGCTGCTGCACCGGCGCCGGACCGGCCGTCAGCGAGCGGTCCCCCTGGGTACGCCGGTGCGCCTTGATCTGCGGCTGCCCCGGCTGCCCGTAGCCCGGCGCCAGCGGCGAGTAGCGGCCACCCGGCGGCGGCGTGCGGACCCCGCGCGCCTGGGTACGCCACGGCTGCTCCTGCTGGGCCTGCCGCTGCGCGTAGCCACGCTGCTCCGGAGGACTGCCCGCGGCGTCGCTCGGAGCGCCGCCCGGCACGCTGCCCGGCGCGGGATCGGCCGGGACCGGGTGGCGCGGCGGGACGACCGCGGGCGTACCCGCGGCGGGCGGCTCCGGCGGACCGGCGTCCGGATCGTCGAAGACCGCCGGCGGGAGCGGCGCGGCCGTGCCCTCGTCGGCCCACCACTGATCCTCCGCCGGCCGGTGCGCCTGTCCACGCTCGTGCTCGTCGTAGGACGACATCGGCGTGGGCGGCGTCGCATACCGGCCCGGACGCCCCTGCGGCGGCACCACGGCCTGTTCCTCGGGCGCGGCCGGCGGCGGCGCGGACGACCAGGCACCGGCGGCCTCGGGCGGCTGCCAGGCGGGCGGCTCGTCCAACGGCCAGTCCCCGAACGCGGGATCCGGCTCGGCGTCGACCGGATCCTCCGTCGCCCAGGGCGTCGACCTCGGGATGCCGGACGTGGCCCGGCCCGGCGCGGCCTGGGCGGGCGGGGTCCACGGGGTCGCACCGGACTCGTCGTCGTGCTGCGCGCCCCGCGGCCACGGTTCGGACGGACCCGGGGCGGCCGGCGGCTGCCAGGGCTCGGACCGGCTCGCGGCCTCGGGTGCCGCCGATGGGCCCGTCGTCTGCGTCTCCCACGGCGTCGACGGCCGCCACGGTGTCGACGGACTCGGCGGCTCCCACCGCTCCGGGTCCGGCTGCGCCGGCCACTGTCCGGGATCCGGCTGCGCCGGCCACTGCTCCGGGTCGGCCTGTGCCGGCCACTGCTCCGGGCCCTGCTGTGCCCATGCTCCCGGCGCGGGCTCGCCGTCCGGCGTCCAGGTGTTCTTGTCCGCGGCCGCGGCCCGGTTGCGCAGCTCATGACCCGCGTAGAAGCTCACCGCCCGCCAGGGCTCGACGCCCTCGCCGGACTGCAACGGCGGATGCCACGGCCCGACGACGGGATCGTGCTCGGCCGCCAGGATCGACGACCCCGGGTCCTGGACCGGCGGCCGCCACGACTCCGGATCACGGTCCACCAGCGGCGTGTGCCAACCAGAATCAAGATCCTGCCACGGTACGCCCGAGAACTCCGGCTCCCCGGCCGGCACCTGCGCCTCGGCCGTCGGGGGAGCGGCCGGTACCGGATCCGCACCGGCATCGGCCTCCGGGGTGTCCTGGTGCGGCGTCTCGTCGTGAGTGGAGGGCGCGACGTCGTCGACGCCGATCGGCGCCGGGCCGGGCCCCGGCAGGCTTTCGCCGGCTTCGCCGGATCCGTCGTGCGGGATCGGTGTGGCCTCGGAGGCGGCGGGCGCCGCCGCCTCCGGCTCCTGACGATCCTGCTCACCGGCCGGGTCGTGCCTACCGGCCGGGTCATGCTTACCGGCCGGGTCGTGTTCACCGGCCGGGTCGGGCTTACGGGCCGCGCCGGGCTCCACCGCGATGTCCGGATTATTAGTGATGTCCGGATTATCGGCGAGGTGTGGCTCATGCGCGATGTCCGGCTCTACCGTGATGTCCGGTTCATGAGCGATATCCGGCTCATGGGTGAGGGCCTGCGCTGCGATCGGATCGGGCACGCCGGGGGCGGCCGGGGCGGGGCTCGGCTCCCACTCGAGGTTCTGGAGCGCGCTGAGATCGTCCACATCGGGCGGGAAGTCGTCGAAACCGGCGTCCGGCTCCGGAATCTCCGTCGCCCGTTCCACCCGCGGTTCCGTCGCCTGTCCCGCCTGCGGTTCCGTCGCCTGTTCCGCCCGGGGTTCCGGCGTTCGTGCCGCTCGGGGTTCCGGCGTCTCCGGGGTGAGGTTTGCCGCGGGCTGCGGTTCGGAAGCCCAGGGGCTCACCTTCGGCGCCCGCTGCGGCGCGGTTCCCCACGGCGAGCCGGTGCTCGCGGGCGCGCGGCCCGCTCCCTCGGCCGCGGGTGCCGCGTCCCCGCTGCCGTAAGGCGCGGGCAGGGACGCCTCGCTGGGCAGGGGCGAGGACGCCTCGCTGCCGTGCGGTGCGGGGCTGTCGTGCGGTGCGGGCAGGAACGACCCGCCGTCCTCGGCCGCGTCAACCGTCCTCGGCGTCGGCGCGGCGTCATCGTGGGACTCCGGCGCCCCGGCGGTTTCCGTGTCGCCGGGCGCGAAGGCCGGTTGCGGGCCGCCGTCCGGCTCTGCGGTGTCCGGGGCGTCCGGGGTGCCCGCGGCGACGGTGGGATCCGTGGGCACGGCGGGGGAGAAGGAGCTTCCGGGCGTACCGGCGAGATCTGGGGTTGGGGGGTTTGGCAGGGGATCGGCGGAGAAGTCGTCGTCGGCGGGGGAGCTGTTGTGGCAGACGTGTTCGGGGTCGGCGCCGGCGTGCGCGAGCGCCGCGATCTGGGCCGCCATCGGGTGACCGGCCGGCAGGTAGTCGCGGCAGAGGTCGCGGGCGCCGGCGAAGCGCTGGTGGGCCTCGCCGAAGTTGCCGCAGTCGCGTTCCATGGTGCCGAGCCGGGCGAGCATCTTGATGCCGGCGGGATGGCCCTCGCCGTAGGTCTCGCGATGCCGCCGGTACGCGTCGACGAGCAGCCGCCGGGCCGTGTCGCACTCGCCGCGCGCGTGCTCGACCGTGGCCAGGTCGGCCTGTGCGGCCAGCACGCGCATGCTGCCGGGGCCGTCGACCAGCGTCAGGCGCGCGACCACGTCGCGGTAGAGGTGCGCCGCGCCCGCGAACGCGCCCACGCGGTGCAGCACGGCCGCGAGCGTGGCGGCGGCGACCACGGTGCGCTCGTCCGCCGGACCGCGCAGCCGCCGCTGGGCCGTGTGCGCGAACGTGGCCCAGGCGCGGGCGGAGTGCGGTTCACCGAGCGCGACCAGGATGCGGGCCAGCAGGCCGGCCGCGTCGGCGAGGTCGGCCGACGCGCGCAGCGGATCGACGTCGACGGCGGCGAGTGCGTCGCTGAGCAGCATCTGGGCCGACCCGAGGTCGCCGGCGCCGACCAGGTCCTTCGCGTGTGCTGTCAGTTCCGCCAATCCGTGTGACACGTGCCCCATAGTGCTCGGTCAGAAACGATGAGTACAAGTGGGCGGTCTCGGCGGGTCTGTCCCCGCGCCGCCTTACTGGGCGATTCCGGACTGTCGAGAACCCGTCAGCGCAGCTCGTGGTCGGGGTCGAGGTGGTCGAGCAGCCGGGAGCTGATCTGCCCGAGCTGGCCGAGCTGTTCCGGTGTCAGCTGGTCGAAGAGGTGCGCGCGGACGCCGTCGACGTGCCGGGGCGCGGCCGCGGCCAGCACCTCGTAGCCCTGCTCGGTAAGCACGGCGAGCTGCCCGCGCCGGTCCGTGGGACAGTCCTCGCGCCGTACCCAGCCCTGCTCGGTGAGGCGCGTCACCGCGTGCGAGAGCCGGCTGCGGGACGAGGCGAGCGAGTCGGCGAGGTCGCTCATCCGCATGCTGCGGTCGGGGGCCTCGGAGAGCCGGACCAGGATCTCGTAGTACGCGTGCGGCATGCCTGAGTCCCGCTGCAGCTCCTTGTCGAGCGTCTCCAGCAGGGCCCGGGAGGCGAAGAGGAACGCCCGCCAGGTGCGTTGCTCGTCGGGGTTCAGCCAGCGCGTCATGTCCGTATGATAATCAACTAGTTGAACTCTCAACTATCCCCGGCTACCGTTGGCGTGGGATCGCACAGGACAGGGGATTCACGATGGGTGTCGTCAGGCTCAACCACGCAGTGCTCTACATCAGCAACCTGGACCGCAGCGTCGCGTTCTACCGCGACGTGCTCGGCTTCCGCCGGGTGCCGATGACGCCGAACGGGTTCCGGGCCGCGTTCATGCAGGCGCCGGACTCGACGAACGATCACGACCTCGGGCTCTTCGAGATCGGCGAGGCGGCCGGGCCGTCGACGGCCGGCCGGGCCACGGTCGGGCTCTACCACCTGGCGTGGGAGGTCGACACGCTGGACACGCTGGAGCAGGTGATGGCCGCGCTGGCGAATGCGGGCGCGCTGGTCGGCACGTCGGACCACGGCAGCACCAAGAGCCTCTACGGCCGGGACCCGGACGGGCTCGAGTTCGAGGTGGTCTGGCTCATCCCGCTGGATCTGCTGGACGAGTCCGCGCTGGCCGCGCGCAAGTCGATCGGGCGGCTGGACCTCGCCCGGGAGAAGCAGCGGTACGGCGGCCAGACCCGGGGCGGAGTAGGGATCTCCGTGCCGGCCTGACCGCCGTTTATCGCATGACTGTTACGCGGACTTGTCCTGCTTCCAGGAGAACGGACCGGGCAGGTCGACGCGGTGCGCGCGTGCCCGGGAGTTCCAGGACCAGCGGCCGATCTTGATGCTCCAGGACGAGAAACCGTTCTCGGTGAAGTTGAAGATCAGCGGTCCGAACTTCTTACGCTTACGGAACATCAGGCCCATGGCGTGTTGCTCCCTTCGTCTGCATAGCTGCCGGGGTTGTCGAACAAGTGCCCGAAACCCCGACAGCGCAAACGTATGGGTGAATTACCGCGGTTCCCACGCGTCCGGGCGCGTCGTCAGCTTCTTGACGTGGTTGGGCAGCCGGCCGCTGACCACGTCGGACAGGCTGGTCTCGTCGACCACCTCACGCACGGCGCTGCGGACCGCGACCCAGAGCTTGGGCAGGTTCTCCGCGGCGCCGTCGTACCGCGTCTCCTCCGGGCGCATGCCGCGCACGCCGGCGAGCGGGCCGTCGACCGCACGGAGGATCGAGCCGATCATGATCTCGCGCGGGCTCTGCGCCAGCGTGTAACCGCCCTCGGCACCGCGCTGGGCCCGGACGATGCCGGCGCGCCGGAGATCCGCGAGCACCGCCTCCAGGAACTTCCGCGGCATGTCCTGCTCCGCGGCGATGGCCTGGGCGGACATCAGCGACGGGTAGACCGAGGCCAGGCTGAGGGCGGCTCGGACGGCGTACTCGCCACGCGCGGAGATCTGCACCCCCACATTGTGACCCCGAACGTGGGGGGTACGTGCGCCGCCCTACTTTGTCCGAAAAAAGGCTGGCTCGGCGTTCTAGATTTTGTGGAACGCGGTCGTGCGCAGGCGGTGCGGGCCGGGGTCGTAGGCGTCCAGCGGCTGCCCGGTCAGCGCCGACCGGAACGCGCCGGGGGAGTGGCCGGTCTCGCGGTGGAAGAAGCGCCCGAAGTTCGTCGGCTCCGGGAAGCCCAGCGCCCGCCCGATCTCCGCGATCGGCGTGTCCGTGCAGGCCAGCAGCCGTGAGGCCTGCAGCGCCACCCGGTCGTCGATCACCTGTTTCGCGCTGCGCCCGGTCGCGGCCAGGCAGGCCCGGGTGAGCGTGCGGACCGAGCAGCCGACCTCGCGGGCGTACTCCTCGACGCGGCGGGTCACGGCGTACCGCTGCTCGACCGCGACCGTGAACGCGTGGAACGTGTCCGGGTGCACCGCGGTCCCGCCGGTCAGCAGCGCGATCCGCAGCATCAGCACGGTCAGCTGGTGACGCAGCAGATCGTCCGCGAGCGGCGTGCCGGCGTGCCGCTCCCGGTCCACCACCAGCTGGCTGACCTCGCTGATCACCGCGTCCTCGTCCTCGCCGGCGAGCTGCCAGCCGGAGCGGCCGGTGGGCTGCCAGCGGTCGTCCGGCAGATCCTCCGGGCGCCAGGAGATGAGCACCGCGTCCAGGCCGCGGCGGTTGAGCCGGATCGCCTGTCCGGGCCGGGCCCAGAGCAGCGTGCCGGGCCGGCAGTCATGACGGACGAAGTCGATCTCCTGACCGCCCTGTCCGACTGTGACCAGGAGGAGGAGATTCCGATCCAGCAGATGCGGTCCGTCTTCCGTGACGTCGCGGAGCGTAGTGGCACCGATCCCGGTGGCGCGTGCGGGCGTTCCGCCCGGCGGTGTCTGACCGATACCGACCATCCGACTGACGGTAACCGCCGCAGGCCAGGGCCGCATCCCGGCCGCCGTACTATTCCGTTTATTGCATATTTATGGCAATTTCGCGGTTTTTGAGGGTATAAGACTGACCCGCGCGGCCCTTATCGGAGCCGCGCGGGTCAGATCAGTTCTTTTGTCCCTTTTAGTGCGTTAAAAGCGCCCTTTACTACCGCCCCGCCAGCAGCCGGTTCACGGCGGCATCGACATCCAGGTGTTCGCCCTCGCGGCCCCTCGGTACCACCACGTACGTCCGGCGAAGGAACCGGACCAGCACGCTCCGTGGCACCTCGAAGAGGGCGTTCCCATCCGGCGACGACAGGGCCAGGGCGACGAAGTCACCCTTCGGAGTGGCCCACGGCCACACCCGGACATCGCCGATCCCGGCCGGCTCGTCGAGCCCGGTGACCAGCAGCTCCCTCGCAAATGACCAGCTCACGGCCTCTCCGCCGGCCGTTTCGGCGTGGAAGAGGACGTGTACCGCGTACGGATCTGACGGGTCATAGCGAAGGCTGGCGCGCACCGGCAACGCGGTAGCATCCGGTGCGACAAGCCGCAGCGACGTCTCGACCTCGACGGTCGTCGGTCGGATGACACTCATTGACGTTCTCCCCCCGGCACCGCTGCGGGGTACTCACCCCGCGTATCCCATACTCAGCGGATACATCCGATTACGCTCCGTCATACGCTGATCTCACCCAGTAGTAGGAAGTCGGGCCGAACTGCTCTTTCCCAAGAAAGATTTCAAGTACGATCCCGGCGTCTTGCCTGCTGCGCGGTCCGCCGTTTCCGGCGGTACCAACGTCGACTCACTCCGGTAACGTCGAGTTGTCCAGATCAGTGACGGCCCTAGGGCTACCGGGGGTAGGTAATGGCGGCAAATCCCTCCACGGCGTCCGATTCCACCGGGACCACCCTGGGTGATCATGAGGCGCAAGAGGTCCTTGAGGAAGTGACCAAGCCGGTCCCGCGCTGGCGGCGCGGCATCCACGACCGCATGGCCCTCATCCGCGCCAACCCCACCGGCGCCATAGCCCTCAAGATCGGCGTCGGCATCCTCGGCGCCGTCGTGGTCGCGGTCGGCATCGTCGCCATCCCGCTCCCCGGCCCCGGCTGGGGCATCGTCATCGTCGGCCTCGCCATCTGGGCCGTCGAGTTCGCCTGGGCCCGCCACCTGCTCCACTTCACCCGCAAACACGTCCAGGCCTGGACCCGCTGGATCATGCGCCAGCCCTGGCCGCTCCGCTCCCTCCTCGGCCTCCTCTGCTTCGTCTTCATCAGCGCCGTCGTCTGGCTGTCACTGAAGCTCACGATGGGCATCGACCTGTTCCGGATCGGCCTCGATCTGCTCGGCCGCCCCTGAAACCCTGCTGGCCCGGCCGTGCCGCAACCCCGATGTGCGTCCGGGCCTGGGTATCCGGTATTGTTCCTTCTCGCAAGGGCGATTAGCTCAGTGGAAGAGCGCTCCGTTCACACCGGAGAGGTCACTGGTTCGAACCCAGTATCGCCCACGAGATGCAGGGGCCGTGTGTTCGCGGAAAGCGCGAACCGCGGCCTCTCGTCATTCTGCTCAGGGGGCCGAGCCCCCTGAAACCCCGCGGTGTGGTGGGGGCGCTGGGCGGTTACGTACCGCTCTCGGTCTGGCCGTACCCGTTGCCGCAACCGGCCTGCGCACCGTTCTAACGGTCGTCTCAGGATCGTTCAGGACAGTAGGCATTGCCGGGCGACGCGGGTCTCGGCCTCGTCGGGCACGGCTGAGCGCGCCGTGCTGCACGGCGACCAGGCCGGTGCCGGCGCCGTAAAGGACGGCCGCGCTCCTGAGAGGCAGCCACTCATGATCTCTGTGCTCGTGGCGAACGACAGGATCTGTGACTCCCCGTCGTCGGCCGGCGTGCGCCGGCGCAGCAGGGCCCGCACCTGGGCCGGCAGCTCTGCCTCGGTCAGGTTCTCCAGGACCGCGTCCTGCTTGCGGCCCAGGACTGCCAGCAGCTTCTCCTTCTCCAGTTTCTTGGCCGCCGTGGCCTTCGCCGCCTGGTCCTCCGCGAGGCGGACGGCGATGACGTGCTTGACGACCTCCAGCTTGGTCTCCAAGGCTGCCCTGGCCGGGTTGGTCTCGGTGGCCACGAACGACTCGGTGTCGATGGCCTTGAGCTCGGCGTTGACGGCCTTGCTGCGGATCGTGGAGCTGAATCCGAGGCCGGACAGCTGGTCCGGGGACGGCTCGCACCTGGTGCGGTCGCCGAGAACCTCGAACACCTTGCGGTGCGGTTGCAGGTCCCGGCGGAGGAACTCGTTGTAGATCCCCCGCGTCGGCTGGTCGTTCACACACCCCTTCAGCATGAAGAAGTAGTGGCGGTTGCCGACCTCGGTGCTCTCCCTCTTGTTGTACTGATTCACCTCGATCCGGTACTCGCCGTCCGGGACGATGCCGGCCCAGGTGACGTTCTCCACCGGCTCGCGGGAGAACGGACCGCCCGCGTTCATGTCGACGTCGAGTTTGTTGCGCTTCTCCCGGTACCAGATGTGGTCGCCGTTGGGTTCGAACACGTGCAGGTCGAGGTCGTCGTGGTTGAACCGGGACAGGCTCACCCGCACCTTGCCCGTGACGTTGCCGCCGGCCCGCTTCACCTTCTCCTTGATCGAGTCGGTGACGTTGCCGCCGTAGGACCAGCCGAAATCGTTGTCCCAGGTGACCAGCGGCGGGGCGGCCGGGTGCCGACCGGTGGTGAGGCTGACGAAGTGCGGCTCGTGGCTGTTGGCGACCCACAGGTCGATGCTCGCGGCACCGGGCAGGGCGTCCTTCATGAAGGTGACCACCGGAATCTCCTCCGGCTTCGCGTCCTGACGGCGTGCGCTCGGGGCCCCCGAACAGGGCTACCCGGTCCGCCGTGGATTCCCGGCCGAAACCACCTCGACCGGCTCGGTCGATCCCCCACACATCAGCTCGCCGACCCGGCCCTGGCCGCGCGGCTGCTCGGGCTCGACAACGGTGCGCTGCTGCGCGCCGAGCAGGGCAGTACCGAACTACGCGGGTGAGCGCGCCTATCGCCGTCGTCCCGCTGGCACTACTCGGCCCGTGATGCAGACGGCGAACGCGATCTGGTCTCTGGCCGGCACCCACCAGATCCCGCCGCAATAGGCTCGCCGGCGTGGAGCTTTCTGGGTCGCCGATTCTGAGTATCCGGCGTGGGGAAGGGGTGGTGCGGCGGGCGACGCACGTGCATCCGGAGCCGGTGCTGTTGTGGAGCGGGGCGGCGACGCTGGGCGGGACGGTGGGGGGCAGGGAGTGGCTGATTCCGCCGGGGTACGGGTTGTGGGTTCCGGGCGGGGTCGCGCACGGCGGGACGGTGGTGCGGGACGGGGAGTTGTCGATCCTGCACTTCGATGCGGCACGGTGTCCGATCGACTGGAGCGAACCCACCGGCGTCGCGGCCGGGCCGCTGCTGCGGGAGCTGATCCGGCACCTGTGCCGCATCACGCCGGAGGACGTGAGCCGGGACGCCGGCGAACGGTTGCTCTTCGCGCTGATCGCGCCGCTGCCGACCCATGAGGTGCAGGTGGCCATGCCGGAGGATCCGCGGGTGCGCGCGGTCGCGGAGCGGCTGGTGATCGACCCGGCGGACCGGCGTGAGCTGGCGGATTGGGCGGATCACGTGCATGCGAGCGTGCGTACGCTGTCCCGGCTCTTCCTGGCGGAGACGGGGCTGAGCTTCGCCGCGTGGCGCACGCAGGTCCGGATCCGGGCCGCCGTGGCGCTGCTGGCCGAGGGGAGAACGGTCGACGCCACCGCCCGTGCGGTCGGATACGGCAGGCCGAGCGCCTTCATTGCCGCGTTCCGCCGCGCCACGGGGCAGACGCCCGGCCTGTACGTGAATGCGGACGGGCGCCGATGACGGGGTGGCCGTTGCGCGTTATCGGTTGACCGCCATGCGTCCGGCGGCCTGCTTACGGTGATCGGAGCCCGGAGAACCGTGATCCGGGAGACCGAAGTGGAGCCTCATCCGATGCAACGACACCTTGCTTTCGTCGGCCGTGACGGTGCCGGCCACATCAATCCGACGCTGCCGGTGGTGGCGGAGCTGGTGCGGCGCGGGCACCGGGTCACCTACGCGGTCGGCGCGCCGTTCGCCGAGGCGGTGCGGCAGGCGGGGGCCGGGTATCTGCCGCTGCCGGAGAACGACCTCGGTGGCGGGCAGGCGGGGCAGAGCGCGATGCGGAACGCGGACGTGGTCGCGATGATCGCGGGGATGCTGCTCGACCGGACCGGCCGGGAGCTGCCCGTGCTGCGTGACGGGTTCGCCGCGGATCGGCCGGACGCGGTCTGTTACGACGGCAGCTCGGTCTCCGGCGCGATGCTCGCCGAGCTTCTCGGCGTGCCCGCGGTGCAGCTGGTCCCCACGTTCGCCGCGAACGCGCACTATTCGCTGCTGGACGAGTTCGTCCCCGATCCGGAGCGCCTCGCCGCCTCCGAGGCGGCCGCGGACGCGCGGGTGCGTGCCTACGGCGCGACGCTCGGCATCACGCGGACGCTGGGCACGGCGCTGACCCGTACCGCGGCCGACCTCAACATCGTCTTCGTGCCGCGGCGGTTCCAGTACCACGGCGAGACGTTCGGCGACGACTACGTCTTCGTCGGGCCGTCCGGGCACGACCGCGTCGTCGCGGCCGGCTGGGAGCCGCCCGTGGCCGGGACCCCGCTGCTGTTCGTCGCGCTGGGGACGATGATGAACCAGCATCCGGAGTTCTTCCGGCTCTGCATCGACGCGTTCGCGGGCACCGGCTGGCAGGTCGCCATGGCCGTCGGCACCCGGGTCGACCCCGCCGAGCTGGGCGAGATACCGCCGAATGTCGAGGTGCGTCCGTACTTCCCGCAGCTGGAGGTGCTCGCGCATGCCCGGGTGTTCGTCACGCACGCCGGGATGAACTCTGCCATGGAGGCGATCCTCCACCGGGTGCCCACGGTCTCCGTGCCGCAGACGCCCGAGCAGGTCGCGAACGCCCGGCGGCTGGACGAGCTCGGCCTCGGCGTCACGCTGCCGGAGCAGACCGCCGCCGCGCTGCGCGACGCCGTGACCGCGATGGACACCAGCGACGTGGTACGCGGGAACCTCGCCGACCTGGCCCGGCACGTCCAGGAGGCCGGCGGCGCGGTCGCGGCCGCCGACGCCGTCGAGAAGCTGTGGACGCCGACGGGAGGTTAGGGTCAGTCCGCGCTGGTGACCAGCGATCGTGCGGGCTCGGCGACCGTCGTCGGAAGGGGACGGTGCCGCCGCCCGTGCAGCCAGCGCCCGACCTCGATCACCACGGTCAGGGACAGCGCCATGCCGATGGCGAAGACGACGCCGAGCAGCTTGTTCTCCTCGAACGCGTGACCGCCGACGAAGCCGATCACGCCGGAGTAGACGGCCCAGGAGACGGCGGCGAGCGCGCCGAACAGCGCGAACCTCGCCCGCGGATAGCCGACCGCCCCCATGGTGAGCGTGGCGGCGGTACGGCCGCCGGGGATGTAACGGGCGATCACCAGCAGCAGCCCGCCGCGGGTGGCGAGCGCCTGCGTGGCCCAGTCGAACGCGGCCCGGCGCCTGCCGTGCGCGGGGACGCGGCGGGCGAGCCCGGTGGAGCGGCCGATCTGGTAGGAGACGTGGTCGCCGCAGAACGCGCCGGCCGCGGCCACGGCGATGACCAGCGCGAGGTTCGGCTCGCCGGTCGCGGCGAAGACACCGGCGGTGATGACCATGGTCTCCGAGGGGACGATCGGGAAGAAGCCGTCCAGCAACGCGACCGCGAACAGTGCCAGGTAGACCCAGGGCGACGTGATGGCGGCGTCGAGCAGCTCAATCATGGCTCCGACGCTATGAACCGCGGGGCCCGAGCGGCATCCGGCGAAAGTAAGAGCGCGACCCGGAGAAAAGTCAGGGGACGAGCCCGGCCTCGACGGCCAGCACCGCGGCCTGCACGCGGTTGCGGACCTCCAGCCGGGTGAGGATCGCGCTGACGTAGCTTTTCACCGTGCCCTCGACGAAGTGCAGGCGGGAGGCGATCTCGGCGTTGGAGAGACCGGCGCCGAGCAGGGCCAGCACGTCCCGCTCCCGGGGTGCCAGGGCCTGGATCCGCGCGCGGGCGGCGTACCCCCGGCTGGGTATTGCCTGTCGCCACTGGGCGATGACGCGCTGGGCGATCGCGGGGGAGAGGCACGCGGCGCCGCCGGCCACGGCGCGGACGCCGGCGATGAGCTCGTGCGGGTCGAGCGCCTTCAGGAGGAAGCCGGCGGCGCCGGAGTCGAGCGCGCGCACGATGTACTCGTCCTCGCCGAACGTGGTCAGGATGATCACCGCGGTCCCGGGCGACCCCGCGCGGATGCGCTCGGCGGCGGCCAGGCCGTCGAGCACGGGCATGCGGATGTCGAGCAGCGCCACGTCCGGCAGGTGGTGCGCGGCCAGCGTCACGGCCTCGCCGCCGTCGGACGCCTCCGCGACGATCTCCAGGCCGGGGTCGGTGCGCAGGATCGCGCGGACGCCGGACCGGATCATCGGTTCGTCGTCCGCGATCAGCACTCGGATCATCGGGTCAGCAGGTCCTTCGTGATCAGGGCGCCGTCCGCGAAGCACAACCGGTACAGGCTGTCCGACAGGTCGAACAGGCCGAGCCGGTAGTACTCGCAGCGGGCGTGCGCGGGGACCGGCGGCTCGGTGAGCACCGGCGGTGGCGTGCGGATGTAGCTGTGCGGGAGCGCGATCGCGGTGCGTGGCGTGCCGGGCGTGAGGCCGGCATAGACGTCCGGGCCGAGCGAGGTGGTGACGGCCGTGAGGACGTAGGCGCCGAGCAGCACGACGACCGCGCCGGCGCCGAGCACGGCCGGGAGCCGGGCGCCGCGCAGCAGCTCACCGCGCAGGTGCTCCTCATAGGTCCGGCGGGTCGGCGGCGGGGCCGGGCTGCCGGGCGTCCGGGGCAGGCCGGCGTGCACCTCGAAGCCGCCGTCCGGCAGCGGGCCGGTACGCAGCGTGCCACCGGCCAGCCGGACCCGCTCGGCCAGGCTGATCAGCCCGGACCCGCTGCCGGCCGGGTCGGGACGGTGCCGCGGCCGCGTGTTGATCACGCTCGCCGAGGAGTCGGTGAGCGTGATCGTGACCGCCGCACCCGGCGCATGCTTGATCGCGTTCGTCAGCGCCTCCTGTACCACCCGGTACACCGCGTGGCGATTCCCGGGATGCGGAGAACCGGTCAGCGTCACCGTCACCCCGGCCTCCCGCGCGCGCGTGACCAGCGACGACACGTCCGCCCCGGACGGCTCCAGCGCGGCGGGCCCCGGCTCGGCGCCGAGCACGCCGATGATCTCGTGCAGCCGGTGCGTGGCCGAGACCGCGCCGGCCCGCAGCCGTACCGCCGTCTCGTGATGCTCCTCGGGGAGGTCGCGGGCAACCTCCAGGCCGCCGGCCAGCAGCGCCATCAGGCTCAGCTCGTGGCCGAGCGAGTCGTGCATGTCCCGCGCGATCCGGGTCCGCTCGTGCAGCCGCGCCTGCTCGGCGAGCAGTTCCATCCGCGCGGCCCGCTCCCAGCCCGCGCGCGCCAGCTCGGCGCGCTGCCGCCACCAGCTCCCGGCCCACCACGGCAGCGCGCACACGAGGAACTCGGTCAGCACCACGTTGATCGCGTCGCTCGGCGTCCCGTTCGCGGCCGCGACCGGCAGCCCGGCGACGGCCACCACCGCGAACACGATCTGTGGCGGACCCACGCTCTCCAGGCGGCGTCCGGCCGCGAAACAGACCGCCACCGCGCCCAGCATCGGCACGGTGGAGGGATCGCGGAGCAGGCTCACCGACGTGGCCAGTGCCAGCGCGGCCAGCGGGAACCGTTGCCAGGCCAGCACCGCACCGGCGACGAGCGCGGTCCCGGCCGCCACCGGCCCGGACACCCCACCCTGGACGACGATCGAGAGCACCAGGAAAACCAGGATCGCCGGGGTACGCAGTCGTCGCCCCATCCCGGCCACGCTAACAGCGCCCGGCCGCGGCCGGCACCTGCCGAAAGACAGGTGCCGACCCTGAACCACACCACTACCGGGTGCCGCCTGGGCCCGGCTACCGGGTGCCGAGCACCGAGCCCGCGGTCAGCGGCGCGCACGCGGTCACCCGGACGTAGCGGCCGAGCGCGGTGAACTCGACCCGGCCGTTCCGGCCGGTGGCGACGCGGGTCCACCGGCGGCCGTCCGCGGACACCTCCACCTGGAACTCGACCGGGCCACGCCGGGCGAACGAGGCCGTGACGCCGGTCAGTTCGCGCAGCCGGCCCAGGTCCACGCGGCCGTCGACCCAGCGGCGGCCGGCCGCGTGGTCGGACGGGATCTCCTCCGCGGTGTAGCGGCTGTAGTCGTAGAGGCGCTTGGACTGCGGGAGCGGGCGTCCGGTGACCTTCGCGGCCAGGTCACAGGGGCCGTTCGCGTAGAGGTAGGCGCGGTCGCCCATCACGTAGTCGACGACCTCGGTCCGGTCGTCGCCGCACACGTCGCCGCGCATCATGCGGCCGTCGACCGGGAACGTGGCCACGCGCTGACCGTGACCGTCCCAGATGCCGGCCACCTCGCCGCAGCCGCGGTTCCAGGACAGCAGCAGGTCACCGTAGGTGCCGTCCCAGTTGTGCAGCGGTTCCAGCACGGTGCCCCAGCAGCCGAGCGTGGTCCGCTGCTCCTTCCAGAGCGTGTCGCCGGTCGCGGAGACCAGGTAGAGCGAATCCTTACCGGTGGTGGACGTGCGGTCCACGCGGTCCAGCCCGGCCACCTCCAGGCCGGGCAGGTCGGGGCGGAAGTCGCCCATCCCGACCTGCTGAGCCTCCACCGCGTCGAGGTTCTCCCAGAGCAGAGAACCGTCCGAGCGGTACGCGTCGGTGCTGTCACCGCCGCGGCCGGCGCCACCGAAGACGATGTCCTCGCGGCCGTCTCCGTCCAGGTCACCGACCGCGATCGAGTCCGGATGGTCGGCCATCGGCGCGGTCCAGACCAGCGTGCCGTCCGGCCTGACGAAGTCGTACCCGGCGAGGAGTTCCTGCCGCCCGTCGTCGTCGAAATCATGCGGGTACGGCCGGTGGCCGACCGTGCCGGTGTGCGACCAGAGCAGCGTGCCGAACTCGTCGGTCACCCAGACCTGGGCGTAGCGGTCCTTGAAGACCAGGTCGCGCGGCCGGTCCAGCCCGCGGGTGTTCGCGATGACGATGGTGTCCCACGCGTTCGGCCCCGGCACCGGGAACTCGCGGACCAGCGTGCCGGTGCGGCCGTCGAAGACGCGGAACACGCCCTCCATGACGGCGAGGACCTCGTTGTCCCCGTCGCCGTCCAGGTCGTAGATCTCGGCCGGGATGTCGGTGCCGTTGCTGGTCACCCGCGGGTCCGGCGTGCCGACCTGCCACAGCTTCTCCCCGCTGCCCACGTCGAACGCGGCCAGCGACTGGACCTGACGCCCGATGTAGACGTCGCTGGCCAGGTAGGACGGCTGCATGGTGACGATGTCCAGCCGCCCGTCGCCGCTGACGTCGCCGAGCAGCAGCCGCGCGCCGGTGCCACCGGCGCTGGTGTCCACGCTCGTGACGAGCTGCGGTGCCGGCGCCGGTGGGGCCGCGGGTGCCGGTGCGGGGGCGAGAAGGACGGCGACCATCAATGCTTTTATTGACATCGATGGATGTTATCGCGGATAGGGGTACGTGCAGGTGATGCGCCGGTCCTTCAGGAGTTCCCTGGCCCGTGCGCGGGCCAGGTTGAAGTTCTGCGGTGCGTCCTGATGATCCACGTCCAGGTCCCGGGCGATGCCGGCGATCAGGCAGGTGTCGTCGGACTTCACCAGTTCCGGCACCGCGTCCGCGGACAGCGTACTGAGGTAGGCGGTGTCGATCCGGTCCTGTCGCAGGTTGTGCCGGGCGATCAGCGCGTCCGGGTTCACCGCGACCAGCGCCAGCATGCCCACCACGGCCGCGCCGAACACGGCCCGGGGCAGCCAGGACGCGCGCAGCCGGAGGCCGGCGACCAGCACCGTCACGAACACGACGCCGAGCCAGATCTCGCAGGCGAAGACCAGCACACGCAGCCGGGTCAGGCCGTAGACGTCCGCGTAGAGCGACATCCGTGACAATGCGGATGCCACGATCAGCAGCGTCAGGCCGGACAGCACGCCGAGCAGCACGCGGACCAGCACCCGGTCCGCCCGGGACGCGCGCGGCGCCGTGATCGCGGCGACGCTGATCACCACCAGCGTCAGGCCGGTGACCACGAGCAGCTGCCAGAAGCCGGACCGGGCGTACTCCGCGTAGGTCAGGCCGTCCGTCGCCAGCACGTGCCGCATGCCGCCGAACAGCGTCGCGGCCTGCACCAGCACGAACGCGCCGAACAGCAGGTCCAGCGCGACCAGCGGAATCAGCCACTCGGCCCGGCGGAACGGGCGGCGCAGCGGCTCGTTCAGGTCCGCGGTGCGCGGCGGCGCGTTCCGGGTGAACGCCACCGCGCCGAACACCAGCGCCAGCGCCGGGAACAGCAGGATCACGCGGGCCACGATCATGCCGTCCGGCGTGGGGAGCGCGGAGACGATCAGCGAGTTGAAGGCCGCGTCCGCGGACGCGAAGAGCGCGCCGAACACCAGCACCAGCACCACGGTCAGCAGGATCGGCAGCGCCAGGCGGGGCGCCTCGCCGGACCCGCGTCGCCGGATCGTGCGCGCGCCGCGGGCCAGCCAGGGCAGGGCCCGGCCGGCGGCCGCGGGCAGGATCATCACGACGTAGGCCAGCGCCCGGACCGAGCGGTCGCCGACCGCGGCGAGCACGGCCGTGGCCAGCGCGGTCACCAGGCAGAGCGCGAACAGCCAGCCGGCGGCCCGGATCGTGCCGGCGCCGGCGAGCAGCAGCGTGGCCGCGGCCCAGAGGTAGCGGTCGGCCGGGCGCGCGTTCTCCGGCGCGGGCAGCGTGACGCGCGGCGGCGGCATCTCCGAGTGCCCGCGCGAGCGGCCCGCCACCACGATCGCGGCGCCGCCGGCCAGCGCGGTGATCAGCCAGCCGAGACCGGCCAGGTCGACGGTCAGCGTGGTCGCGCCGATCGCGGCGGCGACGAGCAGCGCGATGACGGCGGCGGGCCCGGCCGGCGCGCCGGGACCGGTCCAGCGCTCGGGGAACGGGGCGGGCGGCGGGCCCTGGACCGGTGCGGCCTGCCAGACGGCTCCCGGCTTCCCGGGCACGGTGACCCAGGATCCTCCCGGTCTCTCGGCCGCGGCACCCGGCGCCGGGTTCGCCGCGCCGGGCGGGCCGGACGGTTGCCGGGGCGCGGACGACTGCTGCGGTGCGGCCGGGGCCTGCGGCGACGGGGCCTGCGGCGACGGGGCCTGCGGCGACGGGGCCTGCGGCGACGGGGCCTGCGGCGACGGGGCCTGCGGGCCTATCGGCTGCCGCGGCGCGGCGGATGCGACCGTCGGTTGCGGCACGCCCGCCGGCAACAGCGGCGAGCCGGGCTCGGCCGGCGGCCTGTCGGCCGACGGCGCGACGGCTGGCGGCGTGTCGGCCGGCGGCGTGTCGGCCGGTGCCGGCGGTGGTGGCGATGCGGCGGGTGAGGCCGGCGGTCGGTGCGGGTCGGTGGTCACGGCGGCGTACTCCCGTTGGTAGGCAGGTGGCAGCGCCCGGCCACGCGAACGCGCGGACGGTGGAACGCTGTATCCAAGTGACGTGATCAGCGCGGCGAATCATCACCGCGCACGGCAGGTCAGTTTTTGCGCGGCAGCCGGACCTGCACGTGGCAGCCGGTCATCGCGTCGTCCGGCCCCGGGTCGACGACCTCGATGCCGCCGTGGTGCAGCTGCACCACCCAGCGCGCGATCGCCAGCCCCAGCCCGGTCCCGCCGCCGGTCGCGCGCTCGCCGCGGGTGAACCGCTCGAACACGCGCCCGCGCTCCGCGACCGGGATGCCGCTGCCCTGGTCGGCGACGGAGAACAGCACGTCGTCGTCGCCGTCCGCGGCGACGCGGAGCCGGACCGTGCCGCCGGGCGGGCTGTGCCGGGCCGCGTTGTCCAGCAGGTTCGCGAAGAGCTGGTGGAGCCGCTCGGGGTCGCCGTCGAGCGTGAGACCGGGTGCCGCGTCCAGCGTGATCGGCACGGCCGGGCTGTTCACCTGCGCCTCCGCGACCACGTCCGGCAGGAACTCGTCCAGCGCGATCGCGGTGAGCGTCATCGGCACGACGCCGGCGTCCAGCCGGGAGAGGTCGAGCAGCTCCGCGACGAGCCGGCCGAGCCGCTCGGACTGGGCGAGCGCGGTGCGCATGGCGGCCGGGTCCGGCGCGGAGACGCCGTCGACGATGTTCTCCAGCATGCCGCGCAGCGCGGTGATCGGCGTGCGCAGCTCGTGCGAGACGCTGGCGATCAGCTCGCGCCGCTGCCCGTCCGCCGCGGCGAGGTCGGAGGCCATCAGGTTGAACGCGGCGGCCAGCTCGCCGACCTCGTCCCGCGAGCTGGTGTGCACGCGCCGGGTGTAGTCGCCGCGGGCCATCTGCCGGGCCGCCTCGGTCATCTCGCGCAGCGGCACGGTCGCGCCGTGCGCCGCGATCTGCAGCGTGAGCAGCGCGAGCGCGACCGCGGACGCGATGAACGCCACGTTGAGCGGGATCCACCTCAACGAGTACCACAACACGAGCAGGCCGACGCCGCCGGCCAGGCCGAGCGCGAGCGACAGTTTCGCCTTGATCGAGCGGACCGGGTCGAGCGGGCGGGGGAGCCGGCCGAGCAGGCGCTCCACCACATTCATCACCGGGCCGACCGGTGGGCGGGCCCGCACCCAGCCGCCGACGCGGTAGATCGCGTTGAGCGTCTCGGAGCCGGCACGGATCATCGCATTCAGCCCCGCGGTGGGGCGGCCGCGCAGGTGCGTCACCGATCCACCTCCAGCGCGTAGCCCACGCCGTGCACGGTGCGGATCAGGTCGGCGCCGAGCTTGCGGCGCAGCCCCTTGATGTGGCTGTCCACCGTGCGGGTGCCGGACGCGTCGGCCCAGCCCCAGACATCCGCCAGCAGCCGCTCCCGGGGCAGCACCGTGCGCGGGCGCCCGGCCAGGTGCACCAGCAGGTCGAACTCGGTCGGCGTCAGGTGCGCCTCCACGCCGGCCCGCGTCACCCGCCGCTCGGCCCGGTTGATCTCCAGGTCGCCGAGCACGATCGGCGGCTCGCCGGCTGAGGCCTTGGTCATGCGGCGCAGCAGCGCGTGCACGCGCGCGGTCAGCTCACGCATGGAGAACGGCTTGGTCAGGTAGTCGTCCGCACCGACCGCGAGCCCGATCAGCAGGTCGGTCTCGTCGTCACGGGCGGTGAGCATCAGCACCGGCACCGGGCGCTCCGCCTGCAGGCGGCGGCACACCTCCAGCCCGTCGAAGCCGGGCAGCATCACGTCGAGCACCACGGCGTCGGGGCGGATCCGGCGCGCGGCCTCGACCGCGGCCGGGCCGTCACCCACGCAGTGCACGAGGAAGCCCTCGGCGCGCAGCCGGGCCGCGACCGCATCCGCGATCGCGCGCTCGTCCTCGACGACCAGGATCGTCCGTTGTGCGGCCATGACTCCTCCTCGTGGACCCCCGTTGGGAGTGACTTTAGGGGCAGGTTGTGCGCGCGGGAGGGGCCGGTCGTGAAGGAAGTGTGGAGATCAAGACCAACCTCCGGGGGTACGCGTGGGAAGCGCGCGCTCCCGGCCGTACCCCCGGATGATCTTGATTTTGGGTCGTCTGTCCACAGTGGAAATCGGCTGACGGAGCCACGCCCGGGATCTAGGGTGATGCGGATCTCGTTTGTTTCTCGGAGGTGACGCAGTGTCAGATCTTGACGACGCAGCCATGCGCCCGTTCGTGCGCGACGGCCGTCTGACCGCCATGCCCGCGAAGCTGAACCGGCGTCGCGCGGTCCTGGACCACCTCGCCGCCGCCTCCTTCGCGCCCGGTCGCCGGTACCGCGAACCCGAGGTCAACGACATCCTCCGCGCCTGGTGCGACGGGGTGCCGGGCGTCGATCACGTGGCCGTCCGCCGGTACCTGATCGACCTTGACATCCTGGCCCGCGAGGACGGTCTCTACTGGCGCGCCTACGAGGCGTGACTCGAACATCTGTGCGATAGTCTTTCCGGTCATTGCCCGGCAACGCCTCACATGTGCGGCATGGAGCGACGGTCTCGTCGGACCCTGCGGTTAGGCTCGCGGGGTCGTGTTACGGCGCCACCCAGCACAAGCGCGAGGATCTGGAGTCAAGAACCGGTGACTGCACAGCCCGAGACCCTGTACGGGGCAGCCGACCTCACCCATCTCGAGGGGCTCGACGCGGTCCGTAAGCGCCCTGGCATGTATATCGGGTCGACCGACAGCCGTGGCGTGAACCACCTGTTCAACGAGATCATCGACAACTCGACGGACGAGGGTGTGGCCGGTCACGCCACCCGCATCAAGGTCACGCTGCACGAGGACGGCTCGGTCCAGGTGGACGACGACGGCCGCGGCATCCCGACCGACACGCATGCCAAGTCCGGCATGTCCGGCGTCGAGCTGGTGCTCACCCGGCTGCACGCGGGCGGGAAGTTCGGCGGGTCCGGCTACAAGACCTCCGGCGGCCTGCACGGCGTCGGCGCGTCCGCGGTCAACGCGCTCTCGCTGCGCTACGACGTGACCGTGCGGCGGGACGGGAAGATCCACGAGATCTCGTTCCGGCACGGCGTGGCCGGCGAGTTCCACGGCCCGGGGCCGGACGCGCCCTTCACGCCCGCGGCCGGCCTGCGCGTGACCGGCAAGATGAAGCGCGGCGAGCCCACCGGCACCTCCACGCGGTACTGGTACGACGCCCGCTACTTCGAGTCCGGCGCCGCGCTGGACGTCGAGTCGGTCCGGACCAAGCTGCGCAACACCGCGTTCCTGGTCCCCGGCGTCTCCTACGTGCTCCGCGACGCGAACGTGGATCCGATGTCCGGCAACGGCACCGAGGAGTTCCACTTCCCGAACGGCCTGGCCGACATGGTCGACTTCCTGGCGCCGTCCAGCGAGAAGCCGGTCTCCGGCACGTTGATGATCAACGGCACCGGCTCCTACCGGGAGAACGCCGCCGACGAGAACGGCGTCATGCGGGCGAATGTGGAGCGCACCGCCGAGATCGAGATCTCGTTCCGCTGGGGCACCGGCTACGAGCGGACCGTGGAGTGCTTCACCAACACGATCCGCAACGTGCACGGCGGCACCCACCGCAAGGGCTTCGAGCGGGCCGCGGTCCGCGCGCTCGGCGAGGCCGTGAAGAACACGCGCGGCCTGCTCAAGCCGAAGGAGGACCCGCCGGTCCTGGACGACGTGCTGGAGGGCATGACCGCGGTCATCCACGTGCGCGTGCCGGAGCCGCAGTTCACCTCGCAGACCAAGGACGAGCTCTCCACGGCCGGCCTCACCCGCGTGGTGCAGCAGGTCGTCGAGGCCCGCCTCAAGGAGTGGGTGCAGGACAAGAAGACCAAGGTCGAGGCGCGCACGGTCCTGCAGAAGATCGTCGACGCGGGCCGGGTCCGGCTCACCCAGAAGCAGCAGAAGGACGCTGCCCGCCGCAAGACCGCGCTCGAGGGCGCGTCGATGCCGGCCAAGCTGGTCGACTGCCGCTCCACCGGCGTGGGCCGCAGCGAGCTGTTCATCGTCGAGGGTGACAGCGCGCTCGGCACCGCCCGGATGGCGCGCTCCTCGGAATATCAGGCGCTGCTGCCCATCCGCGGCAAGATCTTGAACGTGCAGAAGGCCAGCCTGCAGCAGGTGCTGGACAACGCGGAGTGCTCCGCGATCGTGCAGGTGCTGGGCGCGGGCTCGGGGCGCACGTTCGACCTGTCCGCGATGCGCTACGGCCGCATCCTGATCATGGCGGATGCGGACGTGGACGGTTCCCACATCCGCACGCTGCTGATCACGCTCTTCGCGAAGTACATGCGACCGGCGATCGAGGCGGGCCGGCTCTACGCCGCGATGCCGCCGCTCCACAAGATCACTACGAAGGGCCGCAGCCCGCAGACGATCTACACGTACACGCAGCCGGAGATGACCCACACGGTCGCCCGGCTGACCAAGTCCGGCAAGCAGATCGTCACGCCGATCCCGCGGTTCAAGGGTCTCGGCGAGATGGACGCGGACGAGCTGTGGGACACCACGATGAACCCGGCCTCCCGCGCGGTCCGGCGCATCACGCTGGAGGACGTCGAGGCGGCCGAGCGCACACTCGAGCTGCTCATGGGCGAGAAGGTCGAGCCCCGCAAGAACTGGTTGATCGAATCGTCCGACCGCGTCGACCGCGACGCCATTGACGCGTAAGGGAATTCTCTGCAATGGCTCGCCGCAAAGACTCCAAGTCCGCCAAGGTCGACCTGTCCGCGTTCGACGCGGCCGGGGCGCGGATCATCGACAACCCGCTGACCACCGAGGTCGAGGACTCCTACCTGGAGTACGCGTTCTCGGTCATCCACTCCCGCGCGCTGCCGGACGCACGCGACGGCCTCAAGCCGGTCCACCGCCGCATCCTGTTCTCCATGTCCGAGCAGGGCTACCGGCCCGACCGCGGGCACGTGAAGTCGGCCCGCGTCGTCGGTGACGTGATGGGTAAGTACCACCCGCACGGCGACGTCGCGATCTACGACGCCATGGTCCGGCTCGCCCAGGACTTCTCGCTCAACGTGCCGCTCATCGACGGCCACGGCAACTTCGGCTCGCCCGACGACGGCCCGGCCGCGGCGCGCTACACCGAGGCGCGCATGTCCCGCGAGGCGATGCTGCTGGTCGGCGAGCTCGGCGAGGGCACGGTCGACTACGTCCCCAACTACGACGGATCGCTCATGCAGCCGTCCGTGCTCCCCGCCGCCTTCCCGAACCTGCTGGTCAACGGCACGTCCGGCATCGCGGTCGGCATGGCGACGAACATGATCCCGCACAACCTCGGCGAGGTCGTCACCGCGGCCCGGTGGCTGATCAACCACCCGGACGCGACGCTGGACAAGCTGATGACGTTCGTCCCCGGGCCGGACCTGCCGACCGGCGGGCTGCTGCTCGGGCTGGACGAGGTGCGCCGGGCGTACGAGACCGGCCGTGGCGTGGTGCGCATGCGCGGCAAGGTGGAGATCGGCCCGCTGGAGGGCTCCCGCGGGCGCCAGGCGATCACGGTGACCGAGCTGCCGTACGGCATCGGCGCCGAGAAGGTCATCGAGAAGATCACCGACGAGGTCAACAAGACCCGCCGCCTCCAGGGCATCGCGGACGTCAAGGACCTCACCGACCGGGAGAACGGCACCCGCCTGGTCATCGAGTGCAAGGTCGGCGTCAACCCGCAGGCGCTGCTCGCCGACCTCTACCGGCTGACCCCGCTGGAGCAGTCGTTCGGCGTGAACAACCTGGTCCTGGTGGACGGTCAGCCGCAGACACTCGGCCTGAAGGCGCTGCTCGAGGTGTTCCTCAAGCACCGCTACGAGGTCGTCACGCGGCGCACCACGTATCGGCGGACCAAGCGGCAGGAGCGGCTGCACCTGGTCGACGGCCTGCTCATCGCGCTGCTCGACATCGACAACGTGGTCCGGCTGATCCGCGCCAGCGACGACGCGCAGTCCGCCAAGGACGGCCTGATGGAGACGTTCGGGCTGTCCGAGATCCAGGCGACGTACATCCTGGACACGCCGCTGCGCCGCCTCACCCGCTTCGACCGGCTCGAGCTCGAGGCCGAGCAGGAGAAGCTCAACGCGGAGATCGCCGAGCTGTCGCTGATCCTGGACGACGACAAGGTGCTGAAGAAGCTGGTCTCGGACGAGCTCGGCGCCGTCGCCAAGGAGTTCGGCACCGGCCGCCGCACCGCGCTCATCGACGGTGACCTCAAGGAGGTGCTGGCCGCGTCCGTACCGGCCGGGCCGCTCGAGGTCAAGGACGACCCCTGCCAGGTCATCCTGTCCGCCACCGGGCTCGTCGCGCGTACCGCCGCCGAGTCCGAGGAGTCCTCGGAGAGCACCCGCCGGGCCGGCCGCGACCGGCACGACGCGGTCCGCGCGCTGGTCCACACCACCGCCCGCGGCCAGGTCCTGCTCATCACGAACCGTGGCCGCGCGTTCAAGGTCGACGTCCTGCCGCTCCCGGTCCTGCCGGAACAGGGCGGCACCGTCACGCTCCGCGGCGGCATGTCCGCCAGCGAACTCGCCGACCTCGACCCCGGCGAGACCGTCATCGGCCTGGCCCCGCTGGTCCCGAAGCCCGGCGAGACGCTCGCGCTCGGCACCCGCCAGGGCGCGGTCAAGGTCTGCGCGCCGGAGTGGCCGGTCCGCGCCGACGTCTTCGAGGTCATCGGCCTGAAGGACGGCGACGAGGTCATCGGCTCCACCTGGATCACCGGCGACGAGACGCTCGCGTTCCTGACCAGCGACGCCGCGCTGCTCCGCTTCGCCGCCTCGATCGTCCGCCCGCAGGGGATAAAGGGCGGCGGCATGGCCGGCATCAACCTCAGCGCCGGCGCGAACGCGGTCTTCTTCGGCGCGATCGGCGCCGGCGACCCCCAGCACGGCGCGCCGCTGGTCATCACGTCCACCGGCCGTACCGTCAAGGTCACCCCCTTCGACGAGTACCCGGCAAAGGGCCGTGCCACCGGCGGCGTCCGCGCCCACCGCTTCCTCAAGGGCGAGGAGGGCATCGTGGTCGGCTGGATCGGCGTCCGCCCCGCCGCCGCCACCGCCACCGGCGAACCCATCGACCTCCCCGAGATCGACATGCGCCGCGACGGCTCCGGCATCGCTGGCATCTGCCCCGACCTCATCGGCCACCTGATCGAAAGGGACTAAGAGCCAGATCAAGATCTGGCTCTTCCCACTCCCGGCGTGGTTGCGGCCCGCACGCTCCCGCGGGCACCGGTCCCGCGCCACTCATGCAAACCGAAGCGGCTCCCACCCTTGGTGGGAGCCGCTTTCCTGTGCGGCTTTCTTGCGTCCTGGGCAAGGTCAAGATCGGCATCGATGAGGCTTCGGGCCTGGCATGTGGTGAAGCAGGACGTGCCGGTTGCGGGGGCGACCCCGTTGCCCGTTCCCGTTCGGTGCGATGGGTCGCGATGCCCGAGCCGGTGCCGGGCTGCTCGGCGCGCCGAGTTCTTCGGGGCAGGGCAGGGCGCTCCGCGCCCGAAATATTTCGGCATATCAGGGCCTGATTCGCGATCGTTGCGGCTTCTGGCCCGGGTCGAGGCTTCCTGGTTCGCTCTTCGTGACGCTCCGACCACCCGGAAACCGTCCGCTTCACCCTCCTGGGCAGGGCAGTCTGTCTTGCGGCATTGGGTCGCGGGCCGGCAGCGGCTTCCGGCCTTGATCGGCGGTCGTATGTACGTTCTCCACGCTGTGAGTGCCTGAGACCGTAGAAACGTACATACGACCGTTGATCAAGTCCCGTAGCGTTCCGTGAGCGGGCGCCATGAGATGACATATCCGGCGTTGCCGGCCTTCCGGCGACAAGGCTGGGTTGCCGGGCCACCAGGCCAGCTATTTCCTGAAATTTCGGGCACGGAGTGCCCGTCGACCGAGATGGTCCCCGGACCTTGACGCCGCAATACCGGCAGGCGCCCGGGTTCTCGCACGGCAGCCCGCGGATCTCACCGCGCTCGCCGTGAATGGGCAACAGAGTCGGGAGCATGCGGGCCGGACCACGCCGGAAGCGGGAAGAGCAATTAGAACTTGATCTTGATTGTCGTGCGAGGCCAGACAGCTCCGAGGGCAGCCAGAGCGTTGGGCTGCCAGTGCGAGGGCAGGGGGCAGGCAAGCGGCGGATGGCTCCCGGGCGGTCGTGAGGCGAGGGAGCGGGAGATGAGGGAAAGCCGCCTCGCGGCCACCGGGACGTGACCGCGAGGCGGCTTGAGGGCGGGCGCCGGGCGGCGCGCAGGGTGAGTGGAGGGCCGCCCGGCGCCCTGGAGGAAGGTCCGGAAAGTGGAGGAAGGTCCAAGAAAAGTGGAAGGTGGGTCTAGTGGGTGGTGGTGAGGAAGTCGCGGGCGGGGAGCGCGCGGGCGGTGATGCGGACGTCGCCGATCCAGCCGTAGAAGCCCTGGCCGAACTTCTCGGCGAACTGGGTGGCGCCGATCGTGAACGGCTTGCCCATGGTGGTGATGCCCTTCGAGGCCTGCGTGGGGTTGCGCGCGATCTTCGAGCCGTCGATGTAGATGGTGGTGCGGCGGCTGTCGTTGACGATCGCGATGTGCATCCAGCGGCCCATCGGGAGCGCGTGGCTCCACGAGGTCGGGTCGGCGTCGCGGTCGTTGGGGTAGACGACGTACTGGAGGAAGCGCTCGCCGGACAGGTTGACGCTGCAGGTGGGCTCGTCCTGGGACCAGCCGCTGGTCTTGCCCGCGTCGCCGCTGCGGCCCTGCCAGCTCAGGATTCCCATCCAGGAGTGGTCGCCCTCGAACGGCGCCGGCAGCTTGATGAACGCCTCGATCGTGTAGCCGGACTCAAACGTGAGCGAATTCAGCGAAGCGTGCGCCGACGTGGCCAGGATCGAGCCGCGGTCGGGGGACTTGCCGCCGTTGAAGCGGAGGCTGGCGTGCGCGGGCGCGCCCGGGTGGTGGTCGGCGGAGGCGAGCAGTGGTGCCCCGGCGCCGATCGACTGCACGGTCAGGTCGTTGCCGCGCTTGGCCAGGTCGCGGACCACGGTGCCGTTCGCGACCGTGGCGCCGTCGGCGAGGCCGAGGCCGTCGAAGCGCCAGTACGCGACCGTGTCGCGCAGCAGCACGGCGGACGCGGGCCGCGGCGCCGGCGGGACCACGCCGGAGAACCCGGCGAACCGGGCGTCGAAGTCGATCTCCAGGCTGAAGCGGTCGACCGGCCCGGTCAGCTCGATCGTCTCCTCCTCCAGCGCGGTGCGCTTCGCCGGGTCCTTGGCCAGGAACCACGGGGAGTACGTGGACACGTCGATCACGCCGCGGGCCACGTCGAACGCGTAGTCGCGGATCATGCCGGCGCCGCCGTAGTAGCGGTCCTGGTAGTTCGTGATGTGGACGTGCACGTCGTGGCCGGCGTCGTTCGTGAGCACGGTGCGGCCGGGCGGCCAGTAGTGGCCGTTGAGCGACAGGAAGATCTGGTCGTTCTTGCGGATCAGCCGGTCCCAGATCTGCTGGCCGTAGCCGGAGAGGTAGGCGGTGCCGTTGTCGTCCGCGTACGCCAGTTCGTGCGTGGTGATGATCGCGGGGAGCGTCTTGTGCCTGTCCAGCACGGACTGCGCCCAGGCGAAGCCGGCGTCGGAGAGCCGCCAGTCCAGCGCCAGGACCAGCCACTGACGGCCGCCCGCCTTGATCACGTGGTAGCTGTTGTAGCCGTCCGGGGACGCGCCGCCGAACGTGCGTGAGGCCGCGAACCGCTTCGGGTTGAACGCCTTCAGGTAGGCGGACGTGCCGCGCTGGTCCGTGGTGCTGCCGTTGATGTCGTGGTTGCCGGCGAGCACGCTGTAGGGGAACTTGCCGTCAAGATCTTTGAACGTCTTCGACGCCAGCTCGATCTCGTGGTCGCTGCCGTGCTCGGTGACGTCGCCGAGGTGCGTCATGAACGCGATGTTGCTGCTCTCGCGCAGGTATCTGAACGTCGCGCGCAGCGGCTCCGGGTCGGAGCTGTCCTCGTCGAACAGGTACTGCGTGTCCGGCAGCACCGCGATCGAGAAGCGCGGGTCGTCCACGTCGAACTTCCCGCTGTTCGCCCAGGCGGGCGCGGCCTCGAACGTGCTGCCGACGAGCAGGCCGGCCGCGGGTGCGGCGACCGCGGTCTGCAGCAACGCGCGGCGGGGCAGGCGCTGGCTCATTGTGGGACTCCCATGTGTGGCGATCTGTGGATCCGGCGTGAGCCTGGCCCCCGTCGATGACGCGGGCATGGCGTGACGGCATCCGCCGCCTGAAAAACTGCAAGATCCTCCGGGTGTACGCCGTGAGACTTCTTTTGCGCGGCATGTCGAGAACCGCGTGACGGCTTCTACCTACCCGTGAGAGCGTCGGAGGCGGCGCACCGATCAAGGAGCAGAACCGTGAAGTACATGCTGATGATGCAGTTCTCCCAGACCGCCGTCGATTTCCCGCGGATCGAGACGTGGAAGCCGGAGGAGATCGAGCGGCACATCGCGTTCATGGGCGAGGTCAACGCCACGCTCACGAAGTCGGGCGAGTGGGTCACCGGCGAGGGCCTGGCCGCGCCGGAGGAGTTGAAGATCGTCCGGGCCGGCGCGGACGGCACCCCGGTGGTGACCGAGGGCCCGTTCCCGGAGACGAAGGAGTTCCTGGCCGGCTACTGGATCGTGGACGTGGAGACGCCGGCCCGTGCGCTCGAGCTGGCCGCGTACGTGTCAAGCGCGCCCGGCCCGGAGGGGAAGCCGCTGAACATGCCGATCGAGGTCCGCCAGATCATGGAGGCCCCGGCCCCTGATTCCTGGTGACGCCGATCGCCTTCGAGGGCCTGCTGCGCGCGCTTGCGCCGCAGGTCCTCGGCGTGCTCACCCGCCGGTCCGGCGACTTCGCGGCCGCGGAGGACGCGGTGCAGGAGGCGTTGCTGGCCGCCTTCCGGCAGTGGCCGGCCGAGGGGGTGCCGGACAATCCGCGCGGCTGGCTGATCCAGGTCGCGCACCGGCGGCTGATCGAGGAGATCCGGCGCGGGTCGGCGCGGCGGGAGCGGGAGTCCGCGGTCTCACGGCTGGAGGCGCCGCTGTCCGACGCGTCGTCCGAGGGCCGCGACGACACGCTGGAGCTGCTCTTCCTCTGCTGCCATCCGGCGCTGTCGCCGGCGTCCGCGATCGCGCTGACGCTGCGCGCGGTGGGCGGGCTGACCACGGCGGAGATCGCCCGCGCGTTCCTGGTGCCGGAGGCGACGATGGCGCAGCGGATCAGCCGGGCGAAGCGGTCGTTCACGTCGTCGTCGCTGCGGCCCGGCAACCTCTCGTCCGTACTCCATGTGCTGTATTTGATCTTCAATGAGGGGCACACCAGCTCGGCCGGGCCGTCGCTGCTGCGGGTGGAGCTGTCCACGGAGGCGATCCGGCTGACCCGGCTGCTGTCCTATCTGGATGATCCGGAGGCGGGCGGCCTGCTGGCGTTGATGCTGCTTACCGAGGCGCGGGCGCCGGCGCGGACCGGGCCGGTCGGCGAGCTGGTGCCGCTGGCGTCGCAGGACCGGTCGCGGTGGGACGCCGCCATGATCGCGGAGGGGATCGCGCTGGTCAACGCCGTGCTGCCGCGCGGGCCGGGGCCCTACCGTGTGCAGGCCGCGATCGCCGCGCTGCACGACGAGGCGCCGTCGGCGGAGGAGACGGACTGGCCGCAGATCCTCGCGCTGTACGGCGTGCTGGAACGGCTCACGCCGAGCCCGGTGGTGACGCTGAACCGTGCGGTCGCGCAGGCGATGGTGGCCGGTCCGGCCGCGGGGCTGGCGACGCTGGACCGGCTGGCGTCCGAGCCGCTGCTGGCGCGCGGGCACCGGCTGCCGGCCGCGCGGGCGCACCTGCTGGAGATGGCCGGGTCGACGGCCGAGGCGGTCGCGGAGTACCGGACCGCAGCGGCGCGGACGTCCAGCGTGCCGGAGCGCAATTACCTCACGCTGCGTGCGGCCAGGATCGCCGCTGCGTCCGGGTTTTAGCTGGTCCGCGAGATAATAAGGTTTATTTACCGTTCCTTTAGCCCGCGCCTGGCACCCTCGCTGACAACATTCTCACGTCCTCGACGTGTGGAATGGGAGTTGGTGCACGGTGAAGCTACGAGTCGTCGCTACGGTGCTGGCGGTCGCGGGCGCGGGAGCAGCCGCCGCGATCCTGCCGATGACGATGGCCTCGGCCGCCGAGTGCGCCAGCGCGTACAGCGCGTCCGCGGTGTACTGGGGCGGCAACACGGCGTCGTTCGGCGGTCACAACTGGCGGGCCAAGTGGTGGACCCAGGGCGAGCAGCCCAGCACGGCCGGCACCGGCGTGTGGGAGGACCAGGGCACGTGCGGCGGGTCGTCCGGCGGTGGAGGCGGTGGCGGCACCACCTCCTGCAACCACCCGGCGTGGGTCGCGGGCAAGTCCTACAACACCGGGGACATCGTCAAGTACACGGACGGCAAGTACTACATAGCCGAGCACGAGAACCCGGGGTACGACCCGATCATCAGTACCTGGTTCTGGGAGCCGTACACCTGCTCCGGCGGCGGCACTCAGCCCACCCCGCCGGCGCCGACGACCGGCGCGCCCAACCCGTCCGGGTTCGTGGTCAGCGAGGCCCAGTTCAACCAGATGTTCCCGGGCCGGAACTCGTTCTACACGTACTCCGGCCTGGTGCAGGCGCTCTCCGCGTACCCGGCGTTCGCCGGCACCGGCAGCGACACCGTGAAGAAGCAGGAGGCCGCGGCGTTCCTGGCGAACATCAACCACGAGACCGGCGGACTCGTGCACATCGTGGAGCAGAACACCGCGAACTACCCGCACTACTGCGACCCGAACCAGTCGTACGGCTGCCCGGCCGGCCAGGCCGCCTACTACGGCCGCGGCCCGATCCAGCTGAGCTGGAACTTCAACTACAAGGCCGCCGGTGACGCGCTCGGCATCGACCTGCTGCGCAACCCGAACCTGGTCCAGAACGACGCGGCCGTCGCCTGGAAGACCGGCATCTGGTACTGGATGACGCAGAACGGTCCGGGCACCATGACCGGCCACAACGCGATGGTCAACGGCCGTGGCTTCGGCGAGACGATCCGCAGCATCAACGGCTCGATCGAGTGCAACGGCGGCAACCCGGCCCAGGTCCAGAGCCGGATCGCCGCGTACCAGAACTTCGCCGGGATCCTCGGCGTCACCCCGGGCGCGAACCTCAGCTGCTGACCCGGTTTCACCTCATGGCCGGTGCCGCCCGTCGCGGCACCGGCCATTTTTCTGCGGGGGTACGGCGTGAGCGCGTCCCTTGTCTAGTCAGACGAGCGGGGGACGCCGGTCTTACGCCGTTTCCTTCTTCAGGGTCAGGCGTAGCCCGATCGTGCCGTGCTTTTTGGTCCCGCCTGTGGCGAACCGGCTCGCGGCAGCCAGCTCGGTCAGCTGGGCGGGAGTGTGGGCGCGACGTCGCAACCAGCCCAGGACGAGCCGGGTGAAGATCGCCTTTCCGCCGGTGAGGCGCATGCCGGCGACCTCCTGTGCGATCTGCTTACGTGTGGCCCCGCGGTGCAGATCCTCGATCAGCGCCACGCCGCCGGGCCGCAGCACGCGGTGCATCTCGTTCAGCGCCTCCACCGGCCGCAGGAAGTTCTTGAACGCGGCCTGGCAGATGATCAGATCGAAGGACGCGTCCGGGAACGGCATCGCGGCCGCGTCACCCTGCCGCACGTCGACCGTGAGGTGCTGCGCTGCCGCCCGCTCCCGGACGATGCCGACGAACGTGTGGCTGATGTCCAGCGCGGACACCCGTGCACCACGTTTCGCCAGCTCCACCGTCAGGTAGCCGGGGCCGGGAGCGATCTCCAGGATGTCGGTCGCGTTGCCGGCCAGCCGCGCGGCGTCCTCGCGCCAGGCCGCCAGCTGACTCTCGGTGCCGCGGATCCGGGCGTAGCGGTGTGCCGCCGCGCCCTCCATCTCCGGGCTCAGCCTGCTCTTGGTCATGTGTTTCTCCTGTTCAGGACAGGATCCGATGGCGAAGAGGCCCGGCTATGCTTCTGGTTGCCACCTTGCGCCGGCCCGCCTCGCGCGGATCGATGTGAGGAAACGCGCCCCGGTCGTGGTGTTGGCGCACCGTGACCGGGGCGTTTGTCATTCCAGCAGCTCGGCCCACCCCTCGACGGCGGTGCCGGACTCGTGGAACGCGCGCCACTCGGCCAGGCCGGGCAGCGTCCCCTCGGTGATCTGCCGCAGCAGGCCGGTCACCCAGGTGGTCTCCGCCTCGCGCATCGCGAGCGCGTATTCGGTCTCGATCAGAAATATCCGGGGTACGCCGGGGGCGTCCAGATCCGCGCGCAGGCTCGTGATCTCCTCGCGCAGCCCGTGCAGGCGCTGGGTGAGCAGGCCCGCCACGTCGTCCGGCGGCAGCACGCCGGCCACGGACAGCGCGGACTCGAACCGGTCCGCGTCGCGCGCGGGCGTGCCGATCAGCTCGCGCAGCCAGTCGTCCAGCTCCGCGCGGCCGTCGCCGGTGATCGCGTACGTGGTGCGCTCCGGCCGCCGCCCCTCCCGGTCCGTGCCGGTCGCGGCGATCAGCCCGTGCTTCTCCAGGCTCCCGATCACGGTGTAGAACGATCCCCACTTGATCGCCATGTCCCGCTCCTTGCCGGTCCGTTTCAGCACGGTCGCCAGCTGGTAGGGGTGCATGGGGGTGCCCGGCGCCAGCATCGCGAGCACGGCGAGCGCCAGCAGGTTCTTCACCGGCCGTCGTCGCGCCATGTCGGGACCTCGCTGATGCTCGCTGGCGATTACTCGTCTACGAGTAGAGTAGCGATGTCGTCAAGGCGCGGGAGGCTGTGCATGGGGATCGAGTATCGGCTGAGCCTCGCCGGGCGCCGGTCGTCCGCGGCGGTGGCGGCGCGCGCGATGCCGGAGCTCGCACCGGGCCTGTCGAGCGCGGGCTCGTCGAGCGCGGGCCTGTCGAGCGCGGGCCTGGTGGGCGCGGATCTGCTGAGCGTGGATCTGTATCGGAGCCATGGTTTCTGTCTCACGATCGTGTCCCGGGACCGGGGGCTGGTCGACCTCGGCCCGGACGGCTGGGAACTCGGCGCGCACACCACGGTCAGCTTCGACATGGAGAAGAACGTGGAGTTCGACCGCTCCGCGCAGTCGCTGCGGACCATGCTGACCGTGGTCGGCCGGGTGCTGGAGACCGGCGCGGAGGATGCCGCCCTGGTGCTGAACGGGGACGTCGTGCTGCTGACCCGCGTCGCCGGCACGCTGGTCAAGTATCGGCGTGCCGACTGGTGGGACCACTACTCCGGCCTGCACGCGGTGATCCGCGGCTGATCACCGCCACGTCACTCGAAGCGCTCGCCCCGCTCCGCCTTCTCCAGCAGCAGGCGCGGCGGGGTGAAACGGTCGCCGTAGCGCTCGGCCAGCTCGCGGGCGCGGGTGACGAAACCGGGGAGGCCGCCCTCGTACTGGTTGATGTACTGCAGGACGCCGCCGGTCCAGCCCGGGTAGCCGATGCCGAGGATCGAGCCGATGTTGGCGTCGGGGACCGAGGTGAGCACGCCCTCGTCCAGGCACTTCACGGACTCGATCGCCTCGATGAAGAGCATCCGCTCCTTCAGGTCCTCGAACGGGATCGCGGCACCGGGCTTCGCGTAGGACGCGAGGCCGGGCCACAGCCGGGTGCGCGTGCCGTCCTCGTACTCGTAGAAGCCCGCGCCGCCGGACCGGCCGGGCCGGCCCGCGTCGATGAGCTGGTCGATGACCGCGTCCGCGGGGTGCGGTGCCCAGGCGGCACCGGCGGCCGCGGCGTTCTCCCGGCGGATGCGCTGCGGGAGCGTGAGCGTCAGCTCGTCCATCAGCTGCAGGACCGGCGCGGGATAGCCCGCCTGGCTGCTGGCCTGCTCGATCGACGGTGCCGGGATGCCCTCGGCCAGCATCGCGATGCCCTCGTTGGTGAACGTGCCGATCACCCGGCTGGTGAAGAAGCCGCGGCTGTCGTTGACCACGATCGGCGTCTTGCGCAGCCGGCGGACCACCGCGAGCGCGCGGCGCACGGCGTCGTCGCCGGTGTGCTCACCGCGGATGACCTCGACCAGCGGCATCTTGTCGACCGGGGAGAAGAAGTGCAGCCCGACGAAGTCGGCCTGGCGGCGCACCCCCTCGGCGAGCATGGTGATCGGCAGCGTGGACGTGTTGGAGCAGAGCAGCGCATCCGGCGCGACCACGCCCTCGATCTCGGCGAAGACCTTGTGCTTGAGCGCGGGGTCCTCGAAGACGGCCTCGATCACCACGTCCACCCCGGACAGCGCGGCCGGATCGTCCGCCGGGGAGATCCGGGACAGCAGCTCCGCGCCGGCGGCCTCGGTGAGCCGGCCGCGGGAGACCGCCTTCGCCACCAGGCGCTGGGAGTAGCCGAGGCCGCGGGCGGCCGCGTCCACCGACACGTCCTTGAGCACCACGTCGAGCCCGGCCTTGGCGCACACGAACGCGATCGCGGCGCCCATCATGCCGGCGCCGAGCACGCCGACCCGGTGCGCGGGTGGCACGTCGCCGACGTCGCGGGCATTCGCCGCATTCAGGTCGAAGAAGAACGCCTGGATCATGTTCTTCGCGATCTGGCCGGTGACCAGCTCCACGAAGTATCGATTCTCGATCACGAACGCGGTCTCCACGTCGACCTGCGCGCCCTCGACGGCGGCGGCCAGAATGTTGCGCGGCGCGGGGTAGGGCGCGTTCTTCAGCTCCTTGCGCAGCGTGGCCGGGAACGCGGGCAGCATCGCCGCGAGCGAGGGCGACGACGGCGTACCCCCGGGGATCCTGAAGCCCTTGACGTCCCACGGCTGGGCCGCGCCGGGATTCGCGTGGATCCACGCGCGGGCGGCGGGGAGCAGGTCGTCGGCGGCCGGGACCAGCGCGGAGATCAGCCCGAGCTCGTGGGCCGCGGCCGCGCGGTGCCGGTTGCCGCGCAGCAGCACCTGGGTCAGCGCGGTGGTCAGGCCGAGCAGGCGGACGGTGCGCACCACGCCGCCGGCACCGGGCAGCAGACCGAGCGTGACCTCGGGAAAGCCGACCTCGATCGTCGGGTCGTCGACCGCGATCCGGTGGTGACAGGCCAGCGCCAGCTCCAGGCCGCCGCCGAGCGCGGATCCGTTCAGCGCCGCGACGACCGGGCGGCCCAGCGTCTCCAGCCGGCGGAACTGCGCCTTCACGAACGCGGCCCGCGCGAACGACTCCGCCCCCTGACCCGGGCCGGGCGTGCGGAGCTGGTCGAGGTCGCCGCCGGCGAAGAAGGACCGCTTCGCGGACACGAACACCACGCCGGTGACGGTGTCGCGCTCCGCCTCCAGCCGGGTGACGGTCTGCTCCATGCTCTCCAGGTAGGCCGCATTCATGGTGTTGGCGGCGCGGGCGGGGTCGTCCAGCGTCAGGACGACGATGCCGTCGTCCTCGCGGTCCCAGCGGATGGTGGACGTCATGTCAGGCCTCCTAGAGTCGCTCGACGATCGTGGCGATGCCCATGCCGCCGCCGATGCAGAGCGTGACCAGGCCGTATCGGCCGCCGCGCCGCTCCAGCTCGTCGACGATCGTGCCGAGCAGCATCGCGCCGGTCGCGCCGAGCGGATGGCCCATGGCGATCGCGCCGCCGTTGACGTTGACGCGCTCGGGGTCGAGCTTCAGGTCGTCGACGTAGTGCAGCACCACGGCCGCGAACGCCTCGTTGATCTCGACCAGGTCGAGGTCGTCGACGGTCAGGCCGGCGAGGTCGAGCGCCTTCCGCGAGGCGGGGGCCGGGCCGGTCAGCATGATCGTCGGATCTGCGCCGCTGAGCGCCGCGGAGACGATGCGCGCCCTGGGCGTCATGCCGGCCCGCTCGCCCGCGGCCTGCGATCCGACCAGCACCAGCGCGGCGCCGTCCACGATGCCGGACGAGTTGCCCGCGTGGTGCACATGGTCGATGCGCTCGACCCAGTGGTACTTCTGCAGCGCCACCGCGTCGAACCCGCCCTGCGCGCCGATCTGCGCGAACGACGGCTTCAGGCCGCCCAGACCCTCCAGCGTGGACTCGGCGCGGAGGTGCTCGTCGTGGTCGAGGATCGGCAGGCCGTTGCGGTCGCGCACCGGCACGACGCTCCTGGCGAACCGCCCCTCGGCCCAGGCCTGAGCCGCTCTCGCCTGCGATCGGAGCGCGAACCGGTCCACATCCTCCCGGGAGAAGCCGTCGATCGTGGCGATCAGGTCGGCGCTGATGCCCTGCGGGATGAAGTCGGTCCTCAGGCTGGTCTCCGGGTCGAGCGCCCAGGCACCGCCGTCCGACCCCATCGGCACGCGGGACATCGACTCCACGCCACCGGCCAGCACCAGCTCCTCCCAGCCGGAGCGGACCTTCTGCGCCGCGATGTTCACCGCCTCGAGCCCGGAGCCGCAGAACCGGTTGACCTGCACGCCCGCGACCGTCGGCGGCAGGCCGGCCGCGATCGCCGCGGTCTTGGCCAGGTCGGAGCCCTGATCGCCGAGCGGGGACACGATGCCGAGCACCACGTCGTCGATGCGCTCCGGATCGACGCCGGGGAAACGGCGGCGCAGCTCGTCGATCAGGCCGACGACGAGTGAGATCGGTTTGACCCCGTGCAGCGAGCCGGTCTTCTTGCCGCGGCCGCGCGGGGTGCGCACCGCGTCGTAGATGAACGCCTCGGTCATCGAAGCCTCCCGGTGTGTGCGAACCGCCGTTAACTTTCCGCGACGTTTCGCCTCTGTGTCAAGCACTTCAACAATTCACCGGTGCGAAGCGTGCCTCACCGGCGGTAAGCTTCCGCCGGTGCGCAGCGCAGACACGATCGACCCGTCCCGGCGGCGGCCGAAGAACCGCAAGGACCAGATAGCCCTGGTCGCGGCCGAATTGTTCTGCGCACGGGGCTACCACCGCGTCGGCATCGACGAGATCGCGGCCGCGGTCGGCATCAGCGGCCCGGCCGTCTACCGGCACTTCCCCGGCAAGTACGCCATCCTGGTCTTCGCCACGCGCAGCCTGATCACGCGCGTGCTGGAGGCGGTGGAGTCGGACGAGGCCGATCCCGGGGCCCGGCTGGACGCGCTGCTCACGGCGCTGGCCAGGGTCGCGGTCGAGGGCCGCAACGTCGGCGGCCTCTACCAGTGGGAGTGGCGCTACCTGGAGATCGTGCACCGCGCCGAGTTCGCGGAGGGCCAGGAGGCGCTGGCGCGCCGCTTCGTCGTACCCCTGATGGCGCTTCGGAAAGATCTTGATGTGAAGGCCGCGTCCGCGCTGGTCCGGGCGTTGCTGAGCGTCTTCGCCAGCCTCTCGACGCACCGCGCCGCGATCGCGCGCGGCCGTGCCGAGGAGACGTTGCGCCGCGTCGGTCTCGCGCTGCTGCGCGCCGAGCCGCCCGTGCCCCGCCCCCTGACCAAGAAGCCCAGACCAGATCAAGATCCCGCGGGGGTACGCCCGGGAGCGCGCCGCGAGCTCGTCCTGGCCGAGGCGATCCGGCTGTTCCACCGGTACGGCTACCACGCGGTGGGGATGGGGGACATTGCGCGCGGGGTGGGCATCAACGCATCAAGCGTGTACCGGGTGTTCCCCGGCAAGGCGGACATCCTGGCCGCCGCGTTCTACCGTGCCTCCGAGCGGGTGTCCGAGGCGACCACGGTCGCGCTGGACGGCGCCGTCGACGCGGCGGACGCGTTGCGCAGGCTGACCGAGTCCTACGTGGAGCTGACGTTCGAGCGCAGCGACCTGGTCTCCGTCTACCTCGCGGAGAACAGCAACCTGCCCGGCGGCGACCGGCACGAGCTGCGCAAGGTGCAGCGGCTGCACGTGGAGGAGTGGGTGCGGCTGCTGACCGAGGTGCGGCCGGAGCTGCCGGCGCCGGAGGCCCGGGTGCTGGTGCATGCGGCGCTCAACCTGGTGACCGATCTGAGCCGGTGGGTCCGCTTCGACCGGCGTACCGGCATGGACGCGCACCTGGTCCGGCTAGCGATGCTGATCATGACAGCGTGAAGTTAATCCCGATTCGCGGCCTCCGAACGCGTCAGCGTGACCGATCGAGCAGAATCGCTTCCCTCGGAAGTTAACCGGCGTTTACAGTCTCGACATGAGCGACGCGTCCCCGTCCGTCCCTGCGCCGCCGTCCTCGGCCCGGCGCCGAAGGAGGCTACCGCTATGCCGTCCACCGTCGACACCGCCGACCGTGCCGCACGCTGCGCCGAGACCGCGCGCGGCCTGACCGTCCCGCACCTGCTGCACCGCAACGCCACCGAGTTCGCCGGCCTGCCCGCGCTGACCTCCCTCGGCGCGGCCGACACGCTCACCTGGTCCGCGCTGCGCGACCGGGTCGCCCGCACCGCCCGCGGTCTCGAAGCGCTGGGCCTCGGCGCCGGCGACCGCATGCTGATCAACATGTCGGCCCGGCCCGAGCACTGGATCACCGACCTCGCCGCCGTGCACCTCGGCGCGATCCCCTCCACGGTCTACGCGACGCTCAGCCCCGACCAGCTCGGCTACCTCGCCCGCCACAGCCGCGCCGAGATCGTGGTGCTGGAGGGCGACGCGGAGCTGGCCCGCTGGGCGCCCATCCTCGCCGAGGTCCCCACGATCCGCCACGTGGTGACCGTCTCCGGCCCGCCCTCGCCCGACGGCCGCGTGGTCACGCTGGCCGGCCTGGAGTCCGCCGGCGCGGCCGCGCACCGGGCCGATCCGGGCGCGTTCGAGAAGCGGTGGCGCGAGGTCCAGCCCGGCCAGCCGGTCACGATGCTCTACACGTCCGGCACCACCGGCGACCCCAAGGGTGTCGTGCTCACCCACCACAACGTCGTCGCGCAGTGCGTGCTGATCGCAGACTCGATCGACTCGCCCGACCATCCGACCTCGCTGGCCTACCTGCCGCTCGCCCACATCGCGGAGCGGATCCTCGGCATCTACAACCCGCTCTACCGCGCCGGTCACGTGACGATCTGCCCTGACCAGAAACAGCTGCTCGCCGCGCTGATCGCGGTCCGGCCCACCTCCTTCTTCGGCGTGCCGCGCGTCTGGGAGAAGATGGTGGCCGGCGTGCAGGCACAGATCGCCGCCGTCGATCAGAGCGTGCGCACCGCGTTCGAGACGGCCAGCAGCCTCGCGCTGGAGAGTTACCGGCTGCGCGCCGCCGGCACCCCGGTCCCGCCCGAGCTCGCCGCCCGCGCCGCCGCGCTCGACGAGGCGGTGTTGCGCCCGCTGCGGGCCAGACTCGGGCTCGACAACCTGATCTGGGCGGGCAGCGGCGCCGCGCCGATCCCGGTGCCCGTGCTGCTCTACCTGGCCGGCCTCGGCATCGACGTCTTCGAGGTCTGGGGCATGACCGAGACCGCCGGCACCTGCACGCTCAACGTGAAAGAGGCGTTCAGCACCGGCAGCGTCGGCCGCGCCTACCCCGGCATGGAGGTGCGGCTGGCGGAGGACGGCGAGATCCTGGTCCGCGGCCCGCTGGTCTGCGCCGGCTACCTCGCGGCGGACGGCAGCGTCGACCCGGTGACCGATGCGGAGGGCTGGCTGGCCACCGGCGACGTCGGCGTGCTGGACGACGGCTTCCTCACCATCACCGACCGGAAGAAGGAGCTGATCATCAGCTCCGGCGGCAAGAACATCTCGCCCGCCCAGATCGAGTCGCTGCTGCGGGCCCACCCGCTGATCGGCCAGGCCGTGGCCATCGGCGACCGCCGGCCCTACGTCACCGCGCTCATCGTCCTCGACGAGGAGATCGCACCCCTCTGGGCCCAGGCCAGGGGCCTGCCCGACGTCTCCATCCCCGGTCTGGCCGCCGACCCGCTGCTCCGCGCCGAGATCACGGCCGCGGTCGACGCCGCCAACGCGAAACTCGCCCGCCCCGAGCAGGTCAAGGCGTTCCGCATCATGCCCGCCCCCTGGTCCCCCGAGTCCGGCGAGCTGACCCCCACGCTCAAACTCCGCCGTCGCATCGTCTCCACCCTCCATGCCGACGCCATCGACGCCCTCTACGACACCCCGTCCCCCACCTGACCCGCCGCCACCCGACGCCGCGCCGCCTGGTTCCCGTCCGGCCCTCCCGCCGACGCCGGCCGCGGCTTCGGAGCGTCGGCGAGCCTGCCCCGCGCGGCGGGCCTGCCCCGCGCGGCGGGCCTGTGCGCACGGCGAAGCCGTTCGCACGGCAAGGCCGTTCGCACGGCAAGGCCGTTCGCACGGCAAGGCCGTTCGCACGGCAAGGCCGTTCGCACGGCAAGGCCGTTCGCACGGCGAGGTCGTTCGCACGGCGGGGCTGTGCGCGGCGCGGGGCTGTGCGCGCGGCGAGGTCGTTCGCAGGGCAGAGCTGTCCGTGCGGCGGGGGCGTCCGTGCGGCGGGGCCGTTCGCACTGCGACCGCCTGGCTGATACGGGCCGGCCCTGTCCTGCGGAAAAGCGGTGCTACCTGCGGGGCAGGCCGGGTCGGCTGGTGCTTGGCCGTGCCGGGACCGCGGAGTCCTCAGCCGACCGGGAGGTCGACCGGGGAGGGATCGGTGCGGTCGGCCGCTCGGCGTTCCCTGCGGTCGGCGAGTGTCATCTGTATTCGCGCGGCGCTGAGCGCACCGGCTATCCGCAACGGAGGGATGACCAGGGACATCAGGATTCTGACGAGACGGGCGAAACGGCGGAGACGGCGCTCCTGGTCCGTGGACCAGGACAGGCCGAGGCGGTCGCGCATCACCTGGGGGAGCGCGCCTGCCAGGACCAGGAACGCCAGTCGGCCGGTGGCGGCGCCGAGCGGACGCCAGACGACGTCCGGTACGTGCCGCCAGGGCTTCTTCGGCCGGCGGACGCTGTCGATCACGTCCCAGACCGCCTGGTTGTCCTCCAGGCGGTGCAGGACGCGGTCGTCGTAGTAGGCGCGGAAGCCCGCCCAGTCCGCGGGGAGGTGGTGCTCGCGCAGGCCGAGGAGCAGGCCGACCTGGCGCATCTCCGCGTAGTACTCGGCGGTCTGCGCGTCGGTGAGCGGACGACCGAAGATCCGGTGCGAGTCGACGCCGCCCTGGACCAGGGTGGCGTGCACCCACAGGTAGGCCTCCGGGTTGAGCGCGTGGTAGCGGCGGCCCTGCCCGTCCACACCCTTGATCTTCTCGTGCATGTGCCGGAGCCGGGCGGACTCGCGGGCGGCGCCGCGCCGGCCGCCGTAGATCAGGGTGGAGAGCGAGAGGTAGGTGCGGATCAGGCGCTGCCACGGCTCGTCGCGGTAGTTCGAGTGCTGGAGCACGCCCGCGCCGACCACCGGATGCGCCACCTGGAGCACCAGTAGCGGCGGCCCGAGCAGCATGTTCCGCGAGTCACCGAAGTACCGCCAGACCACCGACCCGCGCTCCGGGACCTTCACTTCCGTCGGCATGTCGCGCCTCTCCCTGCCTTCCTGCTCAACCTCTGACAACAATGCGCCTGGTCATTGCCCGCCGCCCGGCGGGGACGGGGCTCGGTTCAGGTGGGGACGGCGTTGCGGATCGCGGCGGCGACCACCTCGATCGCGGTGGCGCGGATGGTGTCGAGGTCGTTCTCGCCGCCGAGGGGGCGACTGCCGGTGGCGAGCGAGACCACCGCGTCGCCGTCGAAGCGGGTGTGCGAGGGATGCAGCGCGCGTGCCATGCCGTCGTGCCCGCTCTGCGCGAGCAGCAGGCCTGCGGTCTTGTCCAGCGCCGCATCCGTCACCACCACGACGAGCGTGGTGTTCTCCCGCCCCGACCCCGTCCCCGGTCCGAAGGCGGGCCTCACCGGCGCCGGAGCGTCACCAGGCGACGCGGTCCCGAGCTGATCGGCGGCCGGCCCCGCCGGCCCGACAGCCGTCGCGCCGTCCGGGGAGGCCACAGACGCGGGAGGCACCTCGCTCGGCGCGGCAACCGGCGCGGCGGGCCCGGTGGGCGTGCCCGGCGGCGCGGCGGGCCCGGTGGGCGTGCCCGGCGGCGCGGCGGGCCCGGTGGGCGTGGCCGGCGGCGTGGCATGTGCGGCGGACGGTGCAGCCGACGTAGCGGGCGTGGCATGCGGCTCGGCGAGCGTGGCGGGCAGGTGGGCGGGTGCGGGGGCCTCGGGGGCAGCGGCCCCGGGAGCGGGGATGATCGAGCCGAGGGCGTTGACCACGGCGAAGGCGGTCACGACCGCGCCGCTGGGGTCGAGTGCGGAGGCGGCGCCGAAGCCGCCGGGGTCGAGGCGCCCGTGCCAGCGGCCGCTGGCGGCTCCGGTGCCGGCGCCGACGCGACCGGTCGGGACCGTCCCGCCGATCGAGGACAGGGCGTCGAGGAGCGCGGACCGGCCGGCGGCGGCGTCCGGCGGGGTGGTGGCTACCGAGGCGTCGAAGATGGACATGCCGACCACGATCGGGACCGGGCCGTGCGCGGTCGGGAAGCCCTCGCCGCGGGACCGGAGTTCGCGCATCACGCCGTCCGCCGCGGCCAGCCCGAAGGCGGAGCCGCCGGAGAGCACCACCGCGTCCACCCGGTCGACCATCCGCTCCGGCTTGAGCAGCTCGAACTCCCGCGTCGCGGGCGCGCCGCCACGCACCTCGCCGGACCCGACGGTGCCGGCCGGCGGCAGCACGACCGTGACGCCGGTACCGTCGCCGGTCCAGTGACCGACCCGGACTCCCGCCGGCAGGCGCACGGTGGTGATCCACGCGGATCCGCCGTCGGCCGAGGCCGCGACCGCGGCGTCAGGTCCATGGCCGGTTGTGATCGTCGCGCCGAGCCCACTGCCGGACGCGACGGCCGGGCCGGAATCCCGCGAGGCCCGACCGGCATCCGGCGAAGGCCGATCGTCCGCGGGGGACGTGCCCCCAGCGGCAGCGGGCACACCCGCCGCCGGTCTCGGCGGGAACTGGTCGGCGTCGTCACGATCGGAGCCCATGTCCGCGATGGTATGCGCGGGTGGTGCGATCCGGCCCTGCCCTCCACAGTCGTGCACCGAATGCACACCACCTGCACACCTCACAGATCCGGCCGCGGCGGCCGCAGGCAGTGTGTGGGAATGTCCGCCGGTGGGGGAGGCGCGCCCAGGTCGGACGGCCGGTAGCCCGACGGGTAGCCGGGATAGGTCCGGTTCGCGGGCGCCACGGCCAGCACCGGCACCGTCCGCGCCGGGAGGCACCAGCGCACCGTCCGCGCCCGCGCCCGCAGCCCGGCACGTCCCAGCAGCCCGACCACGGCCGGCGCCGGGCGCAGGCCGAACGCGCGCAGCATCGGCGGGTCCAGCATCCCGCGCACGGCCAGTCGCACGGCCGGGCGAAGGAATCCCGGGAACCACGCGGCGAACAGGCCGACCGTGTACGCCCCGATCTCCCGGTTGCTCTCCGCGAAAACGAAGCGGCGCGACTCGTACCCCTCCTTGAAGCTCTTGAACGAGGCATAGGAATCGGGGATGTCACGGATCCCCATCCGCGTGCCGACCTCGCGGTAATAGTGATAGGCGGCGAGCCGTTCGTGCGAATGCAGCCGCCGCCACCCGTAGCGATCCACCCAGGTGATCGGGTCGTAGACGAACGTCGACAGCACGTACAGCATGTCGTCGTTGGAGATGGCGTAACGGCCGTGCGCGCGGTTGACGACGCGCAGTGCTTCCCGTCCGCGCGGCGAATCGTAGCCGTGCGCCGCGATCTCGGCCATCAGAATGGCGGTGTCGTCATAGCGCTGCTGCGGCCGGACGCGGAATTCACCGGTGGCCGACAGCAATGCCGAGATCGAGGGCACGCAGTACGTCCGGAACAGCCCGAACTCCAGCGCCCGCGTGTAGTCCCAGGGGAATTCCAGGCCGGCGGAGATGCGGTAGATCTCCTGGTGATCACGGACCGGGTCGAGCCGTTCGATTTCCCGCAGCCACCGGTATCGGTCGCGCATGACGCCTCCACAAGAGAATTCACAGTCCGAGCGACCGGCCGATGACCTCCTTCATGATCTCGGTCGTCCCGCCGTAGATGGTCTGGACGCGAGAGTCGAGGTACGCCCGTGCGACCGGGTACTCACGCATGTATCCGTACCCTCCGTGCAACTGCAGACAGCGGTCCACGACACGCTGTTGCAGCTCGGTCGTCCACCATTTCGCCATGGCCGCGTCCGCCGCGGACAGATCCGGCGTGACCAGGCACCGGTCGACGAAGACGCGGCCGAGCTGCAATTCGGTGGCGATTTCGGCGAGCACGAATCGGCTGTGCTGGAATCGTCCGATCGGGCGGCCGAACGCCTCCCGCTCCCGGCAGTATTCGAGCGTGATCCGGAAGATCTCCTCGGCCGCGGCCATGGCGGCGACCGCGATGGAGAGCCGCTCGGCGGGCAGGTTCTGCATCAGATATGCGAATCCCATGCCCGGCGAGCCCAGCACATTGGAGTCCGGCACGCGTACGTCCGAGAAGAACAGCTCCGCCGTGTCCTGCGCGTGCATCCCTATCTTGTCCAGGTTGCGGCCGCGGGTGAAGCCCGGCATGTCCCGCTCGACCACCAGCAGACCGATGCCGCGGTGCCCCGCAGCAGGGTCCGTGCGCGCGGCCACGATGATCAGGTCGGAGATGATGCCGTTGCTGATGAACGTCTTCTGCCCGTTGAGCACCCAGTCGTCGCCGTCGCGGACCGCGACGGTCCGCATGCCCTGCAGGTCGCTGCCGGCGCCCGGCTCGGTCATCGCGATCGCCGTGATGATCTCCCCGGTGCAGAACCCGGGCAGCCACCGCTCCTTCTGCGCGGGGCTCGCCAGCGACGTCAGGTACGGCCCGACGATGTCGTTGTGCAGCGAGAACGCGGGCCCGGTAGCCCCGGCGCGCGCCAGCTCCTCGACGAGCACCGCGTTGAACCGCAGGTCGGCCGTGCCCCCGCCGCCGTACTCGGACGGCACGAAGAAGCCGAGCAGTCCGGCCCGCCCGGCCGCGGTCCAGACCGCCCGGTCGACGATGCCGTCCCGTTCCCACCGCGCGTGGTGCGGCACGATCTCCTTCGCCACGAACGTGGCCACCAGCTGCCGGAACGCGTCGTGATCCGCGTCGAAGATCTCCCGCTTCACGAGCCCAGCCCCCATTCGGTGAGTACGTCGTCGGTGTCCCGTCCGGGCAGCGCCGGTGGCCGGCCGAGCGTGGCCGGCGTGCGGGAGAAGCGGGGCGCCGGCGCGGGCTGCACCACGCCGTCCCGCTCGGCGAAAGTCCCACGTGCGGCCAGATGGGCGTCGTGGGGCGCCTCCGCGAGCGAGAGGACCGGGGCCACGCACGCGTCGCTGCCCGCGAAGACCTTCGACCATTCCTCACGGGTACGCCCGGCGAACGCAGCCGCGACGCGTGAGCGCAGCGTCCCGTCCGTCTGGGAGACCGGCGCGATCCCGAGCAGTCGTGCGAACTCCTCGAAGAACCGGGGCTCCAGCGCGCCCACCGCCATGTGCCCGCCGTCCGCGGTCTCGTACACGTCGTAGAACGGCGCGCCGGTGTCCAGCAGGTTCACCCCGCGCTCGTCCCGCCACGCGCCGGACGCCAGCAGCCCGGACAGCATCGTGGTCAGGTGCGCGGCACCGTCGACTACGGCCGCGTCCACCACCTGCCCCGTCCCGGACCGCAGCGCCGCCAGCACGCCCACCACCAGGTAGAGCGACCCGCCCGCGAAGTCGCCGAGCAGGTTCACCGGCACCTGCGGCGGCCCGCCCGCCCTGCCGATCGGGTGCAGCGCGCCGGAGAGCGCGAGGTAGCCGATGTCGTGCCCGGCCGTCCGCGCCAGCGGCCCGTCCTGCCCCCAGCCGGTCATCCGCCCGTAGACCAGGCGCGGGTTGCGGGCCAGTGCCGCCTCCGGTCCGACGCCGAGCCGTTCCGCGACGCCGGGCCGCCAGCCCTCGATCAGCACGTCCGCGCGGGCGGCCAGCGCCAGCACCCGGTCCACACCGGCCGGTGTCTTCAGGTCCGCGAGCACCGAGCGTTTGCCGCGGTTGAGCAGGTCGTACGCCGGATCGCCGGACAGCGGCGAGCCGGGGCCCGGCCGGTCGACGCGCACCACGTCCGCCCCCAGGTCGGCGAGCAGCATGGCGGCGAACGGCGCCGGCCCGATCCCGGCCAGCTCGACGACCCTGAGCCCGTCCAGCGGACCACTCACACCGTACCCCCTTATATTGCGATATTTGATAATGTGAACGGATGCTCGCGGAAGAAGTGGCCGCCGCGCTGCGGGCCCGGATCATGTCCGGCGAGCTGCGCCCCGGCGATCGCATCCGGCTCGAAGAGGTGGCCGGCCGGCTCGGCGTGAGCATCACGCCGGTGCGGGAGGCGTTGCTGCACCTGCGCGGCGAGGACATGGTCGAGCTGGAGCCGCGCCGTGGATACGTGGTGGCGCCGCTGTCCCGGCAGGACATCCGCGACGTGTTCCAGCTGCAGGGCGACATCGCCGGCGAGCTGGCCTCGCGCGTCGCCGCCCGGATCACGGACGGGCAGATCGCGCAGCTCACCGTGATGAATCGGGCCTTGACCCGCACCCGGGCGGCGGATCAGGTGGAGTCGCTGGAGTTCGACTTCCACCGGGCGGTGAACCGGATCGCGGAGGCGCGCAAGCTCAGCTGGTTCCTGCACACGGCCACGCGGTACACCCCGGCGCGCTTCTACTCCTCGGACGCGGGCTGGCTGCGCGGGATGCGCGAGGACCATGAGGTGCTGCTGGCCGCATTCACCTCACACGATGCGGATGCGGCACGCGCGGCGATGACGCGCCACTTCACGGACGGCGCCGATCGCCTGGTCAAACACCTCGACGGCCTGGGTGTCTGGTCCTGACATCCGTACCCCCAGATTTGATATTTGATATGCTACGGTCGATGTCAATGCCCTGCTGGACGCGGGAGAATTGACGATGAAGCTCGATCTTGTTGAGTTGACCGACGAGCAGAAGGCCTTCGCCGAGGCGCTCCGTGAGTTCAGCCGCCGCGAGGCCGGCACCCGGGCCCGCCGCGACGAGCTGACCGAGCACGGCAGGCACGCCCACCACCAGGGGCTCTACGAGAAGATGGCCGGGCTCGGCTGGCTCGGCGCCGGCGGCATGACCGACGCGTGCGTCTTCCTGGAGGAGACGGCCTACGGCATGCTGCCGATCGGCGGCTACACCACGTCGCTGATCGTCGCCGGCGCGGTCGAGCGGTTCGGCACCGACGCGCAGAAGGCGCACATCCGCAAGGGCCTGGAGGCCGGCCGCACCTACTCGATCTCCATGTCCGAGCCGGACGCCGGCTCCGACGTCGCCGCGCTCGCCTGCCGCGCGGCTCAGGACGACGACGGCTGGATCATCGACGGCCAGAAGACCTGGTGCTCCAACGCCCACTTCGCGGACGAGATCCTGCTGGTCGCGCGCACCGACGGCGCCCCCGGCGCGCACGACGGGCTCACCATGCTCCTCGTCCCGGCGGACGCGGCCGGTCTGCGGATCTCCGGCATCGACACGATGGGCGGCCGCGAGGTCAACGACCTGTGGTTCACCGGGTGCCGCGTCGCCGCGGACGCCGTGGTCGGCACGCCCGGCGCCGCCTGGAAACAGCTGATGGCCGGTCTCAACGTGGAGCGCCTCATCCTCGCGGCGGTCATGCTCGGCACCGCGCGCCGTGCGTTCGACGACGTGCTCGGCTACATCAGGGAGCGCCGCCAGTTCGGCCGGCCGATCGGCAGCTTCCAGGCGCTCCGCCACCGCATCGCGGACCTCGCGGTCGAGATCGAGTGCACCCGGCTGCTCGTCTACCGCACCGCGCAGCTGGTGGACCTCGACCCCGCGCGCGTGCTGCCCCGCGAGTCGTCCATGGTCAAGCTCAAGGCCACGGAGACGGCGCGCCGCGTCGCGCTGGACGGCATGCAGATGATGGGCGGCTACGGGTACGCGACCGAGTTCGACATGGAACGGCACGTGCGCGCCGCGCTGGTCTCCACGGTCTACGGCGGCACCAGCGAGATCCAGCGCGACATCATCGGCAAGACGTACGGGCTGTAGCCGTTTACCTCAGGCGCACGCGGGTAGCCAGACCTATCCGCAGGTCAGAGGGGGTTGATCGAGATGGGACTCCAGACGCTCGCCACCGGCATCGAGACCGCCGGGGTCCGCCTCACCGCCGACATCGTGATGCCGGCCGAGGCGATCGGCGTGGTGCTGTTCGCGCACGGCAGCGGCAGCTCACGGCACAGCCCGCGCAACACGGTCGTCGCGGAGGAGCTGCACCGCCGCCGCCTCGGCACCATCCTTCCCGACCTGCTGACCCGGGACGAGGGCGACCGCCGGTTCGACATCGGCCTGCTCGCGGACCGGCTGATCGGCATCATCGACTGGATCCAGGCGCAGGACTGGCGCCGCGGACAGCCGTACCAGGGCAATCACGAGCCCGACGTGCCGCCCGCGATCGGCCTCTTCGGCGCCAGCACCGGTGCCGCCGCCGCACTGGTGGCCGCGGCCGCGCGCCGCGACCTGGTCCGCGCGGTCGTCTCCCGCGGCGGACGCCCCGACCTGGCCGGGCCCGCGCTGGTCCAGGTGGCCGCGCCGACGCTGCTCGTCGTGGGTGAGCACGACCCCGAGGTCATGGCGCTCAACCGGGACGCCCGCACGCAGCTCACCACCGTCTCCGACCTGCTGATGATCCCCGGCGCGACGCACCTCTTCGAGGAGGAGGGCACGCTGGAACAGGTCTCGTCCGCGGCGTCGGTCTGGTTCGCCGACCATCTGCGCAAGGGCTGACGTGCGCTTCGCCGACCGCGTCGACGCCGCCCACCGGCTCACCGCCGAGGTGGCCGCGCACCTCGCCACGCTGCCCGCCACCCGCCCGCTGATCCTGGGACTCCCACGCGGTGGCGTACCGATGGCCGCGATCATCGCCCGCGCGGTCGGCGGCGACCTGGACCTGACCGTCGCCCGCAAGATCGGCGCGCCCGGACACCCGGAGTTCGGCATCGGCGCGGTCTCCGGCTCCGGCGACCCGATCTTCGACACGCGCTCGCTCGACCGCCTCGGCCTCGCCCCGCACGACCTGGCCCCCGACGTCGTCCGCGAACGTGCCGAGGTCCGCCGCCGCCTCGCCGCCTACCGCGGCACCCGCCCCGGCCTCTCCGTCACCGCCCGCGTCGTCATCCTGGTCGACGACGGCCTCGCCACCGGCGTCACCGCGCTCGCGGCCGTCCGCGCGCTGCGCGCCGACCACCCCGCCCACCTGGCCGTCGCCGTCCCCGTCTGCACGCCCGAGGCCCGCGCGCTGCTCCTCCGCGAATCCGACGCCGTCCTCTGCCTGCACTGCCCCGCCGACTTCCGCGCCGTCGGCGCCTACTACGACGACTTCACCCAGCTCACCGACGCCGACGTCCACGCCGCCCTCACACCCTGAACCCGCGCAGCAGATTTTTTGCTTCCGGCGTGGCCGCGGTCCGTATGCGCCCGCGGGCGCTCTGCTGATCTGGGGCCGAGCCACAGACCCCACGATCAGGATTTCCCGCTTCCGGCGTGGTCCGGCAGCGTTGCTCCCGCGGGCCAACCTCCGACGTGCCGAAGACTCCGCCGGCGCTCCGCTTCGGCCCGCCGATCGGAGCCGGTTCCGTCGTTGGTCACCCCAAGAGCCCGCGATTCCCGATCCCGTGGCTTCCCGGCCGCGCCGCCGGGATCGCTCGCCTGGGTCCGGGCGCTTCGCGCCCGAAGGCCTCGGCAGGCAATGTGAGATCAAATAGGCATTTATAATTTTAAATCAGTGCGGGGACCATGGTCGTCGGGAGGCTGATCGTCACGTGGGTGCCGGCGCCGAGCTCGGAGACCAGGGTGATGTCGCCGCCGTGGCCCTCGATGATGCTGCGGGTGATGGCGAGGCCGAGGCCGGAGCCCTGGATGGCCTGCTCGCTGGCGTTGGCGGCGCGGTAGAAGCGGCGGAAGAGGTTGGCCTGGTCGTCCGCGGGGATGCCCATGCCGGTGTCGCTGACCGTGATCTCGACCAGGTCGGGGCGGCCGGCCGGCAGCGCGCAGCGGATGATCACCTGGCCCTGGCTGGGGGTGAACTTGATCGCGTTGGAGAGCAGGTGGAGGACCGCGCGTTCGAGCAGTTCCGGGTTGCCGTCGACGTGCGCGTCACGGGCGCGGTTGTCGATGGTGAAGGACAGCCCGGCGCTGTCGGCCATCGGCGCGAGCGACGTGGCGGCCAGGTCGACCACGCTGGCGATGCGGACCGGGCGCTTGTCCAGCTCCTCGCCGGCCGATTCCACCTGGGAGAGCGTGAGCAGATCCTCGACCAGGTTGAGCAGCCGGCGCGCGTTGCGGTCGACGACGCCGAGCATGCGCTGCTGCGCGGACGGGATCGCGGACATGTCGTCCTGGATCGCCTCAAGATAGCCCTGGATGCTGGTCAGCGGCGTCCGCAGCTCGTGCGAGATGGTGGAGACGAACTCGTCCTTGTGCCGGTCGAGCGCCTGCAGTTCCCCGACCACGGCACGCTGCTGCGCGTAGAGCGCGGCGTGGTGCAGCGCCCGGTTCAGGTCCTCGACGACCAGGTCCAGCAGCTGGCGGTCGTCGTCCGTGACGTCGCGGCGCGGGTCGAGCTCGACGCTGATCACGCCGCGGGCCTCGTCCGTCACGCCGACCTGACGGCTGAGATCCTTCACCGGTACGGACCGGTCCAGCAGCATCGGCTCCAGGCCGGGCCGGTGCCACTGCGCGGCCCGCGGGGTGCCGCCGCCGAGCCGCACCCAGACGCGGTCGGCGCGCAGCGCGGTGCCGAGCCGGTCGACGACCTCCTGGAGGATGACGTCCGTCTCCAGCGCGTCGCCGATCGCGCTGCCGATCGCACGGGCCAGCGCGCGCGTCTCCAGCTGCTGGTGCTGGAGGCGGCGCAGGCGGTCGCTCTCCTCGGCGAGCGTGTTCAGCGACGTGCCGGCCTCGCGCAGCTCCGCGGGCCCGGAGACGCGGATGCGCGCGCCGTGCTCGGCCGCGGCGAGGCGGCGCAGCGTACGCGTGAGGTTCGTCAGCGGCATCGCCACGCCCCGCACCACGCGCACGGCCAGCACCAGCACGAACACGACGCTGACCAGCGACAGCACGGCGGTGGCGATGTCCAGGACCGGGACCAGCTCGCCGATCGTGCCGACCACCTGGCCCTGCTTGCCGGCCAGCCAGGCGGACGCCTCCCGGTTCGCCTCCCGGAACCGGTCGGACCACTGTTCGCCGACCGCGTCCCACGCCGTGCTCACGGCCGCGGGCCCGCCCGGCCCGGCCGCGATCGGCGCCGCGAACTCGGCCAGCCAGCGTTCGCCCAGCTCGCGCTCGGTCTGCAGCAGACGCCGGAGCGCGGGGTCCTCGGCGTGCCGCAGTGCCTCGTCGATCGCGGGCGCGAACTCGGCGGATCCCCGGTGGTACGAGTCGAGGAACCGCGCGTCCGCGGTCAGCTGATAGCCCCGGATGCCGGTTTCCGCGTCCGTGAGCGCCTGCAGCGCCCGTGTGTTCGCGGCCCCGGCCGGGTAGATCGTCTCGGTGAGGACGCGCGCCGACGCGGTCAGCTTGCCGATCATGACGCCGCGGACCACGCCGGCGACCAGCAGGAGCAGCGTGAGCACGGTGAACCCGACCACGAGCTGCCGGACCGCGGATCCACGCGGAGCACTACGCCACCATGCTGCGCGCATCTCTCTCCAGTCGTAGTGTGCCCTCCTGCGACCCATACGGCCTCGCGGCCGGAAACCTGAGCTTTTGGCGGACACCTCTCAACCGGTCCGATCGCCGACCGATAGGGCAGGGGTGGTGACAACGGTGGGGCGCCGGCTGGACGATCCCGTACGGCTGCGTGCGCTGCGGGCTGCCCGGCTCGCGGCCGCGGCGGAGGCCGTCTCGCTGGACCGTCTCACCGCGCTGGCCGGGCAGGTCGCGGAGGCGCCGATGTCGCTGCTGTCGCTGATCGACGCGGACCGGCAGTTCATCGTGGCCGGCGCGCCGGACGACTGGGACACCGAGGTACCGCTCGACCGGTCGCTCTGTCGTTTCGTGGTACGCGACGAGGTGTCCCTGGTCGTCCGGGACACGCGCGCCGACCCGGTGCTGCACGACAGCGCGGCCGCGGGCGTGATCGCCTACGCCGGTTTCCCGGTCCGCGCGCCCGGCGGCGACGTGGTCGGCGCGCTGTGCGTGGTGGACGCGGTGCCGCGCGACTGGCCCGCGGACCGCATGCGGCAGGTGGCGGACCTGGCCGAGACCGTCACGCACGAGATCGCGCTGCGCCTGGCCTGCTCCGAGCTGCGCGACCGCGGCCTGGACCGGATGCGTGAGGATCTGGTCGCGGTGGTCAGCCACGAGCTGCGCGGCCCGATCGCGGCGATCCGCGGGTACGCCGAGGTGCTTCTCGACGACCCCGCGCTGGCCGACCTGCACCGCCGCTGGGCCGGCGTGATCGACCGGAAGAGCGCGGACCTGGAGCGCCTGGTCGGCGACCTGCTGGACCTGGCCGCGCTCGACTCCGGCCACATCGGCATCGTCTCCCGGCCGGTGCCGCTCGGCCGCCTGGTCCGCGAGGCCGTGGACGAGCACGCGCCGGCCGCGGCGGAGCGCAACATCGTGATCTCCGCGGAGATCGGCCAGCACCTGCCGGTCTTCGGCGATCCGCTGCGCCTGCGTCAGGTGGTCGGCAACCTGCTCTCCAACGCGGTCAAGTACACACCGCCCGGCGGCGCCGTACGGGTGACCGCGGCCATCGAGGACGGCCGGGCGCGGCTGACCGTGGCGGACACCGGGATCGGCGTGCCCCCGGAGGAGTTCCCGCTGCTCTTCGAACGGTTCTTCCGCACCCGTACCGCGGTGGAGCGGGGGATCAAGGGCACCGGGCTGGGCCTGGCGATCACCAAGGCGATCGTGGACGCGCACGGCGGCGCGATCTCCGCGGCGCCGCGCGAGGGCGGCGGCACGGAGTTCACGATCTCACTGCCTGCAGCGTGTACGTCAACGGCAGGCGCGCCGGACGGTCCGTGAGGTGCCACTCGTCGAACTCGCCGGCCGTGTGCATCTTCCCGGGCAGCGCGTTCCACGGTACGGAGTCGTGCTCGACCAGCGCGGTCAGCCGCATCCCGGCGTCGAACAGCGCGGTGACGATCTCGCCGAGCCCGTGGTTCCAGCTGTGCGTGACCGTGTTGGTCAGCTTCTTCCCGCCGGTGTCGAAGTAGGTGTCGGCCTCGTCCCAGACCATCGGCTCCGGCGTCTCGAAGTACGGGTACTCGACGGAGAGCCCGTCGCCGTCGCGCAGCTCGTTGATCGCCCAGAGCATCGGGTGGCCCTCGCGGATGAACAGCCGCCCGCCGGGTCGCAGCAGCCCGGCCACGGTCTGTGCCCAGCGCCGGATGTCGGGCAGCCAGCCGATCGCCCCGATGCCGGTGTAGACCAGGTCGAACCGGGCGCCGCCGAGCGTGCCGACCGCGCCGTAGACGTCGGACTCGGCGAACTCCACGTCCGCGCCCGCGTCCGCCGCGATCCGGCGCGCCTCGGTCAGCGCGGTGGGGGAGAAGTCCAGGCCGGTCATCCGCGCGCCGAGCCGGGCCAGCGAGATCGTGTCCGTGCCGATGTGGCACTGGAGGTGCACGACGTCGAGCCCGCTGATGTCGCCGAGCCGGGGCAGGTCGAACCGGACCACGTCGCTCAGAAAAGCGGGATCGGCGAACCGGTGCACGCCATAACCCTCCGTGTCCACGTGCAGGGTGGCGCGCTCGTCCCAGTTCCGCCGGTTGATGTCGAGATAGTCGCTGCTCACGGCGGAAGGCTAGCGGCTGCGGGCGTTCCCGCCGACCGAAATAACGGGTACGGTTGACAGGCTTCGCACGGCTCGCGAGACTGTGCCCGGCAGAGAGCGCTCTTCCGACAGGAGGCGCGACAACTTCCGGGAGTGCATCGTGCGACACAGGGCCTGGTGGGCCGCCGCGCTCGTGCTGACCCTGGCGTCCGGCTGCGACACGAGAACTCCCGAGGCGCAGGCGCCGCCACCGAGCCAGGCGGCAGCAGTCCGGACCGGGAATTTCAACGGTACGGATCTCGCCTGGATACAGCTCATGCTCCCGATGACCGAGCAGCTGATCCCGATGCTGGCCCTCGGCGCCGAGCGCGCCCAGGCCGCGCCGCTGCGTGACCTCGCGGGCCGGCTGCGGGACCAGCACCGCACCGAGGCCGGCGAGCTGCGCGCGCTGCTGACCCGCACCGGCCTGCCGGACGAGAACCCGCACGAGGGTCACAACATGCCGGGCATGGTCACGCCCGACGAGGTGACCGCGCTGGCACAGGCCCAGGGCCCGGCGTTCGACGAGGGGCTGGCCACGGCGCTGCGCGAATACCTGGCGCAGGTCGCGATGGTCTCCGGCAGCGAGAGCAAGGTCGGCACGGACACCGACACGCTCGCGCTCGCCACCCGCATCGCGGCCGACCGCACGAAGGATCTGGCCGAGCTGGAGAGCGCGGTCTAGGACTCCGGCTCCGGGTCGGTCACGTCGGCGACGGTGGCGGTGAGCGCGGTGACCGCGTCGTCCGCGGCCAGCGTGATCGCGGTGCCGTGCGCGCCGCCGCCGAGCGAGATCTGCCGCCCGGCGATGCGCTCGTCCGCGATCACCGGCCAGGCCGTGGTCGCGCCGAACGGGGTGATGGTGCCGCGCTCGTACCCGGTGGCGTCCTTCGCGGTGGCGGCGTCCGGCAGGGAGAGGCGGCTGACGCCGAGCAGCGTGCGCAGCTTCGGCCAGGAGATCACCCGTCCGCCCGGGACCAGCACGAACAGGTAGTCGTCCGCACCGCGCCGCACCACGATCGTCTTGACCACGTCACGGATCTCGGCGTTCCGTGCGGCGGCGGCCTCGGCGAGGCTCCGCACCGGCCCGTGCGAGATGACCTGGTGGGTGATGCCGGCGGCCGCGACCGCGCGTACGGCTGGGGTGTCGCTCATGACAAAGATCAAAGCATTGATGCCACGGTACGGTTCCCGTCAGTGGCGGACATCGCCATCCGGAACCTCGCACGCGCGGCTCGCGTCTCAATCTCTGCCGGTCCGCGTGATCGGCACGAGCCGAGGGGGTCGTCACCGATGCAGCCCTATGCAGACGCGCCGGACACGCGCACCAGGCGGGCGCCGATCGTGCCCGTGATCCGCGACGGTGAGATGCCGTCACTGGGAATCAGTCCCCGCCCGCCGGTGGGGCCGGTCACCGGGGCCGGCCGTCCGGGCGGGCGGAAGAAGCCGTGAGCCCGGCCTCCGCGGGTGCCGGGCGCCTGTTCAGCGTGCGACGGCCGTGGCCTGACGCAACGCGGTGATCTCCGGATATGCCATGGCGAGCGTGCCGCGGACCCACACCATGCGTCGCACGGCGGTCTCCGGGTCGTCGCCGAAGTGAGCCGCCATCGAGGCGGCGCACCCCTCACTGCCGAGGCACAGGATCATCCGGGTCACTTCGGCCTGGACCGCCTCGCAGGTGGGGTGCTGCGACGGCTGCAGATGCGAGACGAAGAGCGCCTCTGCAGCCAGATCGTCAACTGTTGTCATCACCATGTCCCCGCTGCTAGCTCCTACTCTTTTTCAACGTAGCACTGTTGTGATCTACCTAACTCCCAACTACGTACCGGATCGGCGGACAAGCGGTGCGGCGAACGGCTGTGTCGCCTATCGCCTGAATGGTCATATCCGAAATACGAACTAAAGCTGCGCATTGCGGACTGCCGGCGAAACGATGGTCCGGGCACCCTCTCCCCGGCGCATCCGATCGAAGGCCTCGGCCGCGCCGTCCAGCGTGTCGTGGTGGGTGACCAGCGGCGACAGGTCCAGCGAGCCGTCCAGCACGGCTGCGGCGAGCAGCGGGACCTCCACGTCGAAGTCCGCGGCGCCGTAGACGCAGCCCCGCAGCGTGCGGCCGGAGTGGAACAGCTCCAGCGCGGAGAACTCCACCATGTCGGAGCGGCCGCCCATGCCGACCACGGTGACCTGGCCACCCCGGCGCGCGGCCCGGTAGGCGGCCCGGATCGTGCCGGACCGGCCCACGCACTCGAACGCCTGGTCCGCGCCGCGACCGCCGGTGGCCGCGCGGACCGCCCGGCTCAGCTTGTCGTCCGCCACCAGGTAGTCCGTGGCGCCGGCGGCCAGCGCCAGCTCCTGCTTGGCGGTGGAGACGTCCACGGCCACGATCGGGCCGGCCCCGGCGGCGCGCGCGGCACTCACCACGGCCAGGCCCACGCCGCCCATGCCGAACACCACCACGGACTCGCCGGGCCGCACCCGCGCGGTGTTGCGCACCGCGCCGAAGCCGGTCAGCACCGCACAGCCGAGAAGCGCGGCGTCGGCGAACGCGAGCGCGGCCGGGACCGTGACCGCGGCCCGCTGCGGGATCACCACGCGGGTGGCGAGCGCGCCGAGGCCCAGCGTGACGTGCAGCGGCGTGCCGTCCGCGAGCGTGCCGCGCGGCGCCGAGGGGGCGCCGGACGTCTCGCACAGCCACGGCTCGCCGCGCGTGCAGTGCCAGCACGCGCGGCACGGGGGCGACCAGTTCAGCACCACGCGGTCGCCGACCGCGGCCCGCGTGACGCCGTCGCCGGCCGCGACCACGGTCCCGGCCGCCTCGTGGCCCAGGACCAGCGGGAACGACGGCGCCAGCGTGCCGTTGACCATGGACAGGTCGGAGTGGCAGACGCCGGCCGCACCGATCTCGACCTCGATCTCGCCCTCGGCGGGCGGCGGAAGCGTGAACTCCTCGACGGCCAGCCCGGCCTCCGGGGAGCGCGCGATCAGTCCGAGCGCAGTGCTCACCGCTGGATGGCCTTGGTCTCGAGGAACTCGTGCAGGCCGTGCGCGCCCAGCTCACGGCCGAGCCCGGAGCTCTTGTAGCCGCCGAACGGCGCGAGCGGGTTGAACCGGCCGCCGTTGATGTCCACCTGGCCGGTGCGCATCCGGCGGGCGACCCGGAGCGCGCGCTCCTCGTCGCCGGACCAGACGCCGCCGGCCAGCCCGTACCGCGAGTTGTTCGCGATCGTGACCGCGTCGTCGTCGTCCTCGAACGGGATGATCGACAGCACCGGGCCGAAGATCTCCTCCTGCGCGACCGTGGCGTCCGGGAGCACGTCGGCCAGCACGGTCGGCGCCACGAAGTGGCCGCGGTCCGGGACGGACGCGTCCAGACCGCCGGCGGCCAGGCGCGCGCCCTCGGCGAGGCCCCGCTCGACGTACCCGCGCACCCTGTTCTTCTGGTTCTGCGAGCTGAGCGGGCCGAGCCGGGTGCCCTCGGCGAACGGGTCACCCAGCGTGTAACCGGCGGCCGTGGCCGCGGCGAGCGCGACCGCGTCCTCGTAGCGGGAGCGGTGCACCAGCATGCGCGTCCAGGCCGTGCAGGTCTGGCCGGAGTTGAGGAACGCGTTGCCGACGCCGACCTTCACGGCCTTCGTCAGGTCCGCGTCCGCGAGGATCACGTTGGCGGACTTGCCGCCCAGCTCCAGCGCGACGCGCGCGATCCGGTCCGCGGCCAGGTGGCTGATCCGCGCGCCGACCCCGGTGGAGCCGGTGAACGAGACCATGTCCACGTCCGGGTGGGCCGCGATCGCCTCGCCGACGACCGGGCCGTGGCCGGTGACCAGGTTGACCACGCCCGGCGGCAGGCCGGCGGCGTCGATCGCGTCGAAGAGCAGGTACGCCACCAGCGGCGTGATCTCGCTCGGCTTGAGCACCACGGTGCAGCCGGCCGCGAGCGCGGGCGCGAGCTTCGCCACCACCTGGTGCAGCGGATAGTTCCACGGGGTGATCGCGCCGACCACGCCGATCGGCTCGCGGACCACGGTGGAGTTGCCGACCGTCTCCTCCGGCAGCGGGTGTGCGGCCAGGTCCGCGTACGACCGGAGGACGGTCAGCGGCAGCCCGGCCTGCACCGCGGTCGCCACCTTCAGCGGCGTGCCCAGCTCGCGCGCGATCGTCCGGGCGATGGCGTCGGTCTGACCGGCCAGCACGGTGTGGAGTTTGTCCAGGTGGGCGGCGCGCTCGGCCGGGTCCGCGGCGGACCACGCCGGGAACGCCCGCCGGGCGGCGGCCACCGCGCGGTCCACGTCCTCGGCGGTGCCGGCCGGGACGTGGTCGATGATCGTCTCGTGGGTGGGGTCCTCGACCGGGATCGTGTCCGTCCCGGCCGGCGCGACCCATGCGCCGTCGATGTAGAAGCGGTCCATAACTGCCCCTTCGGCTGTGAAGAGATCGAAAACTAGCGCCGCAAGTTTTTACCGTACCCGAACTGGTCGTACGTGAGCGTCAGCCCGTCGATCAACGCGTCCAGGCCGAGCGTGAACGCGCCCTCGTCCACGCTGCGCTGGTGCTCCGGCAGCCGGTGCGCCTGAGTGAGGTGGGGGTAGTCCTCCGCGTAGAACGTCGGATCCTCCACGAAACCGCGGGCGAACGAGCCGAGCGCGGACCCGGCCACGAAATATCGCATCAGCGCGCCGATGTGTGTGGCGCGCGCGGGCGGCCAGCCCTCGCGGACCAGGCCGCCGTAGACCGCGTCCGCCATCCGCAGCGCGCCCGGCCGCCGCCCCGGGCCCTGCGCCAGGTGCGGGACGATGTTCGGGTGCGCGGCCAGCGCGGTGCGGTAGGAGTGCCCCCAGGCCTTCAGCGCCTTCTGCCACGGCTCGGTGGCGAACATGCCGATCTCCACCTGCGCCGCGATCGAGTCCGCCACCGCGTCCAGGATCTCGTCCTTGGTGGCGAAGTGGTTGTAGAGCGACGGGCCGCGCACGCCCAGCTCGGCCGCGAGCCGCCGGGTGGAGACCGCGGCCAGCCCCTCCGCGTCGATCAGCGCGGTCGCGGCGGCGATGATCCGCTCCCGGCTGAGGAGCGCCTGTTTCGGCCTCGGCATGTTCCACGGCTCCCTGGACTTTATAAAACTAACGGCGCTAGTTTAATCGAGGGAGGCGCGGGCGACCAGCCGGGAGCGGCGCCGAGCCGGAGGCCGAGACAGGGGGAACGAGCGATGGATCTTGCGTTGACACCGGAACAGGACGCGGTGCGTGAGCTGGCGACCCGGTTCGCCGACCGGGAGCTGCTGCCGCACGCGGCCGAATGGGACCGGCGCGAGTCGATCGACCCCGGCATCGTCAAGCAGCTCGGTGACCTGGGCTTCCTCGGCCTGACCATCCCTTCCGAGGACGGGGGTTCCGAGGGTGATCACCTCGCCTACTGCCTGGTCCTGGAGGAGCTCGGGCGTGGGGACTCGGCCGTGCGCGGCGTGCTCTCCGTCTCGCTGGGGCTCGTTTCCAAAACCATCAGTGGGTACGGGTCGCCCGCGCAGAGATCCGAGTGGCTGCCGCGGCTGTGCGCGGGGGAGGCGCTGGGCTGCTTCGCGCTGACCGAGCCGGGCACGGGGTCGGACGCGGGCGCGCTGACCACGCGGGCCGTGCAGGACGGGCCGGACTGGCTGATCTCCGGTGAGAAGACCTTCATCACGAACGGGACCTGGGCGGATGTCGCGCTCGTCTTCGCCCGCACCGGCGGGGAGGGGCCGCGGGGAGTGAGCGCTTTTCTCGTACCCACGGATGCTCCTGGCTTTTCGCGACACGAGATCAAGGGGAAGCTCGGCCTGCGGGGACAGGCCACGGCGTCGCTGTCGTTGGAATCGGTGCGGGTGCCGTCGTCCGCGCTTGTCGGCGAGCCCGGACAGGGTTTCCGGATCGCGATGTCCGCGCTCGCGAAAGGGCGCATGTCCGTGGCCGCCGGATGTGTGGGCATCGCGCAGGGCTGCCTCGACGCGGCGGTCGCCTATGCGGGTCAGCGGACCCAGTTCGGCAAACCGATCGCGGGCCATCAGCTGGTGCAGCAACTGCTCTCCGAGATCGCGGTGGACACCGCCGCGGCACGGCTGCTGACCTGGCGCGTCGCGGACCTGATCGACCGCGGGCTGGACTTCGCGACCGAGTCCTCGATGGCGAAGCTGTTCGCCGGCGAGGCCGCGGTCCGGTGCGCGAACAACGCGCTGCAGGTCTTCGGCGGATACGGCTACATCGACGAATATCCGGTCGGCAAATATCTGCGCGACGCGCGCGTGATGACGCTCTACGAAGGCACCAGCCAGATCCAGCAACTCATCATCGGCCGGGCACTGACCGGTATCAACGCCATCTCGTGAAAGGGATTCCCCGGTGGATTTTTCGCTGAGCGACGAGGAAAGGGCGATCCGGGACACGGTTCGCAGCTTTGTGGTGAAAGAGGTGCTGCCGCTGGAGGACACCGTGCTGCGCCGCGAGCGCGCGCACGAGCCGGGACTGCACCTGGAGGAGCTCCGAGAGCTGCAGCAGAAGGCGCGCAAGTTCGGCTTCTGGGGCCTGGCGACGCCGGAGGAGTACGGCGGCATGGGCCTGCCCGCGGTCGTGCAGTCGCTGATCTGGACCGAGCTGGGGCGCACGATCGTGCCGTTCCGGTTCGGCGGCGAGGCCGACAACATCCTGTTCTACGCGAACGACGCGCAGAAGGAGGAGTTCCTGCTGCCCACGATCGAGGGCACGCGCATCTCGTGCTTCGCGATCACCGAGCCGGGCGCCGGGTCGGACGCCGCGAACATCACGATGTCCGCGCGGCAGGACGGCGACGACTGGATCCTCAACGGTGAGAAGACGTTCATCACGAACGGCAACGAGGCCGACTTCGCGATCGTGGTCGCGGTGACCGACCGATCGCTCGGCGCGCGTAAGGGCGGCGCCACCGCGTTCCTGGTCGACCGGTCCATGGGCTGGCGTTCCGAGTTCATCCAGACCATGGGCGAGGGCGGGCCGGCGTCGCTGATCTTCGAGGACGTGCGGGTGCCGTCGCGCAACATCCTGGGCGAGGTCGGCAAGGGCTTCGAGCTGGGCATGCAGTGGATCGGCAAGGGGCGCTACACGATCCCGTCGCACGCGATCGGCATCGCCGAACGCGCGCTGGAGATGGCGCTGGCCCACGCGCGCAGCCGGGAGACGTTCGGCCGGGCGATCGGCGAGAACCAGGCGATCCAGTGGATGATCGCGGACTCCGAGGTCGAGCTGGAGGCCGCGCGCATGCTGGTGCTGCGCGCCGCCTGGACCGTCGACTCCGGGCGCGACCCGCGGCACGCCTCCTCGATGGCGAAGCTCTACGGCGCCAGCATGGTCAACAACGTGGTGGACCGGGTGCTGCAGATCCACGGCGGCATGGGGTACACGCGGGAACTGCCGATCGAGCGCTGGTACCGGCAGGTGCGGCTCTACCGGATCTTCGAGGGCACGGACGAGATGCAGCGGCTGATCATCTCCCGGGACCTGCTCCGCGGGTACACGATGATCGGGCTCTGAGGGCTTCCCTGCGCCGGTTCTGCTATCGGCAGAGTGTCATTCGTGCTGGTCTCGGGCATGGTTGGCGGCATGAGGCTGCTGGTGCTGGGCGGGACCGAGTTCGTGGGGCGGGCGGTCGTCGAGGCCGCGGTCGGGCGCGGGTGGGGGGTCACCGTGCTCAACCGCGGCCGGAACGCGGCGATCCCGCCCGGCGTCGTGTCGCTGCGCGGGGACCGGACCGTGCGGGACGGGCTCGCCGCGCTGGACGGGCTGTCCTTCGACGCGGTGGTGGACACGTGGAGCTGGGATCCCGCCGTGGTGGCTCCGCCGGCTGTTTCTGCGGGGTGGTACGCCTACATCTCCAGCCGGTCGGTCTATCAGTGGCCGGTCGCTGCCGGGGCGTCCGAGAGCGCGTCGCTCGTCCCGCCTTCCACCGATATTTCGGACTATGCGGGGATAAAGCGGGCGGGCGAGCTGGCGGCCGTCGAGGCCTTCGGGGACCGTGCGCTGCTGGTGCGGGCCGGGCTGATCCTCGGGCCGCACGAGAACATCGGCCGGCTGCCCTGGTGGCTGACCCGGATCGCGCGCGGCGGCGACGTGCTCGCACCCGGGCCGGCCTCGCTGCCGTTGCAGTACATCGACGCCCGCGACCTGGCGAACTGGACACTTTCCGCGCTGGAGGCCGGGCTCGGCGGGCCGTACAACCTGGTCAGCCCGTCCGGTCACGCCACCATGTCCGCGCTGCTGTCCGCGTGCGTGTCGGTGACGGGTTCCGCCGCCACGCTGCGCTGGGCCGAGCCCGCCGCGATTCTCGACGCGGGCGTGGCGCCCTGGACCGAGCTGCCGATCTGGCTGCCGCCGGGCGAGAGCCACGACGCCATGCACACCTCCGACGTGTCCCGCGCGGTCGCGACCGGGCTGCGCTGCCGCCCGGTCACCGAGACCGTCGCGGACACCTGGGCCTGGCTGGAGTCGATCGGCGGCGTCGCCCCGCAGCGCGCCGACCGCCCGCCGGTCGGCCTGGACCCGGACGCCGAGGCCGCGATCCTGAAGGGACTCTCGTGATCATCGAGGTGGTGCGCGGCGACCTGACCGAGGAGAACGTCGACGCGATCGTCACCGCGGCCAACGAGTCACTGCTCGGCGGCGGGGGAGTGGACCGGGCGGAGGTGGTGCCGGCGGCGCCCGCACAGTGGACGATCGCGTAATTCACTCCTGCGAGGGGCGGCTCGTCGAAAGGCGGCGGCGTCACCAGGGCGCTACCGTAACGGTATGTCTGTGGAAGGACGGCTGCTCGTCGCCGCGATCGCCCTGCTCATGCTCGCGATGCTGGCGGGCGCGATCGTCCTGGGCTTCCGGGTCTGGAAGATGCGCCGCATGCTGACGGAGCTGGGCGCGGGCGGCAAGTTCGCGTTCTGGGGCGCGCTCATCTACACGATCTCCCCGGTCGACCTGCTCCCCGATCCGATCCTGCTGGACGACCTCGGCGTGCTGGCCGGATCGCTGCTCTACCTGACACATCTGGTCCGCAAGGTGCACGCCAACCGCCGGCCGCCGGTGGCTCAGCCGGGTCCGCCGGTGGGTCAGCCGGGTCCGCCGCGTTATCTGCCGCCGATGCCGCAGCAGCCTCCGGTGCCGACCTCGGCGCCGCCCGCGCCGCACCACCCGCTCCCGCCGGCGCAGCAGCCGCCGGTGTCCTGAGGATCGTTCACCACCAGCGGCCCGGCCGATGTCGCATGCCGTGCTGACCTGTGGGGCCCGCCGCTGCCGGTCACCGGCTTCTGCCGATCGCTGATCCTGGCCGCTGCGGCCGCCGGCTCCGGCTGATCGCCGATCGTGACCGATGCGGCCTGCCGGGGTTGACCGGTGTTGACAGGCGGTCGCACGATGTGGCGATGCCGATCGATGTACCGCCTCCGGGCACCGAGCGTGCCACCTCCGTCCTCATCGCCGGCGGCGTCTCGCTGCTGGCCGGGGTCGTCGTCATCGCGGCCGGTGCGGCCACGCTGGACTTCGACTCCTTCGCACTGACCGTGGCCGCCGCGATCGGCGGCGTCCTGCTCGGCATCGGTGTGATCATGACCGCCGCCGGCGTGCGCCACTCCCAGGCCCGCCGGACCGCGGCCCGCACCGGCCCGCACGAGTGGGCCGCCGTGTGCGTGATCGCGCCGAACACCTATGTGCAGCGTCTCTTCACGATCGGTGAACCCGGCGTCCAGCTCTACACGATCGGCGGCCGGCACGTGCGCACCTGGCGCTGGGACGAGGTCGGCAAGATCCTCGCCATGCCGGTCACGGTCGCCGGCCGGGATCGGCCGGGCCTGGTCCTCGGCGACACGTCCTTCGCGTTCCCGGCGCCCTGGGGCGTCAGCTTCTCGGAGAGCCAGGCCGCGCAGGCAGCGGCGGCGGCGCGGCGGCATGCCGCCTGAGGTCCCGCCTCCTGCGGATCGGCGGGCGCGGCTTGTGCCGGGCATCGGCCGGTCTACCGGCCTTCCGGAATCAGGCCGTCCGGAAGCGAGCATCGGGCCTTCCGCGCCCGGCATCTCGGTGAACAGCAGCGTCGCGGTCTCACCCTGACGCTGAGACCTGAGCAGGCCCGGGGCCGGCCCGCTCTTCCCGCGGACCAACGTGCGGCCGGCCCATCGGTCACCGGGAGCCGCCGGTGCCAGGACCTGAGCAGGAGCCGATCGGGCGGCGGCCCGGCCCGGGATCAGTCGCCGTTCTCGGTCAGGCGGTCGCCGCGGCGGGCCAGCATCTTCAGGCCCGGGATGCCGGCGACCGCGAGGCGCAGCTCGCGGGTGACGTCCAGCAGCTCGTGGATGTCCGGGCCGACCCGGTCCAGCGTCTGCAGCATCGGCAGGATGTTCTGCGTCAGGTGCATGGTCAGCTTCGGCAGCTCGTCTATCAGCCGGATCGCGGCGTCGACCTCCTCCGGCGACAGCTGCTCCACGAACCGGTGCGCCATCGGCGCGGCCCGGTAGAGCGTCGGCGCGTAGGAGGCGAGCAGCTCGTCGGCCGCGGTCGCGGTGCCCTCCACCCGGGCGACCAGCGCGGACGCCTTCGCGGCGACCTTCTCCGCCCCGGTGACGACACCCTCGGCGGAGCCGGCCACCCGCGTCGCCGTCTCGATGATCCGTACCGCGTCCTCGATCGCCTTCGTGGCCGCCGTGCTGATCAGCACGACCTCCCGGATCAGGGTCTCCGCCTCGGCCACCAGCGTGCCCGCGGTGTCGACGGTCGTGCCGGTGCGCCCGATCAGCCCGCCGGCCTCGCTCAGCAGCGCCTCGACCGCGCTGACCGCGCCCTCGGCCCGAGTGATGAGCCCTGCGGCGCCGCCGATCGCCCCGTCCGCCCGGACCATCAACGACTCCGCGTCCCCGATGGTCGTCCCGGCCCGCGCCACCAGGCCGTCAGCGGTGTTGATCGTCGTCCCGGCCTGGCCGACGAGGTCGTCCGCCCTGTCGATGGTGCCGCCCGCACGGGTGACGAGCGTGCCGGCCGTGTCGATGGTGCCGCTCGCGCGGCTGACCAGGCCGTCCGCGGTGGTGATGATGGCGCCGGCGTGGATGACCAGGCCGTCCGCGGTCGTGATCGTGTCGCCGGCGCGGGTGACCAGCGTGCCGGCGGTGGTGACGATCTCGCCGGCGCGGCCGACCAGCGTCTCGGCGGTGGCGACCGTGCTCTCGGTGCGGGTGATCAGCGCGTCGGCGCGGCCGATCAACGTCTCCGCGGTGTCGACCGCGGCGCCGATCCTGCCGGTCAGCGTCTCCACGTCGCCGAGCACGGACAGCATCCGCACCGGGGCCGAGGCCAGCGTGACCGCGGTCGAGACCGCGCCACGGGCGGCGTCGGCGGCGGCGTCGCGGGCCGCGCCCATCGCATCCCGCGCGGCGCCGAACGCGCCCGGCGCACCACCGGCCACCCCCTGCGCCACGTTGAGCGCGGTCTGGGCGACGCCGATCGCTCCCTGCGCCGCCAGCAGCCCGGCGTCGACGGCCGACCTGGCCGCCTCGGAGGCGGCCCGGCCCGCGGCGTTGTCGCGGGCCGCCCGGGTGATCGCACGGTGCGCGACGCCGCTGAGCGAGGCGGCGCCCAGCGCGGCACCCTCCAGCACGGCACGGCCGTGCCCGAACAGATCTGCGGGTCGCGGTAGCGGAGCCATGCCGCCATTGTCCCCTGCCCGAACCACCCCCCACCACGATGCCCCGCACAACGCGCGAACGCGTCCCGCCCACCGGCCACCGCGGCTATCGGGCAAAAAGTGCCGAAAAAAGGACAGATCACACCCGAAAAGCAGATTTTCCCACTGTGTGGGTGGTTGCGGTCCGCATGCTCCCGCGGGCACCGGTCGTCGCTGGCGCTCCTCCCTGCCGGTCCCGCGCGGGGCCGGAGAACCCAGGGAGCTGAACGTCCCGGCAAGCGCAGTCCCAGCGTGGTGAGGTATCGGGCGCAATGCCCGATACCTCACCCGGGAGTGACGATCAGAGAAACTCAATCGCCCTTGACGTTGACGAACTGGCGGAGGGTGTGGCGGATCTCGACGAGGTCGGCGGCGTCCGTCATGACCTGGTCGATCGGCTTGTAGGCCTGCGGGATCTCGTCGATGAAGGCGTCGGTGTCGCGGTACTCGATGCCCTTCATCGCCTCGCGCAGCTGGTCGTGGGTGAACGCGCGCCGTGCCGCCGACCGCGAGAAGTTGCGGCCCGCGCCGTGCGGTGCGGAGTTGAGGGCGACCGGGTTGCCCTTGCCGACCACGACGTACGACGCGTCGCCCATCGAGCCGGGGATCAGGCCGGACACGCCGCGCGCCGCGTTGATCGCGCCCTTGCGGGAGAGCCAGACCTCGCGGCCGAAGTGCGTCTCGCGGGTCGTGTAGTTGTGGTGGCAGCTGACCCGCTCGGACTCGATCACGGCCTCGCCCTGCCACTCGGAGAAGCAGGCCACGACGCGGTCCATCATCTCCTCGCGGTTGAGCAGCGCGTACTCCTGCGCCCACTGGAGCTGCGCGAGGTACGCGTCGAACTCGTCCGTGCCCTCGGCCAGGTACGCCATGTCGAGGTCGGGCAGGTCGATCCAGTACCGCTTCATCAGGTCGCGGGCGATCTGGATGTGGTGGCCGGCGATCCGGTTGCCGACGCCGCGCGAGCCGGAGTGCAGGAAGAGCCAGACCATGCCGTTCTCGTCCGTGCTGCACTCGATGAAGTGGTTGCCGGAGCCGAGCGAGCCCAGCTGCAGCTCCCACCGCGCCGCGTGATCCGCGGGACTGAATCCCGCCTTGTCCGCCATGCCGGTCAGGGTGGCGACCCGTGCGGCCGCGGAATCGGTGAGCGTCCGGTTGACGCCGCCGGCCGAGAGCGGGATCGACCGCTCGATCGCCTCACGCAGCGCCGACAGGTTACCGATCAGCGAGTCGCGGTGGAACTGCGTCTTCACGGCCGCCATGCCGCAGCCGATGTCCACGCCCACCGCGGCCGGAATGACCGCGCCCTGCGTCGGGATGACCGAGCCCACGGTCGCGCCCTTGCCCAGGTGCGCGTCCGGCATCAGCGCGATGTGCGGGAAGACGAACGGCAGCGTGGACGTACGTTCGGCCTGCTCACGGGTCTTCGACTCCAGGATGCTCGCCCAGTTCAGCAGGCGCTCGTTGATCTTCTCCACGGTGACGTTCCTCCCCTCGGAACAACAAGAACGATGATCAGCGTGAAGCACCGAGGGCGAAAAGACAGCCGATTTTCGTGAGGGCCCGAGAGCGCCCGAGCCGCCGAGCGGAGCGAGGCCCGTAATTCAGCCGCCAGCGGACAAACAAAAGCGGCGGAGCCTCCGTTTCGCGGGCTAGGTTCGGTGGGTGACAGAAACGCCAGAGGCGCTTGTGCCGAGTCCCCCCGCCGGTCTGCCCCGCACGATCGGGGAGCTCAAGGCCGCCGGGCACATCTTCCGTACCGTCAAGGAGGAGCTGCGGGAGAACCTGCTCGCCCAGCTCCGCAACGGGGAGAAGCGCTTCCCGGGCGTCGTCGGCTACGACGACACGGTGCTTCCCGAGGTCGAGCGCGCGCTGCTGGCCGGGCACGACATGGTCCTGCTCGGCGAACGCGGCCAGGGCAAGACCCGCCTGATCCGCTCGCTCGTCAACCTGCTCGACGAGTGGACGCCGGTCCTCCCCGGCTCCGAGCTCAACGAGCACCCGCTGCGCCCGCTCACCCCGGCCACGCGGGCCCAGGTCAAGAAGACGGGTGACGACACCGAGATCGCATGGCTGCACCGCTCGTTCCGGTACGGCGAGAAGCTCGCCACGCCGGACACCAGCGTCGGTGACCTGATCGGCGACGTCGACCCGATCAAGGTCGCGCAGGGCCGCACGCTCGGCGACCCGGAGACGATCCACTTCGGGCTGGTGCCGCGCACCAACCGGGGCGTCTTCGCGCTCAACGAGCTGCCCGACCTGGCCGAGCGCATCCAGGTCAGCCTGCTCAACGTGCTGGAGGAGCGGGACATCCAGGTCCGCGGCTACCAGCTGCGGCTGCCGCTGGACGTCCTGCTGGTCGCCAGCGCGAACCCGGAGGACTACACGAACCGCGGCCGGATCATCACGCCGTTGAAGGACAGGTTCGGCGCGGAGATCCGTACCCACTATCCCGTTGAACTTGATCTTGAACTTGAGCTGGTGAAGCAGGAGGCCGATCTGGCCGCCGAGGTGCCGGAGCACGTGCTGGAGATCGTCGCGCGGTTCGCCCGCGGCGTGCGCGAGTCGCCGAGCGTGGACCAGCGCTCCGGCGTCAGCGCCCGGTTCGCCATCGCGGCGGCCGAGACCGTGGCGGCCGGTGCGCTGCGCCGGGCCGGACTGCGCGGCGAGGCCCAGCCGGTCGCGCGCGTCGCGGACACCGCCTCGATCGTGTCCACGCTGCGCGGCAAGGTCGAGTTCGAGAGCGGCGAGGAGGGCCGGGAGATCGAGATCCTGGCGCACCTGCTGCGCGTCGCGGTCGCGGACACGTTCCGGGCGAAGCTGTCCGGGCTCGACCTGTCCGGCTTCACCGACCTCGCGGCCGACGGCACCATCATCGAGAGCGGCGAGCTGACCAGCGCGGACGAGCTGCTGACCCAGGTCGGCACCGTCCCGGGCCTGGCCAAGGTGCTGGACCGGCTCGGTCTCGGCGACGCGCCGACCCGCGGTGAGGCCGCGGCCGGCGTCGAGCTGGTGCTGGAGGGCCTGCACCTGACCCGGCGGCTGGCCAAGGACGTCACCGACGACGGCCGCACGATCTACGGGAGCTGACCATGTCCGGCAACCGCTTCCGGTACGGCGCCTGGCGGGACGGGCCCGACCCGCTCGCCGCGCCGTTCGACGTGCGCGCCGCGGTGGACCAGGTCGGCGCCGAGATCCTGGAGGGTCGCAACCTCCGGGACGCGCTGCGCGACCTGCTCCGACGCGGCCCGCGGGGCGAGCGCGGCCTGGACGACCTGAGCGCCCGCGCCCGGCGGATGCGTCGCGAGGCGATGCGCCGGGGCAACCTGGACGGCGCGGTCACCCGCTCGCAGGCGCTGCTCGACCAGGCGCTGGCCACGGAGAAGGCCGCGCTCGACGGCAGTGACGACCCCGACGCGATCTTCAAGCACGCGCAGCTGGACAACCTGCCCAGATCCACCGCGCGCGCGGTCGAGGAGCTGTCCGACTACCGGTGGACCAGCGCCGAGGCGCAGCAGCTCTACCAGCAGATCCTTGACGGACTGCGCAACGAGGTGCTGGATCAGCGCTTCGCCGGCATGAAGCAGGCGCTGCAGAACGACCCCGAGGCCGCCGCGCGGATGGCCGCCATGATGGCGGACCTGAACGCGCTGCTCGCCCGGCACGCCCGCGGCGAGGACACGACGGACCAGTTCGCCGAGTTCATGCGCCGGCACGGCGAGATGTTCCCGGAGAACCCGCAGACCGTCGACGAGCTGATCGACGCGCTGGCCCGCCGTGCGGCAGCGGGGGAGCGGCTGATGCGCTCGCTCTCCCCGTCGCAGCGCGCGGAGCTGGAGAGCCTGATGGCGCAGGCGTTCGGCGACTCCGGGCTGGCCGAGCAGATGTCCGCGCTCACCGACAACCTGCGCACGCTGCGGCCGAACCTGAACTGGGGCGGCCGTGAGCGCGTGCAGGGGCGCGGCGAGCTGGGCTACGGCGACGCGGCCGGCGCGCTGGAGGAGATCGGCGACCTCGACGACCTGATCGACCAGCTGGGCCAGGACCATCCCGGCGCCACGCTGGACGATGTGGACGTCGAGGCGGTCGAGCGGCAGCTCGGCCGGTCCGCCGCGGACGACGTGCGGCGGCTGCGTGATCTCGAGCGTGAGTTGCGCCGGCAGGGCTGGGTGCAGCGCGGGCAGGACGGGCTCACGCTCAGTCCGAAGGCGTTGCGGCGGCTCGGCGGCACCGCGCTGCGGCAGGTCTTCGCGCACATGGCGGACGGCCGCCGGGGTCAGCACGATCTGCGCTCCGCGGGCGCGGCCGGCGAGCTGACCGGTGCGTCCCGTCCGTGGGAATTCGGCGACGAGCAACCGCTGGACGTGGTGCGCACGCTCGGCAACGCGATCCGGCGCAGCGGTGCGGCCGCGCTGCCGATCCGGCTCCAGCCGGACGACTTCGAGGTGGCGGAGACCGAGCGGCGGGCCACCGCGGCCGTCGCGGTGCTGGTCGACCTGTCCTACTCGATGTTCGCGGACGGCCGGTGGGGCCCGATGAAGCAGACCGCGCTCGCGCTCTCCCACCTGGTCGCGACGAAGTTCCCGCAGGACGCGCTGGAGATCATCGGCTTCAACCGGTACGCGGTGAAGCTCTCCCAGCAGGAACTCGCCGAGATCGAGCCGACCCGCCTCCAGGGCACGAACCTGCAGCACGCCCTGATGCTGGCCGGCCGCCACCTGCGCAAGCACCCCAACGCGGAGCCGGTGGTGCTGGTGATCACCGACGGCGAGCCGACCGCGCACCTCGACGCGGACGGCGAGGCCTGGTTCGACTGGCCGACCACGATGGAGACGCTGCGCGCCACGCTGACCGAGGTCGACCACCTGACCCGGTACGGCGCAACGTTGAACACGTTCATGCTCGGTGAGGACGAGGGCCTGCGCCGTTTCGTGGAGGGCCTGGCCCGCCGCAACGGAGGCCGGGTGTTCGCGCCCGATGCGGCCGACCTGGGCAGCTACGTGGTGTCCGACTACATCCGTGCGCGCCGGGGCCGGCGCGGCGGGCTGGCGGCCTGAAAGATCAAGATTCAGCGGGGGTACGCCGTGAGGCGGCGCCGACCGCAGACGCTGATGCCGGGCGGACACGCTCCTGGTCTGCCCGGCACCAGCTTGCACAGGTCGGACTTGAGGCGACGACCCGAAGCGTCGTGCCCCCGCTGGATCTCAGAGGTGAAAAGACAGGTCGGGCGTCAGATCGACCACGTCCATCTGCGCCTTCTGCAGACGGCCCGAGTAGTCCCAGTTCATCGACTGCCACCGGGTGAACTGGTCCAGGACCCAGCGTCCGGACTGGCGGCTCCCGTTGCCGGACTTCCCGTTGCCGCCGAACGGCAGGTGCGCCTCCGCACCGGACGTGGAGTTGTTGACGCTGAGCATCCCGGCGGAGACACCCCGGCGGTAGGCGAACACCTCGTCCGGCTCGTTCGTGTAGATCGCGCTGCTCAGTCCGTACCCCGGCAGGTTTGAAAGCCTTATCGCCTCGTCGAGGGTGTCGTAGGCGAGCACGCCGACCAGCGGGCCGAACGTCTCGTGCCGGAAGATCTCGTCGGTCTCGCGTACGCCCGCGACGATGACCGGGTGGTAGTAGAGGCCGTTGTCCCCGGAGAACCCCTGGCGAGGCGCGTCCGCGGTGATCCGGCCGGTCGCGGTCGAGCCGGAGACCGTGTGGTGCGGCGCGATCCAGGTGAGATATTCCTCGAAGCGGGCGGCGAAGCGCGCGTCCATGAGCGGGCCGAACACCACGTCGCCGCTCGGGTCGCCGACCGGCGCGGCCTCGACCGCGGCCGTGAACCGGCGGAGGAACTCGTCGTGCACGCTCCGGTGCGCGATCACGGTGCCGAGCGACGTGCAGCGCTGGCCCGCGGTGCCGAAGCCGGCGAAGAGCGCGCCCTCCACGGCCAGGTCCAGATCCGCGCTCGGCGTGACCACCATGGGATTCTTACCGCCGAGTTCCAGGCACGGGGACTGCAGGTGCCGCCCGCACAGCTCCCCGATCCGCCGCCCGACCTCGGTCGACCCGGTGAAGCCTACTTTTCCGACATTTCCGTTATCTAGTGCTTTTTCGAGACCGGCAAACGTGGCCTCACCGTCCGTGAAGACCAGCTGCAGCACGCCGTCCGGCAGGCCCGAGGCGCGGAACAGCCGGTAGAGCGCGTGGGCGCTGGCCGCGGCGTACTCCGCGGGCTTCCACACCACGGTGTTCCCGGCCAGCAGCGCCGGCACCAGGTACCAGGACGGGACCGCGACCGGGAAGTTCCCCGCCGTGATCACCGCGACCGCGCCCACCGGATTGCGGAACGTGAACAGCTGCTTGTCCGGCATCTCGCTCGGCACGGTCTCGCCGTAGAGCCGCCGACCCTCCCCGAGAAAGAACTCGCAGGTGTCCACGATCTCCCGCACCTCGCCGAGCGCCTCCGCGTAGGGCTTCCCGATCTCGCGGGTGACCAGGCGGGCCAGCGCCTCCGCGTTCGCCTCGACGAGGCGGCCGACCGCGCCCATGACGCGCCCGCGGACCGGCGCGGGCACGTCGGCCCAGGCGGGCTGGCGTTCGTGGGCGGCGGCACAGGCCGCGGCGAAGGTGTCCGCGTCCCCGAGCGCCACCTCCGCCACGATCTCCCCGGTCCGCGCCGGATTCACGGACGAGTACACACCGCCCGCCCCCGGATCGACGCGGTCATCGGCCAGACGCGAAGTGATCCTCATCGACGTACGATCTCACGCCCCGGCCGTCACGTCATCGATGCGCGGTTCCAGGTGCCGGGTGCCGCGGCTGAGGTGGGCGATCGCGCGCGCGAGGTAGGCGTCGTCCCTGTTCGTGCCCGAGGTCGAGATGATCAGGTCGGCGCCGTGCCGGGCCCGGTTGCGCCGCAGACGGCCGGCCAGGCGCCGGTCGGTCCCGGCCAGCGCCTCCGGGTCCCGCACGCTCACCAGCAGCCGGGGGAACGGGCCGGACCGGCCGGTCCGGATCCCGGTCACCTGCTCCCACGGCACGAACGTGTCGTAGGAGAAGAGGCGCGCGGTCCGCAGCCGCAGACCGGACGGGGCCAGGATCGGCGGCGCGATCCGGGGCACGAACGTGGCCACGAGCGGCGGCACCAGCAGGAGCGTGGCCAGCAGCGCCCAGGCGACGGCGACCAGAAGGTCCCGGCCCTCGATCGGCCAGAGGCCGATGGCCCTGTCCATGACCACGAGCCAGGGCGCTGACATGGCGAGGATCAGGATGATTCCGGCCGGCATCGCGAACCGGTTCTCCAGCACCACGTCGTCCGCGTCGGGGACCGGGTCGATGCCCTGGTGCTCCAGCCGGTGGGTCCCGCCGCTGAGCCGCTCGACCGCCGCGCCGATCGCCGCCTTGCCCGGCTTCACCAGGAACAGCGGGATCGCCAGGTCCCCGGAGAACCGGAGCCGCCGGCGGCGCATGGTTCTCCGCAGCCGTGCGTCGGCGCCCGCGATCGACTCGGGATCGCGCAGCCGGACGAGCACCGTGTCCATGGCCTGACGGGAGACCCAGATGCGTTCGATCTGGTCCCAGCGGACGTCCAGGTCGTACCGGAAGAGGCGCGTTCCCCTGGCCCGGATCCCGCCCGTGGAGAGCCGGGGCGGCAGGCGATCGTTGGTGATCGACAGTGCCGTGATGAACGCGAACTCCGGGATCGTGATCACCCACGGTAGGTCGAACGCGGCCAACAGACTGCCGGCGTCCATGACGTGCGCGGCGGCACCGGTGAGACAGAGCGGGAAGGCGATCAGAAAAAAGATCGTGGGGAACCGGGAGCTACGGAGGAGGACCACATCGGCGGGCACGGCGTGATCTTAGGGTTGGCGGTCAATCGTCCAGATAGGACCATCCGGACCAGGACGTGATGTCCAGGGCCAGCATCGGGCCGGTCGGGGGCGTTGCGGCGTACTGCGGGTACTTGGTGGTCAGCGCCTCCAGCACGGCCGCCGGTCCGGTCTTCAGCACCGTGATCGGGCCGTCCAGGCGGACCCACCAGAGGTGGGTCCAGTCGTCGTCGTACTCGTCGATGAGCAGGGAGGCCACGCCGGTGTCGCGCGCGTTGGCCAGCCGTCGCAACCGGGTGGACCGTTTCGGTTTGTGGTCGACGGCGCTGAACACCCGGTCGCCGGCCAGCGCGAAGCAGATCGGGACCAGGTGCGGGCGGCCGTCCGCCGAGACCGTGGCCAGGCGGGCGACCCGGGCGTCCGCGACCCGGCGGCGCATCCGGTCCGCGTTCACGGCCGGCCTTCGACAACCGCGGCGCTCACTGGATCGCGGCGGCGGCCGCGCGGCCGGCCTCCCGGCCGGTGAACAGGCAGCCGCCCAGGAACGTGCCCTCCAGCGACGCGTAGCCGTGGACGCCGCCGCCGCCGAAGCCGGCCACCTCGCCGGCCGCGTAGAGGCCGGGGACCGGGTCGCCGGACGCGTCCAGCACGCGGGAGGACAGGTCGGTCTGCAGGCCGCCGAGCGTCTTACGGGTGAGCAGGTTCAGCCGCACGGCGATCAGCGGGCCGGCCTTCGGGTCCAGCAGCCGGTGCGGTGCGGCGACGCGCTGCACCCTGTCGACGAAGTAGCGGCGGGTGGCCCGGATCGAGTTCAGCTGGGCGTCCTTGCCGAACGGGTTCGCCGCGTCCCGGTCGCGCGCCTCGACGATGTGCCGGACGGCGGCGTGGTCGAGCGCCGGTCCGCCTTCGGACGCGGCCAGCTTGTTCATGCCGTCGACCAGTTCGGCCAGCGTGGGAGCGACCACGAAGTCCTCGCCCTTGTTCTTGAACGCCTCCACGGGTGCGGGGGCGCCGGGCCGGACGCGCTGCAGCGTCTCCCGGATGCTCTTGCCGGTCAGGTCCGGGTTCTGCTCGGAGCCGGAGAGCGCGAACTCCTTCTCGATGATCCGCTGGTTGAGCACGAACCAGCTGTAGTCGTAGCCGGTGGTGCGCAGGTGCTTGAGCGTGCCGAGCGTGTCGTGGCCGGGGAAGAGCGGCGCGGGCAGCCGCTTGCCGGTCGCGTCCAGCCAGAGCGAGGACGGCGCGGGCAGGATCCGGATGCCGTGGTCCGGCCAGACCGGGTCCCAGTTCCGGAGGCCCTCGACGTAGTGCCACATGCGGTCCTCGTTCACCACGCGCCCACCGGCCTCGGCGGTGATCGCCAGCATGCGGCCGTCCACGTGCGCGGGCACGCCGGCGATCATGCGGGCCGGCGGGGTGCCGAGCCGGGCCGGCCAGGCGGCCCGGACCAGTGCGGGGTCGCCGCCGATGCCGCCGGACGCCACGATCACGGCCTGGGCGCGATGTTCAAATTCCCCGACGGAGACCCGGGACGTGCTGACGCCGCGCGGCGCGTCGCTCGGCTCCAGGACCGTGCCGCGCACGCCGACCACCGCACCACCCTCGACCAGCAGCGAGTCCACCCGGTGCCGGAAGGCAAAGCTGACCAGCGAGGAGCCCTGTGCCCGCGCGGCGAACGGCGCGACCACGCCCGGCCCGGTGCCCCAGGTGATGTGGAAGCGCGGCACGCTGTTGCCGTGCCCGGTCGCGGACCCGTCGCCGCGCTCGGCCCAGGAGATCGCCGGGAAGATGCGGTGGCCGAGCCCGCGCAGCCAGGCGCGCTTCTCACCGGCGGCGAAGTGCACGTACGCCTCCGCCCAGCGCAGCGCCCACTCGTCCTCGGCCCGGTCGAACGCGGCCGTGCCGAGCCAGTCCTGCCAGGCCAGCTCCACGGAGTCGCGGATGCCGACCCGCCGCTGCTCGGGCGTATCGATCATGAACAGCCCGCCGAACGACCAGAACGCCTGGGCGCCCAGGTTCTGCTCCGGCTCCTGGTCGACCACGAGCACGCGCCGCCCGGCGTTCGCCGCCTCGACGGCCGCGACGAGTCCGGCGAGCCCTGCGCCGACGACGATGACATCCGCATCCATGAGCCCACCCTAGGTATCTGAATGCCAAAAGACTGTCCGCTCGGGTGACAAATCAGCGGCGCTATTGTCATCGCGATGACAAACGATGCGCTGCTCGACCTGGAACCCGGCCTGGCCCGGCTGCCGCCCGAGGCCGGCACGAGGCTGCGCGTGCTCCGGCCGCAGCTGCGGGCCGCGGTGCTGGGCACGGTCCGGGCCGCGTTCGCCGGGCAGGGCCGCCCGGTCACCGGGCGGAACGTGGAGCTGGGCGTGCGCACCGCGGTCGACGCGTTCGCCGACGGCATCGCGGACCCGTCCCGCACGATGGGCCGCACGCTGGAGGTGTTCCACGCGCTGGGGCGCACCGAGTTCGACGAGGGCCACCGGGTGGACGCGCTGCGCGCGGTGGTGACGCTGGGCGCGCGCGAGATCTGGGCGTTCGTCACCGCGCACGAGGTGGCGCCGCCGGCCGACCTCTACCTGATCGCGGGCGCGCTGTTCGGTTTCGCGGACTCGCTGACCGGCGTGGCCGCGGAGGGCTACCTCGCGGCGCAGCGCGAGTCCGGGCACGACTGGGCGCTGGCCCGGCGGCGGCTGATCACGCTGCTGGCGCAGGCGGACCCGCCGGGCGAGGCCGCGCTGCACGCCGCCGCGGACGCGGCGCGCTGGCCGCTGCCGGAGACGGTCGTGGTGGCCAGCGTGGAGGGCACGGACGCGGACCATCTCGCCCGCGTGGTCGGCGCCGGCGCGGTGGCCGCGGTGATCGATGATGCGGCGCGCGTGGTCGTACCCTCGCCGCCTGCTCTTGATCTTCTGAAACGGTCGCTGGCGGGCCGGCGGGCCGCGCTCGGGCCGGTCGTGGAGACCGCGCGGGCACGGCTGTCCTACCGGTTGTCGCAGCGTGCGCTGGCGACCGGGCACCCGGGCGTGATCGAGTGCGACGCGCACCTGGTGCCGCTGCTGCTCGGCTGGGAGCCGGGCCTGGCCGAGCACCTGGCCGGCCGGGTGCTGGCCCCGCTGGACGGCCTGCGCCCGGCCGCACGCGCCACGATGGAGACCACGCTGCTGGCCTGGCTGCGCGAGCAGGGCCAGGTGATCCCGGCCGCGGCCGCGCTGCACACGCACCCGCAGACGGTCCGCTACCGGCTGCGGCGCCTGCGTGCGTTGTTCGGCGACGCGCTGGACGCGCCGGACACCCGGCTCTCGCTGTGGATCGGCCTCACCAGCCGGTGTACCCCGCCGCGGCCAGCGTCTCCTCCAGCGAGACCAGGTGCAGCGCGGTGATCGCGGCCATCCGCTCCGGGTGACGCAGGTCCGCGGCCGAGGCCAGGTCGCGGGCGTCCGGCGCGGTCAGCCGGTCCAGATCCTCCGCGACCGGCGCGATCGCGATCGCGGCCGAGACCAGGTCCGCGTCGGTGAGCAGCGCGGCCGCCCAGCTGGCCAGCACCTCGTCTACCTCCGCACGCCAGGGCTCGCCGGGCGACGGGTGCACGTCGGAGCCGGTCAGCCAGTCCAGCCGCCCGGCGCCGCCGGTGCCGGTCAGCAGCAGCAGGCCGGCGTCCAGGTCGGTCGGGTACCGCAGCCGGGCCGCGAGCGCGACCGCCGGGCGGACCTGCTCCTCCGCCAGGCGGAAGGACAGGAAACCGGGAAGCGGAGGGTACGCCGAGAGGAGCCAGCGGGTCGTCGCATGGATCACGGGCGAGAGATCGGTGTATCTCGCCGACCCGGTGGACTCGATCGGCTCGGTCGTCATGAGGAACCTCGCAAAGGCGTGGTGCGCGTGAAGACTCGCCGTGCGACGCTGCGTGCGAGCGTGCCTCATGGTAGGGGAGCAGTGCCCACCCGATCGCCCCCTTGATCGGGTGAACCTGAAAAAATTACCCGTTAGCGGGGGGTCTTATCCCGATCGATGTGACCGTGAGCAGTGCTCGGATTCCGATCATCCGGCTGGTAACCTACGGCAACGTAGGTTACGGACCCGTAGGAGAGCGCGTGGCAGACGAGCGGCCCTGGCTGGCGGCCTACCCCGAGGGCGTCCCGGCGGACATCACGGTGCCCGAACGGCCGCTGACGGCGAATCTGGAGGAGTCCGTCGCGCGCTTCCCGGAACACGTCGCGCTCGACTTCCTCGGCGCGGCCACCACGTACCGGCAACTCGGTGACCAGGTCTCCCGCGCCGCCGGTGCGCTGCACGCGCTCGGCGTCCGGGCCGGTGACCGCGTCGCGCTGGTGCTGCCGAACTGCCCGCAGCACATCGTCGCGTTCTACGCCGTGCTCCGGCTCGGCGCGATCGTGGTGGAGCACAACCCGCTCTACACCAAGGACGAGCTCGCCCACCAGCTCGCGGACCACGGCGCGCGCGTCGCGATCGTCTGGCAGAAGGTCGCGGGCCTGGTCGAGGCCACCAGGAACCGTACCGGCGTCGAGACGATCATCTCGGTCGACCTGACCGCGGCGCTGCCCACGCTCAAGCGGCTCGCGCTGAAACTGCCGGTCGCGCAGGCCCGGCGCACCCGCGCGGACATGACCGGGCCGGTCCCGGCCGGCGCGTTCAGCTGGGAGAAGATCGTCGCGAGCGCGGCGCCGGTCCCGGAGAGCGTGCCGTACCCGTCCGCCTCCGACACCGCGCTGCTGCAGTACACCGGCGGCACCACCGGCACGCCCAAGGGTGCGATCCTCAGCCACCGCAACCTCGGGGCGAACGCGGCGCAGAACCTGGCCTGGGTGCCCGGCCTGCGCCCCGGCGCCGAGACGTTCTACGCGGTCCTGCCGATGTTCCACGTGTACGGCCTGACGCTCTGCCTCACCACGGCCGTGTCCATCGGCGCCACCACGGTGCTGCTGCCCCGCTTCGAGCCCGGCATGGTGCTGGACGCCATCACGCGCCGTCCGCCGACGTTCTTCCCCGGCGTGCCCACCATGTACGACCGGCTCGGCGCGGAGGCCGTCAAGCGCGGCGTCGACCTGTCCTCGGCCCGGTACGCGATCTCCGGCGCGATGGCGCTGCCGCCGGACACGGTCGACCGCTGGGAGAAGATCACCGGCGGCCTGCTGATCGAGGGCTACGGCATGACCGAGACCTCCCCGATCACGATCGGCAACCCGATGTCGAAGGGCCGCCGGGCCGGCTCGATCGGCGTGCCGTTCCCGTCCACGAACGTCCGCCTCGCCGACCGTGAGGACCCGTCCAGGCCGGTGCCGAAGGGCGAGCCCGGCGAGCTGCACATCCAGGGCCCGCAGGTGTTCTCCGGGTACTGGAACCTGCCGGAGGAGACGGAGAAGGTGCTGCTCCCGGGCGGCTGGATCCGTACCGGCGACGTGGCCGTGATGAGCGAGGACGGCTACCTCACCATCGTCGACCGGATCAAGGAACTGATCATCACCGGCGGCTTCAACGTCTACCCCTCCGAGGTGGAGGAGGTGCTGCGCACGCACCCCGACGTCGCGGACGCGGCTGTGGTCGGCATCCCCGCGGAGAACGCGGGCGAGCAGGTCGTCGCCGTGGTCGTCGCGGCCGAGGGCGCCGGCCCGGACCCGGAGGCGCTGCGTGCCTGGGCCCGCGAGCGGCTGGCCGGCTACAAGGCGCCGCGCCGGATCGTGATCGCCGAGGAGCTGCCGCGCAGCATGATCGGCAAGGTGCTGCGCCGGCAGGTCCGGGAGGGCCTGCTCAAGGAGTAGCTTCCGGGAGCCCGGGTAACCCGTGGGGTATGAGTGCGACCTTCACCGTCGGCGCGCCCCGCACCGAGAGCGGCACGGCCCGGCGGCGCCCGCCCCGGGCCGGCGCGCGGGACACCCTCCGGGTGCTGACCCGGGTGCTCGCGCCGGGGCTCGCCCGTGGCATCGTGTCGCCGCGGCCGTGGGTGGCACGGTGGGGCCTGGACCGGTACGCCGACGCGGAGGTGCACCGCCTCCGCGACCGGTACGGCACCGGGCCGCTGCGGCTCACGGTGCCGGGCCGGTCCGTCGCGCTGATCCTGTCCGAGGGCGACGCCCGGCGTGTGCTCTCCGAGGAATTCCCGCCGGTGGGACGCGAGCGCCGGAGCGCGCTGGCCCACTTCACGATTTCTGCGGATTTATCCTCTTATGCAGATCTTTCGGGGGACGTCGACCGCATCGTCCGCGAGGAGATCCGGCCGCTGGCCGCGGACGGCACGATCGACTGGGACCACGTGCGGCCGGCGCTGCGCCACGCCGTCCGCCGCATCGTGCTCGGTGACGGTGCCCGCGACGACGAACTGCTCACCGCGCTGCTCGATCGCCTGCGTCAGGACGCCAACTGGGGCTACCTGCGCCGCCGCCGCGACCCGGTCCGCTGGCGCTTCCTCGCCCGGATCCGCGCCCACCTGCGCCGCGCGGACCGCCTTGCGATGGCCGGCCGGGCACCGGAACTGCTGGCGGAGCTGGAGGAGGCGGGCGCGGTCGCGTACCGCACGCTCGGCCTGCTGGCCACCCATCCGGACACGCTGGCGTCCGCGCGCACCGACCTGGCGATGCTGCAGGCGTGCGTGCGCGAGGCCCGGCGGCTGTGGCCGGACGAGCCCGCGATCCTCCGCGACACCCGGCGCAAGACCCGCTGGGACGGCGCGGAACTGCCGGCCGGCACCACGCTGGTCGTACCCACGCTCTGGCTGCACCGCCCGGCCCGTTTCACCCCGGTGGTCTCCGGGCTCCCGGCCGACCTGGCGCTCCGCACCGCCACTTCCATGATCAAAAGCTTGCTCGACGGGTACGACGTGCGCCTCGCCGACGCCGACCGGCTCAGCCGCGCCCGCCCGCTCCCGCGCACACTGGAGGTCACCGGACTGCGCTTTGCGTTTCGTCGTCTATCGTCCTGAAATGGACCGGCGACAGGCATACCTCGCGACCTGGCTCGTCGCGCTCACCGTGGCGCAGGCGGCGACACTGCTGGCCGTCTACCGCCTGTTCGTCCAGACCCGCACCGGGCAGGCCGTCGACACCATCTCGCTGACCGCCAACTGGATCGGCCGCGACGAGCTGGAACGCCCGGTCAACCTGGTGCTGAACGCGATGTCCGTCGTCTCGCTCGCGCTGGTCACCGCGCTGGTCTTCTTCATCGCCGTGTTCCGCCGCCGCTTCCTGCTCGCCGTGGTCGCCACCCTGGTCATCGCGGGCGCGAACCTCAGCACCCAGCTGCTCAAGCTCCGCGGCCTGCGCCCCGACTACGGCATCGACCCCGACCGCGTCGACGTCGGCAACACGCTGCCCAGCGGCCACACCACCATCGCCGCCTCGGTCGCGATCGCGCTGATCCTGGTGCTGCCGCGCGCGATCAGCGGCCCCGGCGCGCTCGCGCTGACCGGCTGGGCCGCGTTCGCAGGCGTGGCCACGCTGGCCGCCGGCTGGCACCGCCCCAGCGACGCCGTGGCCGCCTTCCTGGTGGCCGGCGTCTGGGCCTCCGCCGCAGGCCTGCTGCTGGTCGCCTTCGACCGCACCGACCCGCCCGGTTCCGGGTTCTCCCGCCCCCCGGGCGCCGCGGTCCTGCTGGTCCTGAGCGGTCTCGGCGCACTGGCGCTGGCCGGCGTCCTGCTCTGGCTCACCCACGACGTCATCAACTGGTCGATCGAGGAGCTGAGCCCACGCCGCTTCCTGGTCGCCTACGCCGGCGGCGCCGTCGGCATCGCCGGCACCGCCTGCCTGGTCCTCGGCCTCGTGGCGGCGACCGTCCCCTACCTGGTCCCCCGCCGCTCCCCACTGGAACGCCCCCAGCCGGATCTCCCGCCGGACTCCTCGATTGACCGGGTCTCCTGACACCGCGGGGCGACGCCTCGCGGTGTCAGGCCGCGTCGGGGGATGTTCCCGGTCAGCTCCCGATGGCAGTGCGAGGCCGCGACCGGCTATTCCCCGAATCTCGGGCGGGTAGCGCCCGCCTGTCGCGAGCGCCGCATCGGCCTGCCGCGTGCGATCGCGGCCTGCCGGAGGGCCGGTGCCGCCTGCCGGAGGGCCGGTATGTTCAGGCCCCGGCCCGAGCGGTTGCGGGATCGGCGGCCCGGCCGGGGGTCTCTTGCGGGAGAGCCGGTGAATCTGCCGGCGCGGGCCGCCGCGGCGCGAACTCTACGGTCCACGCGATTCAACATTGAGTCGGGGGTCAGTTGCGGACCGGGTTGAACACGGCGCCGAGCAGGGCCAACTCGACGGCTTCGAGCAGATGGCCCGACGTGAACGGCTTCGGGACGAGGTAGTCGAGCGGGTTCGGCGGATCGAGCTCCTCCGCCCGCAGCGAGCCGCTGGCCAGCACGATCGGCAGGTCGGCCGTGCGCGGGTCGGCGCGGAGCACGTTGCGGACCTCCAGGCCGGTCATGCGCGGCATCTGGTTGTCGATGATCAGCACGTCCGGCCGGTTCTCGCGGACCCGGGCCAGCGCGGCCGCGCCGTCCTCCTCCAGCTGCACGACGTGACCGGCGCGCCGGAGGATCGAGGCCACGATGGCGCGTAAGTCCGGATCGTCGTCGGCAGCGATGATGGTCGCCATGCGGTCCTCCATAAGCCGTTGCAGCCGGTTCGCCCCAGCTGCTTTCAAGCACTAAAACACCATATGTCGCTTTTTTGGGTGGAATTGGTGTCGGGAACGCGACAGAGTGGAACGGCGGGATTCACCCACGGCGCGGCTGCGTGCGCTTCGTCGGCGGCGCGGTGGTCGGGTCCTCCGGCCACGGGTGCCGGGGGTAACGACCCCGTAGTTCGCCCCTGACCTGCGGATATCCGTTCTTCCAGAAGGACGGGAGATCCTGCGTCACCGCGACCGGCCGCCCGGCCGGCGACAGCAGGTGCAGCACCACGCCCACCCGGCCGTCACCCACCATCGGCGCGCGTGACCATCCGAACGCCTCCTGCACCTTCACGGCCAGCACCGGCGCGGCCGGATCCGCGTAGTCCAGCCGCACCCGCGACCCGCTCGGCACCGTCACCCGCTCCGGCGCCACCTCGTCCAGCCGGGCCGCCTCCCGCCAGGGCAGCAGCCGCCGCAGCGCCGACCCCAGGTCCGCCCGCCGCAGATCGCCGAGCCGCCGGGCCCGGGTCAGCTCCGGCCCGAGCCACTCGTCCAGGCGGTCCAGCAGCGCGGCGTCGCTCACGTCCGGCCACGGCTCACCCAGCGCGGACCGGCAGAACGCCAGCCGCTCCCGCAGCGCCGCCGCCTCGCGTCCCCACTGCAGGACCGTGCCCAGGCCGCGTTCCGTGAGCGCCTCGCGCAGCGCCGTGGCCACCAGCGCCCGATCGGGTTGCGCGAGCCGGCGTTCCCGCAGCACCAGCGCGCCGAGCCGTTCCACGTGCCGGGCGCGCAGCTCGTCGCCGTCCCAGGCCACCTCGTCCGCGGCGGCGAGCAGCGGCGCGCCGGCCTCCCGCGCGGTCTCCTCGTCGATCACGGCTGCCAGGCGTACCCGCGCGTTCGCCCGGCCGGCGCCCCGGTCCGCGGCCGCGATCGCCAGCCACGGGCTGCCCGTGAGCCCGGAACCGTCGGCCAGCTCCGCCGCGGTGCCGCCGGCCATCAGATAGTCCTGACTCCCGCTCTGCCGTGCCCGCGCCAGCCACTCCGGATACGCCAGCCCGGCCACCAGCCCCGCGGCGAGATCATCCGTCAGCCGCTGCCCGCCGCCACCCCGCTCGCGATCCCGCTGCGCCTCGCGGGCCGGGGCCGCGGCCGACCGGAGACGCCGGGACTCGGCGCGCCAGCGGGCCGACGCCGCCGGATCCGCGCCCGTGCGCAGCGCCCGCCAGGCCGCCGTCAGGTCGTCGCGGCGGCCGGTGAGCGTGTCGTCGGAGAGCATGGCCACCACCTCGGCCGCCCGGTCCGCGCCCACCGCGGGCGCGCCGTCCAGCAACGCACGGGCCAGCCGCGGATGCGCGCCCATCCGCGACATCGCCCGCCCGCGCGCCGTGACCCGGCCGTCCCGGCCCAGCGCCCCGAGCGCGCGCAACGTCGTGGTCGCCACCTCCAGCGCGGCCGCGGGCGGCGGGTCCGGCAGGGCGAGGCCGGAGCCGTCCGGCGTGCCCCAGCAGGCGAGTTCCAGCACGAACGCGGTCAGGTCCGCGTCCGCGATCTCCGGGGACGGGAACGCGGGCAGCCGATCGTGCTCGGCCGCGGACCAGCAGCGGTACACGCGCCCCGGCGCCTCACGACCGGCCCGGCCGGCGCGCTGGGTGGCGGAGGCCCGGGAGACGCGCACGGTCGCGAGTGAACCGAGGCCACGCGAGAGATCCATCCGGGGTACGCGGCTCAGCCCCGCGTCCACCACCACGCGCACGCCCGGCACGGTCAGGCTGCTCTCCGCGACCGCGCTGGCCAGCACCACCCGTCGTCGCGGGCCGGGTCGCAGCGCCGCGTCCTGGGCGCCGGAGTCCTGCCGGCCGTGCAGCGTGATCAGGTCGACGTCGCCGCGCAGCCCGGACAGCCGCCCGGCCACCGCGCCGATCTCTCCGGCACCGGGCAGGAAGACCAGCAGGTCGCCGTCGCTCTCGGCCAGCGCGCGCCGGACCACGGCGGCCACGTGGTCGAGGTAGCGCGGCTCCACCCGCATCCCGTGCGGCGGCGGGATCGGCCGTTCCGGCGGCGCCCACACCACGTCGACCGGGAACACTGCGGCGGTGGCGGTGACGATCGGGGGAGAGCCGAGGCAGCGCGCGATCCGGTCCGCCTCCGCGGTGGCGGAGGTGGCGAGCACCAGCAGCTCGGGGCGCAGGTTCGCGCGGATGTCGGCGGCGAACGCGAGCGCCAGGTCGGAGTCGAGGTGCCGCTCGTGGCACTCGTCCAGGATCAGTGCCGCGGTGCCGGGCAGCTCCGGGTCGCGCTGCATGCGGGCGACCAGCACGCCGGTGGTGACCACCTCGACGCGCGTACGCGGGCCCGCCTTCCGCTCGCCGCGGACCGTGAAGCCGACGGTCTCGCCGACCGGCTCGCCCAGCATCGACGCCATCCGGCGTGCGGCGGCGCGCGCGGCCACCCGCCGCGGCTCCGCGACCACGACCCGGCCGCCGAGGTCCGCAAGGGCCAGCGGCACCACCGTGGTCTTGCCGGTGCCGGGCGGTGCGACCAGCACGCTCGCGCCGTGCGCGGTCAGCGCGCCGATCAGCGACGGCAGGACCGCCTCGACCGGAAGCCCGGTGTCCCGCCAGCCCGTCACAGATGACCGCCTCTCGCCCGTACCCCCGTGAAGGGTGGAAAATCTCAGTCGCGGTAGCAGCGGCTGATCATACGGAGCGCCCAGGTCATCCGGTCCGCGGCGGACTCGGGGTGGTCGCCGAACTCGCCGGCCACCTCCCCGGCGCAGCCGCCCTCGCCGAGACGGCCGAGCGTGTCGTGGACCGCGGCGCGGACGTCGGCTTCCGCGGGTCCCTGAGATGCCTGCAGACAGGAAGCGAACAGCGCCTCTGCCCGGACGGCTTCGCGAGTGCTCACCACAACCCCCTGAACAATGTGCTTCGTGACATAGCTAATACGGCGCGCGGTGCCGGTCCGGTAGGCGCGCGGGTGCCAACCGGTTACAGACGCTCTTCCGTGACCGTTCCGGCGTCGACGGCGAGCCGGCGGTTGACCCGGACCGCGTCGAGCATCCGGCGATCGTGCGTGACCAGCAGCAGCGTGCCCGGGTAGCCCTCGAGCGCGGACTCCAGCTGCTCGATCGCCGGGAGGTCCAGGTGGTTGGTCGGCTCGTCGAGCACGAGCAGGTTGACGCCGCTCGCCTGAAGAAGAGCCAGGGCGGCGCGGGTACGTTCCCCCGGCGACAACGACGCGGCCGGGCGCATCACATGGTCGGCCCGCAGGCCGAACTTGGCCAGCAGCGTCCGCACCTCGGCCGGCGCCTGGTCCGGCACGTGCGCGGAGAACGCGTCGATCAGCGCGTCGTCGCCGAGGAACAGCCCGCGCGCCTGGTCGACCTCGCCGACCACCACGCCCGGCCCGAGCCCGGCGTCGCCGCTGTCCGGCGCGAGCCGGCCGAGCAGCGTCGCGAGCAGCGTGGACTTGCCGGAGCCGTTCGCGCCGGTGATCGCGACCCGGTCCGCCCAGTCGATCTGCAGCGTGACCGGGCCGAGCGTGAACGCGCCGCGGCTGACCACGGCCTGCCGCATCGACGCGACCACCGCGCCGGCCCGGGGCGCGGCAGCGATGGTCATCCGCAGCTCCCACTCCTTGCGGGGCTCCTCGACCACGTCCAGCCGCTCGATCATCTTCTCGGTCTGCCGGGCCTTCGCGGCCTGCTTCTCGCTGGCCTCGGCCCGGTGCTTGCGGCCGATCTTGTCGTTGTCCGTGGCCTTGCGGCGCGCGTTGCGCACGCCCTTGTCCATCCAGCCGCGCTGCATGCGGGCGCGCGCCTCCAGACCGCCGAGCGTGTCCGCGTAGTCCTCGTAGGACTCGCGCGCGTGCCGCCGCGCGGTCTCCCGCTCCTCCAGGTACGCCTCGTAGCCGCCGCCGTACGTGTTGACCTGCTGCTGTGCCAGGTCCAGCTCGACCACGCGCGTCACGGTCCGGGCCAGGAACTCGCGGTCGTGGCTGACCAGCACCGTGGCGGTGCGCAGCCCGGTGACGAACCGTTCCAGCCGGGCCAGGCCGTCCAGGTCGAGGTCGTTCGTGGGCTCGTCGAGCAGCACCACGTCGTAGCGGCTGAGCAGCAGCGACGCCAGTCCGGCACGGGCCGCCTGGCCGCCGGAGAGCCCGGTCATCGGGTGGTCCAGGCCGACGGTCAGACCCAGGTCGGCCGCGACCTCCTCGGCCCGCTCGTCCAGGTCCGCGCCGCCGAGGTCCAGCCAGCGTTCCAGTGACTCCGCATAGGCGTCGTCCGCTTTGGGTCTTCCGAGCGTCAGCGCCTCGGTGGCCGCGTCCAGCGCGGCCTGCGCGTCCGCGACACCGGTCCGCCGGGCCAGGAACGCGCGCACCGACTCGCCGGGCACCCGGTCCGCCTCCTGCGGGAGGTAGCCGACCGTGGCGGACGGCGGATTGACCTGCACCGCGCCCTGCTCGGGCGGGAGGAGGCCGGCCATCGTCCGCAGCAGCGTGGACTTGCCGGCGCCGTTGACACCGACCAGGCCGACCACGTCACCGGGCGCGACGACCAGGTCCAGACCGGAGAAGAGCACCCGGTCCCCGTGTCCGGCGGCAAGGTCGCGGGCAATCATCGTGGCGCTCACAAGGAGGCCATGCTACTGGTCGTCGCTTCGCTCCTCCGGCTCGGCGCCACGCCCGGCGACGGCGGGCGGGCTGGATCCGAGGGACGGCCGTGGCCGCCCGCGCCGATTCCACCCCGGAGGTACGGCCGAGCGGTTACGTTGACTGAGGTGGCCGGTGTGGCGGGAGCGGGGTGACGAGCATGGATGAGCGCGCGTTCTGGACCGCGGTCGCGCTGCTGTCCGCGGAGGAGCTGGACGACGCGGTGCCCACGCTCACCGCCGAGCTCACCGGCCGTCCGATCAACGAGATCACCGCGTTCGCGGACCACCTGGCCGTGGTCGTGCACGCGATCGACACGCCGGTGCACGCGGGCTTCGTGCCCGGTGGCACGGAGGCGTTCCTGGCCGCCCGGTGCGCGGTGGTGGCGGCCGGGCGGGAGACCTACCGGCGCGTGTTCGACGACCCGCCGTCGATCGCCGCGTTCGCCGCGCCGGGTGCGGAGTGGCTGCTGGCGGTGCCCGCCAACGCGTACGAGCGGTCGACCGGTGTGGCCTGGACGCACGAGCCGCCGGTGAGCGTGGAGACCGGCAGCAACCCGCTCTGGTCCCCGATCGGTCCCGCGGACGACGCGCCGGACGAGGACGTGTGGCTGACCTACGGCGGCGGACTGCACACCGTGCTCGGCACCCGGCCCGCGTACGACGCCACCATGCAGATGCTGATCGCCGCCACCGACGCGGACCCGCGCTGGCGCCGCTGGTGGTCCCGCGCCGGCCTGCACACGCTGGACCTGGCCCCGCTCTACAGCGACGGCGACGCGCCCGGCGTCACGGTCAGCCGCGGCCGCCAGCGCGTGGTGGTCGACGCGATCCTGGACCCGCGCGGCTTCGCCCGCACCGACCGGTCCTTCCTGCGCGAGCTGGCCCGCGCGGACCTGCTCACCATGCTGGACGCGGTCCGTCGCACGCTCGACCTGGGCCCGCTCCCGGCGCTGCCCCGCGTGCCCGACCTGCCGGACCTGCCGGACTCGTTCGCGCCCGGCACGGAGCTTCCCCGCCTCGACGTGGACGACGTGGTCCGCTTCGCCGAGGAGGTCGGCGGCGTCGACCTGGAGGAGCTCCGCCCGGTCCTGCACATGCTCGCCACCGACCCCCCGCTCTGAGCGCCGGTCACTCCGCCAGGGACAGCGCCTGGCTGGGACAGATGAGCGCGGCACGGCGGGCGCGCTCGAGCGCGGCCTCGTCCGACGGCTCGGGCGCCAGCACGATGACCAGGCCCTCGTCCTCGTCCTGGTCGAACGCGTCCGGGTCGGTGAGGACGCACTGGCCCGCGCCCACGCAGCGGCTGGTGTCGGCGAGGATCTTGGTCATGGCGCACTCCAGGTGACGGGCAGTTCGTAGATGCCGTAGATCGAGGCGTCGTCCTTGAACGGCAGGTCGTCCACGCCGGCGGCCAGGCGCAGCGACGGGATCCGGCGGAACAGCGTGTCGAAGACGATCTGCAGCTCCAGGCGGGCCAGATTCTGGCCGAGGCACTGGTGCGGGCCGAAGCCGAACGCGATGTGGTGCCGCGCGCCACGCTCCACGTCGAACTCGTCGCCGCGCGCGAACGCGGCCGGATCGCGGTTGGCCGCGTTCCCCAGCGTGACCACGCCGTCGCCGGCCTTGATCAGCGCGCCGCCCAGCTCCACGTCCTCCTTCGCGACCCGGGACGTGGCGAACTCCGCGATCGTGAAGTACCGCAGCAGCTCCTCGACCGCGGCCGGAGTCAGCGCCGGGTGCGCCAGCAGCGCCGCCAGCTGGTCCGGGTGGTCGAGCAGCGTCACCACGCCGAGCGAGATCATGTTCGCCGTGGTCTCGTGGCCCGCGATGAGCAGCAGGAACGCGAGGCCGACCAGGTCCTCCGGGTCGTCGTAGCGGGGGAGCTGCCGGGTGAGCAGATCGTCCGCCGGGTGCGCGCGCTTCTGGGCGAGCAGATCCCGCAGGTACGACCGGATCTCGTCCGCGGCCTTGGCACGCTGCTCCGGCGGCGTCGTCCGGCGCAGCATCTGCGTGGAACAGTTCTGGAAGAAGTCGTGATCCGCGTAGGGCACGCCGAGCATCTCGCAGATCACCAGCGACGGCACCGGCAGTGACAGCGCCTGCACCAGGTCGGCCGGCGCCGGGCCGGCGAGCAGCGCGTCGATGTGCTCGTCGACGATCTGCTGGATCCTCGGGCGCAGCGCCTCCATCCGCCGGACCGTGAACTCGCCGACGACCGCGCGCCGGGCAGGACCGTGCTCCGGCGGGTCCATCGTGAGCAGCACCGGACGGAACATGCCCGGCTTCGGACGCTGCTTGACCAGCACCGGGAAGCCAGGCCGGCTCCGGTCGGAGCTGAAACGCGGATCGGTCAGCAACGCCCGCACGTCCTCGAGCCGGGCGACCGCCCAGGCCTCCTGTCCGTCCGGCATCGTGACCTTGGTCGGGGCCTCCAGGTCGCGCAGCTGCACGTGCTCCGGCGGCGGCGCGAACGGGCAGCTGCGGGTCGTCTGGAGCTGTGGAGCGGTCATCAGAGTCATCCCATCATCGAAGATCGATTGGAAGTGGATGAAACGCTTCCGGTTAAATCCGACGTTAGTACGCCGCCGCGGCGAAGTCCACGGCACAATCTGCGCATGTCCACCGAGCAGGGGATGCGCCTCCGCGCCGACGCGCAGCGCAACCGTGACCAGATAATCGCGGCGGCCAAGCGGGCCTTCCTGCACGGTGGGACCGATCAGCCGATGGAAGAGATCGCGCGCCTCGCCGGCGTCGGCATCGGCACGCTCTACCGGCGCTTTCCCGATCGTGAGGCGCTGGTCCGGGCGGTGGCGCAGGACAACTTCGGGGCGCTCGCCGACGAGGCGCGGGCCGCGCTCGCGGAGGAGGAGACCTCCTGGGACGCGCTGGTGCGGCTGCTCGGGCGGTCTACCGATCTACGGCTCAGTCTGCGGTTGTCGCTACTCTCGCCGGCAGCCTGGCATGCCATTCATGACGATCCGGAGATTGTTCGTCATCGGACGGAGATTCTTGAGTTGCTCGATGAGATAGTCCGGGGGGCTCAGGCCGAGGGGGCGCTTCGTGCTGATGTCGGCACGGGGGATATTGCGGTTCTCGGGTCGTTGCTGTTGCGGCCGGGGCCTGGGCGGGACGAGATGCTGGCACGTGCGATGGCGGTGATTCTTGACGGGCTTCGGGCGGCTCCGGGGACGGCGCTTCCTGGGCATGCGGTCGGTTTGCAGGACATGATCACGAGTTTGAAGACCTAGAAGCGGATATTCCCGCTTCCGGCGTGGTTGATTTCCGTATGCTCCCGCGGGCTCGCCGTCCGTGGGTGGTTGCGATTTTCGCGATTTTCGCGACTTCTGACTTTCGTTGCGCGGGTTGCGTTGGGTGGGGGTTCGGGGCATGGTGCCTCACTTCGGGCGGTCAGGCTTGATCCCTCAGTGAGCCCCCATGCCCCGAACCCCTCCGGTGGTCACTTTGGGTGGGGCGGTGGCAGTTTGTATTGGGGGCTTGGTGTAGCTGCTGGGCAGTGGTTTTGCGGGGTGCGCTGTTGAGGTTTGAGCGCACGGGTAGATCGAGGGTTGCTGGCTTGGTCGCACACGG